>NZ_CP038266.1:1276093-2552186 GCF_004564355.1 Microbacterium wangchenii
GTCGCGCGTCATGGGCTCCGTCATGCGCTCCGCCATGGGCACCACCCTAGGCCTCGGCATCCGCGGGCGGGCGGGTGCCTGCGAGGGACTGTGGGTGGCGACAGGGTGGCTCAACATCGCCCCCGACGGATACTCGGAGGACATCCTCGACACAGTCGGCGGGTGAGGCGCCCCCGACGCGCTAGACTGGATGGCGGAAACCCCTTCTCCGCCGACGCAGTTCGCTCAGCGAACGCCTCCGACCGGCTGAGGGGCCGCCCCGCGGGAGTCACGGTTCACACCGCCCCCCGGGATCGCACACCGACCGGATCTGTCGTCGTCGACGCCGAACCGGATGACACGCTCAGGAGGAGCATGCCGACCACGGCGACCGCCGCTTCCGGCTCCACGCAGAAGCGCAGGAAATCCTCGTCCGCACGCCGCGACGACGAGGCCCCACTCATCCCCATCCTCGCGCGCAAGGTGCGCGAGGTGGAGGCCAAGGCCCAGCGCGGCAAGCTCGGCCCGACCAACCGGGTCAAGTTCCAGGTCATCGCCTTCCTCGTCCGCGAGGAGCGGGCGCGCGTGAAGGCCGACTCCGAGATCAGCGATTCCACCCGCTCCGAGCTGCTCAAGCGCCTGGACGGGGTCGCGACGATCCTGGCCAAGACCGCCGCACGCGACACATCGCTCATCCAGCTGCTGGAGGCCGACCAGGTCGCTTCTCCGGTGGCGCGCCGCATGCGACGCGACTGGCTCCTGGAATCCGGCGCGGAGCTGCCGCCGGACGAGTTGATCATCACCGACGTCGCCCCCGCCACGCAGCAGGTCGTTCCCGCCGCCCTCGCCGAGAGACAGGTCGTGCCCCCCGCCGTGGAGGCGCGGATGATGGCCAACCCCTTCCTCGCCCCCGACCTCACCGCCCGCTCTCCCCAGCCCACCCCCCGCCGACGGCTCGATGGCTGGGAGCTCATGGGCCCGCTTTACAAGGCGTTCGAGACCGGTGCCGGTGGCTCGGCGGCGTCCATGGACCTGCCCGAGGTGCCCGAGTTCGACCGTCTGTCGCCCAAGGGCCTGGGCGTCATGCCGCACCAGTCGCGGTTTCTGGAGGCGGTGCGCGCCGGGCACCGCACGTTCCTCCTCGCCGACGAGCCAGGCCTGGGCAAGACCGCCGAATCGGTGCTGGCGGCATCCGTCGCCGGCGCATACCCGCTGCTGGCCGTGGTCCCCAACGTCGTGAAGATGAACTGGGCGCGCGAAGTGGAGCGGTGGACGCCGCACCGGCGCGCGACGGTCATCTCCGGTGACGGCGAGGACATGGACGCCTTCGCCGACGTCTTCATCGTCAACTACGAGATCCTCGACCGCCACCTGTCCTGGCTCAGCTCGATCGGCCTGAAGGGCATGGTCGTCGACGAGGCGCACTTCATCAAGAACCTCTCCTCGCAGCGCTCCCAGAACGTGCTGGCGCTGGCCGGCCGCATCCGCGAGCAGGTGCGCGACCCGCTGCTGCTCGCGCTGACGGGTACCCCGCTGATCAACGACGTCGAGGACTTCGACGCGATCTGGCGCTTCCTCGGCTGGACCAACGGCGAGAAGCCCGGACCCGAGCTGATGGAGAAGCTGGAGGAGACGGGGCTCACCCCCGCCGACAAGGCGTTCTATCCGCAGGCCCGCAGCGCCGTGATCGACATGGGCATCGTCCGGCGCAAGAAGAAGGACGTCGCCGCCGACCTGCCCGACAAGCTCATCGCCGACCTGCCCGTCGAGCTCGACGACGAAGAGGGCCGCTCGATCCGGCGTGCCGAGCGCGAGCTGGCCGACCGGCTCGCCGCGAAGTACCGCCGCATCCTGGAAGCCCGCGGGAATCGCGGACTCGCGGCGGGCGAGATCGACCACGACATCGTGCGCCTGGTCGCCCAGAACGAGCTCGACGAGTCCAAGGCCGCCGGCTCGGGCGCCGAGAACGTGTTCACGATGGTCCGCCGCATCGGCAAGGCCAAGGCGCAGCTGGCCGCCGATTACGCCGTGCAGCTGCAGCGCTCGGTGGGCAAGGTCGTGTTCTTCGCCAAGCACATCGACGTGATGGATGCCGCGGAGGCCCACTTCGCCGCATCCGGTGTGCGCACGGTCTCCCTCCGCGGTGACCAGACCACGCCCGCGCGCCAGGAGGCGATCGACGCCTTCAACAACGACCCGGGCGTGGGCATCGCGGTGTGTTCCCTGACCGCCGCCGGCGTCGGGGTGAACATGCAGGCCGCATCCAACGTCGTGCTGGCCGAGCTCAGCTGGACCGCCGCCGAGCAGACGCAGGCGATCGACCGCGTGCACCGCATCGGACAGGGTGAGCCGGTCACCGCGTGGCGCATCATCGCCGCGCACACGATCGACACGAAGATCGCCGAGCTCATCGACTCCAAGCAGGGGCTCGCGCTGCGTGCCCTGGACGGCGTGGCAATGGATGCCGCATCCAGCGACTCCGTGCAGCTCAGCGCGCTCACGCACCTGCTGCGTCAGGCTCTCGGCGGCGACTGAGGACCCACCCGGGCCGTGTGGCAGCGGCCCGGTGCGGCCGCTAGGGTCAGGGTGGCAGCGTCGCCGCGACTTCACTCCGATACAGCGAGGACTCCAGCTATGAAGATCGGCATTCTGACGAGCGGCGGGGACTGCCCCGGCCTGAACGCGGTGATCCGCGGCACCGTGCTCAAGGGCACGACCACCTACGGCATCGAGTTCGTCGGGATCCGCGACGGCTGGCGCGGCGTCGTCGACGCCGACTTCTTCCCGCTGACCCGCCACGAGGTGAAGGGCCTGTCCAAGGTCGGCGGGACGATCCTCGGCACCAGCCGCACGAACCCCTACGAGGGGCCGCGCGGGGGAGCGGAGAACATCGCCAAGACCCTGTACGGGCACCGCATCGACGGCATCGTCGCCATCGGCGGCGAAGGCACCCTCGCGGCAGCCGACCGGCTCGCCAAGGACGGGATCAACGTCCTGGGCGTCCCGAAGACCATCGACAACGACCTCCGGGCCACCGACTACTCGTTCGGCTTCGACACGGCCGTGAACATCGCGACCGACGCGATGGACCGCCTCCGCACCACGGGCGACTCGCATCAGCGGTGCATGGTCGCCGAGGTGATGGGCCGTCACGTCGGATGGATCGCGCTGCACGCCGGCATCGCCGCGGGGGCCCACGTCATCTGCATCCCCGAGGTGCCGATGTCGATCGAGGAGATCTGCGCGCAGGTCTCCCGCGCGCACGACCGCGGTCGCGCTCCGCTCGTGGTCGTGTCCGAGGGCTTCACCCTCAAGGGCATGGACGAGGCCTACAGCGACAAGGGCCTGGACGCCTTCAACCGCCCGCGCCTGGGCGGGATCAGCGAGGTGCTCGCCCCCGAGATCGAACGCATCACCGGCATCGAGACCCGCTCGACGGTGCTCGGCCACATCCAGCGGGGCGGATCGCCGTCCGCCTTCGACCGCGTGCTCGCCACGCGCCTGGGCCTGCACACGGCCGACGCGCTGATGGACGAGGCGTGGGGGCAGATGGTGGCGATGCGCGGCACCGACATCGTGCGCGTTCCCTTCGCGGACGCCCTCGGTGAGCTCAACAGCGTCCCCTACTACCGCTACGAAGAGGCCGCCGCACTCTTCGGCTGACCCGGGAGCGCCCCAACACAGCCTGCCGAAAACGGGGGCCGCGCGGCGGGGTCAGGCGTCGGCGAGGCCGACGACGTCGAGGAGCCACGCGAGTTCGAACGCGCGCTCCTTCCATGCGTTGTATCGGCCGCTCACACCGCCGTGCCCGGCGACCATCTCGCACTTGAGCATCGCGTCGGCGCCCACTTCCCGCAGGCGCGCGACCCACTTGGCCGGCTCGACGTACAGCACGCGGGTGTCGTTGAGGGAGGTGACGGCGAGGATGCGGGGATACCGCACCCCCTCGCGCACGTTCTCGTACGGCGTATACGACTTCATGTAGGCGTAGACGTCGGGATCGTGCAGCGGGTCGCCCCACTCGTCCCACTCGATCACCGTGAGCGGGAGCGAGGGATCCAGGATCGTCGTCAGGGCGTCCACGAACGGCACATCGGCGAGGATCCCGGCGAACAGCTCTGGGGCGAGGTTGGCGACGGCGCCCATCAGGAGGCCGCCCGCGCTGCCGCCCTCCGCGACCATCCGGTCGGGGGTGGTGTAGCCCGCGTCGATCAGATGCCGTGCGCAGTCGACGAAATCGGTGAAGGTGTGGCGCTTGGCCAGCAGCTTGCCGTCTTCGTACCACTGGCGACCCATCTCACCGCCGCCGCGCACGTGCGCCACGGCGAAGACGACGCCGCGGTCCAGCTCCGACAGCCGTGCGA
The DNA here is from genome assembly GCF_004564355.1 of Microbacterium wangchenii. NCBI lineage: Bacteria > Bacillati > Actinomycetota > Actinomycetes > Micrococcales > Microbacteriaceae > Microbacterium > Microbacterium wangchenii. Next base: position 1,280,437 of record NZ_CP038266.1, read on the forward strand.
CCGAGAAGCCGGGCTCGATCGAGTGCTCGTAGGAGCCGTACCCGTACAGGTGCAGCGCGCGGGGCTCCGCGCCGGCCTCGCCGAACGAACGCTTCCACACGACCGACACCGGCACGCGGGTTCCATCCTGCGCCGTGGCCCACACGCGCTCCTGCGCGTAATCGGCGGGGTCGTAGCCGCCCAGGACCGGCTGGCGCTTGCGCAGCAGCAACTCGCCGGTGGAGACGTCGTAGTCGAAGATCGTCCCGGGGGTCACGAACGAGCCGTAGCCCAGGCGCACGAGCGGCGGCGCCCACTCCGGGTTCCCCGCCGTCCCCACGCTGTACAGCGGCTCCTCGAACCCCACCTCCCGCAGCGTCCCGTCGGCGTAGTCCAGCAGCGCGACGCGCGCGAGCCCGTCCCGGCGGTAGGCGGCCACACCCCAGTCGCGGAACGTGTCGAGGTCGAGCAGCCGCCGGCCCGGCTCATGCGGGAGCACGACCGAGCGCTGTCCCTGGGGGTCGGATGCAGCCACCCGGACCAGTTCGAAATCCAGCGCACCGTCGTTGTGCAGGACGTAGAGGACGTCCTGCCCGTCCACGACGGCGTGGGATGCGGAGTACTCCACGCCCTCGCGCCGCGGCCACACCACGCGCGGCTCGGACCGCAGGTCGTCTGCGTCGACGAGCCATTCCTCGCTCGTGATGGAGGAGCCGACCTCGATCATGAGGTAGCGGTGGCTGCGCGTGAACCCGGCGCCGACCCAATACCGCTCGTCGGGCTCGGTGAACAGCTTCACGTCATCGGCGACGGGGGTGCCGAGTTCGTGCAACCACACCGTGTCGGGCCGCCACGCGTCATCCACCGTCGTGTACACGATGAAGCGGCCGTCGGGGGAGAACCCGGCCCCCGCGAAGGTCCCGGGGATCTCGTCGGGCAGGTTCTCGCCGGTGGCGAGATCGCGCACCCGCAGCGTGTAGCGCTCGTCCCCTGCGACGTCGACGCCGTAGAGCAGCTGCGTCCCGTCCTCTGAGACGTCGAAGCTGCCCAGCGAGAAGAAGTCGTGTCCGTCGGCTTCGACGTTCGCGTCCAGCAGGATCTGCTCGCCGGGCACCTCGGCATCCGGCGACAGCTCGGGCGGGGTCCAGTCGTCGGGGGAGGCGATGGGAGCACGGCACTGGATGCCGTACTGGCTGCCCTCGACCGTGCGGCCGTAGTACCACCACCGCCCCTGCCGAGTCGGCACCGACAGGTCGGTCTCCAGGGTGCGGCCCTTGATCTCGCCGAAGATCTGCTCGCGCAATCCGGACAGGTGCGCCGTGCGCGCCTGCGTGAAGGCGTTCTCGGCCTCCAGATGCGCGATCACCGCGGGGTCCTCCTTGGCCCTCAACCACTCGTACGGGTCGTCGAAGGTGTCGCCGTGGTGCGTGCGGGCGACGGGCTTGCGCTCGGTGTGCGGTGCGAGGGGGGATGCGGCGGTGTCGGTCACGCTCCCACGGTAGTGGAGCGTGTCGTGCCAGGGCGCGGGCGCAAGTTTGACCCACGGGGACGAGGGTGTCAGGATTCTGCGGTGCCCGGAAAACGGGACACGACTAGACGGTGAACTGTTCGTTCGTCACACGGCCGCGTCGTCGGCCGCCCCCCACATCCCCTTACGGAAAGCGAACGGTGGAGACCGCAACTCTCGTCATCGTGCTGGTGATCGTGCTGGCACTGTTCTTCGACTTCACCAACGGGTTCCACGACACCGCCAACGCGATGGCGACCCCCATCGCCACCGGGGCGCTCAAGCCGCGCGTCGCCGTGCTGCTGGCTGCCGTGCTGAACCTCGTCGGAGCGTTCCTGTCCACAGAGGTCGCCAAGACCATCTCCGGAGGCATGATCCGCGAGGATGAGATCTCCGTGACGATCTTCCCGGCGATCATCTTCGCCGGGCTCATCGGCGCCATCACGTGGAACATGCTGACGTGGCTGCTGGGCCTGCCCTCCAGCTCCTCGCACGCGCTGTTCGGCGGGCTCATCGGCGCGACGCTGGTGGGCGTGGGGACGACAGCGATCGACTTCGGCGTGGTGATGTCCAAGGTCATCCTTCCGGCCCTGATCGCACCGCTGACGGCGGGGATCATCGCGTTCGTCGTGACCAAGATCGCCTACGCCGTGACTCGCCGCTACGACGCCAAGCCCGACGGCCGCGACGGGTTCCGCTGGGGCCAGATCTTCACCTCCAGCCTCGTCGCTCTCGCGCACGGCACGAACGACGCCCAGAAGACCATGGGCGTCATCACGCTCGCCCTGATCACGGTCGGCTGGCAGTCCACCGCGCACCCCGAGCCGCAGCTGTGGGTCGTGGTGGCGTGCGCGGTCACGATCGCCCTGGGCACGTACATGGGTGGATGGCGCATCATCCGCACCCTGGGCAAGGGCCTCACCGACGTCAAGCCCGCGCAGGGCTTCTCCGCCGAGACCTCCACGGCGGCGACGATCCTCGCCTCCAGCGCCCTGGGCTTCGCGCTGTCGACCACGCAGGTGGCCTCGGGTTCCGTGATCGGGTCGGGCCTGGGCCGGCGCGGATCGATCGTGCGGTGGGGCACCGTGGGACGCATCATGATCGGATGGCTGCTGACGCTGCCGGCAGCCGGCGCCGTCGGCGCGTTCGCGGCGCTCATCGTGGTGTGGCTGGGCCCGTGGGGCATCGCCTTCGACGCGGTGCTGGCGCTGGCGATCATCCTGGGGCTCTTCCTGCGCTCGCGGCGGAACCGGGTGGATTCCTCCAACGCCATGAGCGAGGTCGCGGTGTCGGGTCGTGCCGTGAAGGTCACGCCCAATCCGCCCCCCACGCGGCGTCAGCGCCGGCGTGCGGATGCGGCGGCAGAGGAACAGCCCTCCCGCACGGATGAGGGGAGCCGGTCATGATCGCCATCGACTGGACGTCGTTCCTGCAGGTGTTCGCCGCGGCGCTGGTGGGCGCCGTGCTGGTGGTGCTGTTCTACGCGCTCGGACTGCGGCTGCTCGTGCGCGCCGGGCGCGTGCCCGTCGTCGCGCCGGCGACGTTCACCGACGCGATCGCCGTGGTCACCGACAAGCAGCGCCGCCGTGCGGAGAAGGCCGCGGCCAAGGCGGCGAAGAAGAACCCGCTCACGCCCGGCCAGAAGCGCCTCGCGCTCTACGGGGCCTACGCGTGCTTCTTCGTGTGCACTCTGGCGGTGCTCGCCGGGCTCGTCCTCATCGTCGTGGGGCACTGAGGACGTCCGCGCCCGACTCTAGGGTGGAGCCATGCGCACAGCGGTCCGTTTCGGTCAGCACCCACCCGCCCAGCGGGTGATCGTCCACGTCAGCGACACGCACCTGCTCGCCGGCGACCGGCCGCTCGGAGGTCGATACGACACCGCCGGCCACCTCACCCGCACCCTCGAGGCCGTGGAAGGGCTGGGGGTACGACCCGACGCGATCGTGTTCACCGGCGACCTCACCGATCTCGGTGAGCCGGAGGCGTACCGCACACTCCGCGCCACGGTCGAGCCGGCGGCGGCCCGGCTGGGCGCGCCGGTGGTGTGGGTGGCCGGCAACCACGACGAGCGCCCGGCGCTGCGCCGCGAGCTGCTGGGCCTGGAGCCCACCGAGGAACCGGTCACGGGCGTGTGGGATCTGGGCGGACTGCGGCTGATCGCCCTGGACACCTCGGTTCCCGGCTGGCATCACGGCGACCTGGATGCGGCGCAGCTGGAGTGGCTGCGCGAGGTGCTCGCCACCCCGGCCGAGCTCGGAACGATCCTCGCCCTGCACCACCCGCCGCTGCCCTCGCACATCCCACTGTTCGACATCCTGGAGCTGCGCGACCAGGAGGGGCTCGCGGCCGCGATCGCCGGCTCGGACGTACGGCAGATCCTCGCCGGTCACCTGCACTACTCCACCAGCGGCATGTTCGCCGGCGTCCCCGTGAGCGTCGCGGCGGCCACGTGCTACACGATGGACCTCGCGCGCCCGGCAGAGGAGGTCAACGGGATGGACGCGGGCCAGTCCTTCCATCTCGTCCACGTGTACGAGGACACGATCACCTCGGCCGTGGTGCCCGTCGTGGACGCCGAGACGTCCGGCGCGTTCACCGCGGAATGGGTGCAGGAAATGGCGGCGCTCACGCCCGAGGAGCGACTCGAGGCCTTCTCCCGCAAGCGACCGCCCGCGCCCTGAGGTGTACGCCGGGTACAGTCCCGGGCGGCGGGGGTACACGGTGGCGGCGAGACCGGAGGCCTGCGGCGGGTAGGCTCGGAGAACCCCCGACCGCCGTGAGACGACCCACGAGGACACCACACATGGCACTGGACGCAACGACGCGCACCCGCATCGAGACCGACTCCCTCGGCTCGCTGGAAATCCCCGCCGATGCCTACTGGGGCATCCATACGGCCCGGGCTCTGGAGAACTTCCCCATCTCCAAGCGGCCCATCTCCGTCTACCCGAACCTCGTGCGCGCGCTCGCGATGGTCAAGCAGGCCTCGGCACGCGCCAACCGTGAGATCGGCGTGCTCGATCCCGCCAAGGCCGACCTGATCGACGCTGCCGCCCAGCGCGTGATCGACGGCGAGTTCCACGACCAGTTCGTGGTTGGTGTCATCCAGGGCGGCGCCGGCACGTCGACGAACATGAACGCCAACGAGGTCATCACCAACGTGGCGCTGGAGATGGCGGGCCGTGCCAAGGGCGACTACGCCTTCCTCTCGCCCATCGACGACACCAACCGCAGTCAGTCCACCAACGACGTGTACCCGACGGCGATCAAGGTGGGGCTGTCGCTGACACTGCTGACCCTCCTGGGCGAACTCGACCTGCTGCGCAAGGCGTTCCTGACCAAGGCCGCCGAGTTCCGCGACGTGCTGAAGGTCGGCCGTACGCAGCTGCAGGATGCCGTGCCCATGACCCTGGGTCAGGAGTTCAACGGGTTCGCCACCACGCTGGGGGAGGACTACAACCGCCTCACCGAGAACGCCTACCTCATGTACGAGATCAACATGGGCGCCACGGCGATCGGCACCGGCATCACGACGCATCCGGCCTACGGGGCCGCCGTCCTGCGACACCTCCGCGAGATCACGGGCCTGGATCTGGAGACGGCGACCGACCTCGTGGAATCCACGAGCGACACCGGGTCGTTCATGTCGTTCTCCTCCTCGCTCAAGCGCAACGCCATCAAGCTCTCGAAGATCTGCAACGACCTGCGGCTGCTCTCCAGCGGCCCGCAGGCAGGGTTCGGGGAGATCAACCTGCCCGCCCGTCAGGCCGGCTCGAGCATCATGCCGGGCAAGGTCAACCCCGTCATCCCCGAGGTGGTCAACCAGGTCGCCTTCGCCGTGGCCGGTGCCGACCTCACCGTGACGATGGCCGTGGAGGGCGGCCAGCTGCAGCTGAACGCCTTCGAGCCGGTGATCGCGCACTCCATCTTCCAGTCGCTCACGTGGATGCAGCAGGCCATGTGGACGCTGCGGGTCAACTGCGTGGAGGGCATCACCGCCAACCGCGAGCGGCTCGGGGCCATGGTCGGCGCCTCCGTCGGCGTCGTCACGGCTCTCACCCCGTTCATCGGCTACGCGGCGGCGGCGGCGCTGGCCAAGACGGCGCTGCTGACCGGACACAACGTCGCCGACCTCGTCGTGGAGGCGGGGCTGATGACGCGCGAGGAAGTGACCAAGCAGCTCTCGCCCATGCGGCTGTCGGGGCTGGAGGCGATCACGGAGGCGGTGCCGATCATCCACGCGGCCGAGAACGTCGTCGCCCGCGCCGACGACTGACCCCGTCGCCGAGGACTGACGCCGCCGGGCGTTCAGTCCAGGATGCGGCAGTGCGTCGTGAGCTCACCGATGCCATCGACCCCGACGGTGACCGTCGAGCGGTCGCGGAGGAAGATCTGCGGGTCGCGGGAGTAGCCGGCTCCGCCCGGGCTGCCGGTGGAGATGAGGGTCCCGGGCAGCAGCGTCACCGAGTGGGAGAGGTGCGAGATGAGCGCCGCCACCGAGCGCACCATCTGGCCCGTCGAGGCGTCCTGCACGCGGTGCCCGTCCACCACCGTCCAGATGTGGAGGTCCTGCGGGTCGGGGATCTCGTCCGCCGTCACGACGAACGGGCCCGTCGGGGTGAATCCGTCGAAGGACTTGCACCGCGACCACTGCGCCTCCGAGAACTGGATGTCGCGCGCGGTGATGTCGTTGACGACGGTGTACCCCCACACGTGGTCCAGTGCGTCGTCGACGGTGACGTCCTTGGCCGGGCGCCCGATGATCACGCCCAATTCGGCTTCGTAATCGACCGACTGGCTGAGGCTGCGGGGCCACGAGGTGGTCGCGTCATGAGCGGTGAGGGAGTTCGGCCACAGCACGAACACCGTCGGGGTCGCGTCGGTCTTCAGCCCGAGCTCCCCCGAGTGGGCGGCGTAGTTCAGGCCCACCGCGAGGATGACCGGAGGGGTCAGCACGGCCGAGGCGAAGACGGGCCGACTCAGCGGATGCCACGACGCGTCGTCCTGCGCATCCCGCACGCGATCGAGCAGCTCATCGCCGCCGGCGATCAGTTCCTCGAGGGTGCCCGGCGCCCCGGGGAACAGCTCGTCGACGAAGGTGCTCTCGCCCTCGCGCACGAGGATCAAGCGGGGCGCGGCCGAGGCCGAGGGGACCACATGGGCGAAACGCATCCCTCCACGCTACCGGTCGCGACAGGCTGCTCCGCCCGGCCGGGAGGGGGTCGCCGCCGCCCCTATGCTGAGCGCATGTCGTATCCCTCGCCGCTGTCGCAGCCGCATCCCGGCGTCGGCGCATCCATCCGCCCCGCCCCCGCGGCGCCCGCTCCGCCTCCCGCGCCACGCCGGTCCCGCGGCACGGGCGCCGCCCTCATCTGGGTCGGCGGCGTGCTGGTGCTCGTACTCCTGGCGCTCGTGGCCTACTTCGTCCGCTTCCTCGGGCCCGGAGCATCCGTGGCCGGCATGATCCTGGCCGCCATCCCGTTCGTCGGCGTGTGGCTGGCGGTGCGGATCGTCGACCGGTGGGAGCCGGAGCCGCGCGGACTGGTCGTCTTCGCCATCGCGTGGGGAGCGATCGCGTCGGTGGCCATCGCGCTGGCCGTGGACCTCGGGCTCGTCCTGCTGTTCGGGATGGGCGAGTCGTGGGTGGGCTCCGTCGTGCAGGCGCCCATCGTGGAGGAGGTGGCGAAGGGCCTGGGGGTCCTGCTCATCTACGCCACCGCGCGCCGGGCCTTCAACGGGCCGGTGGACGGAGTGGTGTACGGCGCGCTGGTGGGTGCGGGGTTCGCCTTCACGGAGAACATCCAGTACTTCGCCGTGAGCCTGCTGGAAGGCGGTGTGGCCGAGCTGACGCTCACCTTCTTCCTGCGCGCCGTGCTCTCCCCGTTCGCGCACGTCATGTTCACCGCCATGACGGGGTTCGCCCTCGGCCTGGCGGCCCGCCGCGCGGCGGGTGCCGGCACGACGCTGGGGTACTTCCTGGCGGGGCTCGTCGTGGCCATCGCGCTGCATGCGCTGTGGAACGGCTCGGCGGTGTTCGCAGACTTCTTCGGCATGTACATCACGCTCCAGGTTCCGCTGTTCGTGGTGTTCATCCTGGGGATCGTGCTGCTGCGGCGGGAGGAGGCACGGCTGACGCGCGCCCGCCTGGGCGAGTACGCCGCGGCCGGGTGGTTCACGCCGCAGGAGGTCGACATGCTCGCCACCGGGCCCGGCCGGCGCGCAGCGCTCGCGTGGGCGCGCACGCTGCGGGGCGACCGCCGTGCGCTCATGCGCTCGTTCATCGCCGACGCGACGGCGCTCGCCGCCGCCAGGGAGCGCGCTCTCACGGGCCGCGATCCGCACGCCGCCGAGGCCGAACGCGAGCTTCTCGCGCGTTCCTCGCACACCCGACTGGCACTGTTCGCACCCTGACCCGGGAGTCGTGTCGCCGGGCGGAACAGGACTCAGCGCCCGGTGCCGCGGCGATGCCTGCGTGTCTCCCGAGCGCTGAGTTGGCCTGTCCCCAGGATCGCGCGGGCGCCCGGGAGTGTCAAGGGGTGCCGCGGCCGGGCGCCCCGGCGTGCTTGGATGAAGGCATGACCGAACGCACCAAGCCCGAATTCGACGCACCCCAGGGCCCCGCTCCCACCGACCTCGTCATCCGCGACCTCATCGTCGGCGACGGACCCGAGGCCAAGCCCGGCGACACCGTGACCGTGCACTACGCGGGCGTGGAGTACGACTCCGGCGAGGAGTTCGACTCGTCGTGGGGCCGGGGCGAGAGCATCCAGTTCCCCCTGCGCGGCCTCATCCAGGGGTGGCAGGACGGCATCCCCGGCATGAAGGTCGGCGGACGCCGCGAGCTCGTCATCCCGCCGCACCTCGCGTACGGACCCGCCGGCGGCCACTTCCTCGGCGGCAAGACCCTCATCTTCATCATCGATCTGCTCGCCGTCGGCTGAGCCCGGCGTCCCGATGGGGTCGGATGCTGCGGCGTCCGGCCCCATCGCCGTCTCCGTGCCCGCGGGCGGATCATGCGGACTCTACCGTCGCCGGGGGGAGGATCTTAGGCTCGCGCGGCGAGGGCGGCGTCCTGGTCGCCCGGTGAGGGGCCGGCGCGGTGAACTACGGGATCAGCATCCTCTTCCGGGCGATCCCCCTTCTCATGGGGGCGGTCTGCCTGAGCTTCGGCTGGTACGTCTTCGCAGGCGGCGACGATGCCGCCCACCGCACGGCGGGGCACGTGCTCATCTCGCTCACCGCCATCTGCATCGCCCTGTTCACGACCGCGGCGATGATCATCCGGCAGCTCACGCACACGTTCGCACCGGTGTGGAAGGTCGTGCTGCCGATCGTCGGTTACGGGGTCGCGGTGGCCACCGCGGTGTGGGGCCTGGGAATCCGCAGCGGCCCGACGAACGCCGACTTCGTCGCCGGGCACGTCGTTTTCGGCGTGGGGCTCATCGCGGCCTGCGTCACGACGGTCGCCGTCGCCTCGAGCGCCTTCACCCTCATCACCAAGAACGCCGCGGGACGGCCCGAGGACGGCCCGCCCGACGAAGCCTACGGTCGGGCCGTCGCGGTGGGGCTCATGTGCCTGCCGGCCGCCGCCGCCGCCGCCGTGCTCGTCGTGTGGGCCGGGATCCTGCTGGCGGACTCCGCCGATGCTCCACGGTACGTCGCCGGGCACGTCATGATCGGCCTCGCGGCCATCTGCGCGAGCCTCATCTCGCTCGTGGCCACGGTCGGGCGCCAAGTGCGCAACGAGTTCGGGGAGCGCGAGCGGTGGATGTGGTCGATCTGGGTATTGGCGATGGGCAGCGCCGCGATCGTCTGGGGCCTGTTCGTGCTGTTCGGATCCGACCGTGCCGACCGGATCCCACCCGGGTGCATCCTCATCGGGCTGGGGCTCATCTGCTTCAGCATCATCTCGAAGGTGTTCCTGCTGGCCTCGGTGTGGCGACGCGAATTCGTCCTCGCCGACCGCGTGCCGCTCATCCCGGTGTTCACGTGTCTTGCGTGCCTGTTCTTCGCCGCGTTCCTCGCCGAGGCGGCCGCCACCGATCCGGACTTCTTCATCCCGGCGCGCGTGCTCACGGGACTCGGCGCGGTGTGCTTCACGTTGTTCTCGATCGTGTCCATCCTGGAGGCGGGCACGTCGAAGACGTCGTGACCCGCGTCACACGACGCTGCGCGGGCGCAACCGGATCCGCTCCTGCACGAGCAGGATGCCGAGGATCACGATGACCGCGCCGGCCGGCTCGTTCCACGAGAGGCTCTCCCCGAGCACGGCGACGCCGAGGATCACCCCCACCACGGGCGTGATGTAGGTGACCGTGGATGCGCGCGTGGGCCCCCACGCGGCCAGGGCGTTCTGGTTCCAGATGTACGCGAAACCGGTGCCGAGGAACCCGAGCAGAAGGACGCTGATGAGCACAGGCGGGCTCCATCGCACCGGCTCGAGGAAGACCACCGGCGACAGCAGCAGCATGATCCCCGCCCCGACCCCGATGTACCCGCCGGCCAGGGCGATCCCCGACAGACCCGTGGTGGCGAGGAAGCGGCGCATGTACGCCAGGCTGAAGCCGTAGCACGCGGTGGCGCCGAGGATCGCCACCTGGGCGACGGTGCTGGTCGCGCCCAGGGTCGCGCCGGGCGCGATGATGAGGACTACGCCGGCCACGCCGATCGCGATGCCGACGAGCTGCCCTGTGCGCAGTCGCTCGACGCGGAACGCCGCCCACGCCATCAGCGCGGTCATGATCGGGGTCGTGGCGTTGAAGATGCTGGCGAGGCTGGAGGTGACGTACTGCTGCGCCCACGCGAACAGCAGGTACGGGATGACGCAGAAGGTCACGGCGATCACCGTGAGATGACCCCACACCCGCGGTGAGCGGGGGAGCCGCTCCCTGCGTATGAGGATGATCGCGGTCAGGGCGATGGCGCCGAACACGAGGCGCGCCCACGCCACCTGCGCCGGGGTCATCCCGGTGAGGGCGACGGCGATGAACAGGAAGCTCGACCCCCACACGATGCCGGCGAGGACGAACTGCACGCCGACGGAGAGGGAGGAGGGGGTGCGCACGAGCGGGGGAGCAGCCACCCGCCGACGATAGCGCCGTCGTGCGACACCTCCGGGCGGTTCCGACTGCGACGTCCGGAATCCGCCGACGGTCGGCCGTCCGCCGTCGTCAGGGCACGGGATCGGCGGCGTCGTAGTGGCGGAAGCGGGGGTTCAGGCGCACCAGCACGCCCACGAGGGCGAGGATGGCGAGGCCGCCCAGCAGCGGCGGGAACCACAGCGCCGTCACGGTGGCCAGCGCACCGGCGTACAGCGAGCCCAGGCGGGGGCCGCCGGCGACGACCACGATGAACACGCCCTGCAGTCGTCCGCGGATGTTGTCGGGGACGGCGGCCTGGAGCATCGTGGATCGGAAGATGGCGCTGACGTTGTCGGCAGCGCCGGAGAGGGCCAGGGCGACCATGGCCGCCACGATGAGGGGGACGTTCGCGGACTCGGCGTCGACGCGGTCGGGGGCGGACACGCCGAGGGCGGCGGCCACCAGGACGAGGGCGAACAGCAGGATCGCCGCCCCGTATGCCAGGATCGCCCGCTCGATGCCCAGCCCCTGCCGGCGCACGCGTCCGACCGGTCCGGAGAACAGGCTCGACAGGAGCACACCCGCGGCGATCGCGGAGGTCAGCGCGCCGGTGGTGATCGCGCCGCCGCCCAGCAGCACGGCTCCGATGGCGGGGAACAGCGCGAGGGGCTGACCGAACGTCATCGCGACGACGTCGAGGATGAACTGCAGGCGGATGTTCGACGCGCGGCGCAGGAACCGCCAGCCATCCCGGAGCGACTCCAGGCCGGCCTTGACGACATCGCCCTCGGGGGCGATCTTCGGCAGGGTCCACAGCCCCAGGAAGAGGCCGAGCATGAGCACGACGTCGATCGTGTAGGTCCAGGCGTACCCCGTGAAGGCGACCAGGAGACCCGCCAGCGCCGGGCCGCCCATCACCATGATCCCGGCTGAGATCCCCTGCAGCGCGGCGGCGGCGGGGAGCTGCTCGCGCGGGATGAGACGCGGCACGATCGCCGCGCGCGTGGCCATGACGACGGAGTTCGCGGCGGAGTTGACCACGCTCAGGGCGTAGAGCCACCACACCGTCTCCCCGCCGGCCCACGCCAGCGCCGACAGCAGGACGGTGGAGGTGAACGTCACGGAGGCGGCGATCAGGGCGACCGAGCGGCGGTCGAAGGAATCCGCCAGCATCCCGCCGTACAGTCCTGCGACGATCATCGGCAGCAGCCCGGCGACGGCGATCATGGCGACGGCGAGGGTATCGCCGGTGAGCTCGTACACGTGCAGCATGACCGCCACGACCGTGAGCTGTCCGCCCAGGCCCGCCAGTGCGGATCCCACCCACAGCCGGGCGAAGGCGGGTGTGCTCAGCGGTCGGAGATCGACGAGATGGTGTCGCTGCAGCATTCGGCGACGCGAGGGGCGGGGGCCGGTGGTCACGGTCGCCGCGCGCGGACGGCGGGGGAGTGTCGACGCATCCGTCCAGGCTAGTCCGGTCGCCGGCGGGAGCGTTCGCCCCTGCCGCTTCGCGCTGGTAGACTTGTTCGGTTGCCGTTGGATCGGCCGCGGAGAAAGAGAGCCCACGCATCAGGCGTCGGGCGCCGCGCAACAAGCAGAAAGGGGATCCCATCTATGCCACTCGAGTCAGACGCTAAGAAGGCGATCATCGAAGAGTACGCGACGCACCCCGGTGACACCGGATCCCCCGAGGTGCAGGTCGCGATGCTGACGCAGCGCATCAAGGACCTCACCGAGCACCTCAAGGAGCACAAGCACGACCACCACTCGCGTCGTGGTCTGTTCTTGATGGTGGGTCAGCGCCGTCGTCTGCTCGGCTACCTCCAGGACATCGACATCGCGCGTTACCGCTCGCTGATCGAGCGTCTGGGGCTCCGCCGCTAAGGCACCGCCACCCGGCGTATATCGCACTTCTCGAGGGCCGTCCCAGGTGTGGGGCGGCCCTCGTTTTCGTTCCCGCGCGCACGTCCATCCGCGAGACTGCACGCCACCGGCGAGACCGCGACATGATGTCGCGGTCTCGTCACGTGCGTGCAGTCTCGCGGAGGGGCGGACCTGAGCCGCGCGGGCGCGCGGAAGCCGCGCGGGCGCGAGGGGGTCAGGGCGTGGCGGCGCGGGCGGAAACGAGGTCCGGGTGGTGGATGGCGGCCACGTCGGGGTGGGCCCGCAGGCGCGACTTCAGCGCGTTCTCGCCGTAGGTGGCGTGGATCGGGTTGCTCGGGTCTTCCGTGACGCCGCGCGCCTGGGCGGCGAGCTCGGCGGGCAGCTCGATGATCGGCAGGCGGGCGTCCAGCGCCGGGTTGAAGAAGAACGGCACCGAGATGCGCTCGTCGGGGTAGCGCGGGGAGATCACGCGGTGGTTGGTCGCGGTGAGGTAGCCCTGCGTGGCGTACTCGAGCAGCTCGCCGATGTTCACCACGAACGCACCGGGCACCGGCGGAGCATCCACCCATTCGCCGTCGCGCTGCACCTGCAGGCCGCCCTTGCCCGGCTCCACCCACAGCAGGGTCAGCACGCCGGAGTCCTTGTGCGCGCCGACGCCCTGGGCCCACGGGTCCTCCTTGCCCGGGTAGCGGACGATCTTGATGAGGGTCTGCGGCTCACCGAAGTGGCGGTCGAAGTACGACTCCTCGGCGCCCAGTGACAGCGCCCACGCGCGCAGCAGCTTGCGGGCGACCCCGGTGAGGTGGTCGTGCCATTCGCTGACGACCTCCTGCAGCTCGGGCTGGGCGTCGGGCCACAGATTCGGGCCGATCAGCCGCGCGTAGTCGGGGGCGTCCGCATCCGTGACCGGCTCCCGCTCGGGGCCGACGTCGATCTGCTCGCGCCAGTCGACCCTGCCCTGCGTGCGCTCGCCGCCCACGCGGGTGTACCCGCGGAAGTGGGGGCTCTGGACGTTCTCGATCGCGAGCTTGTCCGCCTCCGGGAGGGCGAAGAAGTCCTTCGCCGCCTGCAGGAGCTTGCCCTCCAGCTCGGGCGTGACGCCGGTGCCGGTGAGGTAGAAGAAGCCCACGTCGTGGGTCGCGGCGCGCAGCTCGTCGCGGAAGCGCTCCGCGGCCTGCGGACCCTGGTCGAGGAGGGACAGATCCAGCACGGGAAGGTTCAGATCGGACATGCCCCGAGGCTAGATCGCGTTCCTCGCGCGGCGCACGAATGTTGCGTCGCGTTACCGGTCGCCGGGGCCGGACGCCTTCTCGCGCGTCGCGCCGTCGCGGGGGCGCCGCGAACCCGTCGGGTCATTGCGCCGGCCCTCGCGGGAGGCGAGTGTGGGATCGGCGAACAACCACCCGGGCCGCGGCTCGATGAGCGGGCGGAAGACCCGGCGGACCGGGCGCGTGGCCAGCGCCAGCGCGATGAGTACGCTCGCCACGACCACCAGCGGCAGCCACAGCCAGGTCGGCTCGGCGTCGCGGAGGATCCCCGACTCCCGGAACGGGTACAGGACGAAGGAGTGCAGCAGGTAGACGTACATCGTGTACTGGCCGAACTGCGTCCACCAGGTCTGGCGCCGGGGGAGCAGCGCGAAGAACGCCGTGCACAGGATGAGCGCGACCACCAGCAGCAGCATCCGCACCCCGCCGGCCCACCACTGCGGCCCGACCATCTCGCCGTACGCGGTGTCGTAGAAGAGCCAGGCGCGCAGATCGACGTCACGCCACACGTCCACGAAGTACCAGCACGCCAGGGCGGCCGCCGCGAACGTCGCGACCGAACCCGCGATCACCCACCACGGGCGCCGGCGCAGCAGACCCAGGCGCTCGACGATGTCGTTCTCGCGCAGCCACCAGCCCAACGTGAAGAACGGCAGCAGTCCCAGCGTGCGGGTGAGCGCGAACGTCGAGTCGATGTTGGGCAGATACCCCACGCCGACCGAGATGACGACCGTCCACAGCAGCGGCCAGCGCAGAAGCGCGAGATACGGCAGCACGACACGGAAGATCCCGAGTGCGACCAGGAACCACAGCGTCCACGACGGCTGAGTCGGGTTGGGGTTGGCCTGGCCCTCCACGAGCCACTTGGTCAGCGTCCACAGCGCCTCGAAGATGGCGTACGGCACGAGGATGTCGGTGAGCACGCGGGCCATCTGCGGGCGCGTGGGGGTTCCCGCCTTGGAGAAGTAGCCGGAGATCAGCGCGAACGCGGGCATGTGGAAGGCGTACACGAGGAGGTACATGCCCAGCGCGATGTCGGAGTCGTAGGTCAGCCGCTGCACGGCATGCCCGAGCACGACCAGCACGATGCACGCGAAGCGGGCGTTGTCCCAGAAGTGCACGCGTCGCCGTGGTCGGACGGCAGCCGTCCCGCCGGTGGTCGGATCAGCGCCCCCGGGGGCGGTCGCGTCGCTCATGTCGGCGCCACCCTATCCCGGGCCCTGGCGTGCCGACGACCCCTCCTCGCGGGAGCGCGGGATAGTGTACGGCGGGATGACGACCCTCGACGACGCCGTGCAGCGCGACCAGGCGCTGTCCGATCTCGACTGGCGGCAGCTGCCGGTCGGGGCGGTCAGCGACGTCTTCGCCGCACCCAGTGGCGGACTGGCCCGCGTGGCCATGGGATCGGGGGAGCGCGGCCGCGTCGTGCTCGTCCCGGGGGCGACGGGGTCGAAGGAGGACTTCGCCCTCATGCTGCCGCTGCTGGCGGATGCGGGCTACCGCGTGGAGGCGTTCGACCTCGCCGGCCAGTACGAGTCCTACCGGGCCGGCCCCGAGCGGCTGTCCCCGCCGCGGCGGCACTACGACTACGACCTCTTCGTCGACGATCTCGTCGCCGTGCTCGAAGACGGCGCCACGCCCGCGCACGTGCTGGGCTACTCCTTCGCCGGCCTCGTGGGCCAGGTCGCGCTCGCGCGGCGCAGCGACCTCTTCGCGTCGCTCACACTGCTGTCCACACCCCCCGCCACCGGCAACGTCTTCCGCGGCATCAAGCGCATCGGGCGCCTCACCTCGCTCGCGACGCCGCACCGCGGGGCGACGCTCATGCTGTGGGGGATCCGCAACAACCTCAACGGCGTGCCGCCGCGCCGCCTGGAGTTCGTCCGCGCGCGCTTCGCGCTGACCCGGCGCGAGAGCGTCGACGACATGGTGGGTCTCATGATGCACATGCCCGACGTGGTGGATCGGCTCAGGGAGGCGGGGGTGCCGCTGCTGTCCGCCGTCGGCAGCCATGACCTGTGGCCCACGGCGCAGCACCGGGCGTACGCGGTGCGCATCGGCGCGGGCTTCGCCGTGTACGACACCGGCCACAGTCCGTGCGAGACCGCTCCGCACCAGGTGGTGCGCGACATGCTGGACCTGTTCGCCACCGCCTGAGCGGGAATAGCCTGAGCGTCCGAGCGTTGCACCGGGTATATTCATCCGCATAGAAGTGTGGGTGGTGACATGGGAGAAGACGTGAACGAGACATCCTGGCCGGGCATGCAGTTCGGCATCATGACGGTGAGCGACATCACCGAGGACCCCACGACCGGCCGCACCCCCAGTGAGGCCGAGCGGATCCAGGCGACCCTGACGATCGCCCGGCACGCCGAGGAGGTCGGTCTCGACGTCTTCGCGCTCGGCGAGCACCACAATCCGCCCTTCTGGTCGTCCTCGCCCACCACGACGCTGGCCTACATCGCCGCGCAGACCGAGCGGCTCATCCTGACGACCTCCACCACCCTCATCACCACGAACGACCCGGTGAAGATCGCCGAGGACTTCGCGATGCTGCAGCACGTCGCGGGAGGCCGGGTCGACCTCATGCTCGGGCGCGGGAACACCGGTCCGGTCTACCCCTGGTTCGGCAAGGACATCCGTCAGGGCCTGCCGCTGACGATCGAGAACTACGACCTGCTGCACCGCCTGTGGCGCGAAGACGTCGTGGACTGGGAGGGGAAGTTCCGCACGCCGCTGCAGGGGTTCACCTCCACCCCCCGGCCGCTGGACGGCGTACCCCCCTTCGTGTGGCACGGATCCATCCGCACGCCCGAGATCGCCGAGCAGGCCGCCTATTACGGCAACGGCTTCTTCGCCAACAACATCTTCTGGCCCAAGGAGCACTACCAGCGCCTCATCACGCTGTACCGCGAGCGCTTCGCCCACTACGAGCACGGCACGCCCGAGCAGGCGATCGTGGGCCTGGGCGGGCAGGTGTTCATGCGCGCGAACTCGCAGGACGCCGTGCGCGAGTTCCGCCCCTACTTCGACAACGCCCCCGTCTACGGGCACGGTCCGAGCCTGGAGGACTTCACCGAGATGACCCCGCTGACCGTCGGTTCGCCGCAGCAGGTCATCGACCGCTACGCCGGCATGCGCGACGCGTTCGGCGACTACCAGCGTCAGCTGTTCCTCATCGACCACGCCGGCCTGCCGCTGAAGACCGTGCTCGAGCAGCTCGACATCCTCGGCGGCGAGGTGGTGCCGGTGCTCCGCAAGGAGCTCGCGCAGAACCGCCCCGCGTCGGTGCCGGATGCTCCCACCCACGCCAACCTCGTCGCCGCCGCGTACGGCGACGCCGCGCCCCGGGAGGCGCGTCCGAACGCGAACCGGGGCGACAACCTCACCGGCGGCTCGCCGTACCGCGACACCGCCGCATCCGCCGGGAGCGCCTTCGGCGCCGCGGCCGCGCGGACGGGGGCCTGACATGGCCGTTCGACGGATCGCCGTGGTGACGGCGGGACTGTCCAACCCCTCTTCCACCCGCATGCTCGCCGACCGCCTGGCCGCCGCGTCCGTCTCCGCGCTGCGCGCGATGACCACGCCGTCGGATCCGGACGGCATCGAGGCGGAGGTGGACGTGTTCGAGCTGCGCGACTACGCGCACGACATCACGAACAACCTGCTCACCGGGTTCGCCGCACCCGCGCTGGAGTCGATGATCAACGCGGTCGTGTCCGCCGACGCGATCATCGCGGTCACGCCGATCTTCTCCACGAGCTACTCGGGGCTGTTCAAGTCCTTCGTCGACATCCTCGACCCCGACGCTCTGACCGGGACGCCCGTCCTGCTCGGCGCCAACGCGGGCACGGCCCGGCACTCGCTCGCGATCGACTACGCCCTCCGGCCGCTGTTCACCTACCTGCACGCCAACCCGGTGCCCACCGGGGTGTTCGCCGCATCCGGGGACTGGGGCGCCAGGGCGGACGAGGTCGCGCCCCTGGGCGCACGCGTGGAGCGGGCGGCGCGCGAACTGGCCGCGGCGGTCGCTGCACGCGCGCCGATCCGCGAGGAGGACCCGTACGATCCGGCGTCGTACCTGGGGGAGGGGCGCTCCTTCGGGCATCTCCTCGGCGGGCTCGCCGGGGAGTAGTTCAGGCGTGGATCGGATCGTCAAGGAGCGCGCCGACGCCCCGCCGGGGTTCTTCGAGGCCGAGGCGGCGGGCCTGCGGTGGCTCGCCGCGGCCGGCGGGGTGCGCGTGGCCCGCGTGCTCTCGGTGGGCCCCGGCCGCATCGAGCTCGAGCGGATCCCCGCCGGCCCGGCGGATGCGGTGGCCGCGGCGGCCTTCGGGCGGGCGCTCGCCGACACGCACGCGGCCGGCGCCGCGGCGTTCGGTTCCCCGCCGGCGGGATGGACCGGGCCGAGCTTCATCGGCCGGCGGCGGCAGAGCGCGGAACCCACCGCGACGTGGGGCGCGTTCTACGCTGCGCAGCGCGTTCTGCCGTTCGTGGCGCCGGCCGTGGCCGCCGGCAATCTCCGGCGCGAGGATGCCGCCCTGGTGGAGCGCGCCTGCGCGGTGATCGCGGCGGGCGCCTTCGACGACGATGAGACCCCCGCGCGTCTGCACGGCGACCTGTGGAACGGGAACGTGCTGTGGACGGGGGAGGAGGTCGTGCTGATCGACCCCGCAGCACACGGCGGGCACCGCGAGACCGATCTGGCCATGCTGGAGCTGTTCGGCTGCCCGTTCCTGGACGTCATCCGCGACGCCTACCACGCGCGCTCGCCGCTGCGGGCGGGGTGGGAGGACCGCATCCCGGTGCATCAGCTGCATCCGCTGGCCGTGCACGCCGCCGGCCACGGCCCCGCGTACGGCCGCGCGCTCGCCGAGGCCGCCGCGCACACGCTCGCGCTGGCCGGGTGACGGCCTGCGCGAGAGATGTCGGCGTGCAGGCGGGGGTCAGCCGCTCTTGCGGCGGAACTCCCGCTTGCTGCCGATCGCACCGTGTGTGCCGTGGACGG
The DNA here is from genome assembly GCF_004564355.1 of Microbacterium wangchenii. NCBI lineage: Bacteria > Bacillati > Actinomycetota > Actinomycetes > Micrococcales > Microbacteriaceae > Microbacterium > Microbacterium wangchenii. The sequence continues at coordinate 1,299,160 of NZ_CP038266.1, forward strand.
CCGAGTCGCCGTCCAGGTGCGCCTCACCGGAGCGGCTGGCGGCGTTCTTCTTGTCGAGCGCCTCGCGGAACTTTCGCTTCATCTCATCGGATGCGCTGCCCGCAGGCTTGTCCTCAGTGCTCATGTCCCCACCCTAAGCGCGCCGCCGTGGTCAGTACCACCCGGTGCGTTCGGAGTGGTCCCACGCGCCGCACGGGCTGGCGTACCTGGCTTTGATGTAGGCAAGTCCCCACGCGATCTGCGTCGTGGCGTTGGTGCGCCAGTCCGGCCCCGCCGAGGCCATCTTCTCCGCCGGCAGGGCCTGTGGGATCCCGTACGCGCCGCTGGAGCGGTTCAGCGCCTCGGCGCGCCAGCCCGACTCGCGATTCCACAGCCGCACCAGGCACGAGAACTGATCCTCGCCCCAGCCGTACCGCGAGATCGCCGTGCGCGCGTGGGCCTGGGCCTGGGCGGGCGACATCACCGGGCCCGCGCCGGGTGGCGGAGGGACCGGTGCCGGTGGCGGTCCGGGCGCGGGTGGGGGTGGCGCCGCGTCGCCCCGGCCGCCTCCGCCGGCTCCCGCGCCACCGGGGGCGGCCGCATCCGCCTCCGCCCGCTCGGTCAGATGCGCCTGCTTCTCCCGCGCGGGCGTCGTGCCGCGCGCAGTGGCCAGGCGGGCGTACGCGCGGTCGAGGGCGGATGCGGCGGAGGCGACGGCAGCAGCCTCGGCGTCCGCCTCGCTGCGTGCGGTCGCTGCGGCGGCTTCGGCGGCGACGGCGAGGCGCTCGCGCTCCGCGGCGGCGGTGTCGGCCTGCTCCTGGATCGAGGCGGCCACGCCCGCGGCGGCCCGGGCGGCGTGGGCCGACCGGGCCGAAGCCTGACCCACCCGCTCCAGCACGCCGAGCCGCCCGAGGAGGGAGTCGGGATCGGCGGTGGTCAGCAGCTGCGCGAGGATCGGCCCGTCACCGGCGGAGCGGTACAGGCCCGACGCGATCGCACCCAGGCGCGCACGGCGAACACCTGCCTCCTCTTCGGCCTCCGCCGCCTGCACGGCCAGCGCGGCTGAGCGCGCGGAAGCCGCATCCGCCTCCGCCCTCGCCCTCGCGGCGGCCTCCGCCGCGGTCAGGGCACGGAGCGCTGCGGATGCGGAGGACGACTCCGCCGCGCCGATCTCGGCCTGCAGTTCGGCGACCGTCGCGGCCCGAACGGGGCGTGGCCCCGTTGCGGAGGCGGCGGTGGCGGGCAGGATGAGCGCCACCACGACGGCACACGTGATGCCGATGTGACGGAAGTGACCCATGAGGTCACGTTAGGGGACGGGCGCCGGCGGCGCACCTGCGGGAAACGAGCGGCGTTCAGGCGTCTGCAGGCGGCCTCCTGTTAGGCTGTGCGGTGTTGCCGATTCCGGCAGCCGCTCAATTTCATACGAGCTGTGGAGCAGGCCGGCAGACGCTGGTCCCCTGTGGTGGATCCCCATCCGTGCCGGATGGTGGTCGTCTACTGGTGGCCAGTCGCCCGGCAGCGCAGCGACCGTCGTCGTCGCGCACCCTTCTGCCTGTTCCTGCTCCTTCGAATGCCTCGCCGTCATACGGGCGTGCGAGTCTAAACAAAGAAGGAGGGACCTCTTGGAAGGTCCAGAAATCACCGCCGCCGAAGCTGTTCTCGACAACGGCCGATTCGGCACCCGCACCGTCCGATTCGAAACCGGCCGTCTCGCGCAGCAGGCGCAGGGCGCCGTGGCCGCGTACCTCGACGAGGAGACGATGCTCCTGTCGGCCACCAGCGCCGGCAAGCACCCGCGTGAAGGCTTCGACTTCTTCCCGCTGACCGTCGACGTCGAAGAGCGTTCGTACGCCGCCGGCAAGATCCCCGGCTCGTTCTTCCGCCGCGAGGGCCGCCCCTCGACCGAGGCGATCCTGGTGTGCCGCCTGATCGACCGTCCGCTGCGTCCGTCGTTCGTCGAGGGCCTGCGCAACGAGGTCCAGATCGTCGTCACGGTGCTCTCCATCGCGCCGGGCGAGTTCTACGACGCCCTGGCCATCAACGCCGCGTCGCTGTCGACCCAGATCTCGGGTCTGCCGTTCTCCGGTCCGATCGCCGGTGTGCGCCTCGCGCTCATGCCCGGCTCCGGCGAGCAGGCCGACCAGTGGATCGCATTCCCCACCGCCGCGCAGCTGGAGGAGGCCGTCTTCGACCTCATCGTCGCCGGCCGCGTCGTCACGGATGCCGACGGCAAGGAAGATGTCGCGATCATGATGGTCGAGGCCGAGGCCACCGAGAGCAGCTGGAACCTCATCAAGGCCGGCGCGACCAAGCCCAACGAGCAGGTCGTGGCAGAGGGCCTGGAGGCGGCCAAGCCGTTCCTCAAGGAGCTCGTCGCCGCGCAGAACGTCGTGGCCAACACCGCGGCCAAGCCGATCAAGGAGTTCCCGGTCTTCCTGCCCTACAGCAAGGAGACGTACGACTTCGTGGCGGGCCTCGCCTACGACAAGCTCGTGCCGATCTACCAGATCGCCGACAAGATCCAGCGCCAGGACGCCGATGACGCGCTGAAGGATGCCGTCAAGGCGGAGCTTCTCGCCGCCGTCGAGGCGGGCGACCTGCCCGCCGTTGCGACGCTGGAGTTCTCGGCCGCCTACAAGGCGGTCACCAAGCTCATCGTGCGCAGCCGCATCCTCACCGAGGGCGTCCGCATGGACGGCCGCGGCCTGGCCGACATCCGTCCGCTGGATGCGGAGGTGCAGGTCATCCCGCGCGTGCACGGCTCGGCGATCTTCCAGCGCGGGGAGACCCAGATCCTGGGTGTCACCACGCTGAACATGCTCAAGATGGAGCAGCAGATCGACTCGCTGTCGCCGGTGACGCACAAGCGTTACATGCACCACTACAACTTCCCGCCGTACTCGACCGGTGAGACCGGTCGCGTGGGCAGCCCCAAGCGTCGCGAGATCGGGCACGGCTTCCTCGCCGAGCGCGCCCTCGTGCCGGTGCTGCCCAGCCGCGAGGAGTTCCCGTACGCGATCCGTCAGGTCTCCGAGGCCCTCGGTTCCAACGGCTCCACCTCCATGGGCTCGGTGTGCGCCTCGACCCTCTCGCTGCTGAACGCGGGTGTGCCGCTGCGCGCGCCCGTCGCCGGCATCGCGATGGGGCTCGTGTCGGACGAGGTCGACGGCCAGACGCGCTACGCCGCGCTGACCGACATCCTCGGCGCCGAAGACGCCCTGGGCGACATGGACTTCAAGGTGGCCGGTACCAGCGACTTCGTCACCGCGATCCAGCTCGACACGAAGCTCGACGGCATCCCGTCGTCGGTGCTGACCGCCGCGCTGCAGCAGGCCCACGAAGCCCGGATCACGATCCTGAACGTGCTGAACTCCGCGATCGACGCGCCGGATGAGATGGCCCCGACCGCGCCTCGCGTGATCAGCGTCCAGATCCCCGTCGACAAGATCGGCGAGCTGATCGGCCCCAAGGGCAAGACGATCAACGCGATCCAGGACGCCACCGGCGCCGACATCTCCATCGAGGAGGACGGCACCGTCTACATCGGCGCCACCGACGGCCCCTCGGCCGAGGCCGCCCGCGCGCAGGTCAACGCGATCGCGAACCCGACGAACCCGGAGATCGGCGAGCAGTTCCTCGGAACCGTCGTCAAGATCGCGACGTTCGGCGCGTTCATCTCGCTCCTGCCCGGCAAGGACGGCCTGCTGCACGTCAGCGAGGTCCGCAAGCTCGCCGGCGGCAAGCGCGTGGAGAACGTCGAAGACGTGCTCTCCGTCGGCCAGAAGATCCTCGTGCGCATCACGAAGATCGACGACCGCGGCAAGCTGTCGCTGGAGCCGGTGACCGAGGAGGCCGCCTCCGACGCGCCCGCCGAGGCCGCGACCGAGGCGCCCGCCGAGGTCTGATCCGCTCTCGCACGATCGATGCCCGTCCCGCTCCGGCGGGGCGGGCATCGTCGTACACGAAAGCGTTATGCAATGTTTACCGACGAGCCGCCGCAATGGGCGGGAGTGTCCCAGGCACGCCCTAGCCTCGTAATACGCCGGGCGTGCGGCTCATCGGGATCCGCTCACCGGCCTTCACCTGGGAGCGCACCATGTCGGGCTCGAGCGTCGGTCGACCGGCCTCCGCCAGTCTGCGCCGCTTCGCGCCGTCGCATCCGTCCGCGCCGATCCCCGTGCAAGGCCCCGCCATCGGCGAGGGCGTGCGCGTGCCGCTGGGGGAGACCGGCCTGAACGTGTTCCCCCTGGCCCTGGGCGGCGCCGAGTTCGGGTGGAACGTCGACGTGGAAGCCAGCCACGGCATCCTCGACAGGTACGTCGAGCTGGGCGGGAACATGGTCCACACCGCCGACAACTTCTCCGCGGGGCGCAGCGAATACATCATCGGTCAGTGGATGCGATCGCGCGGCACGCGTGACGCGATGGTCGTGGCGGTGCGCATCGGCCGCCACCCCGACAACCCGGGGCTCGGCTCGGTCAACCTCGTGCGCGCCGTCGAGGCGTCGTTGCAGCGGCTCGGCACCGACCGGATCGATGTGCTGTACCTCGACGCCAAGGCCGGCGACGCGATGGCGCTGGAAGACACCCTCGCGACGGCCGAATGGCTGGTGGAGTCGGGCAAGGTGCGCGCCGTGGCCGCGTACGGATACACGGCGTCGCAGCTCGTGGAAGCCCGCATCCTGGCCTCTGCCGGTTATCCCCGCATCACGGTGCTCGACGTGCCGTACAACCTGCTGCGCCGTGAGGAGTTCGAGGGCGACCTGCGCCTGGTCGCCGGTGCCCAGAGCATGGCCGTGACACCGTCGCACGCCCTCGAGCACGGCTTCCTCGCCGGTGCCCAGCGTCGCCGCTCGCGCGAGGTGCGCTCGGTACGCGGTGCGCAGCTGGCGGCGAGCCTGACCCGCCGGGGAAGCCGCACGCTGCGCGCGCTGGACGGCGTCGCGGAAGAGCTGTGCGTCCCGGTGGCCGCCGTGGCGATCGCGTGGCTGCTGGCCCAGCGGATCGTCGTCGCCCCCATCGTCAACGCCTTCGCGCCCGAGCATGTGGAAGAACTCGTGCAGGGCGTGGGGGCGCGCCTGAGCCGCGCTCAGTTGTCCGACATCGCCCGCGCCTCCGCCTGATCGCGCACTCCCTGTCATAGGCTGGTGGCGTGCTTTCGAGCGCGGACCGACGACGAAGTGAGCTGACGTGACGCACTACATCTACCTCGTGCGGCACGGCGAGCATCTGGACGCCGAGCACGGACTCGTCGACGGCCCCCTGTCCCCGCGCGGGCTGCGGCAGGCCGCGGCGATCGCCGACCGGCTGTCGGGGGTCCCGCTGGATGCCGTGCGGCATTCACCCCTGCAGCGCGCGGAGCAGACGGCCGTGGCCGTGGCCGAGCGGCTTCCCGCGGTGTCGCCGTCACCTTCGGCGCTGCTGTTCGACTGCATCCCCACGGGCATGACGGGGGAGACCCCGTCGGCGTACGAGCCGTTCTTCGGCTCGATCACCGAGGCCGAGATCGACGCGGGTCGGGCACAGATGGCGGATGCGACGACGGAGTTCCTCGCGCGCCGCCCCGGCGAGGTGCACGAACTGCTCATCACACACAACTTCGTGATCGCCTGGTTCGTGCGCGAGGTGCTGGGAGCGCCCGACTGGCGGTGGATGACCCTGAATCAGGCCCACTGCGGACTCACCGTCATCGCGCAGAAGCCGGGCCGTCCGTGGACGCTCCTGGCCCACAACGACCTGGCCCACCTGCCCTTCGAGCTGCGTACCGGCCTCCCCGAGCCCAGCCCGGTCTAGCCGCTGTCTCCCCTCGCCGAACGTGCATCATCTCGGCGAGAGTGCACCGGATTCCGTGCGCATTCGCCGGTTCGATGCACTCTCGGCGGGCGGATGCGGCCCACCCGGGTCACGCCAGCGGCTTGGCATACCAGCGGGTCGCGTTGGCGTTGTCGTTGTACGGCTCCGTGGGGACATAGCCCGACCGCTCGTAGAGCGAGCCGGCGGCATCCAGCGTGTGGTGCGTGTCGAGCACCATCTCCGCGCCCCCGGCCTCCACGGCACGTCGCTCGAGATCCTGCAGCAGCATGCGGCCCCACCCGCGGCCTCGCCCCGCGTCGCACACGTACAGGTGCTTGACCTCGAACCGCGGCCCCAGCGCCCCGTCCTCGAGGCGTCGGATACCGGCGCAGCCGGCGGGCTCTTCGCCGTCGTAGAGGACGAGGAACACCCCCTCGGGTTCGCGGAAGCTGTCGGGGGCGGGAAAGGTGATGCGGTAGCCGCCGCCGGGGAAGATCGAGGCGCGCAGCGCGAAGTACTCCTCCAGGAGCGCGTGCGCGTCGCGGGAGTCCACGGCGACGGGGCGGATGGTGACCATGCTCCGAGGGTAGCCACTTAGGCTGGAGTCATGACGACGCGCGTGGCCATCGTGGGCGGTACCGGCAAGCTGGGCGGCGTCATCCGCGCGGTGGTCGAGGACGAGCCGGGTTTCGAGGTGTCCGCCGTGCTGTCCTCGTCCTCGAGCCTGGACGAACTGGATGGCGCCGACTTGGTCGTGGACGCCTCCACACCTGCCGTCTCCATCGACGTCGTGCGCGCCGCGATCGAGCGCGGCGTCAACATCCTCGTGGGCACGTCCGGGTGGTCCAGCGAGCGGATCGCGCTGGTACGCCCGCTCGTGGATGCCGCCGGGACGGGAGCGGTGTTCGTCCCCAACTTCTCGCTCGGCTCCGTGGTCGCCAGCGCCCTCTCCGCCGCCGCCGCGCCCCTGTTCCCGTCCGTCGAGATCGTCGAGGCGCACCGCGAGACCAAGGTCGACTCGCCCAGCGGCACGGCCGTGCGGACGGCGGAGATGATCGCGGCGGCACGGGCGGAGGTCGGACCTGTCGAATCCCCGCACGTGGACCAGCGCGCCCGCGGCCAGCAGGTCGCCAGCGTGCCCGTGCACTCGCTGCGCCGGCCCGGCGTGATCGCCCGCCAGGAGGTCGTGCTGTCGGGGCCGGGCGAATCCGTCACGATCGTCCACGACACGATCGACCCCGCCCTCGCCTACGCACCGGGCATCCGCATCGCCCTGGCCGCCGCGCGCGACGCGGAGGGCGTGGCCGTGGGGCTGGACAGCTTCGTCGACATCGGCGTGCGCACGCGCGCCCACCGCCCGCCCGCCGTACCGCCCGTGGACGGCCTGTCCGGCCAAGCGGCACGCGCGACGCCGGTATGAGCGCGCGGATCGGCGTCGCCGTGATGGCGGCGCTGCTGCTGCTGTACATCGTGCTGGTGGGCCAGCGCGCGTGGCTGCTCCTGGCCAGCGGCGAACCCGTCGGCATCGCGCTGGGGATCGCCCTGATCGTCCTGCCGCTGCTGGCGGTGTGGGCACTGGGGCGCGAACTGTGGTTCGGCTGGTGCGCCGATCGACTCGGCCGCCGGCTGGAGCAGGACGGCGCCCTCCCCGACGACGAGGTCGCGGTGCGCCCGAGCGGCCGGGTCGTGCGCGAGGACGGCGACGCGGTGTTCCCGCAGTACCGCGCCGAGGTGGAGGACAAGCCGCAGGACTGGCGCGCGTGGTACCGCCTGGGTCTCGCCTACGATGCCGCCTCCGACCGCAGGCGCGCGCGCGAGGCGATCCGCCACGCCATCCGGCTCGAGCGCTCGGAGCGCGGGGGCGCCTGAGCGGCGGCGGTCTCAGGCCGCGCGCGGCACCACGGCGTCGATCACGGATTCGACGGTGGGGTGTGTGAAGGCGAAGCCGGTGCGTTCGAGCACCTCGGGCACGACATGGGCGTCGGAGGTGAGGATCGCGTCGGTCGCGTCCGGCCCGAGGACCACGCGCATAGCCCACGCAGGGGCGCGCAGCGCGTAGGGGCGGTTCATCCGCCGCGCCAGGGCGAACCCGAGGTCGTTGGCGGTGGCACGCGTAGGGCCGGCGAGGTTGACGGGCCCCTCGAGGGATCCGTCGATCACGTGCCGGATGGCGCGCACCTCGTCCTCGAGCGAGATCCACGGCCACACCTGTGTGCCGCGGCCGATCGGGCCGGCCAGCCCGAGGCGGGTCAGCAGCAGGAGGGGCTTGAGGACCCCCTGCGGGTGCACGAGGGGAGCGGTGCGCAGCAGCGCGACACGTGCGTGCGGCCCCGCCGCCTGCGCCGCGTTCTCCCATTCGCCGCACAGGTCGGCTAGGAAGCCGGTGCCCCGCGGCGCCGCCTCGGTCAGGCGACGGCCCGGCGCGGAGCCGTAGTAGCCCACCGCCGACGCGCTCACGAAGGCCGGAGCATCCGGCCCCAGCTTCCGCAGCGCCGTCGCGAGCGTGCGGGTCGGCGTCACCCGTGACCACAGCAGGGTGCTCTGATACCCCGACGTCCAGGGGAAGCGGCCGATGCTGGCCCCGTTGAGCCCGACGACGGCCGCAGCTCCCGCGAGCACGTCCGGGTGCAGCGGCTCGGGCCCGGTCAGCCACTCCACCTCGTCCGGCGCGGCCGCCGGCCGGCGCACGAGCGTCGTCACCTGCACGCCGTCGGCGCGCAGCGCGTCGACGAGGGCGCTTCCGATGAGTCCGGAAGCGCCCCCGACGACGATGCGGGGGCTCTCAGGCAAGCGTCGCCTCGAGGGTGATCTCGATCCCGGCGAGAGCCTGCGAGACGGGGCAGTTGGTCTTGGCGTCCGAGGCGATGCGCTCGAAGGTCTCGGCGTCGATGCCCGGGACGACGGCGTTGACGTTCAGGTGGCTGCCGGTGATGCCGGTGCCCGGCTTGAACGTGACGGATGCGGTGGCGTCGACGGACTGCGGGGGAGTGCCGTTCTCGCTCAGTGCGTGCGAGAGCGCCATGCTGAAGCACGCGGAGTGGGCCGCGGCCAGCAGTTCCTCCGGCGTCGTGACGGAACCGGAGCCCTCCGCGCGGGCCTTCCAGTTGACGTCGAACGTGCCGACGTGGGACGTGGCGAGCGAGACCTGGCCGGAGCCATCCTGCAGGCTGCCCTTCCAGGCGGTGGTGGCTTCGCTCGTGACGGTCATGGGTTACCTCCCGGGTGGACGATCGCGCCGCGGAGGCGGCGTTTGTGCGAGCCTAACCGTCCGCCGAGGGGGAGGGGAGAACTCGACAGCGGAGCGGGTGCGTGGTAGCCCGCGTGCCTCACACCGAAGCGGGCCGGGCGCGGCCGATGAGGCCCGCCCGCTGCAGCAGCAGGTAGAGCCGGCAGCCCACGCACAGCCCGAAGGCGGCGTTGAGGAAGGACGCGACGAAGACCAGCGCGGCCGCGAGGGGAAGGGCCCAGGGCACCCCGACTGCGTGCAGCAGCAGCCCGACGGCGCTGACGGACAGTCCCACGCCCTGCGCGAATCGCGGAGGGCGAGGATCCGCGAGGTGGCGGGAAGCGGCCAGGCGCGGCTGCACCACGCGGCGGTACAGCACGCCCCACGGCGCGGTGCGCGGGGAGAGCGCGCCCCACAGGAAGAGCAGGGCGACTCCGGCGAGGAGCAGGAACCCCGGGTCGGCCATGCGCTCCAGCGGCGACGCCGCGCGGATGGCCCATACGCTGCCCGGATAGAACGTGGCGTCCGCGAGCGGCTGGTAGGCGAACCACCCGAACGACGCGGTGTCGGCGGCGATGCGGGCCGTCGCGATCCCCGCCAGGGCCAGCACGACATCGACGGCGAGAAGGAGTGAGGTGACCGCGGCGGTGAACCGCGGCCCGCGCGGATCGATGCCGCGCGGACCCTCCTCAGGCATCCGCCGTCTCGGCCGTCAGCCGGGTCAGTTCCAGCTCCAGCACATCGCGACCGGGCACTCCGCCGATACGCGACTGCACGGCGCCGTCACGGTCCAGGATGAGCGTCGTCGGTGTCTGCAGGACGCGGAAGTGCTGGGCGATGTCGGGGCGATAGGTGAGGTCCACATCGAGGTGGCGCACGCCCTCATGGTCGGCGGCGACGGCTGACAGCATGCGGTGCACCCCCGGGCAGCGGTTGCACATCTCGGTGCTGAACTGCAGCAGCGTCGCGTTCTCACCCAGCCCGTCGGCACCCAGCCGCTCGGGCTGGATCACTTCATGCGGGATGTGGCGGCGCGCACGCGTGGAGTTGCGGCGGAAGACGAGGCCGCCGACGAAGGCCGCGGCGAGAAGAACCGCGAGCGCGAGGCAGGCTTCGAGAATCGTCATCAGCAGTCCAGGGTAGCGGTCGGGGCCCGTGCGCGGGGAACGCACGGCAAGATGACACGAACCTCACACGCAGGGGCGGGGTTCGCGGCGGCAGTAGGGTTGCATCGTGAGCGACGCCGACATCCGCCCCGAGATCGAATTCCGAAGTGACGTCACCGTCGAGCTGGTGCGAGCCAGCGCGTCGGATGCCGATGTCCTCTTCGCCGCCCGCGTGTCCACGCAGGGGGAGCAGACCCTCGAGGAGGCGCAGTCGGGCAATGAGGCATCCGCGCGCGATCGCGGCCTCATCAACTACCTCATGCGCGACCGGCACGGCTCGCCGTTCGAGCACAACTCGATGACGTTCTACGTGCAGGCGCCGATCTTCGTGTTCCGCGAGTTCATGCGCCACCGCATCGCCTCGTACAACGAGGAATCAGGTCGCTACCGCGAGCTGCGCCCCGTCTTCTACGTCCCCGCGCCCGAGCGCAACCTCCTGCAGGTGGGCAAGCCCGGCGCGTACGAGTTCCTCCCCGGCACCGCCGAGCAGCACGCGATCGTCGACACCGCCACGCGCGATGCGGCCGAGTTCGCCTTCTCCGCGTACCAGCGGATGCTGGCAGCCGGCGTCGCACGCGAGGTGGCCCGCATCGTGCTGCCGCTGAACATCTACTCGTCGATGTACGTGACGATGAACGCCCGGTCGCTGATGAACTTCCTGTCGCTGCGCACGAAGGTGGAGGGCACGCACTTCCCCTCCTTCCCGCAGCGGGAGATCGAGATGTGCGCGGAGAAGATGGAAGCGCTGTGGACCGAGCTCATGCCGCTCACCCACGCCGCCTTCAACGCCAACGGCCGCGTCTCCCCGTAGCCGTCGTGGCATCGCGCCGCGCGCACACCTAGGCTGGCGGCCATGGCACGCACGGCACTGATCACCGGCGCGAGCTCGGGCCTGGGCGCCGAGTACGCCCGTCACCTGGCCCGGCGCGGCATGGACCTTGTGCTCGTCGCGCGCGACCGCGAGGCGCTCGCCGTGCTCGCGGCGTCCCTGCGGGACCGGCACGAGGTGCGCGTGGAAGTGCTCGCCGCCGATCTGCTGCACCCGCGCCAGCGCGACCGCGTGGTGGCGCGGCTGTCGGATGCGGAGCATCCGATCGACATGCTCGTCAACAACGCCGGCTACGGCCTGCGGCTGGGCTTCGAGTCCAACGACGTCGAGGACGAGGTGCGCCACCTCGACATGCACGTGACGGTGCCGATGCGGCTGATCCGTGCGGTGCTGCCGGGGATGCTGCGACGCGAGAGCGGACGGATCGTCAACGTCGCCTCCGTCGCCGCGCTCGTTCCGCGCGGCACCTACGGGGCGGCCAAGGCGTGGCTGGTGAGCTTCAGCAGGTGGGCGAACGTGCACTACCGCGACCGCGGGATCAGCGTCACGGCGGTGTGCCCCGGTTTCGTCCACACGAACTTCCACGAGCGCCTGGGCCTGCCTCCCGGCGACGAGGGCGTCCCGGAGTGGATGTGGCTGAACGCCCCCGAGGTCGTCGCCCAGTCGCTGCGCGACGTCGCCCGTGGGCGGTCGGTCTCGATCCCGTCGGCGAGGTACAAGGCGCTCGTCGCGCTCTCCCGCGTCCTGCCCGATGCCGTCGTGGTCAAAGCCGCCGAGCGCGGCCGCTGACGCGCCGCCGCGACCGCTCAGGCCGGGCGCAGCGGCGGAGGCGCGACGACCGATACCCTGAGAACATGACGCAATCGGGCAATCCCTTCGGGCAGGTGCTCGTCGCGCTCGTCACTCCGATGACGGCCGACGGCGAGGTCGACTGGCCCGCCGTGGAGAAGCACATCGACGACGTGATCGTCGCGGGGGCCGACGGCATCGTCGTGACCGGCACCACGGGCGAGACCAGCACGCTGACCGACCCGGAGAAGCTCCGCCTGGTCGAGGTGGGCAAGGACGTCGCCGCGGGGCGCGCGAAGATCATCACCGGCGGCGGCTCGAACGAGACCGCGCACGCCATCGAGCTGTACAAAGCCAGTGAGAAGGCCGGCGCCGACGGCATCATGATCGTCACGCCGTACTACAACAAGCCCACGCAGGCCGGCATCCTCACGCACTTCCGCCTCGTCGCCGACGCCACCGACCTGCCGGTGATCCTCTACGACATCCCCGGCCGCACGGGTGTGCCGATCAAGTACGAGACGATCCTGCGCATCGCGAAGCACCCGAACGTGCTCGCGATCAAGGACGCCAAGGGCGACTTCAGCGAGGTCAGCCGGGTGCTCAACCAGACCGACCTGATGTATTTCTCCGGCGACGACGCGAACGTCCTGCCGCACCTGTCGATCGGGGCATCGGGGCTGATCGGCGTCACCGCGAACATCGCCGCCGCGCCGTACCGGACGATGGTGGATGCGGTCAACCGCGGCGACCTCGCGGCGGCCACCGCGGCGCATCAGGCGCTGGAACCGCTCGTCCGCGCCGTCATGACGCACGTGCCCGGCACGGTCGCCGCCAAGTACATCCTGCACGGGCTGGGCCGCATCACCAGCCCGCGCGTCCGCCTGCCGCTGGTGGGGCCGGAGGAGTGGGAGGCCGCGATCATCGAGGACGAGCTCGCACTCGTCCGCGACGTCGCCGGCGCCGACTTCTCCAACTTCCGCCCCGACCGCAACGCGGCCGCCGGCGGTGCCCTGCCCAAGGTGCACGGCACCACACGATGACACCGGGCCCGCTGCGTGCGGGCCGCAATGAGGATGCCGCGGCATCCGAGGAGGCTTGAAATGCCCACGAACGTCTACGATCCGCCTGCGCTGGCCCCGGGGACCCTGCGGGTCACCCCCCTGGGCGGGCTCGGCGAGGTCGGTCGCAACATGACCGTCTTCGAGTACGAGGGCAAGCTCCTCGTCGTCGACTGCGGAGTGCTGTTCCCCGAGGAGCACCAGCCCGGCGTCGACCTGATCCTGCCCGACTTCGAGCCCATCAAGCACCGCCTCGACGACATCGTCGGGGTCGTCCTCACGCACGGCCACGAAGACCACATCGGCGCCGTGCCGTACCTGCTCAAGCTCAAGCGCGACATCCCGATCCTCGGCTCCGGCCTGACCCTCGCCCTCACCGAGGCCAAGCTCAAAGAGCACAGGGTCAAGCCCTACACCCTCACCGTGGCCGAGGGGCAGCGCGAGAAGGTCGGGCCCTTCGACCTCGAGTTCGTCGCCGTGAACCACTCCATCCCCGACGCGCTGGCCGTCGCCATCCGCACGCCCGCGGGCATGGTCCTCGCCACGGGCGACTTCAAGATGGACCAGCTGCCGCTGGACGGGCGCATCACCGACCTGCGCGCCTTCGCGCGCCTGGGCGAAGAGGGGGTCGACCTGTTCCTGGTCGACTCCACCAACGCCGACGTGCCCGGCTTCACCCCCACCGAGCGCAGCATCGGCCCTGTCCTGGAGCAGGTCATCGGGCAGGCGCCCCGGCGCGTCATCGTCGCGAGCTTCGCCAGCCACGTGCACCGCGTGCAGCAGGTGCTGGATGCGGCGGCCGCGCATGGGCGGCGCGTGGCGCTGCTCGGCCGCAGCATGGTGCGCAACATGACCATCGCGGAGGAGCTCGGCTACCTCAACGTGCCCGACGGCGTCCTGATCGACTACAAGAAGGCCCGCGACCTCCCCGAGAACCAGATCGTCTACATGTCGACCGGATCGCAGGGCGAGCCCATGGCCGTGCTCTCGCGCATGGCGAACCTCGACCACGAGATCGAGCCCGGTCCCGGCGACACCGTGATCCTCGCCTCCAGTCTCATCCCGGGCAACGAGAACGCCGTCTACCGCGTCATCGACGGGCTCACCAAGCTCGGGGCGACCGTCGTGCACAAGGGCAACGCGAAGGTGCACGTCTCCGGTCACGCCGCGGCGGGCGAACTGCTGTACTGCTACAACATCCTCAAGCCCGCCAACGTGCTCCCCGTCCACGGCGAGTACCGGCACCTCATGGCCAACGCGCGCCTCGCGCAGGAGACCGGCATCCCCGCAGAGCGCACGATCCTCGGCGAGAACGGCACCGTCGTGGACCTGCGCGACGGGCGGGCCGAAGTGGTCGGCCAGCTGGATCTGGGCTTCGTCTACGTCGACGGCTCGTCGGTGGGCGAGATCACCGAGGCCGACCTGAAGGACCGCCGCATCCTGGGTGAGGAGGGGTTCATCTCCGTCATCGTCGTCATCGACGCCGCCACCGGCGCGATCATCACGGGGCCGGAGATCCATGCCCGCGGCTTCGCGGAGGATGCGGGGGTCTTCGAGAGCGTCAAGCCCAAGATCGCCGCCGCCCTCGCCGAGGCCGCCCGCTCGGGCACGCGCGACAGTCACGCGATGTCGCAGGTCGTGCGCCGCACGATCGGACGCTGGGTCAACCAGACGCTGCGTCGCCGCCCCATGATCGTGCCGCTGGTGATCGAGGCGTAACATGCCCGCCACGGCTGTCCGCGAGGCCCGTCAAGCAGACGGGGCATTCCTCGCGGACATGGTCGTGGAGGCGGCGAACTGGCGCCCGGGCGCGCACCGGCCACGCCACGAGGTGCTCGCCGGCGAGGACTACCTCCGCTACCTCGCCGGCTGGATGCGGCCGGTCGACGCCGGCGTCATCGCCGAGGCGCCCGGGGGTGAGCCGGTGGGCGCGGCGTGGTACCGCATGTTCCCGCGTACCGAACCCGGTTTCGGGTACGTCGGAACGGGGGTGCCCGAGCTCATCATCGGCGTGCGCCCCCTATGGCGGTCGCACGGGGTGGGCCGCATCCTGATCCACGCGCTGTGCGAGCAAGCCCGCGCGCAGGGATACGGCCGCATCAGCCTCAGCGTGGAGCGCGGCAACTTCGCCGCCACGCTGTACCGCTCGGAGGGGTTCGCCGTCACGCAGGCCGGGATCGGGCGCGACACGATGGTCAAGCGCCTCCCGTGAGCCGCCTCGCCTGAGTCCCGCGTCAATCCGGGCAAACGTCGGCTCCCGCGCCTACCGTGGGAGTATGCCCCGCAGTACTCCGACGACCGGCGCCCGCGCGTCCGCAAAAAGTGGCGCGCGCAAGCCGGCCCCCGCCCCCAAACGCTACGTCGGAGAGCCCGAGAAACCCCCGGTCATCGCTCGCGCCTGGCTGGGGCTGGCGCACGCCGTCGGCGGCATGTTCCGCGCTTTCGGTCCCGAGACCCTCGAGAAGGATCAGCGTCGCGACGGGTTCCCGCTCCTGCTCGTCCTCCTCGCCGCCGCCGGCGCGGTGGTGGAGTGGTTCCTCATCGGCACCGACGTCGCGCCGGTGATCAGCGCCTACAGCGTCGGGGGACTGATCGGTCGCGAAGCGTTCGTCTTCCCCGTGCTACTGCTCCTGCTGGCCGGATGGCTGTTCCGTCATCCGTCCTCCGTGCACGACAACGGCCGGATCGGCATCGGCTTCGCCCTGTTCGTCGTGACTGTCGCCGGGTTCTGCCACGTCATCGGCGACCGCCCGCAGCCGAGCGCCGGCCTGCCGGCGCTGAGCACGGCGGGCGGTCTGTTCGGCTGGATGGTGGGGGAGCCGCTGGCTCTGCTTCTCACCCCGGTGGGTGCGTACATCGTGCTCGCACTCGTGGCGGTGCTCAGCATCCTGATCCTCACCAAGACCCCGCCCAACCGCATCGGTCAGCGCCTGGGCGACCTGTACGACTGGCTCTTCGGCGCCGACCCGGCCGAGCGTGCGGCCCGCGCCGAACAGCGCAGGGCGGAGGCCGCGGCCCCCGCAGCCGCTGCCGACGGCGACGACGACGAGCCGGCGCTGCCGTGGTGGCGGCGGAACAAGTCCGGGCGCGAGCAGGACGCCGACGGGTCGCTGGGCTCGCAGGACCTCACCCAGCTGCTGTCGCCGGGCACCGTGGAGGGCGGCTTCGAGCAGGTCTTCCCCGCGCCACCGCCCACCCCGCCGGCACCCCCCGTGCCCGCGCCCGACGCACTCACCGAAGTGTTCGATCCGGCCGCCCTCGCCGGCGCCGCAGCGGGTAAGACGGCGCTGCGCGATGACGCGCCCGATCCCGCCACGGAGGAGCTGCCGGGGATCTCCGGCCTCGGCGGCGACAGCCAGGGTCTTCCCCCCGCGGCCAACTACCGCCTGCCCTCCGTGGCGGCCCTCGCGGCCGGTACGCCGCACAAGGAGCGCTCGGCCGCCAACGACGCCGTCGTCGCGGCGATCGAGAGCGTGCTGTCGCAGTTCAACGTCGACGCGCGCGTGACGGGTTTCTCCCGCGGGCCGACAGTGACGCAGTACGAGATCTCGCTCGGACCGGGTGTCAAGGTCGAGCGCATCACCGCGCTGACGAACAACATCGCCTACGCCGTCGCCTCCAACGAGGTGCGCATCCTCGCCCCCATCCCCGGCAAGAGCGCGATCGGCGTGGAGATCCCCAACACCGACCGCGAGATCGTCACCCTCGGCGACGTGCTGCGGTCGCAGAACGCGGCCGCCTCGACGCATCCCATGACCATCGGCGTGGGCAAGGACGTCGGCGGCGGCTACGTCGTGGCCAACCTCGCCAAGATGCCCCACCTCCTGGTGGCCGGCTCGACCGGCTCGGGAAAGTCGAGCTTCGTCAACTCCATGATCACGAGCCTGCTGATGCGCGCGAAGCCGTCGGAGGTGCGCATGGTGCTCGTGGACCCCAAACGCGTCGAGCTGACCGCGTACGCCGGCGTGCCGCACCTGATCACGCCCATCATCACGAACCCGAAGAAGGCGGCCGAGGCGCTGCAGTGGGTCGTGAAGGAGATGGACATGCGGTACGACGACCTCGCGTCGTTCGGATTCCGCCACATCGACGACTTCAACAAGGCCGTCGTCGCCGGCGAGCTGCAGCTGCCGGCGGGCAGCGAGCGTGTGCTCAAGCCCTACCCGTACCTGCTCGTGGTCGTCGACGAGCTCGCCGACCTCATGATGGTCGCCCCGCGAGACGTCGAGGACTCGATCGTCCGCATCACGCAGCTGGCACGCGCCAGCGGCATCCACCTCGTCCTGGCCACCCAGAGGCCGTCGGTCGACGTCGTCACGGGCCTCATCAAGGCGAACGTCCCCTCGCGTCTGGCGTTCGCGGTGACGAGCGTGACCGACTCCCGCGTCATCCTCGACCAGCCCGGCGCCGAGCGCCTCATCGGTCAGGGCGACGGGCTGTTCCTGCCGATGGGCGCCTCGAAGTCGCTGCGCGTCCAGGGCGCGTGGGTCAGCGAGTCCGAGATCGAGAAGGTCGTCGCCCACGTCACTCAGCAGGCGCGCCCGGAGTACCGCTCCGACGTCGCCGCCACACAGGAGAAGAAGGAGATCGACGCCGACATCGGCGACGACCTCGAGCTCCTGCTGGCGGCGGCCGAACTGGTCGTCTCGACGCAGTTCGGCTCGACCTCCATGCTCCAGCGCAAGCTCCGAGTGGGGTTCGCCAAGGCCGGTCGCCTCATGGACCTCCTGGAGTCGCGCGAGATCGTCGGTCCGTCGGAGGGCTCGAAAGCCCGCGATGTCCTCGTCACGGCCGAGCAGCTCCCCTCGGTGCTGGCGAAGCTGCGCGGCGACGACGTCCCTGAGCCGGCCGGGTCCGACCCGTACGGGGGCGACCCGGTCGAGGCGCAGTTCGCGGGCATGCCGGTGGTCGACGAGGACGACGACGGCGAAGACGCGTGGCAGCTGACGGGGCGCGACTGATGGCCGTCCCGCGGCAGCTGCCCAACGCGATCACGATCGTCCGCATCCTGTGCGCGCCGGTCTTCCTGTGGATGCTGCTGGCCGACGGCGGCGCCGACGGGCCGCTGCGGTGGTGGGCCGCGGTGCTGTTCATCGTCGCGATCGGCACCGACGGCATCGACGGCTACCTCGCCCGTCGCCACGACATCGTCACCGACCTCGGCAAGCTCCTCGACCCGATCGCCGACAAGGCGCTCACCGGCGTCGCCTTCGTGGGGCTGTCGATCCTCGGCGAGCTGCCGTGGTGGGTGACGATCGTCGTCCTGGTGCGGGAAGTGGGCATCACGGTGTATCGCTTCATCGTCGTCAGCGACCACGTGCTGGCGGCGGCGTGGATGGGCAAGCTCAAGACCGTCGCGCAGGCCGTCGCCCTCTCCCTCGCGCTCACGCCGCTGGCGACCCTGATCGACAACCCGGTGTGGGCGGGGGCGGTGTGGTGGGTGAACGTCGTGACGATGAGCATCGCCGTGCTCCTGACGATCGCCAGCGGCATCGACTACATCGTCACAGAGGTGCGCGCGGCCCGCTCCCGCAGGACCGCGTCGTGATGGAGCTCCCCGAAGAGCTCGAGGAGACCCTGGCGAGCAATCCTCGCGAGAGCGCGGCCACCCTCGTGGAACGCCTCGCGGAACTCGGCTGGTCGGTCGCGGTGGCCGAGTCGCTCACCGGCGGCCTCGTGGTCTCTTCGCTCGTGGCGGTGCCCGGGGCCTCGCGCGTCGTGCGCGGCGGTGTCGTCGCGTACGCGACCGACATCAAGCGCACGGTGCTGGGGGTGGATGCCGCCCTTCTCGAGGCGCACGGGGCGGTGCATCCGCGCGTCGCACGACAGATGGCCAAAGGCGTGCGGGAGGTCCTCGGCCAGGACGGCGCTGCGGCCGAAGTCGGCATCGCGACGACCGGAATCGCCGGCCCGGAATCTCCGGACGGGCAGCCCGTGGGAACGGTGCACATCGCGGTGTCGACCCCTCTGGGTACGCGCGTGGACTCGATCGTCCTCAGCGGTGATCGCGACGCGATCCGTGCCGAAGCCGCCCGGATCGCCGTGCGCCGCGCCCTGGTGGCGCTGTGAGCGGCGACGGCAGCAGGGGAATAAGACCTGTTTCGGGGCGGTTACATCCGGCGATTCCCAACCTTTCCCCAGCGCACGGGTTTAGATTGGCAGCACTGGATGTTGTACCGTTGTCCACCCGGCAACGGCGGAGTCAAGCGTGAGGAGGGGCAAGAAATGATCCTGGTACGTCAAGAGATCGGCGAAGTCCTGCGCGACCTCCGTCAGCAGAAGGGTCGCACCCTCCGGCAGGTGGCCAGCCGCGCGAGCGTGGCCTTGGGTTACTTGAGCGAGGTTGAGCGAGGCCAGAAAGAAGCCTCGAGCGAGATCCTGGCCGCCGTGGCGGAAGCGCTCGATGTGCCCATCTCGACCATCATGCGCGAGGTCGGCGACCGGCTGTCCGTGCTCGAGGGCCTGCAGGCCTTCCCCGACGTCGTCCCCGACGATCTGGTGGCCTCGGTCGAGCCCGAGCTGTCGCTGCACTGATCCTCCATCGAGAATCCCTTCCGTGCGCAGATCCGAGTTCGACCGCGCCGTCTCCGATGAGTTCGGCGCCCGGGGGTCGTCACTGGTGAGCGATCTCGTCCTCTCCGCGCTCGGCGGGCGGACGCCGCACGACGCGCTCGCGGACGGCGTGCCGCCGCGTGATGTGTGGCTCGCGCTGTGCGAGGAGACCGACGTGCCGCCGTCGCGGCGTTACGGCGCGGGTCGGCTCGAACCCAAGCGCCGCTGAGCCGGCGCCCGTGGCGCGTCTCGCCGCACGGGGAATCATCGGCGTGTCATCGAAGATGTGTTCGATTCGCGCGTAGGCTCCTGCACAGCAGGTGTCGCGAAAGCGTCCATCCCCGCCGGGAGAGGAATCCGCCGCAATGTCGGAGGCCCCTCCTAGCGTGGACGACGTCGAATGACACCCACGCCTTGTCGCAGCATCCCGTCCGCCGGAGGGGAGCGCGTCAGCCTACAGGCGACGGACCACGCACCAGAAGGAGCACCCCATGCCCTCACCCGCAGACCGCGAGAAGGCCCTCGAATCGGCCCTCGCCCAGATCGACCGGCAGTTCGGGAAGGGCTCGGTCATGCGACTGGGCAGCGACGAGCGTGCGCCCGTCGCGGTCATCCCGACCGGTTCCATCGCCCTCGACGTCGCCCTCGGCGTGGGCGGGCTCCCGCGTGGCCGCATCATCGAGATCTACGGCCCGGAGTCCTCCGGTAAGACGACGCTGACGCTGCACGCGATCGCCAACGTCCAGCGCGCCGGCGGCATCGCGGCGTTCATCGACGCCGAACACGCGCTCGATCCCGATTACGCCAAGAAGCTGGGCGTCGACATCGACTCCCTCCTGGTGTCCCAGCCCGACACGGGTGAGCAGGCCCTCGAGATCGCCGACATGCTGGTGCGCTCGGGAGCCATCGACCTGGTCGTCATCGACTCCGTCGCCGCTCTCGTGCCGCGGGCCGAGATCGAGGGTGAGATGGGCGACTCCCACGTCGGCCTGCAGGCACGCCTCATGTCGCAGGCGCTGCGCAAGCTCACCGGTGGGCTGAACACCACGAACACGACGATGATCTTCATCAACCAGCTGCGCGAGAAGATCGGTGTGTTCTTCGGCTCGCCCGAGACCACCGCCGGCGGTAAGGCGCTGAAGTTCTACGCGTCCGTGCGCCTGGACATCCGCCGCATCGAGACGCTCAAGGACGGCACCGACGCGGTCGGAAACCGTACGCGCGTCAAGGTCGTGAAGAACAAGATGGCCCCGCCGTTCAAGCAGGCCGAGTTCGACATCCTCTACGGCACGGGCATCTCGCGCGAGGGCAGCCTCATCGACTTCGGGGTCGAGCACGCGATCGTGAAGAAGTCCGGCGCGTGGTACACGTACGACGGCGAGCAGCTCGGGCAGGGCAAGGAGAACGCCCGCAACTTCCTGCTGAAGAACCCCGACATGGCCGCCGACATCGAGTCCAAGATCAAGGACAAGCTGGGGATCGGCGCGCCGCGCGGAGGCGCGGTCGAAGACGAGCTGGCCGCGCGCCGCCCGGCCTGACATGCCGGCGTTCGACGGGGGCGAGGACGACCGCCTCGCCCCCGTGACCCCCCTGTTCGGTGCGCAGCCCGACGCGGCGGCGTGGCATCCGGCGTGGCGGAGCGACGCGCACGTGGAGTCCGCGACACCGGAGGATGCGGAGCCCGGCGCGGATCGCTTCGCCGATGCCGAGCGGGCACTCCTGCGCCGCCTCCGCACCCGGCAGCTGTCGGTCTCCGAGGCACGGACCTTCCTGCTCACCGGTGCCGCCCTGGAGCGCCCGGAGGCAGACGCTCTCCTCGAGGACTTCCTTCGCCGCGGCTATCTGGACGACACGGCGCTCGCGGAGCAGCTGATCCACGCCGCGACGCAGCGCAAGGGGCAGGGCCGGCGGGCGATCGCGCAGGCGCTGTCGGCGCGCGGGATCTCCCGCGAGGTCTCCGACGCCGCGTTCGAGGAGCTGCCGGATGACGACGCCGAGCGCGCGCTCGAGTTCGCCCGCACGAAGGCCCGCCAGCTCGGCCGCTACGACGACGACACCGCCCTGCGCCGGCTCATGGGCCAGCTCGCCCGCCGCGGCTACTCCGGGTCTGTCGCCGCCACGGCGGCGCGGGCTGCCCTGGCGGAGAATCGCTCCGGCGGCGGAGTGCGATTCCGCTGACGCGTTCGGCGGCGCCGCACCGTGGCCTCTATGCTCGGCGGTGTGGCCCGCTCGCACCGCTCGCACCGTCGGCGGTGGCCCATCGTCGTCGGCGTCGTGGGGGCGATCGTCGCTGCGGCGGTGGTGGTGGGCATTCCGTTGTGGAGTGCCCAGATCCTGCTCACTCCCCACCACAGCCTCACCACGGCGGCCGGCACGGTCGTGGCCGTCGGTGCGGACGAGATCACCCTCACCCACACGGATGCCGGAACGCGGGAGGGAACATACGGCCTCACGTGGTCGGACGAGCAGGGCCGAATCGCGGGGGAGGCGGTGGTCGGGCCCATGCTGTGGACCGACGGCGCCACCATCACCCGGAGCTTCGTGCCCACCGATGCCGTGCCCGCCGTCGGCACCAAGGTCGATCTGAACCCCAACATGTGGACCGGTGACCCGCGCACCGCGCTCGGGCTGGAGTACCGGGACGTGGACATCGAGGGCGAGCTCGGCGCGATGCCGGCATGGCTCGTGGAGGGCGACGGCGACACGTGGGTGCTGTTCGTGCACGGGATCGACGGTCTCCGCCAGAGCGGCCTGCGCCCGTTGGCCACACTCGCCGAAGCGCGGCTGCCCACCCTGTTGATCTCCTACCGCAACGACGCGGGCGCCCCGGCGAGCCCCAATGGCCTGATCAGCCTGGGCGAGCGCGAATGGCGCGACCTCGAGGCGGCCGCCGACTACGCCCTCGCGCACGGCGCGGAGAATCTCATCCTGTACGGGGACTCCATGGGCGGGAGCATCGTCACGCGGTTCCTGCACGAGTCCGCGCACGCCGACCAGGTGGTCGGCATGGTGCTCGATGCTCCCGTGCTGGACTGGTCCGCGGTGATCGACGGACAGGCGGAGCGCCTGCATCTCAGCGCCCTCGCACCGCTCGTGCGGCTGGTGGTGCAGTGGCGCGGCGACCTGTCGCTGACGCCGCTGGACGAGCTGGACCAGACGGCGGCGTTCGAGCGCCTGCCCGTGCTCCTGTTCCAAGGGCTCGCCGACCCCCTGGTGCCGCACGCCGACAGCGCCGCCTTCGCCGCGTCGCTGCCGAAGGCACGGTACGTGCCGGTGCCCGGCGCCGGCCACATCCAGAGCTGGAACGTCGATCCGGAGGGCTACTCGGCACATCTGTCCGAGTTCATCCGGCCGTTCGCCCCGGACCTCTCGCCGTAGGGCGGAGCCTGCGCGAGGATGAGGGCATGTCGATCCACGTCGCGGGGCTGACGAAGCGCTACCGGGACCGCCTCGCCGTGGACGGGATCTCCTTCGACGTCCCCGACGGTGCGGTGTTCGCGTTCGTCGGCACGAACGGGGCCGGCAAGTCCACGACCATCGGGTGCCTGACCACCGTCCTGCCCTTCAACGCCGGCGAGGTCCGCGTCCTCGGGTACGACGTCGCACGCGAGGGGAACCGGGTACGCGAGCGCATCGGCGTCGTCTTCCAGGACTCCGTGCTCGACCCGATGCTCACGGCGCGGGAGAATCTGCGCTTCCGCGCCCGTCTGTCGCACCTGGACCGCGCCCGCATCGCCGCGCGCATCGATGACGTCACGGCCCTCATCGGGCTCGAGGACGTGCTGGACCGTCCGTACGGGGCGCTCTCGGGCGGGCAGCGCCGCCGCGTGGATGTCGCCCGCGCGCTCCTGCACGAGCCGAGCGTCCTGTTCCTGGACGAGCCGACCGCGGGGCTGGATCCGGGCAGCCGTGCGCTCGTGTGGCGCACTCTGCATGCACTGCGCGCACGCGGAGACCTCACGATCTTCCTCACGACGCACTACCTCGAGGAGACCGAGGAGGCCGACCGCGTGTGCATCGTCGACGCCGGCCGCATCATCGCCGACGACACCCCCGCACGCCTGCGCGCACAGCACAGCCGCAGTATGCTCACGGTGCGCACCGACGACCCCGACGCGCTCGAGCGGGACGCGCGCGCGGGCGGCTCCGTGCCGGTGCGCGACGGCGAGCAGATCCTCATCCCGGTCGCCGACGCCGCCGTCGCCCGCCGTCTGCTCGCCGCGCACGGCGACCACGTCCGCGACTTCGAGTTCCGGCACGGCCGCATGGACGACGTGTTCCTGGCGCTCACCGGCCGCAGCGCGGAGGCCGTTCTTCCGCGACCGGCTGAACGTGTTCTTCTCGCTGCTGGGCGCGCTCATCCTGTTCCTCCTCTACACGCTGTTCCTCGGCAACCTGCAGACGCAGGATCTGGCGGACTCACTGCCGGGGGCCTCCGACGCCGACGTGCAGGCGTTCGTGGACAGCTGGATGTTCGCCGGCATCGTTCTGATCACCACCGTGACCACGGGGCTGGGCGGCACGGCCATCCTCACCGACGACGGCGCCTCCGGGCGGTTCCGGGACTTCCTGGTGTCTCCCGTGCGCCGCAGCCAGCTCGTGCTCGGCTACCTCCTTTCGGCCACCGCCGTGGCGCTGCTGCTGTCGCTGTTCGTGCTGGTCGTGTCGGTCGTGTACCTCGGCGTCGTGCGCGGGCTCTGGCTGCCGGTCTCCGCCGTCGCCGCGAGCGCCGGCATCGTGGTGCTCTCGTGCCTCGCCTTCACGGCCCTGTCCGCGCTCATCGTCAGCTTCGTCCGCACCAACGGGGCGTTCTCGGCGCTGGCGACGATCGTCGGCACCGTGCTCGGCTTCGTCGCTGCCGCCTACATCCCCATCGGCGTGTTCCCGGACGTGGTCGCCTCCGTCGTCGCCGCCCTCCCGTTCGCACAGGCGGGGATGCTGCTGCGCCGGGAATTCTCGGAAGGGTCGCTCGCGATCATCACGGGCGTATCCCCGGAGGCCGAGGAGGTGCTCCGCGCCCTGTACGGCCTGGACCTGAAGGTGGGGGACTGGGCGGTGCCGGTGTGGTTCGTCGCGGCGGTGCTCGTCGCGCTCACGCTGGTGTGCACGACGCTGTCCGCGGCACGCATCCGCCGCCGCATCCGCTAGGGCGGGGCCGGCGGCGGTCGAACGTAGAATGGCACGCATCATGACACCGCCCTCCAGCGCCCCCACGCTCATCGCGCCGTCCGCCGCGGCCAGCGACCTCGACGGCCGCCCCCGCACGTACGAGGTGCGCACCTTCGGCTGTCAGATGAACGTGCACGACTCCGAGCGGCTGTCCGGCTCCCTCGAGAGCGCGGGCTACGTGCGTGCCGCCGCCGGCGAGGAGGCCGACGTCGTCGTCATCAACACGTGCGCCGTGCGCGACAACGCCGCCGGCAAGCTGTACGGCACCCTCGGGCACCTGAAGTCGCGCAAGGACGTGCATCAGGGCATGCAGATCGCCGTGGGCGGGTGCATGGCGCAGATGGACAAGCAGGCGGTCCTGGACAAGGCGCCGTGGGTCGACGTGGTGTTCGGCACCCACAACATGGGCTCGCTCCCGAGCCTGCTCGAACGCGCCCGCCACAACGGCGAGGCGGAACTGGAGATCCTCGAGTCCCTCGAGGTGTTCCCCTCGACGCTGCCCACCAAGCGCGACTCCGCAGCCAGCGGGTGGGTCTCGATCTCCGTCGGCTGCAACAACACGTGCACCTTCTGCATCGTCCCGAGCCTGCGCGGCAAGGAGAAGGACCGCCGTCCCGGCGACATCCTCAGCGAGATCCGGATGCTGGTGGACGACGGGGCGATCGAGGTCACGCTGCTCGGGCAGAACGTGAACTCCTACGGCGTGGAGTTCGGCGACCGGCTCGCCTTCGGCAAGCTCCTGCGCGCGGCCGGGGAGATCGACGGGCTCGAGCGGATCCGGTTCACCAGCCCCCATCCGGCGGCCTTCACCGATGACGTCATCGCGGCGATGGCCGAGACGCCCGCCGTCATGCCGTCGCTGCACATGCCGCTGCAGTCCGGCAGCGACCGCGTCCTCAAGGCGATGCGCCGGTCCTACCGCAGTGAGCGGTTCCTGGGGATCCTCGATCGCGTCCGCGAACGCATGCCCCACGCCGCCATCACCACCGACATCATCGTCGGCTTCCCCGGCGAGACCGATGAGGACTTCGAAGACACCCTGCGGGTGGTGGCCGCCTCCCGGTTCTCCAGCGCCTTCACCTTCCAGTACTCCATCCGCGCCGGCACGCCGGCCGCGACGATGCCCGATCAGGTGCCCAAGCACGTCGTGCAGGAGCGCTACGAGCGGCTTCTCGCGCTGCAGGAGCGGATCTCGCTGGAGGAGAACCAGCGCCAGCTCGGCCGCGAAGTTCAGGTCCTCGTCTCCACGGGGGAGGGCAAGAAGGATGCCGCGACGCATCGCCTCACCGGCCGGGCGGAGGACAACCGGCTGGTCCACGTCGAGGTGCCCGCCGGCTCCGCCGTTCCGCGTCCCGGGGATGTCGTGACCGCCGTCGTCACCCACGCCGCGCCGTTCCACCTGCTCGCCGACAGCCCCGACGGAGCACCCCTGCGCGTGCGCCGCACGCGCGCCGGCGACGCGTGGGACCGCGCGCAGGCGGACTCCTGCGGCGTGCCGGCGGCACCGGCCGCAGCATCCGGTCCGCGCCCGGTCTCGCTCGGGCTCCCGGTCCTCCGCGTCGGAGAGTGAGCACGCCGCGCCTGTGGGCCGTCGTCGGCGCCACCGGCACCGGCAAGTCCGCCCTCTCGCTCGCCCTCGCCGAGGCCCTAATCGCGTCGGGGCGTGCCGCGGAGATCGTCAACGCCGATGCCATGCAGCTGTATCGCGGCATGGACATCGGCACGGCGAAGCTCCCCGTCACTGAGCGCCGGGGCATCCCGCACCACCTCCTGGACGTCCTCGACGTCACCGAGGAGGCCGCGGTGGCGTGGTACCAGGATGCGGCGCGCGCGGCGATCCGCGGGATCCACGAGCGGGGCGCCGATGCGATCCTCGTGGGGGGCTCGGGGCTGTACGTCTCTGCCGTGATCCACGACTTCCGCTTCCCCCCGCGCGACCCGCAGGTGCGCGCGCGACTGGAGGCGGAGCTGGCCGAGCACGGTGCCGGCGCCCTGTTCGCACGCCTGCGCGAGGCCGACCCCGCCACCGCAGCGCGCGTCGATCCGGCCAACGGCCGCCGGATCGTGCGGGCCCTGGAGGTGCTCGCGCAGGGGGAGGCCACCCACGGCGCCGCGCTTCCGGACAAGCCCACCCCATGGCATCCCGGCACGCACGTGATCGGCGCGCACATCGAACGCGCCGAGCTCGTGCCGATGCTGGATGCCCGCGTGGAGGGGATGTGGCGGGCGGGGCTCGTCGATGAGGCGGAAGCGCTGCGCGCGCGGGGGCTCGAGGAGGGCGTGACAGCTCGACGTGCGATCGGCTACGCGCAGGCGCTCGCCCAGCTGCGCGGCGAGGTCACCGCCGACGAGGCGATCGCACAGACGCAGGCACTGACCCGCCGCTACGCGCGACGTCAGGTGTCGTGGTTCCGCCGCTACGCCGACGTGACGTGGGTCGACGCGCGCACGGCCGACTCGGCCGCGCTGGCCCGCCGGCCCGCCCCATAGACTGGACGGATGCCGCTCACGCTCCCGTTCACCAAGGGCCACGGCACCGGGAACGACTTCGTCGTGATCGCCGATCCCGACGGCGACCTCGACCTGTCGGACGCGCAGATCGCGACGCTGTGCGACCGCCACTTCGGCATCGGGGCCGACGGGGTGCTGCGGGTGGTGCGCTCCACCGCGATCGAGGAGGGCGCGGACGCCGTGGGCGCGGAGTGGTTCATGGACTACCGCAACGCCGACGGCTCGAAGGCGGAGATGTGCGGCAACGGCACGCGGGTGTTCGCGAAGTATCTGGTCGACGCGGGTCTCGCCGACATCGACGGCGGGCTGCGGATCGGCACGCGCGCGGGCGTGAAGACCCTCACCCGTAGCGACGACGGCTTCGAGGTCGACCTCGGTGCGTTCGCCATCGAACCGGGGGAGACCCTCGTGCGGGCCCGAGGACTGGACGTCGCGCGCCCCGGCGTGGGCGTGGACGTGGGCAACCCGCACGTCGTGGTGGCGCTGTCCTCGCTCGCCGAACTCGAGGGCCTCGACCTCGCCTATCAGCCGCTGCTGGAACCCGCGCCCCGCCACGGCGCCAACGTGGAGTTCGTGGTGCCGGCCGACCCGCTCGTGCGCGACGGAGTGGGGAGCCTGCGGATGCGCGTCTTCGAGCGCGGAGTGGGGGAGACCCTCAGCTGCGGCACCGGGGTGGCCGCCGCGGCACTGGCCGCGCGGCATTGGGCGGGACCGGCGGCGCCGGACCGGTGGATCGTCGACGTGCCGGGCGGGCGCCTGGGCGTCCGTGTGCGCGAGGGCGACGTGCTGCTGTCGGGCCCGGCATCCCTCGTCTTCTCGGGCGAGGTCACGCTCGCCTGATCAGGGGAGCGCGATCGTGCCGGTCTCGGGGGTGCCGTGCTTGCGGACCTTGAGCACACGGTATCCGCGCCCCGTCGCCGCCCTGTGCACGCCGTAGCCGCGCGGGAACGTCGCGGCCAGCCACCGCTGGAGCGAATCCGAGCCGAGGTTCCGCTGCACCACGAGCCACGCGTCCGATCGTTCGTCCAGGCGCGGTATCCAGCGCTCGAGCATGCTGTGCAGCTCGTTCTTGCCCACGCGGATCGGCGGGTTGGAGCGGATGGTGCGGAACTTCACGTCGTCGGGAACATCCTCGGGACGCGCCGCGTTGATGTTGGGGAGTCCCAGTTCCTCGGCATTGCGCCGCACGAGGTCCAGGGCCCGTTCGTTGACGTCGACCGCCCACACCGTGGCGCGCGGCGATTCCAAGGCAAGTGTCAACGCGATCGGGCCCCAGCCGCAGCCGAGATCGAGGAAGTGGCCGCCGGAGGGCGGCGGGGGCGTGTGGGACAGCAGCACCGCGGTGCCGGCGTCGAGCCGGTCGGGGCTGAAGATTCCAGACGCCGTCGTCACTTCCCGATCCTGTCCCGCCAGCGGGACGCGGATGCGGCGCAACTGCGTGGGACTCGAAGGCGACGCGCTGAAGTAGTGGTCGCTCCCCATGCCGAGAGCGTAGCGGAAGAGTCTTGGCGCAGGGGGAGAGTTAGAGTGCAGGGATGCGCCGGGTGACACCGCCCGGGCGGCATGATTCCGCGGAAAAGGATGAGATGACGGACACCACCACACCCCGGAACGGGCAGGACTCGCTCGTCGACGGCACGCACGGGGCGGACACGGATCCCGTCGAGCGGGTTCTCGCACGCGCCGACGCGCGTTCGGGGGTCCGCGTGTTCGGAGCCGCTCAGGCTCTGCAGGACGAGACCACGGTCGCCTACGACGACACCGACGGCGATCAGTGGGACCGTGAGGAGCGCGCTGCGCTGCGTCGCGTGGTCGGGCTCTCCACGGAACTCGAAGACGTCACCGAGGTCGAGTACCGCCAGCTCCGGCTGGAGAACGTCGTGCTCGTCGGCGTGCACCCCCAGGGGTCGCAGGAGGATGCCGAGAACTCGCTGCGCGAGCTCGCCGCCCTCGCCGAGACGGCCGGCGCGGTCGTGATGGACGGCGTGCTGCAGCGGCGGCCGCATCCGGACCCCGCCACCTACGTCGGGCGCGGGAAGGCGCAGGAGCTGCGCGACATCGTCGCGGCGGTCGGCGCCGACACCGTCATCGCCGACACCGAGCTCGCCCCCAGCCAGCGGCGTGCCCTCGAAGACGTGGTGAAGGTCAAGGTCATCGACCGCACGACGGTGATCCTCGACATCTTCAGCCAGCACGCCAAGAGCCGTGAGGGCAAGGCGCAGGTCGAGCTGGCGCAGCTGGAGTACCTCCTGCCGCGTCTGCGCGGGTGGGGTGACTCGATGAGCCGCCAGGCCGGTGGCCAGGTCGGCGCCGGCGGTGCGGGCATGGGCTCGCGCGGACCCGGTGAGACGAAGATCGAGCTGGACCGCCGCCGCATCCGTACGCGCATGGCGCAGTTGCGCCGGCAGATCCGCGACTTCGCACCCGCGCGCGACGCCAAGCGCGCCGAGCGCAAGCGCAACGTCATCCCCGCCGTCGCGATCGCCGGCTACACCAACGCCGGCAAGTCGAGTCTGCTCAACCGCCTCACCCGCGCGGGAGTGCTGGTGGAGAACGCGCTGTTCGCGACGCTGGATGCCACGGTGCGCCGGTCGCAGACCTCAGACGGGCGCGTGTACACGCTGACCGACACGGTCGGGTTCGTCCGCAACCTGCCCCACCAGCTGGTCGAGGCGTTCCGCTCGACGCTGGAAGAGGTCGGCGACGCCGACGTCATCGTGCACGTCGTGGACGGGTCGCACCCCGATCCCGCGGCCCAGCTGGCGACGGTACGGGATGTCATGGGCGACGTGGGCGCGCGATCCACGCGTGAGATCGTCGTGTTCAACAAGGCCGACCTGCTCGAGCCGGACACGCGGATGGTGCTGCGCGGGCTGCAGCCGGACGCGCTGTTCGTCTCCTCGCGCACGGGCGAGGGCATCGAGGAGCTCCGCGCCGAGATCGAGGACGCCCTGCCGCTGCCGGCGGTGGAGGTGCGCGCCGTCGTCCCGTACGACCGCGGGGAGCTCATCTCCGCCGCGCACGAGTCCGGCCTGATCCTGGCGCAGGAGCACCGCGCCGAGGGCACGTTCCTGCACGCGCACGTCGGGGAGCGCCTCGCCGCCGAGCTCGCCCCCTTCGCGTCCTGACCCTGTCCCACGCGACGAGAGTGCATCGCCTCGGCGAGAGTGCACCGAATATGGTGCCGGTTCGCCGGGACGATGCACTCTCGGAGGTCAGAAGGGCAGTGGTGCGTGGTCGGTGGGGACGAGGAGGATCCCGACCACCAGGCCCTGGTCATCCACCGCGACGCGTCCGCTGATCTCGCCCGCCTCGCACACGAGCGTCGTCGCGCCCACGACGGTGCCCACGACGGCATCATCGTCGGTGAGCACTTCTCCGCCGCCGGGCACCTCCACGCGTGTGTTCTGGAACCCCTGGAGGGCCCCGACCTCGCCGAGCACGGTCCGCCACGTCTCCGCGATGGTCTCGGCGGGGAGCTCCCGCGCCGTGACCGGATGCATCGCCTGGGACAGGCCCGCGTGATCGCCCGTGGCGATGAGGGTGAACACGTGCTCGGTGAGGGTGCGGACATCCGCCACTCCTCGCCGCACCAGCGGCTCCCCGCCCACCGGATCCACCGGCTTGCCGAATCTCTTGAATGCTGCCTGCCTGGTCATTCCCAATTCCTTCCCGATGTCCGCCCATGTCCGGCCCGCCGCCCGCGCCGCATCCACGGCGGCTTCCAGGCGCTCGCGGGCGACACGGACCGCGTCCTGTGCTTCCCGGATCTCGTCCATGCGCGTCCGTCAACCAGAAGTTGACAGCGGCGTCAACCAAACGTTGACGCGAGCGGGTGTCAGGACAGGAGGAGCGGCGGGACGCCGGGGGTGTCGAACCCGAAGACCTGGCCGAGGAAGGCCAGCTCGCTCTCGAGCGCGTGCACGATCGTCTCGGCACGGCGGAAGCCGTGCCCCTCGCCCTCGTACAGCACGTACGCGTGCGGGATGCCCCGAGCCACGAGCGCGTCGCGGATGGCCTCCGCCTGAGCCGGTGGGACCACCGCATCCTCCGCGCCCTGCAGGATCAGCAGCGGCACGGTGAACCCCTCCGGATGGCTGAGCGGCGACCGCTCGCGGTACACATCCTCGGCCTCGGGGAGCGGCCCGATGAGCCCGTCGAGGTACCGTGCTTCGAAGTCGTGCGAATCCTCGGCGAGGGCGCGGGCGTCGCCGACGGCGTAGCGGGCGACGCCGGCCGAGAAGACATCCGTTCCGACGAGCGCGGCCAGGACCGTCCAGCCGCCGGCCGAGCCGCCGTCGATCGCGAGGCGCGCGCCGTCGGCGTCACCGCGCGCGACGAGCGCGCCGGCGGCAGCGGCGACGTCCTCGACGTCGACGATGCCCCATTGGCCGCGCAGGCGCTCGCGGTAGGCCCGGCCGTAGCCGGTGGAGCCGCCGTAGTTCACGTCGAGGACCCCGATGCCCCGGCTGGTGAAGTACGCCGTCTTCGCCGACGCGGCCGGACCCACGTGAGCGGTCGGGCCGCCGTGCACGAGCACGAGGTAGGGCGGGCGTTCGCCCGGCGTCCCCGTGTGCTCGGGGTTCGTCGGCGGGTAGGCGAAGGCGTGCACGGGGCCGCGCGGGCCGTCGGCCGTCACGGCCTGCGGCCGCGGCATCCACTCCTCCGGCAGGACAGCGGCCCCGCCGGTGATGAGCGCGGCGGGCGCATCCGTGTCGAGGTCGACCAGCCACAGCCCGCCCTGGGACGTCGTTCCGGAGCCGGACACGAGCACGCGCCGGCCGCGGGCGTCCTCGATGAGGGCGCCGGAGGTCACCGGAACCGGGAGGATCCGTGTGCGATCTCCGACAACGGCGACGATCTCGTCGGCACCGTTCGTGCGCACCGCGACGAACCCGCCGTCCACCGGCGCGAACCACCGCGACCCCAGCACCCACAGGCCGCCGCCGGTGTCGGCATCGGCGGGGGCGAGCGGATGCGGCGTACCGCCCAGGTGCGTGCGCCACACGTTCCAGCGTCCCGTGCGGTCGTCGAGGAAGGTGAGTTCGTCGTCCCCCGTCCACTCCGGCTGGAGGGGAGCGGAGCCCTCGCCGCCGGCGACGACGGTCCACGTGCGCACGGCGTCGTCCTCGAGCGTCCCCGTCCGAAGCTCGGCGCGGTCCCACGGCATGTCCGGATGGTTCCACGCGATCCACGCCAGCTGCGTCCCGTCGGGCGACAGGGTCGGCTGCGCGACGAAGTCGCTGCCCGCGACGAGACTGCGCACCGCTGCGTCATCGGCGGCGGCGGAGCCGTCGAGGGGGATCGTCACGATGTCGCGCAGCGGCGTGCGCGCGTCGCCGTCGCTCTCGCGCACCGCCAGCAGGATGCCGGCCTGGATGCGCAGCCCGCCGTAGCGCACGCCGTCGCGCGGTGGCGTGAGCGGCCGGGGCGCTGCGCCGGGGCGCAGCGACCACACGCGGCCGTCGCTCTTCTCGACGTACGTCAGTTCACCGGCGTCAGTGACCGCCCACGCGCCGCCGCCGTACTCGTGCACGCGCGAGCGCGCGTTGCCGGGGGCGGGCAGGACGTCCGAGACGGTGCCGTCGGTCCGGCGTCGTCGGACGGTCGTCCGGCCGCCCTCCTCCGGCACGGTCTGCCCCCACCAGATCTCGTCGCCCACGAGACGCGCCCCGTCGATGCGGGGCGATGCCGTCGCGACGGCGTCGGCGGACAGCGGGGACGGCCAGGATCCGAAGGGCAGGGGAGTCGGCATCCCGTCAGCCTAGGCGCCGCCCACGGTCCTCGGGATGCGTGTGCGGGCGCGCTCGCGCACGGCGATCAGACGGCGCGCAGCACCGCCACGACGCGACCGAGGACGACGGCGTCGTCGCCGAGGATCGGCTCGAAGGCGGAGTTGCGGGGGAGCAACCACGTGTGACCGTCGCGACGGCGGAAGGTCTTCACGGTCGCCTCGCCGTCGAGCATGGCCGCGACGATCTCGCCGTTCTCCGCCGTGGCCTGCGAACGCACGACGACCCAGTCGCCGTCGCAGATCGCCGCATCGATCATGGAATCGCCGGAGACCTTCAGCATGAACAGGTCGCCCTTGCCGACGAGCTGGCGGGGGAGGGGGAAGATCTCCTCCACGTGCTGATCGGCGGTGATGGGGACTCCCGCCGCGATGCGTCCGACGAGCGGCACGAGAGCCGCGTCGCCGAGGGCCGGCGCGGTGTCGGCGGGATTCTCGGCGGCGGTGCCGGGGAGGTCGATCAGCACTTCCATCGCGCGCGTCTTGCCCGGGTCGCGGCGGAGGTAGCCGCTGAGTTCGAGCTGGTTGAGCTGGTGGGTGACGCTGGAGAGCGACTTCAAGCCGACGGCGTCGCCGATCTCCCGCATGCTCGGCGGGTAGCCGTGCCGTGCGATCGAACGCTGGATCACCTCGAGGATCGCCAGCTGCTTGTCACTGAGGCTCTTCCGCCGGCGTGTCTGCGGCTTGTCGCGAGCGGTCGCGTCGGTCATTCTCGTGCTCCCTCCCGTGCCCGCCTTGGCACCGGTCTTCGAATGTCGGAGGTCCGTGATGGTCTTCCGTTGTCGAAACCGTATCCGGTATCGGGCTGCGGATCACGCTGCACCACGCGTGTCGCGTTCGATCCGTGTCCGACATCGGAACGATTGACATCCCCACAGTATCGAAGATAGATTCGGAATACAGGTTCGCATCCGGCCCTCCCGGCCGAGGGTCGGGTGCGAACCTTCCGCCAGAGGAGGAGCCATGGCCACCATCGCGAGCGTCGCCCCCACCACCCGTCTGCGTCTGACGGCCCGCGGCCGTCGGCTGCTGGCCGGCCTGGCCGCGCTGCCCGCCGCCATCGCCATCGCCCTCGCCGTGCTCGGCGGTGGCGCAGCTCTCGCCTCGGCCGAGGGCGGCGCGCCGGCCGGCACCTTCACCGAGATCACGGTCATGTCGGGGGAGTCGCTGTGGTCGATCGCACAGGATCTCGCCCCCCACGCCGACCCGCGGGACGTCGTCGAGGACATCGCGCGTCTGAACGTGCTGGAATCCTCGACGGTCTCGGCCGGTCAGCGCCTGGCCATCCCGGTGGAGTACGCGCCGCAGTCATAGCCGGCCGCCTCGCCGTAGCATGGGAGGAATGACGACCCGGTTGGACGATCTCCCGCTCCGCGACGATCTGCGCGGCCTCGTGCCGTACGGCGCACCGCAGGCGCCGCTGCCCATCGCCCTGAACGTCAACGAGAACACCCACCCGGTGCCCCAGGAGGTCGCCGACGACATCCTGGACTCGGTGGCCCGGGCGCTGCGGGACATCAACCGGTACCCCGACCGCGAGTTCACCGCGCTGCGGGAGGCTTTCGCCGGCTACCTCGGGCACGGTCTCACGGCCGAGCAGATCTGGGCGGGCAACGGCTCCAACGAAGTGCTGCAGCACCTTCTGCAGGCCTTCGCCGGTCCCGGGCGGACGGCCTTCAGCTTCGCGCCGACCTACTCCATGTACCCGCTCCTCACCCGCGGCACCGGAGCGCAGTGGATCGCCGGCGAGCGCGCCCACGACTTCACCGTCTCGCCCGAGTCGGCGGCGACGCAGGTGGCGCAGGTGCGGCCGGATGTGGTCTTCCTGTGCGCGCCGAACAACCCGACCGGAACGCCCATGGGGCTCGATGTCATCGAGGCCGTCTACGACGCCACCGACGGGATCGTCATCGTCGATGAGGCGTACCAGGAGTTCGCTCCGCGCGACGAGCGCTCGGCACTGACCCTCCTCCCGGGGCGTGAGCGCCTCGTGGTGTCGCGCACCATGAGCAAGGCGTTCGCGTTCGCCGGCGCGCGCGTGGGTTACCTCGCTGCCGACCCCGCCCTCGTCGACGCGCTGCGTCTGGTCCGCCTGCCCTACCACCTCAGCGGACTGACCCAGGCGGCCGCGCTCGCGGCGCTGGCCCACGCGCCGGTCATGCTCGGAATGGTGGACGAGATCGTCGCGCAGCGCGACCGCATGTCGGCGACCCTCGCCGCCCTGGGGTACACCCCCTACGACTCCGGGACGAACTTCGTCCTGTTCGGCGGCGTGGACGACCCGGCCCGGACCTGGCGGGAACTGTACGACCGCGGCATCCTCGTCCGCGACGTCGGCATCCCACACCACCTGCGTGTCACCGCCGGCACCGAGGAGGAGACCACCGCGTTCCTGGACGCCCTGGCCTCGGTAGGATCGAAGGTATGACCGCATCAGGCGCGCCGCGCACAGCGACTCTGCGACGCGCGACGAGTGAGTCCACCGTCGAGCTGGAAGTGAACCTCGACGGCACCGGCGTGAGCGAGATCTCCACGAGCGTGCCGTTCTACGACCACCTGCTCACGGCGTTCGCGAAGCACTCCCTGACCGACCTCACCGTGCGGGCCACCGGCGACACGCACATCGACGCGCACCACACCGTGGAGGACGTCGCGATCGTGCTGGGCGACGCCATCCGTCAGGCCCTGGGCGACAAGGCCGGCATCACGCGGTTCGGCGACGCGCTCGTGCCGCTGGACGAGGCGCTCGTGCAGGCCGTCGTGGACATCAGCGGCCGTCCCTACCTCGTGCACACCGGCGAGCCGGCCGGGTTCGAGTACCACCTCATCGGCGGCCACTTCACCGGCTCCCTCGTGCGGCACACGTTCGAGGCGCTCGCCTTCCACGCCGGCCTCACGGTGCACGTGCGCGTGCTCGAGGGCCGCGACGCCCACCACATCGCCGAAGCGGAGTACAAGGCGTTCGCGCGCGCGTTCCGTCAGGCCAAGTCGCTGGACCCGCTCGTGGAAGGCATCCCCAGCACGAAGGGTGCGCTGTGACCGACCGGCCGGTCGTCGCTGTCCTGGATTACGGCTCGGGCAACGTCCACTCCGCGGTGAAGGCGCTGGCCGCCGCGGGCGCCGACGCGCGACTGACCAGCGACCGTGGCGTCATCCGCGATGCCGACGGCCTCGTCGTGCCCGGTGTCGGTGCGTTCCGCGCCGTCATGGAGGCGTTGCGGGAGAGCCGCGGCGACGAGGTCATCGATCGCCGCCTCGCCGGTGGCCGGCCCGTCCTGGGCATCTGCGTCGGCATGCAGGTGCTGTTCGGGCGCGGAGTGGAGCGCGGTATCGACACGGAGGGGCTCGGGGAGTGGCCCGGTGCCGTGACCGAGCTCGACGCGCCGGTGCTGCCGCACATGGGCTGGAACACCGTCGAGGCCGGCGAGGGATCACGCCTATTCGCCGGCATCGAGTCCGAGCGGTTCTACTTCGTGCACTCGTTCGCCGCGCAGCAGTGGCAGCTGGAGGTCATGCCGCCCTTCCCCGCGCCCACTCTGACGTGGTGCTCCTACGGCACGCCCTTCCTTGCCGCGGTGGAGAACGGTCCGCTCTCGGCGACCCAGTTCCACCCGGAGAAGTCCGGCGAGGCCGGCATCAAGCTGTTGTCCAATTGGATCGGCGGCCTGCGCAGGGATAGCCTCTGAGCTTGTGCCCCGCGCGGGTGCCCGCCTTCCGTTCGCCCGAGGAGCCATGAACGATTTCGCCTCCAGCCCCGAGCTGATCCTGCTGCCCGCCGTCGACATCGCCTCCGGGAAGGCCGTGCGCCTGACCCAGGGGGAGGCCGGCACCGAGACGAGCTACGGCGACCCCGTCGATGCCGCCGTGGAGTGGGCGCGACAGGGCGCGAAGTGGATCCACCTCGTGGATCTGGACGCCGCCTTCGGGCGCGGAAGCAACGCCGCCGTCCTGCGCAAGGTCATCAAGGCGGTCCGGGGCGTCCAGGTCGAGCTCTCCGGCGGCATCCGCGACGACCGGTCCCTGGAGGCGGCGCTGGACAGCGGCGCCGCCCGGATCAATCTCGGCACGGCTGCGCTGGAGAACCCGGAATGGGCCGCCGACGTGATCAGCCGCTACGGCGATGCGATCGCCGTCGGTCTGGACGTGCGCGGCACGACCCTCGCCGCCCGGGGCTGGACCCGTGACGGCGGGGACCTGTGGACGGTGCTGGACCGGCTGGAAGAGGCGGGGTGCTCGCGGTACGTCGTGACCGACGTCACCAAGGACGGCACGCTGCGCGGCCCCAACCTGGAGCTCCTGCGCGAGATGACCTCGCGCACGCCGAAGCCCATCGTCGCCTCCGGTGGCGTGTCGAGCCTCGACGACATTCTCGCGCTGCGCGATCTGGTGCACCTGGGCGTCGAGGGCGCGATCGTGGGGAAGGCGCTGTACGCGGGCGCCTTCACGCTGGCTGAGGCACTGGATGTCGCCGGAGGCTGATCCGGGCGCCGATTCGGCGGGGGTTCCGTGGGAGGGCCGCCGGTTCGAGTCGAACCCGCACGCGGGGGATGACGGATCGGCCGATCCGGCGCTCCTGGCGGCGCTCACCGCCTTCCGTGCGGGGGAGGGCGACGCCGTCGCGGTCGTCGAGGCGTACCGGAGCGCGCGGCTGCTCATCCCGCTGATCGCGGAGAAGGGCGACTCCGGCGTGGGCGCGCACGGGCTCGAGGTCGACAAGAC
Source organism: Microbacterium wangchenii (assembly GCF_004564355.1). Taxonomy (NCBI): domain Bacteria; kingdom Bacillati; phylum Actinomycetota; class Actinomycetes; order Micrococcales; family Microbacteriaceae; genus Microbacterium; species Microbacterium wangchenii. The sequence goes on from NZ_CP038266.1 coordinate 1,336,747, forward strand.
GCAGGAACTGTCCATCGTGACGGTGGCCGCCCCGGACGGGCGCAAGGTGCTCCCCGTCTTCACCTCGGTGGCCGCGATGGGCCGGTGGGATGCCGCGGCCCGCCCGGTGCCCGCCGAGGGCGTGCGCACGGCGCTGGCCGCCGCATCCGATGACACCGACCTCATCGTGATCGATCCCGGCTCGGAGACCGAGTTCGTCCTGCGGCGCCCCGCGGTGTGGGCCATCGGGCAGGGCATCGCGTGGGAGCCCAGCCATGTGTCGGCGGAGGTGTTCACGGGCCTGCAGGCGTCCATCTCCGGCGAGCTGGCCGTGCTCGACCTCGCCGTCGAGCCGGGTGACCCGACGGCACGGCTGCGGGGTCCCGAGCTCGTCGTGCACCTTCAGCTCATGCACGGGCTCGCGCAGGAGGAGCTGGATGCCGTGCTCGCCCGCGTCGCCCGCCGGTGGGCGGCCGATGACCGCATCGCGGTGCTCGTCGACTCCCTGACCGTCAAGCTGCACCGCTCCCCGTAATCCTCTCGGGAGTCTCGGGGGAAGGGCTTACGTGACGGGCCCCGTCCACTTCTCGCCCGGCCCCTTGCCGATGGGGTCGGGGAGCGGGGAGGCCTCGCGGAAGGCCAGCTGCACGGAGCGCAGGCCGTCGCGCAGCGAGCGGGCGTGCATGTCGCTGATCTCGGGGGCGCCGGCGGTGATGAGGCCCGCGAGGGCGTTGATGATCTTGCGGGCCTCGTCCAGGTCGGTCTGGTTCTCGGGGTCGTCGGCCAGCCCGACCTTCACCGCGGCGGCGCTGAGCAGGTGCACGGCGGTGGTCGTGATGACCTCCACGGCGGGGACGTCGGCGATGTCGCGGGTGGCGGATGCGGCGGCGCGCTCCTGCTCCTCCCAGCGGGCCAGGCGCTCGGTCTCGGGGTCGGGGGTGGGCTCACTACCGGGGATCGTGTGCACAGCGTTCTCTCTGTTAGACTATGGCGGGCTCCGGAGCGTTCTGCTTCGGACGAAAGAGGATTCCATCCCACCCGTTCGCCGCTCCAGGCTACCGGGTCCACGCACTCCGCCCCGTCCCCGGGGCTGTTCGGGTGCGAGAAGCCGGCGCTGATCGCGTCGTGCCGGGTGGCGTGCGTTTCCTCTTCGCTCACGTCGCACCCGCGGCGTGGGAGCCGACAGTCGCAGAAGAGGAGTTCCGCATCAGCGATCCCCGCACCAACGACCGCATCCGCGTCCCCGAGGTCCGCCTCGTCGGACCCGCGGGTGAGCAGGTCGGCGTCGTCCGCATCGAGGTGGCGCTGCGCCTGGCCCAGGAGGCCGACCTCGATCTCGTAGAGGTGGCCCCCAACTCGAAGCCGCCCGTGGTCAAGATCATGGACTACGGCAAGTTCAAGTACGAGGCTGCGCAGAAGGCCAAGGAAGCGCGTCGCAACCAGGCGAACACCGTCCTCAAGGAGGTCCGGTTCCGTCTGAAGATCGAAGCGCACGACTACATCACCAAGCTCAAGCGCGCCGAAGGCTTCCTGCAGGCCGGCGACAAGGTCAAGGCGATGATCCTGTTCCGCGGTCGCGAGCAGTCGCGCCCCGAGCAGGGTGTGCGTCTCCTGCGCAAGTTCGCCGAGGACGTCGCCGAGTTCGGCACGGTCGAGTCGAACCCGACCATCGACGGTCGCAACATGGTGATGGTGGTCGCACCGCACAAGAACAAGTCCGAGGCGAAGGCCGAGCAGAACGCCCAGCGCGCTGCCAACAAGGAAGCCGCCCGTTCGGCCGCTCGCGGCGACGCGCCGGCCGAGGGCGACACCGACGCGCCCGCCGAAGCACCGGCCGAGTAAGGCCCCCCGAACTCCCGCCCGAGCGGGAACCACAACGAAGGAAGAGAAATGCCGAAGCAGAAGACCCACTCGGGTGCCAAGAAGCGTTTCAAGGTCACCGGCAGCGGGAAGATCATGAAGCAGCAGGCGAACCTCCGCCACAACTTCGAAGGCAAGCCGACCAAGCGCACCCGTCGCCTGTCGCAGGACCAGGTCCTCGCCAAGGGCGACGCGAAGGTCGCCAAGAAGCTCCTCGGCATCTGAGCGCCGACGCACGTTAGGAAGTAGAAGAAATGGCTAGAGTCAAGCGGGCCGTCAACGCCCACAAGAAGCGTCGCGTCATCCTCGAGCGCGCGTCCGGCTACCGCGGACAGCGTTCGCGCCTGTACCGCAAGGCGAAGGAGCAGGTCACCCACTCGCTCGTCTACGCGTACCGCGACCGCCGCAAGCGCAAGGGCGACTTCCGCCGCCTGTGGATCCAGCGCATCAACGCCGCCGCGCGTCAGAACGGCATGACGTACAACCGGTTCATCCAGGGCCTGGGCCTGGCCGGCGTGCAGGTGGACCGCCGCATGCTCGCCGAGCTGGCCGTGCACGAGCCGGCCGTGTTCGCGTCGCTCGTGGAGACCGCGAAGAACGCGCTGCCCGGCGACGTCAACGCCGCCAAGACCGCGTAGCACCGCGCACGAGACAGGGGCGTCCTCCACGGAGGGCGCCCCTTCCGCGTGCCGGGACGTGTCGGGGAGAGCCGGGGCGGCCCATACACTGAAGGGGTGCTGGAGAATCCGCGGTCACCGCGCGTGCGAGCCGTCGCGAAACTGAGCAAGCGCAGCGCGCGCCAGGAGACGGGACTGTTCCTGCTGGAAGGTCCCCAGGCCGCGCGGGAGGCCCTCGCGTGGGTCCCCGGGAGCGTTGTGGAGCTGTTCGCGACGCCCACCGCCGTCGAACGGCATGCCGATGTTCGGGATGCCGCGCACGCCGCCGGCATCGAGATCCAGTTCACCAGCGAGGACGTCCTGGACGCGATGGCGGACACCGTGACGCCTCAGGGGATCGTCGCCGTCGCCCAGCAGGCTCCCACCGCGATGAAGGACATCTTCGCCGCCGGCCCGCGCCTCATCGCGATCTGCGAAGAGGTGCGCGACCCCGGGAACCTCGGCACGATCATCCGCGCCGCCGATGCCGCGGGCGCCGACGCCGTGGTGCTGACCGGTCGCACGGTCGACCCCTACAACCCCAAGGTCGTGCGCGCGAGCACCGGATCGCTGTTCCACCTCCCGGTGGCGGTGGGGGCCGAGCTCTCCAGCGCCGTCGAGCGCGCCCACGCGGCCGGCATGCGCGTCATCGCCGCCGACGTCGGCGGCGCCGACTTCCTCGAATCCCGCGCGGTGCTCGCCGAGCCGACCGCGTGGCTGTTCGGCAACGAGGCCCGCGGGCTCGAGGAGGATGCGCTGGCCCAGGCCGACCTGGCGCTGCGCCTGCCCATCTACGGTCGCGCGGAATCGCTGAACCTGGCCACCGCGGCGAGCGTGTGCCTGTACGAGACGGCCTTCGCGCAGCGTGCGGGGGAGGCCTCCGAAGACCGCGGTGCTGTTACAAGTCGGTAAAGCCCCGCAGCGTCGGCTGGTTGCCGGTGCCGCGCACTCCTAGGGTGTAACCATGGAGACCTCCGACTCCCGCGCCAGCGGCGACCCCCTTGTCGTGCTCACGGACGTCCAGAAGCACTACGGCGACTTCCAGGCACTCAAGGACATCAACCTGACCGTGCACCGCGGCGAGGTCGTCGTCGTGATCGGTCCGTCCGGATCCGGGAAATCGACCCTGTGCCGCACGATCAACCGGCTGGAGACCATCTCGTCCGGCTCGATCACGGTCGACGGGCGGGAGCTGCCCAAGGAGGGCAAGCCCCTGGCCGAACTCCGGGCCGACGTCGGGATGGTCTTCCAGTCGTTCAACCTGTTCGCCCACCTCACGATCCTGGAGAACGTGACGCTCGGCCCGATCAAGGTGCGCGGGAAGAAGAAGGCCGACGCCGAGCGGGAGGCGCACGAGCTCCTCGAGCGCGTGGGCGTGGATGCGCAGGCCAACAAGCTGCCCGCACAGCTGTCCGGCGGGCAGCAGCAGCGCGTCGCGATCGCGCGGGCGCTCGCGATGCGTCCGAAGCTCATGCTCTTCGACGAGCCCACCAGCGCGCTGGACCCCGAGATGATCAACGAGGTCCTCGACGTCATGGTCGGACTCGCCCGCGACGGCATGACCATGATCGTCGTGACCCACGAGATGGGCTTCGCCCGCAAGGCCGCCGACCGCGTGGTCTTCATGGCCGACGGCCTGATCGTCGAGGAGCAGCAGCCGGAGGGCTTCTTCACCTCCCCGCGCTCGGCGCGGGCCAAGGACTTCCTCTCCAAGCTCATCACGCACTGACCCCGTCCATCCACAGCAGATCCCACAAGGAGTTCTCACATGCGAAAGTCCCGGATCCTCACCGGCCTCGGCCTGGCCGCCGTCGCCATGATCACCCTCGCCGGTTGCAACAGCGGCTCGCCCAGCGCCGGATCCGGCGGAGGCGGCGAACAGACCGGCGGGGACGAAGCCCTGTGGGAAGTCGCCACCGAGGTCGACCTCGAGGGCAGCCCCACGTACGACCGCATGGTCGAGCGCGACGGCGTCATCGTCGGCGTCAAGAACGACCAGCCCGGGCTCGGCTACGAAGACGCCGCCAGCGGTGAGCGCACCGGCTTCGACGTCGACATCGCGCGCTGGATCGCCGCCTCGCTCGGCTTCGACGAGGACCAGATCGACTACGTCACGATCCCCTCCGCCAACCGCGAGCAGGCGATCGTGAACGGCGACATCGACTACTACGTCGGCACGTATTCGATCACCGACGCGCGCAAGCAGCAGATCGACTTCGCCGGCCCGTACTTCATCACGGGTCAGGGCCTCCTGGTCGCCGCCGACGACGACTCGATCAACGGCCCCGACGACCTCGAGGGCAAGATCGTGTGCTCCGTGACGGGGTCGACCCCGCTGCAGCGCATCCGTGACGAGTACAACCCGGGCGACGCCGTGGAGTACGACACGTACTCGCAGTGCGTCGAGCAGCTGAAGGCCGGTTCGGTGGACGCGATCACGACGGATGAGGCGATCCTCGCCGGCTACGTCGCGCTCGAGCCCGACGTCCTGAAGATCGCCGGCGAGCCCTTCAGCGAGGAGCGCTACGGCGTGGGCCTGGAAAAGGGCGACAGGGCGATGAAGGACTACATCAACGCCCTGTTCACCGACGGCGGCGACGTGTGGACCGCGCTGTTCGAGCAGCACCTCGCCCCCGCGGGCATCGAAGCAGAACAGCCCGACGTAGAGCAGTGAGTTCCCGGGGGCGGCGCACCTGCGCCGCCCCCGCCTCAGCCGTTGTGGAAGGAAAGGATCGCGCATGGGTGTCATCACCGACAATCTCGACCTGTGGTGGACGTTCCTGCTGGGCACCCTCTTCCTCTTCGTGGCAGGAGGCGCCCTCGCCCTGGTCCTGGGCACCATCGTGGGCGCGATGCGCGTGTCTCCGATCCCGGTCGCCCGCGCCGTGGGCACCGTCTACGTCAACACCATCCGGAACACACCCCTGACGCTGGTGTTCTTCGCCTTCTCCTTCGCGCTGCCGCCGCTGCTCGGTCTGCGCCTGACGCAGTCGGTCTCCGTCACGCTGGCGGTGTGCGCCCTGGGCGTCTACACCGCGACGTACGTGGCCGAGACCATCCGCTCCGGGATCAACACCGTGCCGGTCGGCCAGGCCGAGGCGGCACGTGCGCTGGGGCTGACGTTCGGTCAGGTGATGGGCAGCGTCGTCATGCCGCAGGCGTTCCGCTCCGTCATCCCGCCCATGATGAGCGTGTTCATCGCCCTGCTGAAGAACACCACCGTGGCCGCCGGCTTCTCCGTCATCAACCTGGGATCCATCCGCAACTACCTCAGTGAGCGCGGCGAGAACCAGTTCGTCGTGATCCTGTGGGTCATGGTCATCTTCGTCGTGCTGGTGCTCGTGCTGTCCTGGCTGCAGCGCACCCTGGAGAACCGCTGGAGGATCGCGCGATGAGCAGTGTCCTGTACGACGTCCCCGGACCCCGCGCGATGGCGCGCAACCGCGTCCTGGGGGTTCTGACGGTCCTGGTGGTCCTCGCCGTCCTCGGCTTCTTCGTGTGGCGGCTTGCGGCGACCGGGCAGTTCACGGCGCAGAAGTGGTCCGCGTTCACCTACACCAACGTGTGGATCAACATCGGACAGGCCACGCTGCGCACGCTGGCGGCCTTCGCCACGGCGGCGGTCGGCGCCCTCGTCCTGGGCTTCGTGCTCGCGATCGGACGTCTGTCCGACCACGCCTGGGTGCGCGTGCCGTTCACGGTCGTGATCGAGCTGCTGCGTGCCGTGCCGGTGCTCATCTTCATGTTCCTGCTGTACTACGGCTTCCCCGTGATCGGCGTCCGGATGGAGCCCTACTGGGCCGTCGTGATCGCGTTGATCGCCTACAACGGATCCGTGCTCGCGGAGGTCTTCCGCGCCGGTGTGGAGTCGCTGCCGCGCGGACAGAAGGAGGCCGGCTACGCGATCGGCCTCCGCAAGTCCGGCGTCATGCGGCTCATCCTGCTTCCGCAGGCGATCCGCGCGATGCTGCCGGTGATCATCGCGCAGCTGGTCGTGACGCTCAAGGACACCGCGCTCGGGTTCATCATCACCTACCCGGAGCTGCTGTTCTACGCCAAGTTCCTCGGCTCGCAGGCCAGCATCGGCTCCCCGATCATCCCCGCGACCATGGTGGTCGGTGCCATCTACATCGCGCTGTGTCTCGCGTTGTCGGGCGTGGCGACCCTCGCCGAGAAGCGCCTGCGCCATTCGCCGCGCGCGGTGAACGTGGCGGGGGCGAACCAGCCCACGCAGGAAGTGACCGACACCGAGCTCATCGTCGCTCAGCGCGGACTCGGCAAATACGACGGAACGAACACCGGCACCGGGATCTAAGCAGCCGCACGGCGGGAGCCGCATCCGCCCGTCGGTAGACTCGACTCTCGTGTCCGATGCACCCGAGATCACCCCCGAGGCCGTCGCGGCCGCCGTCGACGCGGCGCTGGCCGCGATCGACGCCGCCGCCGATACCGCCGAGCTGAAAGCCGTCCGCGCCGCCCACTCCGGCGAGGGCTCGGCTCTCGCGCGGCTGAACGCCCGCCTGCGGGATGTGGCGCCCGAGAACAAGGCCGCCTTCGGGAAGCTCGTGGGGCAGGCGCGCGGACGCGTGAACCAGGCCATCGCCGCGCGCGAGGCCGCGCTGGCGGAAGCGGAGACCGCCGCGAAGCTGGAATCCGAGCGCATCGACATCACGGCGCTGCCCCAGCGCGCGCGTGTGGGGGCGCGGCATCCGCTCACGCTGCTTCAGGACCACGTCGGCGACATCTTCGTCGGCATGGGATGGGAGATCGCGGAGGGTCCCGAGCTCGAGCACGAGTGGTACAACTTCGACGCGCTCAACCTGGACGCCGACCACCCCGCGCGTCAGATGCAGGACACCTTCTACGTCGACCCCGTCGCTCGTCACCTGCTGCTGCGCACCCAGACGAGCCCCGTGCAGATGCGCACGATGCTCACGCGCGACCTCCCGATCTACATCGTCTCGCCGGGGCGGGTCTTCCGCACCGACGAGTTCGACGCCACCCACCTGCCGGTCTTCAGCCAGTTCGAGGGCCTCGTCGTGGACAAGGGCATCACGATGGCCCACCTGCGCGGGACGCTCGATCACGTCGCGCAGCAGCTGTTCGGCGAGGAGGCGCGCACCCGCATGCGCGCGAACTACTTCCCCTTCACCGAGCCGTCGGCGGAGTTCGACCTGTGGCACCCCACGTTCAAGGGCGGCGCGCGATGGATCGAATGGGGCGGCTGCGGCATGGTCAACCCCAACGTCCTGCGCGCGGCCGGGATCGACCCGGAGGTGTACTCCGGGTTCGCCTTCGGCATGGGCTTCGAGCGGACGCTGATGTTCCGCTCGGATGTGCAGGACATGCGCGACATGGCCGAGGGCGATGTCCGCTTCAGCGAGCAGTTCGGAATGGTGGTCTGATGCGCGTCCCGATCTCTTGGCTGCGCGAGTACGTCGATGTGCCGGCGGATGCCACGGCCGACGACATCCTCGCCTCCCTCGTCTCCGTCGGCTTCGAGGAGGAGGACGTCCACGGCTTCGAGCTGACCGGTCCCATCGTGGTGGGACAGGTCGTGGACTTCGTCGAGGAGCCGCAGTCCAACGGCAAGACGATCCGCTGGTGCCGGGTCGACGTCGGCGAGGGCAACGGGGGTGTGCGCGGCATCGTGTGCGGCGCGCGCAACTTCCTCGCCGGTGACAAGGTCGTCGTGACCCTCCCCGGCGCCGTGCTCCCCGGGCCCTTCCCCATCGCGGCGCGCAAGACGTACGGGCACGTCTCCGACGGCATGATCGCGTCCGCCAGGGAGCTCGGGCTCGGCGACGAGCACTCCGGCATCCTCCGTCTGGCCGAGCTCGGCCTCGACCCGGAGGTGGGCACCGACGCGATCGCCCTGCTGGGGCTGGACGACATCGCCGTCGAGATCAACGTCACGCCCGACCGCGGTTACGCGCTGAGTCTGCGCGGCGTCGCACGGGAGTACTCCCACGCCACCGGCGCGGCGTTCCGCGACCCGGGCGACCGGGCCTTCGAAGAGCTGGAGCAGCCCACCGGCGGCTTCCCCGTCGCCGTCGTGGACGAAAGGCCCATCCGCGGGCGCGTGGGGGCGAGTGAATTCGTCGCACGCATCGTGCGCGACGTCGACCCCGCCCGGCCCACGCCGCCGTGGATGGTCGCGCGCCTGACCCTCGCCGGCATCCGGCCGCTGGGCATCCTGATCGACATCACGAACTACGTCATGCTCGAGCTCGGCAACCCCATCCACGGGTACGACCTCGACACGCTCACCGGCGGCATCACGGTGCGCCGCGCGCACGAGGGCGAGAAGCTCACGACGCTCGACGGCAAGGAGCGCGCGCTCAGCGTCGAAGACCTCCTCATCACCGACGAGTCCGGACCCATCGGCCTCGCCGGGGTCATGGGCGGCGGCACGACGGAGATGACGGACGCCACCCGCAACGTGCTGATCGAGGCGGCGATCTTCGACCCCGTCACGATCGCCCGGACCGCGCGGCGCCACAAGCTGCCCTCCGAGGCGTCGCGGCGCTTCGAGCGCGGTGTCGACCCGCTGATCCCCTTCGTCGCCGCCCGACGCGTGGCCGATCTCATGGTCGAGCACGCCGGCGGGGCGCTGGACACCGAGATCGGCGGCGCGCTGTTCACGGAGATCTTCGTCGAGGCCGTCGAGCTGCCCAAGGCGTTCGTCCCCGGCCTCATCGGCGTGGACTACACCGAGGCGGAGATCACCGGCGCCCTGGAGAAGATCGGCTGCGAGGTGACCGAGGACGCCGGTGAGGCGTGGACGGTCATCCCGCCGTCGTGGCGCCCCGACCTCACCGACAAGTGGACGCTCGCCGAGGAGGTCGCCCGCATCAGCGGGTACGACCGCATCCCCTCGACCCTGCCGATCCCGCCCTCCGGGCGCGGGTTCACGCCCGCCCAGCAGGGGCGGCGCCGCGTCGCCAACGCGCTCGCGGCCGCGGGGTACGTCGAGACGCTCTCGTTCGGCTTCACCACCGAGCAGCAGAACGACCTGCACGGATCCGCGACCGGCGCGCACGTGCCGAGCATCAAGCTCGCCAACCCGCTCGACGGCCAGGCGCCGTTCCTGCGCCGCTCGCTGATCCCCGGGCTCCTCCAGGTCGCCCACCGCAACGTCTCGCGCGGCTTCACCGACCTCTCGCTGTTCGAAGCAGGCATCGTCGTCGTCCCCGAGGCGGGCGTGACGTACGGCACCGAGACGGTGCCGGCTCCCGCCGTCCGTCCGGATGCGGCGACGCTCGGAGCGCTGGATGCGGCCATCCCGCCGCAGCCGCGCCACATCGCGGTGCTCGTCACCGGCAACCGCGTCGCCAAGCAGCCGGGGCAGGACGCCGAGCCGTTCGACGTCGCCGACGTCCTGGACGCCGTGCGCACGATCGCCGCGGCCGCTGGGGTGGAGATCTCCGTGACCCAGGGCGAGCGCGCGGCGCTGCATCCCGGCCGCACGGGGATCCTCACCGTCGGCGACGTCGAGGTCGGCTACGCGGGGGAGGTGCTGCCGGCCGTGGCCGCGGCCGCCGATCTGCCCGGCCGCGTCGCGGTGGCCGAGCTGAACCTGGACGCCCTGCTGGAGCGGGCCGCTGACCGCGTCGTGGCCGCGTCCTTGTCGGGGTATCCCGCCGCGACGCAGGACGTGTCACTGGTCGTGGGCGCCGACGTGCCGGCAGCCGACGTGCGCGCCGCGCTGGTGGACGGGGCCGGCGACCTGCTGGAGTCATTGCGTCTGGTCGATGACTACCGCGGGGCGGGTGTGCCGGAGGGGCGGAAGAGCCTCACCTTCGCGCTGCGGTTCCGCGCCCCCGACCGCACGCTCACCGCCGCGGAGGCCACGGAGGCGAAGCTGGCCGGCGTGGCCGCGGCGGCCGAGCGATTCGGGGCAGCCATCCGCGACTGACGCGTCAGCGCGAGGGCCAGTGCCACGGCGGGCGGTCCAGTGCACCCTGGCCGGAGATCCGGGTGCCGCCGCGGCCCGGCTCCAGGCGGTGCAGCAGTGCGCCGGCGGCTTCCAGGGCGTCCGCGAGCGGCTCGGCGTGCGTGACCACGAGCACCTGGGTGGTCTCGGATGCGGCGGCGATCAGGTCGGCCAGCGGATGCAGCAGGTCGGGGTGCAGGCTCGCCTCCGGCTCGTTGAGCACGATCAGTGGCGGCGGCTCGGGGGCCAGGAGCGCGACGGCGAGCAGCAGGTAGCGCAGGGTGCCGTCCGAGAGCTCTTCGCCCGAGAGCGGACGCAGAAGGCCGGGCTGGCGCCACATCAGGCGGAAGCGCCCGTCCTCGGCGCCGATCTCCACGCGGCTTCCGGGGAAGGCGCGGTCCACCTCGTCGTCCAGGCGCGCGCCCGTGCCGGATTCACGCACGGTCTGCCACGCCGCGGCGATATCGGCCCCGTCATCGGCCAGCCGGCGCGTGCGCGTCCCGACCTGAGGGCGACGCGCCGGTGCCTCCGCGTCGACGCGGAAATGGTCGTAGAAGCGCCATTGGGACAGCTGACGGCGCAGGGCGAGCAGCTCGGGCGCCGCTTCGCCGTCGGCGAGATCCGTCACGACGCTCTCGTAGGACGCGAGGTGCTGGTCCAGCGTGCGCCAGGCGTCTTCGCGCACGCGCGTGACGGCGCGCAGCCGGTCCACGAGGAGGGTGGCGGGTTTGGCGACGGCGCCGGAGAACACCTGCTCGCGTTTGATCTCCGGGTCGCGCACGAACATGCTGGACCGCTCGGCCTGCGGCAGTCCCAGATCCACGAGGTACCCGAAGTCCTCGGACGCGAATCCCAGCAGCACCGCCACCGGGCCCCGGCGTCGTGTGCCCTCGTCCCCCTCGCCGCCCTCGGGCCCCGCCCACATGAGCGAGGACAGCCCGCCTTCCCGCGCCACGGCCGCCACGAGGTCGCCGGCGGCGACGGTGGACAGCAGCCGCAGGGCCCGGTACAGGTTCGACTTGCCCGACCCGTTGGGCCCGGTCACGACCGTGAGGCGCTGGAGGGGGATCACCACTTCGCGCAGCGAGCGGTATCCGGCGACGGCGAGGGAGGTCAGCACAGCTCCATCCTGGCCGAACCCTCCGACCCCGCCGGGCCGCCGCATTCGGCGCCGGCCGGCCCGGCGGGCGAATTTGCAGACCGGGCGGGGGCGGGACTAAGGTCGCCCCATGCTTTCCGCCGGCTTCGCCCCGCTCCCGCTCAGCGGGGGCGCTGTGCGCGTGCGCCGCGACGGCCGCCGACTCTAGGCGACCCCGGAACGCGTCTGCGGCCGGGTGTCGCCGTCACCGGCCCCCTCGTCCCAGACTTAAGGTTGAAGTCATGCCCTATTCGGTCGCCGTCTCCGGCGCATCCGGCTACGCCGGCGGTGAGGTGCTGCGACTGCTCGCCGAGCACCCCGACGTCCAGATCCGCACGGTCACCGCGCACACCAGCGCCGGCCGCCCGCTGATCGAGCACCAGCCGCACCTGCGCTCGCTCGCCGGTCTCACCCTGCGCGAGACCACTCCCGAGGTCCTCGCCGGCCACGACATCGTCGTGCTGGCACTGCCGCACGGCCAATCGGCGCAGTACACCGAGGCGCTCGCCGAGGTGCCCCTCGTTATCGACGCCGGCGCGGATCACCGCCTGACCGACAGCGCGGACTGGGACCGCTTCTACGGCGGAGCCCACTCGGAGGCGTGGACCTACGGCGTGCCCGAACTCCCCGTCGCCGGCGGCAAGCAGCGCGAGGCGCTCGTCGGCGCGAAGCGGATCGCCGCTCCCGGGTGCAACGCCTCCACGGTGTCGCTGAGCGTCGCTCCCGGTGTCGCCGCCGGCGTCATCGACGCCGCCGACATCGTCAGCGTCCTCGCGGTAGGCCCCAGCGGCGCCGGCAAGAGCCTGAAGACGAACCTCCTGGCCGCCGAGATCCTCGGATCGGCCAACCCGTACGCGGTGGGCGGGACGCACCGGCACATACCCGAGATCCGCCAGGCGCTCGTGGCGGCAGGGGCGGATGCCGCGGGAGTGCGCGTCTCGTTCACGCCCGTGCTCGTGCCCATGGCCCGCGGGATCCTCGCCACGACGTCGGCGCCGATCGCGCCGGGGGTCACGGACGCGCAGATCCGCGACGCGTGGGAGGCCGCCTATGACGGCGAGCCGTTCGTGCACGTCCTCCCGGCCGGGGACTTCCCGCGCACGGCCGATGTGATCGGCGCGAACACGGCGCTCATGGGGCTCGCGGTGGACCGCGACGCCAACCGGGTCGTCGTGGTGACCGCCGTGGACAACCTCGTCAAGGGCACGGCGGGAGCCGCCGTGCAGTCGATGAACATCGCGCTCGGACTCCCCGAGACGCGCGGACTGAGCGTGAACGGAGTGGCACCGTGAGCGTCACCGCACCGGCCGGATTCGAAGCTGCCGGCGTGACCGTCGGACTGAAATCCAGCGGCAAGCCCGACGTCGCCGTGGTCGTGAACCGCGGCCCGCTCAAGGTGGGGGCCGCGGTGTTCACCTCCAACCGGGCCAAGGCGAACCCCATCCTGTGGTCCGAGCAGGCCGTCGCGGACGGCGTCGTCGAGGCGATCGTGCTCAATTCCGGTGGGGCGAACTGCTTCACCGGCTCGTTCGGGTTCCAGACCACGCATCAGACCGCAGAGAAGGCCGCCGCGCTCCTCGGCGTGGGCGCGGGCGACGTCCTGGTCTGCTCCACCGGGCTCATCGGCACGGGGGACGAGGTCTTCCGCAGCAAGGTGCTCCAGGGCGTCGAGGAGGGCGTCGCAGCGCTGTCGGAGACCGGGGGAGAGGCTGCGTCGCTGGCGATCATGACCACCGACTCCCGCCCCAAACGCGTCGTGCACAGCGGGAGCGGGTGGACCATCGGCGGCATGGCCAAGGGTGCGGGGATGCTGGCGCCGGGCCTGGCCACGATGCTCGTGGTGCTCACCACCGACGCCGTGCTGGATTCCGCCGAGGCCGACGCGGCGCTGCGGCACGCGACCCGTGTGAGCTTCGACCGCCTCGACTCGGACGGCTGTATGTCCACTAACGACCAGGTGAGCCTGCTCGTCAGCGGAGCCAGCGGCATCCGCCCCGAGACGGAAGCATTCCGGGACGCGCTCGCCGCGGTGTGCCTGGATCTGGCCGAGCAGCTGCAGTCCGACGCCGAGGGCGCCAGCCACGACATCCGCATCGAGGTGAGGGGCGCCGCCTCCGAGGACGAGGCAGTCGTCGTCGGCCGCTCCGTCGCCCGCAACAACCTCTTCAAAGCCGCGATCTTCGGCAACGACCCCAACTGGGGCCGGGTGCTCGCCGCGATCGGCACGACGACGGCCCGGTTCGACCCGTACGACGTGGACGTGTGGATGAACGGCGTCCGCGTGTGCACCGCGGGGGGCCCCGACCGCCCCCGTGAGGACGTCGATCTGACGCCGCGGGCCACCCACGTCGTGATCGACCTGAAAGCCGGCGAGGCGACCGCCGTCATCTTGACCAACGACCTCACGCACGAGTACGTCCACGAGAACAGCGCCTATTCGTCATGACCGGAATCGACCTGCAGGACACCGACCCGACCACCGCGAGCGCGCGGGCAGCGACCCTCGTCGAGTCGCTGCCGTGGCTGCGGCGCTTCCGCGACCAGATCATCGTGATCAAGTACGGCGGCAACGCCATGGTCAGCGACGAGCTGCAGGACGCCTTCGCCGCCGACATCGCCTACCTGCGCTACGTCGGCGTTCTGCCGGTGGTCGTGCACGGCGGCGGACCCCAGATCTCCTCGATGCTGGATCGCCTCGCCATCCCGAGCGAGTTCAAGGGCGGATACCGCGTCACCTCCACGGAGGCCATCAGCGTCGTGCGCATGGTGCTGACCGGTCAGATCAACCCGCAGCTGGTGGCGAAGGTCAACGCGCACGGCCCGCTGGCCATGGGGCTCAGCGGTGAGGACGCGGGGCTCTTCGGCGGCCGGCGCCGCGGGGTCGTCGTCGACGGCGTCGAGCACGACCTCGGCCGCGTGGGCGACGTCGTGTCGGTGGATCCCCAGCCCGTGCTCGATCATCTGGCCGCCGGTCGGATCCCGATCGTCTCCAGCATCGCGCCGGATCTGGATCACCCCGGCCATTCCCTCAACGTCAACGCGGATGCCGCCGCCGCGGCCCTGGCCGTCGCTCTGGGCGCCCAGAAGCTCGTCGTCCTCACCGATGTCGCCGGGCTCTATGCCGACTGGCCCAACCGCGAATCGCTCGTGTCCCACCTCACCTCGACGGAGCTGCGCGCGATGATGCCGCGGCTGGAGTCGGGGATGATCCCCAAGATGCAGGCGTGCCTGGATGCAGTGGACGGCGGCGTCCCCACCGCGGCCATCATCGACGGGAGGGTGCCGCATTCGGTGCTCGTGGAACTGTTCACCAGCAAGGGGATCGGAACGGAGGTCGTCGCATGAGCGATGCACCAGTGCTGTCCGGTGATGACAGCGCGGCATGGCAGGAGGACGCCGGACGCGACCTCATCCGCAGCTTCGGCGAGCGGATGGCGCTGTTCGTGCGCGGCGAGGGCGCCTACGTGTGGGACGGTGAGGGGCGACGCCATCTCGACTTCCTCGCCGGGATCGCCGTCGACGCCCTCGGCCACGCCCACCCCGCCTTCGTCGAGGCGGTCTCGCGGCAGGCGGCGACCCTCGCGCACGTGTCCAACTACTTCGCCACGCCCCCGCAGCTCGCGCTCGCCGCGCGGCTCAAGCGCCTCGCCGGCACCGGCCCGAGCGGCCGGGTCTACTTCGGCAACTCCGGTGCGGAGGCCAACGAGGCGGCCTTCAAGCTCGCCCGCCTGCACGGCGGCGCCGACCGCACCCGCATCCTGACCCTGCACGGCGGATTCCACGGCCGCACGATGGGCACTCTCGCCATGACGGCCAAGCCGGCGCTGCAGGCCGACTTCCTGCCGATGGTGCCCGGCGTCGAGCACATCGACGCGACCGTGGCGGCACTGGAGGAGGCCATGGACGACCGGGTCGCCGCGCTCGTGGTCGAGCCGATCCAGGGCGAGGCCGGGGTCGTCGAGCTGCCCGAGGGATACCTCCAGGCCGCACGGGAACTCACCGCCCGCTACGGCGCGCTGCTCATCGTCGACGAGATCCAGACCGGCGCGGGACGCACGGGGGAGTGGTTCGCCTTCCAGCACACGGGGATCACGCCCGATGCGATCACCGTCGCCAAGGGCATCGGCGGCGGGTTCCCCATCGGGGCGCTCATCACCTTCGGCGCCGCGAGCGAGCTGTTCTACCCCGGCACCCACGGCTCGACCTTCGGCGGCAATGCGCTGGGCACTGCCGTCGCGGGGGCCGTGCTGGCCGAGATCGAGGACGCGGGCCTGCTCGAGAACGCCCGCCGTCGCGGCGAGCAGCTGCGCGCGGAGATCTCCGCGATCGGCTCGCCGCTGGTGGCCGGCGTCCGCGGCCAGGGCCTCCTCCTCGGCGTCGCGCTGGCGCATCCCGTCGCCAAGGCTGTCGTCGCGGCCGCTCAGGAGCACGGCCTGATCATCAACGCACCCAACGACCTCACGATCCGGCTGGTGCCGCCGCTGACCATCGGCGATGCCGAGATCGAGGAGTTCGTCGAGTTGTTCACCGCGTCTTTGGCCACGGTCGCCTCGTCGCTGCTGCTGGAGGATGCCGCCACCGCGGCGAAGGGAGTGCCCGCGTGACCCGTCACCTGCTGCGCGATGACGATCTGAGCCCCGCCGAACAGGCGGAGATCCTCGATCTCGCGATCGAGCTGAAGAAGGACCGCTGGAGTCACAAGCCGCTCGCGGGGCCCCAGACCGTCGCGGTCATCTTCGACAAGTCCTCCACGCGCACGCGCGTGTCGTTCGCGGTCGGGATCGCCGATCTCGGCGGGTCGCCGCTGATCATCTCCACCGCCAACAGCCAGCTCGGCGGCAAGGAGACCCCCTCCGACACCGCCCGGGTGCTGGAGCGGCAGGTCGCCGCGATCGTGTGGCGCACCTACGCCCAGGCGGGGCTGGAGGAGATGGCGGCGGGCACGACCGTGCCGGTCGTCAACGCGCTGAGCGATGACTTCCACCCGTGTCAGCTGCTCGCCGACCTCCTGACCATCCGGGAGCACAAGGGCGACCTCGCCGGACTGACGCTGTCGTTCTTCGGCGACGGGCGCAGCAACATGGCGCATTCGTACGTGCTGGCCGGGGCGACCGCGGGCATGCACGTGCGGGTGGCGTCGCCCGACGCGTACGCGCCGCGGGAGGACGTGCTCTCCGATGCCGACGAGATCGCCGCACGGACGGGCGGCTCGGTGACGCTGTACACCGACGCGAACGAGGCGGCCGCGGGTGCGGACGTCGTCGTCACCGACACGTGGGTGTCGATGGGCAAGGAGGAGGAGAAGCTCGCGCGACTGCGGGACCTCGGCGCCTACAAGGTGACCACCGAGACGATGGCCATCGCGCGCCCCGACGCGATCTTCATCCACTGCCTCCCGGCCGACCGTGGCTTCGAGGTCGACGCCGAGGTGATCGACGGGCCCCAGAGCGTCGTGTGGGACGAGGCCGAGAACAGGCTCCACGCCCAGAAGGCGCTCCTGGTGTGGCTGCTGCGGCAGGACTGACCGGCTGGGTCCGTTCGCGGTGGCGTCGGTTCGACGCCCCGCCCCGTCTGGCGGGCATCGACCTTGCCCGCGGGCTCGCGGTGATCGGGATGATCGCCGCCCACCTCCTCGTGATCGACGCGTTCGATCCTGGCGATCCGGCGACCTGGATCGACATCGCCAACGGCCGCTCCTCCATCCTGTTCGCCACCCTGGCCGGCGTCTCCATCGCCCTCGTCACGGGCGGGCAGCACCCCCTGCGCGGCCCCCGCCGCGCCCGGGCCTCGGCGCGCATCGCGCTGCGCGCCCTGCTGCTGTGGGCCCTGGGGCTGATGCTGGTGGCCACGGGCGTCCCGGTCTATGTCATCCTGCCCGCGTACGCGATCCTGTTCCTGCTGTCGCTGCCGTTCCTGGGCCTCCCGCCTCGCGCGCTGTTCCTGCTGGCCGCGGTGGTGGGTGTCGTGATGCCCTTCTTGCAGGCGCTGTGGGACGCCTCGCCGTTCTGGTCCACCCCTGACGGTCTGACCGTGGCGGCGCTGGTCGGCTGGCACTACCCGTTCCCGGTGTGGATCGCCTTCCTGCTGGCGGGAATGGGGATCGGCCGCACCGACCTGCGCTCGCCGCGGACCGCCGCCCTGCTGCTGGCGGCGGGATCGGCTGTGGCCGCCGTCGGCTACGGGCTGGACGCCGCGAGCGGCTCGGGCGTCGTGGCGGAGGGCTCGTCGATCCTCGGGGCGGTGTGGACCGCGCGCGCCCACTCCAGCGGAGTGCTCGAAGTCGTCGGCTCGGGCGGGTTCGCCATCGCGGTGATCGGACTGTGCCTGCTGGTGTGCGCCACGCCCGTGCGCTGGGTCGTGGTCCCGCTGCGGGCGGTGGGGTCGATGCCGCTGACGGCGTACGTCGCCCAGCTGGCGGCGTGGGCCGTGGTGGCCGCATCCGTTCTGGGCACTCCGAGCGATCTGTCCGGGTTCCGCGCGCTGCAGCCCTTCTGGCCTCTGACGCTGGCGCTGGTCGTCGCGTGCACCGCGTGGGCGCTGCTGATCGGCCGCGGACCCCTCGAAGCGGGCATCGCGCGCCTGAGCACGTGGGCCGTGCGCGAGCCGGCCCGGCCGGCCGGCGTCGGTAGGCTGGAGGGATGAGCGATCAGACGGGTTCGGGTACGAACGAGGGCGCACTGTGGGGCGCACGGTTCGCGGGCGGACCGTCGCCGGAGCTGGCGGCGCTGAGCCGCTCCACCCACTTCGACTGGGACCTCGCGCTCTACGACATCGCCGGATCCCACGCGCACGCGCGCGCTCTCGAGGCGGCCGGGTACCTGACGTCCGATGAGGCCAGGGCGATGCACGCGGGCCTGGACGCCCTTGCCGCCCGTGTCAGCGAGGGGACCCTGCGTGCCGCGCCTGAGGACGAGGACGTCCACGGTGCGCTGGAGAACGCGCTCATCGCCGAGGTCGGTCCCGCCCTCGGCGGGAAGCTCCGCGCCGGCCGCAGCCGCAACGACCAGATCGCCACGCTCGTCCGGCTCTACCTGCTCGATCACGGTCGCACGATCGCGCGCGAGGTCCTGCGCCTCATCGACGCGATCGTGGCACAGGCCGACGCGCACGCGGATGCGGTGATGCCCGGCCGCACCCACCTCCAGCACGCCCAGCCGGTGCTGCTGGCCCATCATCTGCAGGCGTACGGGTGGACCCTCCTGCGGGGGCTCGAGCGCCTCCGCGACTGGTCGGTGCGAGCGTCGGTGTCGCCCTACGGCGGCGGCGCGCTCGCCGGATCCTCGCTGGGGCTGGATCCCGAGCTCGTCGCGCGCGAGCTGGGGCTGGCGCGTCCGGCGGAGAACTCCCTGGACGGCACCGCATCCCGTGACGTCGTGGCGGAGTTCGCGTTCGTCACCGCCATGATCGCGGTCGATCTCTCGCGCTTCGCCGAGGACGTGATCATCTGGAACACCCGGGAATTCGGCTTCGTCACCCTCGACGACGCGTATTCGACCGGCTCGAGCATCATGCCGCAGAAGAAGAACCCCGACATCGCCGAGCTCGCCCGCGGCAAGGCGGGCCGGCTGATCGGCAACCTCACCGGACTGCTGGCGACCCTCAAGGGTCTGCCCCTGGCATACAACCGCGACCTCCAGGAGGACAAGGAGCCGGTCTTCGACAGCGTCCGCACCCTGGAGCTGGTGCTTCCCGCCTTCGCCGGGATGATCGCCACGCTGCGCTTCGACACCGCCCGCATGGCCGAGCTCGCCCCGGAGGGGTTCTCCCTCGCGACGGACGTGGCTGACTGGCTCGTGCGTCGGGGCGTGCCCTTCCGTGACGCGCACGAGATCTCCGGCTCCCTCGTGCGCGCGTGTGAGGCGCGCGGCATCGGCCTGGAGGAGGCGCCCGACGAGCTGCTCGCCGAGGTGTCGCCCGCGCTCACGCCCGAGGTGCGCGACGTGCTCACGGTCGCCGGTTCCGTCGCCAGCCGTTCGGGGGCCGGCGGCACGGCACCGGAGCGCGTGAGCGAGCAGCGGCGCGAACTGGTGGTGCGCGCCCAGGCCGTGGCGCACGCCCTGGGCCTCTGATAAGTCGAGGACTGATATTTTCGAATAATCAGCGGTATGCTTATGCAATGTCCACCGTGGTCATCGCCGACATCGTCGGCTCCCGTCGCCTGAGCGACCGGGCCGCCGCGCAGATCGCGCTCGAGGAGACGATCGCGCGCGTGGAGGGCGAGCAGCCGTTCGCCGAGCGGGCCCTGACGCCGACAGTAGGCGATGAGCTCCAGGGCGTATACCCCGACCTGACGGCCGCGCTGAAGGCGCTCCTGCTGCTGCAGCTCGCGCTCCCCGACGGTCTCGAGTGCCGCTTCGGGATCGGTCTCGGCGACATCGAGCCCCTCCCCTCCACCGCCGACGAACTCACCGACGGGCCCGGATGGTGGGCCGCACGCGCCGCGATCGAGCGGGTCCACGCCCTGCAGCAGCGCGCCGCGCCGAGCGCGCGCACATGGGTCGATGTCGCCGAGGGGGCGGACAATGACGATGTGCGCTCCCGTGTCGCCTTCGCCAACGCCTACCTGCTCGCCCGGGACCAGCTCGTGGGCGCCATGAGCGAGCGCACGCGACGACTCGTGTACGGGCGCTGCATCGGGCGCACCCAGCGCGCGCTCGCCGAAGCGGAGGGGATCACGCAGTCCGCCGTGTCCCAGGCGCTCGCCGGAGCCGGGGCCGGGGCGATCCTCGAGGGCTTCGCGATCCTCACCGACGGGAGCAGGCCATGATCGTCGCCGGGCTCGTCCTGCTCGCCATCGGGGGCGTCGACCTGCTCCGGCAGTTCCTCCCCGGCCGGCGGCGGGTGATCGCGTACGTCATCGCCGCCGTCGTGCTGCTCGTGGGTGCCTCGGCGGTGGACGCCGTCCCCGCCGCGATCGGAGCAGCCCTCGCCGCGGCGTTGTGGGTCGCACTCGTCGCGCCGGACGGCGCCCGCCGGTCCGGCATGTGGGCGGCGGCCGTCCTCGCCGTCGTGTGCGCCGGCGCGGTGCTCGCGCTCGGCCCGCGCGGGCAGGCCGGACCGCTCGGGGAGGCGTGGCAACCGGTGGCGCCCTTCGGCCCGGTCTCGGTGGACACGATCGTCGCGGTGGCCGGTGCGACGCTGTTCCTTCTGGAGTCGGGCAACATCATCGTGCGCTCGGCGCTCCGGCAGGAGGCGGTGGTCGTGCCCACCGGCTCGGGCCTGAAGGGCGGTCGGCTCATCGGGCCGCTCGAACGCGTGCTCGTCTTCGCCCTGACCCTTGCCGGCGCGTACACGCTGTTGGCCGCCGTCCTCGCCGCGAAGGGGATCGTGCGCTTCCCCGAGATCTCCCGCGACGGCGAGTCCGGCGACCGGGCGGAGTACTTCCTGGTCGGGAGCCTCGCGAGCTGGGCGTGCGCGCTCGCCGCGGCGGCGCTCGTGTGGTGGGGCGCCGCCCCGCTGATAACCTGAAGCGCGTGCCCAGCTCCTCCACCGACAGCGCCGTGAGCGCGCTCGCTCCCGCCAACGACCCGACGTTCCACAACGTGTGGGACGAACTGGTGTGGCGCGGTCTCGTGCACGTGTCCACGGATGCCGAGTCGCTGCGCGATCTGCTGGGTGGACCCCCGATCGTCTTCTACTGCGGCTTCGATCCGACCGCCCCGAGCCTGCACCTGGGCAACCTCGTCCAGCTGCTCACGATGCGGCGCCTGCAGCTCGCCGGGCACCGCCCGCTCGGCCTCGTCGGGGGCTCGACCGGTCTGATCGGCGACCCGCGCCCCTCCGCGGAGCGCACGCTGAACACGAAGGAGACCGTCTCGGAGTGGGTCGGGTCGCTGCGGACCCAGGTCGAGCGGTTCCTCAGCTTCGAGGGGGACAGTGCCGCGCGCATCGTCAACAACCTCGACTGGACCGCGCCGATGAGCGCGATCGACTTCCTGCGCGAGATCGGCAAGCACTACCGCGTCGGCACGATGCTGAAGAAGGACGCCGTCGCGGCGCGGCTGAACTCCGAGGCCGGCATCAGCTACACCGAGTTCAGCTACCAGATCCTGCAGGGCCTGGACTACCTCGAGCTCTTCCGCGCCTACGGCTGCGTGCTGCAGACCGGCGGCAGCGATCAGTGGGGAAACCTCACCAGCGGGGTCGACCTGATCCACCGGGTCGAGGGCGCCTCCGTTCATGCCCTCGGCACGCCGCTCATGACGAACGCGGACGGATCGAAGTTCGGCAAGAGCGAGGGCAACGCGATCTGGCTGGATCCGCAGATGTGCAGCCCGTACGCGTTCTACCAGTTCTGGCTCAACACCCTCGACGCCGACGTCATCACGCGACTGAAGGTCTTCACGTTCCTCACGCAAGAGGAGATCGCCGAGTACGAGCGGCTCGTCCAGGACGAACCCTTCCGCCGGGCCGCGCAGCGGCGCCTCGCGAGGGAGGTCACCGTCTTCGTCCACGGCGAGCACGCGGCAGCGGCCGTTGCCGCGGCATCCGACGCCCTCTTCGGGCAGGGCGATCTCGCGACTCTGGATGCCGCCACGCTCCGCAGCGCGCTGGAGGAGCTGCCGCACGCACGCGTGGCGCGGGGGACAACCGTCGTGGAAGCGCTGCAGGCCACGGGCCTGGTCGCCAGCGCCAGTGAGGCGCGACGCGCGATCGGACAGGGCGGCGTGTCGCTGGACGGTGCGCGGGTCACGGCCGAGGACGCGGTCGTGGCGGGGACCCTCCCCGGGGGCGTGTCGGTGCTGCGACGGGGCAAGAAGACCCTCGCCGGCGTGTTCCTGGACTGACCCCGCCCGATGCCACTCACGCCCAGCCACGCCGTCGTGGCGCTGGCGTTCGTGCGCACCCCGCTGGTTCCCGCTGCGGTCGCCGTCGGGGCGATGACTCCCGACCTGCCCCTGTTCGTCCGGGTCGGAGTCCCCGGCTACGGAGTGACCCACGATCTCACGTGGCTGCCGGGAACCGTCGCGCTCGCCCTCGTCCTGCTGCTGATCTGGCGGATGCTGCTGCGCCCTGCGGTGCAGGAGCTGACCCCGCGCCCGATCGCCGCACGGCTGCCGCGGAGCTGGGACGGCTCGGCGGCGTCCGGTCTGCGGGAGACCCTGGGCCTCGGCGCGCGCGGCGTGTCGTGGCCGGCGCTCGGGCTCGTCGTGCTCTCGCTCGCGCTCGGCGTCCTCACCCACGTCGGGTGGGACCTGTTCACGCATGCCGGCCGCGGGGGAGTGGACCTCCTGCCCATCCTGGCCGAACGGTGGGGGCCGCTTCCCGGGTACACCTGGCTGCAGCACGGTTCCAGCATCCTGGGCCTGGGGATCCTCGCGGTGTGGTCGCTCGTGTGGATGTCGCGCCGGCGGCCGGAGCCGGTCGAGCGCATCCTGCCCGCGGTGGTGCGCATGGGGTGGTGGGTGTCGCTGCCGGCCGTGCTGATCGGCACGTGGCTCGTCGCGCTGGCGGCGCTGGGGCCCCTGGATGCCGACTTCACGGCCGCGCACCTGGCGTACCGCGTGCTTCCGCCCGCGTGTGCGGTGTGGGGCCTGGCCACCGCCGCCCTCTGCGCCGTTGTCATCGGCCTGCGCCGCGCCGCGCACCCGCGCTGACCCGTGGCGCACGCGGCGGCGAGGTCCCGCGGAAACACGCGCGACACGCCAGGGATGCACGCGATTTGCCGAGTCCGTGGATCCCGCGTAATGTCTTACTTGTTCGCCCCACAGGGGAGAGCGGAGAGGCCGGAAGGCCCCGCTTCCTCTCAAGCGGAGAACCACCCCCAAAACCTCGCACTCACTTGAGTGTGACGACCTTCGGGTCTAGGATTGGGGTTCCCCCCACCGCGAGGCTCGCCATCGAGGTTTCGGTTCCGTTCGGAACGCACGAAGCGTCGGCGACGGCCTGTTGGTGTGGGGGTAAGATAGAGCAGTTGCCCTGCGGGCGAGGCTGGAAGGCTGAGTAGCAGGAGCATCCGATCCTTGAGAACTCAACAGCGTGCACTTGTCAAATGCCAAAAAACCTCGCGGTCAGCTTTGCTGGCCGGTGAGATTCTTTTGAGATTAAACGGATATGTCAGTAATGGCATCCGATCGTCAGATCAAGCTCGCTCGGGTTGACCTATTCCGGTCTTCTCGCAGCAAAATTCTTTTACGGAGAGTTTGATCCTGGCTCAGGATGAACGCTGGCGGCGTGCTTAACACATGCAAGTCGAACGGTGAAGGAGAGCTTGCTCTCTGGATCAGTGGCGAACGGGTGAGTAACACGTGAGCAACCTGCCCCGGACTCTGGGATAACAGTTGGAAACAGCTGCTAATACCGGATACGAGCTGCGATCGCATGGTCAGCAGCTGGAAAGATTTTTCGGTCTGGGATGGGCTCGCGGCCTATCAGCTAGTTGGTGAGGTAATGGCTCACCAAGGCGTCGACGGGTAGCCGGCCTGAGAGGGTGACCGGCCACACTGGGACTGAGACACGGCCCAGACTCCTACGGGAGGCAGCAGTGGGGAATATTGCACAATGGGCGAAAGCCTGATGCAGCAACGCCGCGTGAGGGATGACGGCCTTCGGGTTGTAAACCTCTTTTAGCAGGGAAGAAGCGAAAGTGACGGTACCTGCAGAAAAAGCGCCGGCTAACTACGTGCCAGCAGCCGCGGTAATACGTAGGGCGCAAGCGTTATCCGGAATTATTGGGCGTAAAGAGCTCGTAGGCGGTTTGTCGCGTCTGCTGTGAAAACCCGAGGCTCAACCTCGGGCCTGCAGTGGGTACGGGCAGACTAGAGTGCGGTAGGGGAGATTGGAATTCCTGGTGTAGCGGTGGAATGCGCAGATATCAGGAGGAACACCGATGGCGAAGGCAGATCTCTGGGCCGTAACTGACGCTGAGGAGCGAAAGGGTGGGGAGCAAACAGGCTTAGATACCCTGGTAGTCCACCCCGTAAACGTTGGGAACTAGTTGTGGGGGCCATTCCACGGTCTCCGTGACGCAGCTAACGCATTAAGTTCCCCGCCTGGGGAGTACGGCCGCAAGGCTAAAACTCAAAGGAATTGACGGGGACCCGCACAAGCGGCGGAGCATGCGGATTAATTCGATGCAACGCGAAGAACCTTACCAAGGCTTGACATATACGAGAACGCCGTAGAAATACGGAACTCTTTGGACACTCGTAAACAGGTGGTGCATGGTTGTCGTCAGCTCGTGTCGTGAGATGTTGGGTTAAGTCCCGCAACGAGCGCAACCCTCGTTCTATGTTGCCAGCACGTAATGGTGGGAACTCATGGGATACTGCCGGGGTCAACTCGGAGGAAGGTGGGGATGACGTCAAATCATCATGCCCCTTATGTCTTGGGCTTCACGCATGCTACAATGGCCGGTACAAAGGGCTGCAATACCGTAAGGTGGAGCGAATCCCAAAAAGCCGGTCCCAGTTCGGATTGAGGTCTGCAACTCGACCTCATGAAGTCGGAGTCGCTAGTAATCGCAGATCAGCAACGCTGCGGTGAATACGTTCCCGGGTCTTGTACACACCGCCCGTCAAGTCATGAAAGTCGGTAACACCTGAAGCCGGTGGCCCAACCCTTGTGGAGGGAGCTGTCGAAGGTGGGATCGGTAATTAGGACTAAGTCGTAACAAGGTAGCCGTACCGGAAGGTGCGGCTGGATCACCTCCTTTCTAAGGAGCATCTGGCACTCTTCGGGGTGTCCAGGCGCCAGATCAGAACGAATGTTTCTGCTGGTAGCTCATGGGTGGAACATTTGAGAAGGTGCCGATCGGGTCTCCCGGTTCTGAGTACGTCACTTCGGTGGCTGGAAAGGAGCCTGGTGGTCTGCCGGCACATGCACGCTGTTGGGTCCTGAGGGACCGGGTGCGACCCTTTCGGGGGTCGTGGCTGAACCTCTGGACCTTTTTCTGTTGCCGCGGTTGCGGTGGCGGGGGAGGGTACCGCCCGTACTTTGAGAACTACACAGTGGACGCGAGCATCTTTGAACTGACTTCGGTCAGTTCTCATAGATGATCTTAAAGATCATTAGTCAATTTCGAGCCGGACTTTGTCCGGACCGATTCTTGATAAAACTCATGTGATTTCAAGTCTTTAAGAGCAAACGGTGGATGCCTTGGCATCTGGAGCCGAAGAAGGACGTAGCAATCTGCGATAAGCCTCGGGGAGTGGATAAGCACACTTCGATCCGAGGATTTCCGAATGGGGAAACCCCGCTGGGCGGCGTGCCGACCCAGTGACTCCCGCCTGAATATATAGGGCGGGTAGAGGGAACGTGGGGAAGTGAAACATCTCAGTACCCACAGGAAGAGAAAGCAACCGCGATTCCGTTAGTAGTGGCGAGCGAAACCGGAACAGGCTAAACCGAGTACGTGTGATATCCGGCAGGAGTTGCGTATTCGGGGTTGTGGGACTTTTCAGACAGTTCTGCCGATCTGTCGGCGTTACAAGAAGGTATAGACGAACGGTCTTGAAAGGCCGGTCATAGAGGGTGCGAACCCCGTAGTCGAAATGCCTCTCTTGACGCGAAGAGTATCCCAAGTAGCACGGGGCCCGAGAAATCCCGTGTGAATCTGTCAGGACCACCTGATAAGCCTAAATACTCCCAGATGACCGATAGCGGACAAGTACCGTGAGGGAAAGGTGAAAAGTACCCCGGGAGGGGAGTGAAATAGTACCTGAAACCGTTTGCTTACAAACCGTTGGAGCAGCCTTAGCAGCTGTGACAGCGTGCCTTTTGAAGAATGAGCCTGCGAGTTAGCGATACGTGGCGAGGTTAACCCGAGTGGGGTAGCCGTAGCGAAAGCGAGTCTGAATAGGGCGATTCAGTCGCGTGTCCTAGACCCGAAGCGAAGTGATCTATCCATGGCCAGGTTGAAGCGACGGTAAGACGTCGTGGAGGACCGAACCCACTTAGGTTGAAAACTGAGGGGATGAGCTGTGGATAGGGGTGAAAGGCCAATCAAACTTCGTGATAGCTGGTTCTCTCCGAAATGCATTTAGGTGCAGCGTTGCGTGTTTCTTGCCGGAGGTAGAGCTACTGGATGGCCGATGGGCCCCAAAAGGTTACTGACGTCAGCCAAACTCCGAATGCCGGTAAGTGAGAGCGCAGCAGTGAGACTGTGGGGGATAAGCTTCATAGTCGAGAGGGAAACAACCCAGACCACCAACTAAGGTCCCTAAGCGCGTGCTAAGTGGGAAAGGATGTGGAGTTGCTTAGACAACCAGGAGGTTGGCTTAGAAGCAGCCACCCTTGAAAGAGTGCGTAATAGCTCACTGGTCAAGTGATTCCGCGCCGACAATGTAACGGGGCTCAAGCACGCCACCGAAGTTGTGGCATTGACATTATTGGTAGGCCTTCGTGGTCCAGCCGTGTTGATGGGTAGGAGAGCGTCGTGTGGCCAGCGAAGCGGCGGTGTGAACCAGCCGTGGAGGCCACACGAGTGAGAATGCAGGCATGAGTAGCGAAAGACATGTGAGAAACATGTCCTCCGAAAGACCAAGGGTTCCAGGGTCAAGCTAATCTTCCCTGGGTAAGTCGGGACCTAAGGCGAGGCCGACAGGCGTAGTCGATGGACAACGGGTTGATATTCCCGTACCGGCGAAGAACCGCCCAAGCTAATCCAGTGGTGCTAAGAGTCCTAACCAGGAATGGATGGATCCCTTCGGGGTGAAGCCGTCTTGGCGAACGCTCGACCCCATGCTGGTGCGGTTAGCGTATTAACAGGTGTGACGCAGGAAGGTAGCCCAAGCCAGGCGATGGTTGTCCTGGTGCAAGTGCGTAGGCCGAACGGTAGGCAAATCCGCCGTTCATACAGGCTGAGACACGATGCGGATGAAAAGTGGGTGATCCTATGCTGCCAAGAAAAGCATCGACGCGAGGTTCTAGCTGCCCGTACCCCAAACCGACTCAGGTGGTCAGGTAGAGAATACCAAGGAGATCGAGAGAATCGTGGTTAAGGAACTCGGCAAAATGCCCCCGTAACTTCGGGAGAAGGGGGGCCTTCGGCGTATTAGGACTTGCTCCGAAAGCGTTTGGAGGCCGCAGAGACTAGTGGGTAGCGACTGTTTACTAAAAACACAGGTCCGTGCCAAGTCGCAAGACGATGTATACGGACTGACGCCTGCCCGGTGCTGGAAGGTTAAGAGGACCGGTTAGCCGCAAGGCGAAGCTGAGAATTTAAGCCCCAGTAAACGGCGGTGGTAACTATAACCATCCTAAGGTAGCGAAATTCCTTGTCGGGTAAGTTCCGACCTGCACGAATGGCGTAACGACTTCCCAACTGTCTCAACCGCGAACTCGGCGAAATTGCATTACGAGTAAAGATGCTCGTTACGCGCAGCAGGACGGAAAGACCCCGTGACCTTTACTACAGCTTGGTATTGGTGTTCGGTGTGGCTTGTGTAGGATAGGTGGGAGACTGTGAAGCATGGACGCCAGTTCATGTGGAGTCATTGTTGAAATACCACTCTGGTCACTCTGGATATCTAACTTAGAACCGTAATCCGGTTCAGGGACAGTGCCTGGTGGGTAGTTTAACTGGGGCGGTTGCCTCCCAAAAAGTAACGGAGGCGCCCAAAGGTTCCCTCAACCTGGTTGGCAATCAGGTGGCGAGTGTAAGTGCACAAGGGAGCTTGACTGTGAGACTGACAGGTCGAGCAGGGACGAAAGTCGGGACTAGTGATCCGGCAGTGGCTTGTGGAAGCGCTGTCGCTCAACGGATAAAAGGTACCTCGGGGATAACAGGCTGATCTTGCCCAAGAGTCCATATCGACGGCATGGTTTGGCACCTCGATGTCGGCTCGTCGCATCCTGGGGCTGGAGTAGGTCCCAAGGGTTGGGCTGTTCGCCCATTAAAGCGGTACGCGAGCTGGGTTTAGAACGTCGTGAGACAGTTCGGTCCCTATCCGCTGCGCGCGTAGGAAGTTTGAGAGGATCTGACCCTAGTACGAGAGGACCGGGTTGGACGAACCTCTGGTGTGTCAGTTGTTCCGCCAGGAGCACCGCTGATTAGCTACGTTCGGGATGGATAACCGCTGAAAGCATCTAAGCGGGAAGCCGGCCTCAAGATGAGACTTCCATGCCTTCGGGCGAGAGGCTCCCAGCCAGACTACTGGGTTGATAGGCCGGATGTGGAAGCGTGGCAACACGTGAAGCTGACCGGTACTAATAAGCCGATGACTTGATAACACACCGTTTTTGGTGCTTGCGTCCACTGAGTGGTTCCCGATGTACGGTCGGGAACAAAACACAACATAGACATACGTTTGTGTACGACTGAAACATCAATAGTGTTTCGGCGGCCATAGCGTGAGGGAAACGCCCGGTTACATTCCGAACCCGGAAGCTAAGCCTCACAGCGCCGATGGTACTGCAGGGGGGACCCTGTGGGAGAGTAGGACACCGCCGGACTTCTTCCGAGAAATGGCCACCCAACGCTGGGTGGCCATTTCGCGTTTACAGACCTTTTTCGGGTGACGAGTAGGAGTGACCAGTGGCGACGGACGATCGCGACGAACGCGACGATCGCAAAGCGCGCGACGCGCGTGGCCGCGGCGACGACCGAGGATCCCAGGGCCGTTCGCGCCCGCGTCAGGATGGTCCGCGCTCGTCGGATCGCACCGGTGGCGAGCGACGCCCCCGCCCGTCGGGCGAGCGGCCGAATCGTGCGTCCGGCGATCGTCCGTATCGCCCCTCGGGGGAGCGGCCGAATCGTGCTTCCGGTGATCGTCCGTTCCGCCCCGCCGGGGAGCGGCCGAATCGCGGGTCCGGTGATCGTCCGTTCCGCCCCGCCGGGGAGCGGCCCAACCGCGGCTCGAGTGATCGTCCGTTCCGCCCCTCGGGCGAGGGCGACCGGCGGCGCGACTTCGGTGCCAGCCGCACACCCGCACCGCGCCGCGGCGAAGCACCGCGCCGCGGTGACGACCGGCGGCCGCCCCGGCCGATCCCGACCAGTGACGACCGTCGCGCGCGCGTGGCCGAGCCGCCGCTGCCCGAGGAGATCACGGCGCGCGATCTGGCGGCGCCGGCCCGCAACGAGCTGAAGACGCTGAGCAAGGAGAACGCCGAGCACGTCGCCCGCCACCTCGCGATGGCCGCCCGGCTCATCGACGAGGACCCGGCGCTGGCCCACCAGCACGCCCTCGCCGCCACCCGTCGCGCCGGTCGCGTCGCGGTGGTGCGGGAGACCGCGGCCATCACCGCGTACGCGGTCGGTGACTTCGCCCTGGCGCTCCGGGAACTGCGCACCTACCGCCGCATCTCCGGTCGCGATGACCAGCTGCCGCTGATCGTCGACAGCGAACGGGGAGTGGGGCGCCCGGATCGCGCCCTCGAGGTCGGCCGCTCGGTCGACCGCTCGACCCTGCCGGTGCCGGTGCGCGTGCAGCTGGCGATCGCGATGTCGGGCGCGCGCCTGGACCTCGGGCAGCCCGACCAGGCGCTGCGCGAACTCGACATCCCCGAACTCGATCCCGACCGCGCGTTCGAGTGGAGCCCCGGCCTGTTCGCCGCGCGCGCGACCGTCCTGGAAGAACTCGGCCGCGACGAGGAGGCGGCCCAGTGGTACGCCCGCGCTCAGATCGCCGAGGACGCGCTGGACGCGGCCACCGGCGTCGCCGACCGTGAAGTGATCGTCGTCGAAGACGTCGACGAGGACGACGACGGCGGTGAGCCGGCTGCGGAGGATGCCGGGGAGCAGGGACGGTGATCGGGCGCCGTAAGCCGGCGCTGGGCGACGCACCCCTGGCCGGAGTGGACGTGGTCCTCGCCGACCTCGACGGCGTCGTGTACGCCGGCCCGGGCGCCATCCCGCACGCCGTGGAGAGCCTCAACCGTGCCGCACGGGAAGGCCGCCGGCTCGGCTACATCACCAACAACGCCTCACGCACCGACGCGGCCGTCGCCGCCCATCTGACCGAGCTGGGGCTCACCGTGCGCCCCGACGAAGTCGTCACGAGCCCGCAGGCGGCGATGCGCCTCCTGCGGGGCATCGTGCCGCCTCCGGCGACGATCCTCGTCGTGGGCGGCGAGGGTCTGGTCGTGGAGGTGGAGAAGGCCGGGTACACCGTCACGCGCAGCGCCGACGATGCCCCGGCCGCCGTCGTGCAGGGCTTCGCGCCCGAGGTCGGCTGGATGCAGCTGGCCGAGGCCGCGTACGCGCTGCAGACTCCGGAGAGCGAAGGCGGGATCCCCTGGATCGCCACCAACACCGACTGGACGATCCCGCAGGCGCGGGGGGTCGCACCGGGTAACGGCACGCTCGTGTCGGCCGTGCACACCGCCGTGGGGCGCCTGGCCACGGTCGCCGGCAAGCCCGAGACGCCGATCTTCGCCGAGGCGGTGGCTCGCTTCGGAGCGAGCGCGCCGCTGTTCATCGGAGACCGGCTCGACACCGACATCCAGGGGGCCTCGCGCGCGGGTATCCGCTCCGCCCTCGTGCTCACCGGCATCGACCGCCCCAAGCACCTCCTGGCCGCCCCGCCCGACGCGCGTCCGGACTTCATCGTCAGCGACCTGCGCGAACTGTTCGAGCCGTACCCCGAGACGGTGGTCCGAGGCGAGCGCACCACCGTCGGTCGCTCGGTCGTGGAGATCGACGGCCCCGACTTGCGCGTCGTGGACGAAGGCGACCGCCACATCGACCTCGTGCGCGCCGCGGCGGCGGCGGTGTGGTCGTCCGGACGCGCGATCTTCGGGTTCCGTGTGCCCGAAGGCGTGTATGCCGACCCGTTCTGGCGCGTGTAGGTCGTTACGATAGCGGCATGCCCGAGCCCGATGACACCGCCACCGATGCCGGGCACGAGCTGATCAGCCGGTTGCGCGTGATCGAGTCGCAGCCGCTGGCCGACCGTGCGGACGCCTACGCCGCCCTCCACGACGAACTCGCTCGGCGCCTGGAGTCCGGTCCCGGCGCCGACAGCGGGTCGCGCGGATGACCGCACGCCTGGACGCCGCCCTGGCCGCCCGCGGCTTGGCGCGCTCACGCACCCACGCCGCGCAGCTCATCGCCGCGGGGGTCGTGAGCGTGGACGGGCGTCCCGTCGTGAAGGCCTCGACGCCCGTCGCCGACGAGGCTCACCTCGAGGTGGCCGCAGCCGACTCGTACGTCAGCCGAGCCGCGCACAAGCTCATCGCGGGGCTGGACGCCTTCGGAATCGATGTGGCCGGCCGGGTCGCGCTGGACCTCGGCGCCTCCACCGGCGGGTTCACGCAGGTGCTCCGCGAACGCGGCGCCGCTCCCGTGCTCGCCGTCGACGTGGGCCACGGCCAGCTGGCGCCGCAGGTGGCCGCCGATCCGGCCGTCATCGCGGTGGAGGGGTACAACGTGCGGTACATGGATGCGGCGAACCTCGCCGCCGCGACCGGCGTCGCCGAGGCGCCCGCCGTCGTCACCGGCGACCTCTCCTTCATCTCCCTCACGCACGTCCTGCCCGCCGTCGCCGCCGTCGCCTCCCCGGGCGCCGACATCGTGCTGCTGATCAAGCCGCAGTTCGAAGTCGGCCGCACGGCGGTGAAAGGCGGGCTGGTCACAGACCCCGCGCTCCGGGCCGATGCCGTGAACACCGTCCTGTGGGCGGCATGGGATGTGGGACTGCGTACGGCGGGGCTCATCGGATCGCCGGTTCCCGGCACGCACGGCAACCGCGAGATCGTGGCGCACCTGACCACGGCAGGTGGGAGCGATCCGTCAGAATGGTCAGGCACGGTGAACGAAGTGGCCGGTACCCGATGAACACGAGCGAACGCAGCATCCTGGTGGTCGTGCACTCCCGTCGCGACGACACCGTCGACGCGGCGCGGCACGTGGTGAGCGAACTGCGTGCGGCCGGCGCCCGTCCGGTGCTCTCCGTCGAGGACCGCGCAGAGCTGGAAGACCTGCTGGATCTGTCGGGGGTGGGCACGCTGACCGTGGACGTGCCGCTGGCCGACATCGAACTGGCGATCGTCCTCGGCGGTGACGGCACGATCCTGCGCGCCGCCGAACTGGTGCGTGGCGGCACCGCGCCGGTGCTCGGCATCAACCTCGGGCACGTCGGCTTCCTTGCCGAGATCGAACGCGACGATATGGACGACGCGGTGCGACGCGTCATCGCGCGCGACTACCGCGTCGAGGAGCGCCTGGCGCTGTCGGTGCGGGTGAAGGACGCCACCGACACGGTCGTGTACGAGACGTGGGCGCTCAACGAGGCCACCGTCGAGAAGGCCAGTCGCGAACGCATGCTGGAAGTGGTGATGGAGATCGACGGGCGCCCGCTGTCGTCCTTCGGATGCGACGGTGTGGTGGTGGCCTCGCCGACCGGATCCACCGCCTACAACTTCTCCGCCGGCGGCCCGGTCATCTGGCCGAACGTCGAGGCCATCGCCGTCGTGCCGCTGTCGGCGCACGCGCTGTTCGCCCGGCCCCTCGTGGTCGACCCGGGAGCTGCCGTGGCGATCGAAGTGCTCGAGCGCACGAGTGGCGGCGGCGTGCTGTGGTGCGACGGGCGCCGCTCGCACGATCTTCCACCCGGTGCGCGGGTCGTGGTGCGTCGCTCCAGCGTGCCGGTGCGCCTCGCCCGACTGCATCCGGCTGCGTTCACCGACCGCCTCGTGCGCAAGTTCCGGCTGCCCGTCGAAGGCTGGCGCGGCCCGGACAGGGGGACGGCGTGATCGAGCAGATGCACCTGCGCGACCTCGGAGTGATCGCCGACGCGACCCTGCCCATCGGCACCGGGTTCACCGCGATCACGGGCGAGACCGGTGCGGGCAAGACGATGGTGGTCACGGGCCTGGGGCTGCTCATGGGGCAGCGGGCCGATTCCGGCGCCGTGCGCTCCGGAGCCGGCCAGGCCTCGGTGGAGGGTGTGTGGATCGTGCCCGAGCAGGGGCCGGTGGCCGAGCGCGTCCGCGAGGCGGGGGGCGAGGTGGAACCGATCGGCGACGGCCGCGCCGAGGTGTACCTGGGCCGGACCATCTCCAGCGAGGGCCGCGGCCGGGCCACAGTGGGCGGGCGCACCGCGCCGGCCGGCGTGCTCGCCGACCTCGCCGATGACCTCGTGGTCGTGCACGGTCAGTCCGAGCAGCTCCGGCTGCGCTCCGCTGCGGCCCAGCGCGACGCCCTCGACCGCTTCGGCGGCGCGGCGGTCGCGCGCGCCCTGGCGGACTACGGCCGGGCGTACCAGGAGTGGCGTTCCCTCGACGCCGAGCTGACCATGCTCGAGAACGATCGCGACCAGCGCGCGCGCGAGGCGGAGGACCTCCGCATCCGTCTGGCCGAGATCGAGGCGGCCGCGCCGGTGGTGGGGGAGGACCAGCAGCTGGCCGCTCGCGCCGAACGCCTCAGCAACGTCGAGGAGGTGCGTCTGGCGGTCGTGACGGCGCACGAGGCGCTCTCCTCCGAAACCGGCGCGCCGGATGTGACGACGCTGCTGGCCGAGGCCCGCCGCGCCCTGGAGCGGGTGGGCGATGCCGCACTGGCCGAACTCGCCGAGCAGCTCGCCGAGGTGGGGTACCGCGTCGCCGATGTCGCCGCGGCCCTGTCGGGCCAGCTCGCCGACCTGGACGAGACCGGCCCCCATGAGCTGGCCGCGGTGGAGGAGCGGCGCGCCGTGCTGGCCGGTCTGTCGCGCGCCCACGGGAGCCTGGAGGCCGCGCTGGAGCTGCTGGAGACGGGATCGGCCCGGCTGGCCGAGCTGGACGATGACTCCGACCGCATCGAGCGTCTGGCGGCCGAGCGCACTGCGGCAGCCGAGCGCCTCGACGACGCCGCCGACGTGCTCACCGCCGCGCGCACCGATGCGGCCGCGCGTCTGGGGGAGGCCGTCACGCATGAGCTGCATGCGCTGGCGCTGCCCGATGCGACCCTCACCGTCTCCGTGATGCCGGGAACGCCCTCCGTCAGCGGTCGCGACGACGTCACGATCCTGCTCGCTCCGCACCCCGGCGCCGAACCCCGACCGGTGGCCCGCGGGGCCTCCGGGGGTGAGCTGAGCCGCGTCATGCTCGCGCTGGAAGTCGTGCTGGCCGGCGTGGACCCTGTCCCCACCTTCGTGTTCGACGAGGTGGATGCAGGAATCGGCGGTGCCGCCGCGATCGAGGTGGGCCGTCGCCTGGCCCGGCTGGCGGAGAACTCGCAGGTCATCGCCGTGACGCACCTGGCCCAGGTGGCGGCGTTCGCGGGGAATCACCTGTCGGTGGTCAAAGGCACGGACGGTGCGGTGACGGCGTCGAGCGTGCGCCGGCTGGAGGGTGCGGAGCGGGAGGCGGAGATGGCACGACTGCTGTCGGGCATGCCGGATTCGGAGGCCGCACTGGCCCACGCGCGCGAGCTGCTGGACACCGGGCGCACGGCCCGGTGAGCGCGGAGACACCCGGCATCGACCTCACCGTCGAGCCGCCACCCGACGGAGCCGTCCCGGTCGAGACGCGCCGGCCTACGCGCCTGTACCGCGGCATGGGCGGCCTCCTGCTCCGCCTGGAGGCGCGCGCCCGCGCGAAGGGCTCGCGTCGCGTCCGCCTGACGAACGCCCTCGTGTGGCTCCTCGTCGCCGCCGCGGGGCAGGTGCTGCTGACCGGCCCCGTGATCAACGAACCGCTCTCGTTGGAGGACATCACCTCGGCGGCGGGCGAAGTGACCGAGCACTGGATCGCCCACGACGTCGACGCCAGATTCGAGCTCGAGCGCACCGACGACGGCCGCCTCCTCGTGCACGTCGAGGAGCAGATCACGGCCGACTTCCCCGAGGGGGTGGAAGAGACCGGCATCACCCGCACGATCGCCTCGCATTACGAAGGGCACGACCTGCACCCGCGGGTGACCGGCGGCGAGTTCGACGGAGACCCGGTCGAGGTCGCCGCGCGCGTGGGCGCCACGGCCACGTCCCTGACCTGGGACACCGGGAGCGTCCTCACCGGCCGGCATGAGTTCGTCGTGCGCTACACCCTGTCCGACGTCGCCTACCCCGAACAGGATGCCTCCACCGGACGCCTGCAGGACCTGCTGGAGTGGGACATCCTCGGACCCTCGTGGGGTCAGGGGATCCGCGGCGTGGAGATGACGCTCATCGTGCCGAGGGAGCTGCACGACGCCCTCGAACGCACACCGCGGGCGGCGATGTCGTGGACGCTGCTGGCGGACGCGACGACCCTCACGCCCGTCAGCGAGACCGCCGATGCGGTCACCTACGTCGTGACGGTGGATCAGAACATGCCGCCGCACACGGACATCTGGTTCACGCTGCGCTTCGCCGAGGGCACCTTCACGATGCCCGATCCGGCGCCGCTGTACTGGGTGCTCGTGGTCGGTCCGTTCGTTCCCCTGCTCCTGCTGGCCGTGGGCCTGTTGTTCGTGCTGGCCGCCCGCGCGCTGGTGTGGAACGACGCCCGCGGCCGCGCGTGGTTCGTGCCGCAGTACGAACCCGACCCGCGCGTGCCGGCGCCGCTGGCCTCCCGTCTCATGCGGCAGGTTCTCACGGCCCCGCTGGTCCAGGCGATCAGTGACGGGC
This sequence comes from Microbacterium wangchenii, assembly GCF_004564355.1. Classification (NCBI taxonomy): domain Bacteria; kingdom Bacillati; phylum Actinomycetota; class Actinomycetes; order Micrococcales; family Microbacteriaceae; genus Microbacterium; species Microbacterium wangchenii. The sequence continues at coordinate 1,372,783 of NZ_CP038266.1, forward strand.
ACGCCGGCATCGGCGAGCGGCCGATCACGCGGATCGGCCGGATCGCGTGGCGGACGGGGCGGCCGGGGCACCTCTGGCCGGAGTGGCGGACCTACCTCTTCGCGCCGGCGTGGCGCGAGCAGTTCGTCCGGAAGTTGCGCCGGGTTCCGCGCGGGATCGTGCGCGACGTGTTCATCGGGGCGACGCTCGCCCTCACGCTCGTGCAGTTCGGCCTCGTGCGGCAGCTGTCCTACCAGGTCATCCTCAGCGTCTACTGGTGGCCCCTCGCGATCGTGGCTGCCACGATCGCGCTGGCCCTCGTGATCCTCGTCATCGCGCTGTCGGCACGGCCGCTGACCCGCGCCGGCGCGCTCGCGCGAGAGCACCTGCTGGGTCTGCGGCTCTACCTCGAGCAGACCCGCATGGACGAGCGCATCACCCTGCGCGACGAGTTGCTGCCCTACGTCGTCATGTTCGCCAAGCCACGGCGCGCGCGGGAAATCGTGCGGCGTCTGCTGGACGAGCGCGGCCACCGGGATCCGGGGCTGCGCGCCGGGTTCTTCACCGCCGCGCGCCTCGGCGTGCGCGCGGCGGCGATGCTCGCCGTCGTCGGCGCGATCGTGGTGGCGGCTGCCCTCCCGTCGCCGTCGCAGCGGTCGGCACCGGAGGATCTCGCGTACTCGGGTGACCTCCCCGGATCGCGAGGCTGGCTCGTGAGCGAGATCACCGCCGACGCGCGGCTGGAGCGGACGGAGGCGGGCAAGGCGACCGTCACGGTCACCGAGACCCTCACCGTCTTCGTCGAGGAGGAACGCGACACCCTGCCCCAGGTCATGCGCCAATGGCGCGACGTCGTGCACGGGCACGACACGGGGCTGGAGGTCACCGAGGTGACCGTCGACGGCGACCCCGTGCCGTACGAGCAGCGGCGCGAGGAGGGCATGGCCTTCGTGCAGACCCAGCTCACGCGGGATTGGGGCGGCGAGCACACCGTTCAGATCCGCTATCGGCTGACAGATGCGGCGGCCGCCGTGCAGCAGGACGGCCGGTGGTACGAGCACGTGCAGTGGACCGCCCTGAACGAGGGCTGGCGGGACGCGTGGTCGTGGCCGGAGCAGAACATCGAACGCGTGGCGATGACGGTACGGGTGCCCGCCGAGCTTCGCGCGCAGCTGCACGAGGACAGCGGCGTGCTGGAGGGAGACCTGGATGTCGAGGCCCCCGGGCTTCCGGCTGTCACCAGCGGCGCCGGCGGTGAGGACGTGTACCGGTGGGAACTGCTGCCCGACGCGGACGGGCGATGGACCTACGAGGCGAGCCGGGACGTCGGCATCCGGTTCGTGTTCCCCGCCGGCACGTTCGCCGACGTCGGACAGGAGTCGTGGTGGCTCGACAGCGCCGCGCGCGCGCTGCCGACCGCAGTGCCGCTGGTCCTGCTGCTGGGAGCCGCCGGGTGCGCGCTGCTCGGACTGATCCTGCGCCTGGGCGGAGTGCGGCGTGTGTCGGAGCCCGGACTCCTGCGCGAAGTCGTGCGGTGGATCCCGCCGTGGTTCGCTCTCGCCGGATCGATCCTCTTCGTGTGGCGCACGGCCGACTCCGTGGACGACGACCCGCTGTTCCCGCTGCTCGGCCTTCCCGCGGTGGCGGCCGTCGTGCTGGCCATCGCCAACCACTACGCGACGCGCCGGCGATCGTGAGGACGCGCGGTTCCTGGCAGACTGCAGGGAACCGCTCCCGCGCGCGCCGCGGCAGCGGAACCCCGACACCCGGCTGATAGGATCGAAGCCCGTGATGCAGACTTCAGACGCGGGACATGTGAACGACACCACCAAGCACATCTTCGTGACGGGTGGTGTCGTTTCGTCTCTCGGGAAGGGCCTGACGGCGGCCAGCCTCGGCAACCTCCTCACCGCCCGCGGGCTGCGCGTGGTGATGCAGAAGCTCGACCCCTACCTGAACGTCGACCCCGGCACGATGAACCCGTTCCAGCACGGGGAGGTCTTCGTCACCGACGACGGCGCAGAGACCGACCTCGACATCGGCCACTACGAGCGATTCCTCGACATCAACCTCAGCCAGGCGGCCAACGTCACCACGGGTCAGATCTACTCGCAGGTGATCGCCCGGGAGCGCCGCGGGGAGTACCTCGGCGACACCGTCCAGGTGATCCCGCACATCACCGACGAGATCAAGCGCCGCATGCGGCTGCAGGCCACCGAGGAGCCGCGTCCGGACGTCATCATCACCGAGATCGGCGGAACGGTCGGTGACATCGAGTCGCAGCCGTTCATCGAGTCGGCTCGGCAGATCCGCCACGAGCTGGGCCGGAACAACGTGTTCTTCGTGCACGTGTCGCTCGTGCCGTTCATGGGCGCTTCCGGAGAGCAGAAGACCAAGCCCACGCAGCACTCCGTCGCGACGCTGCGCTCCATCGGCATCCAGCCCGACGCGCTCGTACTGCGCAGCGACCGTCCGGTGACGGAGTCGAACAAGCGCAAGATCGCCCTCATGTGCGATGTGGATGAGGACGCCGTGGTCAACGCGGTGGATGTGCCCAGCATCTACGACATCCCCTCGATGCTGCACGAGCAGGGCCTGGACGACTACATCGTGCGTTCGCTGGGGATCGGCAAGGCCGCCGAGGTGGACTGGTCGCGCTGGCAGCGGGTGCTGGAGGCGGTGCACAACCCCAAGCACGAGGTCACGATCGGCCTGGTGGGCAAGTACATCGACCTGCCCGACGCGTACCTCTCCGTCACCGAGGCCCTCAAGGCCGGCGGGTTCGCCCACGAGACCCACGTGAAGATCACGTGGATCCCCTCCGACCTGTGCGAGACGCCCGAGGGGGCGGCCAAGGCCCTCGGCGCACTGGACGGCATCGTCATCCCCGGTGGCTTCGGCATCCGGGGGATCGAGGGGAAGGTGGGCGCGCTGCGCTTCGCACGCGAGCAGGGGATCCCCACCCTGGGCATCTGCCTGGGCCTGCAGTGCATCGTCATCGAATACGCCCGTCACGTCGCCGGCATCGAAGACGCGTCCTCGAGCGAGTTCGACCCCGACACGGGCAACCCGATCGTGGCGACGATGGCCGAGCAGGTCGACATCCTCGACCGCGGCGACCTCGGCGGGACGATGCGGCTGGGTCTGTACCCGGCCGACCTCCTCGCCGGCTCGATCGCGGAGGAGGTGTACGGTGCCGCCCGCGTGTCCGAGCGCCACCGCCACCGCTACGAGGTGAACAACGCGTACCGCGACCAGCTGTCCGAGGCGGGCTTGGTGTTCTCGGGGACCAACCCCGATCTCGGCCTCGTCGAGTACGTCGAGCTGCCGCGCGACGTGCATCCGTACTACATCGCCACGCAGGCCCACCCGGAGCTGCGATCGCGTCCCACCGAGCCGCATCCGCTGTTCCGCGGGCTCATCGGGGCGGCGCTCGAGCGTCACCGCGCGAGCGAGCTGTTCGACGTCGAGCAGGCCTGACGTGGACGCCGCCCAGTTGCACGACGAGCCGGTGGAGCCGGACGTCGTCGCCAGCGACGTCGTCTACCGCGGAGCGGTGTGGAACGTCCGCTCCGACACCGTGCGCTACGGCGATGGCGAGATCGTCCGGCAGTACGTCGAGCATCCCGGGGCTGCGGCGGTGGTGGCGCTGGACGACGAGGAGCGGATCGTCCTGATCCAGCAGTATCGTCACCCCCTCCGCCTGCGTGACTGGGAGATCCCCGCCGGGCTCCTGGATGTGGCGGGGGAGCCGCCGCTGGAGACGGCCCGGCGCGAGCTGGCCGAGGAGGTCGACCTCGTCGCCGAGCATTGGCAGCCCCTGCTGTCGCTGCGCACGAGTCCCGGCGGCAACGACGAGGTCGTGCACGTGTTCCTCGCGCGCGGCCTGTCGGACGCCCCCGAGGCGTTCGCGCGTGCCGACGAGGAGGCGGACATGACGCTCGCCCGCGTGCCGCTGCGCGAGGCCGTCGACGCCGTCATGGCCGGGCGGGTGTCCAACGGCATCCTCGTGGCGAGCGTCCTGGCCGCCGCCGAGGTGCTGCGGCGCGAGGCGGGCGACGCGGCGGGGCGGTGACGTGCGCCTCCCGCGCGCGGTCGACGCCTACCTGCGGCACAGTTCGCTCGAGCGCGGGCTCTCCGAGCACACCGTGGCCGCCTACCGGCGCGACCTCGCCGGCTACGTCGAGTGGCTCGCCGGCCACGGTGTGGACGACACCGACGAGGTGACCGACGCCCTGGTGTCGGAGTTCGCCGCCGAGCGCGCCTCCGCGCAGCCCCCGCCGGCAGCATCCAGCCTCGCCCGCCTGCAGTCCTCGGTGCGGGGCCTGCATCGATTCCTCGCGCGCGAGGGCATCGCCGACGACGATCCCTCGGGGCGCCTGCGCCCGCCCAAGGCCGCGCGGCGCCTGCCGAAGGCGCTCACGATCGACCAGGTGTCGCAACTGATCGACGCCTCCGGACCCGCGCCGGAGGATGCCGCGCCCGGCGAGCTGGCGGGCATCCGCGACCGGGCGCTGCTGGAGCTGCTGTACGCCACCGGCGCGCGCGTGTCGGAAATCGTGCAGCTCGACGTCGACGACCTCGCGCACGGCGACGTGCTGCGCGTGCGCGGCAAGGGTTCGAAGGAGCGCATCGTCCCGGTGGGGTCGTTCGCGCGGCGCGCGGTGGAGGCCTACCTGACGCGCGTGCGCCCCGAGCTCGCCCGTCGCGGACCGGCCACCCCGCGCCTGTTCCTCGGAATGCGCGGTGCGCCCCTGTCGCGGCAGAGCGCGTGGCTCGTGCTGCAGCAGGCGGCCGAGCGTGCGAGCCTCACCGCGCACGTCTCGCCGCACACCCTGCGCCATTCGTTCGCGACGCATCTCCTGCAGGGCGGCGCGGACGTACGGGTCGTGCAGGAGCTGCTCGGGCACGCGTCGGTGTCCACGACGCAGATCTACACCCACGTCAGCGTCGACGCCCTGCGCGACGTGTACGCCACGTCGCATCCGCGCGCCCGGTAACCCACGGATGCGGCGCGCATCCCGTGGCGCGGGGTCACCCCGGCTAGAATCGGTGCACGTAATGGCAAGGGCAGGAGAGTCGGTGGCGGGCAGCACGACGAAGGGCAAGGCGAAAGCCGCGGCAGGGGGTGACGAGGTCACCCTCGGCCCGACCGGTCGTCCCTACCACGGATTCCCGACCCCGCCGAAGCTCGACGGCCACGGTCCCGCGCGCATCATCGCCCTGTGCAACCAGAAGGGCGGCGTGGGCAAGACCACGACGACCATCAACCTCGCCGCGGCCCTCGCCGGGTACGGCCGCAAGGTGCTCGCGATCGACTTCGACCCGCAGGGTGCGCTCTCGGCGGGCCTGGGCATCCAGACCCACGACGCGCCGACGATCTACGACCTGCTGCTGGACACCAAGCGCGACCCGCACGAGACGATCGTGCACACCTCGGTCGAGGGCCTGGACGTCATCCCGGCCAACATCGATCTGTCCGCCGCCGAGGTGCACCTCGTCAACGAGGTCGCGCGCGAGACGATCCTCGCGCGCGTGCTGCGCAAGGTGGCGCCCGAGTACGACGTCATCCTCATCGACTGCCAGCCGTCGCTGGGCCTGCTCACCGTCAACGCCCTCACCGCGAGCCACGGCGTGGTGATCCCGCTGGAGTGCGAGTTCTTCGCCCTGCGCGGCGTCGCGCTGCTGATCGAGACGATCGACAAGGTGCGCGACCGCCTGAACCCGGCCATCACGCTCGACGGCGTGCTGGCCACGATGTACGACCCGCGGACGCTGCACTCGCGCGAAGTGCTCGAGCGCGTGGTCGAGGCGTTCGGCGACGACGTGCTGGAGACCGTCATCGGGCGCACCGTGAAGTTCCCGGATGCGTCGGTCTCGGGCGTCCCGATCACCGAGTTCGCCCCCGAGCACGCTGCCGCCCAGGCGTACCTGCGCCTCGCGCGGGAGCTGGTCGCCCGTGGCGCCGTCGCCTGACGCGACGGACGGTGGGTTCCGCGTCTCGCTGCCGGTCTTCGACGGCCCCTTCGACCTTCTCCTGACCCTCATCTCCCAGCGGGAGCTCGACATCACGGAGGTGGCCCTCAGCGCCGTCACCGACGAGTTCATCGCCTACCTGCGGGCGATGGGACCGGACGCGCAGATGGACGAGGCATCCGAGTTCCTCGTCGTGGCAGCGACGCTGCTGGACATGAAGGTCGCCGGCCTCCTGCCGCAGGGCGAACTGGTCGACGCCGAATCCGTCGCGCTCCTGGAGGCCCGCGACCTGCTGTTCGCCCGGCTTCTGCAGTACCGCGCGTTCAAGGAGGTGGCCGGCTGGTTCTCCGAGCGCCTGCAGTCCGAAGACCGCCGGCACGTGCGCGCCGTGCGGCTGGACGAGAAGTACCGCAACGCCGCTCCCGAGCTTGTGTGGAGCCTCAGCCCCGACGACTTCGCCGCGCTCGCCCTGCTCGCCTTCGCGCCCAAGGAGATCCCGCGCGTGGGCCTGGACCACCTCCACGCGCCGCTGGTGAGCATCCGCGAGCAGGCGGCCGTCGTGGTCACGCTGCTGCGCGACTCGGGTGCGCTCACGTTCCGCGACCTCGTTGCCGGCGTCACGCAGACGGGGGTCGTGGTGGCCCGATTCCTCTCGGTGCTCGAGCTGTACCGGCTCGCCGCACTGTCGTTCGAGCAGGTCGAACCGCTCGGCGAACTCACGCTCCGCTGGACCGCCGAACGGTGGTCGGAGGAGAACCTCGCGACTCTGGGAGCCGATTATGACCGATGACCCTTCGACCGCGACGGGCGATGTCGCGCGCCGATTGGAGGCGATCCTCATGGTCGTCGACGAGCCGCAGAGCCTCGTCAGCCTCGCCGCCGCGGTGGGGGCGCCCGTCGCCGCGGTGCGCCAGGCGGTCGACGCGCTCGTGGACGACTACGACGGCCGCACCGGCGGGCCGCGACGGGGCTTCGAGCTGCGCGAGGTCGGCGGCGGGTGGCGCATCTACGTGCGGGCCGAGTACGACGACCTCGTGTCGGAGTTCGTCAACACCCAGGCGCCGTCGCGGCTGTCGCAGGCAGCGCTGGAGACCCTCGCCGTCATCGCGTACAAGCAGCCCGTCACGCGCGGGCAGGTGGCCTCCATCCGCGCCGTCAACGTCGACTCGGTCGTGCGGACCCTGCTCTCGCGCGGCCTCATCACGGAGGTGTCCACCGACCCCGAGACCGGCGCGATCAACTACGGCACCACCGACGCGCTGCTGGTGAACCTCGGCATCAACTCCCTCGACGAGCTGCCCCACATCTCGCCGCTGCTGGATGACGGCTCCGAGGGCTTCGACCTGGAGGGCGTGCGATGAGCGAACCGCGCAGCACCGAGGGGGTCCGGCTGCAGAAGGCCCTCGCCAACGCCGGCGTGGCCTCGCGCCGCGTGTCCGAGCAGCTCATCGTCGAGGGACGCGTTCGCGTGAACGGCGTCGTGGTCACCGAGCTCGGCAGCCGCGTCGATCCGGATGCCGACCTCATCGACGTGGACGGCGTGGCGGTGCAGCTGGACACCGGCAAGCGCTACGTCATGCTCAACAAGCCCACCGGCGTCGTGAGCACCATGAAGGACGAGCGCGGCCGTCCCGATCTGCGCCGCTTCACCGCGGAGTGGGACGAGCGCCTCTACAACGTCGGCCGGCTGGATGCCGACACCAGCGGGCTGCTCGTGCTCACCAACGACGGCGACCTCGCGCATGTCCTGGCACACCCGTCCTTCGGGGTCACCAAGGTGTACATCGCCCGGGTCCAGGGGCGCGTGACGGCCCAGACGATCGCACGCCTGACGCGCGGGATCGAACTGGAGGACGGACCCATCGCCGCCGACAAGGCGCGCCTGCTGGATGCCTCGGGCGACTCGAGCCTCGTGGAACTGACCCTGCACTCCGGCCGCAATCGCATCGTGCGCCGCATGATGGCCGAGGTGGGGCATCCGGTCGTCGAGCTCGTGCGCCGGCAGTTCGGTCCGCTGCACCTGGGAACCCTCCCGGTCGGGCGGGCACGCGAATTGACTAAGCTGGAACGCGGTGCGCTGTTGACCCTCTCCCGTGGCGAGGGCGCACCGGACGACACCCCGTGAGCGATTCGACGAACTCTTCCGCGCGCGCGGCCGCACCGCTGGCCCCGCGCGTTCGAGGGACGGTCCGCATCGTCGGAGCCGGGCTCCTGGGCTCCAGCATCGGCCACGCCCTCACCGCCCGCGGCATCGACGTGGCGCTGGATGACGCGTCTCCCGCGCAGCTGCGGCTGGCCGTGGACTACGGCGCGGGGCGCATGGCGCAGCCCGACGACGCCCCGTCACTCATCGTCGTGGCCGTGCCTCCCGATGTCACCGCCGACGTCATCGCGCGTGAGCTGTCCGCCCACCCCGGCGTCGTCGTCACCGACGTCGCGAGCGTCAAGCTCCAGCCCCTCCACGAGCTGCGCGCACGCGGGATCGACCTGACGCACTACATCGGCTCGCACCCCTTGGCCGGACGCGAACGCGGCGGCGCCATCTCCGCGCGCGCCGACCTGTTCATCGGTCGCCCCTGGGTCGTGTGCCGCGACGGCGAAACGCCGGCGGACGACCTCGCCCTGGTGGAGGGCCTCGCCCTGGATCTGGGCGCCGTCCCGCTGGAGATGTCGCCGGAGGAGCACGACCGCTCCGTCGCGCTCGTCTCGCACGTGCCGCAGCTGGTCGCGAGCCTGCTGGCCGGACGCTTCGTGGACGCCCCCGACGGGGCGCTGGGCCTGGCCGGACAGGGCGTGCGCGACACGACGCGCATCGCCGCCTCCGCCCCCGAGCTGTGGGTGCAGATCCTCGGCGCCAACGCGCAGCCGGTCGTCGACGTGCTCGACGCGCTCGCCGCCGACCTCTCGGCCGTGGCGGCGGCGCTGCGCGCCCCGGATGCCCCGGGCGCACGCCGCGCGGTGGCCGACACCATCCGCCGCGGCAACGACGGCGTCGAGCGTCTGCCGGGCAAGCACGGGCAGAACCGCCGCTTCGACTCGTTCGTGGTGATGATCGACGACACCCCCGGCCAGCTGGGGCGCCTGTTCGGGGAGCTCGGGGACCTGGGCGTCAACGTCGAGGACCTGCGCCTGGAGCACTCGCCCGGCGCGCAGTTCGGTCTCGCCGAGATCAGCGTCGTCCCCGACGCCGTCCGCCCGGCAACCGAAGGCCTGACCGCGCGCGGCTGGCGGATTGCGAGCACCAATGACTGAGTCCACATCGACGACGGAGTCCACCATGACCGCCGGCCCGACGATCATCGCCGTGGACGGCCCGGCCGGCAGCGGCAAGTCCAGCGTGTCGAAGGAGGTCGCCCGTCGACTGGGCTTCGGCTACCTCGACACCGGCGCCGCCTACCGCGCGCTGGCGTGGCACACCCTCGAGCACGGCGCCGACACCTCCGACGCCTCGGCCGTGCTGGACGTGTTCGGCGACTTCGACTTCGCGATCTCGCTCGACCCGGACGCGTACTGGGTGCGCGTGGGCGGGCACGACGTGACCGCCGCGATCCGGGAGTCGCGCGTGACCGACGCCGTCAGCGGCGTGGCGCGCATCCCGGCCGTGCGCCACGGCGTCAACGCGCTGTTCCGCGGGCTCGTGGCTGAGTCGGGACTGCCGGGCGTGGTCGTGGAGGGACGCGACATCACGACGGTCGTCGCTCCCGACGCACCCGTCCGCATCCTGCTGACCGCCGCTCCCGAGGTCCGCGCCGCGCGACGCAGCGCCGAAGTGACCACACAGGACGCCGCCGCCGTCGCGGCCGCGCTGCACCGCCGCGACGCATCCGACTCCACCGTCGTCGACTTCCTCACCGCCGCCCCCGGCGTGCAGGTCGTCGATTCGACCGACCTGGATTTCCCCCACACCGTCGACGCGGTTCTCGCCGTCGTCGAACGCACGATTGGAGCCCTCGATGGGCGTTGACGAAGACGAGTACGAAGGCGGGCCAGACCAGCTCGCCGAGAAGATGGACGAGCTGGACGAGGCCCTCGCCGACCAGCGCGCCGCGGCTCTCCGGGCGAGCCTGGAAGACTTCGACCTGGATGAGGAGGACGCCGAGCTCCTCGCCGGTCTCGCCGAGGACGGCGACGGGATCGAGTACCTTCCCGCCCTTCCCGTCGTGGCGATCGTGGGTCGCCCCAACGTCGGCAAGTCGGCGCTGGTCAACCGCATCCTCGGCCGGCGTGAGGCCGTCGTGGAAGACACCCCCGGTGTCACGCGCGACCGCGTGACCTACAAGGCAGAGTGGATGGACCGCCGCTTCTCGCTCGTCGACACCGGCGGATGGGAACCGGACGCCCGCGGAATCGACCGTTCGGTCGCCCTGCAGGCGGAGATCGCGATCGACCTCGCCGACGTCGTGCTGTTCGTCGTCGACGCACGAGTGGGGGCCACCTCCACCGACGAGCACGTCGTGAAGCTCCTGCGCCGCAGCGGCAAGCCCGTCTTCCTCGTGGCCAACAAGATCGACGACGCGCGGCAGGAGCCCGAGGCCGCCGCGCTGTGGAACCTGGGCCTGGGCGAGCCGTACCCTGTCTCGGCCATCCACGGGCGCGGCGTCGCCGACCTGCTGGATGCGGTCATGAAGGTGCTCCCCGAGGTCTCGGCGGTGGCGAAGTTCGAGATCGGCGGCCCGCGCCGCGTCGCGATCCTCGGCCGCCCCAACGTCGGCAAGTCGTCGCTGCTGAACAAGGCGGCCGGCGAGGAGCGCGTGGTCGTCAACGAACTGGCGGGAACCACGCGCGACCCGGTGGACGAGGTCGTCGAACTCGGCGGGCGCCTGTGGCGCCTCGTCGACACGGCGGGCATCCGCCGGCGCGTGCACCTGCAGCAGGGCGCGGACTTCTATGCGTCGCTGCGCACCTCGACCGCGCTGGAGAAGGCCGAAGTCGCCGTCGTCGTGCTGGATGTGTCGCAGCCGCTGAGCGAGCAGGACGTGCGGATCATCGACCTCGTGCTCGAGTCCGGTCGCGCCCTGGTGCTCGCGTTCAACAAGTGGGACCTGCTCACGACGCCCGAGCTGGAGAACCAGGATCGCCGGCGCTACCTCGAGCGGGAGATCGAACAGGATCTCGCCCACGTCGCATGGGCGCCCCGAGTGAACATCTCCGCGCGCACCGGTCGTCACCTCGAGAAGCTCGTGCCCGCGCTGGAGACAGCGCTGGCGTCGTGGGACCAGCGCATCCCGACGGGCAAGTTCAACGCCTTCCTCTCCGAGCTCGTCGCCGAGCACCCGCATCCGCTGCGCGGCGGCAAGCAGCCGCGCATCCTGTTCGGTACGCAGGCGTCCACGCGGCCGCCCACCTTCGTCCTCTTCACGACCGGGTTCCTCGATCCCGGTTACCGCCGCTTCATCCAGCGCCGCCTGCGCGAGATCTACGGCTTCGAGGGCACGCCCATCGTGCTGAACATGCGCATCCGGGAGCGCCGGCAGCGCTGAGCGCAGCGGGGCGTGTGACAGGCTGAAGAGGTGACGACCGAGCCGCCCCGACCCGGAGAACCGCGACGCCCGTCGGGGCCGCGGGATCCCGGCGACGCGTGGGTGGTCGCGCCCACGGGGGAGCGGTACTGGGGCCGATTCGGCGCCGCGGGACTGCTCGCATGGGACCCGCGCCGCGGGGTGCTGCTGCAGCACCGCGTGGCATGGAGCCACTTCGGCGGCACGTGGGGCCTGCCCGGCGGTGCCCGCCACGAGGACGAGTCGGCCGTGGGCGGCGCGATGCGCGAGGCCGCGGAGGAGGCCGGCGTCCCCGACGGTGCGGTGCGCGCTCGCCTCGTCAGCGTCCTCGACCTCGGCTTCTGGTCGTACGCCACCGTGGTCGCCGACGTCGTGCAGCCGTTCGAGCCGGTGATCAGCGACCCCGAGAGCGTGGAGCTGTCGTGGGTGCCGGTCGATGCCGTCGACGATTACCCGCTGCACCCCGGGTTCGCGGGAGCGTGGGGGCGCCTCCGGACGCTCCTGCCGGTGCGCCCCACGATCATCGTGGACGCGGCGAACGTGGTGGGGTCGGTGCCGGACGGCTGGTGGCGCGACCGGGCGGGGGCGGCGGGACGTCTGATGGACCGGGTCGAGCGATGGCTGGCGGGCGGGGTTCCCGGAGCGGTGCTCTCCCTCGACGAGCACACGTGGTTCCCGCGCGTCGTGGTCGTGCTGGAGGGGCGGGCGCGGGATGCGGCGGCCGCGGCATCCCGCTCCGTCGAGGTGGTCGAGGCTCCCGCCTCCGGTGACGACGAGATCGCCGCTCAGGCCGCGCGCGCGGTGGAGGCGGGGGAGCAGGTGACGGTCATCACGAGCGATCGGGGACTCGCCGACCGCGTCCTCGCCGTGGGTGCGGCCGTGCACGGTGCGGGCTGGCTGCTCGAGCGGCTGCCCTGAGCCTCACTGACCGCGGAGGCGGTCGATCTCGCGGCGCTCGCGCTTGGTGGGGCGGCCGGCACCGCGGTCGCGCTGCGCGAACGCGGGGATGCTCTCGCGCGGTGGAGCCGGCGGCGTGCGGTCGTCCACGGCCAGCGCCGCCTGCGGCGCTCCCACGCGCTTCGCTATCGGTTCCCGCACCACCAGGATGCGGTCGAACCCGGCGATCCGCACGCGCAGCTCATCGCCGGGCTTGACCTGCTGCGCCGCTTTCGCGCGTTCGCCGTTGACGCGGACGTGACCGGCGCGACACGCGGTGGTCGCCGCCGACCGGGTCTTGTACACGCGGATCGCCCACAGCCACGAGTCCAGGCGGACGGAGCCGGCCGTCACGAGATCCTCCGCGCGCGGACGACGCCGGCGGCGATGAGGCCCTGGCCGAGGGTGTAGGTGAGCATGACGAGGGCGCCCGTCCATTCCGGCAGGGCGTCCGGGACGAAGATGCGGAAGGCCAGCAGGGTGTCGGAGGTGAGGAAGAACACCGCCCCCCACGTGATCATGCGGGTGGTGCGGGCGGCCGTGGCCGCGGTGCCGGCCAGCACGATGCCGTACAGGGCGACGGCGACGGTGAGCGCGCCGAGGTGGGGCCACAGCACGGCCAGCAGGACGACCCACCACACGAGGTAGACCGCCGTCCAGCGGGGCAGGCGCCGGGCGGGGAGCTCGCGGGCGAAGAGCCAGATGTAGGCGAGGTGCGCGAGCCCGAAGCACGCGAGCATGACGGGGAGTTCGGGCAGGAACGGGAAGAACGTCGCCGCGCCGTCGCCCAGCCACGACATGCCGATGGCCGCGAGCAGGAGGACGAGCGTCCGTCCGGCGCGGAGCGGGCGCGCCGCCCACAGCACCGCGAGGGCCAAGGCGGGCATGAGCAGGAGCTTGGTGGGGCCGGCGATCGCGGAGGCGTCGACAGCGAGGGCGCCGACGTGGACCACGGAGATCAGGGCGTAGGGAACGAATCCGCCGATCGCCGTCCGCGTCGCCGGGCGGGCCTGCATCGGTGCGGTGGTCATCCGCTCATCGTAGGGGCGCCGCCGCGCACCCGCGGCCCATAATCGGACGCATGACGGATGCGGCGGCACGTTTCGGCCTGCGACGGATGACGGCGCGCGATGCGCTCCAGTCCCATCGGGTGGCCTCGCCCCTGGAGCTGCTGTTCGACCTCGTCTTCGTGGTGGCGGTATCGCAGGCCTCGAGCACGCTGCACGACCTCATCAGCGAAGGACGGATCGGGGCGGGGGTGCTGACCTACCTCATGGTGTTCTTCGCGGTGTGGTGGGCGTGGATGAACTTCACGTGGTTCGCGTCGGCGTTCGATACCGACGACTGGCTGTACCGCACGCTGGCGATCGTGCAGATGGGCGGCGTGCTGGTACTGGCCGCCGGTGTCCGCGACGCCATGCTGCTCTCCGATTACACCGTGATCACCTTGGGCTATGTCGTGATGCGGCTGGCGATGGTGGCGCAGTGGCTGCGGGTCGCCGCATCCGATTCCGCGTCGCGTCCGACGGCGGTGCGGATGGCGGCGGGGATCGGCGCGGTGCAGGTGCTGTGGGTGGCTCGCGCGGCGGTGCTGGGCGATGAGGCGCCGGCGTGGACCTTCGGGCTGCTCGTGATCGCCGAACTCGCGGTGCCGGTGTGGGCGGAATTGCGGGGGCGGACGCAGTGGCATCCGCACCACATCGCCGAGCGGTTCGGCCTGTTCACCCTCCTGCTGCTGGGCGAGAGCCTGCTGGCCTCGGCGAATGCGCTCATCGACGCGATCGCGGAAGGCGAGCACGTCGCCGAACTGCTGTGGCTGGCCGGGTCGGGCTTGTTCATCACCGCCGCGATCTGGTGGATCTACTTCGCGCGTGAGCAGTACGACGGCCTCGGGGAGCTCCGGGGCGGTTTCACGTTCGGGTACGTGCACTACGTGATCTTCGCGGCCGTCGGCGCCGTGTCATCGGGCGTGGAGGTGGAGATCGACGAGGTCACCGGGCATACGGAGATCTCGGATGCGGCGGCCGGCCTGGCCCTCACGGCACCCCTGGCGGTGTTCCTCGTGAGCGCGTGGGCGCTGCTGCTGCGCCGCCGGGTGGCGCGGTGGGTGTCGGTGGTTCTGGTGGCGGGGAGCGTGCTCGTGGCGTTGGCGGGACTCCTCGCGGTGGGCGAGTTCGTGGTGGCCGCGCTCGTCATGACGGGTGTCGTGGTCGCGTTGGAGGTGGATGCTGCGCGCGGCGCTACGCGTCGAGCGTGAGCGATACGAGCGCCCGGTCGGGGCGGGGCTGGGCGACGATGTCGAATCCGGCGTCCGTGAAGACCTGGAGCACGCCGTGGTACAGCTCGTTGGCGGGGCGCTTCTTGACCGTCGGATCGAAGGGGTAGGCCTCGACCGCGCGGGCGCCGCCGTCGCGCGCGTGCGAGACGGCTGCATCCAGGAGGCGGGCCATGAGCCCGGAGCCGCGGTGCTCCTTGCGCACGACGAAGCACGTCACCGCCCAGACGGAGGGGTCATCGAGCGGTTCGGGGGAGTTCGCCGTGATCATGCGCGTGGCGGCGATGCGGGCCTGCCGGACACGGGGGCCGACGCGGACCCACCCGGCGGGGGTGCCGTCGACGTAGGCGATGAGACCGGGGGAGGGCTCGGTGGCAAGCTCTGCGCGGAGCATCTCGATCTTCTCCTCCTTCGTGGTCGTGCGGAACGGTTCGTTGCGCAGGGTCCACCACTGGCATTGGCAGGAGGGGCCGTCGCCGCCGCCGGTGAGGGCATGCTCGGCGTCGTCGAAGCGGTCGGCGGTGGCGGGGAGGATCTGAACGCTCATGCCGGAACGATAGGCCGGTGTCCCGACACTCGCCAGATCGGGCATCAGGCGACGAGGTGGTAGGCGAGCGGGTCGAAGCGTCGTCGTCCGCCGAGCCGTGGTGCGCGGTGCGGGTCGACATGGGACGGTGGGATGAACCAGACCGTGCCCGCCGAGGGTGGCGCGCCGGGTGGGGCCTCGATGCGGATCTCCCAGTTGTCCGCGTGCACCCGGTGGTGGCACGAGGTGCACAGCAGGATGCCGTTGGCCAGATCGGTGGTTCCGCCGTCGCGCTGCCACCAGCGGATGTGGTGGGCTTCGGCGAAGGCGGGGGGCAGATGGCAGAACGCGCATCCGCCGTCGCGTTCGACGAGTGCGAGTCGCTGCGCGGCGCTGAAGTGGCGGCGGGCACGGCCGAAGTCGAGGACCTCGCTCGCGGTTCCGAGGACGCAGGGGATGAGGTCGGCCGCGGCGGCCATCCTGCGGGCGGTGCCGGCGTCGATGGGCTGCTCGATGCCGTCGATCGTCGCCACACCCGCGCCCTCGCGCAGCTGGCTGAGATCCATGCGCACAACGACCGCGGTGGACGGCTTCGGCAGAGTGTTCTGGTCGCAGCCGGAGGCGTGCCGGCAGATCGCCGCGAGCGCGTCGGCGCGCATCTGCGGAAGAGAGCGGGTCTCGGGAGCCACCGGACCGCCGTTCGTGGCCGGCGCATCATCGGCTGCATCGCCGGCTGGGTCGTCGACGGTCAGACCCGACGCGGTGTTGTGTCCGCGCGAGGTGCGGAGCTGAGTGGTGACGATCGCGTCGATGGCGGCCACGATAGGGGCGGCGGTCTCCGCATCCAGGCGGGCGGTGAGGACGGTCATTCCGGTGGCGTCCTGCTGGATCTTCAGCGACCGCTGCCCGTGCAGTTCTCCCACCACGGGCTCGAGGCCATCGGGGTCGAGGTGCGCCTCCGCGCGACGCAGGACCGCGTGCAGTTCGTCGAGGGACAGCAGCGGTGCCTGCCGGACGAGTGCGGTCTCTGCATCCGCTCGTGTGTCGGCGTCGACGCGGACGGCGACGCGGTCGAGCATCGCGCTGATCGCGGACGCCGCGGCGACACTGACCATTCCGTCGTGCAGGGCGCGGGCGATGTGCGGGTGGCGTGCGGGTGCCGCTTCGCCCGAGAAGAGCGTGCGTTCGCGGGTCGCTTCGCCGACCTGGATGAGGCGCACGGCGTCGCCGGTGTGGCCGCCCGTGGCGGCGGCGATGAGCTTGGCGGGGGAGCGGAACCCCGCCTGTCTGGCCAGCCCGTCGGAGCCGAATTCCGGTCGCGACCGCGCCGACATCTCGGCGGCCACGCGCGCGTGCACACCGTCGAGCAGGCGACGCGCTCCCGCGATGCGCTGATTGATGTCGAGCAGCGCCGCCGCCGACATGCCGCGCTCATCCGCGCCGGAACCGCTCGCCTCGACCCACGCCGACCGCAGCGCGGTCAGTGTGTCGAGGAGGGCGTCCACCGGGTTCGTCATACTTCATGGAACCACGAACCTCGGACATTCGTTCGAATGTCGAGGAGGGTTGTGGAGAACTCTCGGGCCGCCCGCCATGGGGAGGACGCGGCCGCGCGCGTTCGCGGGAGGTCTGCGGAGCGGGTAGGATGGTGGAGTTGTCCGCTTGCGGGCAACGGACCGGGATGTGGCGCAGCTTGGTAGCGCACTTGACTGGGGGTCAAGGGGTCGCAGGTTCAAATCCTGTCATCCCGACCGGTAAGTCCCGGGAACCTGAGGGTTCCCGGGACTTCTTAGTTGGTGAGACGTGACCACGTGATCGCAAATGCCATCTTCTTATCCGCTCAGCGCCGTATCGCGGCGCTGAGCGTCGACTAGCTCGACTCCCATCCGGTTGCATCGGAACGGTGGAGCGGCATCGGGCGCACCTACTGAGTATGGGCGCCGTAGACACCTGACCCTCGAAGTTTGGGGGTCTGATCGATCCGCCTGCGGGCCCTGAGGTGCCGGCTGGGATGCGTGGCGGTCCGGTGGTGAGAGCCGTACCGTTGTCGTATCACTGCTTGGCCCCGGCCTTCATCGCTGGTTTGGGCCTCTGCTTGGGCTGGCTTTCACCTTCGCAGTCCTAAACGAGGGCCGCGCCGCCCGAGTGAGAATCCGCTTCAGAGCGGACGCGCCATTGAGCGGGGAGGCGCCTACTGACCGACCGGACCTATCGGGCGTCGCGTAATGGGTCTGCTTTTGCGGCGGCGGGTCGCAATGCGTTGAGTGTCGGGTCGTCGCTGAGTGTGTGGCGTGCGCGCTGGTACCGGCCTCGCGCGGTGGATTCGCTGACGCCAAGAACTGTCGCCGCGTCGATCACGCTGAACCCTTCCCAGTGCACAAGTCGGATCAGTTCGGCTTGATCGGTTGGGAGGCGGCTGATTGCGGCGCGGACTTCGTCAAGCTGAGGTGGCACGCTTGCGATCCGCAGCTGTTGTCGCAGGCGGTCAGCGAGTCGGTGGTGGCGCTGGTTGCTGCGCGCCCAGTTCCTCACCGTGTTGCCAGCGACCCCGTACACCCACATTCGCGCCTGCTCATCACCAACCGGTATCGCCGCACGCCGACGCCACGCGGTAAGAAGGCACTCCGACAGCAGGTCGGCTGCGTCTTCGTCGACACGAACGCGGCGACGGAAAAAGGCCAGCAGCTCCGGAGCGATCATCCGCAGCCATTCCGAAGACCCCGGTTCCGGCGTACCCGAATCACTCATCGAACACCTCCGGCGGGCAGTTCGTGGAGCTGTCGAGTTTCACGCCGCCGCCGGTCAGCCCGCGCTCTTGCATCTCGAGCCCGATCGCGATGGCCAACGCCATGCTGTCAGCAAGTTCCGGTGGACCGTTACCGACTCCTCCGATCTCTCGTATTTCGCGCGCCTCATCGGCGAACGAGGCAAGATCTACCGAGCGGAGCCAGGCCCGTGCTGCTTGGAGACGTTCGATGGAGTCATCACCCGCTGTCTTCCCGTCGGCGAGTGCTCGCAACTGGGTTTCACACGTCACAACCGCCCCGTCGACGGCGATCGGCTCGGACCGGAATGACAAGTCATCGGACGGCACCCACATCCACCAGTCGTTGAGTAACGGCACCGCCACCGCGGCGCCAGCGCCGACGATGAGGACACCTGCAAGAGTCACCGTCGCCACGGCTGACCGCGGCCGCCACCACGGTCGTCGCACCTCGGTCGTGATCTCCCGCGCCATCTCGGCTGCAAGCGCGTCGACCCGCGTCGACTGCTCAGTCAGCGATCCCGATCGAGCAAGGAGGTCATCCAGCGTCATCTGCTCCATGACTCGTACATGTCCGCCATCGACCACAACTTAACGCGATCATCAGAATCGTCAGCTACCTCGCCTAGGTAGGTGTCGCTCACCGATCGGAATACGGACAAACCGCCTCGCCTGTGCACTGCTAGGGGGAGACGGCAGATTCGGCGGCATTGTGGGTCCTGACCGTATTCGTCGGCCTGAGCGGTTACCCATTCCGCCAGCGGATAGGTGGCATGCCGAATCTCGAGGCGAAAGCGCGAGAGAACGAGGAGGCGTCCGCGAAGCCGCGACGTTCCGCGATCTCCGCGATCGTCCATTCGCGGAGGCCCTCATCTCTGAGGTCGGCGGCCGCACGCTCGAGTCGGATGTTCTTGACGGTCTCGGCGACGCTGTTGTCGGATTGCTGGAATACCCGGTGCAGGTGCGCGAGAGATAGATGCACGCCGACGGCGATGGAGGGTGGGGTCAGCGAGGGATCGTCCGCGTTCATCGCGATGAATGCGCGCGCCCTATCAAGCAGTTCTGCCGACCGGGAGATCCGATCGCCAGAGGATAGGGAGAGCGCCAGCAGATCTAACCCGGACAGCGTCAGCCGCTCAGCCTCGACGGCGTTCGAGTTTTCGATAGCGCGCGGGATCGCTGTGATGAGGGGGCCGACCGCGCGACCGAGCCCGTGCGACCCGGGCACGCGCACGGCGGTCTTGCCCAGTAGCGACCTCATGGCGACCGTGTCGGCGAGTGGGACTTGCAACACCGCCTGTCGATGGGTCCCACCTGGAAACGCAAGATCGTACGGCTCGCTTGAACAGTAGACAGCGATGTCGCCCGGTTCGAGGAAGGCCTCGCGGCCACCCTGACGAACGACGCAGGTGCCTCCCAGCTGCACGGAAACGAGAAGTGCCCCGCCATCGTCCGTGGTGCGTGCCCGGCTTCGACGTACCACGTGAGGCTCGCCTCGCACATCGACGGTGCTCGCCCGGACCCAGCCGTTCACGGCGGTGGACATCCGCGTGCGCAGATAATCATCCGAGCGCAGCGACAGGACATCCAGCCGAACGAAGGACTCGCTCAGACGCTCTCGCCAAGTCCGCAGATCCACCTGTTCTCGTGGGGTCGGTGCCATCGCCATTCCCAAGTTGAGACGCATCGTCAAGCATCGTGAGATCCACAGTCAAGGCGGTCGGGATCGACTCTCGTACGTTGATCTGGAAGCAAGTGTCTCCCAGAGGAGTGGCGATGTCCAAGGTAGAACCGTTCAAGGCCGCAGCAATTCAGGCGGAACCGGCGTGGCTCGATGTCGCCGCTGGCGTCGACAAGGCCATCAGCCTCATCAGGGAAGCGGCCACCAATGGCGCCAAACTCGTTGCGTTTCCTGAGACATGGATTCCGGGTTACCCGCACTTTCTCTGGCTCGGCCCTCAGTCGGCCGGCATGGCGTTCGTTCCGGGCTACCACGAGAACTCGATCGCCATCGGGGATGAGAACTTTCAGCGCCTCGCGGACGCCGCCGGTAAGCACGGCATCACCGTCGTGATGGGAGCGAGCGAGCGTGACAAGGGGTCGCTGTACATGGCCCAATTCATCTTCGGCGCCGACGGTTCCACGATCGCGACGCGCCGGAAACTGAAGCCCACGCACGTGGAGCGAGCGCTCTTCGGGGAGGGGGACGGGAGCAACATCGCCGTCCATGACGTCGAGGGCATCGGCAGGTTGGGCGCGCTGAACTGCTGGGAGCACCTGCAACCGCTGACCAAGTACGCCATGTACGGACTGGGAGAGCAGGTGCACGTCGCTTCGTGGCCGTCGTTCTGCCTCTACCGCGGCGGCGCCTACGCGCTCGGTGAAGAAGTCAACATGGCCGCCAGCCAGGTGTACGCCGTCGAAGGTGGAGCTTTCGTTCTGGCAGCCACCACTGTTACTGGACCGGCCGGATTGGAGCTCTTCGCGAAGACGGACGAGCAGCGAGCGCTGCTCGGCGGTGGTGGCGGCGGCTCGAGCCGCATCTACGGACCCGACGGCAGCCGGCTCACCGCTCCGATCCCCGAGGATGAGGAGGGCATCGTCTATGCCGACATCGACCTCTCCCTGATTCCGGTGTCCAAGATGGCAGCGGATCCGGCCGGGCACTATGCCCGCGCCGACGTCACCCGACTCATCGTCGACCGCACGCCCCGTCCCCCGGTCGAGTACATCGACAACAGCGTGCCGCAATCGCAGCCCGTCAGCTCCGAGACGCAGACGGCGAGTTCAACCGTGGAGACCGCGACGGTCCGATAGGACTCACCACCGGTGGGCCGTAGACGAAACCATTGCGGCTCACCCGCTCTGTTGGGACCCACAGTCAACCGTGCCGGGGGTGAGCCGTCTCTACGCACGACTTCGGATCCCTATCCGGGCGATGACCGCTACCGTGCACGCCGTGCTCACGGCTGGCGCTTCCAAGCCACCGAGCCGGCGGGGGAGTCGTTCGTCTTCGACGTCTACCGGGCGACGACGGCCGGCACATGCACCGCGCCTACGACTGACGTTGGGGCCGCGTATCAGCGGCGCGGCGCTTGTTATCGAAAGTCGGTGACCGCCTCCCCGTCGGCTGGCGCGTTGAGGAGTGGGCGGTCCCAGTACCTTCGCCGGCGCATCGGAGCGGTCGCTTAGGGTACGGCTCGGAGCGCGGAACGGATTGCGGCGTGCGGGCGGTCGACGGATCTCCTCCACAACTGTTGGCTCGCAGCTATTGCGCTTCCTCGCCGGTCGCTATGAGAGCACCTCGGCGTCCGCCAGCGTGAGGGGCGTAAGGAGCGCCGATGCGCCGAGGATCTCAACACCGAGCAGGCGGCCCTCTGCATCGAGATCCAGGACGATCGTCCCGTTTGAGCGCTCGATGACGACGTTCTCTACGGATTCGCCCGCGTCGATCAAGGGCGCGACCGGCAGGTAGGCAGCATCAACCGAAGGATCGATGGTGAAGCGGCGCTCGGTCATGTGTCGACGTAGCGAATCACGAGCCAGGCGCGCGCAAGCCGGACGGGGCCGGCGGCCGGTCGCACTCCGCGCTTCGCGCGAGATGCGTACCTGGGTGCCCGCGTTTGGCGAGCGCGGAGGGGGTCCGTTCAGTCGTCAACGGAGCGAGTCGAGAGGCCGTTGGTAGGCGGCGCTATCGTTGCGAGCGGCGCCAGTCATCAGCAATGCGTTGGGACTGATCCTGCGTGAGTATTCGCCCTCGCAGGGAATAGCCACGATCTTGGTCAGCCCGGCATGCCAGGCGCGGACCCACCACCTGTGGCCACAACTTCGGCCATGCCCGCTCCCACTCGCTCCGTTCCGCTGTGGAGGCAACTCGTTCAATCGGGCCCGCGGGCGTGTCGACCAGCAGAGGCGGGAGATCTACACCGTCGGGGCAGAGATTGTGGGCCTCGCGGATCCAGAGCATCTCCAGAAGCGCGTTGGGCCTGTCTTCGCTCAGCTGCACGATTCCGCGGCAGCCGGAGGTTGGTGACACCGGAGCCACGGCGTCCACGGCGATGCCGCCGGATCGCAAGTCCTGAGGGCGACGTGCGAGGTGGACCATAGACATGCAAGTAAAGAGTTGCCTATAGTTCCGGTGTGGGTGATGTCTTCAAAGCGTTGTCCGACCCGACTCGGCGGATCATCCTGGACGAGCTGACCGACCGCGACGGGCAGTCGCTGTTCGAAATCTGCTCGCGTCTGGCAATGCGGCACGGCAGGACGTCGACGCGGCAGGCCATCTCGCAGCACCTGACCGTGCTGGAGGAAGCCGATCTGGTCCGCTCGCGCAGGGAGGGGCGCACGAAGATCCACCATCTGAATACTGAACCGCTGCGGTCGATCGTCGACCGCTGGCCACTACCCAGACTCGAGGAGTGATCAGCCATGCCCAGGATCAACGTCGCGAGCGTGCTGGTCGATGACCAGACCAAAGCGCTCGCTTTCTACACCGATGTGCTGGGCTTCGTCGCCAAGACGGACGTCTCGCTGGGGGAGTACCGGTGGCTCACGGTCGTCGGAGCGCAGGAACCTGAGGGCGTCGAGCTGCTGCTGGAGCCAGACGCCCACCCGGCCGCGAAAGCGTACAAGCAGGCGTTGGTTGAGGACGGCATCCCTTTCACCTCCTTCGCGGTCGACGACGTCGCAGCTGTCCATGAGGGGCTCCGTGCGCGGGGCGTCACCTTCCGGCAGACGCCGACGACGATGGGGCCTGTCGTCACGGCGGTGCTGGACGACACCTGTGGCAATCTGATCCAGCTCACGAGCCCCGCATGAGCGCCGACTCCGCCCCCAACGCGCTCGATGACGAGGGCCGCAGGACGGGATGGTGGTCGGAGAGTGACCCACACGGCGGGATCAACACCGGCGCGTACGTCGAAGGGAAACGCCACGGCGTCTGGCGTCACTACTTCACAAACGGGTCCCTCCGATCGGAGGGCGAGTACCAACGCGGAAAGCTGCAAGGGAGCTGGGTCTGGTACCGCGCGACCGGCGGTCTACTCCAACGCGGAGGCTTCCTCGACGACGAGAAACACGGTCTCTGGGAGCGATGGAACACCGACGGGGCCCCGCTTGACACGACGCACTGGGACCGGGGCAAGAAGCTCCGCGCATCGCGACCCCCCGCGTCGTGAGCTCAGGCTCCTTGATCAGCTTCCGCACGTGGCCGCGGGCTATCGAGGGGTCGACCGGTCGGTAAGAGGCTGCACATCGAGCGGTGAGCCCGTCCTCTCGGTAGCCGAAGCCTGTCACGGTACCGAACGCGAGAACACGGAGAGCTCAGGAGGCGATGGTGCCGGCGCGTGCGGCAACGCGGAACCGGCCGGGCGGGACGCCTTGTTGGCGGCGGAACGCACGACTGAACGCATAGACAGACGTGTAGCCGACGTGCTGAGCGATCACTTCGAGGGTGTCGTCGGTGTCGCGAAGTCGGCGTGCGGCGAGATCGAGCCGGCGGCGGGTGAGGTACGCGGCCGGCGTTTCGCCGAGGATCGCAGGGAAGCGGCGCGCGAGCGTCGCTCGCGACACAGCGGACTCTCTGGCGAGCCTCGTGACCGTCCATGCGTCGCCCGGGGCGGCGTCTATCAACGCCATCGCCGCGCTGACCGCGGGGTCGCGGACGGCGTGCAGCGGGGAAGCAGCGCTGTCGTCCTCACGGGCCAACCACGCGCGCAACGCCTGTACGAGCAGCACGTCGATGAGGCGGGCCAGGACGACCGGGCTCCCCGGTCGCGGTGCGGCCAGTTCCCGCCCCACCAGCCTGACCGTCTCGGCGAGCCCCTCGTCCTCGCCCTGCCCGCGAAGCAGCAGGACCGGCGGGAGCGCCGCGAGGAGTGGGGCGGAGGTGACGGGATCGTGGGCGTAATGCGCGCAGAGGATATGCGTCCGCGCCGAACCCCGCCCCATCCGAACGGTCCCGTCCCCAGCGACCAAGGGGTCGTCGGAGCGTTGCGGCGACGTACGGGCGAGCGTGTCCGGATCGCTCGCCAGGGCGTGTGCACCGCCGCTCGGAAGCAGGAGCAGTTCGCCGGGCAGCAGCTGCACCGGATCGCCGCCCTCCGGAGCGATCCACACGGTGCCCGCTGTCACGGCGTGGAAGGCTGCCCCCGGTGTCTCCGCCGACCACCAGCCCCAGTCCTCCCCGGCGGCGATGCGTGCGCCGAGCACTCCCCGCACCCCTTGAGTGTCGATGAGTCCCGATAGGGCGTCCATGGTGCCTGAGCGTATCCCAGTTGAGCGTTACAGATATCGATATGAGCAGTTTTGGCATTGAGAGGCGCGAGGACGCGTCCTACGTTAGTCGCGTGAACATTGAAGGAAGCGTGGCACTCGTCACAGGCAGCAACCGCGGCATCGGCCGGCATTTCGTCCAGCACCTGCTGGAGAGAGGGGCCTCGAAGGTGTACGCCACCGCGAGGAACCCAGAGACCATCGATGTGCCGGGGGCGGTCCCGCTCGCGCTGGACGTCACCGACCCCGCGTCGGTGGCAGACGTGGCCGCCGTCGCCACCGACCTGACCCTCCTGATCAACAACGCCGGTGTCTCCACCGGAACCGATCTCGTCACCGGGGAGCTCGCCGCGATCAGGAACGAGTTCGAGACGAACTTCTTCGGCCCCCTCGCGATGATCCGCGCGTTCGCACCGGTTCTGGCCCGAAACGGGGGCGGCGGCATCCTCAACGTGAACTCGCGCCTGTCCTGGCTCTCGGTCGCCGGCGCCAATGCTTACTCGGCGTCGAAGGCCGCCTCGTGGAGCATGACCAACGGCGTGCGCCTGGAACTGGTCGGGCAGGGCACCCAGGTCACCGGCCTCTATCTGAGCGCCACCGAGACAGACATGATGGCCGGCTGGGACATCCCCAAGAACGACCCGGCCGACGTGGTCACCGCGGCGCTCGACGGGCTCCAGGCGGGCGCGCCGGAGGTTCTCGCCGATCAGGACACCGTCGACGCCAAGGCCGCCCTCGCCGCCTGAGACGGTCGCGCACTTCCTGCGCGGGGTGATCGCCATCGGAGGGCCGGCCGTCACTGTTGACGGCACCGTTGACGACGGTCTGGTAAACCGGTTAACCTGCTCGCGTACGGTGGCAGACCTCAGGCGGAATAACGCGAGGAACGCTGGATGTCGTGCTCCGTTCCGGTGGGCTCATAAGCGGTCCCGCCGCGCAATGACGCGAGAGGAATCGTCCCGGATGAGACGCCAACGACCCCTGTTGACCGCGTTCGCGGCATGTGCCGTGGTTGCTGCGACACTGAGCGCGACACCCGCCTCGGGGGAGGAGCCGGGCGCTCCGCCGGTGCCGAGCGCACCGCCGGCGATCGCCGACCAGGTGACGGGCGTGCTGCTCGACGACGACTTCGACGGGGTCGCGTTGGACTCGACGGTATGGACGAAGGGATGGTTCGGCAACGGCGCGGACGTGACCGCTCCGGTGAACGCCGGGCAGGCGCAGTGCTACGACCCCGACAACGTCACCGTCAGCGGCGGTGAGGTCGCGCTCGACCTCACGGAGGAGAATCTGACCTGCGGCGGCGTCGAGCGCGCCTATGCCGGGGGAATGATCAACTCCTACGGCAAGTTCACCGTTCGGCCGGGCAGCTTCCTCGAGGCCCGCGTCTATCTACCAGGCACTACGGGGGCGATCGAGAACGAGCCGACCGTCTGGATGCAGGGACGCAGCCTGAACTGGCCGAGCAACGGCACCGTGGTACTCCTGAAGGGCGAACCGGGCGGCGCGTGCGCCTCGGTCACGCGGGCCGACGGCGCCAGCGAGAAGCGGTGTGCGGCGCTCGAGCTGGACGCCTGGCACACGGTCGGCGCGCACTGGAAGGTCGATGGCACGGTCGACATCTACTACGACGGCATGCCGACCGCGAGCTTCGCGCTCGGCACCACCGATCCGATGTATCCGATCCTGAACGTCGCAGCCTGGCCGAATCGTGTGGTCGCGCCGAGCACGTTCGCGGTCGATTACGTGCGGGCATGGGACACGGTGCGCGGCGTCATGCCCGCACCGCCGGTCCGGCAGGCCTCGGCGTGCGGCATCGAACCGGTGATCGTGATCCCCGAGCTCGACGGCGTCTCGTACACGCAGGCACGCACCGGGAATGAGCTCACGGTCACAGCCGAAGCAGCGCTCGGATATTCGCTGACGCCCGGTGCGCAGACCGAGTGGGTCTTCGACGTGACCCCCCTCGAGTGCCCGCCCGGCGGCGGGGCCGGTGAGCCGCATCCGCTTGCGCCGCCCGAGGTGGCTGGAGCCATGACCTCGGTGCTGCTGGACGACGGCTTCGACGCGCCGGCGCTGGACGCGAGCGTCTGGAACCGCGGGTGGGTCGACGGCGTGGACGGCGAGATGACGACGCCTGTCAACGTCGGCACGGAGATCCAGTGCTACGACCCGGACAACATCCGGATCCAGGACGGTTCACTCGAGCTGCACTTCGTCGAGCGCGCGACCGAGTGCGAGCGCCGCGGCACCTCGTTCGAATACGACTACGCGGGGGCGATGATCCAGAGCTGGAAGAAGTTCGCCGTCGGCCCGGGAAGTTTCGTCGAGGCGCGCATGCGCACCGAGCAGGCCCCGCACGGCATCGCCAACTGGCCGGCGTTCTGGCTCAACGGTGAGAGCCACAACTGGCCGCATACGGGCGAGATCGACGTGATGGAGGGCCTGGCCGGCCAGGCCTGCGCGAGCGTGCACGGACCCGACATCGATGAACGCGCGTGCCTCGACGTCGCACCGGACGCCTGGCATGTCTACGGTGCGCACTGGCGTACGGATGGCAACATCGACTTCTACTACGACGGGGTCCACCTGGCGACGCACTACCTCGGGACGACCGATCGTCAGTACCTCATCCTCAACCTCGCGGCGTCGAACGCGCGGGATCCGAAAGCCCCGAGCGTGCTCGCCGTCGACTATGTCCGGGCGTGGGACGAGGGGCCGTCCGCACCGGATGAGGTGCGTCCGGAGGCGACGCTCGTGACGCCGAGCTCGGCGGGACCGCTGCGAAGTATCGACCTCCGCGTCGATGCCTCCGACGATCAGGGGCTGAGCAGGATCGTGGCGAACGTCTACCGTGCCGGAACCCTCGTGCGGAGCACGCAGTCAGCCGTCGACGGTGCGGTGTCGGCAACACACACGGCCTCGGTCACGGTGCCTGACGGCGAATACACCGTCAAGTTCAACGCTCATGACGCCGCCGGGAACGTCTCCCGGACGGGGACGTTCGATCTCGTGGTCGACTCGACACCGCCCACGGCGGTGGTCAAGAACGGCGACCGATTCACCGTGCAGGCCGGCGATGGCTACGACCTGGTGAGCTTCAAACTCCATGACGCGGGGAAGATCGATCGCATCGAACTCAACGGAACCGTCAAGGACCTGTCGGACGATGCGTGGTCAGACCTGAACTTCATCGAGCCGGGTGTGTTCGGCGCGATCGCGGGGGTCAACTCGCTGGTTCTCTTCGACGTCGCGGGAAACAGTCAGACGGTCGTGTTCACGCTCACCTGATCACCGCCGCCGCATGGCCACGACTGCGCCGCGCCCATCCGGGGGCGCGGCGCAGCCGTTTCCCGACGTCAGTAGCAGCGGATCTCCGCGATGGACGCGGCCGGATCGCCATTCGTCGCCAGGACGATCAGCCGGATGCTGCGAGCCTTCGCCGCGGTCTCGAGCCGGTGGACGCGCCGCCACTGCGTATTCCCCTCGACCCGAACGGCCTCGACGCCTTCGACCTCGATCACGTAGTCCTTGGCGGTCTGCGGCTCGACGTAGAACGGTGGAGTGCTGTGGACGTCACGAAGCAGTGAGCCCGGGAAGGTGACCTCGACGCGCTCGATCGGCTGCGCGTCCTCCCAGGCGAGCTCCAGCCATTGCGGCAGTCCGGCGCCGGGATCGCTCCGCCACGTGGCCGTGCTGGTCGTCGGCCGGGTGACCCCGGACAGCACCTCGGCGGGTGCGAAGGCGTCCTGAGCCGGGGCGGCGCGGTAGGCGAAGGAGGCATGCAGATCGCGTAGCCGGGTGGGCGAGAGGCTGCGGCTCGCGAAATGTCCGGGCATGACGCCTCTGGCGTAGCGCCAGCGGAGCCCGGGTGCGGGCGCTGCCGTCTCGATGCGCACCCAGCCGGGCGCGAGGTCGGCGAGATCCACCCGCCAGTGCGCCCATCGCGCGGTGCCGGGGACGACACCGACCGAACCCTCGGCGAGCACGCTGTCGCCGCCCTTCCGGTTGTCCCACACGTGGCCCACGCGGACCAGGCGCAACGGGAGGCGCAGGTCGGCGTCGGCGGTGTTGTCGAGGCAGAGCGACACGGTATTGAGCCGGCCATCGAACCAGAGCAGCTGCGCGACCTCCCCCTCGAGCCCGTACGCCCCCTCCTCGGGGAGGTTCGCAAGCTGTTCGAACGGCGCGGGGTCGGTCGGCGACAGGCCGTGCATGAGCTGCCGGGACGACGCCGAGGCGGTGGCCGAGCGCGCGCGGTCGGAGTCGTCGTGATTGCGGACGCCCGGGATGAACGCGCCGCCGCGCAGCAGGCGCTGCTGGACCTCGCGCACGGCCGGGCCGCCCTCCGCGGCCTCCGCCGCCAACTCCGGAAGCGTGATGCCGCGCTGAGTCATCACCGCGGCGGCCACGCCTGCGGCCTGCCCCATCGATGCCGTCGTCGCCATCACCCGCACGGAGCCGAGAGCGGCCCGGGTCACGCTGATGCAGCGTCCCGCCAGCAGCAGATTGTCGACATCGCGCGCCATCAGACTGCGCAAGGGAATGCCATAGGGGCGCACATAGATCTTGCTCGCGTACTCGGAATCCTCCTGGTAGCGCTCGGCCGCCGACGGTTCCGAAGTCTCCGCGAGCAGTCCGCCCGGCGTGTGCAGATCGATGCCCCAGCCGCCGTAGCAGACCGCATCGGGGAACGGCGTGTGCGCCTGGACCTCCTGCTCGGTCAGCCAGTGGCGGCCGAACACGCGTCGGCTCTCGCGCTTGCCGGGCACCTGGCCGACGAAGTCCAGCGCGAAGTCGCGGCAGCGCTCCCTCATTTCGGGATCCCGGTTCTTCATCCAGTCCCACACGCCCAGCGCATACCGGGTGAGCTCGTGCCTGATGGTCTCGTTGTCGAAGATCGTGTGCCACGGCATCCCGATCTCGATCCACCAGAACCCGCCGTGCGGGTCGTTGGGCACGCGGCCCTGCTCGTAGAAGTACGACGGGTCATCCAGTCGCACTGCCCACTCGGGTGGCGTGAACGGCGCGGGCCTGCCGACGTCCTTGGCCCGGATGTGGATCGAGTTGCCCATCGTGGCGGTGCTGGGCTGCTCGGGAGCGTGAGCCTCGCCGTGCTCCGCGCGGGATTCGCTGCCCATCCGCCAGCCGCAGCCGGCCCGGTCGGCGATGAACGCATCGCCGGTGCAATCGATGAACAGGTCGGCGGCGAGCCGGAGATCGACCTCGGCCGACAGGGTGCGGGCACGGAGGGCGGTCAGCCGGCGGCTGGGCGCGCAGGCCTCGCGCTCGTAGTAGCCCTTCTCGGTGTGGGGTGCACGATCGACCTCGTCGGCGCCCTCGAGCTCGACTCCGATGACGCTGGTGTTCAGATGCAGCGTCAGGTTCGGTTCCCGTATGCAGAAGTCGTAGAGCACCTGGTCGAACACCGAGTTGGTCCAGCCGTTCTCGTTGATCGGCTCGTGATTGCGGCGCCGTTCCTCGCTCAGCAGCTCGGCGATGATCCCGGTCTCGCGTGCGAACGAGTGATTGTGTCCTGCGCCGTGGACGGTCACCCGCATCTCGCTCGAGGCAACGCCGCCGAGCACCGGACGCTCGTGGACCAGGCATGTGCGCAGGCCCTCCCGGGCGGCGGCGATCGCGGCGCACACACCCGCCATACCGCCGCCGGCCACCACGAGGTCGAATGACTGTTCTCTCAGCACGATGGTTCTCCTAGATGAGGGCACTGCGGAGGTGTTCGGCGCCGCGTGCGAGGTGCTCGCGGACGAATGCATCGGCGTCCCCCGGCGGACGCGGACCCACGAGGGCGAGGGCGAGTGGCGCGCGCCCCGGCACTGTGACGGCGACCGCTGCGGCCAGCACGGAGGGATCGCCCCAGGCGTCGATCCGGAGGACGCCATCCTGAATCTGGGCCCGCGCGCGGGTGAGGCAGCTCTCGGGGTCGGCGGGCGTCCCCGGCGTAGGTCGGTCCCACCCGTAGCGGCGCGCCGCCATCGACAGCACCTCGACGGCCCGTGGCGCCGGCAGATCGAGGAGCAGGCGGAGCCCGACGACCGACAGGTGCAGCGGGTAGCCACCCGCCACTGCGGATGTCGTCCGTCCGTGCTGGGACTGGTGCAGGTACAGCACCTCGTCGTGGTGCAGGGCGGCGAGGGTGGCCTGGAGTCCGGTGTCGCCGGCGAGCCGTTCGACCGGCGCGAGAGTCGCGGTGATCTCCGTCAGTGACGACGCCGACCGTCCGGCAAGCGCGAGGAGGCCGAGATCCGCAGCGAACGAGTGGTAGGTCGGCTTGCGGAGATATCCGTGCCGAACGAGCACGCCGAGCGTGCGCGAGACCGAGGACACGTGCAGGCCGACACGCTGCGCGATCGAGGTGGCCGTGAGGGGGTGGTCCGCCTCGGCGACGATTCGCAGGATGTCGAGTCCGGATTCCAGCACACCGTGAGCATATTGCGTTGAGCGCAATATGGCCAAGCTCATCCCGTCCGCGGTACGTGTGCCGAGGCGACCCGGCGCCGACGGTGGGCGGTAGTACCCTCGGCGTATGTCAGAGCGTCGCCGACGGGTCACCATCAACGACGTCGCCGCTCTCGCGGGAGTCTCGAAAGGGGCCGTCTCGCGTTCGTTCAACGGCGCCTCCCGGCTGCCCGAGAGCACGGTGAAGCGCATTCATGACGCCGCGGAGCAACTGGGCTGGCGGCCCAACGCGGCTGCGCGTGCCATCCAGGGCGCCCCGGCGAGGACGATCGGGTTCGTGGTCCGCCGCGACCCCGCGCTGCTCGGTTCCGACCCGTTCTTCCCGCTCTTCCTCGCGGGTGTCGAGCGAGTGCTCTCCGCTCACGCGTACGGCATCACGATCCGGTTCGTCACGAGTGAGGAGGAGGAGACCCGCTGCTACCGCGATTGGGTCGCGGAGAGCCGCGTGGACGGCGTCATCGTCTCCGACCTGCGCGACGGCGACCCGCGGTTCGCGCTGCTCGACGAGCTCGATCTGCCGGGCGTCATCGTCGGTGACCCCGGGCGTGCGGTTTCTCAGCCGGCCGTCTATCACACCACCGACGCCTCGATCCGCGAGCTCGTCGACGGGTGGGTCCAGCGCGGTCACACCCGGATCGCGCACGTCACAGGCGACCCCAACCTGCGGCACACGCTGCGCCGGCGTGCGATCTGGGCCGACGCCCTGGCCACGCACGGGCTCGGCTCCGACCTGTTCGAGACCGGCTGGTTCACGGAAGACGGTGCGAAGGTGGCGACCCGCGCTCTTCTGGCCGCTGCCGAACCGCCGACTGCGATCTTCTACGCGAACGACATCATGGCAGCCGCAGGCATGGGGGTGCTCGCGGACGCGGGTCGCACAGTGGGTGGAGACATCGCCGTCGCCGGATTCGACGGAATCCCGCTGGCGCAGTATCTCTCACCACCGCTCGCGACCATCGTCTGCGACTTCGACGAGCTCGGCGACGTCGTCGGCGGTGAGCTGATGACCCTGCTCTCAACGGATGGATCCGTCCCGCCCGTGACGACGCTGGCCGGGCGCTTCCTCCCGCGTGCGTCATACGAGCTGCGGGCCGAGTGACGGCGGGTGCGCCGAGAATCATGTCGACCCCCAGACGTCGCCGGGTGACGGCGCAGGATGTCGCAGACCTCGCGGGCGTGTCGAGGAACGCCGTGTCGCGGGCGTTCAACGGCGGTTACCGCCTGCGCTCCAGCACGGTCGACCGCATCATGGAAGCGGCGGATCAGCTCGGCTGGCGACCCAACACCGCCGCCCGCGCGATCAAGGGTTCTCCGGCGCACACGATCGGGTTCATACTCAGGCGCGAGCCGGATCTTCTCGGGGCGGACCCGTTCTTTCCGCTGTTCCTTGCGGGATTGGAGCGGGTGCTCTCGGAGCAGGCGTACGCCCTGACGATCCGCTTCGTCTCGGATGAGACGGAGGAAGAGCTCTGCTACCGGGATTGGCGAGCCGAACGCAGCGTCGACGCCTTCATCGTGGCGGATCTCCGCGACGCCGATCCGCGGTTCGCCTTGTTGGACGAACTCGGCGCCTCGGCGATCGTGATCGGCGATCCGCCGCCGGGGGTCGAGATTCCCGCCGTCTTCCACGACTCCGACGACTCGATTCGCCATGCGCTCGACGGCTGGATCGCTCGGGGCCATATCCGCATCGGACACGTCATGGGGGATCCCGCGCTGGAACATGCGCGGCGGCGCCGAGACATCTGGGCAGGCGTCCTCGAGCGGCATGGGCTGCGCTCCGATCTGCTCGCGGTGGGGGGGTTCACCGAGTCGGGTGCCGAAGACGCGACGCGCGAGATCCTCGCCGTGGACGAACCGCCGACGGCGGTGTTCTACGCCAACGACGTCATGGCGGCGGCCGGCATGCGCACCATTGCGGAGGCGGGGCTGCGGGTGGGGGAGCAGGTCGCGGTGTTCGGGTTCGATGGCATTCCGCTCGCCCCGTACCTGTCGCCGCCGTTGGCTACGATCGCGTGCGACTACGTCGAGCTCGGCGAGATCGCGGGGCGGATGCTCCTGGCGGGCCTCGAGGCCGAAACGGTCGGGCCCGTCCGGCGGACTCTGCCTGCGCGCTTCGTGCAGCGGGCGTCCTACGGAATCGGTCCGCAGCGCTGACAGGGCCGGGGTGCTCCGGCGATCAGGTCCGAGCGAGGAAGTCGCGCTGGGATGCTCGCAGCGCCTCGGCCTCCTCCGGCGCGCCGGGGTGGTCCATGTGCCCCGTGGCGCGCACGAAAACCTCTCGCTCGCCGCCGAGGCCGTTCGCGATGGCGAACTGTCCTGGCGGCGGGACGGCAGGATCGGCGAGGGCAGGTGCGACGTGAGTGGGGACGGTGATCATCGTCGCGGCGGTGGCCGCGTCGAAGTATTGCAGGACGTCCATCGCCTCCGGGTGCGCTTCGACGTGGCGACGGACCGACTCGCCGCTGCCCGTGCACGGCAGCGTGACGCGCACCGGGTGATGGCCGAAGCTCGGGATCGACAGGCATGCGGCCGAGATTCGATCCTCCCAGGGGAGCGCGAGGGCGCCGATTCCGCCCCCGAAGCTTCCGCCCACATACGCGACGCGGCCGGCGACGGCCGGGACGAGTTCGGTCAGCGCGCTCACCGAGCACCACACGTCGGCCGCGCACCCTCCGTGCACGTAGGTCTCGCGATCGGCGATCCCGTGGAGGACGTGCCGCTCGGCGACCGCCGGGATGCCGTCGGTGAGGCTTCGGGCCCCCATCCCTCTGGCGCAGGCATACAGCACGGCAGCGTGCTCGACGGGCGCGACGCGCTCGGGCTCGAGCCGTCCGCCGTATCCGTGGCTGACGACCAGGCCGCGCTCGACCCGCCCGTCTGCGGGGAGGGTGAGCCAGCCGCCGAGGCGCAGCCCGTCCGTGGTCGAGAACTCGACGTCGTACAAGCGCGTTGCCGGCGGAGCGGGCTGTGCGCTCGGGCGAATGACCGGCATCGGGCGGATGTCGCGGGCCTGCGCATATCGGGCGCCCCAGTACTGCGCGAAGTCCGCGGGGGCGTTGGGGGGTCGGATGGCGAGGAGGCTGTCGATCGTGTACCCGTAGGTCGGATCCATGGCACCCATCCTGGCCCACGAGCGAGGCGGTCGATGGTGAAACGATCGCACATTGCGAGGATCTGGTAAACCGTGTAACCTCACTGCCGTACCAGTTGCAGTTCCCAGCGACGATATTGTCCTGGCGCCGAGCGCCGCGGATGCCTCGCCGCGACCAAAGGCGCGCGCGGCAGCCGGGGTTCCCCGATCCGCATCGCGTCTCCGTTTTGCAGCACGCGAAGACGCGTGCAGGACCAGGAGGAGAGCACATGAGAAGGCACAAGAGGCGCTGGGCCGCAATACCCGCGGTGATCGCGGCGACGGGACTGCTCGGGGCATGCGGCACGACTGCAGAGCCCGCGGCGGAGGGCCCGGTGACGATCGAATACTGGTCTGGGCTGCAGGGGACGGATGTCCTCGTCGAGGAGTGGAACGAGGCGAACCCCGATATCCAGGTCGCTCTGTCGACCTCGGACGGCTCCTGGGGCGAGCAGTTCGCGAAGCTCATGGCCGCGCTCCAGTCCGGAGACGCGCCGTGCCTCATGCTCATGCCCTATGACTACATCCCGTCACTGCTCGTAGCTGACGCGCTCACCGAAGTCACCGACGAAGTCGCCGGCTACGAGTCCGACTACCTCGAGAGCACATGGGAGCTGGTCAACTACGCCGGGGCCACCTACGGCGTTCCGTCCGGCAGCGGCCCAATGGCCATGTACTACCGCGCCGACAAGTTCGCCGAGCTCGGCATCGATGTCCCCGCGACGTGGGAGCAGTTCGAGCAGGCGGCGCGCGATGTCTCCACCAAGGCACCCGGTACGTACCTGATCGGGCTCGGTGGCGACTCGCACACCGACTTCATCTCCCTGGTCGGGCAGAAGTCGGACCCGTGGTTCGAGATCTCGGATGACGCATGGAGCGTGGATATCACCAATCCCGAGTCCGAGGAGGTCGCGGACTACTGGCAGCGACTGCGTGACGAGGGCCTCCTCAACATGACGAACCGCTGGGACCCGACGTTCTACAACGACCTGAGCGAAGGTCGCCAGCTCGCCGTCATCGGCGGCGCATGGCAGGCGCCACTGCTGGCCGCGAACGTCAGCGGTGGGGCCGGCGAATGGGCCATCGCCCCGATGCCGAACTGGACCGAAGGCGACGTCGCCTCGTCCTCCAATGGTGGCGGCGCGCAGTTGGCCATCAAGGGCTGCGAGCACCCTGACGAGGCCATGCAGTTCGCGAACTGGCTGACCACCGACATGGACGCGATCCTGAGCCTGAAGAGCTTCCCCGCGATGAAGACGGACGAGATGTCGACGCCCGACGAGGTCAAGACGTTCTTCGGTGGAGCGGAGATCAACCAGGAACTCGCCGAGTACGCACTCGCGATGCGCCCGTGGCGGTACTCGCCCACGTGGACGGAGGGCATGACCGTGCTGGGCGACTCCATGTCCGCGTTCAAGGACGGCTCGGGCACGCTCAGCGATCTGCTCGCGACGCTCGAGGCGCAGCAGATCGAGTCGATGAAGGCTCTGGGCATCTCGGTCACCGAGCCGTGACACGCCGCACCCCGGGCGGGACCGCCTCGCGGCGGTCCCGCCCCCCGCTCGCATTGACGGTCCTGGTCGGACCGTTCGTGATCCTCTTCCTGGTGGTCTACTTGATCCCGCTCGGCTACTCGCTCGTTCGCAGCGTGTTCCGCAAACAGACGTCGGGAATCGGGATCGGCCCGCCTACGGACGTCTTCGTCGGCCTCGCGAACTACGTGGATGTCGTGACCTCACCGGTCTTCTGGGAGGGCATCCTCCGGGTCTTCGGTTACGGGCTCATCCAGATCCCCGTGATGCTCGTGGTCGCGATGGCGATCGCGCTCCTCATCGACTCCCGTGCGGCGAGGGGCCGTGGGGTCTTCCGGCTCTCGAGCTTCCTCCCTTACGCGATTCCCGGCATCGTGGCGTCGCTCCTGTGGGCGTACCTCTATGTTCCTCAGCTGAGCCCGGTCATCCAGCTGGTTCAGTCCTGGGGGTGGGACATCGATCTGCTGGGAGCTCCGACCGTGCTGTTCTCGATCGCGAACATCGCCATCTGGTCGTGGGCCGGGTACAACGTGATCATCTACACAGCCGCACTGCAGTCGATCCCGAAGGAGGTGATCGAGGCAGCGCAGATCGATGGCGCCAACGGCTGGGTTCTGGCGATGCGGATCAAGGCACCGTTGATCCGGGGTCCGATCGCGCTGACGGCATTGCTGTCGACCATCGGCTCCATCCAGCTCTTCAACGAGCCGGTGGTGTTGCGAACCATCACCACCGCTATCGGCGCCGAATGGACACCGATGATGCTCGCGTACAACGCGACGTTCGCTGCCAACAATTTCGAGCGCGGTTCGGCCATCTCCGTGCTGATCGCGATCATCGCCGGCATCCTCGCCATCGTCTACCGCAAGCTGTCCACCCGAGGAAGTGAGTCCTGATGCACAGGCCCGCATGGAGCAGCCGGCTCATCGTCAACGGGGTGCTGGTGCTTACGGCCGTCTACTTCCTGTTCCCCGTGTGGTGGCTCCTGGTCTCGGCGACGAAATCGAACGCCGACCTGTTCTCCTCGAACGGCTTCTGGTTCGCGGAGATGAACCTCATCGAGAACATCCAGGCCGTCTTCGCACGCGACGGAGGCCTGTACCCGATCTGGTTCGGGAACTCCGTCGGCTACGGATTGGCCGCGGCGATCGGTGCCACCATCACGTCGGGCGCGTGCGGTTATGCGCTCGCGAAGTTCCGCTTCCCGGGAGACAAGCTCATCTTCGGCGGCGTCGTCGCGGGACTGCTCATCCCCGGCGCCCTGCTCACCGTGCCCCTCTATCTGGTGGCGGCGTCCGTCGGTGCCACCAACACGATCTGGTCGATCATCATCCCCTCGATCATCAGCCCGTTCGGGGTGTACCTGTGCCGGGTGTACGCGGAAGGCGCTGTGCCGGACGAGATCATCGAGTCCGCGCGGATGGACGGAGCCGGCGAACTCCGCATCTTCGGGCAGATCACCGGGCGGATCATGGCTCCGGCGCTGGCCACCGTCGGTCTGTTCAGCTTCGTCGGTGCCTGGAACGGGTTCATGCTCCCGCTCATCATGCTCTCCGACCGGAGTCTCTATCCGGTGACGCTCGGGCTGTACGCGTGGCAGGCCGACAAAGGCGCGGCGACGTACAACCTGATCCTGGCCGGCTCACTGCTCACGGTCATCCCGCTGGTCATCGGTTTCTTCCTGATGCAACGGTTCCTGCGGACGGGCCTGACGCTCGGATCTGTGAAGGGCTGACACATGATCTGGTACGGCTGCGACTACAACCCCGAACAGTGGGATGCTGCGACGATCGATGAGGATCTCCGCCTCATGCGCGAGGCCGGGGTGAACCTCGTCACCCTGGGCGTTTTCGCCTGGGCGATCATCGAGCCGGCTCCGGGCGAGTACCGGTTCGAGTGGCTCGACGACCTGATCGACCGCCTCGGCGAGGCGGGAATCGCGGTGGACCTCGCGACGGCGAGCGCGTCGACGCCGGCGTGGCTCGGTGATCTGGATCCGGAGCTGGCGTCGATCGACGAGTACGGCCGACGCAGGTCCGGTGGCACCCGCGGGCATCATTGCCCGAGCTCGGCGGTCTACCGGAGCGCGTCGCGGCGTTTGACGGCCGAACTCGCTCGGCGGTACGCGCTGAACCCCACGGTGGTCATGTGGCATTCGGGGAACGAGTTCGGCGGCGCCGCGGCATGTTTCTGCGGCCGGTGCCGCACGCAGTTCGTGGGTTGGCTGCGCCGCAGATACGGGGAGCTGGATGCGCTCAATGACGCGTGGGGCACGGCCTTCTGGTCCCTTCGATTCGGAAGTTGGGACCAGATCCAGCCGCCCGGGGCCACCTCCGACTTCGGCAACCCGGCACAGTACCTCGACTGGAATCGGTTCCGATCCGATCTGCTGCTCGGCCAGTTCACCGCCGAGCGCGACCTGATCAAGGCGGTTGCTCCGCACGCTCAGGTCATGACCAACTTCATGGGGCTGTTCCACGGTCTCGATTACTGGAAATGGGCGCGTGCGGAGGATCTCGTCACCGACGACACCTATCCCGACCCCAACGATCCGTGCGGTGCGCGCGATAACGCGCTCCACATCGACCTCATGCGCTCGCTGGCCGAGGGCAAGGAGCTGATCATCCTCGAACAGGCCGTCGGCGCGGTGCAGTGGCGAGACGTCAACACGCCCAAACGCCCGGGGCAGTTCCGGCTGTGGTCGATGCAGGCGGTCGCGCGCGGCGCTCAGGGCATCTGCCAGTTCCAGTGGCGGGCCTCGATTCGTGGCGCCGAGACGTTCCACTCGGGCATGGTCGGCCACGCGGGGCCGGTCGGGCGGCGCTGGGCCGAGGTCGTCGGGCTCGGCGGCGATCTCGCGACGA
Organism: Microbacterium wangchenii; assembly: GCF_004564355.1. Lineage (NCBI taxonomy): Bacteria > Bacillati > Actinomycetota > Actinomycetes > Micrococcales > Microbacteriaceae > Microbacterium > Microbacterium wangchenii. The sequence goes on from NZ_CP038266.1 coordinate 1,411,019, forward strand.
TCGAGACCGCAGTCCGCGACCGCGTGGATGCCGGCGTGGCCATCATGCTGGACTGGAACAGCCTGTGGGCCCGGCGCGAGGTGCACGGCCCGGACGCCGACGCACCGGACGGCGAGCTGCGCCGATGGCACGCGGCGTTCTTCGAACTCGGCATCGCCACCGACTTCGTCTCGGTCGACTCGGACCTCGACACCTATCGTCTCCTGGTGCTCCCGAGCCACTTCCTCGTCTCCGAGTCGACGGCGCAGCGCATCTCCGCGTTCGTCGCGGCGGGCGGTCATGTGGTCGGCACCCATCTCACGGGTGTGGTCGATGACACCCTCGGCGTGCATCTGAGCGGGTACCCGGGACCGCTCAGCGAACTCTTCGGGGTCCGGGTGCTCGAGCACTGGCCGCTCGCTGAGATCCCGTCCCCCGCTCCGGGTGCGGCCCGGATCTCCGCGGCGGTCGGCTCGCCTCACCCCGGCCGGCTCGTGCGCCGTGACGGTGAGGGCGAACTGGCCTACGCGCGCTTCGCGGAACACGTGCAGCTCCTCGACCTCGAACCGCGAGCGGAAGCCGTCGCGACGTTCATCGGCGGCGATCTCGAGGCCGCCCCGGTCATCACGAGTCGCGCACACGGCGCGGGACGCGCGACGTACCTCGCTGCCTCACTGGATGAGGCGTCGCTGATCGCCACGGCCGGCCGGCTCGCGGCCGATGCCGGGATCGGCCCGACGCTGCCCGACCTGCCGCCTGGAATCGAGGCGGTCCGTCGTGGGCGATACCTGTTCCTCCTCAATCACGGCGACCTTGAGCGCACGGTCGACGTCACCTCCGCTCATGTCACCGATCCGGCGGACGGCCGAATCCGCGTCGCGCCCCGGGACGTCCGCATCATCGCCCTCGCCGCGGATGACGGGCACGAAGGAGAACGACATGTCGGTTGACTGCCGGTTCGGAGCCAACTACACGCCCTCGAAGGCCTGGCTGTACGGCTGGATCGACTGGGACGCCGCCTCGATCCGGCGCGACCTGGAGGCGATCGCCGGGCTCGGGCTCGACCACATCCGACTGCAGTGCCTGTGGACGTACTTCCAGCCCAACCGCACATTCGTGAGCCCCACGATGCTCACGCGATTGACCGAAGTCGTGGAGATGGCCGCCGAGTGCGGTCTCGATGTCGTCATCTGCGTGCTCAACGGGTGGATGTCCGGCACCTTCTTCCGTCCACTGTGGCAGCGCGAGTCGACGAATCTGTTCACCGACCCCGAGGCGCTCGACGCTGAGCGGCGCTTGATCACGGCGGTGGCCGGCGCAGTCGAGGGCCACCGGAACGTCCTCGGGATCGACATCGGCAACGAGCCCAACGCGCTCGCGTCGTACCGCGGGAACGATGTGACGCGGAGCGAGGGCGACGCGTGGGCAAACATGCTGCTTGAGCACTCCGAGCGTGTGATGCCGGGCGGACTGCACACGATCGGCGTCGACCATATGCCGTGGCTGCGCGATGACGCGCCGTTCAGCCGTGAGCACCTCGGGGAAGCGGGTGCGGTGACGAGCATCCATTCGTGGGTCTACTTCACGGGTGCGCTCGAACGCTATGGCAGGGACGGCACGGGGACGCTCCACCTTGCCCGGTACCTGATCGAACTGGGCCGGGCGTACGGTCGGCCGGTCGGCCGGCCGGTGTGGTTGCAGGAGATCGGCGTCTCCACGGAGTGGGTTCCGGACGACGCGCTGCCCGAATTCGCGGCCGCGCTGCTGCGGAACGCCCTGATCGCGAAGCCGTGGGGTGTCACCTGGTGGTGCTCCCACGACATCGACCGTTCACTCACGGGCTTCGACGAGCTCGAGTACGACCTCGGCCTGCTGACCGTGGACAATCAGGTCAAGCCCGTGGGCGCCGCGCTCGCGGAGGTGATCGCGGCGCATCGCCGCGGTGCGGCGCGCGACCCAGGCGACTTCGCCCGTCCCCGGCCGGAGCTCGTGCTGCCGGAGGGTCAGGTGCCGGACCTCGCCTTCGCGGACGGCTATTTCGATCTCGTTGCTCGCGGCGAGGATCCCGTCATCGTGTGCGAGAAGACCGCGATCGTCCGGTCGAGCCGGGTCTCGCAGGTTTGACCGGGTCGCCCGCGTTTCACTCAGCCCGCGGAGAGGTCACGTCGGCGGAAGCCCGCGACGGCGACCACGATCAGTGCAAGCGCTGCCGTTCCCAGGCCGATCAGGTGCGCCGGGTTGAGCGGCGTCGCGGGATACTCGCGGATCCACCAGAACGGCGACAGCGCCCTGAGTGCGTCGGGGAGGTTTAGGAGGACGCCGAAGAACGTGTCGATGACGACGTACGCGAACAGCGTCCACGCAAGCGGGGTCGCTCGAGGTGTCCACGCGTAGAGCGCGGCGGTGAACGCGAGCATCACGTCGATGGCGAGCGAGAACGCCCCGGCACTGGTGAGCAGGGTTCCGAGGCTGACGTCGCCCCCGGAGATGAAGACTCCGATCCACAGGGCGACCGCGCCGCCCACGGCGACCAGAACGAATGTGCCCAGCCCGACCACCGTCAGATGCGAGAGCAGCACGGTGGCCCGCGGTACGGGGCGCGACAGGGTCATTCCCAGGCGCCCCTCCTCCTCTTCGGACTTGATGCGCAAGGTCGTGGCGATGGCGTAAACGGCGGCGGCGAGCGCGTTGTGCAGCATCATCAGGCCCAAGAACGCCGCCAGCGGATCGCCTCCGAAGATCGCCGCGGTGAGGTCGTTCTGATCCGCGATGTCCCGTAGGACGTCGCCGAAGCCTTCGCCGACGAACAGGCCGGTGAGTCCGAACATCGCGACGCAGCCGACGAGCCACGACAGCAGCGAGGTCCGCTGCTGTCGGAGGGCCAGCGCGAATGGATGGGATAAGGCGGGCGCTGCGTCGGAGCGACCCGCGCGTTCGGGCAGGAGCGCATCGCCGAGGTCTCGACGCGATGCGAGGAGAGCGCCGATCGCGATGGTGAGGATGATCGCGACCACGCTCAGCCCGAGCGGCCACACCCGCAGGTCGACGTACGCCCTCAACTGCTGCGGCCAGGCGAGGGGCGAGAACCAGGAGAGCGGGCTGCCGTGCTGCTGCACGATGTCCCCCAGACCACGGATCATCAATGCGAGCCCGAGGGCAGCCATGGCCAGACCTGACGCGCCTCGTGGGTGCGGGGTGAGCTGGCAGGTGACCGTGGCGACCCCAGCGAACACCAGCGCAGTCGTCAGGAGGCCGGCCATCATCGCGACGGTGTCGGCAACGGGCAGCCCTGCAGCGACCAGAAGCCCGCTGCCCAGGAGGGCGAAAGCTGCATCCGCGATCACGACCAGAAGGAAGGCGGCCACCTGCGCCGCGTGTCGCCCGACAGGCAGAGCGCGAACCAGCTCGGCCCGGCCGCTTGCTTCCTCAGAGCGGGTGTTGCGGGTGATCTGGAGGATGTTCATGACCGCCAGGAGCACTATGAGCCAGATGGTCATCTCGTTGGCGAACATCGCGCCGGCGGTGTAGGCGTCCGTTCCGTAGCCCGGGCCGCTGAGAAAGACGCCACCCGGGTTGGATATGGATGCGGCGCGGTTCTGGCGGTCCTCTGCCGTCGGGTAGAGCGCGCTGGTCGCTGTCGCGTAGTACACGCAGAACACTGCGAGCGACCCGACCCACACGGCCAGGCGCCTCCAGTCGCGTCGGAGCAGGAACCGCAGAAGGTGTCCGGTGCCCGCCGTGGCCGAAACCCAGATGGGTGTCTGACCCATGGGGCGGGTGCGCGCGACAGTTTCCGACGTCATCGGGGGACCGCCCTGGACTGTTCGAGGCCGCCGACGGCGCCGGCGGAATCGCCGTAGTGCCGCAGGAACAGTCCCTCGAGCGACGGTGGTGCGGCGGCGAGCGCGTGCACGCCGAGCTGGGTGAGTGCAACGAGAACGTGGCCCATGGCGGCCGCGTCGACCGCGAACCCGACCCGGGTGCCGTCCTCTCCCGCCGAGATGGTGAGGTCGTGGATTCCGGTGATGGACCGCAGCGTGGTCGGATCCTGCGCGACCACGGCGGTGACCGCAGTGCGGGACAAGTGGCGCAACTCGGTGATACTGCCGCTCTCCACAGTGCGACCGTTACGGATGATGGTCACGGTGTCACAGAGCTTCTCGACCTCGCTCAGGATGTGGGAGGACAGCAGAACAGACTTGCCGGCGGCCTTGGCCTGCTGGACCTGCTCGGTGAAGATCGCCTCCATGAGCGGGTCCAGACCCGAGGTCGGCTCGTCGAAGATGTAGAGCTCCGGGTCGGTGAGGAACGCGGCGACCAGTGCCACCTTCTGGCGGTTTCCCTTCGAATAGGTCCGTGCCTTCTTCGTCGGGTCCAGGTCGAAGCGGTCCAGCAGTTCGGCCTTGCGGGATTGTCGGGTCGCGCTGTCGTACGACTGGCGATGCAGCCGTGTGAGGTAATCGATCGCCTCCCCGCCGGTGAGGTTCGGCCAGAGGCTCACATCTCCGGGAACGTACGCCAACCGGCGGTGCAAGGCGACAGCATCGCGCCACGCGTCACCGCCGAAGAGCCGGGCGATGCCGGAATCCGTCCGCTGCAACCCCAGCAGAGCCCGGATCGTGGTCGATTTGCCGGCGCCGTTCGGCCCGAGGAAGCCGGCGATCTCCCCGGGACGGACGGTCAGGTTGAGGCCGTCGAGCGCTGCGACGGAGCCGAACGACTTGCGCAGATCGATGACTTCGATCGGATTGTCGGTCATGGACATGTGGATGGGTCCGTTCGTAGGGGGTTCGTTGAGAGCGCGCGGGCAGCGCGCAGCGAATGCGGCGAGGCCGGGCGCGGCATCACCGGGTGCAGTCGGCGGGGTCGGCTACGGGGCGTGTTCGTCGGCGAGTACTCGCTGGACGCGGGTCCAGCCTTTCCAGCCCCGCTCCTCCAGGAGAGTCAGCAGCCGCCTCGCAGCCGGTGCGGCCTGAACCATGGTCGCGTCCAGCAGGGCGACGAAGCGGTCGTCCAACCCGTCGCCGCCGGCCGTGCCCGCCTCGACGGCACGCGTGTTGATCCGGTGCAGGACGTCGGCGGCCTCGACCACGCGCGGGTCGTCCGCCGTCCAATCCATCCCGTCGCTCAAGAGCGTGTAGAGCCGCACCATGTCGGGGTCATCCAGGTCGGCGTGCTTCTGGGCGATCACGGCGTCGATCTGGTCTGGTAGCTGGGCGGCGACCATGATCCAGGCGTTTCTTTCCATCTCGATGTACCGCTCTGCGATGCCGAGCCGGCGCAGCCGGTCCAGGTAGCCGACCACGCTCGCGGGGAGCGCGGCCAACTCGCCGGCAGCGAGCCGGGCGAGGCGCCTCCGGGAGTCCTGCAGCCGTCGAACCTCGGCACGCAGCCGCTTGTCGATGGCCCGCACCCCCACGGCGAACTCGTCCGGGCCGGCGTCGAGGAGGTCCTCCACCTGGGCAAGAGGTACGCCGGCGCCGGCCAGCACGTGGATGCGGATCAGCCGCACGACGGCAGCGGCGTCGTAGCTGCGGTACCCGGAGCGGTCGCGTTCCGGCTCGGGCAGCAGCCCGATCTTGTGGTAGTGCCGGACGGTGGCCACCGTCACCCCGGCATACGCGGCGAGTTGGCTGATCGCGAGCATGGCACTCACCCTGCCTCAGGAGATCTTCCGCCGGTAGACGACCTTCGCGGCGACGTACGCTGCGACGAAGATGCCGACGCACCACGCGAGCGCGATCCAGATGTCGCCGCTCACCGGCTGCTGGGTGAACAGATCGCGGATGGTGTTCACGATGGAGGTCACCGGCTGGTGCTCCGCGAACCATCGCACAGGGCCGGGCATCGACTCGGTCGGCACGAACGCGGAGCTGATGAACGGCAGGAAGATCAGCGGGTAGGAGAAGGCACTGGCGCCCTCGATCGACTTCGCCGACAGACCGGCGATGACTGCGACCCAGGTGAGCGCAAGGATGAACAGGAGCAGGATGCCCGCCACAGCAAGCCACCCGAGCACGCCGGCATCCGCGCGGAAACCGAGCAGCAGCGCGACGCCGATCACCAGCACAACCGAGATGAGGTTGGCCATCAGCGAGGTCAGCACGTGCGCCCAGAGCGCTGCCGAGCGGGCGATGGGCATGGAGTGGAACCGGTCGAAGATACCGCCCTGCATGTCGGTGAAGAGCCGGTACGCGGTGTACGAGATGCCCATCGCCACCGTGATCAGGAGGACGCCGGGCAGCACATAGTCGATGTATCCCCCCGAAGCGGAGTCGGGGCCGGTGTCCACGGCGCCGCCGAGCACGTAGACGAACAGCAGCATGATCGCGATCGGCATCACGGCTGTCGTGATGATCGTGTCGGGGCTGCGGGTGACGTGCTTCATCGAACGCCCGGTGAGGGTGGCGGTGTCGCCGAAGAAGCGCGTGGTCATGATGATCCCTTCTCGTCCGCACCGTCGTACCGGGCGCCGCTGTCGCTGTCCGCGCCCACGAGCGCGAGGAAGATGTCTTCGAGGGAAGGCTGTTTCTCGACGTACTCGACTCTGGTGGGCGGCAGCAGTCGCTTCAGCTCGTCCAGGGTTCCCTCGACGATGATCCGGCCCTTGTGCAGGATGGCGATCCGATCGGCCAGCTCCTCGGCTTCATCCAGATACTGCGTCGTCAGCAGCACCGTCGTCCCCCTCGCTGCGAGCTTTTCGACGGCCTTCCACACCTCGATGCGCAGCTCCGGGTCAAGGCCGGTGGTCGGCTCGTCCAGGAACACCACCGGCGGGTTCCCGATCAGGCTCATCGCGATGTCCAGCCGTCGGCGCATGCCGCCCGAGTACGTGCCGACCTTCCGCCCGCCGGCATCCGTCAGTGAGAACCGGCCGAGCAGGTCGTCGGCGATCGCACCCGGGTTCGTCAGGTGGCGGAGCCTGGCCACGAGGACCAGATTCTCCCGCCCGGTGAGGATGTCGTCCACGGCGGCGAACTGACCGGTGAGGCTGATGGACTCCCGTACCTGTGCCGGCTGGGAGGAGACGTCGAAGCCGTTGACGGCGGCCGTCCCCGCGTCGGAGCGCAGGAGTGTGGACAGGATCCTCACGACGGTGGTCTTGCCCGCGCCGTTGGAGCCGAGGAGGGCGAAGATGCTCCCCGGGGCGACCTCGAAGTCCACCCCGCGCAGCACCGCGAGCTTCCCGTACGACTTCTCCAGCGCGTGCACCCGGATCGCCGGCGCACCTGTCGTCCCCGCGGTCATGACCGGCGGCTCCCGTTCTCTGACCCGTTGCCGATGTCGCCGACGACCTTCTCGATGAAACCCGACATCATCCGCCTCTCTCGATGCGCCGCGCCGCCTTTGCGGGGGCCGCTGCACTCAGGATGCGGGGTTGATGCAGGATCAAGGTCAAGCCCGAATCTGCCACGGAGGGGAGGGTGCGACCGAAGACGGCTCGCTGTCGTTCAGATGCGCCCGTGCCGCCCCCGTCGCTCGGGTCAGGCGGTGAACTCGGCTGCCACGGCGTACCGACCGGGACCGGGCCGCGCGATGGCTGCCGTGCGACGGGCGTACTCGACTGCCGCCGGGTCGCTCTGCGTGGCCTTCACATCCTCGGCGCTCTCCCAGACGGCGATGTTGATGACGCGCGTCCTGTCGAGGCTGGCGAGCAGCGTGACCGAGATGAATCCCTGCCGTGTGGAGATGACCTTCTCGGTGCCCTCGATCAGCAGGTCGATCAACTCCTGCTGGTTCGACGGCTCCACCTCGATGACGTTGACGAACGTGACGGGCTGGGACATGTTCTTCTCCTTCATTCGCATCCACGGGACGGGAGGGTCCCTCTCAGTGAGGGAGACGAGACGGTCGTGCGGATTGTCAGGGCGGCGAGCGGCGTGGCGTCTCGCCTGACGTTTCGACGGGTTACGTCGTCCTTGTCTACGCGGCGCGCATCGGCCGGCCGCGAGAGGAGGCGAGTCGTTGAGTCGTTCAGAGCACGGAACCGGGCAGCTCACGGACCGATTGGCGCGCTGGCTGGACGACCGCACCAACATCGCGACGGTGATCTCGTCCTGGCAGCGACGGGTGATCCCGGATCATTGGTCGCTGCTGTTCGGGCAGGTCGCCGTGGCGAGTGCCGTGGTGTGCGGGCTGTCCGGGGTCTTCCTGCTGTTCTTCTACGAGCCCTCGACGACTGCGGTGATCTACGAAGGCGCCTACCGACCGTTGCGCGGTATGGAGGTGTCGAAAGCGTTCGAATCGACGCTCGAGGTCTCGTTCGAGACCCGCGGCGGCCTGCTGGTGCGCCAGCTTCATCACTGGAGCGCGTCGGCGATGATCGCGGCGGTGATGCTGCACATCCTGCGCGTCTTCTTCACGGGCGCGTTCCGGAAGCCTCGTGAGCTGACCTGGCTGCTGTGGATCGGCGTCCTCCTGTCGAGCATGGCGGCCGGGCTGCTGGGCCACATCCTCCCCGACGACGCCCTGTCGGGCACGAGCCTCATGGTGATGGACGGCCTGCTCAGGGGCATCCCGGTCATCGGCACATGGCTGTCGGCGCTCATCTTCCAGGGCCGTTTCCCCGGCGGTGCGATCGCAACCTTCTACCCTGTGCACGTCATGGTGCTCCCCGGCATCATCGTCGTGCTTCTGGTCGCTATCGGCGCGCTGAGCCTCCTGCACCGCCCTCCGCAGTTCCCGGGGCCCGGGCGCACCGAGCACAACGTCGTCGGGCGGCCGATGAAGGTCGCCCTGGTCACAAGCGTCGGCCTCTTCATGGTCGTCTCCGGGATCCTGACCGTGATCGCCGCGACCACCACGGTCAATCCCATCTGGGTGTACGGGCCGGCCGATCCTGCCGTCGCCTCGGCGGGCGGGGGAGCGCTGTGGTACCTCGCGTTCCTCGACGGTGCTCAGCGCCTGGTGCCACCGGGATGGGAGGTGGTGCTGTTCGACCGCACCTGGACACCCGCGCTCCTCGTGCCCATCGGGGCAGCCGGGCTGTTCTTCCTGGCGGCGATGAGCTACCCGTTCGTCGAGGGCTGGTTCACGGGCGACCAGGACGCGCACCACGTGCTGACCAGGCCGCGGGACGCACCGGCACGCACCGGCATCGGCGTCGCGGGCGTGGTCGTCTACGGGGTGCTGTGGCTGGCAGGCGGAAGCGATGTGATCGCGATGAAGCTCGCGCTGAGCAACGAAGGCCTGACCTTCGCCCTACGGCTCACCCTCGTCCTCGGCCCCCTCGCCGCGTTCTCCCTGACGAGACGGATCTGCCTCGGACTGCAGCGCAGAGACCGCGATGTCGCCCTCCGCGGCCACGAGACGGGCAGGATCCTCCGCCGTCCGGGAGGCGAGTACGTCGAGGTCCATGGGCATGTCGGGCCTCTCCGAAGCCAGGACCGACGACGCGAGGGGATATCCCATGCACAATGACCGTACGGATGCGGCGAAGGGACGAAGGATGCCGGCAGGCGCCACATCGCAGCCCGGCGAGCCGCCGGAGTTCGCGGACGCGATCCGCGAACGAAGCGTCCTTCTGGGGCTGAGTTACCGCCTGCTCGGCTCGCTCGCCGACGCGGAGGATGCGGTGCAGGAGACCTACAGCCGCTGGTACCGGCTCAGCGATCACGAACGACGGAGCATCTCGCACCCGCGCGCGTGGCTCATCAAGACGGCCAGCCGCATCGGGCTGGACATGCTCGACTCCGCCCGTGCGCGCCGGGAGCACTACGTCGGCGAATGGCTTCCTGAACCCCTGCCCGCAGTCGGTCGATGGAGCAGCCAGGGGGCGGCGGGAGAGATGGACCCCGCGGACAGGGTGGCCCTGGACGACTCGGTGTCGATGGCGCTGCTCATCGTCCTGGAATCCATGACGCCGGCCGAACGGGTCGCGTTCGTGCTCCACGACGTCTTCCGGTACACCTTCGGCGAGATCGCCGACGTCGTGGGGCGCACACCGGCGGCGTGCCGCCAGCTCGCCTGGTCGGCTCGTCGTCGCATCGGTGAGCAGCAGCGGACGCCCGTCCGGCCCGCCCAGCATGCTGCAGCCGTGCAGGCATTCAAGGCCGCATGGCAGCGGGGGGATCTGGCCGCACTCATCGACGTGCTCGACCCCGAGGCCACGGCCATCACGGACGGCGGCGGCCTCGTATCCGCGTCCCTGGAACCGCTGCACGGGGCGGAGGCCATCGCGACGTTCCTCCTGGGCGTGCGCGATCGTCAGCCCGACCTCATCATCGGCGAGGAACTGGTCAACGGGGAGCCGGGGCTCGCGGCAACCGACGGCGAAGACCGCACGCTCGCCGTGCTCGCGCTCGCCGCGACCGACGACGGCCGCATCGCGCGGGTGTGGGCTGTCCGCAATCCGCAGAAGCTCGAGATGTGGGGCCCGTCGCGCCGACCGGGACGGGATGCAGCGCCGGGGCCATAGTGTGGGGTGAGCACAGGGTTGAGGGGCGCGTCAGGTGCGAACCGATGACGCCGGTCCCGTTCCTGACTGATGTTCACGGGGGTGACGCGTGCGGTTGTTCGGACGCCAGGAGGAGCGGGCGAGGGTCGAAGGCGTCCTGGCGGAAGCGCAGGCCGGCCGAGGCGGCGTCCTGGTCGCCCGCGGTGAGGCCGGGATCGGGAAGTCGACACTGCTGGACTACGCCGGCGCCGTGGCCGAGCCGTCGGGGTTCCGGGTCGTGCGTGCGATCGGCATGGAGTCGGAGCGGCAGTTCGCCTACGCGGCGCTGCACCAGCTGTGTGCCCCTCTTCTGGAGCACGTCGCCGCGCTGGCCGAGCCCCAGCACGACGCGCTCGCCATCGCGTTCGGCACGAAGGCGGGCTCCCCGCCCGACCGGTTCCTCGTCGGCCTCGCCGTCTTGAATCTGCTGGCGGAGAGCGCTGACGAGCGGCCGCTCCTCTGCCTCATCGACGACGCGCAATGGCTGGACCAGGCCTCGGCAGAGGTCATCGCCTTCGCGGCCCGGCGCGTGTACGCCGAACGCCTGGCACTGCTCATCGCAGCTCGCGATTCCGACCACGGCGAGTCCGCACCCTTCGACGGATTGCCGGCACTGACTCTCGGCGGGCTCGGGGAGAGCGACGCGCGGGCGCTGCTGGCTGCGGAGATCCGCATCCCGATCGACGACGCGGTCCGCGATCGCGTCGTCGCGGAAGCACACGGGAATCCGCTGGCGCTGCTGGAGCTGCCGCGGAACTCCCGCCCCGAGATCCTGGCGAGCGGGTTCGGGGCGCGGGAGCGACCGAGCGTCGCACGCCGGATGGAGGAAGCCTTCCTGCAGCGGTCGGCGGCGCTGCCAGGGGAGACGCAAGGGCTGCTCCTGGTCGCTGCTGCCGAACCGACCGGTGAGGTGGCGTTGCTGTTCCGGGCAGCGTCGCACCTCGGCATCCCCCGCTCCGCCGCCGCTCCGGCGGAGAACGCCGGACTGTTCCGCATCGACTCGGCGGTCCGATTTCGTCACCCCCTGGTGCGCTCTGCCGTCTACGCCGCCGCCACGCCGTCCGAACGCCGTCGCGCGCACGAGGCGCTGGCGGCTGCCGGCGACGCACGCATCGATCCGGATCGCCACGCGTGGCATCGGGGGCAGGCCGCCCTCGGCCCGGACCAGGACGTCGCCGACGAGTTGGAGCGCGCCGGCCACCGGTCGCTCGCCCGCGGCGGTATGGCGGCGGCTGCTGCGTTCCTCCAGCGTGCGGCCGAGCTCACGCCCGAACCCGCGCTGCGCACACAGCGGGCGACCCTCGCGGCGCAGGCGAAATACGAGGCGGGCGCGGCGGACGAGGCGTTGACGCTGCTCGCGCTCGCCGCGCAAGGACCGCTCAGTCCTTTTGAGGCGGCTCGGCTCATTCTGTTCCGCGCGCACACGACCTTCTACCTCGCGCAGGGCAACGATGTCCCCTTGGAATTCCTGGATGCTGCGCGTGCGTTGACGCCGCTTGAGCCGAGGATGGCGCGGGAGTCTTTTCTGTTCGCCCTCAACGCCGCCATCATCATCGGCGGCGATGTGCGCGGCGCCGCCGAGGCCGCCCGGGCCGCACCTCGCGCGCCGGAGCCTCCCCGGCCCCTCGACCTGCTGCTCGACGGTCTCGTGTCGATCTATACGGAGGGCTACACCGCCGGTGTGAGCCGGCTCCGGGCGGCGCTGACATCGTTCTGCGACGAGGAACTCGATAGAGACGCCGTCGGGCAGACCGACAGCGACCGCTGGCTGTGGCTCGCGAACCGCACGGCCCTCGCGCTCTTCGACGACGATCTGATGCACGACCTGGCGGTGCGCAATGTCGCCATCACCCGCAAGGCGGGGGCGTTGGCGACCCTTCGCGCCGCCCTGGTCTCGCACTCCGTCGCCCTCGCCCTGAGTGGCGACTTCACCGGTGCGGAGGCGATCGTGGCGGAAGCCGCGGCGATCGCTCGCGCGACAGGGGCGGCCTCCCTGCGGTACGGGGACCTCATCCTGGCGTCGTGGCGCGGACGGACGGCGGAGACCACCGCGCTCCACCGGGAAAGCGTCCGGGGGAGGGAGGAGGGTCGGGGAGCGGAGGTCACGCTGGCGCACTACGCGCTCGCCGTGCTCCACAACGCCACCGGCGAGTTCCTTCCCGCCCTGACCGCGGCCCAGCGCGCGGTGGAGTCCGATGAGCTCGCCGTCGTGAGCCTGGCTCTCCCGGAGCTCGTCGAAGCGGCCGCGCGGTCCGGGCGCCTGGATCAGGCTCGCGCAGCCGCCGACGAGCTGGGCGTGCGAGCGCAGGCGAGCGGCACGCACTGGGCGCGCGGTCTGGCGGCCGGTGCACAGGCGCTGATCGCCCAGGACAGCGATGCGGAAGGGCACTACCGCGAAGCGATCGAGCAGCTGACCGGTTCCCGCGCCGCGGGTCACCTCGCCCGAACCCACCTCGTCTACGGTGAATGGCTCCGCCGGGAAGGCCGCCGCCGCGATGCGCGCGAGCAGCTGCGTACGGCGCACGACATGCTGACCGACATGAGCGCGGCGGGGTTCGCCGAACGTGCGGCGAAGGAATTGCGCGCCACAGGCGAGCACCCGCGTGCACGCGCATCCGCGCCCGGCGTGGTGCTGACGGAGCAGGAGCTGCACATCGCACGTCTGGTCGCCACCGGAGCCACCTCCCGGGAGGTCGCCGCGACGCTGTTCCTCAGTCCGCGGACGATCGAGGCTCACCTGCGGAGCATCTTCCGGAAGCTGGGCATCACTTCCCGTCGCCACCTCAAGGAACTGCAGCTCTGACCTGGGCTCGATGCCTCAGGACCCGGCGCCGAGCTTGACCCGGTCCCGACCACAGGGCGTGGACTGAGATCGACGGAGATGAGGTCGATCGAATGTCCTGGAGCACACGAGAGCTGGCGGAACTTGCCGGAACCACGGTCAACGCCGTGCGGCACTATCACCGGATAGGCCTTCTCGACGAACCCGAGAGAGGCGCCAACGGCTACAAGCACTACGGGAGCAGCCACCTGCGGCAACTGCTCCACATCCGGCGTCTGAGGGAGCGCGGCGTTCCCATCGCGGAGATCCCCCCGGACGCCGAATCGCACTCAGACGAGCGGATGCTCCGCCTGATCGAGGCGGATCTGTCGGCGAGTATCGACCGGCTTCAGCTCGCGAGGGCCGAGATCAGGGCCATGCTCTCCGCCCGTGGCGACGGCGCCGGCGACGCCGAGTCGAGCGCCGCGGCGACGAGGTGACTCAGGTCGATGGATACGGTCGGCGGCAGGGCGATGTCACCGGGGCGGGGCACGTACATGGGGCTCTCCTGGGCTGGGCTGGCGGGAACGCCGTGGGTGAGTTCGGACGAGTCTGCGGGACGCGGTCTCTAGTCGCCGCCGAAGAGCCCGCCGTCGAGGAGCCAGTTGTAGCGCAGCCGCAGCGCCCGCTCGGTGCTGGCGGCCAGCGTCGCCACGAGGAGTGAGATGTTCACCCACCCGGGGAGTTGGACGGGGCTGGAGAATGTGCCCACCGTCTCGGCGACCGGAGGGATCTGGGTGATCTGCTCGAGAATCTGCGGTATGCCGAGAACGAGGGCGACCGCGAGGACGACCATCGACGCGACGCCCAGGGTGCGGCTGACCCCGGGGTGCGTTCGATCCAATCGGGCACGCCGTCCCTCGGCGGAGGAGGGATCGGGGGAGAGCTGACGCTCCCTCCCGTCGAAAGTGACGTAGTGACTCCGTTTGACCCCGAAGGCGCTCACGGCGACCTCGATGGTTCCGCCGGGCACCGGAAACGCTGCCGGGACTTTCGCCGTGGCCTGGTGCACACCGTCGAGGTACAGTCGTGCGCGCACCACGCTGTCGGCATCGCCCCCCGGACGGACATCCACCGACCAGGTCTGCAGTGATCCGTTCCCGCCCGCGAGCTGCAGATGGAAAAGGGAGCGGGAGAACGCCTGCCACCAGCGGTACCGGGGCAGTCGCTCGCCCCCACCGAGGGTGACCGGCTCATCGCGCGACATGGGATGTCCTCTCCACTCCGCTGGGGTCAGACGCCGACGACGAAGGTGAGTGCGGCCCACACCGAGACGGTCGTCACGGTCGTCCAGAAGATGATCGCCACCGCCTGCCAGAGCAGAACCCATGCGCGGGCGACGCCGCTGCCGACGAGGATGGCGGAGGTGATCTGGGTCGGGATGGCCAGGGGACCCAGGATGCTCGCGCCGGGGACGCCGAAGCGGACGAGCCACTTCTTGAAGCGCGCCCGCCCCTTGGATTCGGGCTTGGCGGAGGTGATCTCATCGAACGTGTCGGCCGGCTCATCGAAGCGTGATGCCTCGGATGATCCTGCCCCCACACCTGCTCCCACCCGGATCGGTCGGCGGGTGGCGACGGCGGTGCGTGCCCCGGACGTGAGCAGCACCACGAGGAGCACGCTCACGAAGTTGCCGATGGCCGCGGCGATGCCGGCGACCAGGGGAGGGAGGCCGCCGATGATGCCGATCGTGGCTCCCAACTCCCCCTCGAGGAAGGGGATGGCGGCGGCGAGCATCACGATGAGGGGCTGAACGAGTTCGGGCACCTGGCTCACGAGCTGTTGGAAGTTGCTGACGAGTTCCTGCAGGGGATTCATGGCTCCGACTTCTTTCTTCGGGACGGCGGATCGGGAGATCTCTCGACCCGGTGCCCAGTAGAAACCGTGTTCTCAGAACCAGGTCAAGAGGTGTGTCGCACGGACGGCGAAGCGTCGTCATCCGCCGAGCGGTGCGCGGAAAGCAGCTCTTGCGCAAGCAATCCCGCGCGCGCGAGCACGTCGAGCTGGGCGGGGTTGTACAGCTCGGTCACGGCCTGGATGAAGGTCTGTCGGGTCACAGGGGCGCTCTTGGACAGGTGCCCCGCCGGATCCGACAGCCACGGGTACTCGATCAGGTTCTGCGCGAGCGAGGGCGCGAGCTTCTCGGCGAGTTGCTGCCGGGTGACCTCGTCCGCATCCGCGGGGAGAGCGCCGATCTCGTCGCCGACGGCGCCGGCTTCGGCATCCACTTCGACCATGCGCCGCAGATCCGCCATCGCCTCCTCGTCGTAGAGCTGCGAGTAGATGTGGATGATCGAACTGTCGGCCTCGGACAGGTGCGAGGCGACGGACGCGAAACCCGGGGGCGCGTCGGCGGGGGCTCCGTCATCCAGGATCGCCGCGATGTCGGCACGGGCCTGCTGCAGACGTGCGATGTTCTCCGCCAGTTCGGCATCCAGCGCGTGCAGCACCTCGGGAGTGTTCTCCCCACCTGCGCCGACCACTCCCACCTGCGACAGCGGCACCCCGAGGTCGGCCAGCCGCCGGATCCGCAGCAACCGCACCAGGTGGCGCACGCCGTACTGCTTGTAGCCGTTGTACCTGCGATCGGGTTCGTCGAGCAGACCGACCCGGTGGTAGTGACGGACGGTGTTCACGGTCGTGCCCGCCAGGTCGGCGAGCTCACGTGTGCTCCAGGCCATGCGTCGGCCCTCCTCAGCGCGCAACCGGGCCGCGCGTCCCGGCTGCGCACAGCAGGGTGCCACCCAGCGCCGCGGCAAGGCTGATCGCCCCGGCGTAGCGGGTCGCACGCTCGCTCCCGGGCGCGGCCGGCCGGGTCAGGGGATGCGGCGTGGTGTCGCGTGTCCCGGTCAGGGCGCCGGGCCGCGCCGCCGGCCTCCGCTGCGTCGTCAGGGGTTCTCCGTGTTCTTCGAGCATGCAGCCACGATGGCAGTGGCACCGGCGGCTTCGCGTCGGTAGCTCACCCTTATTTCCACCGAGTGGTGAGAACCGGGTTCATCACACGGCGGGCTCCCGACCGTCAGCGCCGGCGGGCGAGCATGCGTTCCTCCACGTGCCACGTGCGCGCCTCGTCGTCGGAGTACTCGCCCAGCCACACGAACCGGTCGGGGCCGATCTCGGTAAATCGCCACCGGAGGAAAGGCGCGTCGTCGGTGCTGACGAGGTGGATCTCGTCGCCCACCTCTCGGCCGATGAACTTCCGCACCCGCCCGTTGACCGGCTCCATCCACGTGGATCGCCACGCCCCCAGCACCTCGTCGAAGAATCTCACCGTCGTGCCGTGGAAACCATAGGGCGCCTCGCCGGCGCCCGGCTGCCCGGGCCCCGGCACCGTCCACACGTCCTGGACCGCGCGGCCGCCGAGCACCCAGCCGAAGTGGACCTCGCCGACGGCATGATCCGGCGCAGCCGGGTCACCCGGTCGCGACCACTCGAGCCGCCACGAGCCGATGAACCGGCCGAAGGTCTCGGATGATGCGTGGTCGGGCGGGCGGCTGAGCAGGTGTTCGTTGAGGGGAGTCGACATGCGGTGAGGATAGGCGCGCCCACCGACGTCCGGGTGGCGCGCCCGATAGCGTGGGAAACCCCGGCCACGTGCTGATCCTGCAGAGCGGAGACACCATGACCGAGGCTCACCCACCGTCGCGCGCGCCCTTTTTCGCCGGGCCCCGGCGTGGCGCAGCGATCGCCGCCGCGATTCTCGGCGCGGTGGGTGTGGCCGGCGGAGTGGCCGCGGTCGTCCTGGACCTCGGCTGGGCGGTGTGGGTGGCGTCGCTGGTCGTCGTCGGACTGGCGCTCGTGTGCGCACTGAGCGGAACGCGGCGCTCGGCCCTCATCGGCCTTGTCGCCGGCGCCGCTGTGGTGGCTGGCGGATGCATCGCGATCGATGTTCAGCCGCCCGTGCCGTCGGGCTCGCGGGTGCTCGCCGGCATCTCGCCCAGCGAGGACGTCGACGACTACTGGGAAGTGGGCGGCACGGGCGACGTGCGCGTCGTGGTCGAACGGGATCGGAACGCCCTCGTCGGGTACTCCCCGGACGGGTCGGTCCTCTGGGTCAACGACGACGCCGCCCGGGCGCCGAGTTGGTCCGCCGTCTCGGCGGAAGACTCGGTCGTGGTGTTCGCCGATGGGACGTCGGAGGGATCGGCGATGTCCGTCTCCACGGCGACGGGGGAGACCGAGTGGTCTGCCGAGGTCGGTGATGCGGAACCCTTCTCCGCGAACGCCGACGTCGTCGTCTTCACCGACGGAGAGCGCACCCTCGGCGTGGACCGCCGCACGGGCGAGGGCGTGTGGGAGGCGGAGTCCGGGGCGGTCGCGAGCAGCGGGGGTAGATCGTCCTTCAACCCGCGCCGGTGGACTCCCGAGGCTCAGTGGATCGTCCTGTCCGACGCGGAAGCGGGCCGGCACACCGTCGTGGATTCCCGCACGGGGCAGACCGCCACCACCGTGGAGCTGGCGGACGATTCGCACAACGCGTGGGTGATCGCGGGCGACACGTTCGTCACGTTCGGCTACGAGGACGACCGGCCCGTTGCCGTGGGCACGCCGCTGACGGGCGGTCGCGGCTGGACGACGGAGATCACCGGTGGCGACTGGCTCGAGTCGTATGAGCCGGTGGGCGGGGATGTGCGTCTGGTGAACCGGGCCTCCGTGCAGTGGGTGGACGGGCGTGACGGCGAGCTCACGACGCGGGAGCTGCCGACGGGATGGACGATCGACACCCGCGGCGACATCGACGGCGCCACGGTCCTCGTCGTCCAGCATCGCGACCGCGACGATGACTCCGTCGTCATCGGCCTGATGGATTCGCGCACCGGCGATCTGACCCCGCTCGATCCACGGGTGCGAAAGGTCACCGTCGTCGACTCGACGGCGGGCGGGACGCTCGTCCGGGTGGGGTATCGCGACGCCGTCGGCGGCACCCACGATCGCACGGTGCTGATCCCCGACCCGGGTCTGTCTCCCTGACGCGGCGAGGCTCAGCCTCGCAGGCGCGTCGCTTCCTCGCCGAGCACGGCG
Source organism: Microbacterium wangchenii (assembly GCF_004564355.1). Classification (NCBI taxonomy): domain Bacteria; kingdom Bacillati; phylum Actinomycetota; class Actinomycetes; order Micrococcales; family Microbacteriaceae; genus Microbacterium; species Microbacterium wangchenii. The sequence goes on from NZ_CP038266.1 coordinate 1,429,276, forward strand.
GAGAGCCCGTTCAGGCGCAGGGCGATGCCGCCCCGCAGGTGCGGAAGATCCGCGCTGCCGTCACCGGTGCGGACGAGGAAGGCGACCTGCTCGGTCCAGGTCAACAGCGTGGCGGCGGCGGCGTCGGCCAGGAGCACGGTGACGAGGGACGCCCACCTCACGACGTCGTCGATGATCGACTCGTAGGTGAAGACGATCCGGCTCCCGGGAACGATGTCGAGATAGTGCGACCGGTACTCCAGTGCCTCGGGTGCGCTGTCCATGCTCCGGAAGTCGCTGTGCGCGTCCTCCCCGCCGCCGGCGCGGAAGTCCCGGCGCATCCGCGCGCCCGACCCGGGGAGGCGGAACCACCGGCGGTACACGGCCTTCCCGGCGTGCCGCGAGGCTCGCGGTGGTGCTCATCGACGACACCGCAGACGGTTCGGAGATTCCGTGTGCGCCGGCCGGTGGGCGATTCGTTACGCTCAGCATCATGCGCGACCAACTCGTGCTCGCCCTCCTCGCCGTCCTCATCGGCGGAATCGTCGGCTTCCTCTTGTTCGTGCCTTTCGTGGCGGCCAGCTATCGGCGCGGGGGGCGGCTGCCGCTGAGCCGACTCGCGATGTGGTCGGCGGCCCTCGTCTACTTCTGGGCGATCTGGACGTACACGCTCCTGCCGCTTCCCGACCCCGACACGATGGTGTGCGCGGGGGTGAATCTCAATCCCGCGCAGTTCGTCGCCGACATCCTCGAGGCGATCTCCGCGCCGGGCGCATTCCTGACCAACCCCGCGGTCTTGCAGCTGCTCCTGAACGTCGCGCTGTTCGTACCGCTCGGCTGCTTCGTCCGCGTGCTCGGGCAGCGTGGCGTCGTCGTCTCCGCTGTGCTGGGTCTGAGCATCTCGGCCATTGTGGAGTTCACGCAGCTCACGGGGGTGTGGGGCCTCTATCCGTGTGCGTACCGAGTCTTCGACGTGGACGACCTGCTCACGAATACGATCGGTGCGGTGATCGGGTCGCTGCTCGCGCTGGCGCTGCCTCGCGCGATGCGTGCAGGCGTCGCGTCGACGAGTGCGGCACCGGGCGGCGAGGTGACGCGCGGGCGCCGCATCTATGCGATGGTCAGCGACCTCGTCGCCGCGCTGATCATTCAGGGGAGCACCGGGATCCTCGTCCAGCTCTGGCTGCAGTTCGTCGTCCAGGATCGATCGGCCGTCATCGCCGGCACGATCGCAGGCGTCACCGGCACCCTCGCCGCCATCATCGGAACGCTGGCCGTCGTGATGGCGACGGGGCGGACCATCGGAGACATCGCCGTCGGAGTCCGATTCGCCGGCGGCCCCGGTGACGAGTGGGTCGCAAGGCTCATGCGCTATCTCGGTGGCATCGGCGGGTACCTTCTGCTGAGTGCTCTGCCCGGCGGATGGGGCGGCCTGGCGTTCGTCTTCGCCGTCCTGTCGCTCGTCCTGGTCTTCACCCGGGTCGGCCCCGGCGGGCTTCCGGGCCTCCTGGCGCGCCGACGGCTCTCCGACGCGCGACGCGGAGCCTCCCGGCCGCGCTAGCCGATCCTCGCGTCACCGGGCTCGATCCACGCGCGCGAAGGGCGCACGGTGGTGATCCCCGACCCGGCCCTGTCTCCCTGACGCGGCGGGGTCTAGCGTCGGGTCCGACGGCGCCCGCGCAGCGTCGGAGGGTGGGGTCGCATGCGGAAGCTCCAGGACAGCCAGCCCCTCTGGCACGCGTTGATCTGGATCGGGATCTACATCGTCGCCGTCAACGTGGGCGACGTCGTGGGGGGAGTGCTGCACTTCCCGGGGGCGACGAGCATCGTCCTCCTCATCCTCTCCGCAGTCCTGCTCGTCTATCTCCGGCGCACGCGCCGGCTCGCCTTCTACGGGGTGCGCCGCGTGCAACCGGGCACGCTGCCGGCGACGGCCTTCTTCATCCCGCTCTTCGTCACCGCCTTCGTGTCCTACGGCAAGGGATGGGCTCCCGGACTGGACACGGAGACGGTGGTCTTCGCGATCCTGCTGGTCGCGGGTGTGGGGTTCGTCGAGGAGCTCGTCTTCCGCGGGTTCCTGCTGCGCGCACTGAGGGCGGAGGGACGGTTGACGTGGGCGATCGTCGTCTCCGGTGTCACGTTCGGGGTCGGGCACGTCGTCAACCTGCTCCGCGGGTACTCGCTCCCCGAGCAGCCGGTGCAGATCGTGCTGGCGATCCTGGTCGGCATCGCGCTGGCCTACGGGGTCGTTCTGACCGGCAGCATCCTGCCCGGAGCCGTCTTCCACGCGTTGTTCAACCTCAGCGGCACGCTCACGTCCGACTCCGTCTGGGGTGAGACCGTCGTGGCGGGGATCATCGCGGCCGTGATGATCCCGTACATCTTCTTTCTGCGCAGTCGCCTCGCCGCGGTGGGGCCGGCGCCCGATCCGCCGGTCGCGTCCGACGGCTCACGCTGACCTTTCGGTGGGGGAGGTCGCGGGGACGGATGCTGCCGGCCGGGGCCGCGACCGCCGCCGGATCGTCGTCACCACGGCCGACGCGAACCCGAGCGCGGCCGCCGCGATGGGCGCGATCAGCGCGATCTTCAGCGCCGTCAGGCCGTCTCCGATCGTCTCGGTGGCGCTCGAATGCAGGGCCGAAGCCCCGGCGATGCCGAGAGCGGCACCGAACTGGAAGCACGTGTACAGGACCGCGCTGACGACGCCCTGATCCTCGCGTGGGGCGCGCTCGGTGGCGGCGATCGTGAGCGGGCCGTAGGCGAGGGTGAAGGCCAGCCCCACGGCGACCAGCCCCGGAAGGAAGTCCAGGTAATGGTCCGTGCCATCCAGCGGGAGGAACAGCGTGTAGGCGAGGAGCGCGAAGCCGAGCCCGGCGGTGGCCACCGGCCATACCCCGAATCGCCGGACCAGAAGGGGCGTGACCAGGGGTGCCAGGACCGCATCCATCGCCACCACCAGCATCGCCAGCGCGGAGTGCAGCGCCGACCACCCCAGGGATTCCTGCAGATAGATGACGAAGACGAGCTGGAAACCCGCGAAACCGGCGGCGAGGGACGCGGCTCCGATCACCGCCGGCGCCGCCGACGACTGCGACAGCACTGCGAGGGACAGGAGTGGCTCGGGCGCACGTCGAAGTCGCGCGATGAACAGCAGGAACGCGGCCACGGCCGCGACGGTCCACGCCACCGGGGGGAACGGACCGGCGTGGTGGGCGAGGGACTCGATGCCGAGCATCGCGAACGCGACGGCGGCAGCGATGAGCACGGCTCCGGGGTAGTCCACGCGCGACGCGCGCGGACGCACATCATCGCGGGGGATCAGCGCGGACGCCCCGGCGAACAAGAGGAGTCCGACCCCTGCGGGGAAGAGGAAGACCCACCGCCATCCCAGCAGCGACAGCACGCCGCCGGCGACCAGGCCGACCGAGAACCCCGCCGCCCCGATGCCGGCGTAGATGAGAACCGCACGATCCCGGACGTGGCCGGCCGGATACGTCGTGTTGAGGATCGCGAGGCCCGCGGGCATGAGGAAGGCCGCGCACGCGCCGGTGAGGACGCGCATCGCGATCACGAGCCAGGCGTCGCCGGCGAGCCCGCCCACGAGGGAGAACCCGATGAACGCCGCCAACCCGACGAGGAAGACGCGTCGATGCCCGTACGCGTCGGCGACGCGCCCGCCGACGAGCATCAGGGCGCCGTAACTGACGACGTATCCGCTGACGATCCACTGCACCTCCGCGGTCGTCAGGCCCAGGTCGGCGCGGATGGAGGGAAGGGCGACGTTGAACATCGCGACGTCCATGCCCTCGAGGAAGGCTGCGCCGCAGAGGACGGCGAGGAGGACGGCTCTCGCCAGGGGAGCTGTGGGAATGGGGCGTGGCATGGGGTCTCCGCGTTCGGTTACCTATTGTTCGAGGCCCCATCCTGGGTCACCATGGACGCATGACGGAAGAAGGCACTTTGCAGTCACCCGGTTACCCCAGGGGAACCGAGGGGTGGGACGCCTTCCAGTGGGACCGGCGCGAGGACTGCGAGGTCCGGCAGATCCTCGACCGCATCGCCGACAAGTGGTCGTTGCTGGTGATCGCCCTGCTCGACGGCGCCCCGATGCGGTTCACCGAGCTTCAGCGCGCCGTGGACGGCATCAGCCAGCGCATGCTCACCGTGACGCTGCGGAACCTGGAGCGCGACGGCCTGGTGCACCGGGAGGTCTATGCGGTCATCCCCCCTCGCGTGGAGTACAGCCTCACCTCCGTCGGACGCGGCCTGCATGCGACGGTGCAGTCGCTGGTGACCTGGACAGAGGAGAACACCGAGTACATCGTGCGTGCCCGCAACGAGTACGACCGCCGCGAGGACGGCGCAGCCGCCAGGTGAGGGCGGAACCTGCGGATCAGGCCGGTCCGTCGGGGTGGGCGAGGTCGTAGGCGCGCGAGAGCTTCTGCGGGACGACCATGCGCCACGCGTCGACCACCCACTCCCGCGCCTCGCCGGCTTCCAGTGCCGCAAGATCCGCGTGCACCCAGTTGAAGCGGAGGTCGGGCTCCGCGGGCAGCTGGAACTTGCGCGGGTCGCCGCCCACGAGCGCCTCCCGCTCCTCCTTGGGGAAGGCGAACCCCATGATGCGCTCGTCCCGCGAGAAGGCGACGTACACGAGCCGGCCGACGCGGAACTTGAGCCTCCCGCGCACGTAGGCCGGGGAGGAGACACACTTCTATTCTGGCGCTAGGATAGCCGTGTGGAACTCACCCCCGCCGAGTTGACCGTCCTGGGGCTCGTGGTCGAGCGCCCGCAGCACGGCTACGAGCTCGAGCAGGTCATCGAGCAGCGCGGCATCCGGCAGTGGACCGAGATCGGCTTCTCCTCCATCTACTACCTGCTCGCCAAACTGGAGAAGCGCGGTCTCATGGCAGCCGAGCACGCACGCGGCGGTGCGAAGTCGCGCCGTGTGTTCCGCGCCACGGCGGAGGGGCGGGATGCTGCGGCCCGCAGCGCACGCGCACTCATCGCTGACACGGCTCCCACCCCGCACCCCGTGCTGGTCGGGGTCGCGAACTCTCCGCTGCTCTCCGAGCGCGAGTACGCCGCGGCGCTGGGCGCCCGGCTGGTGCACGTGGATGCGCGGATCTCGGCGGTCGAGGCCGCCGAGCGCGCCCTCGGACCCGTCCCGAAGCCAGCATCCGAAGTTCTCTCCTACTCGCTGAGCCTCATGAAGGCAGAGAGGTCGTGGCTCGCGGAGCGGGCCCAGGTGTCCGATGACCGAGAAGATCGACCTGAAGAAGACGCTCGACAGCTACCGGGCGCGGCGCGGTGAGTTCCGCCTCGTCGATGTGCCAGACCTGCAGTATCTGATGATCGACGGGCACGGTGACCCGAACACCTCACCGGCCTACGCCGAGGCGCTGGAGGCGCTGTACCCGGTGGCGTACAAGGTGAAGTTCGGCAGCAAACGCGAGCTCGGGCGCGATTACGTCGTCCCGCCCCTGGAAGGGCTGTGGTGGGCCGATGACATGGCGGCGTTCACCGCATCGCGCGATAAGTCCCGGTGGGACTGGACCATGATGCTCCTGGTCCCCGACTGGATCGAGACCGCCATGATCGCGGATGCCGTCGCCCAGGCCGGAGCGAAGGCGCCGCCGGCGCGCCTGGCCGACGTCCGCCTCGAGGGGCTCTCGGAGGGCCGCTGCGTGCAGACGCTGCACGTCGGCTCGTTCGACGACGAGGCGCCCGTGCTCGAACGGATGCACGAGGAGGTCATCCCCGCGCAGGGCCTGCGGATGGCCGGTCGGCATCACGAGATCTACTTCAGCGATTTCCGCACGGTCGCGCCGGAGAAGCTCCGGACTCTCCTGCGGCAACCCGTCGCGCCACGCGCAGCGAGGTGAGCCGACCTTCGTGCGGCGCGGCCTCGCCCGCCTCAGGCGGCTTGCCCGCGTGTGAGCCCGAGGGTTGCGATGAGGTCCTCGTGAAGCTGGAACCAGACGCGGTGACACGAGTCGACACCTTCCCGGTCGACCCAGTCATGGTCTCCCGCCCGCGCCCGCCGCAGTGCGGCCGCGAAACGGGTGTCATATCCGGCGAACCGCTCCAATCGACCGCTGAGCCGCCGGGTGAACGGTCTCAGGAATCCCTCGACTGAGTCCAGTTCCGCCAGGACGCCGCCGTCCCACTGCACGTCCCGGTGGTCGTTGTGGGCGAGCACGTCCGTGGGGGAGGGGCGCACCTGCCAGTCGGTGCAGGCCGCCAACAGGCGTGCGTTGGCGGGTAGAAAGTCCGTGTGGGCCCTGGTGAGCGCTTCTCGTGCGCCGGCGTCGTCGAGCTCCTTCGCGAGCTGTTGCTCGTTCTCGGCCTTCCCCGTCTCCGTCAGCGACCACCCCGCGATGTCGAGGAACGTCGAGTACTGGACCCACCCCTGCTCCTGGAAGACGCGCAGTGCGTCGGCGGTCGGCGCAGGCTCGAGATTGAACCGCTCCGCGACCTCGCGGGTGCCGGCGAAACCGGTGAGGCGCACGGAGTGCAGGACGAGCACTCCGAACGCCGAGGCGTGCGTCATCGGCGGCTGCTCCGCTCGGTCAGGCGGTTGTAGTGCTGCTGGCAGGCCTGCGGGGAGTTGAACCCCATCGATTCGGCGATCTGAGCCCACGTCAGACCAGCGCTGCGGGCGACGAACAGCAGCCCCGCTTCCAGCCCCTCGACTTCGGCGCGGGCCTCGGCGAGAAGCGTGAGCGCGCTGAGCAGTCCGTCGGTGGGGAGGTCGGCTGACCGCCAGAGGGCGAACTGGGCGAGGTCGACCGCGGACGGGTGCGACGCCGGTCGCCACGGTCGGGGGTCCAGCGCGTTCGCGCCGTGCTCGTGCAGGGCCGCTCGCGCCGTCCGGTAACGGTCTGCCGCTGCGTGGTCTTCTCGCGCAGCATCGGCCATGGGGGTCTTGCGGATCACGGCACCAGCATGAAGAATCAACGAACCGTTGTCAACATTATGTTGAAGGAGGTGTCGTGATCCGCTGGCTCGAGGACGCCGTCGCGCAGGATTGCGGGGGGAAAGCGGCGACCATGGGCGCGTTGCGCAGGTCGGGGTTCCCCGTTCCGGAGGGCTTCGTCATCCCTTTCTCCGCATACCTCGCCGCAGCGACGCCGAGCGCTCCGCCGGACGCCGACGTCCACGATGACGCGGTCCGGTCCGGCGCCGGGGTGCCGGTGATCCCGCCGGAGCTGACGGAGTCGATCGCGCGACACCTGTCGCGCTGGAGTGGCGCCCCCGTGGCGGTGCGCTCCTCCGCACGCGACGAGGACACCCGGGGAGCATCCGCCGCCGGCCAGTACGCCACAGTGCTGGGCGCGCGCGACGTCGCGTCGGTGAGCGCCGCCGTCCGCACCTGCTGGTCCTCCTTGCACTCCGACCGTGCCCGTTCGTATCGCCATGGCCGCGCTCGTCGGGCGCCCGCCGGGCCGGGGGCGATGGCCGTTCTCGTCCAGCGCCTCGTCGACGCGCGTGTCTCCGGGGTGATGTTCACCTCGAGCCGGGGGCACGTCACTCGCATCGAAAGCGCGTGGGGATTGGGAATCGGCACGGTGGGCGGAACCGTCGATCCCGACCGGTACGAGGTCCACGACGACGGCACCGTGATGCGCACGATCGGGCGGAAGCTCACCCGTTCCGACCGCTCGGGAGACACCATCCGCACGCGCCGCGTCCCGGAGCCGCAGCGCGTCGCACCGACACTCGATGACGCTCTGGCGAACACTCTGAGAGGGCTGGGCGAGGGCATCGCCGACCTGCTCGGCGCACCGCAGGACATCGAGTGGGCCATGGATGGCGGAGGGATCTGGATCCTCCAGGCACGTCCCGTGACCGCTGAGGTCCCCTCGCCCGCCAGCGCCACGGCGTCCTCCCCCCTCCGCGGCATCGCGGGCAGCCGGGGGATCGCGCGTGGTCCGGCGCGGATCGTCACGGGACCGGCGGATTTCGCGCGAGTCCGGCGCGGGGACATCCTCGTATGCCGGTACACCGACCCCAGCTGGACGCCCCTCCTGCGCGTGGCGGCAGGCGTCGTCACCGAGACCGGCGGTGCCCTCTCCCACGCCGCGATCGTGGCCCGCGAGCACGGTATTCCCGCTGTCCTGGGCGTCCCGGGCGCCACCGGCCGCATCATCGAATCCGCCGCGCTCACCATCGATGGGGCGCGCGGCACCGTCGACATCCACCTCGCGCCCAGACATCCGAAGGAGCAGAAGTGAGAACACCCGCCACGCCCATCCCGCATCACGCGCGACCATGACGACACGACACCTCTACATCGCACGTCACGGCGCAGCCGACCCGTTCGGAACACTCACCGAGACCGGCCGTCGGCAGGCGGAACTGCTGGGGAAACGGCTCGCCGCACTGCCCATCACCGCGATCTGGCACTCACCGTTGCCCCGTGCCGCCGCCACTGCCCTCGAGCTCGTCCGGCACCTTACAGACGCACCCGTAGCCGAAGCTGCCGAGCTCATCGACAACATCCCCTACGTCCCGCCCGCCGAGACGATGCCCGCGAGCTGGGCGGGTTTCTTCGACGGTTATGCCGAGGCCGACGCAGCCGCGGGCCGCCGGACAGCGGATGCGCTCACGGAACGCTTCGCGACGGCGGGGCCCGCGGGAAACGGTGTGACGGAGCGGCATGAAGTGCTCATCACGCACGACTACCCGATCGCATGGCTTGTGCGCCACGCGCTGGAGGCCCCTCCCGCGCGTTGGCTGGACCTCACCAGCGCGAATGCCGGGCTGACCGTGCTCACCTACCGTGCGGGAGCCGCTCCGACGATCATGATGTTCAACGACATGAGTCACCTTCCCGTGGACCTGCGGTGGACGGGCTTTCGACCGGGCCTCCGCCCGTGAGAATGGATCCGTGACGGCATCGACCCGGGTCTTCCGCGCGCCTCTGCGGTCGCGGCGGGCCGACGTGGACGGGGGAGCGGCCGTGGAACGCGCCCTCACGCACGGCCTGTGCGGGATCGGCGGCGTCCTGGCATCCCCACCCGCTGCCCTCGTCGCGGCGGCCGAGCAGGTGGCGGCCCGCTACGACGAGCGGATGGCGCGCCGGCTGGAGCGGTTCGCGGCGGCACCCGAGGGTGCGTTCGTGTGGACGCGGGATGCCGAAGGGCTCTTCTGGCTGGGCCGCCTGGGCGGCGGGTGGCGCTACGACGGGAGCGCCGATGCGGCAGGCGTCGACCTCGTGCACGTCCGCCCCTGCACGTGGCTGGATGCGCCGATCCCCGACGGTGACGTGCCGCCGGGCGTGCACCGGACCTTCGCGCGGGGCGGGCGCAACTGGCAGGAGATCCACGATGGCGCGGTGGGTGCGCTCACGTCGGGGCTGTGGAACGAGTCGCAGCGAACGGCATCCGCCGGGTCGGACGACGCCGGATAGGACGACGCCGCGGCGGCGGGCTACTCGTCGATGATGGCGGCCAGCCCGGCGATGATGCGGCCCAGGCCGAACTCCCAGGCGGCGGCCGGGCTGTACGGGCCGCCCATTCGCTCGCCCGCCGCTGCACCCACGCGGCGCGCGAGTGGGTAGTCCCGCCCGACGTACTCGCCGAGCTTCACGGTCGCGTCCGACCAGACCGCGTCGAACCCCGTGGCCACGAGCCGGGCGGATGTGTTGGCCCGGACGAAATCGAGGACGAAGGTGAGGGCGGCATCGCGCTCCACGCCGTCGATCCCGGTGTCGTCGAACGCGTGCAGCTCGTGATCGTACTTGGCGATGGTGCCCGGTCCCAGGGCCGAGCGCGGGTCATGGACCTCGAGAAGCCAGGGGTGGGCGGTCAGGAGCGCGAGGTTGGAGTCGGCGACCGCGCGCACGCGCGCGCGCCAGTCTGTGCCCCGGTACGGCGGCAGCGACATCGCCGCGTGCGCGCTGTCGGTCATGAGCACCAGTAGGTCGTCGCGCGAATTCACGTGGGTGTACACCGACATCGTCGACATCCCGAGCGACTGCGCCAGCGCCCGCACGGTCAGTGCGTCCAGCCCTTCGGTGTCCGCCAGCGCGATCGCCCCGTCGACCACGGCGGTCGTCGATCGCTTCGCGCGGGGGCCGCGGCTCCCGCCGTCGGGGGCGTTCGGGTGCCCGCGCCACAGCAGGTCGATCAGCGTCTTCGGCACGTTCCCCATTGTGTCGCACCCCCTTTATCCGTACAGTGTACGCGGTAACTCGGAAGGGAGTGTCCATGCACATCAACCAAACAGCGATCTCTGTCAACGTGCCTGACGTGGAGGCGTCGGCGGACTTCGCCCGGAGCAACTTCGGATTCCAGGACCAGATGTCCTCCGAGGGCTTCGTGTCCCTGGGGCACTCCACAGCGGGGGTCAACCTCATCTTCCTGGCCACCGGCCTGGCGACCTTCCGGCCGGCCGAGGTGGCCGGAGCGGCCGGTCAGGGCCTTCTTCTGGTGTTCGTCGTCGACGGTCTGGACGCGGAGTTCGCGCGCATCCAGGCCTCCGGCGCGCGTGTCGTGACGGCGCCGGAGACGGAGCCGTGGGGCGAGCGATTCTGCCAGTTCGCCGACCCCAACGGTCTGATCTGGCAACTGGTGGAGTGGGTCGAGGGCGCATCGCCGGCAACGTCCTGACCCCCTGAGCCGGCCGGCTCACCGCTGTCGCCTGTCTACAGCGGTGGGCCGGGTCGCGCGCCAGATCTCCGCCCACTGCACAGGCCGCACGTCGCGGGGGAGCGCCGAGGGGGCCACACCCGCACGCGCCAGCGCATCCGCCACCGCGGCGGCCGAGGAACCCGGCGCGGCGCGGGGGACCAGGCGCGCCAGCGTGCCGCCGCGTCCGGTGAACACCCGGCGGACGAACGCGGCGTACGACCCGCGCTCGGCGAGGGGCACGAGCGGAGTGGCGCGCCGCTGGATGCGCAGCAGGCCCGCGTCCACGCCCGGGCGGGGCGAGAACGCGTGGGAGGGGATGCGCCCCTCCAGTGAGAACGAGAACCAGGGGTCGGTCTGAGCGGTCATCATCGTGCGACCGCCCACCCCGGCCCGCTTGCGGGCGACCTCCCATTGCAGCACGAGGACGGCGTGCGTCCACGTCCCGGAGTGCAGGAGGCGGCGCAGCAGCGGCGTGGTGAGGTGGAACGGGACGTTGCTGACCACGGTGGGCCGATCCAGCGGCACGGCGAGCCCGTCCGCGGCGAGGACGTCGATGTGGGGCGCGCGTCTGCGCAGCGCCTGAGCGCGCACGGGGTCGATCTCGATCGCGCGCAGAGGGCGGGCCAGGCGGGACAGCGGGAGAGTCAGGGCGCCGTCGCCGGCTCCGATCTCGAGGATGGGGCCGGGCGTCGAGCGCACGAGATCGATCGCGCGTGCGATGGCGCGGGGGTCGCGGAGGAAGTTCTGGCCGAGCTCGGCGCGGCCGCCGTACGGAGAGTGCATGGGCATGCGAAAAGATCCAGTCGTACTCGGGTGCGGAGCACGCGGACGACGCGGCGCGAGTCGCCCCTGGAGAGGGGCGGAGGGTCACGCTCGCGGGTCCGGGTGCAGGGTCCGGAGCGGAGCGACCGGCTGTTCAGTCAGCGGGGCGCGCCGTCAGGCGCTGCGCAGCCGCGTCAGGGCGAGGCGGCCGAACGCCCCGTGCTTCGTGTATGCCATGCAGGCGAGAGTAGCGGAGCGGCGAGCGCGAGCGGGAGCCCCAGTTTCGTGTCAGGCGAGCCCAACCGCCTCATCCAGCCCCGCGATGGTGCGCAGTCGTTCGGCGCCGGCCAGTACCTCCAGGGCGGTGATGCGCCCGTGGTGGATGCCGAAGATCATCACCGACACGACGCGGCCGCGCACCACCGCCGCCACGGCGGGACGTCCGTTGACGAGGATGCGCGTGGAGCGAGCCGCGAGCGCTGCCGACAGCGCCGCACGCCCCGCGATGTCGCGGGCGCCGCGGATCGTCTCGCTGTGCGTGCCGTAGTCGGCCCGCAGCACGGCGCCTTCATCCAGCAGCTCCAGCAGCGTCGCGAACTCGCCCTCCCGCGCCGCGCGCAGCCACGCCGCGACCAGCCGGTCGTCCGCGCGCGACGCCGTGCGCGACGGCGCCGCGCCGCGCACACGGGCACGCGCGCGCGAAGCGAGTTTCCGGGACCCCGCTTCGCTGCGGTCGAGGATGGCGGCCACTTCGGGGAAGGAGAGGCCGAAGACGTCATGCAGGACGAACGCGAGCCGCTCGGCAGGTCCCAGGGTCTCGAGCACCACGAGCAGGGCGACGCCGACGCGGTCGGCGGCGGCTGCGTCCTCCTCCGGGGTGGGCGCAACATACGCGTGCGAGCGCCATCGCTCGGCGCTCAGTGGTGCCTCATGTCGCCGGCGGGCGGAGCGGAGAACGTCGAGACTCAGCCGGGACACCACCGTCGTCATCCATGCGGCGAGGTTGTCGATTCCCGCGGGGTCGGTGCGCTGCAAGCGCAGCCATGCCTCCTGGACGACGTCCTCGGCCTCAGCGGCGTCGCTCAGGAGGTTGACGGCGATGGCGACCAGGCGCGGGCGCTGCGACTCGTACCATCGGGCCAGCATCCGGGGGTCGGTCATGTCGCCGCTCGCTCTCTTCCGTCAGGGCTATGACGGGATGGGCGCCCCACGTGTGACGACCGGGATGTGGCGCACCGGGAAGTTCACCGAGCGGGCGATGAAGCAGTAGTCGCCCACCTGGCCGTGCAATCGTTCGGCGAGGTCCAGGTCGCTGTCGGGAGTGATGAGGACCCGCGGGCGGAGCACGACCTCGGAGAACCTGCCGGCGCCGGTGGCGTCCTCCGTCATCGTGCCGGTCGCGTCGTCGCGGTACTCCGTCACGACGATCCCCGCCGTTCCGGCGAGGTGGAGGTACCACAGCATGTGGCACTGCGAGAGGGAGGCGACGAGGAGCTGTTCGGGGTTCCAGCGGCTGGGATCCCCGCGGAAGGCCGGATCCGAGGAGCCGGGGATGGGCGGGGCCATGGGATGGGCGACGACGTGATCGCGGGAGTAGTCCCGGTAGCCGGATGTCCCGGTGCCCCGGTTGCCGGTCCACTCCAGCGACAGGGAGTAGGTGTGCGCGCGGCTCATGAGTCCTCCTTCGACAGGACCTCTCGCGTCCGACGGACATGGTCGGCGGCCAGGCGGGCCGCAGCCGCCGCGTCGCCGCCGGTGAGCGCATCCAGCATCCCGCGGTGTTCCCGGTCGACGCTGTCGGCCCGGCGGGCCTCGTCCAAACCGGCGCGGGTGGCGATGGCGATGAGGTTCCAGTACCCCTCGAGCGTGCGCTGCACGAGCGCGTTCTCGCACAGCGCCGTTGCGGCGAGGTGGAACTCACGGTTGGCCGACACGGCTGACGCGAGTTCGCCCGCGCGCGTGCGTTCGTCCGCCTCCGCGGCGAGCGTACGCAGGCGGGCCAGGCGCGCCGGGGGGACCAGCCCGGCGGCGACGCGTTCGGCCGCGCGGCCCACCGCCCACGACTCCAGCGCCTCTCGGGCCTCCAGAACCAGGACCAGCGCCGCGACGTCCAACGACGCGACGCGCACGCCCCGGCCGCGCGCATGCACGAGGCCGTCCCCTTCCAAGCGGGCCAGCGCCTCGCGGACCGGAGTGCGGGACACATGCAGCCGCTCCGACAGTTCGGCCTCCGATACGCGCACGCCCGGATGGATGGCGCCGGAGAGGACGAGGTCCTTCAATGCTTCGTACACCTCAGCCATGCGGCGAGTATTGCATGCACAACACGACATTGCATACAACAAGCGCGGTGCGCCGACGCGGCGGTCACACCGCGGCACGCTGCGCCGTCATCGCATCGGGCGACATCCCGCCCGGAGACGGAGACCACCATGCCCGCGATGCTCGTGACCGGAGGAACCGGGAACCTCGGACGCCATGTCGTGCCACTGCTGTGCGCCGAGGGCGCGGCCGTGCGTGTCCTCAGCCGCACGGCGCACTCCGGCGCGGACGGCATCGCCGTCCTGCGCGGCGACACCGTCGCCGGGACCGGGCTGGACGCCGCGATGGATGGCGCCGACGTGGTGCTGCATCTGGCCGGCGGACGCAAGGGCGACGATGTCGCGGCGCGCAACGTGGCCGCCGCGGCCGGCCGCGCCGGTGTCGCGCACCTCGTCCTGATCTCCGTCATCGGGGCCGACGCGATGCCGATCGGCTACTTCCGCGCCAAGGCGGCGGCGGAGGAGGAGTTCCGCGCGTGCGGGGTTCCGTACAGCATCCTGCGCGCGGCGCAGTTCCACGACTTCATCCTCACCACGATCGGGGCGATGGCCCGGTTCCCGGTCGTCCCCGCGCCGCGGGGCCTGCGCTTCGAGCCGGTCGAGGTCGCCGAGGTGGCCGCGAGACTCACGCGCATCGCGCTGGGCGCGCCGGCAGGCCGGGTCCCCGACCTCGCCGGGCCGGCCGTGCTGGACGTGCCGGAGATCGTGGGCCCGCTGCTGCGGATCAGACGGCGACGACGGCCGACGGTGCGCGTGCCGCTGGGCGGGGCGATCGGTGCCGCCTACCGCGAAGGACGCAACCTCGCCGGGCCCGGAGCGGCACGGGGAGCGGTCACGTGGCCGGAATACCTGATGACGCGCGCCGGCGCTTCTGCGAGGGTGTGAGGCATGGCCGCACGCGACGACTCGCAGAACGATCACCTGCTGTGCTGCCTCCTGTGGGCCCGTGAGGGGCGGCTCCAGGATCTGCACGACTACGAGGACGCCGTCCTGGCGTTTCTCCCCGATCACGGTGCGGAGGTGTTCCTGCGCGTCTTCGGCGACGGCGCGGAGACCGACCCCGACGAGGTGCAGCTGCTGCGCTTCCCCGATCCCCGGGCGGTCGAGGTCTTCGTCGCCGATCCGCGGCGCGGCGCCCTCAGCGGTGAACGCGAGCGAGCGGTCCCGCGCACGGTCACCTTTCCCGTGACCGTGCCCGCCGCACGCGGCGCGGGTGTGGCAGGGTCGTAGTCGGCCGGCACACCGCCGGGCACGAGAGGATCCCCCATGCAGCAGCGCGAACTCGCCCGCACCGGCCGCTCGGTCTCGGTCATCGGATTGGGCACGTGGCAGCTCGGGGGCGACTGGGGCGATGTCGGCGAGGATGACGCGACGGCCGTGCTGGCCGCATCCGCAGACCGCGGGGTGACCCTCTTCGACACCGCCGACGTCTACGGCGACGGGCGCAGCGAGACTATCATCGGCCGCTTCCTCGCCTCGCGGCCGGGAGCGGGCATTACGGTGGCGACCAAGATGGGCCGGCGCATGGCGCAGGAGCCGGGCAACTACACGCCGGAGAACTTCCGGGCCTGGACGGAGCGCTCCCGGCGCAACCTCGGTGTTGACACGCTCGACCTCGTGCAGCTGCACTGCCCACCCTCGGCCGTCATCGAGGCGGACGAGACCTACGACGCGCTGGACGCGCTCGTGGCCGAGGGGGCGATCGCCGCGTACGGCGTCTCGGTGGAGACGTGCGCCCAGGCGCTCGCCGCCATCGCCCGCCCGCATGTGACGAACGTGCAGATCATCGTCAACCCGTTCCGGCTGAAGCCCCTCGACGAGGTGCTTCCCGCCGCGCGCGCCGCCGGGGTCGCCGTGTTCGCCCGGGTGCCGCTGGCCTCCGGCCTGCTCTCCGGCCGCTACACCGCCGCCACGACGTTCGCCGCGAACGACCACCGCTCCTTCAACCGTCACGGCGAGGCGTTCGATCGGGGCGAGACGTTCTCGGGCGTGGATTTCGAGACCGGGGTCGCCGCGGCAGCCGAGCTGGCCGCAGCCCTGCCGGCGGGTGTGCCGCTGCCGGCGGCGACGCTGGCATGGATCGCCGCGCAGCCGGGCATCACGAGCGTCATCCCCGGCGCGCGCAACCCCGCACAGGCCGAGGCGAACGCGGATGCCGCGGCGCTCGTGGACAGCGGCGACCTGGCCGGCTTCGATGCCGCCGTGCACCGCGTCTACGACGAGCGGCTGCGCGCGCACATCCACCCCCTGTGGTGACACCCTGCTGACATGGGCTTCACGCGCGCCGAACTGGAGTCGTACCGCGACGCGACGATCCCCGATCTGATGCCCGCCCGGCCCCGGCTCGTGTTCGTCGGAATCAATCCGGGGCTGTGGACGGCGGCCACGGGGACACCGTTCGCCCACCCCGGCAACCGCTTCTACCCGGCGCTCGTGGCAGCGGGAATCCTGCCGAGGCTCCCCGCGTTCTCGGGTCCGCTGAACGAGGCCGACCGCACGATGATCCTGGAGGCGGGCATCGGCATCACGAACCTCGTCCGCCGTGCAACCGCGCGCGCGGACGAGCTCACGCGCCCCGAGCTGCGCGCGGGGGCGGAGCGGGTGGCGGCGGATGCGGCGCGCTGGCGCCCCCGCGTCGTGGCGGTCGTGGGGATGACGGCGTACCGGCAGGGCTTCGACCGTCCCCGTGCGAAGGCGGGGCGGCAGGAGCAGCGCATCGGCGGAGCGGAGACGTGGGTCGTGCCCAACCCGAGCGGGCTCAACGCCCATGACACCGTGAGTACGCTCGCCGAGGCGTATGCCGCCCCCGCGCGTGCGGCCGGCGTCCTGCCCTGACCCGCCTCAGCGCACCTCGATCGCGCCGGCGCGGATGCCCCACAGCACCGCCTGCAGGCGATCGCGGGCGCCGGTCTTCTGCAGGATCTGGGCGAGGTGGTACTTCACGGTGGTCGGCTCGACGTACAGGCGTGCGGCGATCTCGCTGTTGGACAGCCCCTCGGCCAGCAGCGCGAGCACGTCGTGCTCACGCTCGGTGAGGGCGACGGGGAGGGCCGCCGGCGGCTGGGGTGCGCGGCGGCGCGCGGTGAACTCCCGCAGGATGCGGCGGGTCAGCCGCTGATCGAGGGTGCCCTCGCCGGCGGCCACCGAGCGGATGGCGGCGACCAGGGTCGCCTCATCGGCTCCC
The DNA here is from genome assembly GCF_004564355.1 of Microbacterium wangchenii. NCBI lineage: Bacteria > Bacillati > Actinomycetota > Actinomycetes > Micrococcales > Microbacteriaceae > Microbacterium > Microbacterium wangchenii. Next base: position 1,446,159 of record NZ_CP038266.1, read on the forward strand.
TTCAGCAGGAAGCCCGCGGCGCCCGCCTCCAGCGCCGCGAACACGTCGTCGTCGATGTCGAAGGTCGTGAGCACGAGGACCTCGGTGTCGAGCTCCGCGTCCGCGGAGATGGCGCGGGTCGCCGCGATGCCGTCGGTGCCGGGCATCCGGATGTCCATGCACACCACGTCGGGGCGCAGGGACCGGGTCAGCGCGATCGCCTCGGCGCCGTCGGCGGCCTCACCGACCACATCCAGGTCGGCTTCGGCGCCGAGGATGACCGACAGGCCGGCGCGGACGATGGTCTGGTCATCGGCGATGAGCACCCTGATCATGCGCGTTCCTCCTCCACGTCGGCCCCGAGGGGGACGACCAGCTCATTGCGCCAGCCGCCGTCCGGCGTGGGGCCGGTGGTGAGCCGGGCCCCGATGAGGTCGGCGCGTTCACGCATCCCGGCGAGGCCGTAGCCGTCGGTCCGGCGGGGCGCGGGCGCCGGAGCCGGCGGGCGGTCGTTGCTCACGGCAGCCCGCAGCATCCGGGTGGCGGACTCGATGCGCACGACGGATGCGGCGCCGGGGGCGTGGTGCGCGACGTTGGCGAGCGACTCCTGCACCATGCGGTAGACGGTGGCGTCGGCCAGCGGAGACAGCGAGGGGAGGGCGTCGTCCATCTCGAGCTCGACACCGCGTCCGGCCGCGCGCGCGTGCGCCACGAGGTCAGGCACGCGCGCCAGCGACGGCGTCGCGACCGGTGCGTGGGGCCCGTCGGCGTCCGCGGCATCGTCGCGCAGAAGCCCCACGGTGCGGCGGAGGTCGGCCAGTGCCGTGCGCGCCTCCTCCTGCACGGTGCCGAGCAGGTCGCGTGTGCGCGCCGGGTCGGTGGCAGCGAGGGCGGAGGCGGCCTGGGCGGTGACGATGATGCCGGAGAGGTGATGGCCGGCGATGTCGTGGAGCTCCCGGGCGAGGGCGGTGCGCTCGGCGCGGAGGGCGCGCTCGGTTTCCTCGCGCCGGCCCCGTTCGATCAGTGCCGCGCGCTCGCGCTCCGCCACGGTCAGGCGTGCGCGGTTGCGGACGTATTCGGCGGCTCCGACGGGCAGCGCGTACAGGAGGAGAACCCGTGCCGTCGCGGCGACGACGATCAAGAGCACGGGAAGGCCGGCGACCGCCATCGCGGTCGCGCTGACCACGATGGTCGCGATGGCCGCGCCGGCGAGAGTCGCCACGGCGCCCGGTGACTCCCGCCGCCACACGGCGTAGACGGCGATCAGCACGGCCAGGGAGCCGATGCCCAGCTGGCCTCCGCTGGTGGCGAGGATCAGCAGATCCAGCGCCACGACGACACCCAGCACCGTGCGCGGCGCGCGATCGCGCCACAGCAGGGCGACGGCCTGCAGCACCACCAGGGCGGCGTGGGCCAGGGGAGGCAGCGGCGAGAGCACCGGTTCGTCGACGCCGGTGAGGTCGATGCCGACGTATCCCAGGGCGACGGCGGCCGTGAGCACCGGAGCCACCGCCGCGCGCACCCGGGACGCCGGGGTGGCGGGAGCGTCGGGCATGGAGGAAGTCAACCACGCCGGCTGCCGACGCGGATCCGCGTCGGCAGCCGGGTCGTGGTAGGCCGTGCTCACGAGTCGCACAGCGTCTCGTCGAGGGCATCCATCACGAGCTCGTACTTCGGCAGCAGGAGCGCCTCGTCGGCGGGGTCGGCGATCGCCCACGGCAGCGCGGTCACCGCGATCGTCACGGCGGTGCCGTCGGGTGCCACGGCATTGCGCGTCTGCGTGCCGGGGATGTCGCCGCCGTGACCCCACACGACCCCGCACTCGAGCGAGTAGGTCTGCAGCCCGAGCCCGTAGCCGAGGTCGGGGTGGAACGGATCGTCGGCGGGCACGGTGTCCTGCATGAGCGCCAGGCTCTCCTCGCTCACCAGCTCGCCGCCCAGCAGCGCCTGCATGAAGCGGTTCATCTCCGTGGGCGTGGACACCACCGCGCCGGCGGCCCATCCGAAGGCGGGATCCATGTCGGTGATCTCCCTCAGCTCGCCGGGGAAGTCGGCGTGGTATCCCTCCACGTGCGCCCCGCGCAGTTCGCGTTCGCCGGGCACGGGCAGGTAGGTGTGCTCGAGCTCCAGCGGCTGCACGATCCGCTCGTCGATCTGCTCCCACAGCGGGCGCTGCGAGACGCGTTCGACCAGGAGGCCCAGCACGATGTAGTTGGTGTTGCTGTACTCCCAGCGGTCGCCCGGCGCGAACGTCGCGGGCTGGGCCAGGGCGATGTCCAGCAGGTCGCGTCCGGAGATGTACACGTCCTGCATGCCGAACGGGTCCGTGGCGATGACCTCGGACGACTCGGGCAGGCCCGAGGTCTGACGCAGCAGATCGCGGACGGTGATGGCGGCGCCGTCGATCCCGTCGCCGGTGACGACGCCGGGCAGGTAGGTCTCGATCGGTTCGTCGAGGGAGACGGCGCCTTCCTCGATCAGCTGCATCACCACGGTGGCGACGAACATCTTCGTGTTGCTGCCCACGCGCACCTCCGCATTCTCGGGGGTCTCGCGGTCGGAGCCGAGGTCGCCGTCGCCGACGGACACGTCGATGCTCGTGCCGTCAGGGCGGGTGACCGAGGCCAGCGCGGCGGGGTAACCGGCGTCCACGAGCGACTGCAGGCGTTCCTCCAGCGCGCTCTCGGCAGGGTCGGCCGCGCTCGTGCGGGCGGCCGCGCCGAAGGCCAGCGCACCGGCGACGAGCACGGCGGCCGTCGTCGCCGCCAGCGCGATGCGTCCCCGCGGGGCGCGACGCCGATCGGGGGTCGAGGTGGGGGTGGGGGTGGGGGTCTGTGCATCCATGACTCCAGCCTGCGCACCGCGGATGCCGCGCACCCCGGCCGCACGATCAGTCCGCCCTGTCCGGAGGGATAGGCCCCGCGGGGCGGATCAGTGGCCCAGGCCCAGCCCTCACGGCGAGAACCCCACGCCCGAGCGCTAGCGGGAGTCGTCCATGATGGGGAGCATGATGTCTCCCGTGCGGCTGCGACGGTGGGCCGCCTCGGCCGCGCTCGCGGTCATCGTGGTGGCCGGGCTCGCCGTCCACGGCCTCGCGCCCGACACGGCGGCCACCGACATCGCGGGTGACGCGCTGTACGCCGCGGCGGTGTATGCCGCCGGCGTGCTGCTGCTTCCGCGCCGGCGGGTCGGCGTGGCGCTCGCCGCCGCGGCGTGGTGCGTCGCCGTGGAGGTGTTCCAGCTGACGGGCCTGCCCCTGACGTGGGGTGCCGCCTTCCCGCCCGTTCTGCTCGTGCTGGGAACCGTCTTCGACCCGCGCGATCTGGTCGTCTACGTCTGCGCCGTCGCCGCGGCGGCCGCTGTCGACGTTCTGGTGACGCGGCGGGCGCGGCCGGACGGCTCGGGCGGCTTGCCCCGTGGCGCCGCACAGCGGAGCATGGGACGGTGACCGACCCCCGACCCGCGCCCCGCTCGCGCGGTGCCCGCGCCATCGCGATGGCGGTCGCCGCCGTGCTGGTCGCCGCCGGCGCGGTGACCGTGTGGATCGCATCCACGCGGCCCGCCGCACCGCCCGCGGCCTCACCTGCCGCCACCAGCCCGGCCGCGGTGCCGAGCGCCACGCCCACGCCGACTCCGACTCCGAGCGGCGCTCCCGCCGACACCACGGCGTATCCGCTCGACCAGCTTCCCCAGGTCGATGTGTACGCCGTGATCCCCGCGCTTCCGGTGGACACCGACCCGGCCGGGGCGTTCACGGGCGATCTGGCCCGCGCCAACGCCGAACGCATCCCCGTCTTCGCCGTCCCCGGGCAGGCGCCGGTGGCGACCCTGCCCCGCGACCATTTCTACGACGGCACGACGGTGCCCGTGATCGAACGCCAGGAGCACTGGCTGCACGTGCTGCTCACCGGCCGCGCGGCACTGCCGTCGGCGGGGAACCCGGGGCAGGTGACCGGGTGGGTGCGCGCGCAGGACGTGGAGCTGTCGGCGTGGGAGCAGAGCATCGAGGTGGACCTTTCCGCACGCACGATCGACGTCGTCGGCCGCGACGGCGCCCGCGAGCGCGTCGCCGACGACTACGCGTGGGGAGCGGAGGGCACTCCGACCCCGCGCGGCCGCTCCTTCGTCATGATGGTGCGCTCGGAGCCGTCGCTGACGTACACGCGCGGTCATCCGCTGGTCTACCTCTCGGTCCAGTCGCCCACCCTCGACGGCTTCGGCGGCGCGCCGGTGGCCGTCACGGCCTTCCACTACCACGACGCCCGCTCCGGCGGCATCTCCAACGGCTGCCTGCGGCTCGGCCCCGAGGCGATCGCGCGGCTCGGGCAGCTGCCGGTGGGCACCCCCGTCGTCATCCGCTGACCGGGACGGTCGCCGCATGCGGCGCGGCCACCACCGCACCCGGCGAGAGGCGCGAGTAGCCTGGCCCCTGTGTCCGTCTTCCCGCGCATCGCCGTCGTCATCCCGTGCCGCAACGACGCGCCCTACCTCGAGGAGTGTCTGCAGGCCCTGGCGGCGCAGACGCGCCGGCCCGACGAGGTGATCGTCGTGGACAACGTCAGCACCGACGACTCCGCCGACGTCGCCCGGAGGCACGGCGCGCGAGTGATCACAGAGTCGCTCGTGGGGATCTGGCCGGCGGCGGCGCGGGGATACGACGAGGCACGCGGGTTCGACCTCATCGCCCGCCTGGACGCGGATTCCCGTCCGCACCGGGATTGGGTGGCCCGCATCGCGCAGGCCTTCGCCGCCGACCCCGACCTCGGCGTGCTCACCGGCGGCTCGGAGTTCTACGGCGCCACACCCCTCGTGCGCTATCTCGGCGACCACTGGTACATCGGCGGCGGCACGTTCTGGGTCAAGCAGTGGCTGGGCGTCCCGCTGGTGTTCGGATCGAACTTCGCCATGCGCTCGCGCGTGTGGGAGCGCGTGCGCGATCAGGTCGAGCGGACCAACCCGATCATCCACGACGACCTCGACCTCACCATCCACCTGCGCCCGAGCGACGGCGTCCGTTACGACCCCGACCTGCGGATGCCGGTGTCGGCACGCCCGTTCGCCCGCCCGTCGGCGCTGCTGCGACGGGTGTGGCGGGTCGTCCCGACGTTCGCCGCGAGCTGGCCGGAAGGCTCGCCGTGGCATCGTGCGCACGAGGCGCAGAGCGCCCGGCCCCTGCGCGCGGGCGACATCACGTGGCCTCGCGACGACGCGCCCGCTCCCGGGAACCGGCGGTGACGATGCACCTGCGCTTCGAGACCCGCGTCTACCGGTGGCAGGCGCGCCAGGACACGGCGTGGTTCTTCGCCGACGTGCCGGAGGAGCTGAGCGCGGAGGTGCGCGAAGTCATGCAGCCGGTCGCGCGCGGCTTCGGCGCCGTGCGCGTGGCGGCGACGGTGGGGGAGACGACGTGGCGCACCTCGATCTTCCCCGGCTCGTCGGGCACCTACGCGCTGCCGCTCAAGCGCGCGGTGCGTGAAGGAGAGGGGCTCGTGGAAGGCGGCCCCGTCACGGTGGACCTGGACATCCTGGACGGCTGAGATGACCGTCGCGCTCGGTGCCGCCGTGGCGTGCGCGCTCCTCGCGTACGCCCTGTTCGCGGTGCAGTCCGTCGTCCTGGCCGTCATCGACGCGCGCACGCACCGCCTGCCCGATCGGTACGTGCTGCCCGGCTACCCGATCGCCGCCGTGCTGCTGACGGTGTCGGCGATCGCCCAGGGCGCGCCGGAGCGACTCCTGCCGGCGGTCGGGGGAGCCCTCGCCCTGTTCGCGTTCTACCTGGCGCTGCGGATGCTGCGCCCCGCCGCGATGGGCGGCGGCGACGTCAAGCTCGCCGGCGTCATCGGTGCGTACCTGGGGTTCCTCGGCTGGGAGAGCGTGCTCGTGGGTGCGCTCGCGGGGTTCCTCCTCGCCGGGTTCTACGCCGTGGCGCTGCTGCTGATCCGCCGCGCCCGGGCGCGCACGGCGATCCCGTTCGGCCCGTGGATGCTGGGCGGGGCCTGGTTCGCGATCCTCGCCGCCGCCGTGCCCGCCTTCACCGGCGACTGACCCCGCGCGCGATGAGCGTCAAGCCCCGGGGCGCGGCTCACGGCCGCGGCTAGATTGGCGACATGTCGAGTACGGTCGTGTCCCGCCTCACCGCCTGGGCGCTGGCCCGCCGTCCCGTGCGCGCCTTCCTGCTGTACAGCCGCCACCGCGGGCCGATGCTGGCCGATTCGGTCACCTACCGCACCCTGTTCGCCCTCTTCGCCGGCGTGCTGCTCGGTTTCTCCGTCGCGGCGCTGTGGCTCGCCGGCAACCGGGAGGCATGGAACGCCCTCGTCGGTGCCCTGGATGCGGCCGTCCCGGGCCTGGTCGGAGTCATCGACCTGGATGCGGTCCGGGCCCCGACGGGGCTGACCGTGGCCGGGATCGTCTCGGCGATCGGTCTCGTCGGTGCCGCGATCGGCGCCGTCGGGTCGCTGCGCTCGGCGCTGCGGTCGATCGCCGGCGTCGCCGTCGACGACGTCCTGTTCATCTGGGTGATCCTGCGGAACCTCCTCCTGGCGATCGGCATCGGACTCGGCCTGGCCGCCGCCGCGGCGGCGACCTTCCTGGCCACGGCCGGCCTGTCGGTCCTGACCGGCTGGCTCGGCATCCCCGAGGGCGAGCCGGCGCTGGGATTCGTGGCCTGGCTGGTCTCCGCGCTCGTCGTCTTCGTCCTGGACACCCTCGTCGTCGGAGTGTCCTTCCGCCTGCTCTCCGGCATCCGGGCCCGGCCGCGGACCCTGTGGCTCGGTGCGATGCTCGGCGGATTCGGTCTCACGGTCCTTCAGCAGCTGTCCGGCCTGTTCGTCGGGGGCGCCGCCGCGAACCCGCTGCTGACCACCTTCGCCTCCTTCATCGCGCTGCTGCTGTGGCTGAACCTCTCCAGCCAGGTGATCCTCATCGCCGCCGCGTACATCGTCATGGGCGTGGAGGAGGACGAGGACCGCGTGAGCGCCCGCTTCGGTGCCGCCACCTTGGCCCAGTTCCGCGTCCGGCGTGCGGAGAAGGAGGTCCAGGCGGTCTCGGCCGAACTCACCGCCGCGCGCGAAGCAGAGGAGAAGGAGCGGGAGAATGCGTGAGAACGTCCTGGGCTCCGCCTACAGCGCCGACGCCGTGCGTGCCGCGGAGGCTCCGCTGCTGGCCGCGGGCGAACCGCTCATGCGTCAGGCGGCGACCGCCCTGGCCGACGTCGTGCGTGAGCGACTGACGCAGACTCCGGGGAGCCTCCTCGTGCTCGCGGGCGGCGGGGACAACGGCGGCGACGCGCTGTATGCGGCGGCCGAGCTCGCCGGGCCGCGACAGCGCGTCGACATCGTCCTGACCTCCGACCGGGCCCACCGCGAGGCCCTCGCCGCGGCGCTGTCGGCGGGGGCCGTGCTCCGCGGCGCGGGTGAGCTGCGGGAGGGTGCGGGGGAGTACGCCGTGATCCTCGACGGCGTCCTCGGCATCGGGGTCTCCGCCGATCCGCGCCTGCGTGGCGTGGCCCGCGCGGTCGTGGAATCCCTGCTGCCCGTGGTGCGCGGGGGCGGGGCGAGCGTCATCGCCGTCGACCTGCCCAGCGGTCTGCACCCCGACGACGGCGGCGCCGACGACGTGGTGCTGCCGGCGACGATCACCGTGACTTTCGGTGCGGTGAAGGCCGGTCTCGTGCGCGGACGCGGGCCCGAGCTCTCCGGCGAGGTGCGTCTGGTGGATCTCGGGCTCGGCCCCGCACTCGCGCGCGCCCGGCCCGAGGTGACCGGCCCCATCCCGGTCGTCTCGGTCGCGCGGCGTCAGCGCGCGTAGCGGGCGACGTAGGTCCGCAGGATCCGCGCCGGCTCGCTCACGCGCACCCGGCGCACGGCGGCGAGGGTGGCATCCAGTTCGTCGGGGGCGAAGTAGCCGTGCGCGGCGTACGCGTGGATGCGCGTCGTGATCCCGTCCACATCCAGCTCGGGGTGGAACTGGGTCGCGTACACGTTGTGGCCGACGCGGAACATCTGCACGGGGCACGACGGCGAGGACGCCAGCAGCACGGCGGGTGCCGGCAGGTCGCTGATGGCCTCCTTGTGCCCCACGAAGGCGTCGAAGGTGCGCGGCATCCCCGCCAGCAGCGGATCGAGGAGACCGGCGTCGGTGAGGGTCACCGGCACGATGCTGATCGGCTCGGAGTACCGCCGGTCGATCCTCGCCCCCAGATGCGTGCCGATCGTCCCCACGCCGTAGCACGCGCCGAGGAAGGGCACGTCCCGCGCGACGACCTCGGCGAGCAGATCGGCGAACTCCGCCTCCACGCGCCGCTGCACCGCCGACTTGCCCTCGTCGGGGTCGGAGGCGTTGAACGGGCTGCCGCCCACGAAGATGCCCGACACCGCGTCCAGGTCGAGGTCGGGCATCGGCTCGGCCTCCAGGCGCACGCGACGCAGCTGCTCGGGGCGCAGTCCGCTGGCGCGCAGGAAGAGCGCGTACTCCTCGTCGGCGGGGCCGTCCTCCGCGCGCGTGGCGAGGAGGACGAAAGGTCGCGCGGTCATGACGCGAAGGCGACCAGGCCGAACTCCACCGCCGAGACCAGGTGCGGATGCTGCGGCACGACGCGCACCGTGTAGCCGAAGGGACCGGTGACATCCAGGTCCAGCATCGTCTCGAACACCGTCGCGCCCTCGTGGGCGCCGGTCGGGTCCAGTGCGCGCACGCTCCGTTCGCCGGTGAGGTCGCCGTCGGCGTCGGCGCGCCCCGACACCAGCTGCACGGCCACGTCGGCCGGGTCGAGGCCGCTGAGCTCCACCTCAGCCCGCACGATCAGGCGCTCGCCCGCCCTCGCCTGCTGGGCGAGCCCTGAGGCATCCACGCTGCGCACGCGCACGCCGGCCCACGCCGCCTGAACCCGTGCGATGTAGGCGGCCAGCTCGATCGCGGCGGCGTGGCCGTCGGCGGCGAGGGCGTGCGCGTGGACGGCGGCGGGCGTGTAGAGGGCGCCGACGTACTCCCGCACCATCCGGTCGCTCGTGGCCTTGGCGCCCAGATCCGTCATGGTGTGGCGCACGCGCTCGAGCCAGCCCACCGGGATCCCGCCGTCGCGGTCGTAGAACGCCGGCACCAGCTGATGCTCGATGAGGTCGTACAGCGCGGCGGCTTCGAGGTCATCGCGCTCGGAGTCGCTCGTGGCCGTGTCGGCGGTGGGGATCGCCCAGCCGTTGCGTCCGTCGAACCACTCGTCCCACCATCCGTCGAGCACCGACAGGTTCAGGGCGCCGTTCAGCGCCGCCTTCATGCCCGAGGTCCCGCACGCCTCGAGGGGACGCAGCGGGTTGTTCAGCCACACGTCGCACCCCGGGTACAGCGTCTTGGCGAGGGTGATGTCGTAGTCGGGCAGGAAGACGATGCGGTCGCGCACCTTGGGGTCGCGGCTGAAGCGCACGAGCTGCTGGATGAGCAGCTTGCCGGAGTCATCGGCCGGATGCGACTTGCCTCCGATCACGATCTGCACGGGGCGCTCGGGGTCGGTCAGTAGCCGCGTGAGCCGTTCGGGGTCGCGCAGCATGAGCGTGAGCCGCTTGTACGTGGGCACGCGGCGGGCGAAGCCGATCGTCAGTACGTCGGGGTCGAGCACGTTCCCCGCCCACGCGCCCGCGGTCGACCCGGCGGCGGCGAGGCGCCCGCGCGCCTCGGCGATGAGCTCCTGCTTCATCGCGGTGCGCACCGCCCACAGCTCGCCGTCGCCGACGACGTCGCGGTCGCGCCAGTCGTGCTCGGTCGTGAGGGCGTCGCCGAAGGCCCGTTCGCTGAGTGCCTTGAGAGCGGGATGCACCCACGTCGGCGCGTGCACGCCGTTGGTGATCGACCCGATCGGGACCTCGTCGGTGTCCACCCCCGGCCACAGCGTCCCGAACATCGCCCGGCTGACGGTGCCGTGCAGACGCGAGACGCCGTTGGCGTGCTGCCCGAGGTGCAGGCCGAGCACGGCCATGTTGAACACGCCGGCGTCCCCTCCCGGATAGTCCTCGGCACCGAGGGCCAGGGCGCGGTCGGCGTCCAGGCCGGCGAGAAGGTCCGTCGCGAGGTATTCGGCGACGAGGTCGCGGGAGAACCGGTCGATGCCGGCGGGCACCGGCGTGTGCGTGGTGAACACCGTCGAGGCGCGCACCTGCGCGAGGGCGGCGTCGAACCCGAGATCTTCGCCCGTGATGAGCTCCGCCATCCGCTCCAGGCCCTGGAAGCCGGCGTGCCCCTCGTTGGTGTGGTAGACGTCGGGCTCTTCCCGGCCGGTGATGCGGCACCACGCCCGCACGGCCCGCACGCCGCCGATGCCCAGGAGCAGCTCCTGCAGCAGGCGGTGCTCGCCGCCGCCGCCGTAGAGGCGGTCGGTGACGTGGCGGAGGTCCTCCGGGTTGGCGGGGGTCTCCGAATCCAGCAGCAGGAGGGGGACGCGGCCGATGTCGGCGACCCACACGCGCGCCGACAGGGTGCGCCCGCCGGTGACGGCGAGGGTGATCTCCACGGGGGTGTCGTCGTCCTCGCGCAGGAGAGTCAGGCCGAGCCCGTACGGGTCGAGCACGGGATAGCTCTCGCGCTGCCATCCGTCGTCGGCGATGGACTGACGGAAATAGCCCGCCCGGTAGAACAGCCCGACGCCGGTGAGAGGGACGCCCAGGTCGGAGGCGCTCTTGAGGTGGTCGCCGGCGAGGATGCCGAGGCCCCCGGAGTACTGCGGCAGCGAGCCGTCGACGCCGAACTCGGGGGAGAAGTACGCGATGTGGGCGGGCTTGGGGCCCGGCAGCGACTGGAACCAGCGGTCGCCGGTGAGGTAGGCCCGCAGGCGCTCGTCCTCCTCGTTCACCCGCGCGACGAACTGCTCGTCGCGGCCCAGTTCGTCCAGCCGTGCCTGGCCGAGGGCTCCCAGCATCCGCGAGGGGTTCTCGCCCACCTGCGCCCACAGGCCGGGGTCCATCGACGCGAACAGGGCGTGCGTCGCGCGGCTCCACGACCAGCGCCAGTTGGACGCCAGCCGGTCCAGCGGCGCGAGGCGCTCGGAGAGGACGGGTCGGACGGTGAACGTGCGCAGGGCCTTCATCCGAGTGAGTCTAGGCTCTCGCCCGCCCCGGCTCCGTGGCTCCTGCCCGGGACTACGCTGTGGGCATGGCTATCGCACGACTGACCGGAGGGCCGCTGGACGGCCAGGTGCTTCCCCTCGACGACGACACCGACGACACGATGATCGTCGGCTACGGCGAGGGCCAGCTGGTCTACCGCCGTGAAGGCGGCTTCACGCACACGGGTGAGGACGACGGCCCCACCGAGGCGACGTTCCGTTTCGTGGAGGGCACCGAGGACATCAACCCCAATGAGGACGGGCGCCTGGAGTGACGGCTGACGCCGAACCGCGCCGCTCGATCGAGGTCGAGCGCAAGTACGACGTCGACGACGGCACCGAGCTGCCGGACTGGTCGGCGCTGCCGGGCATCGCGCACGCCGACGAGGCGGAAGTCCGCGAGCTCGACGCGCGCTATCTCGACACCGCCGACGGCGCGCTCGCGCGGGCGCGCGTTGCCGTGCGCCGCCGCTCCGGCGGCCCCGACGCCGGGTGGCACGTGAAGGTGTCGGCGCCCGACGGACGGCACGAGTGGCAGTGGCCCCTCGACGAGGATGCGGAGGATCCGGTGGTCCCCGAGGCCGTCGCCGCCGCGATCGCGCAGTGGGCCGAGCCGCCGTTCACCCCGCTCGCCCGCGTGCGCAACACCCGCACGGCGTACGCACTCCGCGACACCGCCGGCGCCCTCGTCGCGGAGTTCGTCGATGACCGCGTGCGCGCCCGCGACGAGCGCAGCGGCCGCGAAACGGCGTGGCGCGAATGGGAGGTGGAGCTCGGCCCCGCCGCCCCGGCCGATCCCGCCTGGCAGGCGGCGTTCTTCGCCGCGGTGGATGCCGCGGTGGCGACTGTGGGCGCCCGCCCCGCCGCATCCGATTCCAAGCTCGCCCGCACCCTCGGCCGCTGACCGGCGAGCGGAAAACACTGCGGCGCCGCCCCCGGCTTCGATCGGGGCGGCGCCGCAGGTCGGGCGGGTGAGACCTCAGATGTTGATCATGTGACCCGACAGGCCGTGGAACGCCTCCTGCAGCGCCTCCGACAGCGTGGGGTGGGTGTGCACGTTGCGTGCCAGCTCGAGGGCCGTCAGGTCCCACTTCTGCGCGAGGGTCAGCTCGGGCAGCAGCTCGGAGACATCGGGGCCGATGAGGTGCCCGCCCAGCAGCTCGAGGTGCTCGGCGTCGGCGATGAGCTTGACGAAGCCGATCGGCTCGCCCAGGCCGTTGGCCTTGCCGTTGGCGGTGAAGGGGAACTTCGCGACCTTGACGTCGTGGCCGGCGTCGCGGGCCTGCTGCTCGGTCAGGCCGAAGGAGGCGACCTGCGGCGTGCAGAAGGTCGCGCGCGGCATCATCCGGTAGTCGCCCAGGGTCATCGTCTCGGCCTTGCCGATCGTCTCGGCGGCCACGACGCCCTGCGCCTCGGCCACGTGGGCCAGCTGCAGCTTGGCCGTGACGTCGCCGATGGCGTAGATGTGCGGGACGTTGGTGCGCATGTGGTCGTCGATGCCGATGGCGCCGCGCTCGGTGAGCTTGACCCCGGTGTGCTCGAGACCGAAGCCCTCCACGCGCGGAGCGAAGCCGATCGACATGAGTACGCGGTCGGCCTCGATCGAGCCCTGCGCGCCGTCCTTGCCGGTGTAGGTGACGGTGACCTTGTCGCCGGAGTCCTCCACCTTCTCCACCTTGGTGGAGGTGAGGATGTCCACGCCGTACCCGCGGTACTGCTTCTGGATCTCCTTGGAGACCTCGGCGTCCTCGTTGGGGAGGGCGCGGTCGAGGAACTCGATGATGGTGACCTTGACGCCGTAGTTGGTCAGGACGTACGCGAACTCCATGCCGATCGCGCCGGCGCCGACGATGACCATCGACTTCGGCAGCTCGCGGTTGAGGATCTGCTCCTCGTACGTCACGACGTTCTCGCTCAGGCTCACGCCCGGCAGCAGCCGCACGGTGGAGCCGGTGGCGATGATGGCGTTGTCGAAGGTCACGCGCTCGACCGAGCCGTTGGCGCCGGCGACGTCGATGGAGTTCGCGTCGACGAACGTGCCACGTCCGTCGTACTCCGTGACCTTGTTCTTCTTCATCAGGTAGTGGATGCCCTTGACGTGCTGGTCGGCGACCTTGCGGCTGCGATCCCACGCGGTGCCGAAGTCGAAGTGCACGTCGCCGGAGATGCCGAACAGGTCGGCCTTGGCGTGGAACGTGTGCGCCAGGTCGGCGTTGCGCAGCAGCGCCTTCGAGGGGATGCAGCCGACGTTGAGGCAGACACCGCCCCAGTACTTCTCTTCGATGACCGCGACAGAGAGGCCCAGTTGAGCGCTGCGGATCGCCGCGACGTAACCGCCGGGGCCCGCGCCGAGGATGACGACGTCGTAGTGAGGCATGACTCCCAGCCTATCGTCCGTCGCGCGTGCCGGAGCCGGCGCGAGCGCGCCGCGGGCGGATGACCAGGAGGTACAGAACGAGGCCGATCACGACCACCAGCACGATCGCGCCGACGATCCACGGCAGGGGGTCCGCAGCTCCCGCGGCGTCCTCGTCGGAGATCGGCGTGGCGGCGGGGGAGGGCTCGGCGGACGGGGTGGGCTGAGCCGTCTCGATGGGCTCCGGGGTGGCGGTCGGGGTCTCCGCCGGGACGGGCGGTGTCACCGTGAAGGCGAACTCACCGGAGATCGGGTGGCCGTCGCTGGAGACAACGCGCCACACCACCTGGATGCTGCCGCTCGCGTCGCCGGCGAGCGCCTGCGTGAGCGTCGTGCCCGCCACGACGGCGGGTCCGTCGGTCAGCGCCGTGCCCGCGGCATCCGTCACCTGCACCTGGTTCGCCTCGTCGCCGCCGAGCAGCTCCGCGCTGAAGGTGAGTGTGAGGGCCTCGGGCAGGGCCGTGAGCTCGGCTCCGGCGGGCGGGTCGGTGGACACGAGCTCATCGTGCGCCGCGGCCGGCGAAGCGGCGCCCCACAGCACGGTGAGAGCCATCAGGAGGACCGTCGCGAGGACGGTCAGCGGGTGGATGCGGAAGCGGTCGGGGGTCACGTTTCCGAGCCTACCCGGGGCCCCGTTGGGGCCGCAGGCCGCCCGTCCGGGCAGCTCGGGAGACAGCCGAGGCAGGTGCGGACTCGACACGGTGGACTCCTTGTCAGTAGGTTCGAATTCCCGCCGGGCTCGGCGGATCCGGAATCCGGCGCCCGAACGCCGACGCGCAGCGCGGCCCAGCGCCGTGTCGGCCCGGGGAGAGGCCGCATCAGGCCCGCCGCTTTCGGTTAGTGTGGATGAGGAAGGAGGACTCGTGGACGAAACACGTCGACCCGAGCCGGGCGAGATCCGGCGCGACGCCGATAACGGCTCTTCGGAGGTCCGTTCGCACGACACCACGCAGACCTTCGGCCACGACGCCGACCTGTCCTTCGTGCCGTTCGGGAGCGAACTGAGCGAGACCGAGATCGAGGCGATCGGGGCGCTGCCCTCGGGAGCGGCCCTGCTGCTCGTGCGCTCCGGTCCCACCGCCGGCGCCCGCTACCTGCTCGACACCGACGTCACCACCGTCGGTCGTCACCCCGAGGCCGACATCTTCTTCGACGACGTGACGGTCTCGCGCCGGCACGCCGAGATCATCCGCGAGGGCGTGCGCTTCGACATCGTCGACCAGCGCTCCCTCAACGGCACCTATGTCAACGGGGAGCGCGTGGACCGCACGACGCTCGCCAACGGCGCCGAGGTGCGCATCGGCAAGTTCCGCCTGACCTTCTTCGTCTCGCCCGCGGACCTCCCGCCGGCCGCCGACGCCTGATGCCCGCCGCATCCGCCCGTGGACGTTCGTCGTCCGCGGGGCTGCTCAGCATCGGCCAGGTGCTGGCACGGCTGACGCCGGAATTCCCCTCGCTGACCTCCAGCAAGCTCCGCTTCCTCGAGGTGCAGGGGATCGTCTCGCCCACGCGGACGGAGTCGGGGTACCGAAAGTTCTGCGCCGCCGACCTCGACCGGCTGCGCCTGGCGCTGACGCTGCAGCGCGACCACTACCTGCCGCTGAACGTCATCCGCGACTACCTCGCCGAGCTCGACGCCGGCCGCAATCCGTCGCCGCCCAGCTCCGTCCCCTCCATCGTGCCCGCTCCGCGCCGGTACCGCCGCGCGGAGCTGCTGGCCGCCGCGGGGGCCGCGCCGCAGTTGCTCAACGATGCGATCAGCACCGGCATGATCACGGCGTCCGAGACGTACACGGATCAGACGCTGGCGCTGCTGCGGGCGCTCGTGGCGCTGGATCGCCACGGCATCGAGCCGCGCCATCTGCGGAGCCTCCGCCAGAGCGCGGAGCGCGAGGCATCGCTCATCGAGTCGGCGCTGGCGACGCTCATGCGTCGCCCGGATGCTGCGTCCCGCGCGCGGGCGAGCGAGCTCGCCCCGGAGCTCGCCAAGCGTCTCGAGGACGTGCGCGCGGTGTTCGTGCGCGACGCGATCGATCGCATCATGTCGTGATGGCGCGACACGCCGAACCCGCGATGCGGATGTCGTTGCCGCAGGCCCCTCGCTCCTCTAGCGTGGATGTATCCGATTCCCCGAGGAGGTTCCTGGCATGACCGCTGGAAAAGCAGTCGGCGAACCTCGGTTCGTCTCGGACCTCCTGTTCACCGACGGTCTGCCGGAGATGGACGACGAAGTCGGGTACCGCGGTGCCGTCGCCGCTCGTGCGGCCGGCATCACCTACCGCCAGCTGGACTACTGGGCGCGCACCGAACTGGTCGAACCGACCGTGCGCGGCGCCTCCGGCTCCGGCTCGCAGCGGCTCTACGGCTTCCGCGACATCCTCGTCCTCAAGCTCGTCAAACGCCTGCTGGACACCGGAATCTCGCTCCAGCAGATCCGCACCGCCGTGGACCAGCTCCGCGCCGCCGGCATCCGCGACCTCGCCGGCACGACGCTCATGAGCGACGGCGCATCGGTGTACCTGTGCACGTCCAACGACGAGGTCATCGACCTCGTCAGCCGCGGCCAGGGCGTGTTCGGCATCGCCGTGGGCAAGGTGCTGCGGGAAGTCGAGTCGACGCTCGTGGAGTTCGACGCGACCGCGCCGGACCCGGTCGACGAACTCGCAGCCCACCGCGCGAAGCGCACCGCGTAACGCTCCTCCGCCGCATCCGCCCGCCTCGTGCGGTCGATCGTGCGCGCCCGAGATCAGGAAGATCGCCGAAATCAGGCCGATTCCGCCTGTTTCCATCCTGATCCGGGCGAATCGCCTGATTTCGGGATGCGGGCCGGCGGCGGGTCAGACGCTGGCGACGTCGCCGGGGATCGGGATGCGGCCGGTGCGCATGACGCGGTCCAGCAGTGCGTCGAAGTCGGCGGCGAGCTCCTGTGCGGAATCGCCCGGCCACACGTGCAGCGGCTTGGCCGCGCCCTGGGCCTGCTGCAGCGACGTGCGCTCGGGCAGCTGCGGGTTCAGCACCAGCGGGCCGAACATGTCGCGCAGCTCCTTGATACGGAACTGGTGCTCGATCGACTGCGGGCGCACGCGGTTGACCACGACGCCGAGGGGCTGAAGGCGGGGGGAGAGACCGCGACGGATCTCCTCGATCGCCCGCAGCGCACGGTCGGCGGCGGCGACGGAGAACAGGCCGGGCTCGGTCACGACGATGACGCGGTCGCTCGCGGCCCACGCGGTGCGCGTGAGTGCATTCAGCGACGGCGCGCAGTCGATCAGCACGAGGTCGTAGTCGGCCTCGATGGTGGCGAGCGCCTCTTCGAGCTTCCACACGTCACGGACGCTCGGATGCGGGCCGTCGAAGTTGATCGCGGACGGACTGCCGATCAGCACGTCGATCGTGCCGGGGTGCACCTTGGCCCACCCGCTCGTCGTGATCGCCTGACGCACGACCTTCTCGCGCGGATTGGCGAGGACATCGGCGATGTTCAGCCGGCCCGCCACCTGGATGTCCATGCCCGTGGACACGTCGGATTGAGGGTCGAGGTCGACGACGAGGGTGCGCACGCCGCGGGCGAAGGCCGCGGAGGCCAGACCGAGCGTGACGGTGGTCTTGCCGACGCCGCCCTTGAGCGAGCTGACGGAGAGTACGTGCACAAGGGTCTACGTTACCGTCCCCTAGGCTGAGTGCACACTCAACCGGCCGCCATGTGAGGTGTGCATGTTCCGAAAGATCCTGGTCGCCAATCGCGGCGAGATCGCCATCCGTGCTTTTCGAGCCGCCTACGAGGTGGGAGCCCGCACCGTTGCGGTGTACCCCTACGAGGATCGGTTCTCCCTTCACCGCCTGAAAGCGGATGAGGCGTACCAGATCGGCGAGCGCGGGCATCCCGTGCGCGCCTACCTGAACGTCGACGAGATCATCCGCGTCGCACGCGAGAGCGGAGCCGACGCGATCTACCCCGGCTACGGCTTCCTCTCCGAGAACCCGGAGCTGGCCGAGAAGGCCGCCGCCAACGGCATCGCCTTCATCGGTCCGCCCGCCGCAGTGCTGGAGATGGCCGGCAACAAGGTCACGGCCAAGGAGCACGCGGTCGCCGCGGGCGTCCCGGTCCTGCGCTCCACCGAAGCATCCGACGACATCGACGCGCTCGTGGCGCAGGGCGAGGACATCGGGTTCCCGCTGTTCGCCAAGGCCGTCGCCGGCGGCGGCGGGCGCGGCATGCGCCGGGTGGACTCCGCCGGCGAGCTGGCACCCGCGCTGGCCGAGGCGATGCGCGAGGCGCAGAGCGCGTTCGGCGACCCCCGGATGTTCCTCGAGCAGGCCGTGCAGCGCCCGCGTCACGTGGAGGTGCAGATCCTCGCCGATCAGGCCGGGCACACCGTCCACCTGTTCGAGCGCGACTGCTCCGTGCAGCGCCGGCACCAGAAGGTCATCGAGATCGCGCCGGCCCCCAACCTCTCCGACGACGTGCGCGACGCGCTGCACCGGTACGCCATCGCTTTCGCGCAGTCGATCGGCTACCAGAACGCCGGCACCGTGGAGTTCCTCCTGGAGACGGCGGGACCGCGCACCGGCGAGGTGGTCTTCATCGAGATGAACCCCCGCATCCAGGTCGAGCACACCGTGACCGAAGAGGTCACCGACGTCGACCTCGTGCAGTCGCAGATGCGCATCGCGGCGGGGCAGACCCTTGACGAGCTGCACCTCGCGCAGGACGACATCCGCCTGCGCGGCGCCGCCCTGCAGTGCCGCATCACGACGGAGGACCCGGCGCAGGGCTTCCGCCCCGACACCGGGAAGATCACCACCTACCGCTCGCCCGGCGGCGCAGGCGTCCGCCTGGACGGCGGCACGACGGCCGCGGGCGCGCAGATCAGCCCGCACTTCGACTCGATGCTGGCCAAGCTCACGTGCCGCGGGCGCGACTTCCCCGCCGCCGTCGCCCGTGCGCGGCGCTCGCTCGCGGAATTCCGCATCCGCGGGGTGTCCACCAACATCCCGTTCCTGCAGGCGGTGCTGGATGACCCCGCCTTCCTCGCCGGCGATGTCAGCACGTCGTTCATCGACGAGCGCCCCGAGCTGCTGCGCGGCCGGGAGTCCAAGGACCGCGGCTCGAAGATCCTCAACTGGCTCGTGGATGCGACGGTGAACCGTCCGCACGGGGAGAACCCCGTCTCGGTGAACCCGAAGCTGAAGCTGCCCGCGCTCGATGTGCTGACCCCCGCGCCCGCGGGATCGCGCCAGCGACTGGAGCAGCTCGGCCCGGAGGGCTTCGCCCGCGCACTGCGCGAGCAGAACGCCCTCGCGGTGACGGAGACGACGTTCCGCGACGCCCACCAGTCGCTGCTGGCCACGCGCGTGCGCACCAAGGACCTCGCGATCGTCGCGCCGTACGTCGCGCGCCTGACGCCTCAGCTGCTCTCGGTGGAGGCGTGGGGCGGTGCCACGTACGACGTCGCGCTGCGCTTCCTCGGCGAGGACCCGTGGGAGCGACTGGACGCCCTGCGCAGCGCGCTGCCCAACGTGGCGGTGCAGATGCTCCTGCGCGGGCGCAACACGGTCGGTTACACGCCGTACCCGACCGAGGTGACCGACGCGTTCGTGGCCGAGGCATCCGACAGCGGCATCGACATCTTCCGCATCTTCGACGCGCTCAACGACGTCGCGCAGATGCGCCCCGCGATCGATGCGGTGCTGGCGACGGGCCGCTCGGTGGCCGAGGTGGCCGTGTGCTACACCGGCGACCTGCTGGATCCGGCCGAGAACCTCTACACGCTGGATTACTACCTGCGCCTGGCCGAGCAGATCGTCGACGCCGGCGCGCACGTCCTGGCGATCAAGGACATGGCGGGGCTCCTGCGTCCCGCGGCGGCCGCGCGCCTGGTGTCGGCGCTGCGCGAGCAGTTCGACCTCCCCGTGCACGTGCACACGCACGACACCGCCGGCGGACAGCTCGCGACTCTGCTGGCCGCGTCGGCGGCCGGTGCGGATGCGGTGGACGCGGCGTCCGCGCCGATGGCGGGCACCACGAGCCAGCCCTCGCTGTCTGCCCTCGTGGCAGCCCTGGCCCACACCGAGCGCGACACCGGACTGGACCTGCAGGCGGTGTCCGACCTCGAGCCGTACTGGGAGGCCGTCCGCCACCTGTACCGCCCGTTCGAGTCGGGGCTCCCGGGCCCCACGGGACGCGTGTACCGGCACGAGATCCCCGGCGGCCAGCTGTCGAACCTGCGCCAGCAGGCCATCGCGCTGGGCCTGTCGGAGGACTTCGAGCTCATCGAGGAGATGTACGCCGCCGCCAACGACATCCTCGGCCGCGTGCCCAAGGTGACCCCGTCGTCCAAGGTCGTCGGCGACCTCGCGCTGCACCTCGCGGCGGTCAAGGCCGACCCGGCCGACTTCGCCGCGAACCCGGAGAAGTACGACGTGCCCGACTCCGTGGTCGGCTTCATGGCCGGCGAGCTGGGCGATCTCCCGGGCGGATGGCCCGAGCCGTTCCGCACCAAGGTGCTCGCCGGGCGCGACGTGAAGATCGGCGTGACGCCGTTGACCGACGAGGATGCGGTGCACCTGGCCGGCACGTCGGTCCAGCGCCGCGAGCGCCTGAACACCCTGCTGTTCCCCGGGCCGACGCGCACCTTCACGGAGGTGCGGGAGACCTACGGCGACCTCAGCGTCCTGGACACCGCCGACTACCTGTACGGGCTCGTGCCCGGCTCCGAGCACATGGTCGAGATCGAGAAGGGCGTGCAGCTGTTCGTCGGTCTCGAGGCCATCGGCGACGCCGACGACAAGGGCATGCGCACCGTCATGACCACGCTCAACGGCCAGTTGCGGCCCGTCTTCGTCCGCGACCGCTCGATCGCGGTGGAGACGCGGTCGGCCGAACGCGCCGACACCTCCAAGCCCGGTCAGGTCGCGGCCCCCTTCTCGGGTGTCGTGACCCTGAAGACCGCCGTCGGCGACACCGTCGCGGCCGGTCAGGCGGTCGCCTCGATCGAGGCGATGAAGATGGAGGCGGCGATCACCAGCCCCGTCGACGGCGTCGTGGAGCGGCTCGTGGTGGGCAGCACGCAGCAGGTGGACGCAGGGGACCTTTTGGTCGTCATCCGCCCCGCGCAGTAGCCTGGGGGGATGGGTGCGCGCGCCCTGATCCCGTTTGGAGACCTGCTGTGACCCCCGACCGACTCGATGAGACCCCTGAGGAGCAGCCCGAACACGGCATGCTCACCGACGCCGGGAGCGTCGACACCGCCGGCATCGGCATCCTCGGGGCCGCGACCGCGCAGGTGCGCGTGACGCTTCCGAACGCGGATGACGACGAGTTCGCCGAGGACGAGGTCGTCGACGACATCTCCATCGAGCACATCCCCACCGGCGACATCATCCTCGAGCACGCGCCGGAGGGCGACGCCGCCGCGTGGCGCTCGGACGACATCCACGACGCGGAGGAAGTCCACGACGACGCTCCCGCCGCCACTGTCGCCGACGAGACCGCCTCTCATGACACGGTCGCCGCGGACACCGCCTCCGAGGACACCGCCTCCGATGACACCGTCGCCACGGGCACCGTCGCCTCCGACGCTCCGGTCGCCCAGGACGCCCCCGCGGATGCGGCCGACGCGCCGCCGGCGGGGGAGGAGACCGCGCCCGAACCCGAGACGGTGGCCGCTGCCGTATCCACGCAGCCCGCGGCATCCACGCGCCGATCCGTTCCGGTCGGCGACCCCGTGCCGCTCACCGGCGCCATCCCGACCACGCGGCGCGCCGCGCACCACGCCGACGAGCACGCGCGCCTCGACCGCGCGCACGCCGTCGAGCGGGTGCACCCGCCCCAGCCGGAGATCGCGCTGACCTCCAAGCGCCTCGGCGAGTTCGAGCCGAACCGCGAGACCTCCGACCTGCTGACGGCCGACCGCCTTCTGGACCGGGGACAGCTCAGCGGTGCCGAGCCGGAGGGGCTGTGGCAGCAGATCGTCTACTCGCTCTCACGGCACCGCATCAACCTCGGCGACAGCCGCAAGGCCCGCGAGCGCAAGCAGCTCGACGTCCGGATCGCCGCACCCCTTCCCGGCGGCGCGCGGTTCGTGCCAGTGCTCTCGCGCAAGGGCGGCGTGGGCAAGACCACGATCACGACGCTGCTCGGGATGGCGCTGGCCTCCGCGCGGGATGACCGCATCATCGCGATCGACGCGAACCCCGACCGTGGCACGCTCGCCGACCGGATCGGCCGCGTGGGCGGCCGCACCGTCCGCGACCTCGCGCGCGTGCGCGGCGAGGTCACCGGCTTCAACGACATCTCCACGATCGTGGCGCGCGACGAGACGCGCCTGGACGTGCTGGCCTCGGACTCCGACCCGCGCGTGTCGGAGGCCTTCAGCGACCGCGACTACCACGACGTCGCCGCCGTCGCCGCGCACTACTACTCCATCGTCCTCACCGACACCGGTACCGGCATCGTCCACTCCGTCATGGGGGCGACCCTGGAGATGGCCGACGAGCTCGTGATCGTGGCAGGGCTCAGCGTCGACGAAGCGCGGCTGGCGTCCGAGACCCTGACGTGGCTGGAGACGAACGGGTACGCCGATCAGGTGCGCAACGCCGTGGTCGTGCTCAACAACGGCCGCCCCGGCACGCCGCTGGTGAGCGAGCGGGAACTGGAGACGCACTTCCGCACGCGCGTGCGCTCGGTCGTGCGCATGCCGTACGACCCGCTCATCGGAGCGGGCAGCGAGATCACCTTCCGCGACCTGCAGCCGGCCACGCGGCAGGCGGCGCGCCAGCTGGCCGCCGCGGTCGTCGAAGGCCTGCGGTCGATGGCTCCGGCCGCGTGACGCTGTGACCGTCCGCAGCATCCGCCTCTTCGGCGACCCCGTTCTCCGCGCCGTCAGCGCACCGATCACCGACATCGACGACGGCGTGCGCGCCCTCGTGCGCGACCTGCTCGACACCGTCGAGCCCCCCGGCCGCGCCGGTGTCGCGGCGCCGCAGATCGGCGTGGGGCTGCGCGCCTTCAGCTACAACATCGACGGCGACATCGGCTACATCCTCAACCCGGTGCTCGTGGAGACCGCCGGTGACCCCGTGCCCACCGGCGAAGGCTGCCTCTCCATCCCCGGCGTATGGCACGACGCACTGCGTCACCCCTACGCGAAGGTCGTCGGCATCGACCTGGACGGCAACGAGCTGGTGCTGGAGGGGGAGGGCCTCATGGCGCAGGCCCTGCAGCACGAGACCGACCACCTCGACGGGAAGCTCTTCCTGCAGCGGCTGCCCGCCGACGCCCGCCGGGAGGCGATGAAGGAGATCCGCGAGAGCTCCTGGTTCTGACCAGGAGCCCCGGCGGATCGCGTCTTACGGCAGCGAGACGTTGGTCGTGTTGACCGGTGCGCTGTAGATCTCCTCGACGTGCTCGGCGAAGTCGCTCAGGATGACCGTGCGCTTGATGCTGAGCTTCGGGGTCAGGTGTCCGCTCGCCTCGGTCCACTCCACCGGCAGGATCGTGAACTTGCGGATCGACTCCGCCCGCGACACGTGCGCATTGGCGCCGTCGATCGCGCGCTGCACCTCGAGGTGGACGACCTCGTGCTGCGCCGCCTGGGCCAGCGGCATGTCGGCGGCCAGGCCGTTGTTCGCCAGCCACGTGGGCAGCATCTCCGAATCCAGCGTGATGAGTGCGGAGATGAACGGCTTCTGGTCGCCCACGACCACGACCTGCCCGATGATGGGGTTCGCGCGGATGGGATCCTCCAGCGCCGCGGGGGCGACGTTCTTGCCGCCGGCGGTGACGATGATCTCCTTCTTGCGCCCCGTGATGGTGAGGAAGCCGTCGGAGTCGAAGGAGCCCAGGTCACCGGTCTTGAACCAGTCGCCGTCGAACGCCGCGGCGGTGGCCTCTGGATTGCGCCAGTACTCCTTGAACACGTTGACCCCGCGCACCTCGATCTCGCCGTCCTCGGCCAGGCGCACGCCCACGCCCGGCAGCGCCGGACCCACCGTGCCGATCTTGGACTTGGTCGCGAGGTTCACCGTCGCCGGCGCCGTGGTCTCGGTGAGGCCGTAGCCCTCCAGGATCACCACGCCCAGGCTGTGGAAGAAGTGTCCGAGGCGCTCGCCCAGCGGCGCCGACCCCGACACCGCGAACTGCACGCGGCCGCCCATGGCGGTGCGGAGCTTGGAGTAGACGAGGCGGTCGAACAGCGCGAACTTGACCTTCAGGCCCAGCGGGACCTTCTTGCCGTCCTGCAGGAGCTTGGAGTGCTCGATCGCGGCCGCGGCGGCGGCGCGGAAGATCTTGCCCTTGCCGCCGGCTTCGGCCTTCTGCTCGGCGGAGTTGTACACCTTCTCGAACACGCGCGGCACCGCGAGCAGGAACGTCGGTTTGAACGACCCCAGCGCCGGCAGCAGCTGACGCGTGTCGGGCTGGTGCCCGACCTTCACCCCCGCGTGGATGCTGAGGATCGAGATGAAACGCGCGAACACGTGCGCGGTGGTGATGAACAGCAGCGTGGACGCCCCCGGCGCCTCCACGACCTCGTGCAGCGCCTTGGCGGAGTTGCGGGAGAGCTCGACGAAGTTGCTGTGCGTGAGCACGCAGCCCTTCGGGCGACCCGTGGAGCCGGAGGTGTAGATGAGGGTGGCGATGTCGTCACCGTTGGCGATGGCGCGACGGCGTTCGATCTCGGCATCCTCCACCGAGGCGCCCGCGGTGACCAGCTTGTCCAGGTCGCCCAGGTGCATGCCCCACACCTCGCGCAGGAGCGGGAGGTCGGCGCGGACCTCGTCCAGGCGCGCGGAGTGATCCGGTGACTCCACGATGACGGCGATGGCACCGGAGTCGGAGAGGATCCACTGGATCTGGGCGGGCGAGCTCGTCTCGTACACCGGCACCATGACGGCCCCGGCGTAGAACAGCGCGAAGTCCACGAGCGTCCAGTCGTACGTGGTGCGCGCGAGGAAGGCGACCTTGTCGCCGGGCTGGATGCCCGAGGCGGCGAAGCCCTTGGCCAGAGCGATGACCTGCCGCTGGAACTCGACGGCCGACACCTCCCGCCACCCCGGCCCGTCGGGGACGGCGAACAGGGCGCGCTCGGGCGTCGCGGCGACGCGTTCGGCGAGCAGGTCTGAGATGTTGGCGGACGGATCGGCGGGCACGATCGGCGGGACAACGAATTCGGTCACGGCAGCTCCTTCGGTACCGGAAAGCACATGTTTCGGATGGATCGAGTGTATCCGGACGCCGAGGTGGGCCCCGAGCAGGCGCGACTAGACTCGCAGGCGCCGTCGTCGCGTCGTCGGCCGGAAGGGAGCGCGGTGCTCAACGTCGGAATCGACATCGGCGGGACCAAGATCGCCGGCGGAGTCGTCGATGCCGCCGGCGGCATCCTCGACAAGCGCCGCGTGGACACCCCCGTGGAGGTGCCCGCACTGGTGGACGCCGTCGTCGCGATGGCCGAGGAGCTGCGTTCGCGTCACGACGTCACCGCGATCGGGGTGGCGGCGGCCGGGTTCATCGACCGCGACCGCTCCACCGTGATCCACGCCCCCAACATCGCGTGGCGCAACGAGCCGCTGCGCGCCGTGCTGGAGTCGCGGCTGCAGGCCCCGGTGTCGATCGAGAACGACGCCAACGCGGCCGGATGGGGCGAATTCCGGTTCGGCGCCGGCCGCGGCCGCTCGCACATGGTGATGCTCACGATGGGAACCGGCGTGGGCGGTGCCGTCGTCTCCGACGGGGCGCTGTACCGCGGCGGATTCGGCTCCGGTGGCGAGCTCGGGCACGTCCGCTTTCTCCGCGACGGCCTGCTGTGCGGCTGCGGGCAGAAGGGGTGCCTCGAGCAGTACGCCTCCGGCCGGGCGCTGCAGCGCGAAGCCGCGGAGATCGCCGCCCGCGGTGGGATCGGTCAGGCCCTGGCCGACGTGCGCGACGCCGACGGCACGATCCACGGCACCGACATCTCCCATCTCGTGCAGGCCGGTGATCCTGGCGCCCTCGAGGCGCTGCGTCGCGTCGCGAGCGCGCTGGGGGAGGCGTGCGGGGGATTCCAGGCGGTCCTGGATCCCGAAGTCTTCGTCATCGGTGGGGGAGTGGCCCAACTGGGCGACGTCGTCCTCGAGTCCGTGCGCGCCGCCTACGCGGCCTCGCTGCCCGGCGGCGGAGACCGCCCGATGGCCGAGTTCGCCCTCGCGCGGCTCGGCAACGACGCCGGACTCATCGGCGTCGCCGACCTGGCGGGCAGGGGTCGCTGACGATGTTCTACTGGCTGATGAAGTACGTCGTGATCGGACCGGTCCTCAAGGCCATCTTCCGCCCGTGGATCATCGGCCGCCGCAACATCCCGACCGAGGGCGCGGCGATCCTCGCGAGCAACCACTTGTCATTCGCCGACTCGGTGTTCCTGCCGCTCATGATCGACCGGCGAATGGCCTTCCTCGCCAAGAGCGACTACTTCACCGGCAAGGGACTGAAGGGATGGGCCACGCGCGCCTTCCTCAGCGCCACGGGTCAGATCCCGATCGACCGCACCGGCGGCAAGGCATCGGAAGCATCCCTCAACACCGGACTCCGGGTCCTCGGCCGGGGCGAACTCCTCGGCATCTACCCCGAAGGCACGCGCAGCCCCGACGGGAAGCTCTACCGCGGCCGTACGGGCATCGCGCGGATGGCGTTGGAAGCCCACGTGCCGGTGGTGCCGGTCGTCATGGTCGACACCGACACCATCCAGCCGATCGGCAAGCGCATCCCGCGGATCGGGCGCGTGGGCATCGTGATCGGCGAGCCGCTGGATTTCTCCCGTTTCGCCGGCATGGAGAGCGACCGGTACATCCTCCGCTCGGTCACCGACGAGATCACCCTCGCCCTCCAGCGGCTCGGCGAGCAGGAGTACGAGGACGTCTACGCCTCCACCGTGAAGGACCGCATCCTCGCCGACCGCGCGCGATCCGGGGCTGCGGCGCGGCGATAGACTTCGAGGATGCTTCAGCACCTCGACGGTCTCGATCATTGGCGGACACTGCCCATCAAGCAGCAGCCGCAGTGGTATGACGCCGATGCGGTGGCCGCGACATCCGCCGAGATCGCGACGCTGCCCCCGCTGGTGTTCGCCGGTGAGGTGGACACGCTGCGCGAGCGCCTGGCGCGCGCGGCGTCAGGGCGTGCGTTCCTGCTGCAGGGCGGCGACTGCGCCGAGACCTTCGCGGGGGCGACCGCCGAGCAGATCCGCAACCGGGTCAAGACCGTGCTGCAGATGGCCGTCGTGCTCACCTACGGCGCCTCGATGCCGATCGTGAAGATGGGCCGCATGGCCGGGCAGTTCGCCAAGCCGCGCTCCAGCGACACCGAGACCCGCGGCGACGTGACGCTGCCGGCGTACCGCGGCGACATCGTCAACGGCTACGACTTCACCGAGGAGTCGCGCAAGCCCGACCCCGCGCGGCTGCTGAAGGGCTACCACACCGCCGCGTCGACGCTGAACCTCATCCGCGCGTTCACGCAGGGTGGTTTCGCCGACCTCCGCGAGGTGCACAGCTGGAACAAGGGCTTCGCCTCCAACCCGGCCAACCAGCGGTACGAGCGCCTCGCGGCCGAGATCGACCGCGCCATCAACTTCATGGAGGCGGCGGGCGCCGACTTCGACGAGCTGCGGCGCGTGGAGTTCTACACCGGCCACGAGGGCCTGCTGATGGACTACGAGCGGCCCATGACGCGCATCGACTCGCGCACGGGCACGCCGTACAACACCTCGGCGCACTTCGTGTGGATCGGGGAGCGCACGCGCGACCTCGACGGTGCGCACGTGGACTACTTCTCCCGCATCCGCAATCCCATCGGCGTGAAGCTCGGTCCGAGCACGACGCCCGAGACCGCGCTGGCCCTCATCGACAAGCTCGACCCCGAGCGCGAGCCCGGCCGCCTCACCTTCATCACGCGCATGGGTGCGGGCAAGATCCGCGACGCGCTGCCCCCGCTGCTTGAGGCGGTGAAGGACTCCGGCGCCACGCCGCTGTGGGTGACCGACCCCATGCACGGCAACGGCATCACGTCGGAGAACGGCTACAAGACGCGGCGGTTCGACGACGTCGTGGACGAGGTCCGCGGCTTCTTCGAGGCGCACCGTGCGGTGGGCACGTTCCCCGGCGGCATCCACGTCGAGCTCACGGGCGACGACGTGACGGAGTGCCTGGGCGGCTCGGAGATGATCGACGAGGCCACCCTCGCGACGCGCTACGAGTCCCTGTGCGATCCGCGCCTGAATCACATGCAGTCCCTCGAGCTGGCCTTCCTCGTCGCCGAGGAGCTCGAGCAGCTCTGACCCGCGCGCGCCCCGCGCCCCTCGGCCCGCGCGCGATCCGCGAGACTGCAGCCCACCGGCGAGACAGCGGCATAATGTCGCGGTCTCGCCGGTGGCGTGCAGTCTCGCGGGGGTGAGGTGGGGGACCGGGGTCAGCCGGTGGCGAAGATCCGGACGGACGTGCCGGGGCGGTGCGACGTGCCGGCGGCGGGATCCGTGCGGCTCACCGTGAACAGGCCCCACACGAGCTCGGGGAGGGCCGTGCCGGGCTCGAAGCCGGCGTCGCGGAGGATGTCGAACGCCTCGGACACCGTGCGGCCGACGACGTCGGGAACCTGGATGGGGCGCGGCCCCTCCGACACGAGCAGCTGGACGGTATCGCCCGGGCGCCAGTTGCCTCCGCCGTCGCGGGCGAGGATGCCGATGACATCGCCCTCCGCGATGGAATTGCTGTACTCCGACGCCCGGTCGCCGGAGACCTGCAGGCCGGCGTCGGAGAGGCGCGCGGTGGCACGGTCGACGCTGTCGCCGGTCACGTCGGGGATGGGGCCGAGCGATACGAGCAGCGACACCGTGTCGCCCTCGAGCGCGGCGCATCCCTGCGTGCAGTCGGCGGGGTCGCCGCCCGCGCGCGGCGTGAGGGTCGCGCCCAGGACCGAGCCGGCGGGCGCGTCGGTGAACTCCTGCGCATCGGGGTCGGTGACGAGGAGGTTGATGCCGGTGAGGATGCCGCGGGCCTGCTCGGCCGACATCCCCGCGAGGGGTTCGACCTGCTGCGGGCGCGGCCCGAGCGAGACGAGCACCGTGACGGTGGTCTCGCGATCCACCCGCGTCCCCGGCTCAGGGTCGGTGCCGACGACCGTGCCGGCGGCGATGTCGAGGTTGTAGATCCCCTCCTCGGCGGAGATGAGGGTGTCCTGCAGCAGCCGGGCCTGTGCCTCGGGGAAGGTGCCCCCGGTCACGTCGGCCACCACGACCATGGATCCCGGCCCCGATCCGAACCACCAGCCGGCACCGCCGGCCAGGCCCGCCATCAGCAGCACGAGGGCGAAGAGCCAGCCGCCCTTGGCGGCGCGGCGCCTGGTGCGCGCCCGCAGCCGCGCGCCGTTGTCCGACTCCTCCGGCGGCGCCGGTGCGGTGACGACACTGGGGGGCAGCACCTTGGTCAGCTCGGCGGAGTCGGTCACGTCGTCGGCGGTGGCGGTGCCCACCGCGACGGCGCGCGCCACCTGCGGGGCCACGCCGAGGTCGCGTTCGATTTCCCGCAGGCGATCCAGCATCGCGCCGGCATCGAGAGGCCGTTCATCCGGCACCTTCTCGGTGGCCCACAGCACGAGCTCGTCCAGCTGCTCGGGCACGCCCGGGTTCTTCACGCTCGGGCGCGGCACCGAATCGGTGGCGTGCTGGAACGCGATCTGCATGGGCTGCTCGCCCTTGTACGGCTGCTCGCCCGTGAGCATCTCGTAGAGCATGATGCCCAGGGCGTAGATGTCGCTGCGGGCGTCGGCGGTGCCCCGTGTGACCAGCTCGGGGGCGAGATAGGCGATCGTGCCGAGCAGCATCTGGCCCGACGCGGTGTTCGCGGTCGTGGCCCGTGCGAGCCCGAAGTCGCCGATCTTGATGCGGCCGTCCTCGGCCAGCAGCACGTTCTCGGGTTTGACGTCGCGGTGCACGATCCCCGCGCGGTGGGCGGCGGCGAGGCCCGAGAGGATCGCATCCATGATCGTGATGGTCTGGGGGACGGTGAGCCGGCGGTGCTCGCGCAGAAGCTCGCGCAGCGTGATGCCGGGCAGGTACTCCATGACGAGGTACGCCATGTCGCCGTCCTGGCCCTGGTCGAACACGTTGACCACGTGCGGATCGGCCAGGCGCGCCGCTGCACGAGCCTCCTGGATGAAGCGGCTCTGGAACACCGCGTCGTCGCTGAGGTGCCCGTGCATGACCTTGAGTGCGACGCGACGCTCCAGGCGCAGGTCGGTCGCGACGTACACGGTCGCCATGCCGCCGCGCGCGATCCGCGCGCGAACCCGGTATCGGCCGTCGACGAGACGTCCGATCAGCGGGTCGGCCTGGCTCGTACTCACGGAGAGAGTCTACGGAGCGGGCCCGGCAAGGCCTGGGAGCGGCTCACCCCGTTACACAGCTGTTCCCTGACGATTCCCGCTCACCCCAGCGCCGCGAGCCACGCGTACGCCGGCTGCTCCCACTGTGCATACCGCTCGGGGAATGCGGAGATCTGCACCGCCTGCGCGGCGTCGGTATACGACATGCCCTCCCACCCGGGGATGTCGAGCAGGCCGCGCGTGAGCGTGCCGTTGGGGTCGGCGGCACCGCCGAAGAACGCCCGCGTGGATCGTGCGGGGTCGCGGATCTCCTCCGCCGTGCCCCATCCGGTGCTGGGCCGCTGCTGGAACAAGCCGAGCGAGTCGCGATCGCCCCAGTCGAGGTTGCGCAGCCACGACTCCTGCATGGCGGTGCCCAGCGCGATGGCGATGCCGCGCTCGGAGACGCCGAGCTCGCGCCCGATGGCGATGATCAGCTGCGCGTTCGCGATCTGCTCGGCATCGAGTCCGTCGGCCGCCGGCGCGGGGGAGGCGGCGGCGGCGGGCGCTGCCGAGAGGACGGGGGCGGGGATCGCCAGGGTCTGGCCCGGGTAGATGATGGACTCCCGCGTGAGGCCGTTGGCGTCGAGCACGGCCTGCGTGCTGACGCCGTTGCCGCGCGCGATCGCGCTGACGGTGTCGCCGGCCTGCACGGTGTGCAGCACGGCCACCGGGGACGGGGCGGGTGCAGCCGCGGCGGCGGGGGCGGGGGCGGCCAGGCGCAGCACCTGCCCGGGGTAGATGACGGAGGACCAGTCCAGCCCGTTGGCGGCGAGCACGTCGGGGGTGCGCAGGCCGTAGCGCGCGGCGATCGTGCTCACGGTGCCACCGGCCACGACGACGTGGTCGGCCGGTGCGGCCAGTGCCAGCGCGGCGCGGTGGGCCACGACTTTGCCGCCGGCGGCATCGCGTCTCTCGGGCACGGCGTCGGTGTGGTCTGCGGGTGCCGGTGCGGCGTGCGCGGATTCAGCAGTGAGGGCCAGCGCGATGGATCCGGCGAGTGCCAAGGGCAGGCCGGAAACCAGCGAGCGGGCGCGGGGGGTTCGCCCTGAGGGTCGCATGGGGGGATGCTCCGTTCTCGGTTTCCGTCACGCTGTCACGGATCCGGTGCGGGTGTCAACCAGAGTGAAGGCTGTGACGGATGTGAATAGTGAGAGATAGCGCCGCCGGCGCGGCCGAGGATCGCCGTGCCGGCGACCCGGCGGAGGTGAGATAGTGAAAGCGTGACAGGCACTCCCCTCGAAACCACCTGGCTGACCCTTCCCGAACTCGTCGAGGTGCTGGGTGAGCCGCTCGGACGCGTGCGACGCCTCCTGGACGATTCCCACCTGATCGGGTCGCGCCGGAACGGGCCGCTCGCCGTACCCGCGCTGTTCCTCGTCGACGACCGTCCACTGTCGTCCCTGCGCGGCACCGTGATCGTGCTGCATGACGCCGGCTTCACCGACGACGAGGCCATCGACTGGCTGCTCACGCCCGACGACACGATCGGCGTCGCTCCGCTGGAGGCGCTGCGCGCGGGCCGCAAGAGCGAGGTGCGGCGGGTCGCTCAGACCCTCGCGTGAGGCGCGGCCCGCGGAGTCAGGACGTGCGCGTCGTGGCAGCCCGCGCCAGGTCGCGCAGTTCCCCGACGGCGGCGTTGTCCAGCCGCGCGCCCGAGAGCGCCCGGTCGGCTTCGAGGGCGTAGGAGGAGATGAGCTCCTCCGTGCGCTGCAGCGCGCCGGTGTCACGGATCGTCCGCTGCAGCGAGGCGATCTGCTCCTCGTCGAGGGTGGGATCGCCGATCAGCTCATCGAACACGCGGCGGGCGCCCGTGGGCAGCTCCTCGCGTGCGAAGGCCACCAGGACCGTCCGCTTCCCCTCGCGCAGGTCGTCGCCGGAGGGCTTGCCGGTGACGGATGCGTCGCCGAAGACCCCCAGGACGTCGTCGCGCAGCTGGAAGGCCATCCCCACGGGGTGGCCGAAGGCGGACAGCGCCTCCTCCTGGGCTGCATCGGCGCCGGCCAAGGCTGCGCCGATCAGCAGGGGCTGCTGGATGCTGTACCGCGCCGACTTCAGCGACGCGATCCGCAGTGCCCGCTCGGCGTGCTCGGCGTCGGGCTGCGTCGAGAAGGCGGACTCCTCGGCGACGTCGAGGAACTGGCCGACGGTGACGTCGCGCCGCATCCGCGCGTACGCCGCTCGCGTCGCCACTGCACGGTCGACCGCCGTCGCGGCGATCGCCTCCTCCAGCAGGTCGTCACTCCACGCCACGAGCAGATCGCCCAGCAGGACCGCGCCGGAGCGGCCGAAGGCCGTGGCGTCGCCGTGCCAGCCGCGGCGGCGGTGGTCTGCCTCGAGCCGGCGATGCGCGGCCGGGCGGCCGCGGCGCGTGTCGGAGTTGTCGATCAGGTCGTCGTGCACGAGCGCGGCGGCGTGGAAGATCTCCAGCGCGGCGGCTGCGCCGACCGCATCGTCGGGGGTGGGGGAGCCGGCGCGGGGGGAGGCGACCGCGCGCCATCCGGTCAGGCAGAAGCGGGCTCGCAGCCGCTTGCCGCCCTCCAGCGCGTCGGCGGCGGTGTCCGCCAGCAGTCCGGCTTCGGCCCCGAGCTCACCGGCCTCGCTCCGTCGGATGGTGAGGAAGGTGTTCAGTCGCTGGGAAACAGCCTCGATGGACTCCGGGGAGGGTGACACGGCCCTAGCCTAGTGATTGACCGCACGCGTAGAATTGTCGCCAAGAAGCATCCGAGGGGGTTCCATGCCACTCTCCGAACAGGAGCAGCGTCTGCTGGATGAGATGGAACGCCATCTCATGCGCAACGACGCCGATGTCGTCACCGCGCCCGGACACGCTCTGAGCTACCGCAATATCGTCTACGGCACGATCCTCGTCCTCGTCGGACTGGGCGGTCTGATCTTCGGCGTGACCGTGGGCATGAACACCCTGGGCGTCATCCTGGGCGTCGTGGGATTCGCCGTCATGCTGGGCGGCGTCATCCTCGCCGTGACCCCCATGCGCGGGGCGAGCCCGGCACGTCCCTCCACTTCCCGCCCCCAGGCCGCCGCCCCGAGCCGCGGCGCGTCGTTCATGGATCGCATGAACGATCGCTGGGACCGGCGGCAGGACGGGAACTGACCCGCCGCTGACCCGGGCGAAACGCCCGGGACGACACGAAGCACCGACTCTGCGGAGTCGGTGCTTTTTTTGTGCCCTCGTGGCGGCCGAGGCGTCGCGAAGCCCGGTATCTCGCGCCAAGTGATAGCCAAGTGGAGGACAGTGGAGTAAAGTGGTGGTACTTCGCAGGGCCGGGACGGAGGGGGTGCACGGATGCTGCTCGGCACGCACACCCCCAAGCTCGACGACAAGGGCCGCGTCATCCTCCCGGCGAAGTTCCGCGACGACCTCGGCGCGGGCGTGGTGGTCACGCGTGGGCAGGAACGCTGCCTGTACGTGTTCTCCACGGCGGAGTTCGAACGGGTGCACGAGCGCATCCGGGAAGCACCACTGAGCAACAAGCAGGCGCGGGACTTCCTGCGCATGTTCCTGTCGGGAGCCAGCGCCGAGAAGCCCGACAGCCAGAACCGCATCACCCTCCCGCCCGCGCTCCGTGCGTACGCGGGACTCGAGCGCGACCTCGTCGTCACCGGCGTGGGAGCGCACGCGGAGATCTGGAACGCCGACGCGTGGAACGCCTACGCCGAGAGCAACGAAGAGACGTACGCCGAGATGGAGCAGGAGGTGATCCCGGGCTTGTTCTGACCCCCGGCTGTGATTCCCAGCCGCTCGCCCTGACGCACTTCCCCGGCGCCAGGTCGACGCGGATGGGGATCAGAGCCCCGGGCCGAAGCCCCCGCATCATGGACTCCCGCGACATCCACACCCCGGTTCTGCTCGAGCGCTGCGTCGAGCTGCTCGCCCCCGCCCTCGAGCGGCCCGGCGCGGTGTTCGTCGACGCGACGCTGGGCATGGGCGGCCACTCCGAGGCCTTTTTGAAGCGGTTCCCGCATGCGCGCCTGATCGGCCTGGACCGCGACACCGACGCCCTGCGCATCGCGGGGGAGCGCCTCGCCGCCTTCGGCGACCGCGTGACCCTCGTGCACACCGTGTACGACGGCATCGCGGAGGCCGTCGCCTCGGCCGGTGTTCGCCGCGTGGATGGGATCCTGTTCGACCTCGGCGTCTCCTCGCTGCAACTGGATGTCGCCGACCGCGGTTTCGCGTATGCGAAGGATGCCCCGCTGGACATGCGCATGGATCAGAGCGCGGGGATGACCGCCGCCGACGTCCTGGCCACTTACGGCGAAGGCGACCTGCGTCGCATCTTCGAGCGCTACGGCGAGGAGAAGCTCGCCGGCCGCTACGCGCGCGCCATCCTGGCCGCCCGTGCGCAGGAGCCCATCGTCCGCTCGGGGCGCCTGGTGGAGATCCTCTCCGCCGCCACCCCCGCCGCGCTCCTGAACGCCGGGCACCCCGCCAAGCGCGTCTTCCAGGCCCTGCGCATCGAGGTCAACGGCGAACTGGCCGCTCTCGAGCGGGCGCTGCCGGCGGCGCTGGACCTGCTGAACCTCGGCGGGCGCATCGTCGTGCTGTCCTACCAGTCGCTGGAGGACCGCTTCGTCAAGCGGCTCCTCGCCGAGGCCACCGCCTCCACTTCTCCCGCAGGCCTGCCCGTCGAGCTCCCCGAGCACGCCCCGCGGTTCCGCCTGCTGGTCAAGGGCGCCGAACTCGCCTCCGACGAGGAGCGCGCCCG
Organism: Microbacterium wangchenii; assembly: GCF_004564355.1. Classification (NCBI taxonomy): domain Bacteria; kingdom Bacillati; phylum Actinomycetota; class Actinomycetes; order Micrococcales; family Microbacteriaceae; genus Microbacterium; species Microbacterium wangchenii. The sequence goes on from NZ_CP038266.1 coordinate 1,480,766, forward strand.
CAATCCACGTGCCACCCCCGTGCGCCTGCGCGCGGCCGAACGGATCCGGGAGGCGGCATGACCGATCTCGCCCATGCCCTGCCGCTGCGCCGCCCGGCCGAGACGCCGGCGCGGCGCCTGCACGTCGTCGAAGCACCCGCGCGGCACAAGCGCCCCAAGCTCGCCTACGGCGTCATCGCCGTCGCCGGTGCCGTCGCGATCGCGCTCGCCCAGATGGGCCTGTCGATCCTGACCACCCAGGGGACGTACGAAGTCGCCGCCCTGACGCAGCAGCAGCGCGACCTCACCTACGAGAAGCAGATCCTCTACGACGACGTCGCGGGCCTGGGTTCGCCCCAGTACCTCGCCGCGAACGCCGCGGCGCTGGGCATGGTCATCAACGAGTCGCCGTCGTACCTGCGGCTGAGCGACGGGGCGATCATCGGCACCGGTTCCGCCGCCGCCGACGCGTCGGCGGTCGACGCCATCAACCGCGGCGCCGTCCCCAACGCCCTCATCACCGACACGCCGCTGGTCACCGCGCCGGACGCCACGATCAAGGGCGTCCCCCTCGTCCCCGATGCGGCGGATGAGGCGGCCGGGGAGACCGGATCGACGACACCCCCGCCGATCACCGACGGCCTGCCCACTCCCGCGACACGATAGGCGCCATGACGACCCGCAGCACGAGAAGCCCGCGCCGTCGCACGGTGGTCGCCCTCGCGGTGGTCCTGGCCGTGCTGGTCGGTTTCGTCGTGCGCCTCGTCGACATCCAGGTCGTCAACGCCGGCGAGCACATCGAGGACTCGCTCTCACTGGGTTTCGCCGCCGAGCGCACGCTGTACGGAACCCGCGGCACGATCGTCGACGAGCAGGGCGCGACCCTGGCCGGCAGCATCCTGCTGTACGACGCCCAGCTGGACCCCTCGAACGTCAACGGGATCCGCCGCGAGGGACCCGACGGTGAACGCATCGAGGTGAGCTGGCCGGAACTGGCGGCGGAGATCGCCGCCATCACCGGTCAGACGCCCCAGGAGGTGCAGCAGGTCGTCGAGGACGCGAAGGCGAACGACCCCGATTCGCAGTACGCGCTCCTCAAACGTGGCCTCACCACGGAGCAGTACCGCAGCCTCGTCGCGCTCGGCATCCCGTTCCTCTACTTCGACCAGCACCCCTCGCGCATGTACCCCGACGGCGCCGTCGGCGGAAACCTCGTGGGCTTCGTGGGCACCGACGGCAAACCGCTGGCGGGCATCGAGCAGGCAGAGGACGACTGCCTGACCGCGACGGACGGCAAGCTCCTGTTCCAGCGCGGCAAGGACGGCGTCACGATCCCCGGCACCGCGGTGGAAGACCCGGCCGTGGACGGCGGGACGCTGCAGCTCACGATCAACCGCGACCTGCAGTGGTACCTCCAGCAGCTCGCGGCCGAGCAGGCGCAGAACACGGGCGCGAAATCGGCCACGATCACGGTCGTGGAGGTGGAGACGGGCAAGGTTCGCGGCATGGCGGAGTACCCCACCGTCGACCCGAACAACGTCGACGGGTCGCATCCGGACGATCGCGGCAGCCGCATCTTCACGAACACGTTCGAGCCCGGCTCCACCTTCAAGGCGCTCACGGCGGCGATCGCCATCGACGCCGGCGGCGCGAACCCCGGTTCCACCGTCACGGCCGATTGGAAGGAGTCGTTCCCCAACGGTGCGCGGGTCCGCGACCCCTTCGTGCACCCGGTGAACAACTACACCCTCACCGGCGTGCTCGTCGACTCCTCCAACGTCGGCATCTCCAAGTTCGGCGACACCGTGAGCGCACAGACCCGCTACGACTACCTGCAGCGCTTCGGCGTCGGCGTCGACACGCCCATCGACTTCCAGGGTGAGGAACCCGGTGTGCTGCGCCCCATCGACCAGTGGGACAACCAGACGTTCTACAACGTCAACTTCGGGCAGGGCCTGACCACGACGGTCCCGCAGCTGGTGGGCGCCTACCAGACCCTCGCCAATGACGGCACCCGGATGCCGCTGTCGCTCGTCGAGGGCTGCACGCGCCCCGACGGCACGGTCACCGACGTCCCCGACGCCACCGGTCAGCAGGTCGTGAGCGAGAAGGCCGCCGACGAGGTGTCGCTCATGCTCGAGAACGTCGCGACGCAGGGCACGCTCGCCAAGCAGGTGGAGATCCCCGGATACCGCGTCGCCATCAAGACCGGAACGGGCGAGAAATCCGACGGCGCGGGCGGGTACAAGGCCGGCGCCTACTTCACGACGATGATCGGCTACGCGCCGGCCGACGACCCGAAGTTCGTCGTCGCGGTCACGCTGGACGAGCCGGCGACGGTAAAATCGTCTGCGGCCAACGCGCCGGCGTTCCAGAAGGCGATGACGCAGGTCTTGAAGACCTACCGCGTCATGCCCTCCGGCTCCGCCACTCCCGAGCTGCCCAAGTTCGGCTGACGCGCGGCCCCCACACTCATGATCCCCTTCACCCTCACCCAGCTCACCGACGCCGTCCGCGGCGACCTCCGCCTCAGTGGCTCCGACACCCCCGACACGGTGGTGTCCGGCGCCGTCGACACCGACTCGCGCCTGATCGAACCCGGCGGCATCTTCGTCGCCAAGCCGGGGGAGACCACGGACGGCCATCGCTTCGTGGATGCCGCGCTGCAGCGCGGCGCCGCCGTGGCGCTCGTGGAACGCCCCGTCGACGACGCGATCACCCAGATCGTCGTGCCCGACGCCGTCGGCGCCCTCGCCGATCTCGCGCGGGAGGTCGTCGCACGCGTGCGCGAACGCGGCCACCTGCGGATCGTCGGGATCACCGGGTCCAACGGCAAGACCACGACGAAGAACATGCTCGCCCGCATCCTCGAGGGCGAAGGCGAGACGGTCGCACCGCGCGCGTCGTTCAACAACTCCGTGGGCGCACCGCTGACCATGCTGCGCGTGCGCGAGGACACCCGTTTCCTCGTGAGCGAGTTCGGCGCGAGCGGCCCCGGCGAGATCGCACGGCTGGCCGGACTCGTCACGCCCGATGTGGGCGTCGTGCTGATGGTCGGGATGGCGCACGCCGGCGGATTCGGCGGCATCGAGGCGACCTTCGCCGCCAAGTCAGAGCTCGTCCGCGCCCTCCGCCCCGGCGGGCTGGCCGTGCTCAACGCCGACGATCCGCGTGTGAGCGCCATGGCGCCACTCGCCGCCGAGCGCGACGTCTCGGTGCGCTGGTTCGGCCGCGGGCCCAGCGCGCACGTGCGGGCCACCGACGTCGAGGTGACGGCAGCGGGCACGCGCGCCGACCTCGAGGTCGACGGGGAGGCGATGCCCCTGCACCTGCAGGTGCTCGGCGAGCACCACATCATGAACGCCCTCGCCGCCATCGCCGCCGCCACCGCGCTGGGTGTCGACGCCCGCGACGCCGTGGCGCGCCTGGAGACCCTGGAGATCGCCGAGCGGTGGCGCATGCAGCCGCTGGGGTCGGAGCGGGTCCGCATCCTCAACGACGCCTACAACGCCAGCCCCGACTCGATGGCCGCGGCCCTGCGCACCCTCGCGCAGATCACACGGCCCGGCGAGCGCACCGTCGCGGTGCTGGGCGCCATGAGCGAACTGGGGGAGTACGCGGGCGAGGAGCACGACCGCATCGGCCTGCTCGCGGTGCGCCTGGGCATCCAGCGCATCGTCGTCGTCGGCGCCGAGGCGCGGCGCATGTTCCTGGAGGCCGTGTCGCAGGGCTCGTGGGACGGTGAGGCGGTGTTCTTCCCCGACGCCGACGCCGCGCACGCCTACCTCCTGACCGAGCTCCGCGACGGTGACCGCGTCCTGGTGAAGTCGTCCAACTCCGCCGGCCTGAGGTTCCTCGGCGATCGTCTGGGAGAATCGTTCTCGTGAGATCCCTCCTGACGGCAGCCGCGATCTCGCTGGCCTTCACTCTCTTCCTCACGCCCGTCTTCCTGCGGCTGTTCCGCAAGTGGGGCTGGGGTCAGGTCATCCGCACCCCCGAAGACATCCACAACCCCTCGCACGCCGCCAAGCGCGGCACCCCCACGATGGGCGGGACGATCTTCATCGTCGGCACGATCGTCGGCTATCTCGTCGGGACGTTCACCGGCAACAATCCGCCCACCATCTCCGGCTGGCTCGTGATCTGGATGATGGTCGGATTCGGCACCGTGGGCTTCATCGACGACTTCATGAAGGTGCGCAGCCAGCGCAGTCTCGGGCTCTCGGGCTGGCGCAAGATCGTCGGCCAGGTGATCGTGACGATCCCGTTCGGCATCGTCGCGCTGAACTTCCCCAACCGCGTCAACCAGACCCCGGCGTCGGAGTACATCTCGGTCTTCCGCGACATCCCGCTGCTGTCGCTGTTCGCGCTCGGCCCGATCCTGGGCTGGCTGCTGTACCTCGCGTGGGTCTCCTTCATCGGGGTGGCCGCATCCAACTCCGTCAACGTCACCGACGGGCTGGACGGCCTGGCCGCAGGCTCGGGCATCTTCGTCACCGGCGCGTACAGCCTCATCGCCTTCTGGCAGGTGCAGCAGGTGTGCACCAACGTCGCCGAGGCCGTGCAGCCGGCGTGCTACAACACCCGTGACCCGTTCGATCTCGCGATCGTCTCCGCCGCGTTCGTCGGCGCGCTCGTGGGCTTCCTCTGGTGGAACGCGCCCAAGGCGAAGGTCTTCATGGGCGACTGCGGATCGATGGCCATCGGCGGCGTCATCGCCGCCATGGCGATCCTCACCCGCACGGAACTGCTCCTCGTCCTCGTCGCCGGCGTGTACGTCATCGCGTCCGGCTCGGTCATCCTGCAGCGGGCGTACTTCAAGATCACGCGCGGCAAACGGCTGTTCCTCATGAGTCCGCTCCACCATCACCTCGAGATGCGCGGATGGTCGGAGGTCACGATCGTCGTGCGGATGTGGATCATCGCCGGGATGCTGGCGGTCTCGGGCGTCGGATTCTTCTACGTCGAATGGCTCTCCCGCGCATGAGCACCGCACGCGTGGACACCCTGACCAGCTGGCACGCCGACTGGCGCGGACTGCGGGTCGCCGTGCTCGGGCTGTCGACGACCGGCTTCTCCGTCGCCGACACCCTCGCCGAGCTCGGCGCGGACGTGTACGTCTTCACCGAATCGGCCGACGAGGAGTACGCGCGGCTGCTGCCGGTCATCGGTGCGCGGTTGTGGACCGGTCCGCTGCAGGAGGTGCCGGAGGAGCTCGCGACGTTCGACCCCGAGGTCGTGATCGCCTCGCCCGGCTTCGCGCCGCAGCATCCGGTCATCGCGTGGACGCAGGAGCGCGGCACGCCGCTGTGGGGCGACATCGAACTGGCGTGGCGCGTGCGCGACAAGGTGCTGCGCCCGGACGGATCTCCCGCGGACTGGATGCTGATCACCGGCACCAACGGCAAGACCACGACGACGCGCCTGACCGCCTCCATGCTCGTGGCCGGGGGCCTGCGCGCCGCACCGGTGGGCAACATCGGGGTGCCGGTGCTCGACGCCGTGCGCGACCCCGGCGGCTTCGACGTGCTCGTGGTCGAACTCTCCAGCCACCAGCTGTGGTACCTCGGGCTGGCCGACGTGGCGGGCCCCGACCCGCTGTCGCCGTATGCCGCCGTGTGCCTGAACCTCGCCGACGACCACCTGGAGTGGCACGGTTCCTTCCAGGCCTACCGCGACGCGAAAGCGGTCGTGTACCGCAACACGCGCGTGGCCTGCGTCTATAACAAGGCCGACGTCGCCACGCGCGAGATGGTCGAGGACGCCGATGTGGTCGAGGGGGCCCGCGCGATCGGGTTCGACCTGGGCGTCCCCGGCCCCAGCGACCTCGGCGTCGTCGACGGCATCCTCGTGGACCGCGCGTTCCTGGCCGAGCGGCGCTCGTCGGCCCTCGAGCTGACGACGGTGTCCGAGCTCGCCGCCGAGGGGCTCGGCGCTCCGCACATCGTCTCCAATATCCTCGCCGCCAGCGCCCTGGCCCGCTCGCGCGACGTCGAGCCGGCGGCGATCCGCGCGGCGCTGCGGTCGTTCGCCCTGGACCCGCACCGCATCGAGGTCGTCGCCGTGCACGAGGGTGTCACGTGGATCGACGACTCCAAGGCCACGAACCCGCACGCCGCGGCATCCTCCCTCGCCGCCTATCCCGGCGCGCTGTGGATCGTCGGCGGCATGCTCAAGGGCGTGGACATCGCCCCCCTCGTGGCGGGCCGAGGGGGCGGCGCGAAGGCGGCGATCGTCATCGGAGCCGACCGCACAGAGGTGGTGGGGGCGTTCGCGCGACACGCCCCCGAAGTCCCCGTCTTCGAGGTCGACGCCGCAGAGACTGAGAACGTCATGGCACGGGTCGTCGACCTGGCGCTGGACATCGCCCGCGACGGAGACGTGGTGCTGCTGGCACCGGCGGCGGCGTCCTTCGACCAGTTCTCGTCCTACGCCGACCGCGGCCGGCGCTTCGCCGACGCGGTGAGGGAACGCATCAGCGCAGGAGAGGGGGGTGCACGTGACCACGACGACACCGCCCCCGACCCAGGCGCCTGACCCCGAGGGGCCCTCGCGCCGCGGACTGGCCGCACGCGTCTCGCTCGGCCGCGTGTTCACGCCGGTGCCGAGCGAGTTCCTCCTCATCGCCTCCACCGCGCTGCTCCTGACCGGCTTCGGCCTCGTGATGGTGCTCTCGGCCACCTCCGCCCTCGGCGGGGCGCAGGACCCGTTCGAGCACGTCATCAAGCAGGGGATCTTCGCCGTCCTCGGCATCCCGCTGATGTTCGTCGCGAGCCGGTTCCCGGTGAGCTTCTGGCGCAAGGTCGCGTGGCTCGCCCTCATCGGTGCGACCGCGTTCCAGCTCCTGGTCTTCGTGCCCGGCCTCGGCGTGGAGTCGTACGGAAACCGCAACTGGGTCTCCCTCGGCGGCATCCAGTTCCAGCCGGCGGAGTTCCTCAAGATCGCCCTGGCACTGTGGATGGGCGCGGTGCTGTACCGCAAGCGCACCCTCCTGCGCTCCTGGGCGCACGTGTTCATCCCCGTCGTCCCGGTCGGCGCGCTCGTGATCGCCACGGTCCTCGCCGGCCGCGACCTCGGCACCGCCATGATCCTGTTCCTCGTGGTGCTGGCGGCGCTGTTCTTCTCCGGCGTTCGCCTGCGGATCTTCATCCTGCCGGCGATCCTGGCCGTGGGTGCCGTGCTGACCCTCGCGCTCAGCAGCGAGAACCGCCGTGCGCGCATCTTCAGCTTCCTCAACCCCGACACCGTCGACTGCTACTACGACACGTGCTATCAGTCGCTGCACGCGGTGTGGGGCCTGGCGTCCGGCGGCATCTTCGGGCTGGGGTTGGGCAACTCCAAGGAGAAGTACGACTGGCTCCCCGCCGCCGCGAACGACTACATCTTCGCGATCGTGGGGGAGGAGCTCGGGCTCATCGGCTGTGCCGTCGTGCTGGGCCTGTTCGCGCTGTTCGCCGTGGGGGCCTTCCACATCATCCGCAAGACCGACGACCCGTTCGTGCGCATCGTCTCCGGTGCCATCACGATCTGGATCGTGGGGCAGGCGCTCATCAACATCGGCGTCGTGCTGCGGGTCTTCCCCGTGCTCGGTGTCCCGCTGCCGTTCATGTCGCAGGGCGGCACGAGCCTGCTCTCCGTGCTCCTGGCGTGCGGAGTGCTGCTGTCCTTCGCCCGCACGCTCCCCGTCCGCCAGCGCTGACCGCGCCCTGCGGGAACGCTCAGGCGGCGGCCGTTAGGGTCGGATGGTGACCACCTACCTCCTCGCCGGCGGCGGCACGGCCGGCCACGTCAACCCGCTGCTGGCGGTGGCCGACGGCCTGCGCGAGCGCGATCCCGACGCCGCCGTGTACGTCCTCGGCACGCGCGAGGGCCTGGAGGCCCGGCTCGTCCCGCTGCGCGGATACGAGCTGCTCTTCGTCGACAAGGTCCCGTTCCCGCGCCGCCCCGACCGCGCCGCCGCGACCTTCCCCACCCGCTTCCGCCGCGCCATCGCGCAGGTGCGCGCCCACATCCGCGACCGCGGCGTGGACGTGGTCACCGGCTTCGGCGGCTACGCCTCGGCCCCCGCCTACGTCGCCGCCCGCCGCGCGGGCGTGCCGGTCGTCGTGCACGAGGCCAACGCCAAGCCGGGCCTGGCGAACGTGCTCGGCGCACGCGGTGCCGCCGCGGTGGGCGTCGCCTTCGCGGGCACGCCGCTGCGCGGGGCCCGCGTGGTCGGGATGCCCCTGCGACAGGAGATCGTCGACCTGGATGCCGCCGCATCCCGCTCCGCCGCCGCCGAGCACTTCGGTCTCGACGCGGCGCGTCCGACGCTCCTCGTCTTCGGCGGCTCGCTCGGGGCCGAGCGCCTCAACGCGGCGTTCGGCGCCTCGTGGCAGGACGTGCTGGAGGCCGGATGGCAGCTGCTGCACGTCACCGGCGACCGGTCGGACCTGCCCGACCCCGGCGTGCCCGGCTACGCAGTCGTCCGCTACGTCGACCGGATGGACCTGGCCTACGCCCTCGCCGACGCGATCGTCTCCCGTTCGGGGGCGGCGACGGTGAGCGAGGTCAGCGCGCTGGGGATCCCCGCGGTGTACGTCCCCTACGCCGTCGGCAACGGCGAGCAGCGCCTCAATGCGGCGTCGGCGGTGCGCGCAGGTGCTGCCCGCATCATCCCCGACGCCGAACTCACCCCCGAGCGCGTGCGCGCCGAGGTGGTCCCGCTCCTGCAGGACGCCGGCGCCCTGCAGGCGATGCGGGATGCCGCGGCCTCGGTGGGCACGCGCACCGGTACGCAGAACGTCATCGGCCTGATCGACGAGGCCCTCGCGCGCCGCCGCTGACCCCGCCGGCGTCGGCGTCGGCCGCGTCACCGCCGCCGAAGTCAGGAGAACGGCCGGAATCAGGACGTTTGGGCCCTGATCCGTCCTGATTCCGGCGATTCTCCTGATTCCGGCAAGCGTGCGGACGGCGGATGGCCGCGGGCCAGCGCCTCGGCAGACGCCGCGGCCGCGCCACGGCCGCCCCGCGCGCCGGAGCGGACGCCCAGGTGCGCCGACCTAGGATGATCGGGTCATGATTCGCCCCGACCTGAGCCTGCCCATCCCCGAGCACATCGAGGCCGCCCACTTCATCGGAATCGGCGGCTCCGGCATGTCGGGGCTCGCGCGCATGTTCCTGGACCGCGGCATCCGCGTGTCCGGTTCGGATCGCGCGGACAGCCCGGCGCTGCGCGATCTGGCGGCCCGGGGGGCGACGGTGCACGTGGGGCACGATGCCGCCCACCTCGGCGACGCCGACACCGTCGTGCACACGGGCGCCATCTGGCCGGAGAACCCCGAGTTCGTCACCGCGAAGCAGCGCGGCCTCGCCGTCATCCACCGGTCCCAGGCCCTGCACTGGCTGATCGGCGGGCGACGGCTGGTGGCCGTCGCCGGAGCGCACGGGAAGACCACGTCCACCGGCATGATCGTCACGGCCCTGCGCGGACTGGGTGAGGATCCGACCTTCGTCAACGGCGGCGTCATCGCCGAGTATGGCGTCTCCAGCGCGACCGGCTCCGACGACGTCGTCGTCATCGAGGCCGACGAATCCGACGGCACGTTCCTCCTCTACGACACCTCCATCGCCCTCATCACGAACGTCGACCCCGACCACCTCGACCACTACGGCTCGTTCGACGCGTTCGACGCGGCGTTCGCCCGCTTCGCGGACGGGGCGCGCGAGGCCGTCGTGATCTCCGCCGACGACGCCGGCGCGCAGCGCGTGCGCGAGCGTCTCACCCACCGCCATGTCGTGACGTTCGGGCAGGATGCCGCCGCCGACGTGCGCGTGGAAGACCTCCGCACCGAGGGGCCGGTGTCCTTCACCCTGACCGCCGGCGGCACCTCGGTCCCCGTCCGGCTCCAGGTGCCCGGCGCCCACAACGCGATCAACGCCGCGGGCGCGGTGGCGGTTCTGCTCGCCCTCGGCCACGACCTCGCCGCCGCCGCCGACGCGGTGTCCGGGTTCGGCGGCACGGCCCGCCGGTTCGAGCTGCACGACGTGCGCCGCGGCGTCAGCGTGTACGACGATTACGCGCACCATCCCACCGAGGTCGCCGCGGCGCTGGCGGCTGCCCGCACCGTCGTGGGGGACGGGCGCATCATCGCGCTGCACCAGCCGCACACGTACTCGCGCACGCAGGCGATGTACCGGGAGTTCGCCGAGGTGCTCGAATCCCACGCCGACCACACCGTCGTGCTGGACGTCTACGGCGCGCGGGAGGATCCGGTTCCCGGCGTCACCGGCGCCCTCGTCAGCGAGGCGTTCACCGACCCCCGCCGCGTGCACTTCGTGGCGGACTGGCAGGAGGCGGCCGACTACACCGCCGCCGTCGCACGGCAGGGTGACTACGTCATCACGCTCGGCTGCGGCAACGTGAACCTCATCATCCCCCAGGTGCTCGAGGCCCTCGCGCGCACCGACGAGAACGCCGCGGGATGACCGGGATGCGTCGGCCCCACCCGCTGCCGCCGCCCCCTGCGGAGTCGCGCCCGAGCCGGCCGGCCCTCGAGGACGAGGTCCCAGCGCCGATCATCCCGCTCCTGCCGGGAGAACCGCGGCGCCCGGCGCCCGAGCCGCCGCCGGAACCGACGCCCGGACGCTGGCACCTCCGCGATGTCTGGCGTGCCTCGCGCAACCGCCGGCGCGCGCTGCGGGCAGAGGTCCGCCGGTTCACGGTGCGCCAGCGCCGGCGGCGGATGCTGTGGATCGGTGTCGCGTCATCGGTCGCGCTGCTCGTGCTGGGCACGGTCGGCGCCGCGTACAGCCCGTTGTTCGCCGTGCAGCGCATCGAGGTGGCCGGCACGAGCGCGCTGGATGCCGCCGCCGTCACGGAGGCGCTCGAGGGACAGCTCGGCACGCCACTGCCGCTCGTGGACGACAGCGCCGTGAAGGCCGCGCTCGTGCGGTTCCCGCTGGTGGAGTCGTACACGCTGGAGGCGCGCCCGCCGCACGACCTGGTGGTGCGGATCGTGGAGCGCACGCCCGTCGGCGTCCTGGAATCGCCTGCCGGCTTCACCGTTGTCGACGCCGCCGGTGTCGCCCTCTCCACCACGCCGACGGCCCCGTCGGGGCAGCCGCTGCTGTCGATCACGGGCGGGCTGGATTCGCCGGCCTTCCGCGCCGCCGGCACGGTGATGCGCGCGCTGCCCGAGCCCATCCGGCTCCAGGTCACCGCCGTCTCCGCCTCCACCGCGGACGATGTGACCCTGACCCTGGGCGCGACGAACACGACGGTGGTGTGGGGGAGCGCGGAGAACTCCGCCATGAAGGCGCTCACGCTGGACAAGACGATGCAGGCCCGCCCTCCCGCGCAGACGAGCGTGTACGACGTGTCGTCGCCGACGGCCGTCGTGGTGCGCTGACACGAGTTCGTGAGGGGATGTCGCGACACGCCCGCGCCGTTGCCGCCGGCGCCGCCGCATCCACCTACGTTCAGATCAGGAATTGCATACCGCGCAATTCTTTAACCCTCTAGATGAGGTTTAAAGTTCGGGATATGGAGGCCGGCATGAGCCAGAACCAGAACTACCTCGCCGTGATCAAGGTCGTCGGGGTCGGCGGGGGTGGCGTCAACGCCGTCAACCGCATGATCGAGTTGGGCCTTCGCGGCGTGGAGTTCATCGCGATCAACACCGACGCGCAGGCGCTGCTCATGAGCGACGCCGACGTCAAGCTCGATGTGGGGCGCGAGCTCACGCGAGGACTCGGTGCCGGTGCCGACCCCGAGGTGGGTCGTCGCGCCGCGGAAGACCACGCCGAGGAGATCGAGGAAGCACTCGCGGGCGCCGACATGGTGTTCGTGACGGCGGGCGAGGGTGGTGGCACCGGAACCGGTGGCGCGCCGGTCGTGGCCCGCATCGCCAAGTCGATCGGCGCCCTGACCATCGGTGTCGTGACCAAGCCCTTCTCCTTCGAGGGGCGCCGCCGCCAGAGCCAGGCCGAGGCGGGCGTCGGAAAGCTCAAGGAAGAGGTCGACACCCTCATCGTCGTGCCCAACGATCGCCTCCTGGAGATCAGCGACCGCGGCATCTCGATGATCGAGGCCTTCGCCACCGCCGATCAGGTGCTCCTTGCCGGTGTGCAGGGGATCACCGACCTGATCACCACCCCCGGACTGATCAACCTCGACTTCGCCGACGTCAAGTCGGTCATGCAGGGTGCGGGATCCGCGCTCATGGGCATCGGATCGGCACGTGGTGCCGACCGGGCGATCAAGGCGGCCGAGCTGGCCGTCGAGTCGCCGCTGCTGGAAGCGTCGATCGAAGGCGCGCACGGAGTGCTGCTGTCCATCCAGGGCGGATCGAACCTCGGCATCTTCGAGATCAACGACGCCGCCCAGCTGGTGAAGGAGGCCGCGCACCCCGAGGCCAACATCATCTTCGGAACCGTCATCGACGACACCCTCGGCGACGAGGTGCGCGTCACGGTCATCGCCGCCGGCTTCGACGGTGGCGAGCCCTCGCTGCGCCTGGACGCCGTGGGGGCCGCGCAGCGCCCCGCGACGCCCGTCCTGCCGCCGCTTCCGGTGGAGGACCCGCTCGCCTCGGCGTCGGCGCCCGCATCGGCGGCGGAGGAGAAGCAGGTGGCCCGGGAGTCGGTGCCCGTCGCGGCGCGGATGCCGGAGCCGGCCTACGACTCCGCGTTCGGCGACGACGATCTCGACATCCCCGACTTCCTGAAGTAGGAACCGATCGAACGAGGCGGGCCCGGCATGCCCCGGGCCCGCCTCGTCGTCTGCCGGGAGGGCATATGGACACCGCACTGGCCGAGCGTCTGGCCGCCGTCGACGAGGGGATCGCCGCATCCGCCCGTGCTGCCGGAAGGGACCCGGGCGGCATCACCCGAATCGTGGTGACGAAGTTCCACCCCGCGCGCCTGGTGACCGACCTGTACGACCTGGGCGTGCGCGACGTGGGGGAGAACCGGCAGCAGGAGCTGTCGGCGAAGGCCACCGAGGTGGGCGCGCTGCCCGGCCTGAAGTGGCATTTCATCGGGCAGGCGCAGACGAACAAGGCCCGCGCCATCCGCGCCGTCGCCTCGGCGGTGCACTCGGTCGATCGCGCGCGCCTGGCCGATTCCCTGGATGCGGCGGCGCCCGAGGAGGGCGACCTGCTGGACGTGCTCGTGCAGGTGAACCTCACCGACGACACCGGGCGCGGCGGCGTCGCCCCGGGCGAGGCGGAATCCCTCGCCGCGCATGTCGCCGGCTGCCCGACGCTGCGCCTGCGCGGGGTCATGGCCGTCGCTCCGCTGGACGAGCAGCCCGCCCGTGCCTTCGAGCGCCTGCGCGGGGCTGCAGAGGCCGTGCGGCGCGTCGTGCCCGATGCGGACTGGATCTCGGCCGGAATGACCGGCGATTACCCCGAGGCGGTCGCGATGGGCGCGACACACCTGCGGATCGGCTCGGCAATCACGGGTCCGAGGCCCGTGCGCGGCTAGCCTCGGAACAGACGAGCGAACGGAGGATGCGATGTCGAACCCGCTCAAGAAGACGATGGTGTACCTGGGCCTCGCGGACGAAGAGGAAACCTTCGACGAGCCGGCGACGCAGCCTACGAGCCGCAAGCCACAGGCCGTCGAGAAGGCCGCACCCATCACGCCGATCCATCGGCCCTCGGTGGTGCGACAGCCCACCCCCGGGCCGGTCAGCGAGATCCTGACGGTGCACCCCAAGCAGTACCGCGACGCGCAGGTGATCGCCGAGAGCTTCCGCGAGGGCGTTCCGGTCATCATCAACCTGTCGCAGATGAGCGACGCCGACGCGCGCCGCCTGATCGATTTCGCGAGCGGTCTGTCGATGGGGCTGTACGGCCGGATCGAGCGGGTCACCAGCAAGGTGTTCCTGCTCTCTCCCGAGAACATCGCCGTCTCCGGCGATGGCGCGCTCGCGCAGGCGGACCCCGAGTCCGTCGCGTTCGCTCAGCCGTAACCGATCGTGGAAGTGTTGCGCCTGGTCGCGACGGTCCTCAACGCGCTGCTGTTCCTGTACGTGATCGCGCTGCTGGTGCGGCTCGTGCTGGAGTACATCCCGATGTTCAATCGTTCGTGGCGGCCTCGGGGAGCGGCGCTCGTCGCCGCCGAGGTGGTCTACACCGTGACCGACCCGCCGATCAAGCTGTTCCGTCGCTTCATCCCTCCGCTGCGGGTCGGCCCCGTCGCGATCGACTTCGCCTTCGCACTGACGATGCTGCTGTGCTTCGTGCTGCTGGGCGTCACCCGTTCGCTGGCCGCAGGCTGAACGGCCAGGGGGCTTCGACAGCCTCCGGAGCCGCGGACTATGCTTGCTCGAAGCACGCACGGCCCGCAGCGCCGTCCGAACCGGCCAGCGACCAGCTCTCGAAAGAGGAACCACCATGGCATTGACCCCCGATGACGTCGTCACCAAGCAGTTCCAGCACGTCCGGTTCAAGGAGGGCTTCGACCCCGACGAGGTCGACGACTTCCTCGACGAGATCGTCGTCGAGTGGCGCAAGGCCCTCGCCGAGAACGAGGAACTGAAGGCCAAGCTCGCCGCGTACGAGTCGGGCGAGCAGCCCGCCGCCGCCGAGCAGCCGGCCGCCGAGGCCCCGGCCGAGACGGTGGTGTCGGAGGTTCCCGCCCCCGCTCCCGCCACCTCCGGCGACCCCGCGTCCACCTCCGCCGGCATCATCGAGCTCGCCCAGCGCCTGCATGACGAGCACGTCGCCGAGGGCAAGGCGCAGCGTGACCAGCTCATCTCCGAGGCGCAGTCCCGCGCGGCGGCCATCGTCGCCGAGGCCGAGGCCAAGGGCCGCGACGAGATCGCGCGCCTGGAGAAGGAGCGCGTCGTGCTGGAGGGTCGCATCTCCGAGCTCAACGCGTTCGAGCGCGACTACCGCGCCCAGCTGCGCAGCTACATCGAGGGCAAGCTCCGCGACCTCGACACCACCGCAACGCCGTCCGGATCCACCCCGGTCTCGGCGATCGGTCTCTAGGCCCGGACGGTGCGCAGCCGGACACCCCTGCGTAAGGCGGCGGCCGGCACCCTCATCGCGATCCTCGCGGTGACGGTGCTGGCCGCCGACCAGTTCACGAAGATCCTCGCGATCGCCGATCTTCCACCGGAAGAGCCGGTGCCCGTTCTCGGCGAGTTCCTGCAGTTCTACCTCGTCCGAAACCCCGGCGCCGCCTTCTCCCTCGGAGAGAGCGTCACGTGGCTGTTCACGATCGCGCTGGCCGCAGTGGCCGTCGGTATCGTGTGGCTGGCACTCACGCGCGTGACCTCGCGCGCGTGGGCGGTCATCCTGGGTCTGCTCCTGGGCGGCGTGCTGGGCAACCTCACCGACCGCCTGCTGCGCGCGCCGGGGTTCCCGGTCGGGCACGTGGTCGACTTCATCTCCACGCCGTGGATGATGCCCGCGATCTACAACGTCGCCGACATCTTCATCGTGACCATGATGATCTGCGTCGCGCTGCTGGTGCTGCTGGGGCTGCGCCTGGACGGCACCCGCGAGACCCGCGCCGAGGCGGAGGCCGCCGTCGATCCGGAGTCCGCCGCCGATCCGGGGGCGACCGCCGATCCGGATGCCGCCGCCGACCCCGATCGCAACGACCCCGGCACGCCCACCCGCTGATGGCCGAGTCACGAAGCCTGCCGGTGCCCGATGGCCTGGAGGGGGCGCGGGTGGATGCCGCGCTGGCGAAGATGCTCGGGTTCTCTCGGACCTTCGCGGCCGAGGTCGCCGACGCGGGGGGCGTCGAGCAGGACGGACGCACGCTCGGCAAGTCCGACCGGCTGCGCGCGGGCGCATGGCTCACGGTGTCGTGGACGCCCAAGCGCGAGCCCGAGATCGTCCCCGTCGCCGTGGCCGACCTAGGGATCGTCTACGACGACGACGACATCGTCGTCGTCGACAAGCCCGCCGGCGTGGCCGCGCACCCCTCCATGGGGTGGGAGGGGCCGACGGTCCTCGGCGCACTGGCGGCGGCCGGCTTCCGCATCGCCACCAGCGGCGCCGCCGAGCGGCGTGGCGTGGTGCACCGCCTGGACGTCGGCACGAGCGGGCTCATGGTCGTGGCCAAGACCGAACGCGCCTACACCGCGCTCAAGCGCGCGTTCAAGGAGCGCGAGGTGGAGAAGATCTACCACGCCGTCGTGCAGGGGCACCCCGATCCGCTGGCCGGGACGATCGACGCACCGATCGGGCGGCATCCCACGCACTCGTGGAAGTTCGCGGTCACCCCCGCCGGCAAGGACTCCGTCACGCACTACGAGACGCTCGAGGCGTTCCCCGGCGCCGCGCTGCTGGAGATCCACCTGGAGACCGGGCGCACGCATCAGATCCGCGTGCACATGGCCGCGCACCGCCATCCGTGCGTCGGCGATCCCCTCTACGGCGCCGACCCGACGCTCTCGGCCCGGCTCGGCCTCACCCGCCAGTGGCTGCACGCCCGTCAGCTGGCCTTCGCCCATCCCGCGACGGGGGAGTGGAGCACCTTCACCTCGCCGTATCCGCCCGACCTGCAGCACGCGCTCGACCTCCTGCGCGCCGACTGACGCGTCGGCGCTCTTCGCCCGGTCGGAGGATCGCACGCAGGTCGGAGGATGCCGCGCGCATCGTCCGACCTCCGCGGCATGCTCCGACCCCGGTGAGCGAGGTGTCGGAGGGGGATGTCACACTGCGGGCATGACAGTGGACGTGCGGCCCGCGTCGACCTTCGACGATGTGGCGACGATGGTGGGTCCCAAGCGGCCGGACGCGAACGTGTGCTGGTGCTTGAGCTACCGCATCCCGAGCCGGCTCAACTGCGAGCTGGTCGGTGAGGCGCGCGGCGCGTACGTGCGGGAGCTGTGCGCCCGCGACGTCGCCCCCGGCGTGCTCGCCTACGACGGCGGTGAGGTGGTGGGATGGGCCGGGGTGGCACCCCGCGCCGACACGACGTTCGCGACCGCCCGGCTGATCCCGCACGTCGACGACCTCCCGGTGTGGTCGGTGTGGTGCATCCGCGTGCGCCCCGGCCATCGCGGCACCGGCATCTCGCACGCTCTCCTGGCCGGTGCCGTCGAGTTCGCCCGCGCCCACGGCGCACCGGCGGTGGAGGGTTACCCGGTGGACAACGGCGGCGAGAAGGTGAACCTCACGATGGCGTACGTCGGCACGAGGGCGCTGTTCGAGAAAGCCGGGTTCACCGTCGCGGCCGAGACAGGATCGCGCCTGGATGGTTTCCCGCGCGTGCTGATGCGCCTGCCGCTCTAACGCCCTCCGGCGAAGGAGGCCGGATCGTCCTCCGCGACGGCGAGGGCGATCTTGCGCACGTGCTCCTGGGCGACATCCGTCAGTTCGCCCAGACCGTAGAAGCCGACCTCGGTGAGCTCGCCGTCGGCCGGATGGGGCTCACCCGACACCCAGTCGCACCGGAAGACCAGGTCGAGGTAGTCGACCTGGTCGCCGTTGGCGTACGTGATGCGCGGGACCTGCTGCACGAGGGCGAGGCGCGTCGCGCGGACGGTGACGCCGGCCTCCTCGCGGCACTCCCGCACCGCCGCATCCGCCGGCTCCTCGCCCGGGTCCACGATCCCCGAGACCGGCTGCCAACTGCCGTTGTCGGCCCGCTTGCCGATCAGCACCTTCTCGTCGCGGAAGACGATCGCGGTGACCCCGACCAGCGGCAGCGGATCGTGCCCGATCTTCTCGCGCAGCGACAGGACGAACTCGGGCGTGGCCATGGTTCCACCCTAGGCGGCGCGCGCATCGCCGCAGCTACCATGTCGGTCCCCGAACGTAGACTCGACTCCGTGGCATCCGACTCCTTCGTTCACCTCCATGTGCACAGCGAGTACTCGATGCTCGACGGAGCCGCCCGCATCGGGCCGATGGTCCAGGAGGCCGTCCGCCAGGGGATGCCGGCGATCGCGGTCACCGACCACGGGAACACCTTCGCCGCGTACGAGTTCTACAAGACCGCCAAGGATGCCGGCATCAAGCCGATCATCGGCATCGAGGCGTACGTGACCCCCGGCACCCACCGTGCCGATAAGGCGCGCGTGCGCTGGGGCACGCCGGAGCAGAGCAGCGACGACGTGTCCGGCTCCGGCGCGTACACGCACATGACGCTGCTCTCGGAGACGACCGAGGGCATGCACAACCTCTTCCGGCTCTCCAGCAAGGCCTCCATCGAGGGGTACTACTTCAAGCCGCGCATGGACCGCGAGCTGCTGCAGACCTACAGCAAGGGGCTCATCGCCACGACGGGGTGCCCCTCCGGCGAGGTGCAGACGCGGCTGCGGCTCGGTCAGTACGACGCCGCACGAGCGGCCGCGGCGGAGTTCCAGGACATCTTCGGCAAGGAGAACTACTTCGCCGAGATCATGGATCACGGCCTCTCCATCGAGCGGCGCGTCATGGGCGATCTGCTGAAGATCGCCAAAGACCTCGACATCCCGCTCGTGGGCACCAACGACCTGCACTACACCCACCAGCACGACGCCACCAGCCACGCCGCCCTGCTGTGCGTGCAGTCGGGATCCACGCTCGACGACCCGAAGCGGTTCAAGTTCGACGGCGACGGGTACTACGTGAAGTCCCCGGCCGAGATGCGCCAGATCTTCCGCGACCATCCCGAGGCCTGCGACAGCACGCTGCTGATCGCCGAGCGGTGCGACGTGGAGTTCAACACGTCGGCGAACTACATGCCGCGCTTCCCCGTTCCGGCGGGGGAGACCGAGGAGTCGTGGTTCATCAAGGAGGTCGAGAAGGGCCTCGAGTTCCGCTACCCCGACGGCATCCCCGCCGACGTCCGCCGGCAGGCCGAGTACGAGACCGGCGTCATCACCCAGATGGGCTTCCCGGGGTACTTCCTCGTCGTCGCCGACTTCATCAACTGGGCCAAGGACAACGGCATCCGTGTGGGTCCCGGCCGCGGATCCGGCGCCGGCTCGATGGCGGCGTACGCGATGCGCATCACCGACCTCGATCCGCTGCAGCACGGGCTCATCTTCGAGCGCTTCCTCAACCCCGATCGCGTGTCGATGCCCGACTTCGACGTCGACTTCGACGACCGCCGCCGTGGCGAGGTCATCCAGTACGTCACCGAGAAGTACGGCGACGAGCGCGTCGCGCAGATCGTCACGTACGGCACCATCAAGGCCAAGCAGGCCCTCAAGGACGCCGGGCGCGTGCTGGGGTTCCCCTTCAGCATGGGGGAGAAGCTCACCAAGGCCATGCCGCCGGCGGTCATGGGCAAGGACATGCCGCTGGACGGCATGTTCAACAAGGAGCACCCGCGTTACAAGGAGGCGGGGGAGTTCCGCACCCTCATCGAGACGGATCCCGAGGCCAAGACGGTCTTTGACACCGCCGTGGGGCTGGAGAACCTCAAGCGCCAGTGGGGCGTGCACGCGGCCGGCGTGATCATGTCGAGCGAACCGCTCATCGACATCATCCCGATCATGCGGCGCGAGCAGGACGGCCAGATCGTCACGCAGTTCGACTATCCCGCGTGCGAGTCGCTCGGCCTCATCAAGATGGACTTCCTGGGGCTGCGCAACCTCACGATCATCAACGACGCGGTCGACAACATCAAGGCCAACCGCGGTCAGGACCTCGTGCTGGAGGATCTGCCGCTGGATGACCAGGCCTCCTACGACCTGCTCTCCCGCGGCGACACGCTCGGCGTTTTCCAGCTCGACGGCGGGCCGATGCGCTCCCTCCTGCGCCTGATGAAGCCGGACAACTTCGAAGACATCTCCGCCGTCATCGCGCTGTACCGCCCGGGCCCCATGGGCGCCAACTCCCACATCAACTACGCGCTGCGCAAGAACGGCCAGCAGGAGATCACCCCGATCCATCCCGAACTGGAGGAGCCGCTCAAGGACATCCTCGACACCACCTACGGCCTGATCATCTATCAGGAGCAGGTCATGGCGATCGCCCAGCGCGTCGCCGGGTTCTCGCTCGGTCAGGCAGACATCCTGCGCCGCGCGATGGGTAAGAAGAAGAAGTCCGAGCTGGACAAGCAGTACGAGGGCTTCCACGGAGGCATGGTCGCGCGCGGCTTCGGCGAGGCCGCCATCAAGTCGCTGTGGGACATCCTGCTGCCCTTCTCCGACTACGCCTTCAACAAGGCGCACTCCGCCGCGTACGGGCTCGTCTCCTACTGGACGGCGTACCTGAAGTCGCACTATCCCGCCGAGTACATGGCGGCGCTGCTGACGAGCGTGGGCGATTCGAAGGACAAGATGGCGGTGTACCTGAACGAGTGCCGCCGCATGGGCATCCGCGTGCTCCCGCCCGACGTCAACGAGTCGATCCGCTTCTTCGCCGCCGTCGGTGAAGACATCCGCTTCGGCCTGGGCGCCGTGCGTAACGTGGGGGCCAACGTCGTGGACGGGATCGTCACGGCCCGTCAGGAGGCGCCGTTCACCTCCTTCCACGACTTCCTCGCCAAGGTCCCGCTGCACGTGGCCAACAAGCGCACCGTGGAATCGCTCATCAAGGCCGGTGCGTACGACTCCCTCGGCGCCACGCGGCGCGCGCTGCTGGAGATCCACGAGGATGCGACGGAGGGGGCCGTCCTCGACAAGCGCCGCGAGGCCAACGGCGAGGTCGGCTTCGACTTCGACTCGCTGTGGGACGAGCCGCACCAGGTGGCCAAGGTCCCCGACCGCCCCGAGTGGACGAAGAAGGACAAGCTCGCTTTCGAGCGGGAGATGCTCGGGCTGTACGTCTCCGATCACCCGCTCGCCGGCCTGGAGGTGGCGCTGGCCAAGCACGCCTCGATCGGCATCCACGACCTCCTCTCCTCGGAGGACGTCCAGGACGGCGACCAGGTCACGATCGCCGGACTGGTCACCTCCGTGCAGCACCGCGTGGCCAAGCAGAGCGGCAATCCATACGGCATGATCACCGTCGAGGACTTCAACGGCGAGGTCACCGTGATGTTCATGGGCAAGACCTACCAGGAGTTCTCGCCGGTGCTGCAGGCCGATGCCATCCTCGTCGTGCGGGGGCGCGTGTCACGGCGCGACGACGGCCTCAACCTGCACGCGCAGTCGGCGTTCTCGCCCGACCTGGGGGCCCTGGACGAGTCGGGTCCGCTCGTGCTGATCCTGCCCGAGCAGCGCGCCAGCGAAGATCTCGTGGGCGAACTCCTGCAGACCCTTCACCGTCACCGCGGCGAGACTGAGGTGACCCTCAAGCTCCACAAGTCGGGCACCGCGAAGGTGTTCGAAGTACCGCATCCGGTGCGGGTGACCGCCGACCTGTACGGCGAACTCAAGGGACTGCTCGGCCCCAACTGCCTGGGCTGAGCTCCGCTGTCAACCGGCGGTGCGATCCTGCGATGCGCCGCCGACCCTGAGTAGGATCATCCCCGCCCCCTTGGAGAGGACCATCGTGACTGACCCCGAACTGGACGACACCACCATCGCCCGCGCGCCCGCCCGCGAGGATGCTGTGGCCGCCGACGGCCCCGGCGCCGAGGCGACGACCACCGAGGCGTCGGCCGCCGACGCACCGCCTGCGCAGGCTGACGACAGCCGCGGAGCCGACCAGGAGAACCCGCCGCAGTACGGCGTCGGACCGTTCACCATCCGTGAGGTCGCACTCACCGGCGTGTGGCTGGTGGCCTTCGTCATCTCCTTCTTCCCGCTCAACATCGTCGGGGGCAACGCGCGCCCGCTCTTCGGCGGCGACAACGTGTGGGTCTCGGGCCTGTCCTGGATCCTCGCGATCGGGCTGCCCACCGTCGCCGTGTTCCTCCTGGTGCTGCGTCGCCTCTCGCCGCAGGGCATCCGCCGCGTCGGATCGCTCGGCATCGACCAGTTCGCCTCCGTGGCGTTCTCGGTGGCCGCGTTGGTGTGGCTGACGTGGCTGTGGGACACGATCGCCATCGCGATCGAGACCGACTTCTGGACGCGCTCGTGGGTCGTGTGGGTCGAGGTCGTGCTCATGCTCGCCGGCGTCGCGCTGACCGTGTTCGCCCCGATCATCCCGGTGCTCGAGCAGGACTTCCAGGGCCGCCCCGAGGCGCCCGCCCACCGCAACGCACGGCCCGTCCGCGCGGTCACCCCGCGGCCGGTCCGCGAGCGCCCCGCACGCCAGCAGACCGCGCACGCCCCCGTCCCCGCCCCCGTCGACGGAACCGCGTTCGGCGGCGGACCGCAGCACGCCTACGACCCGGCGGCCGCGCCCACCACGTCTTACGACGCTCCGCAGCCTGCCGCCGCGCACGACACGGCCGGCGACGCCGCTGCGCAGCCGGCGGCCGCGCAGCAGGACACCGGCTCCTACGACACCGACGTGTTCGCCCCGCTGCGCGACGAGCAGGCACCCGCGGCGACCGGCACGCAGACGCAGGAGTGGACGGCCACCGACGACACCGTCGCATCCGCCTCGCACAGCGCCCCGGCGCAGCAGCAGGCATTCTGGGCGCTCGTTCCGGTGGAGCGCGACGTGGTCGACGAGTACGGCGCTCCGCTGTTCCGCATCGGCCCGACCGCGTGGGCGCTCGTGCTCGAAGACCGCGGCGAGGTCTTCGTCGTGCGCCACGAGGACGGCCGCATCGGCTACCTGCACGACGTCAGCGGCGTGACCCGCGGCTGACCCGGACGCGCATCATCGGCGGGGAGGGCGCGCGGTAGCCTGGAGGGATGCTTCGCACCATCGATCTCCGCGGTCGCGCCCTCACCGCAGCCGAGCTTCTGGAGGCCGTCCCGCGCGCGGCAGACGCCCGCGATGAAGCCCTCGCGACGGCCGCGGCGATCGTCGCCGACGTCGCCGAGCGTGGCGAGACCGCCCTGCGGGAGCAGGCCGAACGCTTCGACGGCGTCAGTGGCCACGCCGTCCGCGTTCCGGAGATACACCTGACCGAAGCCGTCGCGACGCTGGATCCCACGGTGCGCGCGGCGCTGGAGGAGGCGATCCGGCGCGTCCGGCAGGCCTCGGCAGCCCAGGTGCCTCCGCCCGTGACCACCGAGCTCGGCCCCGGTGCGCGCGTGACGCAGCGCTGGCAGCCGGTGCGGCGCGTGGGCGTGTACGTGCCCGGCGGCAAGGCGGTGTACCCCTCCAGCGTCGTCATGAACGTCGTGCCGGCCCAGGTCGCGGGTGTGGACGAGGTCGCGCTCGCCTCGCCCCCGCAGCGCGAGTTCGGCGGCCGTGTGCACCCGGTCATCCTCGCCGCCGCGCACCTGCTGGGCGTCACGGAGGTCTACGCGATGGGCGGTGCCGGCGCGATCGGCGCGTTCGCCTCCGGCGTGCCGTCGCTGGGCCTGGAACCGGTCGACGTCGTCACCGGGCCCGGGAACAACTTCGTCGCATCCGCCAAGCGCGCCGTCGCCGGCCGCGTCGGCACCGACTCCGAAGCCGGAGCAACCGAGATCCTCGTCGTGGCCGATGCCACGGCCGACGCCGACCTCGTCGCCGCCGACCTGGTGAGCCAGGCCGAGCACGACGAGCAGGCATCCGCCGTGCTCGTGACGGATTCACCCGAGCTGGCCGATGCGGTGGCGGATGCCGTGGCCGCGCGGGCCCGGCGCACGCGGCACTCCGAACGGGTGCAGGCCGCCCTCGGCGGACCGCAGTCGGCGATCGTGCTCGTCGACGACGCCGACGGCGCCGTCGCCTTCAGCAACGCGTACGCGCCGGAGCACCTCGAGCTGCACATGGCCGACCCGCATCCGGAGCGGTTCGTGCACGCCGGCGCCGTCTTCGTCGGCCCGTACACGCCCGTGAGCCTCGGGGACTACCTCGCCGGCAGCAACCACGTGCTGCCCACGGGGGGTCAGGCACGCTATGCCGCCGGGCTGTCGGCGGCGACGTTCCTGCGCCCTCAGCAGGTCATCGAGTACGACCGCGACGCGCTGTCGGTCGTCAGCGAGGCCATCGTGGCCCTCGCCGAAGCCGAGGCCCTGCCCGCCCACGGCGAGGCGGTCACTGCGCGCTTCCAAGTCTCCGGGGATGCGGGGCCGCACGAGGGGTGACCTCGTCGCGTAGTCTGTCGATGCCATGCATTGCCCTTTCTGCCGTCATCCCGATTCCCGCGTCATCGATTCCCGCACGAGCGACGACGGCCTCAGCATCCGCCGCCGCCGCCAGTGCCCCGAGTGCGGCGGACGCTTCTCGACCGTCGAGACGGCGAGCCTGAACGTCATCAAGCGTTCGGGTGTCGTCGAGCCGTTCAGCCGCGAGAAGGTCATGTCGGGCGTCCGCAAGGCGTGCCAGGGGCGGCCGGTCACCGAGGCCGACCTCGCGATGCTGGCCCAGCGCGTCGAGGAGGCCGTGCGCCAGACGGGCGCCTCGCAGGTGGAGGCGAACGAGATCGGCCTGGCGATCCTCGGTCCGCTCCGTGAGCTGGACGAGGTCGCGTACCTGCGGTTCGCCAGCGTGTACCAGGCGTTCGAGTCGCTGGAGGACTTCGAGACCGCGATCGGGCTGCTGCGCGCCGACCACTCCGCCCGCCGCGCCGCCTCGCTCGCCGAATAGCGCGGTCGCCGAATAGCGCGGTCCTCTAGGCTGGCGGGGATGTACCCCACGCTCTTCCGCCTCGTGCTCTCGCGCATCGATCCCGAGCGCGCCCACCACCTCGCCGTCCCGGTCATCCGGCTCCTCGGCGTCCCGCCGTTCTCGTGGATCACCCGCCGCCTGACGGCACCCGCTCCGTCGCTGCGCACCGAGGCGCTCGGCCTCGTGTTCGATTCGCCGTTCGGGGTGGCCGCGGGATTCGACAAGGACGTGCGGATGGTCCAGGGCCTGTGGGCACTGGGGTTCGGGCATGTGGAGATCGGTACGGTCACCGCTTTGGCGCAGCCGGGCAACCCGCGTCCGCGGCTGTTCCGCTTGATCCCCGATCGCGCCGTCATCAACCGCATGGGGTTCAACAACGCCGGCGCGGAGGCTGCCGCCGCGCGCCTGGAGCGGCTGCGTCGCCGGCGCACGCGCCCGGTCATCGGCGTGAACATCGGCAAGAGCCGCGTCGTGCAGGTCGAGGACGCGACGACCGACTACGTCCGCAGCACCCGGCTCCTCGCCCGGCTGGCCGACTACCTCGTGGTCAACGTCTCCTCCCCGAACACGCCGGGGCTTCGCGGCCTCCAGGCGGTGGACACGCTCCGACCGCTCCTGACGGCCGTGCGGGATGCCGCGGGGGAGACGCCGCTGCTGGTGAAGATCGCGCCCGACCTCGCCGACGACGAGGTCCAGGCGATCGCGCGGCTCGCGGTGGAGCTGGGGCTGGCCGGCCTCATCGCCACGAACACGACCCTCTCGCGTGAGGGCCTGCGGACCTCGCCGGAGGTCGTCGCGGCCGCAGGGGAGGGCGGCCTGTCCGGCGCTCCGCTGAAGGAGCGCGCGATGGCGGTGCTGCGACTCGTGCGCGCCGCCGTGCCACCGGAGTTCGTCGTCATCTCCGTCGGCGGGGTCGAGACCGCCGCCGACGTGCGCGCACGCCTCGATGCCGGCGCGACGCTCGTGCAGGGCTACACCGGGTTCCTGTACCGCGGGCCGCTGTGGGCCCGGCAGATCAACCGCGGCCTCTGACCCGCGTCGCATCCGCTCGCCGCGCATCGCAGTTTCGCGAGACTGCTGCCCACCGGCGAGACCGCGACATTATGGCCCTGTTTCGCCGGTGGCGTGCAGTCTCGCGGATGTGGGAGGCCGGCGGAGGCGGCGGGCGGGACCGGGGCGGGTCAGGCGGGGTGCTGGCCGCGCTTGACCTGCGGCTTGGGCAGGCGCATGAAGCGCATCTGGACGGTGCGCATCGCGGCGTACCAGCCCAGGCCCTTCTCCATGCGCGTGGCACCGAACTTCTCGCGCGCGGCGCGCTTGACGCGGATGGAGGTGAGGATCATGTCGCCGACGACGAAGAGGATGTAGATCCACAGCGCCACGAACGCCCAGTACTGGAACACGGCCAGCGGGATCAGGGTGGCGAGGATGACCAGGACCATGAAGGGCATGACGCCCTCTCCCAGGTGCCATCCGGCGTCGACGAAGTCGCGGGCGAACTTGCGCTGCGGGCCCTTGTCGCGGGCGGGCAGGTAGCGCTCGTCGCCGGCGGCCATGCCCAGGCGCGCCTTCTCGCGCCGGGCGGCCAGCTCGGCGCGGGCGCGCGCCTTCGCCTCCTTGGTGTCGGCTACGAGCGGGCGCTTGCGCGCGGCCTCCCGTTCGGCGCGCGTCGGCGTCGCGCGTCCCTTGCCGGAGCCCGGGCGGGCGGGGTCGACGGGAGCGTCGTTGGACGCGGGGGCGGGGGTCTTGGCCACGGGGAACCTCGGAGACATCGGATGCGGGCTCTCTAAGATTACCCGCATGACCCCCGAACCGTCCCGCCGTGACGCCGTACGTGCAGCCGCCGCATCCGTCATCCCCGCCGCCCTCGCCGACCTCGGCACCCTCGTGCGCATCCCGTCCGTCGCGTGGCCCGCGTTCGACCAGACCCAGGTGGCCCGCAGCGCCGAGGCTGTCGCCGCCCTGTTCCGCGATCTGGACTTCTTCGACCGGGTCGAGGTCGCCACCGCCGCCATCCCCGGCACCGACGAGCACGGTCAGCCCGCGGTGCTGGCCACGCGCGCGGCGCGGAACGGACGCCCCACCGTGCTGCTGTACGCGCACCACGACGTCCAGCCCGCCGGCGACGAGGCGCTGTGGGACTCGCCGCCGTTCGAGCCGACGGTGCGCGACGGCCGCCTGTACGGCCGGGGTGCCGCCGATGACAAGGCGGGCGTGATGGCGCACGTGGCGGCTCTGCGCGCGGTCATCGAGGCGCTCGGGCGCGACGTGGACCTCGGCGTCGCCGTGTTCATCGAGGGCGAGGAGGAGTACGGCTCGCGCTCGTTCGGGCAGTTCCTCTCCGACAACGCCGACGCACTCCGCGCCGACGCCATCGTCGTGGCCGACTCGGGCAACTGGGACGAGCGCACCCCGGCGCTCACGGTCTCGCTGCGGGGGAACGCGCGCTTCACGCTGCGCGTGCGCACGCTCGACCACGCGTCGCACTCGGGCATGTTCGGGGGAGCGGTCCCCGACGCGATGCTCGCCACCGTCAAGCTCCTCTCGACCCTGTGGGACGACGACGGGGCCGTGGCCGTGGCGGGCATGACGGCGCGGGATGCGGCGACCCCCGACTACAGCGAGCAGACTCTGCGCGCGGAGGCCGGGCTCCCCGACGGCGTCTCGCCGATCGGGCGGGGACCGATCCTGAGCCGCATGTGGAACCAGCCGTCGATCACGATCACGGGGATCGACGCCACGAGCGTCGCGGCCGCCTCCAACACCCTCGCGCCGGAGACCTCCGTCGTGATCAGCGCGCGCGTGGCCCCCGGGCAGTCCGCCCAGGAGGCGTACGCGGCGATGCAGGCGCATCTGCGCGCGCACGCCCCCTTCGGCGCGGAGCTCACCTTCTCCGACGTCGACCTCGGTGACGGCTTCCTCGTCGACACCGGCGGATGGGCCGTGGCGGATGTGCGCACAGCGTTCGAGGAGGGATACGGCGTGCCCAGCGTCGACGTGGGCGTGGGCGGATCGATCCCGTTCATCGCGGACCTCGTGCGCCAGTTCCCGGGGGCGCAGATCCTCGTCACCGGCGTGGAAGACCCGCACTCCCGCGCGCACAGCCCCAACGAGTCGCTGCACCTGGACACGTTCCGTCACGCCGTGGCCGCCGAAGCGCTCCTGCTGGAGAGCCTCGACGCGCGCACGGTGTGAACCGCCGCACGCCCGCGGGGGCGGCGTAGACTCGCAGAGTCCGAACCGCGACCCCGCACCGACGAAAGGGCCTGTCATGACCGACACCGCGCTGTCGACCGACCAGACCGTCCGCGACCACGGTGTCGCACTGACCGACGCCGCCGCCGGCAAGATCCGCAGCCTCCTCGAGCAGGAAGGCCGCGACGATCTGCGCCTGCGCGTGGCCGTCCAGCCTGGCGGATGCTCCGGCCTGATCTACCAGCTGTACTTCGACGAGCGTTTCCTCGAGGGTGACAAGGCCGTGGACTTCGACGGCGTGGAGGTCATCGTCGACGAGATGAGCGTGCCGTACCTGGACGGCGCGACGATCGACTTCAAGGACACCATCTCGGAGCAGGGGTTCACGATCGACAACCCCAACGCCGCCGGCAGCTGCGCCTGCGGCGACAGCTTCCACTGACACCTGGGGCCGGCTGATTCCGGCCCTGCACGACACGCCAGGACCCGCGGCTCGGGAGCGATAATCGCCCCGTCCCGCGGGTTTTCGCGTCCGCCAGCCTGAGCGGTTGGCCTGAGAAGCGTGAGAGCTTGCTCTAGACTGGCGGAAGCAACATTCACGTCCCGGAAAGGTGCACCGTGCCCTCGAAACGCCGCCTCCGCTGGGCCGCCCTCCCGGTTGGGATCGCGACGGCTGCAGTGCTCGCCGGGTGTAGCCCGACCCAGCTCCACGGGTATCTGCCCGGTTTCCAGGAGGATGGCGTCCCCACCACCAACCGCGTCGACATGGTCGCCGGCCTGTGGGTGAACTCGTGGATCGTGCTGCTGGTCGTCGGTCTGGTGACGTGGGGCCTCATGCTGTGGGCCGCCGTCGCGTACCGCCGCCGCAAGGGCCAGACCGGTCTGCCCGTGCAGCTGCGCTACAACATGCCGATCGAGATCTTCTACACGGTCGTCCCCCTGATCCTCGTGGTCGGCTTCTTCGCCTTCACGGCACGCGACCAGGACATCCTCGAGACCCAGTACGAAGACCCCGAGGTCTCCATCACCGCGTACGGCAAGCAGTGGGCGTGGGACTTCCAGTACAACGGCGAGGACGAAGACTTCTCCGACGCCGTGTGGAGCATGGGCGTGCAGGCCGAGCCCGAGGGCGACGGATACGTCGACCAGGACGCCCTGCCCACGCTGTACCTGCCCGTGGACAAGACGGTGCGGATCGAACTGCAGTCGCGCGATGTCGCGCACTCCTTCTGGGTCATCGACTTCCTGTACAAGAAGGACATGTACCTCGGGCGCGACAACTTCTGGTCGTTCACCCCGACGCGAGAGGGCACCTACGCCGGCAAGTGCGCCGAGCTGTGCGGTGAGTACCACTCCGCGATGCTGTTCAACGTCAAGGTCGTCAGCGAGGCGGAGTACGAGGACTACCTCGACACCCTCCGCGACGCGGGACAGACCGGCGACATCGACGAGGCCTACGACCGACTCCAGGGCAACACCGGGTTCGGGCGCGCCGAGGAAGGCTAAGCGAGCATGACCACCACGCTTCCCCCCCAGGAGTCCGCTCCGGGCCGTCCCACCACGCTCCCGCCGCGTCAGGCGGCGCTGATGAGCGGATCGCGCGTCGAGCGCAAGGGCAACATCATCGTCAAGTGGATCACCTCCACCGACCACAAGACGATCGGGTACCTGTACCTCATCGCCTCGGTGATGTTCTTCATGCTCGGCGGTGTCATGGCGCTGATCATCCGCGCCGAGCTGTTCGAGCCGGGCATGCAGATCGTGCCGACCAAGGAGCAGTACAACCAGCTGTTCACGATGCACGGCACGATCATGCTGCTGATGTTCGCGACGCCGCTGTTCGCCGGCTTCGCCAACGCGATCCTGCCGCTGCAGATCGGTGCGCCCGACGTGGCCTTCCCGCGCCTGAACGCCTTCGCATTCTGGCTGTTCCTCTTCGGCTCGCTCATCGCGGTGTCCGGCTTCCTCACCCCCGCCGGTGCGGCCGGCTTCGGATGGTTCGCCTATCAGCCATTGGCCAACGCCAGCTTCTCGCCAGGTGTCGGCGGGAACCTCTGGATGCTGGGCCTGGGCATGAGCGGTTTCGGTACGATCCTCGGCGCGGTGAACTTCATCACCACGATCCTGACGATGCGTGCCCCGGGCATGACGATGTGGCGCATGCCGATCTTCACGTGGAACACGCTGATCACCAGCATCCTGATCCTGATGGCGTTCCCGGTGCTGGCCGCCGCGATCCTGGCCGCCGCCTCCGACCGCGTGCTCGGTTCGCACATCTACGACCCGGCCGCCGGTGGCGTGCTGCTGTGGCAGCACCTGTTCTGGTTCTTCGGTCACCCAGAGGTGTACATCATCGCGCTGCCGTTCTTCGGCATCGTCTCGGAGATCTTCCCCGTCTTCAGCCGCAAGCCGATCTTCGGGTACAAGACCCTCGTGTACGCCACGATCGCGATCGCCGCGCTTTCGGTCGCGGTGTGGGCGCACCACATGTACGTCACGGGAGCCGTGCTGCTGCCCTTCTTCGCCTTGATGACGATGCTCATCGCGGTGCCAACGGGTGTGAAGATCTTCAACTGGATCGGCACCATGTGGCGCGGGTCGCTCACCTTCGAAACGCCCATGGTCTTCGCCCTCGGCTTCCTCGTGTCGTTCGTGTTCGGCGGTCTGACCGGCGTCATCCTCGCCTCGCCGCCCCTGGACTTCCACCTGTCGGACTCCTACTTCGTCGTGGCGCACTTCCACTACGTCGTGTTCGGCACGGTCGTGTTCGCGATGTTCGCCGGGTTCTACTTCTGGTGGCCGAAGTGGACCGGGCGGATGCTCAACGAGCGCCTGGGCTACATCCACTTCTGGATGCTGTTCATCGGCTTCCACATGACGTTCCTCATCCAGCACTGGCTGGGCGTCGACGGCATGGTCCGCCGGTACGCCGACTACTCGCCGCAGGACAACTGGACGTGGGAGAACCAGGTCTCCACCGTGGGTGCGATGATCCTGGGCGCCTCGATGATCCCGTTCCTGCTGAACGTGTGGATCACGGCCCGCAAGGCGCCGAAGATCACCGTCAACGACCCGTGGGGCTACGGTGCGTCGCTGGAGTGGGCCACGTCGTGCCCGCCGCCGCGCCACAACTTCACGTCGATCCCACGCATTCGCAGCGAGCGTCCGGCGTTCGACCTGAACCACCCCGAGGCCGGCGTGCCGGTCGGCGTGGGTCCGGCGAAGGACGCCCCCGACGCCCCGGTCGTCGACGCCGCCGAGGGAGAGGTCAAGTAAATGCGCACCAACGTGGGCCTGTGGTGGCTGCTGTCGGTCTTCTTCCTCGTGGTGGGCATCGCCTACACCGTGTGGGCGATGCTGTTCTACACCGGTGACGTCCTCACACGGATCGAGTGGGTCGGAACCGTCGCGCTCGTCTTCGCCGCGCTGATGGCCGCGCTGATCGCGTTCTACGTGCAGCGCGTGCACCGCGCACAGGGCGGCGAGCTGCCCGAAGACACCCTCACCGCCGACATCGACGACGGCGACCCCGAGATGGGCGAGTTCAGCCCGTGGTCGTGGTGGCCGATCGTGCTCGCCTTCTCGGCGGCCATCGCGATGATCGGTCTGGCCGTCGGTGCGTGGCTCATGCCCATCGGCATCGCCATCTTCGCCGTGGCCATCGTGGGCTGGGTGTTCGAGTACTACCGCGGATACTTCGCACGCTGAGCGGCGCGTGCCGATCCGCCTGAGCGCGGCCGCCGTCTCCGACATCGGCTCCCACCGCGCGACCAACCAGGACGCCGCCTTCACGGCGTCCTGGGGTGCCGCGGTGGCCGACGGCGTGGGCGGGGGGCCATCCGGCGACCTGGCCTCCGCTGCACTCGTCCACCGGCTGGTGGCGGGCCCGGTGGGCGCATCGGATGCGGAGGCGCTCCTCGTCCGCATCCGCGAGGCGAATTGGGACCTGCGTGCGCACGTGTTGCGCGATCCCTCGCTGCAGGGGATGTCGACGACGTTCACGGGGCTCTTCGTGGGCGCCGGCGGCTCCCTCCTCGTCGCCCACACCGGCGACTCCCGCGGTTATCTCCTGCGCGACGGGTGGTTCACCCGCGAGACGCGTGACGACTCGTACGTGCAGGCCCTCGTGGACTCCGGCCTGCTGGCCCCCGAGGCCGCAGCCACACACCCTCGCCGCAACATCATCACGGCATCCCTCGGGGGCGGCGAGGAGGATGTCGTGTCGGTGAGCGAACGGCAGCCGGTGGTCGGCGACCGATGGCTGCTGTGCAGCGACGGGGTCACCGACTACGCCCCCGAGACCGAAGTGGCGGCGCTCCTGGCGGCCGGTAGGAGCCCGCGCGACACGGCGGCGGAGATCGTCGCATACGCGCTGCAGGCCGGCAGCGCCGACAACGTCACGGCCGTGGTGTGCGATGTCGTCGACGACTCCGCGGATGCGACGGGCCCCGTGTTCTTCGGATCGGCCGCCGGCTACTTCACCGAGGACGTCGAGACGGGCTGAGGACCGACGCGGAGGTCGCGCCCGGCCGCGCGGTACCAGTCGGCGCAGAAGACGAGGATGATCGCCGCCTCGACCCACGCGCCGGCGTAGTACATGAACTGGGCCCCCGCCTGCGCGTCGGCGAGCGGGACGCCTGCCGGTGGGTGGGCGTACAGGTACTTCGCCAGGATCGCGTGCGACGCGATCGCGAGCACCAGGACGGCGGCGACGACCGGCCGCGACGGCCGATGCGGTGCGGGGTCGCGTCCGATGACGGCCGAGGTGAAGAGGTAGCCCGCAGCCAGCAGGTGCCCGTGGACGAGGACGTGCACGAGGGGGTCGCTCATCGCCTCGAAGACGGGTGTCAGGTAGATCACCCACAGTCCGCCGGCGCTGAGGAGAGCCGCCGTGACGGGGTGGCTGATCACGCGTGCCACGGGGGAGCGCAGGAGCGCCGACAGCCGCCGGGCAGGCGTCACGGACAGCGTGCGGAGGGCGAGGGTGACGGGCGCCGCCAGCACGAGCAGCACCGGCGCGAGCATGCCCGCCAGCAGGTGCGTGCCCATGTGGGCGACGTAGTCCCCATGCGCGGCGGCGGCGAGGGGCCCGGCCACCGCGGCGGCCGCCAGGACCACGCCGGCGATCCACGCGGCCACCCGGACCCGGGGCCATTCCCGCCCGCGCCGATGGGAGACGACCACGGCCGCCACGTAGCTCAGGATCGCGAGGGCGGCCAGCGCGACGACGACGCCGTCCAGGAAGCCGCCGGCGGCGGCGCCGTGGGCATGGCCGCCCATGCTGGGCACGCTCACCTCGCCTCCGCGCGCGCCAGCGCCCGGGCGGGGGAGGTGCGCACGAGCAGGACCACACCTGCGGCCAGCAGCACCGCCGCCGAGAGGTTCCAGGCGATGTCGTACGGCAACAGGTTCTCGACATACCGGATCTGATGCAGCCCCATCACCTTGTGCTGGATGAGACCGTCGTACAGCTGGAAGCCGCCTGCGCCCGTCAGGACGCCGCCGGGCCAGCGCGGCCACCACAGCGCATCCCGTCGGCGGAGATCGGCGAGGAGGAACAATCCCGCGATGGTGGCGAACCAGCTGATCGCGTGGAACACGCCGTCCGAGACGAGGCCGAGCTCGGTGGTGCCCCGGTCGTAGAAGTGGTGCCAGTGCAGGAGCTGATGGAAGACGGCCTCGTCGACGAAGGCCACGAGGCCCAACCCGAACAGCACGCCCGACCAGGCGTTCTGGGCCGACCGGGCGGCGCGCCGCTGCCCGGGAGTGGGGAGCGTGGCGGACGAGGGGACGGAGGCAGGGTCGGAGGTGGTCATGATTCCAGCCTCCCCGGTCCACGCCCCGGGCAGGGAAGGGCTTTACAGGGCGGAGAGCCGTCGCTACACAGGCTGCGACGCGGGGGAGCGCACTGTCATCACGAGCGGGTCGAACACCCGGGCGATGGGTCCCTCGTCGTTCTCGACGGGCTGGCCCTCGCGCACCCAGTACTCGTATCCGCCGATCATCTCCCGAACGGAGTAGCCGAGCTCGGCGAAGGCCAGTGCGCCTTTCACTCCGGCGTTGCAGCCCGGGCTCCAGCAGTACACCACCACCGGCACCTCCGGATCGATCTCGTACGGTGCGCGCTCGGCGATCTGGCGGTAGGGGAGGTGCACGGCGCCGGGAATGCGGCCCTGGGCCCATGCATCGGCGCCTCGCACATCGACGAGGGTGAGCGGTTCGCCGGCGTTCAGTGCGGCGTAGACGTCGGAGGGGTCGGTCTCCGCGGCCAGGCGCGCGCGGAAGATGCGGAGGGGTGCGGCATGGCCTCAGGCTAGGGGAGCGCCACCGAGCGGTGCGCCGCCCCGGGTGCCGAGCCGCGCTCGAATCCTGCCAGGCATGCGGAAGGCCCCGATCCGCAGGGCGGACCGGGGCCTTCCGGGGATGTTACTTGGCGGTGTCGTCGCCGCGCGGTTCGTTCATCTCGTCCAGGCGCTTGGGCGAGGGGAATTCGCCGACCGCGGTCTGGTCGTGGGGGGCCGCCACGGGGCGTCCCTCCTCGATCGCGCGCTGGTTGGAAGCCTCGAGCTCCTCCTCGGCGTCGTGCATGACGTGGTCGAGGTCGTGGTGCTGATGTGCGGCCGCGGCATCCAGCTCCGCCTGCGTGAGCGGGGTGAGGCGGTCTTCGAAGAACCACCGCGAGAAGCCGGCGCGCAGGTGCTCGTGCCACGGGATGCGTCCCTGTGCGTTGGGACGCACGACCAGCGGTGCGTAGGTGTCGACGTCCATGAGCTTCCAGCGCTCGTACTCGTCGACGGGCTGGTGCACCTCGATGTACTCGCCACCGGGGAGGCGCACGATGCGTCCGGACTCGTAGCCGTGCAGGACGATCTCGCGGTCCTTCTTCTGCAGCGCGAGACAGATGCGCTTCGTGACGAAGTAGGCGATGATCGGCCCGACGATCAGCAGAGCCTGCAGGGCGTGGATGACGCCCTCCATCGTGAGCCAGAAGTGGGTCGCGATGATGTCGGAGGACGCCGCCGCCCACAGGACCGCGTAGAACGTGACACCGGCGGCGCCGATGGCGGTACGGGTCGGGGCGTTGCGCGGACGCTGGGCGAGGTGGTGCTCGCGCTTGTCACCGGTGATCCACGCCTCGATGAAGGGGTAGATCAGGACGAGCACGATGAACAGGCCCAGGACGATCAGCGGGATCAGGATGTTCCACGACCACGTGCGGTCCCACAGGACGAACTCGAGGTGCGGGGGCACCAGGCGCAGCGCACCGTCGGCGAATCCGATGTACCAGTCGGGCTGCGTACCGGCAGACACCGGCGACGGGTCGTACGGTCCGTAGTTCCAGATCGGGTTGATCGTGAACAGCGACGCGATCAGGACGATCACACCGAACGTGATGAAGAAGAACCCGCCCATCTTGGACATGTAGACGGGCATCATCGGGTAGCCCACGACGTTGTCGTTCGTGCGGCCGGGGCCGGCGAACTGCGTGTGCTTGTTGATGATCATGAGCATGAGGTGCACGACCAGCAGCGCCACCAGGATCGCCGGCAGCAGCAGGATGTGCAGCGTGTACAGGCGTCCCACGATCGCCGTTCCGGGGAACTCGCCGCCGAACAGCAGGAACGAGATCCACGTGCCCACCACCGGGATGCCCTTGACCATGCCGTCGATGATCCGCAGGCCGTTGCCGGAGAGC
Source organism: Microbacterium wangchenii (assembly GCF_004564355.1). Taxonomy (NCBI): domain Bacteria; kingdom Bacillati; phylum Actinomycetota; class Actinomycetes; order Micrococcales; family Microbacteriaceae; genus Microbacterium; species Microbacterium wangchenii. Next base: position 1,516,124 of record NZ_CP038266.1, read on the forward strand.
AGGTCGTCGGGCAGGGAGTAGCCGGTGAAGCCCTCACCCATCGCGAGGATGAAGAGGATGAAGCCGACCACCCAGTTCAGCTCACGCGGCTTGCGGAAGGCACCGGTGAAGAACACGCGCAGCATGTGCACGCCGATGCCGGCGACGAACACGAGCGCGGCCCAGTGGTGGATCTGACGGACCAGGAGCCCACCGCGCAGGTCGAAGGAGATGCTGAGGGTCGACTCGAGCGCCGCCGACATCGCGATGCCGCGCATGGGCTCGTAGGCGCCGTCGTAGTGGGTCTCGACCATCGAGGCGTCGAAGAAGAACGTCAGGAACGTGCCGGACAGCAGCACGACGACGAAGCTCCACAGCGCGATCTCACCGAGCATGAACGACCAGTGGTCGGGGAAGATCTTGCGGCCGAGTTCCTTGACGAAACCGGAGATGCTCGTGCGCTCGTCGATGTAGTTCGACGCGGCGCCGACGAAACGTCCGCCGAGGGGCTTTCCATCACGGCCGGCGTTCACCGGTCCGGTGTGGCTCGCCGGTTCGGTGGTGACGTTATCCGTGGGATGAGTCGTGGTGCTCAATGGCGCTCCCAGAAGCTCGGGCCGACGGGCTCGTGGAAGTCACTGCGAGCGACGAGGTAACCCTCGTCATCCACGGTGATCGGAAGCTGCGGCAGGGGACGGGCGGCGGGGCCGAAGATGACGGCCGCACCATTGGCGACGTCGAACTGCGACTGGTGGCAGGGGCACAGCAGGTGGTGCGTGTGCTGTTCGTAGAGGGCGACGGGGCATCCGACGTGCGTGCAGACCTTGGAGTACGCGACGATGCCGTCGTACGACCAGTCCTTCTTGTCCTCGGCCTCGACGAGGTCCTCGGGCATGAGGCGCATGAGCAGCACGATGGCCTTGGCCTTCTCCTCGAGGTAGCCGTCGTGATGGCTGACCTCGGCGAGGTCCTCGGGGATGACGTGGAACGCCGATCCCAGGGTGACCTCGGACGCGCGGATGGGGCGGCCCGACGGGTCGTGTGCCAGGCGCGTGCCTTCCTTCCACATCGTGTGGCTCATCAGGTACACGGGGTCACCCGCGTGCGGGTGCTCCGGCGTGTTCTCCGGTGCCAGGCCGCGGAACAGCGTGATGCCGGGCAGGATCGACGCGGCCAGCGCGGCGAACAGCGAGTTGCGGATCATGGTCCGCCGTCCGAAGCCGGACTCCTCGTTGGCGTCGGCGAAGGCCTGGACTGCGGCGGCGCGCGTGGAGTCCTTACCGCGCGTGGCGTGACGCGGCTCGATGTACTCCTTGTCGGACATGATCGCCTTGGACCAGTGGATGGCGCCCAGGCCGATGGCCAGGAGGGCCAGACCGATGCCGAGTCCGACGAAGAGGTTGTTGTAGCGGATGTCGATGAGTGCGCCGGACTCGATCGGGAACAGCATGTAGGCGGCGATGGCCCAGATGCTGGCGGCGACCGAGAGGTAGAACAGCGTGTAGACGACGCGGACCGCGCGGCGCATGGCCTTGGGGTCCTTGTCGGTCATCCGCTCACGGTGCGGCGGGAGTTCCGGGCTTCGCACGGGATCCGTCACCGCGACCGCGAGCCCGGAAGACGGCTTCCATGAAGCCCTCTCGTGCTCGAGCGCGTCGTCCTCGTGTGCCATGGTGCTCCTCGTGCGTTCCGAAATGTCGTTGGTCGGCGGGTGTCAGTTGGACTTCGCTGTGATCCACACCGTCAGTGCGATCAGCGAGCCGATTCCGAAGACCCAGATGAACAGGCCCTCGGCGACGGGGCCGAGCGAACCGAGCGCGTAGCCGCCGGGGGAGTCCTTCTCCTGCAGGAACACCAGATACGCGATGATGTCGCGCTTGTCCTCGAGGGTCAGGTTCAAGTCGTTGAAGACGGGCATGTTCTGCGGGCCGGTGACCATGGCCGCGTACATGTTCAGCGGAGTGGTCGTGTGCAGGCCGGGGGCGTACTTGCCCTCGGTGAGCGCACCGCCGGCGCCGGCGACGTTGTGGCACATCGCGCAGTTGATGCGGAACAGCTCCGCACCGTGGGACAGGTCGGCGCCTTCACCCTCGAGCACCTCGGCCTCGGGGTAGGTCGGGCCGGGAGCGGTGGACTGCACGAAGGCGGCCATCGCATCGATCTGCTCTTCGGTGAACTGCACCGGCTTCTGCGGGGCCTGGGGTGACTGCGCCTGCATCGGCATGCGGCCGGTGGACACCTGGAAGTGCACCGACAGCTCACCGACGCCGTACAGCGACGGGCCGTTCTCGCTGCCCTGGAGGTCGAGTCCGTGGCAGGTCGCGCAGTTCGCCTGGAACAGCTTCTTGCCGTCTTCCACCGTGAGGGTGGCGTTGGCGGGGGATTCGTCTTCGGTCGCGGCGATGGCTGCCGTCGCACCGGCGTAGAGACCGCCGGTCATCAGCAGGCCCACGCCGATCAGGACGGCCGCGGCCAGGGGGCTCCGGCGGCCGGTGGAGCGTCGCTTCTTCTCACGTGCCATGTCGAGGTGCAGCTCCGCTCTATTTCAGGAAGTAGATGACGAGGAACAGGGCGATCCAGACGACGTCGACGAAGTGCCAGTAGTAGGACACGACGATCGAGGTGGTCATCTCTTTGCGCCCGAAGTTCTTGACGGCGTACGCGCGGCCGATCACGAACAGGAAGGCGATGAGACCGCCGGTGACGTGCAGCGCGTGGAACCCGGTGGTCAGGTAGAACGCCGACGCATACGGGTTGGCCGTGATGGGCATGCCCTCGGCGACCAGCTGCGCGTACTCCCACACCTGACCCGACACGAAGATCGCGCCCAGGAAGAAGGTGAGGTAGAACCACTCGACCATGCCCCACTTCAGGGGGCTGCCGCCGGTGCGGTACGGCTGGTAGCGCTCGGCCGCGAAGACACCCATCTGGCACGTGACCGAGGACAGCACGAGGATGATCGTGTTGACGGTCGCGTAGGGGACGTTCAGCAGTTGCGTCTCTTCGGCCCACAGCTCAGGGGAGGTGCTGCGCAGGGTGAAGTAGATCGCGAAGAGGCCGGCGAAGAACATGACTTCGCTGCCCAGCCAGACGATGGTGCCAACGGCGACCGGGTCGGGCCGTTTCACGGACCGGAGGGCCTGGGGGTATGTCGCTGGCGTGGTCACACTCCCCATTATGGCCGATTCCGAGGCCGTCGTTTGGCACCGGCGATGCCTGATTCGCCTTACCCGGGACTTAGGGAGGCCTAAGGATCCCCCGCGAGTTGACTGCGGGTGCTCCCAGAGCCCGTCCCGGCGCCGGGACGGGGCCGCTGGATAGGATCGCTGCATGGCGGAGCAGTATGCGTGGCCCGAACTTCTCACGAGCCTTCTGGGCGGAGAAGACCTGAGCGTGTCGGAGTCGACCTGGGCGATGCGCCGCATCATGCGCGGTGAGGCGACCCCCTCCCAGCTGGCCGGCTTCCTCGTCGCGCTGCGGGCCAAGGGCGAGACCGTGGATGAGATCGTGGGGTTTCGCGACGCGATCCTCGAGGCGGCGCTCCCGCTGCCCGTCCCCGCCGGCGTGCTCGACATCGTCGGCACCGGCGGAGATCGTTACGGCACTGTGAACGTCTCGAGCATGGCGGCCATCGTGGCCGCCGCATCCGGTGTGCCCGTCGTCAAGCACGGCAACCGGGCGGCCAGTTCGTCGTCGGGCTCCTCGGACGTGCTCTCCGCACTGGGCATCGACCTCGCGCTGAGCCCCGAGGCCGTCGCCGAGACCCTCGCCCGCACGGGCATCACGTTCGCTTTCGCCGCCGCATTCCACCCCGGGTTCCGCCACGCGGGGCCCACGCGCGCCGAACTGGGCGTGCCCACCGTCTTCAACTTCCTCGGCCCGCTGTGCAACCCCGCCCGCGCCGAGGCCAACGCCGTCGGCGTGGCGCACCTGGATCGCGTGCCGCTGATCACCGGCGTCTTCCGCACGCGAGGGGCGACGGCGCTGGTCTTCCGCGGCGACGACGGCTTGGACGAGCTGACCACGACCGGCCACAGCCGCCTGTGGGAGATCAGCCTGGGCGACGTGCACGAGCACGACCTCGACCCGCGGGATCTCGACATCCCCCTGGCCGACATCGACGATCTGCTCGGGGGAGACCCCGCGCACAACGCCGCAGTCGTGCGCCGCGTGCTCGCCGGCGACCCGGGTCCCGTGCGCGACATCGTGCTGCTCAACGCCGCCGCCGGCATCGTCGCCTACCGGCTGTTCCGCGACCCCGCGCAGGCCCAGCAGCCCATCGTCGAGCGGCTCGCCCAGGCTCGTGACGAGGCGGCCGCTGCCATCGACGACGGCCGGGCCGCGGCGAAGCTGGACGCGTGGGTCGCAGCCACGCAGGAGCTGGCGGGCTGATCCGTGGACCCGCTCGACGCCCTCACCGAGATCGCGTATCTGCTCGAGCGGGAGCGGTCGAGCAGGTACAAGTCCAAGGCGTTCCGTGCGGCCGCCGACGCGATCGCCGGCCTCGACGACGCGCAGCTGCGCGATCCGGCTCTGCGCCGACGCAAGGGCATCGGCGAGTCGACCTACACCGTCATCCAGCAGGCGCTGGCCGGCGGCGTGCCGGAGTATCTGGCGACCCTGCGCGAGAAAGCGGGCATGGCGGGCCCCTCAGAACTGCGCGGCGCCCTCCGCGGGGATCTGCACAGCCACAGCGAGTGGTCCGACGGGCTCACGCCCATCGAGGCGATGGTGGATGCCGCGCGGCGCCTGGGCCACGAATACCTGGCCCTGACCGACCACTCGCCCCGGCTGCGCGTGGCCAACGGCCTGTCTCCCGAGCGGCTGCGGGAACAGCTGAGCGTGGTCGAGGGTTTCCGCGGCGACGGATTCACGCTCCTCAGCGGAATCGAAGTGGACATCCTCGAAGACGGTGCCCTGGACCAGGAGCCCGGCCTGCTGGATGAACTGGATGTCGTGGTCGCGTCGGCGCATTCCCTGCTGCGGATGGAGCGCGGCCCCATGACCCGGCGTTTCGTCGCCGCCGTCTCCAGCCCGCACGTCGATGTCCTCGGGCATGTCACGGGGCGGCTGGTCGAGGGATCCCGGGGCACCCGCCCGCCGTCGACGTTCGACCCGGTGGCCGTGTTCGAGGCATGTGCGGCGCACGGCGTCGCGGTCGAGATCAACTCCCGCCCGGAGCGTCAGGATCCGCCCGATGACCTGCTGGCGATCGCGCTGGAGAAGGGCTGCCTGTTCGCCATCGACTCCGACGCGCATGCCCCCGGCCAGCTGTCGCTGCTGGACTACGGTGCGGCGCGCGCCGAGCGTGCCGGGGTTCCCGCCGAGCGGATCGTGACGACGTGGCCGCTCGCGAAGCTGCGGGAATGGCTCGGCCGCGACCGATGAGGCGCTCGTAAACTGGGGGGATGACCCCTGGGCGTGCGCCTGCTGCCGGGCGGGCACTCCCGTGGCTGCTGATCTGGGGTGTGCTCGTCGCGGCGTTGAGCCTGCGCGGGCCCATTGTCTCGCCGACGCCCGTGCTCCGCGACATCGAGCGCGACCTCGGGCTCACGCCTGCATCCGTCGCGCTGCTGACGACGGTTCCCGTGCTGATGTTCGCGATCCTGACGCCGGTCGCCGCGTTCGTCATCCGCCGCTCCGGGCCCGAGCGGGCGCTGCTGATCACCCTCGCCGGTGTGCTGGTGGGCACGGTGATGCGGGCGGTGCCGGGCTTCGGGTGGATGCTGGCGGGCACGGTCGTGATCGGCGCCGCGATCACCGTCGGCAATATCGTGATCCCCGTCATCATCCGCCGCGATGTGCCGCCCGGGCGCGTGAGCCTCGTGACCGCCGCCTACGTCGCGATGCTCAATGCCGGGTCGTTGCTGACGTCGCTGCTGACGGCCCCACTGGCCGCGCTCACGGGCTGGCCGGTGGCGCTGCTGCTGTGGTCGCTGCTGACGGTGGCGGGCATCCTCCTGTGGGGAGCGCACCTCGCCCGGTGGCGTCGCGCGGGCGTCGACCCCGCCACGAGATACTCCGGCGAGGACGCCGTGCGGCCGGGGCCGACCGACGACATCGATCCGCGCACCCTGACCGGACCCATGCCCGTCATCTCGGCGAAGGGCGGCTCGTTCCTGCGCCGCCCGGTGCCCTGGCTGCTGCTGGCGACCTTCGCGTGCCAGACGTTCATCTACTTCGGCCTCACCACGTGGCTGCCGGTGATCTCCGGCGACCTGCTCGCGCTGGATCAGACCGCCGCCGGCGCCTTGGCGTCGATCTTCCAGGGGGCGGGCATCATCGGTGCCTTCGTGGTCCCTGCGCTGACGCGCGTCGCGCCGTCATGGGTCACCGTCGCCATCATCAGCGGCAGCTGGCTCGTCCTCACCGTGGGCGTGCTCACGGCGCCGTCGCTCATGATCCTGTGGCTCTCGATCGGCGCCATCGGCCATTCCGGCGGATTCGTCGCGATCTTCAGTGCGCTCGTGCAGGGGGCACGCTCGGACAGCGAGGCGGCCGGCATGTCGGCGCTCGTGCAGGGCGGTGGCTACGCGATCGGCGCGCTGGCGGGGCCCGTCCTGGGCGCCGTGTACGCGGCCACGGGGGACTGGTCGGGGGTGCTGACCCTGCTGATCGTCGTGGCGGCGGTGTACACCGTCCTGCTGGCGGCCTCGTTCGCCGCGGTCCGTCGCGCGGGCCGCTGAACCCGCGTCCGCTCGGGGAGCGTCAGACGGCGAGCGCGGCGAGGGCGCGGTTCATGGACGAGCCCAGATTCCACTTCTGCGCGAGGGCCTCGGCGGCGGCGCGCCGCGATTCGTCCACGTCCGGGAGACGGTCGTCCACCGGGGGCAGGTCCAGGTCACGGACGACCTCCACGACCGTCGGGGCGACCCGTAGGTAGTCGGCGCCGGCCAGGATCTTCGCACGCTGGCCCGCCGGCATCCCCTCGCCCGCCTCGGCAGCGGCGACGATCCCGGCGAGGTCGCCGTGCGCCGTGAGGAGGGTGGCAGCGGATTTCTCCCCGATGCCGGCGACGCCGGGAAGCCCATCCGAGCTGTCGCCCCGCAGCGCCGCGTAGTCGGCGTACTGGGCGGCATGCACCCCGTACTTGGTGAGGACCGTGGCATCCGTCACGATCTCGAGATTGCTCATGCCGCGTGCGGTGTAGATGACCCGGACGTCGCGGGCGTCGTCGATGAGCTGGAAGAGGTCGCGGTCGCCGGTGACGATGTCGACGGGCATGTCGGCGCGCGTCGCGAGGGTGCCGATGACGTCGTCCGCTTCGTGCTCGGCGGCGCCGACGATCGGGATCCCCAGGACGTCGAGCGCCTCGCGGATGATCGGGACCTGCACCTCGAGCGGATCGGGTACGACCTCCACATCAGGGGAGCCCGACACCACCTCGGCGACCCGATGCGTCTTGTAGCTCGGGATGAGGTCGACTCGCCACTGCGGCCGCCAGTCGTCGTCCCAGCACGCCACCAGATGCGTCGGGTGGTACGTGCTCACGAGCTTCGCCACGATGTCCAGGAGACCCCGCACGGCGTTGACGGGGGTTCCGTCCGCGGCGCGCACCGAATCGGGCACCCCGTAGAACGCCCGGAAGTACAGCGACGCGGAGTCGAGCAGGAGCAGTTTGTCTGACCGAGTGGACACCTCGACAGGCTACTGTCCGCCTCATCGGTGCCGATACAGTGGCGGCATGTCCGCGACGACCACCAGCTTCCGGGGCGCGCTCGCCCAGACGATCGTCTATGTGCTCGCCGCCGCATCCGGTGCGACGATCTTGGTCACACACCTCGTCAGGGGCGACAGCAGCTTCGGGATCCTCACGGGGGCTGGGATCCTTCTCACCTTCGGTACCCTCGCCGTCATGTCCGGGCGCACCACCCTGCAGCTGCACCGAGAAGCGCGGAACGCCGTCGGGCAGGTGTCCGTAGGGATTCCAGGAGACTAGACGCTGCCGATCGACGGCGCGGAACTGGTGCGCAAGAGCAGCCAGTCGTCGAGGGCGGCGCGGAAGGCGACGGGCTGCTCCACCCAGGGATAGTGGCCGCAGTTCTCCAGCAACGTCAGATCCGCGCCGAGCGCATCGGCGTAGGCCCGCACTGGCTCGACGCCGCTGAGGATGTCGGCGCGCCCGCCCAGGACGAACGTCGGCGGCAGGGGAGCGGCCCTGATGCGCGCGGCCGCATCACCCGGGATGTCGCGGAACCATGCCGAGGCCGCCGCCCACGTCATCGCACCGACGGCGGCGTGCTGCCGCTCGGTCGGCGTCCACCGGGCGTACCCGGCGGCCGCTTCGGCGGCGACCGCTCGCTGGAACGCGGTCTCGTCCGTGGGTGCTTCGCCCTTCATCGACGCGAGCGCGCGGGCGATCTCGGGCTCGTTGCGCTCCGCGGCCAGCGCCTCGCCGTCGTGCGGCGCACCGGTCAGCCACGCGGCGGCGGGTGTCACGAGCGCCAGAGATCGGATCCTCCCCGGGTGCTGGGCAGCGCCCGCGAGGGCCAGTCGCGTGCCCGCGGAGTGGGCGATGACATCGACGGTCGGCGCCCGCAGGTGGTCGGCGACGCCGAGGAGGTCGGCGGCATCCGTCCACCACCCGCGTGAGAGCCCGCCGGTCGCTGGAGTGCCCCGCGGGTGCAGGATGACGAGCGTCCGCGTCTGGGCGAGGCCGGCGAGGTCGCCGAGGTACGCGGGGTCGCGGCATGGTCCGCCGGGCACCACGACGACCGGCACTGCCCCGGGAGAGCCGTGGATCTCGACGGCGAGGCGGGCGCCGTCGGCCGTGTCGATGAACCGCACGGCATCACTGTAGGGGGCGCCGCGTCAGCAGGCGGGGCCGGAGGGGTTCTCCGCGCACGTCTTGTCGACGAGCGCCGTGCGCACCTCGAACACCTCCACCGGGTAGCCCGCGGTCGTGGAGGTGACGGGCCCGTTCACGGGGAACCACCGCCCCACCCCGAAGTCGACCTCCGCGGAGTACTCGATGGAGACCGCCACCTGGTAGACGCCGCGCTCGCCGTAGGCGTGGCTCGTGGCAGTGGGGGTGAACTGCGCCTGCCCGAGGTCGCCCCAGGATGCTCCGCCGGAGGTCGAGCGCGCGGTGGTGCCGTCGCCGTAGTCGAAGACGAACGCCGCGGGGGTGAAGCGCACCGTGACGGGGCGGCCGAACAGCGTGCCGCTGACCGACTGCGCCGACGCGGAGGCGACGAAGTTCACCGGCATGCCCACCACCCCGACCCCGTCGGGCTCTCCTTCCAGGGCCGGACCTCCCGGCGCGAAGCTCGCCACATCCCGTGCCGTCACCGCAGGGATGCCGGGCAGCACTTCGCCTTCCACCGGTTCGCACACCGCGAAGCCGCCCCCGATGAGCGTGCAGCCCGGCGGCAGGGCCTCGGCATCCGAGGGCGACCCCGGACCGGTGGAATCCGATCCGCCCGAGCTCCCTCCGCCCTTCGGCGGGCGCTGCGGCGTGGTCGTCTCTCCGACGATGTCGATCTGGCTACCCGAGTTCGAGGTGCACGCATTCTGCCAACCGAATCCACTGCACCCCGTTGGTGCGTTGGTGGCGGCGGGTGCCAGCAGCGCCATGGTCAGCGTCGCAACCGTGATCAGCCGCACGTCGGTTCCCCATCACGCGGTACAAACCGGACTATGGACTCTGCGGCTGGACTTACCTCGACCGTCAAGGCTTGGATGTCGGGACGCTCCGCGCTCACCACGGACTGACCGGCTGAATCCGTCAGTGACACAGCGGACACATCCACACAAACGGCGACAGAAGCCAACTCCGGCGTGCGAACCGCCGGCTCAACTAAGGTCACAACGCTTTCACCTGACACGGTCCAGCCGTCGGCGTGCATCTGGGCGAACGATTCGCGGGCCGAAGCGTTGGCGTCGCCGGTGGTGAGGGCGTAGACGGGCTCGAACGTGGTCGGGTCGCTCAGGTCGACCTGGTTGAGGGCATCGACGTAGGCGCGGTAGGTCTCTTCGGCGGCGGCGAAGGCCTGCTCGTCGGTGAGCGGCGTGGGGGTGGTCTCGCGCGGCTCGGGGGAGCCGACGCATCCGGTCGCCGCGGCGGCGGCCATCGCGAGGACGGCGAAGGCGCGGGCGACTCGGGCGAGCATGGCACCCAGGCTAGGAGCGACACCCTCTCCACGCATCCGTTATCCACAACACGTGCGACATCGGGCGTAGCAGGGTGGAAACATGCAGGGGGCAGGATGGCGGCATGACTCTCGCCACCGCTCTCTCCGCCACGCTTCCCGACTGGCTCGTCGCCGACCTGCCCGATCTGCCGGAGACGCTGCCCACGCTGGAAGACCGCATGGATCTCGTCAACGCCCTCGCCGACCGCAACTGGCGTGCGGGCAACGGCGGTCCGTTCGCGGCGATCGTGGTGGAGGCCGAGTCGGGGCGACTCGTGTCGGCCGGCGTCAACGTCGTGCTGAGCTCGGGGCTCAGTTCGCAGCATGCCGAAGTCACGGCGATCGGCCTGGCCCAGACCGCGCTCGGGCGGTGGGACCTGGGGGCGTCCGGCGCCGACCTGCAGCTCGTGGTCAATTGGCGTCCGTGTGTCATGTGTTACGGCGCGACGATGTGGAGCGGCGTCCGCTCGCTCGTCGTGGCGGGTGAGGGTCCCGAGCTGGAAGCCCTCAGCGGGTTCGACGAGGGACCGGTCGTGGGTGACTGGATCGAGCAGTTCGAGGCCCGTGGCATCCGCGTCGTGACGGACGTCCGGCGGGATGAGGCCGTCCGAGTGTTCGCCGCGTACGGCGAGGCGGACGCGGTCGTCTACAACGCGCGCGGCTCCGTCGCCTGACCCGCCGCGCTCACCCTGCGCTCAGCCGGCAGGGCCCCAGTACACCAGCCGGTCGCCGGGCAGCTCCAAGACGAAGTAGCCGGTCGCCGACACGTCGGTCGCCACGTCGAACACCTCCGCGTAGCGCACGGTGTCACCCGCCGGCACCGGAGGGATGTCCCACGTCGACGGAAGACCGGTCAGCTCGGGCAGATGCTCGGAATCGGCACGCCCGCCATCGCCGGTGAGCAGCCACGAGTACAGCGAGTAGTCGTAGTCGCTCGCCGGATCCAGCACGTCGCCGCCGAGGTTGGTCAGTTCGACGGTCACCGCGAGGTACGCGCCGTTGGCCGGTTCCGTTTCGACCGCACCGGATGCGGCGGTGACGTCTTCTGGCGCGGTGACGGTCATCGCCCACACGTCCGAGCCGGAGTTCTCGTCCACGATCGTGATGGTCGTGCCGTACGCGAGCGGGTCGGCCCGAGAAGCTCCCGCTCCCTCCAGTCCCGGCACACCCAGCTCCGGCTCGAGCGGCGGGTCCGCATTCCCCGGATCGTCGGGCACGAACGGCTCGTCGATGGCGGGCGGTGCGTCTCCCGCCTCCCACGGCCAGCTCGGCAAGCCCCATGGAATCACGAACGACCAGGCGGCGATCGCTGCCGACGCCCCGGCCAGCACGAGGGCGGTGATGGGCAGACCCCGCGGCACCGCGCGGCGGACGATCGCGACGACGGCCACGATCACGGCTGCCGGCAGCAATGGCACCAGCAGGAGCCGCCCGGCGACGGGAACCACCGCCGCCGCCAGGCATACGGCACCCAGGACGAGAGCGGTGACGGCGAGCCCCGAAGGGCCCTGCGACGGAGTGGTGCGACGCGGGTCGGGGCCGTAGACGGGGGGAGCGCCGGGATACGGCTGATGAAGAGCCGGCGGAACGCTGCGACCGGACATGGTGCTCCTCTCGCCGGTGGCCCCATGGTACGGATCCCGTCCCCCCTGCGGCGGTGGTGCGGCGAGGGTGTGGAAAGCCCGCTCCGCGCAGTGCGGATACAGTGGCGGGCATGTCGTTCGGTGCCGCCTCCGCTGTGCGCGCGGACGACGGCGAGCCGTGCCCATGCGGAAGCGGTGCAGCGTTCGGCAGCTGCTGCGGGCCGCTCCTGGCCGGGGATCCCGCGCCGACCCCCGAGCGGCTCATGCGCTCGCGCTACACGGCGTTCCGGATGCGGGATGCGGGTCACCTCGAGCGAACGTGGCATCCGCGCACGCGTCCTCCCGACCCGGTGCAGCTCGATCCCGACGTGCAGTGGACGGGCCTGCAGATCGTGGACGCGTCGATCGCGGGAGACGAGGGCAGAGTCGAGTTCCGCGCCTCGTGGCGCAGCGGCACCTCGCGCGGGGTCCTGCACGAGCGCAGTCGGTTCGCCCGCCGCGGCGGACGCTGGCTGTACCTCGACGGCGACGTGGCCGCGGAATAGCGCGGGTCGCCGGGTGGTTCTGGCGGGTATGGACACCGACGCGCGCCGCGAGGTGGATGTCGCCGTGCTCGGGGCGGGGCAGGCGGGCCTTTCGGCCGCCTACCACCTGCGTCGTCGGGGGTTCTCGCCGGTGGCGCACGGAGCGGATGGGGCCACCTTCGTGGTGCTCGACCGAGAGGACGCGCCCGGTGGCGCATGGCAGCACCGCTGGGCGTCGCTGCGCATGGCCACGGTCAACGGCATCCACGAGCTGCCCGGTTTCCCGGTCCCACCGGCTGACCCGGACGCGCCGGCGCGGGAAGTGCTGCCGCCGTATTTCGCCGAGTACGAACGGCGCTTCGACCTGGACGTGCAGCGCCCCGTCGCCGTCCGCGCCGTGCGCGCGATGGACACCGACCCGCGCGGCAGGCTGCTCGTGGAGACGGACCGCGGCGCGTGGTCGGCTCGGTACATCGTCAACGCCACCGGCACGTGGACCCGGCCGTTCTGGCCGCACTACCCCGGCCAGGAGCTGTTCCGTGGACGCCAACTGCACACCGCCGACTACGTCTCGGCCGACGAGTTCGCCGGTCAGCGCGTGATCGTGGTGGGAGCGGGGGTCTCGGGCGTGCAGCTGCTGGAGGAGATCTCCCGCGTCGCGACGACGTTGTGGATGACCCGGCGTGAACCCGAGTGGATCGAGGAGGACTTCGACATCCCCGCACGCGTGGCCGCGATCGCGGGTGTGGAGGAGCGGGTGCGTCAGGGCCTGCCTCCGGGCAGCGTCATCTCGGTCACCGGCATGCACTGGACGCCCTGGGCGGAGCGCGCGCGGGATCGCGGCGTGCTGCAGCGTCTGCCGATGTTCACCCGCATCGAGGAGGACGGCGTCCGCATGCCGGATGGATCGTTTCTCGCCGCCGACGTCATCCTGTGGGCCACCGGCTTCCGCCCGGCACTGGATCACCTCGCCCCCTTGCGTCTGCGGACGCCGGAGGGCGGCTTCCGGGTGGCCGAGTCGCGTTCGCTCGATGACCCGCGGGTGTTCTTCATCGGTTACGGGCCGTCGGCCTCGACGGTGGGAGCCAACCGCGCCGGCCGCACCGTGGCTGCGGCGATCGCCGCCGAGCCGGTTGCTGTCGACGCCTGAGCACGGCGTCAAGCCCTCGTTTCGGCGCGGGTGCGGCCCCTAGCGTGGGGGCGTGACTGATTCCCGTGTTCTCATCCTCGGCGGCCATGGCAAGGTCGCCCTCCTCCTGGCGCCCCTGCTGGTGGCCCGCGGCGACGAGGTGACTGCCGTCATCCGCAATTCGGCGCACGCCGACGACGTGTCGGCCACCGGGGCCACCCCCCTCGTGCTCGACCTGGAGGCCGGTGCCGACCTCGGCGAGGCGTTCGAGGGGTACGACGCGATCGTGTGGGCGGCCGGTGCCGGCGGCGGAAGCCGCGAGCGCACGTACGCCGTCGACCGCGATGCCGCGATCCGCTCGATGGATGCGGCGGAGGCCGCCCGCGTACGGCGGTACGTGATGGTCTCGTGGATCGGGTCATCGCCGGACCACGGCGTGGATCCGGACAACCCGTTCTACGCCTACGCGGACGCGAAGCTGGCCGCCGACGACCACCTGCGTGCGAGCACGCTCAACTGGACCATCCTCGGGCCGGGGGCCCTGACCCTCGATCCGCCCACCGGCCGCATCGCCCTCGACCCCGAGGGTGACGGCGCCGTCCCGCGTGCCGACGTGGCCGCCGTGATCGCCGCCGCGCTCGCCGAGGACCACACCGTGGGCCGTTTCATCCGCTTCGGCTCCGGCGACACCCCGATCGCGGAGGCGCTCGCCCGCTGAGGGCCTCAGTCGCCGACGAGGTTCTCGTGGATGCGGTGCAGATCGACCAGCAGCGACCCCACGAGCACCCAGTGATCGGCCGAGGGCGCGGTCACCTGCAGCGGGCGCGTGAGCGCGGGCGGCTCGCCCGGATGAGGCTCGGACGGGCCGGCGACCGCGCCGGCGGACACCCGCAGGCGCACGTCATGAGCGGCGCGGCGCAGCTGCTCGGCGATGGCGCGCACCGACGGCTCGTCGACGATGCCGGGGTCGTAGCGGTCGACGACGGCACGGGTCATCCCGATCACCTGCGTGCTGATCGGGCCGAACATGTCGAGTTCTTCCTGCGCGCGGGCGACGGCGGCGCGCACTTGACGCCCCCGCGGATTGAAGGTGAGCGAGTCGTTGGCATCGTCGATGGCCTTCTCGGCGGCGTCGCGCATGGGACGCAGCAACCGGGCGGTCAGCAGCAGCTCTTCCAGCTCCGCCCTCGTGCGGGGATGGGAGAGCGCGCCGGCCAGGCGGTCGAGGGCGTCGGCGATCTCGCTGCCGAGTCCGTCGCTCTTCTCGCGCGCGGGGCCGACAGCCACCGGCGGCACGACGGCGAGGTTCACCAGGAAGCCGATCACCGCGCCGATGAGGGTCTCCAGCACCCGGTCGACGGCGTATCCCGGCGTCGCGGTGCCCAGCGACAGCACCAGGAGCGCGCTGATGCCCACCTGGTTCGACGTTCCGGGGGTGAGCTTGAGGGCCCACGCCGCCAAGAGCGCGACGGCCGTGGCCAGCAGCGTCACCCACGGATGGGTGCCCAGCAGGATGCCGAGCACCGATGCGATGACGACGCCGGCGACCACGCCGATGCTGCGCTCGATGGCCTTCGTGAACGACTGGTTCAGACTCGGCTGCACCACCAGCAGCGCCGCGATGGCCGCGAACACCGGCGGCGGGCCCTGCACGAGCCAGGCGGCGACGATCCACGCCGCGACGACCGCGATGGCCGACTTCAGCACCTGCAGCAGCGGCCCGCGCCGGGGGGAGCGGAAGGTCGCGGGAATGCGCATGCACCGAGTGTCGCAGGGACACGGGACGGATGAGGCGGGGTTGCGCAGTGCGGGCCGCGCGCGCCTCAGCGGGCGGACAGCTGTGTGCCGATGACGCGCAGCAGGTCGAGCTTCTCGGCGTCGGGGGTACCCGGCGTGGCGGTGAAGACCAGGAGACGGTGGCCCGTCTCCGTGTCGAGCAGGGTCTGGCAGTCCAGCGTCAACTCCCCCACGTCGGGGTGCGCGAAGCGCTTGGTCATCGGATGCTTCTCGGTGACCTCATGGTCGGCCCACACGGCGGCGAACTCCGGACTCAGCCGCTGCAGTTCCGCGACGATGGCGCCCGCACGTGAGCGGTCGCCGGTGCGGGCGTAGACGGCGCGCAGCTCGGCGACGAACGTGCGCCCCCGTGCGTCGTGGTCCGCTCGCGCGTACACATCCCGGGATTCCGGCTCGGTGAACCAGCGGTACACCACCACGCGCCGCAGTCCGTCGAGCTGCCGCGCGTCGCCGAGCAGCGCGCGGGCGGGCTCGGTCTGGACGAGGGTTTCGCCCAACTCCGTCACGACCTGCGCGGGTGTGTCGGTCAGGCGCTCGAGGATCCGCTGCATCCCCGGGGAGACGTGCAGATCTGCAGCGATCCGCTCGGGAGCGGCGTACCCGCCGAGCCGGAACAGGTGGTCGCGCTCGGCGCGGTCGAGGTGCAGCGCGCGGGCCAGTGCGGCGAGGATCTGCACGGATGGGCCGCGGCCCCCGCGCCTGTTCCAGTCGGTTGAGGTAGTCCGTCGACATCCCCGCCAGTGCGGCGACCTCTTCCCGCCGCAGGCCGGGCGTGCGCCGTCGAGGACCGCGCGTCAACCCGACGTCTTCGGGCTGCAGCGCCTCGCAGCGCTTGCGCAGGAACTCGGCGAGCTGATGCATGCCCACATCCTCCTCGCGTGCGCGACGCTGAGCCAGGGATCGCCGGTCCCTCGATGGCCGCGACCTGGATCGGCGGACGGATGCGGCGGAGCCTGAAGGCATGACCGACGAACGCATCATCCTCATCACCGGCGGCTCCCGTGGGCTGGGCCGCGCCGCCGCGCTCGCCCTCGCCGACGGCGGCGACGACATCGTCCTCACCTACCTGAGCGACGCGGAGGCCGCAGCTGCCGTGGTCGCCGAGGTCCACGCGCGCGGGCGGCGGGCGGTGGCACTCCCGCTGGACACCACCGCCCCCGACACCTTCGCTGAGTTCGCGGAGCGGCTGCGCGACACCCTGGGCACCGTGTGGGCGCGCGACACCTTCGATGTGCTGGTGAACAACGCCGGCTACGGCGGCAGCGCGCCCCTCGGGGGCTTCGACCGCGACAGCATCGACCGCCTCGTCGCCGTGCATTTCACGGGCGTCGTGCTGCTCACCCAGCAGCTGTCACCCGCGCTGGCAGACGGCGGTCGCATCCTCAACGTGTCCAGCGGACTCACGCGCATGGCCGCCCCCGGCATGGCGGTGTATGCCGCGGTCAAGAGCGCGGTGGAGACCTTCACCGTGTACCTCGCGCGCGAACTCGGGCCCCGCCGCATCGCGGTCAACGTCATCGCACCGGGGGCGACGGCCACCGACTTCGGCGGGGGAGCGGTGCGCGACGACGAGCAGTACCGTGCCGTGCTGCTGCCCATGATCGCGATGGGCCGCATCGGCGAGCCCGACGACATCGGGGCGGCCGTCGCCGCTCTCCTCGATCGACGGATGGCGTGGGTCACCGGGCAGCGGATCGAGGCCTCCGGCGGCCAGCGCCTGTGACAGCGGGCGTAGCGTGGAGGCATGCCGGACCTGGAACTTCTGCGCCGCGACGTCCTGACGCGGCTCGAGCGCCTGGACGCCGACGAGCGCTCCCTGCTGCACGATCGCGCCGACGGCACCGCCGACGACGAACACGACCCTGAGGGGTCGACGCTGTCGGGGGAGTGGTCGCGGGTGGACGCGCTGCGGCGGGCGGCGCTGGGCGAGCTGGCCGAGATCGACGCGGCGATGGCCCGGATCGCCGACGGCACCTACGGCATCTGCGCGCGCTGCGGGCGGCCCATCCCCGCCGAGCGCATGAAGGTGCGCCCGACCGCCTCCCTGTGCGTGGCCTGCGCATGAGAAAGCGCGCGAGGCTTCGGTCGGTGCGCCTCTGGATGAGCGTCGCGGCCGTTCTCGCCGTCGCACTGCTCGTCGCCGTGTTCATCGGCGGGGCGGTCGACTCGAGTCCGGCACAGCTCGTCGCTGCCGGCATCGGGTTCGCCGCCGTCATGACGGGGTGGTCTACGGGGTACGCCGTGATCACGTCGAAGCTGCGACCCGATCAGGGGGTGTCCGCTTCGTCGTAGCAGTGGAGGGCCGGGTCCGGGTCAGAAGGGCGGCGGATCGGTGTCGGGGATGAACACCACACGGGGCGGCGGCTCGTCGGTGTAGGTGCTGCCGAGGGGGCTGGTGAACTCCAGCGTCCCGTCGGCGCGCTGCCGCACCGTCCACGCCGTCTCCGACTTCAGGGTGTGATGGCGGACGCACAGGTGGGCGAGGTTGCCGACGGCCGTGCGGCCGCCGTCGTGGTGCTCGGAATTGTGGTCGATCTGGCAGCGGTGCGCGGGCTGGCGGCATCCGAAGCCCCGGCAGTGCTGGTCGCGCGCCTGCAGGAACCGTTTTTGATCCGGGCGGGGCGTGTACCGGTCGACCTCGAGGACCGTGCCGGTGACCGGATGAACCAGCACCCGATCCCACCCGGGAGCGTGGGCGGTGAGCAGCCGGGCGGTGTCGGGGTCGATCGGGACCTGTCCGTGCAGGCTCGCACCGGAGCCGACGGTACCCAGGAGCGTGAGGACCGGCACGACCACCTGCACGTGCGCCTGGATCGCGCCCAGCCCGCCGGGGTGCCGGTCGCCGGTGGTGGGGTCGATCGCGGGGGCGCCGGTGGGCAGCATGTCAGCGGCACATCGGCACCGATCTGCGCGAGCGTGCGTGCGTCGTCCACCGCCGGCTCGGCCCCCGCATCCGGTGCGCTCGCCGGATCGTCGCCGCGTCGGGCGCGTTCGGCATTGGCCTCGTCACGGATCACGCGCGCGTGCCGGCGGATGCGGTCACGGATCCCGTACGCGAGGGCGGCAGGAAGGCGCAGCTGGAGGAGGGCCATCCCGTCGTCGAGATCGAGGATGCTGACCCCGCGGGTCTCCGCAGCGCGCGCGTGGCGCTCGTCCATCCCCACCGGGTTGACCGCCTCGGCCAGCTCACGTGCGTACGCCTTCGTCCGACCCGGCGTCTCCTTGACGGCGAAATCGAGGACCGTCTGCTCCCATGCCTCGCGCACATCGTCGTCGTCGATTCCGACGCCGACATCGAGCATCACCGTGACGTGCCGCTGGGAGATCCGCGCCTCCTGCAATGCCACCACCGTGGCAGGCAGCTTCGACACGAGCGTGTAGGCGTCGTTCAGTTCCTTCTGCGCGGTGAGGTCGTGCACGTGCGTCGCGAAAGCGATCTCGGCGGCCAGTGAGCGCATCGGCATCTCGCGCTCACGGGAGTCGCGCGACGTCATGCGCGCCGTCTGCTCCAGGGTGACCTCGACGAGCGCGGCGTGGTGGCGGATCCGCGCCGCCTGCGCTCGGGCGATGATCGCTTCCTGCTCTCGCGCGCCAGTCAGACCGGCCCGCATGCGGGCGGCATCCCCGGTGGATAATTCCCCAGGCCCGAAGCTGTTTTCCATTCCTTCACGCTAGCGGGGGCCACCGACATTCCCGCCACCGGAAACCCGGGGCCGCGACGGCCTGTGGAGAACCCGCGTTGTGCACAGGCGCCGCGTGCAGAATGCGCTCCGCACCCCCGCCAGGGCCGTCAGTCGTCGCTGGAGTGCAGGCCGCGCCCGGCCGAGAGGAGAGTCGCCTCTGGATGCTCCGCCATCACGCGTTCGGCGGTGTCGAGCACGTCGCGCACGTGCGCGGGCGTCGCGGCGACGACCGCGACTCCGATCTCCGCGCGGCGGTGCAGATCGTGCGCGCCCGTCTCGGCGGCCGCCGCCTCGGTGCGCCGGCTCAGGTGGGCCAGGATGGGGCGCAGGATGCTGCGCTTCTCCTTGAGGGAGTGCACGTCGCCGAGCAGAAGGTCGAACCGGATCCATCCGATCCACATGTCACGACGCCGGCGCGGGCTGGGCCATGTACCACTCCACGAACCGTCGCGCACGGCCGTCGGGGCCGAAGTGGACCTCCCACAGATTCGAGTACTTCTCGTGACCGGGGTAGTCGACCCATCCCGTGACGATGCCCAGCTCGTCGTTCTCGATGAGCACCCGCAGGTCGTGCACGGGCTCGGCCGGCTCGTCCTCGCCCCACATCGCCACGATCGCGTCGATTCCGATCGCCGGCTCGGGATCGTCGGGGCGGAAACAGTATTCGGCATCGTCGGTGAACAGTGCGCGGACATCATCGGGGTGCTTGCTGCGCCACGCTCGTTCATAGCCGGCGAGCCAGTCGCTCGTACGTGTCATGACTCCGGTCTACCGGCTCCGTGCCGCCGCCGCCACGTGTTGCGAAGGTGACTGCGGCCGGGCAGGTCCCCTCGGTACGCTGACGCCATGACCACCCTCGTGCTCACCCTCGTCGGCGACGACCGCGCCGGCATCGTCGCCGCCGTCGCGACCGTCGTCGACGCCGCCGGCGGCAACTGGGGGAGCAGCCAGCTCGCGGAGCTGTCGGGGGCGTTCGCGGGGATCGTGGAGGTCTCGGTGCCGGATGACCGCGCCGACGAGCTGCGCGAGGCGCTGAGCGGCATGGAGGGCCTGGTGACGGTCGCTGCCGTCGGGGCAGCATCCGCGGCCCAGGCACCCGCCCGGCATCTGGCACTGCAGGTGCTCGGCAACGACCACCCCGGAATCGTGCGCGAGATCACGGCTGCCCTCAGCGCCCACGGCCTGAGCATCGACCGGATGACGACAGAGGTGCGGGATGCCGCGATGTCGGGCGGGAGCCTGTTCGAGGCGTCGATCGAGGCGCGGGTTCCGGCCGGGCTGGATGTGAACGACGTCCGCGGCGAGCTCGAGCGCGTGGCCGCGGAGATCCAGGTCGACCTCACCGTCAGCTGAAGTCGCCCACCTGCTGGTCGATGGAGACACTCCCGTCGGCCACGACGTCACCGGTGTGCGTGGTGGTCACCGTCTCGATGAGGACGATGCGCACTTCCTCCTCCGCGACGGGATTGTGCCGCACGCCCCGTGGCACGACGTAGAACTGGCCGGGGCCGAGCTCGACGTCGTCGGCGTTCTCGAGTTGGATCCGCAGGCGCCCCGACACGACGAGGAACAGCTCATCCTCGTCCTCGTGCGCGTGCCACACGAAGTCGCCGAGGAGTTTCGCCACCTTGACGTACTGATCGTTCACCCGGCCCACGACGCGGGGCGTCCAGTGCTCCACCACGTGCTCGAGTTCGGCGGCGATGTCCGTTGCGTGGGGCTGCTTCACCCGCCCAGTGTCCGCGACCCGGCAGGTGGCGGATACGCGTCATGGTGCCAACTTCCGGCGCAATGCTGTCAGGTGGGCGAGCGACCCAGCGGCGGTGCTCAGCCCGCGGCGCGGGCGCTCGCGGCATGCCGATCCCGGCGCCGCAGCCTGGCGACCCCGGCGGCGATCGCGCGCCACCCGACGAGGAAGGCCAAGAGGGTCACGGTGGCCACGACGATGAAGGCCACCGCGGTGCCCTGCCCCGACACCGCGCGCAGCAGCATCCCGCCGGCCACGGTGATCGCCCACACCGGCACACCCGTGCGCACGGCGGCGGCCGGGCGCCGCCAGGCCACCGCGATGAGCCATCCGGCGAGGAGGGAGACGAGGAACGGCCACGCGGTCTGCGCGAGCCCGGATCCGCCCGGTCCGAACGGGTCGCCCTCGTGGGTGGCCCGGCCGATGGCGGCGAAGACGGTGACCAGGACCGCGTCGAGGGCGAAGGCGCCCAGGGCGGCGCGGCGAGTCGACATGTTCCCATTCTCCCCGCATCGCTCCCGTGGACGGTGTCGGGGAGGTCTCCTACCCTCGTCGCATGGACAGCATCCGGGCGATGACATGGAACGTGTGGTGGCGGTTCGGCGACAACTGGGAGGAGCGGGAGCCGGGGCTCGTCGAGCTGGCGCGGGCGACGGACCCCGACCTGCTCGGCATCCAGGAGTGCTGGGGAGAGGACGCACGGACGCAGGCCGACGTCTTCGCCGAAGCGCTGGGCGGACACGCCGCCTTCGTGGGGGGCGACCTCCCGCCCGCCACGCCGGAGGGTGACGGCGCCGTCATGGGGCTCGGCCTGGTCAGCCGCTGGCCGATCGTGGGAACCGAGCGCGTGGACCTGCCCTCGGACGGGCGCCGCAATCCCGCCCTGGTGGCGACGATCGAACGGCCCAACGGGCTGATGAGGGTCGTGGTCGGCGCGGTGAGCTGGGAGCCGGAGCGGGTCGAGGAGACGGCCCTGCAGGTGGCGGAACTGCAGCGGCTCGTGCGGGAGGATCGCGCCGAGCGACCCAATCCCAGCATCCTCCTCGCCGACCTCAACTACGACCAGAGCCAGCCGGCGCTCGCCGGCCTGCAGCTGGACGACGCGTGGGACGCCGCCGAGCCGGGTGCCGACCCGCGGACCCTGAGCGAGACGAACCGGTTCGCGCCGTCGGAGTGCGCGGATCAGTGGAACCGGCGCATCGACCACATCCGCTACCTGCCCGGCACGGAGGGCGCGAAAGCGACGCGGGCCTGGATCATCCGGGATGAGCCGGGCGGGTTCCCGCCCTCGGACCACTACCCCGTCGTGGCGGACATCGCCGTCGGTGAAGGGCCGGCCGCTCCTACCGGTCCGATGCCGAGCGCGTCGTGGATGCCCTGACGGGCAGACTCACTCCAGAAGGTGCACGCGCGTGGCGATGAGCCCGCCCACCAGGGCACCGAGCCCGCCGGCGGCCATGTCGCCGATCGTGTCGGCGTACTCGACGAAGATCTCGTCGGTGATGAAGGTGTACCCGGCCCACTCCACCATCTCCCACAGGGCGCTGATGGCCAGGCCGATGATCGTCGCCAGGACGATGGGGGTGCGGGCCGGAGGGCGCGTCCCGACGACGTCCGGGATGATCCGCAGGCGCCCGGCGAAGACGTAGAGCATCACCGCCAGCACGCCGGTGCATTCGAAATGCACCAGCAGGTCCCACCCCGGCACGGTGCGGTACAGGTCGATGACGTTGCTCCACGCCGCCACGAGCACCGACACGCTGAAGAGGATGTCGAACCCCGCCCGCACCCCGAGGAAGCGGGGGAGCACGAGGGCGGGGAGCGTGAAGGCGAGGATACCGGCGTCGGTGGGGCTCCACACGAAGCCGGCGACGAACAGGCTGAGCAGCCCCACGACCCGCAGCGCGTCGGCGAGCCACTCGGCGGTGCCGGATGGCGGACGCAGGAACCGCTCGATCACGCTCCGGCACCCCGCATCCGCACGACCGCCTGCACCGGCAGGTGATCGGAGGGGCGCCCGCCGCGCACGGGACGCGCATCGATGCCCGCGCTCACGACGTCGAACCCCCGGGCGTGGATCGCGTCGATGCGGGTCCCGCCCGAGCGGGGCCGGCGGCCGCTCGCGTACGTGCCCCATTCCCGCGTGAGCTGCGTGGCCGCCAGCTCCCACGTGTCCGACAACCCGGCCGCGGCCAGTCGGCGCCGCGCTGTCGAGTCGGGCCCGGCGTTGAAGTCGCCTGTGATGAGGGCCGCACCGTCCCCGGCGCTCTCGGTCAGCAGCGCCGCCGAGCGTGCCCGGGCGAGGGGCGAGAGCACGTCCAGGTGCGTGTTGAGCACCACGAACAGCGCCCCCGTGGAGCGGTCGGAGAACCGCACGCGGGTGAGGATGCGAGGGAACAGCGATCCCCACGATCTCGAACCGGCGACCTCGGGACGCGTGGAGAGGGCGCGCTGGTCCCAGTCCACCAGCTCCAGGCGCGTGTCGTCCCAGAACACGGGGCATCCCTCGCCACCGCCGTCGGCGTCACGTCCCCGGCCGACGAAGCGGTATGAGGGACCCAGCGCGTCGCGCACCACATCCGCCTGGTGCGGCAGCACCTCCTGTGCGCCGAGGATCGTCGGCTGCTCGCGGCGCAGCAGCGCGTACATGCGGTCGCGCCGGCGCAGCCACCCGGCGGATCCCTTGCGCGCACGCAGCACGTTCAACGTCATGAGGGAAAGCTCCGGAGCCCGCGCGGGTCCGATCAGCGCGTCGGTGTCAGGCACGGCGTCCCGCCTCCGCCCACTGCAGCGCGCGGCGCATCAGGAGATGCACCCAGCGCACCGGCGGAAAGTCCTGCGGCCAGTGCACCACGACGGTGCGCACGCCGCGGATCGTGCGCACGGCGAAGGCGCGCGGATCGCCGAAGGGGCGCATCGACACCCCCATCGCGGCATGGCGCGCGTAGCCGATGGGGTAGCGCAGGCCGACGTGGAAGGCGAGGTCGAAGTCGTCGTGGACGCCCGGGGACAGATGCACCTTCCCTCGGACGCGCCGCCACACGTCGCGGCGGAAGGCGAGGTTCGACCCGTAGAGGGGGAGGTGCCCGAGCGCGGTGTACGACACCGCGGTGTAGGCGCCCAGGTACACCGCCGCCAGCGGCGCCCGCAGCCGGCGCGGTCCGTCCACGAACCGCGCACCGCCGGTGAACGCCCCCACGTGCGGGCGGCGCTCGAACGCCGCCGTCATCGTCTGCACCCACGTGATCGCCGGCAGGCTGTCGGCGTCCAGGCGCAGCACGATGTCGCCCGTCGCCGCGTCGTAGCCGCACGCGCTCGCCGCCGGGATCCCCGGGCGCTCGCACGGGATCACGCGGGCACCCGCCTCCCGCGCGACAGCCGCCGAGTCATCCGACGAGCCGTTGTCGACCACGATCACCTCGTCGGGCGCGCGTGTCTGCAGCGCCAGAGCGCGTAGGCAGCGGCGCAGCGGTGCGGCGTCGTCTTTGACCGGGATGACGACAGACACGCGTGTCACATCGCCTCCAGGCCCGCGTCCGGATCCTCGACTCTCGGGATCATCCTTCACGCTATGGGGATCCCGCAGCCGCACCGGCACGGTTGACACCCCACCCGGGAGCGGGTACCCGGGGCCGGTCAGGTGCCGTCGCGGATGCTGCGGACGAAACCGCCCACGTTCTCGCGCAGCGCCTCGATCCGCCGCTGGCGCGCAGCCTCGACGTCGAACCCGAGGTAGGCCACAGGGGGGAGCTTCCGTACGTTGCGCGAGCACTCGAAGTGCTCGCACACGAGCGTGCCGACGGTGTCGCCCCGCCGGCCGGCGTCGCCCGAGCGCCGGGCGCTGAAGAACACGACGTCGTTGGGCAGCTGCACGTCGGCGCACCACGCGCACTGCGCCCGCGAGCGCGGACGCGCCTCCGCCTGGCGCAGGAGGACGCCGGCGAGCTCGCCGTCCAGTTCGACGAGAACGTAGCCCAGCAGCGGGAGCCTGGGGTCGCGCCAGCCGAGGTAGTCCAGCTTGTCCCACTCGAGGGTGTCGAAGCCGGCCGGCAGGGAGAGGTTCTTGCGTTCGCTGCGCGACGCATTGAGGAAGGAGGCCCGGATGTGGGCGTCGGAAACGGGGAGCATGACGAG
This sequence comes from Microbacterium wangchenii, assembly GCF_004564355.1. Lineage (NCBI taxonomy): Bacteria > Bacillati > Actinomycetota > Actinomycetes > Micrococcales > Microbacteriaceae > Microbacterium > Microbacterium wangchenii. Next base: position 1,540,833 of record NZ_CP038266.1, read on the forward strand.
AACTTTCGTGACAGCGCTCGCCGGTGAGGCGAGGCGGAACGGTGCGCGGTCGCGCGGTGAAGGCCCGAAGGCGAGAGGGAGCGGCGATGCCGGGCTACCTCGTGCCGGCGCGGGAAGCGCCGGGTACCTCCATCCGCCCTGCGGGCTCTGTCGTCGGTGTCACCGTCCCAGGCTACGCCCGTACGCGGCGCCGGGGGCGTTGTCCAGGGTCTTGTCGCAGACGATGCGCCGAGGAGGCTGGAAGCAACGGACGAAAGGACTCCCATGAGCGACATCACGCACGGCCGGCACGACGACGACGCCCGAGCCGACGACGCGCCTCCCACCGACGCCGTCACCGACGAAGTGCGCGAAGACGCCGCATCCGCCGAGGAGCACGCCGACGTCGCCGAGGAGGAGGACGAGGCGTGAACGCCGAGGAGAAGACCCGCCTGGCCGCAGGGGAGAGCGATCAGCTTCCTCCGCCGCCCCCCGCGGCACCGGCCGCCTCGCCCGTGCCCTCGCGCCGCGACAGCGACGAGGCCGACGAGAACGACTGACCCGCCCGGTCAGGTGTCGCGCTCGATGATGGCGTGCGCGGGGCGCTCGTCGTCCTCGCCCCCCGGCGGGTAGTCGGCGCGCTCAGGTCGTGCCCGCAGATAGAGGATGCTGGCGACGAGCCCGCCCCACAGGATGACGATGGCCAGAGCGAGGAACACGATCGCGAGGGCGGTCATGAGCTCTGCTCCTCTCGACGGGCGGACGCCGCGGAATACGGCGGCCACGGGGTGAACTCATCCGGCGACCGCCGCCAGGCCAGCAGGGACAGGACGATCGTGGCGACGACGATGAATGCGATCGAGCCCCATCCGAAGGCGAGCAGATACCAGCCGGGGAGGCCGCCGTACCCCTCGATGATCAGCGTCACGATCCGCTGGATGAGCATGTAGCCCAGCACGACCGGGGCCACCACGCCCACCAGGGCCACCCAGACGCGGCCGACCTGGAAGGTCGAGACGGCGTTGAGGTGGGAGCGCAGTTCGCCCGCCCGGCGCAGCACCCACACGATGAGCACCGATCCGAGCACCGCCGAAGCGACGATGCCGATGTTGTTGGCCCACTGGTCGGTGACATCCAGCGCCAGCAGTCCCGTCGTGGTGGAGAACAGCAGCACCGACAGCACCGCCGAGACGGTGCCCACCCCCAGCGCGGCGGCCCGCCGCGACAGGGCGAACTTCTCCTGCACAGCCGCGGACACCACCTGCAGCACCGAGACGAGCGAGGTGAAGCCGGCCATCGCGAGCGAGCCGAAGAAGAGGCAGCCGAACAGCGCACCGCCCGGCATCTCGGAGACGATCGCCGGGAAGGTGATGAAGGACAGCCCCACCCCGGTCAATCCCTCCAGCTCGTCGATGGCCAGGTTCTGCTGCACGGCGAAGAACCCCAGCGTGGCGAACACGCCGATGCCGGCGAGGATCTCGAACGACGAGTTCGCGAACGCCACGACCAGGCCGGGGGCGGTCAGGTTCGAGCGCCGGCGCCGGTAGGAGGCGTAGGTGATCATGATGCCGAACGCGATGGAGAGGGAGAAGAAGATCTGGCTGTATGCGGCGATCCACACGTTCGGATCGCCCAGCGCCGCCCAGTTCGGCGTGAACAGCGCGTTCAGGCCCACCGCGGCGCCGTCGAGGAACAGCGCGCGGACCACCAGCACGAGGAAGGCGACCACCAGCAGCGGGAGGAAGATGACGTTGACCCGCTGCAGGCCCTTCGCCACGCCCGCCGCGAGCACCGCGATCGTCACGATCCACACGAGCGCCAGGGGGATCAGCACGCCGGGGACGAACTCGAGGCTCAGGCCGGGGTCACCGGTCTGCAGGTAGTCGCCGGAGAAGAAACCGGCCGGGTCGTCGCCCCAGCGCAGGTCGAAGGAGAACACGAAGTAGCTCGCCGCCCACGCGATCACGACGGTGTAGTAGAGCCCGATCACGAAGGCGATCGCCACCTGGAACCAGCCCAGCGACTCCAGCCAGCGCCCGCGCGGCCCGCCCAGCCGTCGCAGCGACGTCGGCGCCGACCCGCGGAAGCGGTGACCGATCGCATAGTCCAGGAACAGGATCGGGATGCCGGCGGTCAGCAGCGCGACCAGATACGGGATGAGGAAGGCGCCACCGCCGTTCTCGTACGCGACACCGGGGAACCGCCAGATGTTGCCGAGCCCGACGGCCGAGCCGATGGCCGACAGGATGAAGCCGACCTGACCGGTCCACTGCTCGCGGGGGGCCGTCGTGGTGCTCATGCGATCCTTCGGTGAGATGGACGGTGGGCGGTCAGGACGATAGCACCGACGGGGAAGGGGCGCACCCGGTCGCCCGGATCCGGGACCGGGGGGATCGACGGTTCGCATACGCCGACGCAACACGACGCGGGGTGGGATGGCGGCATGCGCGTCTTCGTCCGGAGTCTGTTCGCCGCCATCGCCCTCGCCGTCGTCGCCGGGCTGACGCTCGCTCCCCGCATGATCGTCGGCCCTGCGCGCCGCGCGTTCCTGGACTGGGCGGATGCCACGACGCTGCCCCTGTTCGGCGGTGTGGCGTACGCCGAGGCCGAGCGACTGCTCAACACGGCGATGTTCGTCCCGCTGGGCGTCGCCCTTGCGCTGCTGCTGCCGCTGCGCGGATGGCCGCTCGCCGTGGCCGCCGGGTTCGTCGTGTCGGTGGCCGTGGAATACCTCCAGGCGGGCATCCCGGGGCGGGTGCCCGATCCCCCCGACGTGCTGTGGAACACCGTCGGCGGTGCCGTGGGCGTCGGAGCGGTGACGCTCGTGCGGGCGCTCGCCGTCGCCGCGCGGGCTCAGCGAGGCAGCGTCACACGCACGTGAAGCCCGCCCTCGCGGCGTGCGATGACCTCCAGCGTTCCGCGATGGGCGTGCACGATCGCGGCGACGAGGGCCAGGCCCAGACCCGATCCCTGCGGGCCGTCGGAGCCCCGCGCGCGGCCGGCTCCGCGCACGAACGGCTCCGTCAGGGTGGCGGCCACGGCCGGATCGATCACGGCGCCGGTGTTGACGACCTCCAACGACGCCCCGCCCGGCGCATCCATCGTGGTGACGCGCACACGGCCCCCTGTGCCGTTGTGGATGACGGCGTTGTGGACGAGGTTGCCCGCCAGGCGGGCGAGAAGCGTCGCGTTGCCCGTCACGGCTGCGGGGGAGAGGGCGGTGTCGATGCGCACGTCGGCGGCGGTCGCATCCGCTGCCACGTCGGTGACGGCCTCGGCGGCGATCGCGGCCAGATCCACCCGCTCGCGCTCGAGTGCGTCGCCACGACCCACGCGCGCGAGCGACAGCAGGGCCTCGGTGGTGGCGATTGCGCGGTCGTTCGTCTCCCCGATGCGCGCGAGCAGCAGATCGACGTCGCGACCGGCGGGATCGGCCTGCGCGACCTCCACGAGGGTGCGGACGATCGTGTGCGGCGTGCGCAGCTCGTGCGAGGCGTTCGCGGCGAACCGGCGCTCTTCGTCGATCGTGTGCTGCACGCGCTCCAGGAGCGCGTCGAAGGCGTCGGCGAGATCGGTCAGCTCGTCGCGGCGCCCGGGCAGCCGGATGCGGGATCCGAGAGATCCGTCGCGTGCGCGGCGCGCCACCTCCGTGATGCGTCCGAGCGGTCGCAGGACGAACCCGGCGAGAACCCATCCGCCCGCGAGGCCGAAGGCCAGGAGGGCGATGAGAGCCCACCACGCGTACCGGACGAAGACCTCCATGAGGTCGGACCGGTTGGGGACGAACAGGCCGCTGAGGTCCTGGATGTTCGCGTCGGGCACGAACCGCAGCAGCAGGAACCCCACCGCGAACAGCGCGACGCCGGCGACCAGGAGGAATCCCGCGTAGCTCAGGGTGAGCTTCACGCGCACCGAGAGCCCGGGCGGACGGGATCGGCCGGGGTCCGTCATGCGGCCGGGTCGACGTCGATGCGGTAGCCGACGCCGGGGACCGTCCCGATGACCCACGGCTCGCCCAGACGCTTGCGCAGGGCGGAGATGGTGATGCGCACGGCGTTGGTGAACGGGTCGGCGTTCTCGTCCCACGCGCGTTCGAGAAGCTCCTCCGCGCTGACCACGCCCCCTCCCGCAGCCATGAGCACCTCGAGTACGGCGAACTGCTTGCGGGTGAGGGCGACGTACCGTCCGTCGCGGTAGACCTCGCGGCGGAAGGGGTCCAGGCGGATCCCCGCCCGCTCCATCACCGGCGGAGCGCCGATGGCGGGGCGGCGGTGCAGCGCCCGCAGGCGCAGCACCAGTTCCCGCAGGGCGAACGGTTTGGTGAGGTAGTCGTCGGCGCCGCTCTCGAAGCCGGTGACCTTGTCATCCAGCCGGTCGGCGGCGGTGAGCATGAGCACGCGCGGTCCGGCCGGCACGTGCGACAGCGAGCGGGCGATCTCATCGCCGTTGGGCCCGGGGATATCGCGGTCGAGCACCACCACGTCGTAGGAGTTGATCGCGAGCTGCTCGAGTGCGGTGTCGCCGTCGCCGGCGATGTCGGCGGCTATCGCCTCCAGGCGCAGACCGTCACGGATCGCCTCGGCGAGATAGGGCTCGTCCTCGACGATCAGTACGCGCACGCCCCCATGCTAGGCGGGGGTGCATATCGCCGGTGTAGGGGAAGTCGGATACGCCCCGGCAACGCCCCGCGGCCTGGGATGGGTCGCATGCAGATCTCCACCACCCTCGTGACCGCTCCCTCCCGCGTGCGCCAGGCCACGTTCGTCGCGCTCGCCGTGTGCCTCGCGGCGATCGTCGCGGCGTGCGTGATCGTCGTGGCCGGCCTCACCACCTCGTTCGCGACGGCACCTTTCAGTCCCCGCGTGGAGGACGGCCACATCCCCGAGGGCGCGGCCGTCTCGTTGGACGACGATCACCTCCCCGCCATCGGCGAGCTCGATCCGGCGCTGCTCGGCGCGATGCGGGAAGCGGCGACCGCTGCCGCCGGTGCGGGGCTGGATGTCCCGGTCACGAGCGGATGGCGCAGCGCCGCGTACCAGGACTGGCTGCTCGGCGTCGCCGTGGAGACCTACGGCAGCGAGGACGTCGCGCGGCAGTTCGTCGCGACGCCCGAAGAATCCAGTCACGTCACGGGGGAGGCGGTGGACATCGGCTCCGTCGACGCGCAGTCGTGGCTCAGCCAGCACGGCGCGGAGTACGGCCTGTGCCAGGTGTACGCCAACGAGCCGTGGCACTACGAGCGTCTCATCGAGCCGGGGGAGGTGTGCCCGGACATGGTGCCGGATGCCTCCTCGCAACGGGGGTCGTGAGTCCGACCGGGGACGTCGTGCGGCGGTTAGTCTGTCGTCGTGCGCCGGGGCGGGGGGAGTGGGGCCGGTGCCGTGCGCGGGCCGCAGCGGCCGCTCGTGCGGCACGAGTTCGCGCTCGGCCCCGTGGCTGCCGCCATGCTCGCCCTCGCGGTCGTCCTCGCGGTGGTCGCGCCGCTGTACGGCTATCACCGTGACGAGCTGTACTTCCGGATGCTGCCGCTGCAACCCGGCTACGTCGATCAGCCGCCGCTGACCCCCGTGATCGCCCACGCGGTGATCGCGCTGTTCGGCGACGGCGTCGTGGCGCTCAGGATCGTTCCGCTGCTGTGCGCCGTACTCTCGCTGCCGGTGCTCGCGCTCATCACGCGCGAAGTGGGCGGTACCCGGTTCGCGCAAGCTCTGACGGTGTGGGGGATGGCCGGTGCCACCCTCACGCTGATGTTCGGGCACGTCCTGCTCACGGCGAGCCTGGATCTGCTCGTGTGGCCGGCGGCGCTGCTGTGCGCGGTGCGTGCCGTCCTGCGCGACGACGGGCGCTGGTGGCTCGCCGCCGGTGCGATCATCGGCGCGAGCACGTTCAACAAGCTCCTCGTCGTCGTCCTCATGGTGGGGATCGCCGGGGGACTGGCCATGTGCGGTCCGCGCCGGTGGTTCGCCTCGGCGTGGCTGTGGGCCGGAGTCGCCGCCGCGGCGGCCCTCGCTCTGCCGAGCGCGGTCTACCAGGTGACGCACGGGTGGCCACAGCTGGCCATGGGGGCCGCACTCGCCGAGGACAACGCCACCGAGGTGCGGGTGCTCATGTGGCCGATGCTGATCCTGCTGGTCGGTCCGGTGCTGGCGGTCTTCTGGGTCGCCGCGTTGCACGGGGTTCTGCGCCGAGCGCAGTGGCGTCCGCTGCGGTTCCTCGTCGTGACCTTCGCCGTGATCGTCGCGTTCGTCTTCGTCGGCGGAACGCAGTTCTACTACACAGCGGGCGTGCTCGCCGTGCTCGTTGCGGTGGGCGCGGTTCCGGTCGCGGACTGGGTGCGTACCCGAGGTCGCACCCGGTGGGCGTGGACCCTCGTGGCCGTCAACGCCGCGACGTGCGCGGTGGTCGCGCTCCCGGTCCTCCCGCTCCCGGCCCTCGCCGCATCGGGCATCGGCGACATCAACTCCGCCGTGGGCGACCAGGTCGGCTGGGAGCGCTACGCGGCGCAGATCGACGCCGCCGTCGTGGCCTCCAGCGCGGAGGCGATCATCACCTCCAATTACGGTGAGGCGGGAGCGGTGGACCGGTTCGGCGCGACAGGGGTCCCGATCTTCAGCGGGCACAATGCACTGTGGGACCTCGGCGGACCGGCGGAGGCCACCGACACCGTCGTCATCGCCGGGGGACAGGGCCGGTTCGTGACGCATCTGTTCGACGCGTGCGAGGTCGTCGACGAACTCGACAACGGCGTCGGCGTCGGCAACGAGGAGCAGGGAAGGCCCATCACGGTGTGCCGGGGCTCGGTGCAGGGGTGGACGGCGATGTGGGAGGCTTTCCGCCACCTCGACTGACCGTGCGGCGGCGGCCTACGCGGAATGATGGAGCGATGGCGGAGGACATCGGGGCGCGGCTGCGCGAGATCGCCCGAACGAGCGCGGAGCCCTCGAGTGCGCTCCGCGACCGGCACCTCATCGAGGTCGTCCCCGAACTGGCTGCGCTCGCAGGGACGCCGCAGGACCCGGTGTGGCATCCCGAGGGGGACGTGCTCGTGCATTCGCTGTGGGCCGCCGACCTGGCCGCCACGCACGCCGTACAGCACGACATCCACGCCGACCGACGCGAGCTGCTGGTCCTCGCCTCGCTCCTGCACGACGTGGGCAAACCCGACACGACGCGCCGCCGCAACGGCCGGCTGACGTCGTGGGGTCACGCCGAGCGCGGCGCGGTGCTCGTGCGGTCGATGGGCGATCGGATGCGGTGGCCGAAGCCCCTCGTGCGCGCGATCGCCGAGATCGTGGCCACCCACATGGCGCACGTCGCGGTGCAGGGCACGCCGAGCGCGAAGGCCGTGCGACGCGTGCGCGATCGGCTGGAGGCAGCCGGCACCTCGCTGGCGGACTGGGCGGTGGTCGTCCGATGCGATGGCGAGGCGCGCGGCCGGGCCGCACGGCCGGATGCATCGGTGCCGTGGACCAGGGGGGACGCGCGCCTCAGCCGCCGCTGATCACCACCCGCTGCGCGTGGGGGTGTGACCCTCCCGCGCGTCGTCGGGCATCTGCATCTCCGCGCGCACACCCAGCAGCCGCAGCGGCCGGTCGGGTTCGATCTTCGCCACGAGCGCGAGGATCGCCGCGACCACGGCATCGCGCTCGAAGGTGACCGGCACCTTCCGCGTGAAGGTCTTGGTCGTGAAGGGCGCGTACCGAACCTTCAGTCCGACACCGATCACGGGCCGCCCCTCGGCGGCGACGTCGTCGAGCACCTGCGCCGCGAGAGTGCGCGCGGCGCGCTCGATCTCGGCCGGGTCGGCGACGTTCTGCTGGAAGGTCGTCTCCCGGCCGTGCCCGCGCGCCACCCACGGCGTGTCGTCGACGACGCTCGCGCCCTCGCCCCGGCCGAGCTGCCGGTACCACGGGCCCATGCGGGGTCCGAACTCGGCGACCAGCGGCGCCTCGTCCGCATGGGCGAGCTGCGTCACCGTGGCGATGCCCAGATTCTCCAACCGCCGGGAGATCTTCGACCCCACGCCCCACAGGTCGCGCGTGGGGCGGTCGCCCAGAACGTCGAGCCAGTTCTCCGCCGTCAGCCGGAACACTCCGCGCGGCTTGCCGAACCCGGTCGCGACTTTCGCGCGCACGAGGGTGTCGCCGATGCCGACGCTGCAGTGCAGGCGCGTGCGCTCCAGCACCGCCGCCTGCAGCTCGCGCGCATAGCCCTCCGGGTCGGCGGTGCGAACCCCCACGAACGCCTCATCCCACCCGAGCACCTGCACGACGGCGTCGGGCCGCCCGCGCAACGTCGCCATCACCTCCTCGGATGCGGCGGTGTAGGCGGGAGCATCCACCGGCAGGATGACGGCGTCGGGCACCTTGCGCGCGGCCAGGCGCAGCGGCATCCCCGACCCCACCCCGAATTCGCGCGCCTCGTACGACGCGGTGGAGACGACGGCGCGTTCGGTGGGGTCCCCGCGGCCGCCGACGATGACGGGGAGCCCCGCCAGCTCGGGCCGGCGCAGCACCTCCACCGCGGCGATGAACTGGTCCAGGTCGACGTGCAGCACCCACGGCCGCTCGGCTCCGTCGCTCATGCGCTCCAGTGTGGCGCAGACTTCCTCACGCGTGCGCGGCCTTGGTCAGCGCCGAGGCGATCCGCTCGATCGCGGTGCGCAGCAGCGGCCGGGGGAGGGCGAACACGAAGCGCATGTGCCCGATGCCCGCGACGCCGCACGCCGCCCCGTCGGTCATCGCGACTCCGGCGTGCGTGCGGAACCACTCGGCCGGGTCACCCGGCACACCGTAAGCGCGGAAGTCGATGAGGGCGATGTAGGTGGCCTCCGGCATCGACATGCGCGCGTCGGGGAGGTGCTCGGCGACGAGTTCGGCCAGCAGACGCCGATTGCCGTCGAGGTAGTCCACGATCTGCTCCAGCCACGGCCCGCCGTGCGTGTACGCTGCCGCGTGAGCCACTGCGCCGAGCGTGGACGTGCCGTGGCCGGCCCAGAATCCGAACTCTTCCCACGCCGCGGCATCCGCCTCGTTGGAGAGGATCACCTGCGCGCACTTCAGTCCGGCGAGGTTCCACGCCTTCGACGCGGATGCGGCGGTGATCGTGTGGGAGGCGGCCTCCTCCGAGATGGATGCGTACGGCACGTGGCGCGCCGGACGGTAGACGAGGGGAGCGTGGATCTCGTCGGAGAAGACGCGCCCCTTCTTGCCGGCCACGACGTGCGAGACGGCTTCCAGCTCGGCGCGGGTGAAGACGGTGCCGAGCGGATTGTGCGGGTTGCACACGACGAGGAGCTCCGCCCCGTCGTCGAAGGCCCGTGCGATGCCGTCGAGGTCCATCGTGCTGCGGCCGTCGACGGGGATGCTCGGCACCTCGATCACGCGGCGCCCGTGCAGTTGCGGCACCGTGAGGAAGGGCATGTAGGCCGGGGTGGGGACGATGACGGCCGAGCCCGGCGTCGTGAACCGCTCGATCGTGAGCTCGAAGGCCGCGATGACGTCGGGGACATGGTGCACGCGGCCGGCCGGGACCTCCCACCCGTAGGCCGTGCGGTACCAGTCCGACATCGCGGCGGCGAGGCTCTCGTCCAGGTGCGCGGGGAGGTACCCGGTGAGGCCGCGATCCAGTGCCGACACCATCGCGTCGCGCACCGGCGGGGCGACACCGAAGTCCATCTCCGCCACGAACGCTCCGATGACGTCGGGGAACATCGTCCACTTGACGCTGCCGCCCCGTCGCAGGTCGTCTTCGGTCAGCGCATCGAAATCCGGCGTCACGCCGTCGCCGCCTGCTCGCGACGGGGGAGCACCCAGTCCGCGCGCGGGAAATGGCACGTGTACCCGTGCGGGTAGGTGATCAGGTAGTCCTGGTGCTCGGGCTCGGCCTCCCAGAACGGGCCCGCCGGCTCGATCGTGGTGACGGCCTTGCCCGGCCACAGGCCCGACGCATCCACATCGGCGATCGTGTCGCGCGCGACGCGCTCCTGCTCGGGGGTGAGCGGGAAGATCGCGGAGCGGTAGCTCGTGCCGATGTCGTTGCCCTGACGGTTCAGGGTCGACGGGTCGTGGATCTGGAAGAAGAACGCCAGGATGTCGCGGTAGGTCGTCTTCGTGGGGTCGAACACGATCTCCACGGCTTCGGCGTGGCCGGGGTGGTTGCGGTAGGTCGCATGGTCGTTGTGCCCTCCCGTGTAGCCGACGCGCGTGTCGAGCACGCCGGGCTGACGGCGGATGAGGTCCTCCACCCCCCAGAAACAGCCGCCGGCGAGCACGGCGGTCTCGGTGCCGGGGGTGCGGGTGACGGCTCCGGTGTCGGTGGGTCCGCTGGTCATGAGGCGTTCTCCTTCGTGTCGGTGAAAAGTGTGCGGTAGGCGCCGTACCCCTGCTCGTCGAGCTCGTCGAGGGGGACGAAGCGCAGGGCGGCGGAGTTCATGCAGTAGCGCATTCCACCCGCCTCCCGGGGTCCGTCGTCGAAGACGTGCCCGAGGTGGCTGTCGGCGATCGCCGAGCGCACCTCGGTGCGCGTCATCCACAGCGTACGGTCGGTCTTGGACACGACGGCCGACGTGTCGAGAGGGCGGGTGAAGCTCGGCCAGCCGGTCCCGCTGTCGAACTTGTCGGTCGAGGAGAACAGCGGCTCGCCCGAGACGACGTCGACGTAGATGCCCGGCTCGTGGTTGTCCCAGTAGCGGTTGCGGAAGGGCGGCTCCGTGCCCTCTTCCTGCGTCACGCGGAACTGGGTGGGGGTGAGGCGGTTGAGCGCCTCGGGAGTCTTGCGGTACTCGTTGCTCACGATTCCTCCTGGGTGACGGCGCTGGCTGCGGCGTCTACCGGGGAGAACGATGCACCCCGCTGTTTTGGTCCCGCGAAGCTGGGAGCGCGCCGTGACTTCCCGCGCTCGCCGCATCCATCGCGCGGGCGACGGCGACGAGGACGTGGTCGATCGTGGGGACGCCGTCCGCGCGCATCGTTTCGGCGCCGCCGGCCCCGCGGACGATAACGGTCGGGGTGGACCGGATGCCCCGGGCTTCGGCGAGGTGGGGCTCGAACGCGACGTCGTGCTCGATGACGGTGATCTCCGGCAGCAGCTGGCGCACGCGGTCCAGGACCGCACGCGTGCGCCGGCACGCGCCGCAGAACGACGTCGAGTACAGCTCGAGCGCCACCGATCCCGATCCGTCCGTCTTCTCCATCGTGAGGAGCAACGCCACGGGGACGGGGAGCATTCCACCGCCGGAGCCGCCGATGAGGTGGCAGTCGCCTGCGTGTCGGCCGGTCGTCGTACGCTGAACGGATGAGCGCCGATCACGCCGCCCTGAGCGCGCGGTCCCAACTGGTCTCGCTCGCGCGGTCGGTGACCGAGGCGCAGCCGGTCGAGCACGGGTTCGCGGCGAGGCCTGCCGCCGTGCTGATCCTCTTCGGCGTGCTGGACGCACGCGCCAGCGACCACGACGCGCAGTCGCGCGCGGTCTCCCGCGACCTCGACGTGCTGCTGCTCTCGCGCGCCACGACGCTGCGCTCGCACCCGGGGCAGGTGGCGTTCCCCGGCGGCCGGATCGACGAGGGCGACGACGGACCGATCGCGGCCGCGCTCCGCGAGGCCGAGGAGGAGACGGGCCTGGATCCTGCCGGAGTGGAGGTGCTGGGGGCGCTGGAACCCATCCCGCTGGAGTACTCGCGGCACGTCGTGACCCCGGTGCTCGGATGGTGGCGGCATCCCTCTCCCGTGCACGTCGTGGACGACGCGGAATCGGCGGACGTGTTCCGCGCGCCTGTGGCGGATCTGCTGGATCCCGCCCACCGCGGCGTGACGGTCAGCCGGGCGGAGGGACGCGAGTGGCGTGCGCCGGCGTTCCTCCTGCCGAACGAGACGGGCGAGCGGCACCTGGTGTGGGGCTTCACCGGGATGCTGCTGGATGGTCTGTTCGACCGGCTCGGCTGGACCGAGCCGTGGGACCGGTCGCGCGAAGTGCCGCTGCCGTTGCCGGTCGACGCGCGCTGATCTCGCTCCCGACCGGTTGCGCGCGGCGCGGGCCGTCACGGAAACTCGGAGGCATGGCGATCGATCTGACCGAACTCCTCCGGCTCGAGCATGCGGGATGGACCGCCCTGTGCGATGGCACGGGAGGGGAGTTCTACGGCACCGTCATGACCGAAGACGCCGTCATGGTGCTCGCCGACGGCTCGGTGCTCGACCGCGGCGCCGTCGTGGCGTCGCTGGATGATGCGCCGGCGTGGTCGGCGTACGAGATCACCGACGAGCGGCTCATCGGCCTCGGCCCCGACTCCGCCGCGTTCGTGTACCGCGGCCGGGCGTTCCGGGCATCCGGCGGCCCGCCCTTCGACGCGGTCATGACGAGCGTCTACGTGCGGGAGGACGGCGGATGGCGCCTCGCGCTGTACCAGCAGACCCCGGTTCCGGCCGAGGAGAGCGTCGAGCTGTGAGCCGGAGCGCTCATCCGGGTGAGGGCACCGGCCGGTAGCGTACGTCGACGGTGACACGCCCGGCGTCGCCGTTCACGAGCGTGAGCGGGACGGGCTGCCCGCCGGGGTTGTCGTACAGGCGGATGCCGTCACCCAGCAGCACGGGGGCGATGTGGATGTCGATCTCATCCAGCAGTCCCCGTTCGAGCAGCTGACGCCCGAGAGAGGGGGAGAGCACCTCGACGTTCTTGCCGCCGGCTGCCGCGCGCGCGATCGCGACGGCCTCTGCCACGTCGCACGAGAGGAACGTGACGCCCGCCGACGGCGCGGCATCCTCGGGGTGGTGCGTCAGCACGAACGTCGCCCCCTGCCACTGCCCGCCGTAGGTCGCCGACGCGTCGGGGTACGCCTCCCATCCGTCGCGCCCGCCCAGGACCGCGCCGGTGGTGGAGGTGTACTCGTCGATGAGGCCGGGGCGATCGTGGATTCCATACATCCACTCCATCGTGTGCCCGGGGCCCGCGACGAATCCGTCGAGTGACATCGTGAAGTGCCACAGCACCTTGCCGGTCGCCGACTGCGGCGGCATCTCATCCATCGTCGCGTTCCCTTCGCTCAGAGCCCCCGCAGGTGCCTGATGTTGCTCTTGGCGGTGTCGACGACCTGACGCAGGCCTCCGGTCTGCTCGGCGCCGAGGACGAGCTTGGCCATGGACAGCCCGAACCGGGTGACCTGCTGGGCGGTGACTGTCCCCGGCACCGAGAGGGCGTTCGGATCGGTGACGATGTCGACCAGCGCCGGGCCGGGATGGGCGAGAGCGGTGGTGATCGCGGCATCCAGGTCGGCGGGATCGGTCACGCGCTGCGCGAGGAACCCGAGGCTCCCCGCGAGCGCGGCGAAGTCGACCATCGGCACGTCCACGCCGAAATCGGGGTAGCCGTTGACGAGCATCTCCAGCTTCACCAGTCCCAGGGTGGAGTTGTTGAACACGAAGACGTTGATCGGCAGGCGGTATGCGGCGGCGGTGATGAGCTCGCCCAGCAGCATCGACAGGCCGCCGTCGCCGGCGATCGCGATCACCTGCCGGTCGGGATGCGCGAACTGCGCGCCGATGGCCTGCGGCAGTGCGTTGGCCATCGATCCGTGCACGTACGAGCCGAGGAGCCGCCGATCGCGCGTGGGGGTGACGTAGCGGGCCTGCCAGACGTTGCCCATGCCGGTGTCGGCGGTGAAGACGGCATCGGATGCGGCGGCCCGGTCGATCGCGGTCATCGCGCGCTCGGGATGGATCGGCGCGTCGTCGGAGTCGGTGTACACCGCCACGGCGTCCTCGAGGGCCCTGCGGTGCCGGGCGAGCGCGTGGTCGAGGAACGTCCGGTCGGTGCGGGCGGGAAGGAACTCCTGCAGCGCCGCGAGGGTGCGGCCCACGTCGCCGTGCACCGGGTGGCGGACGGCTGCCCGGCGGCCCAGGCGTGTCGCATCCGCATCGATCTGCGCGATGGTGACGTGCTCTCCGTCGGGGAAGAACTGGGCGTAGGGGAAGTCGGTGCCGATCAGGAGCAGCAGGTCGGCCTCCTTCATCGCCCAGTCCGTCGCGCCGTAGCCGAGGAGCCCCGACATGCCGACGTCGAACGGGTTGTCGTACTGGATCCACGGCTTCCCGCGCAGGGTGTGCCCCATCGGCGCCTGCAGGTGGCCGGCGAACGCGAGGACCTGCTCGCGGGCGTCGCGCGCTCCGTCGCCGACGAACAGCGTGATCTTCTCGGCCTCGGCGATCGCGGCGGCCAGCTTCTCGACGTCGACGGGGTGCGGGGCGATCCGTCCGCGGCGGGCGGGGGCGAAGGGCGGGGCGGCGCCGGCCGCCTTGTCGGCGGCCAGGTCGCCGGGCAGCACGACCACGGCGACCCCGGATCCGCCGGTGGCGTGGCGGATCGCGGAGTTCACCACGCGCGGCGACTGCTCGGGGGTCGAGACCAGTTCGCAGTAGTTGGAGCACTCGGTGAACAGGCGCTCGGGGTGCGTCTCCTGGAAGTAGCCCGAGCCGATCTCCACGGTCGGGATGTGGCTCGCGATCGCCAGGACCGGCGCACCGGAGCGATGCGCGTCGTAGAGCCCGTTGATGAGGTGGAGGTTCCCCGGCCCGCAGCTGCCCGCGCACACGGCGAGGTTCCCCGTGAGCTGGGCTTCGGAGGCCGCGGCGAAGGCGGCAGCCTCCTCGTTGCGCACGTGGATCCAGTCGATGCCGCCCTCGGCGGAGCCGCCGGTGCGGCGCACGGCGTCGACGATCGGGTTGAGCGAGTCGCCGACGATGCCGTAGATGCGCGTGACCCCCGCATCCTGGAGCTGCTGAATCAGTTGTTCGGCGACGTTGTCTGCCACAGTGGCCCTTCCCTGCATGCGCGGCGCGCCCGCTGCACTCAGTCTTCGTGCCGGGCACCCTCCCGTCCAGGGCTTGCCGGCGGCCGCGTCCGGCATCCGCATCGTGCCCGAATTCAGGAGGATCGCCGGAATCAGGACGGATGGGGCCGGATCGGGCCTGATTCGGGCACATCTCCTGATCCGGGGAACGCGGCCGCGCGGCCGGTGCCGGGCTTCTCTCCGCCGCACGGATCATGCCGGATGTCAACGGCTCGCGGGCGCCGGCGCGCGCGGGATTGCATGGACGGGTCCGATCCTCGAAAGGAAGGCTCCCATGACCGCCGATACCTCTGAACTGACCAAGCTGAACGAGCTGCTGAAGGGTTTCCGTTTCGCGATGGTGACCACCCGCACCGCCGAGGGCAAGCTCGTGGCCCATCCGCTGACCGTGCAGGAGACCGAATTCGACGGCGACCTGTGGTTCGTCATCAGCCGCAAGGCCTCCGCGGTCGAGCACGTGCGCCTCGACCCCACGGTGGGCGTCTCGTTCAGCAGCAACGACTCGTGGCTGTCGCTGTCGGGCACCGCGCACGTCGTGGAGGATGACGCGAAACTGCGCGAGCAGTGGAACGCGGGACTGGAGGCGTGGTTCCCGGAAGGGCCGGAGGACCCCGACATCGTGCTGCTGAAGGTGGACGCCGACAGCGCGGAGTACTGGGACAGCCCCGGCGGCCGCGTCGCGAGCCTCGTCGCCTTCGTCAAGCACAAGGTGACCGGCGACCGCATGGAGGGCGAGAACGAGAAGATCGACCTGTGAGGCCGGGCGCGCATCTGCCGGGGGCTCGAGAGGGGGCGGTATGGCGCGCACGATCGTGATCACCGGCGCCAGCGACGGGATCGGCGCGGCATCGGCCCGGCAGCTGAGCGAGGCGGGTGAGCACGTCGTCGTGGTGGGTCGCGATCCGGAGAAGACCCGGACGGTGGCGGAGGCTCTCGACGCACCCTGGCACGTCGCCGACTACAGCGATCTGTCGCAGGTGCGGGAACTGGCCGCCGTGCTGACGGAGTCCTATCCCCGCATCGACGTGCTCGCCAACAACGCCGGCGGGATCTTCGGAGACCGCACGGTGACCCGCGACGGGTTCGAGCTGACCTTCCAGGTGAACCACCTGGGCGGGTTCCTGCTCACGAACCTGCTGAGGGATCGGCTGCGGGAGAGCGGTGCGACCGTCATCCAGACCTCCAGCGTGGCGGCCCTCCGGTTCGCGCGCTTCGACATCGACGATCTGCAGGGGGAGCGCCGGTTCTCCCCGGGCGCGGCGTACGGCAATGCGAAGCTCGCGAACATCCTGTTCACGAAGGAACTGCACCGTCGCTACGGGGATGCCGGGATCCACCCGGTGGCGTTCCACCCGGGCGCCATTGCGAGCGGCTTCGCTGCCGCATCCGTCGGACCGTGGCGTTTCCTCTACACGAATCCGGTGATGAAGCGCGTGCTGACCTCGACGGAGATCGGCGGGTCGCGGCTGACGTGGCTCGCGATGGGCAAGCCCGGCGTGGACTGGCGGCCGGGGGAGTATTACGCGAACAACCGCGTGGCGCGCACCAGCCGGCCGGCCGACGATCCGGCGCTCGCGAAGATGCTGTGGGATCGCAGCGCCGCCATGATCGGGATAACGGAAGGGTAACGACTGCCGCCGCGTCGGTCGCGGAATCGTCCCACGTCGTGCCGGGAAATGAGCCGTGCACACGGGCCGTGTGGGGGCACCGGCCGGTGCCGCGGCGACGGGATGAGGCGAGAGGTTAGGGTAGCCTCACCTTCATGACCTCTCGACTCCGTTCCGCCGCGCCGCTCGCCGGTCTCGCCGCCCTCGCCCTCGCCGTCACCGCCTGCTCCACCCCGAGCGCGGATGCCGCTCCCGCGGATGCGGCGGAGACCGTCGTGGTCGACAACGCGCAGCCGACCCTCGTGCTCGTGGAGGAGGACGGGGAATCGTCCTACCGTGAAGACCCCTCGACCGAGCGGGCCGCCGTGGAGGTGCCGCGCGAGCCCGAGGCCGTCATCACGTTCGACATCGCCACGCTCGACACCCTGGACGCCATCGGCGCCGGCGACGCCGTCGTCGCGATCCCCGACGTCGTGCTGCCGGACTACCTCTCCGACTACGCCGACCTCCCGAAGGTCGGGACGCTGTTCGAGCCCGATTTCGAGGCCGTCGCCGAACTGGACCCCGACCTCATCGTGACGGCGGCCCGCAGCACCGGGCAGTACGACGAGCTGTCCGAGATCGCGACGACGATCGACCTCACCGGTACCCCCGGCGGCACCTTCGACCCCGCCGCGGGCCTCGTGCGCGCCGCGCAGCTGGGCGAGATCTTCGGCCGCGAGGACGAGGTCGCCGAGCTGGCCGGGCAGATCGAGGAGCGCATCGATGCGCTCGCGGCCGACGCGTCGGGCAGTGCCCTCGTCCTGGCCGTCTCCGGCGGCGAGTACAGCGCGTTCGGCGAGGGCTCCCGCTTCGGGTGGTTCTTCGACGAGCTCGGATTCACCCCCGCCGTCCCCGCCGCCGAGCTGCCGGGCGCGGAGGGATCGCCGCACGGCGACTCCGTGACCAACGAGTTCCTCCTCACCGCCGACCCGGAGTGGATCTTCGCCTTCGACCGCGGCGCGGCCACCGGCGACGGGGGCAGCGCGGAGGAGACCCTCGCCAACGAGCTGGTCGAGCGGACCGCGGCGGCGCAGAACGACCGGATCGTGCTGCTGCCCGCCGGCGAGCTGTACATCGTGATCAACGGTCTCACCGCGATCTCCGCCGTCCTGGACACCGTCGAGGAAGCGGTCGCGTCGTGACCCCCGCGCGCCGGGGCGGGAAGGACGCGGTCCGCTGATCCGCCGATCGACCGTGCTGATCGTCGCGGGGGTGGTGTGCGTCGCCGCCCTCGCGACGGTCTCGCTGTTCGTGGGCGTCGCCGAGCTCGACGCGTTCATCCTCTTCGCCAGCCGGGTTCCCCGCACGGTCGCGCTCATCCTGGCCGGCGCCGCCTTCGCCATCACGGGCCTGATCATGCAGCTGCTCACGCGCAACCGCTTCGTCGAGCCGGGCACCACGGGCGCGACGGATGCGGCGAGCCTCGCACTCCTCGCGGTCCTGCTCACGACACCGGGCCTGCCGCTGTGGGCCAAGGCGGTCGTGGCCTCCGTGGGTGCGCTGGCCGGGGTCGCCGGCTTCCTGGCGCTCGTGCGCCGCATCCCGTCACGCTCCAGCGTCCTCGTCCCGGTGGTCGGCCTCCTCTACGGCGCCGTCATCGGCGCGGTCACCACGTTCATCGCGTACCGCACGGACGCGCTGCAGGAGCTCCTCAGCTGGGGCGTGGGCGATTTCTCCACCGTGCTGCGCGGCCGCTACGAGATCCTCTTCCTCGCCGCCGCGGCGGCGGCGATCGCGTGGTTCGCCGCCGATCGCTTCACCCTCGCCGGCCTCGGGGAGGACACCGCGCGCGGGCTGGGGCTGCACACGCGCGGCGTGCTGGCCCTCGGCGTGGGCATCATCGCGGTGGTGACCGGCATCCTCATGGTCGTCACCGGTGCGCTGCCCTTCCTCGGCCTGATCGCCCCCAACATCGTCAGCCGCCTCATCGGAGACAACATGCGGCGCGCCGTGCCGCTGGTGGCGCTCCTGGGCGCTGCGCTCGTGCTCCTGTGCGACATCATCGGGCGCGTCGTGCGGTTCCCCTACGAGCTGCCCATCTCCGTCGTCATGGGCGTGGTCGGCGGCGTCGTGTTCCTGTGGATGTTGCTGGGCACCGCCCGCCCGGCCGACACGGCGGGCACCCGCCGCCGCACGCCCGCCCGTCGTCGACGCGAGGTCGTACGGTGAGGGCGGTTCTGCCGGGCCGGCGAGGGCTGCGGCGATGGACGAGCGGTCCGTGGCGCCTGGGGCTGCTGGTCGTCCTGGCCGTCGGGGTGACGGGCATCTACGTGCTCACCGATCTCCCCGGCGCGTGGGAGTACGCCCTGGGGCTGCGCGGCCGCACCGTCGCGGGCATGGCCCTCGCCGCCACCGCGGTGGGCGTGGCCACGGTGCTGTTCCAGACGATCACGGCCAACCGCATCCTCACCCCCGGGATCATGGGCTTCGACGCGGTGTTCCTGGCGATCCAGGTGGTGACCGCGTTCGTCCTCGGCCCCACCGTGCTGCTGGCGGCGCCCCCGCTGGCCTCCTGGCTCGTCGAACTCGTGCTCATGACCGTCGTGGTCGTGCTCCTGTACGGATGGCTCTTCCAGCGGCGCCGGCTCGACCTGCACGTCATCGTGCTCGTCGGGCTCGTGCTCGGAGTGCTGTTCCGCTCGGTCACCGCATTCCTGCAGCGCCTCCTCGATCCCGACACCTTCGCGATCGTGCAGGACCTCGTCTTCGCGAGCTTCACCGCCGTGGAGCGGGAGCTCCTCGCCCCCACCGCGGTGCTCGTGGTGTGCGCGCTGGCGTCGCTGTGGCCCATCCGCCGCGCGCTGGACGTCCTGTCGCTGGGGGAGGATCGCGCGATCTCCCTCGGGGTCGACCACCGTCGCACCGTCATGCACGTCGTGGTCGTGATCGCGGTGCTCGTGGCGGCCTCGACCGCGCTCGTGGGGCCGGTGACCTTCTTCGGCCTGCTGGTGGCGAACCTCGCCTACTCCGCCGTGGGCCATCGCCACTCCCGCAGCATCCCTGCGACGATCGCGATCGGGGTCATCGCGCTCGTCGGCGGCCAGCTGATCCTCGACCGCCTGCTGGGCTTCGGCACCGAACTGCCCGTCGTGATCGAATTCGTCGGCGGGATCTTCTTCCTCCTCCTCGTCCTCACCGGAAGGGCCCGCTGAGATGATCACCACCGCATCCGTCGTCAAGCGCCACGGCGCGCTCGTCGCCGTGGACGACGTCACCCTCGACATCGGGACGGGGCTGACGGCGATCATCGGCCCCAACGGTGCGGGCAAGTCCACGCTCCTGGCGGCGATCGGCCGGCTGATCGGCACCGACGGGGGAGTCATCACGGTCGACGGCCGCGACGTCGCGACCACCCGCTCGCGTGAGATCGCCCGCCGGCTCGCGATCCTCCGGCAGGACAACCACCTCGCCATCCGCCTGAGCGTGGAAGACCTCGTGGCCTACGGCCGATTCCCCCACGGCGGATCGGCCCGTTCGCCGCAGGATCGCGTGCACGTCGAGTCGGCGATCGAGCTGCTGGATCTGCAGGCGGTGCGCACGCGCTTCCTCGACGAGCTGTCCGGCGGACAGCGCCAGCGCGCGTTCGTCGCGATGGCCCTCGCCCAGGACACCGACCACCTGCTGCTGGACGAGCCGCTGAACAACCTCGACCCCCGGCACGGCGTGAGCCTCATGAAGCTCATGCGCCGCCTCGCCTCCGAGCGCGACATGACGATCGTCGTCGTGCTGCACGACATCAACGTCGCCGCCTGCTACGCCGACGACATCGTGGCGATGCGCGACGGTGCCGTCGTGCACCACGGACCCGTGGATGACGTGATCACCGCGGAGCGGCTCGAGGCGCTCTATGACACGCCCGCGCACGTGGTGGAGCTCGACGGCCGCCGGGTCGTGCTGTGGGAATGATGCGCGGCCGCGAGGGCTGCACCCGAGGGATGAGGATGGAACGATGACCGATGTGCACTCGGCAGCCTTCACGCTCGCGCGCCGCGGGCTCGACCTGCGGTTCCGCTCGGCGGTGCTCGCGCGGCGGGACTGGGTGACGGACGCGTACGTGCGCGTGCGCGTGGAGGGCGACGATCTGCGCGGCTTCGCCTCCCTCGGGTGCGATGACCACATGCGCCTGTTCTTCCCGGGCGGCCCCGTCGACACGGTCGAGCAGATGCGTGCCGCTCCCAGTCGCGAGTACACGCCGCTGGCCTGGGGCGAGGGATGGCTCGACGTGGAGTTCGCCATCCACGGCGCGGAGGGCGAGCGCGGCGTCGCGGCGGAGTGGGCCGCGTCCGCGCCGCTGGGAGCGCCGGTGGGCGTGGGCGGACCCCGCGGCTCGATGGTGCTGGAGGGCACGCCCGACGCGTGGTTCCTCGCCGGTGACGAGACCGCGGTGCCTGCGATGCGCCGCTTCGCCGCATCCATGCCGGCGGATGCCGTGGGCACGGTGCTGATCGAAGTGCCCGACGCCGCGCACGAGCTGACCATCGACGCGCCCGCGGGTGTCTCCGTGTCGTACGTGCACCGGGGTGACGCCGTCGGCGGCACGGCGCTGGTGGCGCGACTGGACGCGATGGATGCCGCCGACCGCCCCGGTCGCGACGTGTTCGCGTTCATCGCCGCCGAGCAGGCGGTCGTGCGACCAGGGCGTGCCCTCGCGGTCGAGCGGTGGGGCCTGGACCCGGCCCGCATCGTCGTGAAGGGGTACTGGAAGCGCGGCGACGCCGCCTTCCACGCGCCGCACTGATCGCCGGCGCCGCATCGGCCCGCGCGGCGGCGTGCCGTCGTAGCGTGGGGGCATGGCAGCGCCTGGCAGGTTCGTCCGTCCGTCCGTGGTCCCGATGTCCTTCCGCGGGTCTGCCACCGCCGGGGCGCTCGCGATCGTCCTGCTCACGGGCGGATGCGCCGCAGTCCCCGAGCGGGCAGCGCCCGCGCCGGTGACCGTGACGCCCGGCCCCGACCGCGAGGTCGTGGCGACACCGGCGGCGCACACCCGGCCCGGTGCCGAGCCGGCGGTGGTCGCGACCGGCCTGGATGCGCCGTGGTCGGTGGTGCCCCTGCCCGATGGCACGCAGCTGGTCAGTGAGCGCGACACGGCCGCGGTCGCCGAGATCCGCGCAGACGGGAGCGTGCGCGAGGTCGGGCGGATCCCCGGCGTCGTTCCCGGCGGGGAGGGCGGCCTGCACGGCCTGGCCGTCCGCGAGCAGGACGAGCAGACGTGGCTGTACGCCTACCACGGTGCCGAGACCGAGAACCGCGTCGTGCGGATGCCGCTGACCGGCGACGCCGGGAGCCGCGGGCTCGGGGCACCCGAGATGGTGCTGGACGGGATCCCGCGCGCGAGCACCCACAACGGCGGCCGCATCGCCTTCGGGCCCGACGGCTTCCTTTACGTCACCACCGGCGACGCGGGCCTGCGCGACGCCGCGCAGGATCCGGCATCCCTCGCGGGCAAGATCCTGCGTCTCACGCCGGAGGGGGAGGCCGCGCCGGGGAACCCGTTCGACAGCCGCGTGTACTCCCTCGGGCACCGCAACGTGCAGGGGATCGCGTGGACCGCCGACGGGCAGACGTGGGCGAGCGAGTTCGGGCAGAACACGTACGACGAGGTCAACCGGATCGTGGCCGGCGGCAACTACGGGTGGCCCGTGCACGAGGGGGTCGCCGGGGATGCGGCGTACGTCGACCCGATCCTCGCGTGGGAGCCGTCGGAGGCGAGCCCCAGCGGCCTCGCGGCCGCGGGGAGCACGGTGTTCGTCGCCGGGTTGCGCGGAGAGCGGGTGTGGATGCTCGACATCGCCGACGACGCGCTCGCGGGGAACCCGGTGGCGCTGTGGACGGGGGAGTACGGGCGGATGCGGGATGCCGTCGTCGCCGGCGACGACCTGTGGCTGCTGACGAACAACACCGACGGCCGCGGATCGCCCGTCGACGGCGACGATCGCCTCCTGCGCGTGCCGCTGACGCAGGCTGAGGGGTGAGGGGCCCCAGCGCAACCCCCGGCGCGCGCCGGTGCCCGACTCCTACGCTGGGCGGATGCCGATGAGGACTCTGTGGCTCGTGCGCCACGGCGAGAGCGTGGGGAACGTGGCCGCGACGCGTGCCGAGCGGGAGGGACTGGAGCGGATCCCGCTGGACATCCGCGACGCCGACGTGCCGCTCTCGCCGACCGGGGAGGAGCAGGCCGTCGCGCTCGGGCGATGGCTGGACGAGCACCGCGACGACATCGCGGCGTACTGGGTGTCGCCGTACTTCCGCGCGCGGCAGACCCTCGCCCTCGCACTCGGGGACGAACCCGTCGTCGTCGGCGTGGACGAGCGCATCCGCGACCGGGAGCTGGGGATCCTCGACCTGCTCACCACGACCGGCGTCGCGCGGCTGCATCCGGAGGAGGCGCAGCGGCGACGACACCTCGGCAAGTTCTACCACCGCCCGCCCGGCGGGGAGTCGTGGGCGGATGTCGCGCTGCGGCTGCGCTCGTTCCTGCGCGATCTGATGTCGGGTCCGGAGGAATCGGCGCTCATCGTGGCGCACGACGCGATCGTCACCCTGATCACCTGCCTGCTGCGGAATCTGCAGGAGGAGGAGCTCCTCGACTTCGCCGCCGCCCATCCGGTGCTCAACGCCTCCGTCACGCGCCTGGATCTCAGCGACGGCCTGTGGGGCGTGACGGCGTTCGCGGATGTGAGTCACCTGCAGGAGGAGGGCGCCGACGTGACGGTGCATCCGGGCACGCCCGACGACGAGGGACCCGTGGGCACGCCCGACGACCCGGCGGTGGCACCCGATGCGAGGAGCGCCGATGTCCGACCGGAATGAGGCGGATGCGGCGCGCCGGCCGGAGACCGTCACGCCCGAGCGGCTGAGGGCGTGGGGGCTCCCCGACCCCGGCGACGACAAGAAGGCCCGCGGGGACGTCGTCGTGGTCGGCGGCTCCCGGCGCACTCCCGGCGGCGTGATGCTCGCAGGGGAGGCGGCGCTGCGCGTGGGCGCGGGGCGCCTCGGCGTCTTCGCGCCCGGGTCGATCGACGCCCAGCTGGGGGCGGTGCTGCCCGAGGCGGCGGTCTACGCGCTGCCCGACGACGCCTCCGACGCCTTCGACGACTCCGCCCGGAACACTCTCGCGCGCGCGGACGCCGTCCTCGTGGGCCCGGGCTTCGACGATGCCGACGAGACCCGGGACACGCTGCTGGCCATCGCCGACGCACGTCCGCGGTGCCTCGTGCTCGACGCGTACGCCCTCGGGGTGCTCCCCGGAATCGATCGGGGGCTCCTGCCCGACGCGCTCGTGCTCACCCCCAACCGGGACGAGCTGGCCATCCTTCGCGACGGCGAGCCGGGCGCCGACCTGCGCGATGATCTCGCCCCCGTCGTGGCGGAGGTCGCACAACGCTACCGCGCTGTCGTGACGTGCTACGACGTGGTGGCCGCGTCCGACGGCGCGACATGGCGGATCCACGGCGGCGGCCCTGGCCTTGCCACCTCGGGCAGCGGTGACGTCCTCTCCGGGGCGATCGCCGGTTTCGCCGCACGCGGCACCGGCCTCGCTCAGGCCGCTGTCTGGGGGAGCTGGGTGCATGCACGGGCCGGTGACCGCCTCACCGAGCGGCTGGGCCTGGGCTTCCTCGCCCGCGAGCTGGCAGCCGAACTCCCGCTCGCCCTGCGCGAGGTCTCCTGACGCTAGCGTGGAGGGGTGAGTGCACCTGTCGACCCCACGTCCACGTCCGCCTGGAGTCGCCTGAGCGCGGCGCGCGACTCTTTCACCCCTGATCTGCGGGGCTGGTTCGCCACCGACGCGGGCCGCGTGGAGAGGATGACGCACACGCTCGGCGACCTGCACGTGGATCTGTCGAAGAACCTCGTCACCGACGACATCCTCGCCTCCCTCGTTCAGCTGGCCGAGGAGACCGGCGTCGCCGAACGGTACGCCGACATGCTCCGCGGCGCGCACATCAACACCACCGAAGACCGTGCCGTGCTGCACACGGCTCTGCGCCGCCCCGCGGGGGCGAGCCCCGAACTGGTCGTCGACGGCCAGCACATCGACGCCGATGTGCACGAGGTGCTCGACCGGCTCACCGCGTTCGCCGACCGCGTGCGGATGGGGGAGTGGCGGGGGGTCACCGGCAAGAAGGTCACGCACGTCGTCAACATCGGCATCGGCGGGTCCGACCTCGGTCCTGTCATGGTCTACGAGGCGCTCAAGCCCCTGGCCGACGCGGGCATCGAGGCGCGCTTCGTCTCCAACATCGACCCGACCGACGTCGCTCAGAAGACGGCCGGCCTGGACCCGGAGACGACGTTGTTCATCGTCGCGTCCAAGACCTTCACGACGCTGGAGACCCTCACCAACGCCCGCCTCGCCCGCGAGTGGCTGTGGGCGCAGCTGGCCGAGGCCGGCGCGATCGACGACACCGACGCATCCCGCACCGACGCCGTCGCGCACCACTTCGTCGCCGTCTCCACCGCCTTGGACAAGGTCGCCGAGTTCGGGATCGACCCCGCCAACGCGTTCGGCTTCTGGGACTGGGTCGGCGGGCGCTACTCCGTCGACAGCGCGATCGGTCTCTCCCTGGCCATCACGCTCGGGCCCGATGCGTTCGGGGAACTGCTCGCCGGCTTCCACGCCGTCGACGAGCACGTGGCATCCATGCCCCTGGAGCGCAACGTGCCGGTGCTCATGGGCCTGCTGAACATCTGGTACACGAACTTCCTCGGCGCGCAGTCGCACGCCGTGCTGCCCTACGCGCAGCAGCTGCACCGGTTCCCGGCGTACCTGCAGCAGCTCACGATGGAATCCAACGGCAAGTCGGTGCGGTGGGACGGCACCCCAGTGACCACCGACACGGGAGAGGTGTTCTGGGGAGAGCCCGGCACGAACGGCCAGCACGCGTTCTATCAGCTGATCCACCAGGGAACGCGCCTGATCCCCGCCGACTTCATCGCGTTCGCCCAGCCCGCCTATCCGCTGCAGGACGACGGCCGCGACGTGCACGGACTGTTCCTGGCGAACTTCCTCGCACAGACCAAGGCTCTCGCGTTCGGCAAGACCGCCGAGGAGGTGGAGGCCGAGGGGACCACCGGGGCACTCGTGGCCGCCCGCACCTTCCCCGGCAACCGGCCGACCACGTCGATCTTCGGCCCGGCCCTCACCCCTTCCGTGCTGGGCCAGCTCATCGCGCTGTACGAGCACATCACCTTCACGCAGGGCATCGTGTGGGGCATCAACTCCTTCGACCAGTGGGGCGTCGAGCTGGGCAAGCAGCTCGCGCTGCAGATCGCGCCCGCGATCGAAGGGGATGCCGAGGCGCTGCAGGCGCAGGATGCCTCCACCCGCTCGCTCCTGGCGTACTACCGTTCCCAGCGGCCGTGAGCGGCGATGCACCGTCCCACTCCTGATCCCCCCGGTCCGGGGCAGGAATCGGTGTGGGACTATCCGCGTCCGCCACGCGTCGACCGCACCGCCCGGCGCGTGCGCATCGAATTCGGCGGCGACACGCTCGTCGACACGGATGACGTCGTGCGGGTGCTCGAGACGAGCCATCCGCCGGTGTACTACGTGCCGATCGACGCGTTCGCCCCCGGCACGCTCGCGCCGGCGGAAGGGTCGTCGTTCTGCGAGTACAAGGGCGCGGCACGCTACTTCGACGTCACCGGCGGCGGGCAGGTGCGCCGCGGCGCGGCGTGGTACTACCCGGAGCCGTCGGCGGGCTACGAGCTCCTCCGCGGCCGCGTCGCCGTGTACGCCGCGCCCATGGACCACTGCACGGTGGACGGCGTCGAGGTGGTGCCGCAGCCCGGTGGCTTCTACGGCGGCTGGATCACCCCCGACGTCGCGGGTCCGTTCAAGGGGACGCCCGGATCGATGGGCTGGTGACGCCGGTCGGGAACTGAGGCCGTACACGCGGCGCCCAGGCAACGCGGATGAACCGTCCAGACCAGCCGCGCAGACTCGGTGTGTGCCTCACCCGAAGAGGCACGCTCGCGCCCGACCCCGACTCGGCGCGCCCGCCGCACCCGGAGCGGCCGGTCGATCGACGGGGCGCCGCGTGCCTGACCCGAACAGGCACGCGGCTGCGGCGCGCCCGCGATCCGAAGGGCCCTCTTTCCATGCGTTCCAGCTCCATGCATTCCAGCTCTCCGCACACATCCGCCCGTCGTCCCTCCCGTCGCCTCGTGGCCGGCGTCGGCGCCTGCCTGGGCACCGTGCTCGGCATCCTCGGCACGACGAATGTCGCCGCCGTCGCCGCCGAGAACGCGTCGGAAGGACCGATCGCCCCGCCCACGGCAGCAGTCCTCACGCCCGCGCTCACGGCCGACATCGACACCGTCGCCATCAGCGCCCCGGATGCGGCAGCCGCCCTCTCCGCCGCCCAGACGTCGCTGGAGTCGGCGGAAGACCTGCAGGCGGAGGTCACCGCATCCGGCCTCGAGCTGGAAGGTCAGCCGGCCATCGACACGACCGCGCTGAGCGACGCTGTCGAGCGACTCGAAGAGGCGACGTTCGTCCCCGCGCTGCTGTTCCCCGCCCTCGCCGAGGAGGCCGGCGCGCATGCGCAGGCCGTGGACGCCCGGACCGTGGAGGTCGCCCAGGCGCTGGAGGCGGCACGTGCCCGGAAGGCCGCCGAGGAGGCCGCCGCCGAGGCGCAGCGTCAGGCCGAGGCCGCGGCAGCCGCCGAAGCGCAGCGGCGGGCGGAGCTCCTGGCCGCGGTCAACACGCCCGCCGGTGCGCGCGCGTACGCGCAGCAGCTCGCGGCCGAGCGCTACGGGTGGGGCGGCGACCAGTTCTCCTGTCTCGTGTCGCTGTGGGAGAAGGAATCGAACTGGAACTACCAGGCGTACAACGCCTCCAGCGGGGCCACGGGCATCCCGCAGGCGCTGCCGGGCAGCAAGATGGCCGCCGCCGGCCCCGACTGGCAGACCAACGCCGCGACCCAGATCGCGTGGGGGCTGGACTACATCCAGCGGGCGTACGGGGCGCCGTGCAGCGCGTGGGGGCACTCCCAGGCCACGAACTGGTACTGAGCGGCGCGTCACGGTGCGGCGCGGCTGAGGCCTGAGCGCAGGAACTCCAGGGCGGTCTCGGCGGGCAGCGCCCGCCCGGCGTGACGGGCTCCGGTGCGCAGCAGATTCGCGATCCGGTCGGTCCGGAAGACGCGCCAGTCGCCACGGCCGAGGTCCCAGCCGAGGAGGTACCACGTGAGATCGATGCTCACCTGCCGGTGGGCCTCCACGCGCCGGGCACTCGGGCGGCCCCCGGCGTCGCGGTAGTCGAAGGCCACGATCTCTCCCGCGGCGATCGCCTCGGCGAGGGTGCCCAGCGTGCGGGCGGAGACCTCCGGCGCCGGCGCCCGCTCGGCCTCGATCGTGGTGCGCAGCGCCGCGGCCCGGGAGCGCAACCGTGCGGGCAGGAGCGTGTCGACCTTGCCGTAGGCGCGTCCGGCCGCATCCGCCAGTGCGCCCGGGTGTGCGGGCCCGGCGGCGGTGAGGGCGGCCAGGCCGATCACGACCGCGACGGCCTCGTCGTCTTCCAGGAGGAGCGGCGGCAGGCGCTGCCCCACGGCGAAGCGGTAGTGCCCGCCGGGGCCCGGCCGCGTCATGACGGGATACCCGTACGCGCGGAGCCGGTCCACATCCCGCCGCAGCGTGCGAGGGCTCACGCCCAGCCGCCGCGCGAGATCCTCGCCCGAGAACGAGCCCCCGCCCTGCAGGGTCGCCAGCAGGCGCAGCATCCGCTCGGTCACGTCGGCCACGGCGCCATCCTACGAATCGCGGTCAGGATGCGGCCACATCTGGTTCTAGCGTGGAGCCGTCCGCCGGCCGGCGGTGGAGGAGACACCGGAGAGGAGACCTGGACCGATGACCATCGGAGTGACGACGCCCAAGGGGCACGTGGGGCAGCACCTGCTGCGTCTGCTCGTGCAGGCCGGGGAGCGTCCGCGCGCGCTGCTGCGGGATCCGGCGACGCTGGAGGGCGACATCGCCGAGCATGTCGACACCGCGCGGATGGACGCGTGGGACGCGGACGCCGTGGCCGAAGCGACGCGCGGGCTGGAGGCGGTGTACTGGGTGAGTCCGACCGGCATGGACCGGGATCCGCTCGAGGCGCACGCGGTGGCCGCGCGGAACATCGCCGCGGCGGTCGAGGGGAACGGCATCCACCGGGTCGTGTTCCAATCCAGCGGGGGAGCCGAGAAGCGGCACGGCGTGGGCGAGATCGACGGACTGGCCGCCACCGAGGTCGCGCTGGAGGCGACGCGCGCGTCGGTGACCCACCTGCGCTGCGGCTACTTCTTCACCAACCTGCTCATGGACCTCGAATCCATCCGCGCCGGCGTGCTGACCACCGCGATGGACCTCGACCGTCCCCTGCCGTGGGTCGCGCCGGAGGACATCGCGGCGGTGGCAGCCGGCCGCCTGCTCTCGCGGAGCTGGTCGGGACGGCACGTCCTGGGCGTGCAGGGCCCGGAGGATCTCTCGTTCCGGGAGGTGGCCGGCGTCCTCGAGAGCGTCCTCGGACACCGCGTGGAGCCCCAGCAGGTGAGTGATGACGACGTGCGTGCACAACTGCGGGGCGTCGGGCTGCCCGACGCGCACGTGGAGGCCATCGTCCTGATGACGGCGGGCATCCGCGACGGGTACGTCCCCGCACAGCCGCGCTCGGTCCTCACCACGACACCGACGAGCCTGCGGGCATGGGCGGCGGCGAACCTGGCGTGACCCGGCGACCGCCGGTCACTGGCCGGCGTAGTCCCGCGACCAGCACACCTCGGGCTGGATGAGGAAGGCGACGAAGCCCGTGCGGATCTCGTACGGCGCGCCGGTGTAGCGTTCGGCGATGCGGTCGACGACCGCCATCGCCTCCTCGCCCTCGATGCGCTCGACGACGCGTCCGCGCACGAAGGCCATGTCCAGCGGCTGATCGGGGTGCGTGATCGAGAGGGCGATGCGCGGATCGCGCTGCAGGTCGACGTCCTTACGGGAGCCTTCCTGCGTGAAGAACGCGAGCCGGTCGCCCTCCACGCCGACCCACACCGGGACGGAATGGGGCGCGCCGTCGGGCAGCAGCGTCGCGACGTGAGCGACGGCGGTGCGTTCGAAGTAGGGGCGGACGTCGTTCCAGGTCTGGGCCATACGCCCCAGGCTAGGCGTGCCCGCTGCGGCCGGGGTAGGCGCCCGCGGGCCACAGCGCTAGATTGCCGCCATGAAGAGCCGCATCACGGCGGTCGTCGTCGCGTCCCTGCTCCTGACCGGTTGCGCGGCGCCGCCGAGCCCCTCTCCCTCGCCCACCGCTGCGTCGGCGGCATCCACTCCGTCCCCCACGCCGACCCCGACGGCCGCACCGGTCGTGGTGATGACGCTGGACGGGTTCGCCGACCCGACAGGCGGAACAGGCGCCTCCTTCGAGCGCTGTGAAGAGGTCGTGACCTTCGTCGGCGGACTCGTCGGTGCGGCCCCCGTCGTCACCGACATCGAGGATCCGTGGGGCAATGGCACCAGTTGGGGTACGCGCTACGAGTGGGACGGCGTTGCCGTGAGCGACTTCCCCGAGATGGGAGCCAGCGTCTGGGTTCGCTCGGCGTTCGTGGGTGGGCACCGCCTCGAGACCGCGGAGGGGATCGCGGTCGGTTCCACGCGCGCCGAGGCCGTGGCCGCCGGCGCCTGGGACATCTGGGACGAGGACGGCGACGGAACGGCCGAGCATCTGGGCATCGGTTCGCAGGAGGTCCCCGGCACGACCTCCCTGAGCAATCCGGGGGCCGTGGGCGTCGAGTTCGTGGTGCTGGTGCTGGACGGTGACGTGGTCACAGAGCTCCAGGCTCCCGCGAACGACTTCAGCGACATCTGACCGCACCTGGCAGTTCTCCGAGTGCCCTTCTGATCCGGTGGTGAGCGATATATCGTTACGTATCGCCGAGCCGACCGGGCTCGGGCTACGGAGGTCATCATGAGCGGTTCATTCCTGGGCGACGGGTTCGCGGGATTCGGCGGCCCCGGCCGCGGCGGAGAAGGCGGGTCGGGCAGCGCCGGCCCCGGAGCGGGCTGGCCGGCGACGGGCATCTGGGACGCGATGGAGCAGTTGCGAAACGCCTTCATGCCGAAGCAGCCGAGCACGCGCATGGGGCGCGGAGACGTCCGCGCCGCCGTGCTGTCGCTGCTGGCCGAACGCCCCATGCACGGGTACCAGATCATCTCGGAGATCGAGGAGCGCAGCGGCGGGACGTGGAAGCCCAGCCCCGGCTCGGTGTACCCGACGCTCCAGCTGCTGGCGGATGAGGGACTCATCGAGGCTGAGGAGTCGGGCGGACGCAAGACGTACGCGCTCACGGAGGCAGGCCGTCAGGTCGCCGCTGCCGAGGGGGCGACGCCGTGGGAGAGCTCGGGCTCGCGCGACACCGGTCGGCATTCGGCGCTGACGAAGTCGGGCATCGACCTCGCGCAGGCCGTCGCGCAGGTGGGCCGCTCGGGCAGCTCGGACCAGATCCGGGAAGCCGTGAGCGTGCTGGATGAGGCGCGCCGGAAGATCTTCTCCATCCTCGCGCGGGACTGACCGCGTGCCCGCAGCGCGTCGGCGGCGGGATGGGTCGGCGACCGACGTCTACGCGATGCGCGCGCGGTACCGCCGCATCACGCGGTTCGCCGCGCGCTACCTCGTGCAGTCGTGGTGGTTCGAGCTGTTCCTCCCGCGGCTCGGGCTGGGCGGGCTGGCGGCGCGCGGGCGGGCAACCCGGCTGCGCCGCATCGCCGAGCGCTTCCACGTGCTCGCGGTCGATCTGGGCGGTCTCATGATCAAGGTGGGGCAGTTCCTGTCGTCACGCCTGGACGTGCTGCCGCCGGAGATCACGACCGAGCTGCAGGGCCTCCAGGACGAGGTGCCGCCCGTGCCGTTCGCCGAGATCCGAGCACTGGCGGAGAGGGAGCTGGGCGTTCCGCTGGACCGCGCCTTCGCGTTCGTGGACCCGGACCCGCTGGCGGCGGCATCCCTCGGGCAGGCCCACCGGGCGCGGCTCGCAGAGCCGGACGCCGGGGACACCGGGCTCTCGGACGTGGTCCTGAAGGTGCAGCGGCCGGGGATCGACGCTGTCATCGACGTCGATCTCCGCGCGCTCCGCCGCGTCGCCGCGTGGCTCACCCGCGTGCGCGTCGTCGCCGACCGCGTGGACGTCCCCGCGCTCGTGGAGGAGTTCGCGAACACGAGCCTGGAGGAGATCGACTATCTGCACGAGGCGGCGAATGCCGAGCGCTTCGCGGCCGGGTTCGCCGGCGATCCGCGCGTGGCGGTGCCCGAGGTCGTGTGGGAGCGGACGACGCGGCGCGTGCTGACGCTGCAGGATGTCACGGCGATCAAGATCAACGACCTCGACGGTCTGCGCGCGGCGGGGATCGATCCGGCCCAGGTGGCCGCCGGGTTCGCCGCGGTGATGTTCGACCAGCTGTTCGTGCACGGGTTCTTCCACGCCGACCCGCACCCCGGCAACATCTTCGTCACCCCGCTGACCCCGCCCGATGTGCGGGGGCCGGGGTCCGCTGACGACCTCGGCAGCGCGGCGGGGCGTCCGTGGCGCCTCACGTTCATCGACTTCGGCATGATGGGCGAAGTGCCCGACGGCCTCCGTCGGGGCCTGCGTCGCGTGCTCATCGCGGCGGCCACCCGAAACGGCAAGGGGCTGGTCGACGGCATCCGCGACGTGGGTGTGCTGCTGCCCAGCGCCGACACGGCCGAACTCGAACGTGCGATGACCCAGCTGTTCGCCCGGTTCGGCGGCATGGGCTTCGCCGAGCTGCAGGAGGTCGATCCCCGTGAGTTCCGCGCGTTCGCCGTCGAGTTCGGCGACACCGTCCGCGCGCTGCCGTTCCAGCTGCCGGAGAACTTCCTCCTCATCATCCGCGCGATGTCGCTGACCTCGGGCATGTGCAGCGCGCTGGACCCCGCGTTCAACATCTGGGATGCCGTCGAGCCCTACGCCAACCGGCTCATCCAGGAGGAGCGGGGCGGGCTCGCCCAGGCCGCCATGACGGAGGCGGCCGACTACGCCGGCCTCGTCGCGCGGCTTCCCCGCCGGCTCGACGAGCTCGCGTCGCGCATCGAGGACGGGCGGCTCACGGCCCAGGTGCCGAGACTGGAGCGGCG
The DNA here is from genome assembly GCF_004564355.1 of Microbacterium wangchenii. Classification (NCBI taxonomy): domain Bacteria; kingdom Bacillati; phylum Actinomycetota; class Actinomycetes; order Micrococcales; family Microbacteriaceae; genus Microbacterium; species Microbacterium wangchenii. The sequence continues at coordinate 1,573,427 of NZ_CP038266.1, forward strand.
CCTGCGCGCACTCGAACGCCTCGGCCGGCGGGTGCTGGCCGCGGTGCTGTTCGCCGCGCTCCTGATCGGCGGCGTGCTGCTGCGCCCGGATGCGGCGGTCTTCGGCTCCGTCCTCATCGTCGTCTCGGTCCTCCCGCTGCTGTACGCGGTGCTCGCCGGCTTCATCGGCCGGCGCGGGATGGACTGACCCGGCGCAGAAGGGAGGGACCACCCTCTGGCGGCCCCTCCCTCGTGCGTGCGCTCCCGTGCGTCAGGTCGCGTACTCGATCACCATGGTCTTCGCCCCGCCCCCGAACGGGTCACCCGGGTCGGGGGTGCGGAACGTGAGCTGGCCGAGCGTGGTGGATCCGGCGTAGGTCGTCACCGCGGTGTTGGGTGCGAAGGTCAGGTACCCGTCCGGGCACAGCGTGCCGCCGCCCTGGTTGAAGCCGATGTTCGAGGTGGAGCCGACATCGAAGAAGCCGAGGCAGTCACCCCGCGGCATGCTCTTGGGACGCACCACGATCGAGCCCAGCGTCGCCTGTGTGGCGGAGGTGCGCTGCCACGTCGTGGTGACGGTGATCTCGAAGGTCTCCCCATACGCGTCGACGAAGGACACGTCATTGGTGGCCGACTGGACCGGCGCGATGTCGGCGAGGTCCACCGAGGCGGTTTCGGCCGCCGTCGCCGGTGCCGCTCCGGCCGCGCCGAAGCCGAGTGCGAGGGCGGATGCTGCGGCCAGAGCCGAGATCTTCTTCTTCGCCGTGTTCTTCATGAGTCCTCCCCTTTCGTTCGGTCGCACCGTGTGGGCGGCCGTTCTGATTCGGACTGGACACCGAACGTAGGGGGCTCCCGGCGGGCTGCGCGGGCAGATGAGACTGTGCTCACGGTCGTCTCACACCCCGTGGGAGCGCTTCGAGCGCGCCACCCCGCGGCGTTCGAGGGTATGCGGTTGCCGGAATATGCCGTCGACTCTCATCGCCGCGCGGCTCTTCGTTCGACGAGACGGGTGGGCTGGAACCGCGCGCCGGAATGCGCTATCGGTGCCGTGGGGGTGGGAAGGGTGCGGCGCCTCGAGGGTCGACGCGGCTCAGTACCAGCCGACCGACTGCGAGTGCGACCACGCGCCGCACGGCGAACCGTAGCGGCCCGAGATGTATCCGAGGCCCCAGGCCACCTGGGTGCCGGCGTTGGTCGCCCAGTCGGCACCGGCGGAGGCCATCTTGCTGCCGGGAAGCGCCTGCGGGATGCCGTATGCACCGCTGGAGCGGTTCTGCGCCTGGTAGTTCCAGCCGGATTCCTTCTGCCACAGCGAGACGAGGCATCCGAACTGGTCGTCGCCCCACCCGAATCCGCCGAGCATGCCGCGCGCAGTCGCCTGCGCGCCGGCCGGGCTGTTGTCGCCGCTTCCGCCGCCGGCGGGCAGGGGGGCGGCGGGAAGCGCAGCGGACGGGGCGGCAGCCGGCTGCGCGGCGGCTGCTTCTTCGGCCGCGGCGGCAGCGGCGGCCTCCGCCTCGACACGGGCCTTCTCGGCAGCCTCGGCCTCCGCCTTGCGTGCGAGGGCACCGTCCAGGCTGCCGCGCAGCTGGTCGACGCGCGTGTCGACCGTGGCGGCGTGCAGCGTCACCTCGTCGGTGACGTGGGGCAGGAGCGGGATGGGGAGGGCCTGCGCGTCGGTGAGACGCTGAGCGGCGCTCTCCAGCGCGGCGGTGTCGACCGTCGGCGCGGGCTCGCCGATGTCCACGCCGGAGGCGGCGATGTCATTCGTGACGGTGGCAGCCTCAGCCAGCGCGGTCTCGGCCGTCGTCAGAGCCGCGCGCGCATCCAGGACCTCCTGCGGCTCGGCGGGCTGGACCGTCACCTGATACGAGGCGAGGGCGAAGGAGGGGGCCGCCTGGGCGGTGTCCTCCTGCGGGGCGGGCGCCGTGCCGGTCAGGACCGTGGCGGCGAAGACTCCGAGGGCGAGTCCGCCGGCGGCCAGGACCGGGCGGCGGCGGGCCCGGCGGGCGGCGTGGCGGAGGGTGCGGCGGGCAGAAGACGTCGACGTTGTGGAGCGCATGAGACCAGTTCCGTATGGGGGATCGCGCCGTCGGGCGGCGCCTTGCGCCCGCGTCATGCGGACACAAAACCCCCACCTTTGCACCTTCTCCCTGGACGGAGCCTGGGTGCGGGCGCTCGTGCGCCCGCACCCGGCACCGCTCCGGCGGCCCAGCCGGATGCCGATCAGCGGTAGGCGTAGACCTCGTATTCCGCGTCGTCGGGCATCACCTGGAAGAAGCGGCCCTCGAACGGTACGGGGCTGCCGTCGGCGGGAACCTCGGTGATGTAGTTCCAGTCCGCGCCGAGAATCGTGCCGTCGGCGTCGCGCGCGACGATGGTGATCTCGAAGGCCTCGGGGACGACGTCGAACGTGGTGCGGACCGTGCCGCGCACGGCGGTGGAGTTGGTGCCGGCGGTGGCCTGGATGTCTTCGAAGACGAACTCGCCGACCTCCTCGGCGGGAACGGGCGATGCCTCGTCGACGCCCGGGAGACGCACCTCCACCGTGTCGACCTCGCGCTCTCCGACGTCGAAGAAGATACCGCTCAGCGCGATCTTTCCGGGCAGGATCCTGGCGTAGTCGGTGCGCGACTCGATCACGGCGCCATCGGCATCCAGGGCGTCGAGCTCGATCGGCGCGAAATCGTAGACGTGGTCGCTGCTGGGGTTCTCCATCACCACGACGTACCACCATGCCGACGGGTCGTACTCGTCGGGCGCGAACGCGATCTCGGTGACTTCCAGCTCAACGGCGCCGCCGATCGCGCCGGACCCTTCCTCCGATTCCTCGATGAACGGGGCTGGGGAGCTCTCCGAACTCATGCCGTCCTCCGCGGCGAACATGCCGCCGAGGGAGAAGACCGTGACGATGCCCATCACGACGGCGAGGAGCCCTCCCACCACCGAGGTGGCCAGAGCGCCGATCGCGAAGCCCGTGCCGCCCTGCTTGCGGCTGATGAGCGCGATGAGGGAGAGGACGAGGCCGGCGAGGAGCAGCAGCCCGGAGAACCACACCACGAACGGAATGACGGCCATCACCAGGCCCACCGCGGCGGCCACCAGCGCGATGATGGCGATGGTCTTCGGGCGCGGGTCGGGCCGCCGTGGCGCCTGCGGCGGTTGCTGCGGGTATCCCGGTGGCACCTGGCCCCCGGCGGGATGGTGCGGGCCGCTGTTCGGCCCAGACCCGTACGGCGGCGGGCCGGGCTGCGACGACGGATGCTGCGGTGGCGCGGCGTGCTGCGGCGGGGTCGCGTACTGGGGTGGTGCGGCGTACTGCGGCGGGGTCGCGTACTGCGGCGGCGCGGCGTACTGCGGCGGCGCGGCGTACTGGGCTGCGGCGTAGGGAGGCACCCCCTGCGGCGGGGCGGGGTGCGGCGCGGAGGAGCGCGGCACCGCGGGCGAGGGCGGCGGGGTGACGGCAGGATCGGGAGCCCCCGACGGCGGGTTGGTTCCGGATCCGGGTGTCGTCGAGTCGTCGTTCATCGTTCTCCAGCACAGCGGCGCAGCGCCGCATCCATTGCGGACGGTGTTCACGGCGGTGTGATTCCGCGTTGGGCATGAGCTTAGAACCCTGCCGCTGGCGGGGCCAAAACGGCCGGGCTCGGCATGGCGGCAGCGGCATATATGGGGTCGCTGCCGGGGTGGGGTCGCGCTACTCGTCCGCGCCGTGCGGCGGGCGCACGCGCCACCCCACTCGCTCCAGGGCCGCGGACAGGAGCGCCGCATGCTCGCGCGCGAGGGCGAGGGAGGCGTCGGAGCAGATGTCGACGGCGAGCGGCGGCGGGTCGGCGAACTTCGGGATCTGCACCTCCGCCCACACATGGGGCGCCAGGCTCACCCGCGGGTGAGCGGTGCCGGCGTGCTCCACGGGGCCATCTGAGACGAAGGCGATCACCTCGAGCGCGTCGAGCTTCGTGATGGGCAGGTTGACCAGGAGGGTCACGACGAACGGACCGCCGGCCGTATCGCGCACCCCGATCACCGTCCCGGGTGGGCCGCCAGCCATGCCGTGGCCACGCGCTTGGGCGCTTTCAGCAGCCACGAGCCGGTGAGCACCTCGCCCAGATGCGCGGCGTCGATGGCATCCAGGCGGACGAGGACGGCCGACCACCCCTCGAAATGCGGGATGGTGAAGAACACCTCGGGGAAGGTCTCCAACAGTGCGGCCTTCTCGTCCAGCCCGTCGGTGCGCACGGCGACGGCGTCCCCCTCGGGCCATGACCGGCCCTCCTCGCCCAGCTGCGCCAGGTCGGCCGGGGTGGGCGTGCGCTGCCACGCGAACATCCCGTTGCGCGTACGCCACGTGGGGCCGAAACCGTATCCGCTGGGAGCCTCGACGGTTTCCGGGAAGGACAGCGCGATCGCGCGCACATCCTCGAGCGTCACTGCCATCGCACCAGTGTGACGCCGTCGCGGCCGGAGGTCGAGGCCCGATCTCGCCGCGGTTCAGTGCCCGTCGATGACCGACATGAATCCGGCGAAGGCGAAGATCCCGGGCACGGGGTAGAGGAAGACCAGAAGCGCGAACCATCCGATGGCACGGAGGATCGGAGCCAGGCCCGTCTCGGGGTCGCGGACGTCGAGGCGCCGGCCGTCCGCGCCGATGCGGGGCGCCGGGGGCGTCCAGGCGACCTCGGGGTCCGCCAGCGCGGTGCGGACGGCGGTCAATGCGCGCGGCACCTCCTGCCCGGGAACGCGCTCGTCGACGTAGTGGAAAGCCTTCGCCAGGATGCGCGGTACGACGGAGCTCAGCACCGCACCGACGGCTTCCCAGTGCTCGGGGGATCCGAAGTCCACGATCGTGGGGGTGAAGAACACGAGTGCATCGTCGACGATCTCGACGTTGTAGCCGCTCGCTTCGTCGATCAAGGCGGCCATGACGTCGGGGGTGAGGACGTAGAGCGCGTCGGCCCCGTAGGCGGTGGGCGTGTACACGCGGAACCACCGGTCGAAATCCCCCTCCAGCGAGAGACGCTGCGAACGGCCCACGTCCACGGGGAGATCGCTGCCGCGCCGGTTGTTGGCCGTGGCATCGAGGATCAGGTGCGGCAGCGGCGCAGGCAGGGCGACCGCGATGTAGTGCCACCTGACCGACTTCGCGCGCTGATGCTCGAGCGTGCCGAACTCCACGCCCGGCCCGATGAATCGCGGATACTCCCGCACGCGCCGGTTGCGGGGCGTGATGATCGAGGCGAAGGTCGCATCCCGGCTGGGGCTGGGGAGGAATCCGTTGGCCAGGGCCGTGAGGTCGCGGCGCCAGTCCTTCAGGCGTGCGCGGGGTGAGGGGGGACGGGCCGCCCACCGGCGCAGCCAGTACGTGCCGAACAGCCAGGCGGCCAGGATCGCGATGATCCCGGTGAGTCCCGCGATGTCGCCGGCGGTGGTCTCCCCGTCCTGGTAGGAGTCCACGCGGACCCCGATGATCATGAAGGCGATGCACAGGTACCACAGGATGAGGCAGTGGTTGACGTGGACGAGCACCTGCCGCTTGGTGGGAACCCAGCGCGGACGGGAGTCGCGTCGCACCGCCGCCATGGCGGCGCCCACCTCGTCCGCGGGCGCGTTCAACCAATGTGTATCCACCGGTTCAGTCAAACAGAACTTCTATGCTGGGATGATGCCGGGCGCGACGACGACAGCGCTGGCGTCGTGGCGGTTCACCGGCACCCTCCGGCACTATCAGGCCGACGTGCTCGAGCGCGTGGACACGGATGCCGGCTCGCCCCTGCACATCGTCGCCCCGCCCGGGTCGGGCAAGACGCTCCTCGGACTGCTGCTCGCCGCCCGCCGTGGTCGCCGCGCCGTCGTGCTGACCCCGACCACGACCATCCGTGCGCAATGGGCACGTGCGGCCGAGTCCCTGGCCCCGGACGCCGGTGCCGTGTCCGAGGATCCCGGATCCCCCGCCGACCTCACGGTGCTGACGTATCAGGCCCTCAGCGTGCTCGATGCGGCCAATCCGTTCGCCGTCCTCGCACACGCACGGTGGCGCGACGAGCTGGAGGGGGACGGGCGTTCGCGCGAGGCGGCGGAGCAGTGGCTCGCGGAGCTCGAGGCGCAGAACCGCCCGGCCTACCGGCGGGGGATCGCGAGCCGCTCGCGGACGCTGCGGCGACGGCTCGTGCGGGCGGATTCCGACGCGCTCGCCTCGGTGCTGCATCCCAACGCCCTCGCCCTGATCGATCGGCTGGTGGCGCACGAGGTCGACACGATCGTGCTGGACGAGTGCCATCACCTGCTCGATCACTGGGCCGTGGTCGTGGCCACCCTCGTCGCGCGGCTGCGGGCGGCGGGAGGCAGCCCCCTGCTGATCGGGCTGACGGCGACCCTGCCCTCGCCCGACGACGCCGACGAGTACGACAACTACACCTCGCTCCTGGGCGACGTGGACTACGAAGTGCCCGTGCCGGCGGTGGTGCGCGAGGGCAACCTCGCGCCCTACCGCGACCTCGTGCGCTTCGCCGAGCCCACCGCCGAAGAACTCGCCTTCCTCGCCGCGCATGCCGAGGGCCTCGCCGTGCTCCTGCGGACCACGTTCGCCCGTGACACGGGGCTGCAGTTCCTCCTCGACGTCCTGCAGCCCGAGCCCGATCCCGAGCCGCCGCGGTCGGCGCTGGAGCCGCCGCCGTTGCCGGAGGACCCCGTGGACGCGCGGCTGGCCGCGGCGTTCGCGGCGGATTTCGCCGGTGCCGAGGCGGCGTCGGCGATGCTGGGGACGGTCGCTCCGCAGCATCCGCTCGTCGCGCGGATCCCCGACGTCGCACGTCGACCGCCGAGCACCGACGAGTCGCTGCGCCTGCTGGCCCGCTTCGCGCTGGATCGGGTGCTGCCCGATCCCGCCGCGCAGGCGCAATGGCACCGCATCCGCCGCCTGCTGGCCGATTTCGGCTACGCGCTCACCGACCGGGGCGTGCGACGGACGCGTGACCCGGTGGATACGATGCTCGCCTCCTCGCTCGGGAAGGACTACGGCGCGTGCGACATCCTCCGCCTGGAGCAGGCGGCGCTGGGCGAGCGGCTGCGCGCCCTGGTCGTCACGGATTTCGCCGAGCACGGCAACACGCACGGCGGGCTCGTCGGCACCGCCGGAGCGCTCCGCACGTTCGCGACGCTGGTGGCGGATGCAGGGACCTCCCGCCTCACCCCGATCCTCGTGACCGGGGGGCGCACGCGCATCGCCACGCGCGATGCCGACCGGCTGGTGCCGGCGCTGCAGGAGCTTGTCGGCGTGCCGGTCGCCGCGGCCGCGCTGCTGGAGTCGCCGGACGCGTCCGAACTGCACGCGCCCGGCGTGGGTGCCGCGTTGCTCGTGCGCGCCGCATCCGTCCTCCTCACCCGCGGCGCCGTGCAGGTCGTGGTCGGCACGCGCGGGCTGTTCGGTGAGGGCTGGGACTGCCCGGCGGTCAATACGCTCATCGACTTGACGGCCGTGTCGAGCGCGTCGGCGACCCAGCAGCTGCGGGGGCGCACGCTGCGCCTGGACCCGGCGTGGCCCGACAAGGTCGCGCACAACTGGACCGTCACCGCGCTCCTGCCTTCGTCCTTCCCGCTGCAGGCCCAGCCGGACGCGACGCGGCTGCGCCGCAAGCACGCGCGGCTGTGGGGGCTCGACGTCGATGATCCGGCGCGCGTGGTGCGCGGGCTCTCCATCGCCCTGTCGGCCGGCCAGCGCGCGGCGGTGGATGCGGTGCTGGCGAAGGACGAGAACGCCTCGGTCCAGGCCCTGAACGCCGCGTCGCCGCTTCCGGAGCGCCGCGCCACACGCGCGCAGTGGCGCATCGGTGCGGAGTACGCCGATCGGGAGGTCGTGTCCGCCCTCGTGCCGCGACGGCCCCACACCCCGGTGTTCCGCACCAGCGCGCCGGCCTCCCGCGCCGTCGGCGCCGCGCTCGGCGGCGTGCTGGCCGCATCCGCCGTCGCCGGTGCGGGCGCGGCATCCGCCGGGGCACTGGTCTCCCCGGAGCTCGGGATCGTGGCCGGCATCACGGTGGTGGTGGCCGGGATCGGCAACGCGGTGCCGCTGGCGGCGACGTGGCGGCAGACCCGCGCGCAGGCGGCTGCGGGGTCGGAGCCGTACCGGCGCATCGCGGCGCTCGTGTGGGCGGCGCTGCGCCGCGCGGGCCGCGTCGCCGACACGGAGCCGGCGATCGTGGTGGTCGAGGCGGATCCGCAGGCCGGCCTCATCCCGCTGACGATCGAGGCGCCCTCGGCGGCGCGGGCGGATCAGCAGGTGTTCGCCGACGCGATGGCGGAGCTGCTGGGGCCGGTGCGCACGCCCCGCTTCCTGCTCGAGACCGGACGCGGGGGCCGCTCTGCCGCGGTGCGATTCGCCCTGCGTCGCGCGGCTCGGCGCGAGCCGGCGGGGCACTTCCTCGCCGTGCCCTCGCTCGTCGGACGTCGCCGGGAGGATGCCGAAGCCTTCGCCGCCGCATGGGAGCGCGAGGTCGGGCCCTGCGTGCTGCACGCCGTGGACCGCCCCGGTCAGCTCGCACTCCTGGCGCGGGCGCGACGGGGCGGGCCGGAGACCCCGGCGCCGGCCACCCGGGAGGAGTGGCGGTAGCAGCCGCTGTCCGGCACCCCCGTTGCATCCGCCCCTCGCGCCCGCCTCATCCGCCCCCCTCGTCCCGCCTCGCGCCTGCGCGTCCCGCCTGCCCCGCTGCCCGAACTCCTCAAATCTCCGGCACTGCGGGGCAGTTGCAGCCGATTCCGGCCGCGACGTCCGCGGATTTGAGGAGTTGGGGTCGGCCGGGGGCGAGGAACGGGGGACGACAGGGGCGGACCCCGGTCGCGCGTGGTCAGTGGGCCGGCGGCATGTGCCGCGTGCGGCCGCTGCCCCAACTCCTCACTTCGGCCGCCGCGACGCCCTGTTTGGCCGGTTTTGGCCGCGCGTGCCCTCGGTTTTGAGGAGTTCGGGATGGGGGCCCCGAGCAGTGCGCAGGGCGGAAAGGTGGCAGGCCCGGGCGGCAGGCCGGGCGGCAGGCCCGGGCGGCGGGGCCGAGCGGTGCGGCGCGGGTCAGCGCGGCCGGCCCCGCACGGCACGGCCGGGGTAGGCGGCGGGATCGAGCTGCCCGTCGCGGATGACGAAGCTCCCGCCCACGAGCAGGTGACGGACGCCGCTGGAGGGACGCACGGGATCCGCCGTGGAGGCGTTGTCGGTGAGCGCGTCCGGGTCGATCACGACGAGGTCGGCATCCGCGCCCGGCTCGAGCCGGCCCCTCGTGCGCATCGCCGGGGCGACCTCGTCCAGCACGCGGGCGGGCAGGTACGCGCAGCGGCGGAACGCCTCGACCCAGTCCCACAGGCCGTGCTCGCGGACCATGAGCCGGATGCTGCGGGCGAACGTGCCCGCCGTCCGCGGGTGCGTCGACGCGCCGGCCGGCAGCGGCCACTCGCGCGAGTCGGGCCGGCCGTCCGGCCACTCCAGGGGCATCGCGTCGCTGGCCACGATCGCGTCGGGGAAGGCCAGCGAGCGGCGCAGGCGCGCGCGGTCGGCCTCGTCGCGCTCGTCCAGGAACTCCACGAAGCACGTCGCGGCCGGGTCGGACTCCCGCACCTGCCGGAGGCGCCGCTCGTCGGCGATCCGTTCGCCGCTGCCGAGCATGACGATGCTCGACGGCGACAATCCCGTCTCCCGCAGCCGCTCGGGGGAGAGGAAGGCCGCGCCCACGCTCGTGCTGCCCATGCCGTACGGGTATGCCTCCACGGTGATGCGCGAGCCGGACGCGCGCGCGGCCTCCAGGTCGCCCAGCACCCGGTCGACGTGCCGGCGGGACGTGCTGTTGACGTGGCAGTGGTGCATGGCGGCACCCGTCTCTGCCGCGGCGAGCGCCACCTCCCGCGAGCCGTCGATCGGCGTGGTGGGGTCCAGCTCGATGAGATCGCGCACGTGCGTGAAGGTCGGCGCCCCCGCGGCGGCGGCGAGCCTGGCCACCGCGACGTACTCGGCGGGGTCGGATCGCGGTGCGTAGCCGAGCAGTACGCCGATGCCGAGGGCGCCGGCGGCGAGCTCGCCCTCGAGGAGGCTCAGCCACGCGGCGCGCTCGCGGGGCGACGACGTGCGCTGCCACCGGGCGTCGCCGAGCAGGGCGGAAGAGGCGTGGAAGTCGGCGGCGGGCGTGACGCCCGCCAGTACCTGGCCACGCGCATCCGACCACGACGCCGAGAATCCGTAGTTCAGCACGCGGCCCTCCGCCGCGGCGGCGGCGTACGCGGCGTCGATCGGCATGAGGCCGGCCTCGAGGTCGAGCGTCGTGGTGACGCCGTCGAAGGCCTGCAGCCGCTGCCCCGCGATGGAGTGGACGTGGCTGTGCAGATCCACGAACCCGGGCCCCACGACCATCCCCGTCACGTCCACGACCGTGCCGCCATCGACCGTGCCGCCACCGGGATCGCCCGCACCGGCCCCGCCGGTACCGGCGGTGACCCGTTCCACGCGGCCATTACGGATGACGACGTCGGCGACCGTCTCCGTCCCCGCGACCGGATCGATGACGCGGCCGCCGCGCAGGATCGTCGTATTCATCACGGTCCATCATTCTCGTCCGCAGCCGCTGCGACCTGTGCGATCGAACGAGGTTCGCGTGTCATATCCGTCGAATCGAACCAACGACCGTCCGACGGACGTCCCTATGGTGAGATCATGCGTACCCCCGATGACATCGCCGCGTTCCTTGACGCGGACTTCGCCCGCCTGGTCTCGGAGCACGGGGTGCCCGGTGCCGCGGTCGCCGTCCTGAAGGACGGCGCCATCATCGATCGGGCGGCCGGCGTGCTGAGCACCGCCACGGGAGTCGACGCCACCCCCGACTCGGTCTTCCAGATCGGTTCCATCACGAAGGTGTGGACCACGACCCTCGTGATGCAGCTCGTCGACGAGGGGCTGCTGGATCTGGATGCGCCGCTGCGGCAGTACCTGCCGGCCTTCCGCGTCGCCGACGAGGCGGCCGCCGCCACGATCACGACGCGTCATCTGCTGAGCCATGTGGGCGGCTTCGAGGGCGACATCTTCACCGACACCGGACGCGGCGAGGACGCCATCGAGAAGTACCTCGAGCATGTCGCCGTGCTGCCGCAGGTGTTCGCGCCGGGGCGGATCTTCTCCTACAACAACGCGGCCTTCACCGTGCTGGGGCGCCTCATCGAGGTGCTGCGCGGGACGCATTGGGAGGCTGCCCTCACCGAGCACCTGGCCGCGCCCCTCGGGCTCACCTCCGTCGCCCCGAGCGCCTACGAGGCGATTCTGTTCCGTGCGGCCGTCGGGCACATGGGCGAGGGCGAGGACGGCACCCCCACGCCGGCGCCGGTGTGGGCGCTGGCGAAATCCAACGAACCTGCCGGATCGATGCTGGCCATGACGGCGCGCGACCTCGTCGCCTTCGCGAAGATGCACCTGGACGGCGGACTGGCCGCAGACGGCACCCGGGTGCTGTCGGAGGAGTCGGTGCGCGCGATGCAGGAGCGGCAGATCTCCCTTCCCCGCCTGACCGGAATGGGTGAAGCATGGGGCCTGGGCTGGGAGATCTTCGTCGAGGGCGCACCCACGGTCATCGGTCACGACGGCGGCACGATCGGGCAGTCCGCCTTCCTCCGCGTGGTTCCCGAGGCGGGCCTGGTGGTGGCTCTCCTGACCAACGGCGGCGACGTCATGGGCCTGTTCGGCGATGTCGTCAAGACGATCGTGACGGACGTCGCCGGCGTGGAGCTCCCCGGCTTCCCCACCGTGCCCACGGAGGAGGTGCCCGTGGATGCGGCACCGCTCGTGGGGTTCTACTCCAATTCCACGTTCGACATGACCGTCAGCGTCGACGACGACGGGCGGATCTGGCTCGACAGCATCCCCAAGGGCATCGCCGCGGAGATGGGCGAGGAGGCCGAGCACGTGCAGCTGGTGGGCCTGGATGCCGACTCGCTCATCGCGGTCGAACCCACCATGAAGGAGATGCACGTCGTGTACGCATTCCTCGGTGAGGACGGCGACGGACGCCGCACGCACATGCACTACGGACGCGCGATCTCGCGCGCCGACTGACAGGCGCACCACCCGACTCAGAAGAGAGAACCCGCATGAAGACGTTCACGAGACCCGCGCTGGCGACGGCGACCGCGATCATCGGCGTCGTCGCCCTGGCAGGATGCGCCGGCGGTGGCAGTGGCGGCGGCGGCGGTGATGCCGACTACGTCGAGGACGGGACGTTCACGCTGTCGATGGTGGCCGACCCCGGGGCGCTGGATCCGCAGATGTCCGCCGTCAGCGCGCTGTTCCAGCTGAGCCAGTTCGCCTACGACTCGCTGGTCTCCCTCGACGAAGAGGGCGAGATCCAATCGCAGCTCGCGTCGGAGTGGGAGCTCGAGGGCGACACCGTCACGCTGACCCTCAACGAGGGCATCACGTGTTCTGACGGCTCGGAGTTCACGGCCGACACCGCGGCGCAGAATCTGACCTGGATCGGCGACCCCGAGAACCAGAGCCCCTTCCTGGGCACGTTCTTCCCGCCCGGTGCGACGGCCGAAGCAGACGGCAGCACCCTGACCATCACGCTGGCCGGCCCTGCGCCCTTCGTGCTCCAGGGCCTGGCGAACCTCCCGATGGTGTGCGAGGCCGGCATGGAGGATCGCGGACAGCTGAGCGATGGAACGCTCGGCACGGGCCCCTACGTCCTGACCGAGGCCGTCCAGAACGACCACTACACGTACGAGGTGAACGAGGACTACGCGTGGGGGCCCGGCGGCGCGACGACGCAGGAGCAGGGCCTGCCCGCCACCATCGTGGCGCGGGTCATTCCCAACGAGACCACCGCGGCCAACCTCGTCATGTCCGGTGAGGTCAACGCGGCCGCCATCGTCGGCCCCGATGCCCAGCGCCTGGATGGCGCGGGCCTGTACTCGCAGCAGGTCGAGGCGCTCGTGGGCGAGCACTGGTTCAATCAGGACGACACCCGCCCCACGAGCGACCCCGCGGTGCGGATCGCGCTGACGCAGGCGCTCGACCTCGCCGAGCTGCAGAAGGTGCTCACCAGCGGCGCGGGCGCCCCGGCCACCCGACTCACGGTCGTCGAGCCCTCATCTTGCGACTACGACGCGGTCAGCGGGAACGTCCCGGCCACCGATGTGGACGCCGCCGCTGCGGCACTGGATGCTGCGGGATGGGTCGAGGGCGCGGACGGCGTCCGTGAGAAGGACGGGCAGAAGCTCGCCCTGTCCTTCCTGTACGCCAACACGCTCGGCACCGGCGGCACGTCGGCGGCCGAACTGGCCGTCAGTGCGTGGGAGGAGATCGGCGTGCAGGTGACCGCGACGCAGAACGACTCCACGACGCTGTCCAACGCCATCTTCGGCACCGGGGACTGGGACATGGCCTGGGTGCCGCTGAACGTCAACAACCCCGACCAGGTCGTCGGCTTCGTCTCGGGACCGACGGCGCCGGAGGGCACCAACTTCGCCGGCATCCAGAACGCCGACTACGAAGCCGCCGTCGCCGAGGCGATGACGATCCCCGGCACCGAGGGATGCGACGCGTGGCAGGCGGCGGAGGAGGCCCTGTTCCAGGCCGCCGACGTGGTGCCGTTCGCCAACAACGTCGTGAAGACCTTCGGCAACAAGGCGGAGTTCACGATGATCGACACGGTCATCCCGACGAGCATCCGCCTCCTCGCGCAGTAACCGCGCCCGCCTACCGGCGCCGGAAGGAACGTCCCCCCATGAGCACTGCAGTCGCCCCGCCCCGCGAGGAGGTGCGCCGCGCCCGCGATTCTCGCTGGCCGCGGTTCGTCCTCCGGCGGACGTGGCGACTGCTCGTGTCGCTGTGGATCCTGGTGACCGCCGCGTTCCTGATGATCCACCTCATCCCGGGCGACCCGGTGCGCACGGCGCTGGGGCCGACGGCCTCCGCCGAGCTGGTCGCCGCCAAGCGCGAGTCGCTCGGGCTGAACGATCCGCTGCCCGTGCAGTACATCGACTACCTCCGGGGCCTCCTCGTCGGCGACTTCGGCACGTCGATCCAGTCGAACCTTCCGGCCATCGACGTGATCACCGTGCGGCTCCCCGCCACCGCGAGCCTCGCCCTGCTCGCGTTCGCCTTCGCCGTCGTCATCTCCGTTCCGCTGGGCGTCATCATGGCCGTCGCCACCCGCCGCGGCCGGCGGCGCAAGCTCGAACTGGGCTTCGCCACGAGCAGCGTCCTGGTCTCCGCCATCCCCGACTTCCTCCTGGGGGTCGCGCTCGTGGCCGTCTTCGGCGTCTCGCTCGGATGGCTCCCGATCGCCGGGCGCAGCGGCCCCGAGTCCTACATTCTGCCGGTCATCGCCCTCTCGCTCGGGCCCGCCGCCGTGCTCGCACGCATCGTGCGCGTCGAGATGCTCGGGGTGCTGGAGGCGGACTTCGTCCGCACGGCACGCGCCAAGCGGCTGCCGGCGTGGCGCATCCACCTCACGCACGCTCTTCCCAACGCCGTGACCGCCGCCCTCACCCTGGGCGGGCTCCTGCTGGGGTCCCTCGTCGTGGGCACCGTGCTGGTGGAGAACGTCTTCGCGTGGCCGGGGCTGGGCTCCACGATCGTGTCCGCGATCCAGACGAAGGACTACCCGATGGTGCAGGCCACGGTGCTCGTGTACGGCGCCGGCGTGCTGATCATCAACACGGTCGTCGACGCCGTGCTGGCCGCGCTCGACCCGCGCACGACCGTGGGGGAGCACTGACATGCGCATCCTGCGCCGCACCCTTCTGACGCCGCTGGGCGCGACGGCCGCCGTCCTGCTCGCCCTCGTGCTGCTGACCGCGGTCTTCGCGCCGATCCTGTGGGGCGCTCAGGCCGACACGTTCGACACCGATGACATCCTCGCCGGCCCCTCGGGGGAGCACCTGATCGGCACCGACGGGCTGGGGCGCGACCTCCTCCTGCGGGTGCTGGTGGCCACGCGCCTGTCGGTCGTGCTCGCCCTCACCGCCACGTTCGTCGCGGTGAGCGCGGGCCTGCTGCTCGGCGTCGCCCCCTACCTGCTGGGGCGGGCCGGCCGACCGGTCACGTGGTTCGTGGGGATCGCCGTGGCGTTCCCGGGCCTGCTGCTCGCACTGTTCTTCGCCGTCATCTTCGGAAGCGGCTGGGTGGGTGCGACCCTCGCGATCGGCCTCGCCGGTGCGCCGGCGTTCGGGCGCCTGTGCCAGACGCTCGTGGCCGGGATCGCGGCGCGCGACTTCGTCGCGGCCGCGCGCGTGGGCGGCGTCGGGCGCGTGCGCGTGCTGTTCCGCCACATCTTGCCCAACATCGGCGAGCCCCTCATCGTCAATGCGACGATCGGCGCCGGCGGCGCGCTGCTGTCGTTCGCGGGGCTGTCGTTCCTCGGCCTGGGCGTGCAGCCGCCCGAGTACGACTGGGGCCGCCTCATGATGGAGGGTCTCTCCGGCATCTACATCAACCCCCTGGCCGCGCTCGCGCCCGGCCTCGCCGTCGTCATCGCGGGCCTCGCCTTCAACCTCGTGGGGGAGGCGGCCGCCCGCGCCCTGGGAATCCGGAGCACGGGCCTCATCGCGACCCTCGCCGGCGTGCAGCCGCGCCCGCCGCGCACTGCATCCGTGCCCGACGCCGAGGAGGTGCTCGCGGTGCGCGATCTCACCGTGACCTTCCCCGGTGCCGACGGCCCCGTGTCGCCGGTGCGCGGCGTGAGCTTCACGATGCGCCGCGGCGAGGTCGTCGGAATCGTGGGGGAGTCGGGGTCGGGCAAGTCGCTCACCGCGCTGTCCATCGCGCAGCTCGTCGAGTCGCCGGGGGTGGTGGATGCCGAGAGCCTGCGCTTCCTCGGGACCGAACTCCTCGAGGGCGGCCCGGCCGAGCACCGACGGCTGCTCGGCACGTCGCTGGCGATGGTCTTCCAAGACCCCATGACGAGCTTCAACCCGACCAAGCGCATGGGCGCGCAGCTGGGCGAGGTCGCCATCCACCACGGCGGCATGACACGTCGACAGGCGCATGCGCGGGCCGTGGACCGCCTCGGCGCCGTCCGCATCGCCGAGCCCGAACGGCGCGCGAGGCAGTATCCCCACGAGTTCTCCGGCGGCATGCGCCAGCGCGCGATGATCGGCATGGGCCTCATGGGCAGCCCCAAGCTCATCATCGCCGACGAGCCGACGACGGCGCTCGATGTGACGGTGCAGCGACAGGTGCTGAACCTCCTGAAGGCCATCCGCGACGAGGACGACGTCGCCATCCTGCTGATCAGCCATGACGTCTCAGTGGTCGCCGAGATCTGCGACCGCGTGCTGGTGATGTACGCCGGGCGCATCGTGGAAGACCTCCCCGTGTCGCAGCTGGCCCGCGCGCGCCACCCGTACACGCGTGCGCTGCTGGCGGCCGTGCCCGACATGGAGACCGACCTGGACCGTCCGCTCGCGACGGTGCCCGGCCGCCCCGTCGATCCCGCTCATGTGCCCGCGGGCTGTGCCTTCGCGGCGCGCTGCCCGCTCGCCGACGCGCACTCCCGCGCCGTGGAGCCGCCGCTGGTGGCGGACGCCACGGGCGCACGTGTCGCATGCTGGCACGCGGGCGAGCCGCTGCCGGTCCCGGTCGTGCCGGCGCGCGATCCGGAGGAGGTGGTGGCATGAGCGAACTGCGCTTCGAGGGCGTCGGCGTCCGGTTCGGATCCGGCCGTTCGGCCACGACCGCCGTGGACGACGTGAGCTTCACGATCCCCGACGGACAGGTGCTCGGGCTCGTGGGCGAGTCGGGGTCGGGCAAGTCGACGGTGGCCCGCGCGGCGGTGGGACTCGTTCCCCTCTCCCAGGGCCGCATCCTCCTGGACGGCCGGCCGATCGACCCGCGCCGTGGTCGCCGTCCGCTGCAGATGGTGTTCCAGGACCCGTTCTCCTCGCTCGACCCGCGCATGACGATCGGGGCGAGCATCGCCGAGATCCTGCCTCGGGGGATGAGCCGTTCCGCCCAGCGAGCCGAGGTCGAGCGGCTCCTGGACCTCGTGCACCTGGACCCGGCGCGCGCCGGTGCGTATCCGGCGGACCTGTCGGGTGGTCAGCGTCAGCGCGTCGCGATCGCGCGGGCTCTCGCCGGCCGGCCGCAGGTGCTCATCGCCGATGAGATCACCTCGGCGCTGGACGTGTCGATCCAGGGGGCGATCCTCAACCTCGTCCGCGAGCTCCAGGCCGAGCTCGGGCTGTCGATGCTCTTCATCTCCCACAACCTCGCCGTCGTGCGTTACGTGGCCTCCCGCGTCGCGGTGATGCACCGCGGCCGCATCGTCGAGCAGGGTCCCACGTCCGAGGTCCTGAGCGACCCGCGCGACGACTACACCCGCGAACTCCTGGCCGCCATCCCCGGCCGGATCCCGCTTCACGCGCAAGGAGAACACCCGTGACTCGCAGACTGCGTATCGGCGACCTGGCCGCTCTGACGATCCCCGCCCAGCCGGCGCTCTCGCCCGACGGCGCCCGGCTCGCGTACGTCCTCGGCGGCGTCGACACGCAGGCCGACCGGCCGGTGAGCTCCCTGTGGCTGGCCGAGGGGGGCGCCGAGCCGCGACGGCTGACGCTGGGCTCCGCGGATGCGGCGCCGGTGTTCTCCCCGGATGGCCAGACGCTCGCGTTCCTGCGCGAGGGACAGGTGTGGACGCTGCCGCTGGCGGGGGGAGAGGCGCAGCAGCGCACGAGCCTCCCGCTGGGTGCCGGCGCTGCGGTGTGGAGCCCCGACGGCGCGACGATCGCGTTCGCGGCGCCCGTGGACCTCCTCGCGGACGGGGACGAGACGGACGAGGATCGCGCCGCACGCGGATCGAGCCCCATCGTCACCGACGGCGCCGGGTACCAGGCCGACGGCATGGGTTTCCTCCGCGGCATCCGCACCCAGCTGCATGCCCTGGATGTCGCGTCCGGCGAGGTGCGGCAGCTGACCGGAGCCGACGCGTTCGCCTCGAGCCCGGCCTGGTCACCCGACGGCACGCGCCTGGCCTACGTCGCCAAGCCGGTCGGAGTGGACGATCTCACCTATCGCTCCGCGGTGCACGTGCTCGATCCGTCCGACCCCGCCGCGCCGCCGGCGGTCGTGGCGTTCGAGGGCGGGGTGGCGGCGACCGTCGCCTACGCGCCGGATGGACGCATGGTCGTCGCGGGGTGGCCGGGGGAGCCCGCCGGCATCGCGCGGCTGTACCGCGTCGACCCGGCCACGGGCGAGGCGGCCGAACTGGCCGCATCCCTCGATCGCAACATCATGCCCGGCGGGCCCGGCTACCCCGGCGGGCTGCCGCAGATGTCGGCGGCCGGCGAGGTCGTCTTCGCCGCCCGCGACCGCGGCTGCACGCACGTGTACGCCGTGTCGCTGGAGGGCGGGGAGCCCCGGGTCGTGCACGGCGGCGACGCGCACGTGGTCGCCGGGCTCGCCGTCGCGGGCGACCACGCGGCGATCGTGCTGTCCACCGCGACCTCGTTCGGCGAGGTCGTGCGCATCGACCTCGCCTCGGGCGCCGAGCAGGTGGTCACCGATCACAGCGCCGCCCTGGACGGCGTCGAGCTGTTCGTGCGCGAATCGCGCGAATTCCCGATCAGCGACGGCGTCACGGTGCAGGGCTGGCTGCTGCGCGATCCGGCCCGTGCCGGATCGGGTCCCGCACCTCTCCTGCTCGACGTGCACGGCGGCCCGCATAACGCGTGGAACGGCGCCGCGGATGACATGCACCTCTACCACCAGGAGCTCGTCAGCCGCGGATGGAGCGTCCTCATGCTCAATCCGCGGGGCAGCGACGGGTACGGCGAGGAGTTCTTCACGGCGGTGAACGGCCGCTGGGGCGAGGTCGACGCCAAGGACTTCCTCGAGCCGGTCGACCAGCTCGTGGCCGAGGGCGCCGCCGACCCGGAGCGCCTCGCCGTCACCGGGTACAGCTACGGCGGGTTCATGACGTGCTACCTGACCAGTCGCGACGACCGGTTCGCCGCAGCTGTGGCCGGCGGGGTCGTCAGCGACCTGATCAGCATGGGCGGCACGGCCGACGAAGCGCATCTGCTGAACGTGTTCGAGGTGGCGGCGATGCCGTGGGACCCGCGCGACCGCGAGCGCATTGCCGCGATGAACCCGTACGCGCAGGTCGACCGCGTGCAGACGCCGACCCTCGTGCTGCACGGGGGCGCCGACGTGCGCTGCCCCGTGGGGCAGGCCGAGCAGTGGCATCTGGCGCTGCGGGAGCGCGGCGTGCCCACCCGCCTCGTGCTCTACCCCGGCGGCAGCCACCTCTTCCCGCTCTCGGGAACGCCGAGCCACCGGATCGACTACAACACGCGCGTCGTGGAGTGGGTGGAGCAGTACGCGGCGGATGCGGCGGGCCCCCGTCCTGCCGCGATCGACGCGGCACACTGGCAGCGGCGCCTGACGGCGCTGGCCAAGCGCCACAAGGTCCCCGGCGCGCAATTGGGTATCCTCCGACTGGGCGACGGCCGCGCCGACGATGTCGTGGTCGCCGCTCATGGCACGCTCAACAAGAACGTCGAGACGGCGCCGGTGGCGAAGGACTCGATCTTCCAGATCGGGTCGATCTCCAAGGTGTGGACGGCGAGCGTCGTCCTGCGCCTGGTGGATGAGGGCAGGCTCGCCCTCGACACCAGGGTGAAGGACGTCATCCCCGGTTTCCGCCTGAGCGAGGACGAGCTCACCGACGGCATCACCGTGTGGCACCTGCTGACGCACACGAGTGGGCTGGACGGCGACGTGTTCACCGACACCGGGCGCGGCGACGACTGCATCGAGAAGTACGTCGGCCTCCTCGACACGGCGGGCATGAACCATCCGCTGGGCGCCACGTGGTCGTACTGCAACTCCGGCTACTCCATCCTCGGGCGGATCATCGAGATCCTCACCGGCAGGACGTGGGACGCGGCGATGCGCGAACTGCTGTACGAGCCGCTGGGTCTCACGCACACCGTGACGCTCCCCGAGGACGCGATCCTCCACGGCGCGGCCGTGGGACACGTCGAGGTGGCGGGGGAGCAGATCGTGACCCCGGCGTGGCTCCTGCCGCGCGGGATCGGCCCGGCCGGGCTCATCACCTCACGTGCCGAGGACGTGCTCGCCTTCGCCCGGCTGCACATGACCGGGGGCGTCACGGCCGCGGGGGAGCGACTGCTCAGCGAGGACACCGTCGCGCAGATGCAGGCGTTCCAGGCCGAGGTACCCGACAAGCACGTCCTGGGCGACTCGTGGGGGCTGGGCTGGATCCGGTTCGACTGGAACGGCGACCGCCTGTACGGGCACGACGGGAACACCCTCGGGCAGGCGGCGTTCCTGCGCATCCATCCCGAGTCCGGCGTGGCCGTGACGCTGCTGACCAACGGCGGCAACACGCGCGACCTGTACGAGGAGCTCTACCGCGAGATCTTCGCCGAGCTCTCCGGTCTGGACATGAGCCACCCCGTCACGGTCCCCGCCGAGCCGGTCGAGGTCGACTTCGCACCGTTCGTCGGCACGTATGAGCGTGCCTCGGTGCGCATGGAGGTCTTCGCCGGCGAGGACGGACCGCGGCTGCGCACGACGATGCTCGGGCCGCTGGCGGAACTCGAGCCGCACACCGTCGAGGAGTACCCGCTGGTGCCCCTGGACGACCGCCTCTTCGCCCTGCGCGCCCCCGGCACGCAGACCTGGATGACCCTCACCTTCTATTCCCTGCCCACGGGCGAGGAGTACCTCCACTTCGGTGCGCGGGCGACCCCGAAGGTGTCGGACCGGGTCTCGGGCCCGGATGCCGCGACGGCGGCGGATGCGGCGGGCGCACCGGCGGAGAAGGTCGACGTCCCGGCATGATCACCGCTTCCTCCGACGTCGCGACCGACGTGCTCGTCGGCACGGTGCGTCGCCTCGTCGAGTGCGAGTCGCCCTCCGCGGACTCCGCAGCCGTGGCGCGCTCGGCCGACCTCGTCGCCGCGATCGGGGACGAGCTGTTCGGCCGCGCGCCCGAGCGCATCGTCGTGGACGGCGTCTCCCACCTCCGATGGCGGTTCGGCGCGCACACGCGCGTGCTCGTCCTGGCCCATCACGACACGGTGTGGCCCTCGGGCACGCTGACGCGCCTGCCCTTCGCCGTGCACGAGGGGACGCTCACGGGTCCGGGATGCTTCGACATGAAGGCCGGGCTCGCGATGGCACTGCACGCCGTGGCGGGGCTCGAGGATCGTGACGGCGTCACGGTGCTGGTCACCGGCGACGAGGAGGTCGGCTCGCCGGCGTCGCGCGCCCTCATCGAGGACACTGCCCGGGGAGCCCGCGCCGCACTCGTGCTCGAGGCATCCGCCGACGGCGGCGCCCTGAAACTCGAGCGCAAGGGCGTGTCGCTGTACGAGATCGGAGTGCACGGACTCGCCGCGCACGCGGGCCTCGAGCCCGAGCGCGGCGTCAACGCGACCGTGGCCCTCGCGCACGCGGTCCTGGCCGTGTCGGCCCTCGCCGACCCGGCGCGGGGGACGACGGTGACCCCCACCGTGGCGCGCTCGGGTGCGACGACCAATACCGTCCCGGCGCTGGCGACCTTCGCGGTCGACGTGCGTGCGCGCACGGCCGCCGAGCAGGATCGCGTGGATGCGGCGGTCCGCTCCCTCACCGCGGAGGTCCCTGGTGCACGCCTGGAGGTGCGCGGCGGGGTCAACCGGCCGCCCTTGGAGGCCGCGGCATCCGCAGCCCTGTTCCAGCGGGCGCAGCGCATCGCCGCGCGCCTGGACCTCGAGCCCCTGCGGGGGACCGCGGTGGGCGGCGCGAGCGACGGCAACTTCACCGCCGGCATGGGAGTGCCGACGCTCGACGGCCTGGGCGCGGTGGGCGGGGGCGCCCACGCCGAGCACGAGCACGTCGTGGTGGCCGACCTGGCTCCGCGCACGCAACTGCTGCGCGCGCTTCTCGCCGAGCTCGCCGCAGAGCAGGAGACACCATGACCGATCTGATGTTCGCCGACGTCGTCGTGGCCACGGCGCTCACGGCCGCCGAGACGGCGGCGGAGGCCGCCGGCGTGCGGGTGCGCGAAGTGGCCGGCGTCGCCGAGCAGGCCGCCGTCGTCGACCTGCTGTCGCAGATCTGGGGGCGGGGGCCGGAGAACCCCGCCGTTCCGCCCGAGCTGCTGCGCGCCCTCGGCAAGGCGGGCAACTACATCGCGGGCGCGTTCGCCGGCGACGACCTCGTCGGCGCGACGATCGGGTTCCACTCGGCGCCGGACCGGCATGCGCTGCACAGCCACATCGCGGGGGTCGCGCCATCCCATATCGGCCGATCCGTGGGTTTCGCGATGAAGCTGCACCAGCGCGGGTGGGCGCTCTCGCGCGGCATCGACGCGATCGAGTGGACCTTCGACCCGCTCGTGTCACGCAACGCGTACTTCAACATCGCCAAGCTGCACGCGCTGCCGGTGGAGTACCTGACCAACTTCTACGGCGCCATGTCGGACGCGATCAACAGCGACGGCGACACCGACCGGCTGCTCGTGCGGTGGGATCTGCGCGACGACGACGTCGCCGACGCGGCGGCGGGGCATCCGCCGGCCGTCTCCGCCCACGGCCCGTGCCACGCGACCGTCGCGGTGCCCGACGACATCCAGCGGATGCGCCGGACCGATGTCGACGCGGCACGCGCGTGGCGCCGGACGCTGCGCGAGCAGCTCACCGCTCACCTGGAGTCCGGCGGCCGGGTCGTCGGCTTCGACCGTGCCGAGGGGTACATCATCAGGCTCGGAGAGGGAATCACCGTATGAAGATCGAGGGCTTCGAACTGCGCCGGGTGGCGATGCCGCTGGCGTCGCCGTTCCGCACGTCGTTCGGCACGCAGACCGACCGCGACATCCTGCTGGTGAAGGCGGTGACCGATGCGGCCGAGGGCTGGGGCGAATGCGTCACGCTGCCGAACCCGGTGTACTCGCCTGAGTACACCGAAGGCGCCGTCGACGTTCTGAAACGGTTCTTCATCCCCGCCCTCGGGGCCGCCGGCATCGGGGACGCGAACGCGGTCGCCGAGGTGCTCAAGCCCTTCAAGGGCCACCGCATGGCGAAGGCGGCGCTGGAGACCGCCGTGCTCGACGCCGAGCTGCGCGGGGAGGGCCGCTCGTTCGCGCGCGAGCTCGGTTCCGTGCGCGACACCGTGCCGTGCGGGGTGTCGGTGGGGATCATGGACTCGGTGCCGAAGCTGCTGGAGGCCGTCGGGGGGTACCTCGACGAGGGCTACGTGCGCATCAAGCTCAAGATCGAGCCCGGCTGGGACGTCGACGTCGTGCGCGCCGTGCGGGAGCGCTTCGGCGACGACGTGCTGCTGCAGGTCGACGCGAACACCGCGTACACGCTGCGCGACGCGCCCCACCTCGCCAAGCTCGACGCCTTCGACCTGCTGCTGATCGAGCAGCCCCTCGAGGAGGAGGACGTCCTCGGGCACGCCGACCTCGCGAAGATCGTGAAGACGCCCATCTGCCTGGACGAGTCGATCACCTCGGCGCAGACGGCGGCCGCCGCGATCCGCCTGGGCGCGACGAGCATCATCAACATCAAGCCCGGCCGGGTCGGCGGGTACCTCGAGGCCCGCCGCATCCACGACCTCGCCTCAGCGCACGGCATCCCGGTGTGGTGCGGGGGGATGGTCGAATCGGGCCTCGGGCGCGCCGCGAACATCGCGCTGGCGTCCCTGCCCGGCTTCACGCTGCCCGGCGACGTCTCGGCGA
This sequence comes from Microbacterium wangchenii, assembly GCF_004564355.1. Classification (NCBI taxonomy): domain Bacteria; kingdom Bacillati; phylum Actinomycetota; class Actinomycetes; order Micrococcales; family Microbacteriaceae; genus Microbacterium; species Microbacterium wangchenii. The sequence continues at coordinate 1,597,114 of NZ_CP038266.1, forward strand.
GCGGGCGCTTCTACGCCACCGACATCACCAAACCCTTCGTCATGCACGACGGCCACCTCACGGTGCCGTCGGGTCCCGGTCTGGGGGTGACCCCCGTGCCGCACATCCTCGACGAGCTGACCACCGCCGTGGAGTGGGTTCCGATCTGACGGATATGCTCCACCTCATGAGTGCGGGCCGGGCGGAGGGCTTTGCGCGGTCGAGTCTGGGTCGCGTCATCGACGACCTCGGCGTCACCCTCCTCGACGTCGCGCACGGCCGCATCGACGCCGAGCGCGATGTGGGCGGCGTGGTCATCCACGACCCCGCCGACGAACCGGTCTACCCGCCCGGCGCGATCGTGCTGGGCGTCGGGGTGCGCGGCGCGCAGGGCATCACGGCGCTGCTGCACGAACTCGGTGCGCACGCCGTGGCGGCGCTCGTCGTCCGCTCACCCGTCGAGGTGACCGAGGAGGTGCGCGGGGCGTGCGACGCGCACGGGATCGCCCTGCTGGGCCTCGCGCGCGGCGCGACCTGGACGCAGTTGGCGGCTCTGCTGCGGTCGCTGCTGGCGGAGGACGACATCGGCGAGACCCACGTGGAGTCGCTCGGCGGCCTTCCCTCCGGCGACCTGTTCGCCGTCGCCGGTGCCATCGCGTCGCTGCTGGATGCACCGATCACGATCGAGGATCGCTCCTCGCGCGTCCTCGCCTTCTCGGGGCGTCAGGAGGAGGCGGACGCGTCGCGAGCGGAGACGATCATCGGCCGTCAGGTGCCCGAGCGGTACGCCCGCGTGCTGACGGAGATGGGCGTCTTCCGCGACCTGTACCGCGACGACCGCCCCGTCGTGGTCGACCCCATCCGGCTCGGGGAGGGGGCGACGACCCAGCGCGTCGCGATCGCCGTGCGCGCCGGCGACGAGGTGCTCGGATCGATCTGGGCCGCGATGGACGGTCCCCTCACCGCCGAGCGCACGGCCACGCTGCGGGATGCGGCGAAGCTCGTCGCGCTGCACCTGCTGCGCGTGCGCGCCGGCGCCGACGTGCAGCGGCGCCTGCGCACCGAACTGGTCAGCACGGCGCTGGAGGGCCGCGGCGGCGCGAGCGACGCGCTCGGGCGCCTGAGCCTCACCGGACGCCGCGTGTGCGTGATCGCCGCGGCGCTGGTGGCCGGCGAACGCGGCACTGCGCCAGCGGACCAGCAGCAGCTCGCCGAGCGCGAGAGATTCACCGACGCCCTCGCCGTGCACCTTTCGGCCGTGCAGCCCGGTGCCGCAGCGGCGCTCGTCGGCGACGTCGTCTACGCGATCCTCCCCGCCGCGGGGGAGGAGGCCGAGGAGCGGTCGGTGCGCGTGCTGGAGGAGTTCCTCGAGCGCGTCGGCACCCGCATGCCCGCCGTTGTGGCCGTCGGCCCCGCATCCGATGACATCGCCGGGCTCGCCCGGTCGCGCGCGGCGGCTCTCCGGGTGCTCCGGGTCCTCCGGGAACAGGCCGCGGCGGCGGCCGTGCGGCGCCCCGTCGCGCGCGTGGCCGACGTGCAGACCGACTCCCTGCTGCTCGAGCTGCGCGACCTCCTCGCCGCGCGCGGTGACCGGCTGAGCGGACCGGTGAGCCGGCTCGTCGAGCACGACAGCCGCGGCGACGGACGTCTCGTCGAGACACTGCAGGCGTGGCTGGACTCCTTCGGGGATGTCGGTGCGGCGGCGGCGGCATCCTTCGTCCACCCCAACACGTTCCGCTACCGGCTGCGCCGGGCGGCGGAGGTGTCGGGGCTCGACCTCAACGACCGCGACGCGCGGTTCGCCGCGATGCTGCACTTGCGGATGCTGGGACGCTGACGCGCACGGCGTTTCAGGGGGTGTGGCGTTCGGCCGCCGTCGCAGCCAGGTGCGCGAGGTCATCCGCTCCCAGCCCCGGCCACCCGTGCAGCATCCGCCGCCACGGCTCCGGCACCGCGCCGGCCCCGTAGACCGCCCCGGCCAGGGAGCCGGCGATGGCGGCGACGGTGTCGGTGTCATTGCCGCCGCGCACGGCGCGCTCGAGTGCGTCCACGAGCGACGCGGACCCGGCGACGGCCGACAGCGCCGCCTGGAACGCGCGCACGACCCATCCGTTCTGCGCGGCGAAATCGCGCGGGTGCGTCCCCGGCGCCAGGGCCTCGTCGATGATCGCGGCCCAGCGATCGCGACGCGTGGCCGGCAGCCATGCCACCTGGGCGCGCACGTCGAGGTCCCCGGTGAGGATCGCGTGGCGGATCGCGAGACACCACAGCGCGCACGCGTCGGCGTTGTCCTCCTCCCAGTGGGTCAGGCGCGCCACGCGGCCGGCGTCGTCGACCAGCGCCGCAGGGTCGTCATCGAGATGGCCCAGCGCGACGGGGCCCGTGCGCATGAGCGAGCCGTTGCCGCCGCTGCGTCCGGCGGCCAGGTGCACCGCCTCGGAGGTGGCGAGCGCGTCGCTCTCCGTCGGGGTGGGGCCGAGGCGCTCGAGCACCGCGCGGGTCTGCGCGCCGACGTCCTTCGCCGTGGCCGCCCATCCGATCCACGCGGTCACGATCCCCGCCAGCACCCGCTCGTCGTCGAGCCGGTCGCCGGCGGCGAGGGCCTGCAGGATCGGCACCGCCATGCTCGTGTCGTCGGTCCATTCGCCGACGTCGTGCCCGAACGTGCCCCGCCCGAACTCGACGGGCGTCGTGTCGGCGAGCGCCGGTCCGAACTCGTACTGCGCGCCCAGCGCGTCGCCGGCGGCCGAGGCGACGACGGCGCCCACGGCGCGATCCAGTCGGGCGGTGGTCAAGGTCATGGCGGCTCCCGGTGGCTGTCGCGGGTCGAGGGGCACTCCGCATCGTACGGCGGCGTGGTCGGATCGGACGTCTATGATCTGGATCGGGACGGGGACGGGATCGCCTGCAACAGCTGATCCGCCCCAGCACGGCGTGTGTTCGACGTCGTGATGGTGCGAAAGATCGGTGAAGCGCAGTGAGTTCGACGAGACGTCTTCCGCGCGCCCGCCGGCGCGCCCGCGGCGCCGCCCGCACGCTGGTCGCTGTGCTCGCGGGTCTTGTGCTGTGCCTGGGGCTGACGCTCGTCGCCCCCGGGTGGTTCGCCGATCCGGCCCCCGGCACGGCTTCCGCGCCCGTGGATGCGCGCGCCGACGTCGAGCGCGCCCGCGAGACTCTCACGGCGCTGGACACGGTGCCCGGCCAGTCGATCGCCCGCTACTACCGGGAGGCCTTCGGGACGGCGTGGCACGATCTCGACCGGAACGGATGCGACACGCGCAACGACGTCCTGCGCCGCGATCTGGACGACGCCGTCCTGAAGGAGGGCACCAACGGCTGCAAGGTGCTCAGCGGCGTGCTCGTGGATCCCTACACCGGCGACCGCGTGGAGTTCGTCTCGGGGACGGACACGTCGGCACGGGTGCAGATCGACCATCTCGTCCCGCTCGCGTGGGCGTGGCGGCACGGCGCGGAGTTCTGGAGCGACGAGGACCGGCTGGCCTTCGCCAACGACCCCGACAACCTTCGCGCGACGGCCGGCGCGGTGAACCAGTCGAAGGGCGATTCCGGACCGGTGGAGTGGATGCCGCCGGCCGAGGCGTCGCACTGCGCGTACGCCGCCGATTACATCGCCGTGCTCGGTGAGTGGGACCTGGGCGTCACCGGCGATGACCGCACGGCGCTGGAGCAGGTCCTGGCCCGCTGCTGAGCACCGCGCGACCCGTTCACCCGGCCGCGGAGGGCGCCGCCGCGCTGGTGCGCCCTTCGGCGTAGCGATCCCGCGCGCGGTCGTGGCGCTTGGTCACCGGCACGAGCTCGGTCGCCTTCGGCAGCCCCATCGGCTTCGTCGACACGTACACGCTCTCGGCGCGCTCGACGAGGAACGTCTCGTGCCAGATCCCCACGGCGCCCGGCGCCTTCCGCGCCATCCGGTTGAAGCGCGTCCAGGCCGGCCGGTGCTCCTGCGTGGGGGAGGAGGCGTATCGATAGAGCTTGTCGATCGAGGACCAGTACTGCACGACGTACGGTCCTCGGGCGCCGAAGAGGATGGCGTAGCCGAGCATGCCGGAGTCCACCTCGACGCTGAGCTCCCGCAGCATCCGTGGCATGGCCACGAATGTGGGGAGCCACAGGTCCGGCCGCCACCACCGGTTGATCTCCATGCCGATGTGGAACACCACGAGCTCGCCCTCGTAGCGGTGCGTCGCCCGGCCCGGCACGATCCGACTCATTGTCTGCTCCCATCTCGATAGCTTCACTATCCAGATTGGATAGCGCTACTATCTGTGTCAAGGGGTGAGGGATGCGGATCTCGGAACTTTCCGCGGCGACCGGTGTGCCGGTGCCGACGATCAAGTACTACCTGCGCGAGAAGCTGCTGCCCGAGGGCACTCGTACCTCGGCGACGCAGGCGAGCTACGACGAGGTGCACGTCCAGCGGCTGCGCGTGATCCGGGCGCTCGTCGACTCCGGCGTCAGCATCGCCGAGACCCGCAATGTGATCGCCGCGCTGGATGCTCCGCCGCCGACCCCGTACGAGCTCCTCGGAGTCGCGCACGCCGCCGTCGCGCCGCCCGCGGAGGACGGTATCGACACCGCGGCGGCGGAGGATCTCTTCACGCAGCTGGGCGGCAAGCCGGAATCGTGCGATCCGGCGCAGCTGGCCGGACTGGCTCACGCGCTGCGGAACGTCGAGCGCGCGGGGTTCCGGATCCCGCCCGACGTGCTCGCGGCCTACGTCGCCGCGGCCCGCCTGATCGCCGAGGCCGAGATCGCCGGCATCCCCACGGACTCGGCGGAGTCGGTCGTCCGCTACGTCGTGCTGGGTACCGTGCTGCCGGAGCAGGTGCTGCTCGCCCTGCGCCGCGTGGCGGAGCAGGTGGTGTCCGCCGAGCGATTCGGCGCCGACTGACATCTCCCGCCTTCCTTCGTCACCGGCTGAGTCAGGGGGCGGCAGCCGTTCGAGTGTCGGAGGTATGTTCTAGTCTTCAGGCATGAACACGGATCGCATCGACCGGCTGGAGAGCGTCCTCGGCGACGCGCCGTGGGATGACGAAGACCGCTCCGCCGAGCCACCCGACCCGATCGACCTCGTGACGGAAGTATCGACGATGATGTCGGTGTTCGCCGCGGAGCGGTTCGAGCGGGTCGACGCGATGCACCGTGAGGCTCTGCGGGAGCTCGCGACGTTCCGAGGGTCGAGCCTCGAGATCATCGAACGATCGCTGCGCCTGGAGCTGGCCGCCGCGCTCCAGATGACCGAGCGTGCCGCCGACCGGCTGCTGGTCACGGCGGACGGGCTCGTCGGCCGGTACCCCGCGATGCTCGCCTCGCTGCACGCCGGGCGTACGACCGAGCGCCATGCGGAGGTGTTCGTCGAGCTCGTCGACACCGTCGAGGCGGGCTTACGTGATCAGGTCGTCGCCGTTGCGGTCGAGCTCGCCGAGGCGCACCCGCTCGGCACCTTCCGCCGTCTGCTGCAGAAGCTGGTCGCCACGGTGCGCGCCGCTTCCCTGGAAGAGCGGCACCGCGAGGCGGTGGCCGCGCGCCGCGTGGTCATCGAGCCGAGCGAAGACGGCATGGCGTGGCTGCTCGTGCACCTGCCGGCCGTCGAGGCGCAGGCCGTGCACGCCCGCATCACCGGCATCGCCCAGATCCTCCGTGCGCAGGACGGCGAAGAACGCACGCTCGACCAGATCCGGGCCGACGTCGTGGGCGACCTCCTGGTGGACGGCGTCGTCGAGGCGCACCCGGGGGTCGCCCGGGGGATCCGGGCCACGGTGGCGGTCACCGTTCCCGCTCTCGCCCTCCTCAGCGACGAGCTCGCGGCGCAGAGCGAGCCGGCCACGGTCGAAGGCGTGGGCCCGATCCCTATCGAGCGGGCCAGGGAGCTGTGCGGCACCGCTCGCACCTGGACGCGGATCCTTACCCATCCGGAGCGCGGCACCGTGCTCTCGGTCGGGCGGAAGAAGTACAAGCCTCCGGCCGCACTCCGGGACCTCGTCCGCTGGCGGGCCGGTCGATGTATGAGCCCCGGATGCGGCCTCCCCGCCTCCCGATGTCAGATCGATCACCAGACCGCGTGGGAGGACGGCGGGCGAACAGAGCTCTCCAACCTCGCGCCGCTGTGTCAGGGCCACCACACCGTGAAGCATCGCGGCGGCTGGCGGGTGCGACAGGTGGAGGGCGGGGGTGGTGCGATCGAATGGACGTCACCTCTGGGCCGGCGCTATGTCGTCGAACCCGAACGTCGGGTCCCCGTCTTCCGCGCCGCGTGACCAGCGCCGCGATCGCGGCCGCCGAAACGCCTCGGCGCAGGAACATTTCGCCCGGCCCCGGCGTTTGCTAGTCTTGAGTGTCACTCGTGTGGCTCGTTCCGCACGTCCAGGCCCCGGCCGCAGTGACATCGCACGAAACAATCCGCTTCGCTTCGGCTCACGCCGTCTCGTCTCGGTCGTCGCGCGAACTCGTTCGACGATCGTATGGCTGCGGACTGCCTCATCCCTCAACCGGGGGAGAGGCACGAGCAGAAGCCCGACACCAACCCCAATAGGACAACCCACTACATGACTACCGCAACGACCGCCCCGGCCACCAAGCAGGTCGCGATCAACGACATCGGCTCTGCTGAGGACTTCCTGGCCGCGGTCGAAAAGACCCTGAAGTTCTTCAACGACGGCGACCTCATCGAAGGCACCGTGGTGAAGATCGACCGCGACGAGGTCCTCCTCGACGTCGGATACAAGACCGAGGGCGTCATCCCCTCGCGCGAACTCTCGATCAAGCACGACGTCGACCCCAACGAGGTCGTCAACGTCGGCGACCACGTCGAGGCGCTGGTTCTCCAGAAGGAGGACAAGGAAGGCCGCCTCATCCTGTCCAAGAAGCGTGCGCAGTACGAGCGCGCGTGGGGCGACGTGGAGAAGATCAAGGAGACCGACGGTGTTGTCACCGGCTCCGTGATCGAGGTCGTCAAGGGTGGCCTCATCGTCGACATCGGCCTGCGTGGCTTCCTCCCCGCGTCGCTCATCGAGCTGCGTCGCGTCCGCGACCTCACGCCGTACCTCGGCCAGGAGATCGAGGCGAAGATCCTCGAGCTCGACAAGAACCGCAACAACGTGGTTCTCTCGCGCCGCGCGCTGCTGGAGCAGACGCAGTCCGAGTCGCGCTCGAACTTCCTCAACAACCTGCACAAGGGCCAGGTCCGCAAGGGCACGGTCTCCTCGATCGTCAACTTCGGTGCGTTCGTCGACCTGGGCGGCGTGGACGGCCTCGTGCACGTCTCCGAGCTCTCGTGGAAGCACATCGAGCACGCGTCCGAGGTCGTCGAGGTCGGCCAGGAGGTCACCGTCGAGATCCTCGAGGTCGACCTGGACCGCGAGCGCGTCTCCCTGTCGCTGAAGGCGACGCAGGAGGACCCGTGGCAGGTCTTCGCCCGCACCCACGCGATCGGCCAGATCGCACCGGGCAAGGTCACCAAGCTCGTTCCGTTCGGTGCGTTCGTCCGCGTCGCGGACGGCATCGAGGGCCTCGTGCACATCTCCGAGCTGTCGGGCCGCCACGTCGAGCTCGCGGAGCAGGTCGTCTCCGTCGGTGAAGAGGTCTTCGTCAAGATCATCGACATCGACCTCGAGCGTCGCCGCATCTCGCTGTCGCTCAAGCAGGCGAACGAGTCGGTCGACCCGTTCGGCACCGAGTTCGACCCGGCCCTGTACGGCATGGTCACCGAGTACGACGAGCGCGGGGAGTACAAGTACCCCGAGGGCTTCGACCCGGAGACCAACGCCTGGCTCGAAGGATTCGACGAGCAGCGCGAGAAGTGGGAGCAGGAGTACGCCGCTGCCCAGGCTCGCTGGGAGGCCCACAAGGCTGCCGTCGCCAAGGCCCTCGAGGCCGAGGCGAACGCTCCGGCCGGTGGCTCCTCGGATGGTGCCGTCTCGACCGGTGGCGGAGGCTCGTACACCTCGGAGTCGGCTTCGGCCGGCACCCTGGCCGACGACGCCGCTCTCGCCGCTCTGCGCGAGAAGCTGTCGGGTCGCTGATCCAGAACTGAGCTCACGCTCCACGAAGCGGGCCGGAACCTTCGGGTTCCGGCCCGCTTTCGCGTTGCCGCCGGCATAAGCAACTCCGGTTGACAAGCCTGGCGGAGCAACGTAGGTTGACAGTATGCACGCCGGAGAGATCGCCGGGCGGGCGGCGGACACGAGCGACCCGCGCGCGGGACTCCGCGCGGTGGCGTCGCTGCGCGTCCTCGCCGACGCGCTCGAGCTGCGCCAGGTCGAGGCGGGCCTGCGGGCAGGCATGAGCTGGCAGCAGGTCGCCGATGCGCTCGGAGTCTCCCGTCAGGCGGTGCACAAGAAATACGCCAAGAGGATCGACCAGACCATCCCCGTCCCGAGGAGGAATACGTGAGCAAGCTCGCCGATGTCGCCAAGACCGCGCAGAGCCTTTCGCTGACGGCGATGGAGGAGGCGTCGCGGGTGGGTCTGCGCACGAGCGACATCGACCATCTCTTCCTGGCCCTGGTTCTCAGCGACCAGCATGCCGGCCGTGTGCTCCGGGGGAGCGGCATCACGCTCGAGGAGGCCCGTCGGGCGGTCGCCGAGCAGCACGCCGCACAGCTCGCGTCGGTCGGTATCAGCGTCGGCGCTGCGGACCCCGGACGCATCGTCTTCAACGAGACCGGCGGATACACCTGGAGCGACCGCGTGCTGGACATCTTCAAGGAGTCCTGCCGCGGCGGCAAGCGCGGCGACGCCGCGGCCGTGCTGCGCGAACTCCTGGACGAGCCCAGCGGGATGATCGCGGAGGTGCTGTATCGGCTCGGCACCTCGCCGGACACGATCCGCCGGCGCCTCGACGAAGACGCCCCCACCGCGCGGCCTGCGGTACCTGTCTCCACCGACGGGCTGACCGGCCACGCCGAATTATTCGTGCCCGCTCCGGTCGACGAGGTGTGGACGCTCTTGGCCGATCCGTTCCGCATGCCGGACTGGGAGCCGAGCATCGGAGGCGTCGTCGACGCCGGCGGACCGGTCCGCCCGGGCGATGTCCTCACCGCGTACCGCCGTGATCGTCGTCCGGACGGGAAGCCCCTGCGTATCGGGCCTGCCCTTCGACGCATCCGGGTGGAGGTCGATGCGGTGCAGGAGCAGTTCTCCATCGCGTGGTCGTTCTCGACCCCCGACGCCCCCGACGCCAACACCCGGTACGTCCGGATCTCACTCGCTCCGACCGACGGCGGAACCCGCCTGCGCATGACGCAGGCGTGGCAGCGGCAGCCCGCGCGCCGCGTCGGCCCCGTCCGGGCCCGGCTCCTGCGCCCTCTGTACCGGTTCGTGACCTGGATGCAACTGTCCCAGCTCTGCGTCGCGATCGGCCGCGTCTTCCGCTGACCGCCCCGGTGGCCCCGCCGCGCTCCCGCGCCACTCTCGGCCTCCGGCCCGCCCCTCGCGCTGCTCCTCGTCTCGCTCCTCGTCCCGCTCCTCGTCCGGCCCGAACTCCTCAAATCCGGGGCCCCCGCGGTCGGAAGAGTGCGGAAATCAGCCCACGCCGCGCGTTCTTGAGGAGTTCGGGCGGGCAGGGTGTTCGCTCACGGGACCTTCGACGCCGTGCGCACCTCCGTCTCGCCGGGAGTGCCCCTGTACCCGCGCGCGGGTGCGCCTCCATCGCGGCCCCACTCGCCGGGTTCTGCCTTCGTCGCGCCGGAACTCCTCAAATATGCGCTCCGCGTGGCGAGAAGCGCCTCGAACCCGGCGGATGCCGGGCGGGTCTGCGGAGTTCGGGTGCGGCACGGCGCGCGCGCAACGCTCGCGCCGACGCGATCGCCGCCGACAGCGGACTGGACCGCGGCACCGGCTCCTTCGCGCCGTTCCGTCCCCACGCGAGGCTGCGCCCCGGACCGCGCCCGGCTCATCGCCCTGCGCGGACACGCGACTGTACAGTGACGGCTGTACAATCAGCTCATGCTGACCGCGCAGACCGGACTGGACGTGATGAACCGCCTGGGGCGGGCGATGGCGGATCCCACGAGGTCGCGCATCCTGATGACGCTGCTGGCCGGGCCCGCGTATCCGGCTCAGCTGGCCCACGACCTCGCATTGACGCCCTCCAATGTCTCCAACCACCTCACATGCCTGCGCGACTGCGGCATCGTCGTCGCCGAGCCGGAGGGCCGGCGCACGCGGTACGCCGTCGCGGATCCGCATCTCGCCGCCGGGCTCCTCGCGCTGCTGGAGGTCACTCTGGCCGTGGACGAGAATGCGCCGTGCGTGGATCCTTCCTGCACGGTCGACGGATGCTGCCAGGGGCAGGCATGACGGCCCTCTCGCCCGACCGTCGGCGACGACTTCATCGACGGGTCCGGGCGATCGTCGCGATCACGATCGGGTACAACGCGCTCGAGGCGATCGTGGCCATCGCCGCCGGCGTGCTGGCGTCATCGGCCGCCCTCATCGGGTTCGGCCTGGACTCCGTGATCGAGGTGCTCTCAGCCGTCGCCGTGGCATGGCAGTTCACCAGGGCCGATCCGGAGCGGTACGAGCGCGTCACCGTTCGCGCGATCGCGCTGGCGTTCTTCGCCCTCGCCGCCTACGTCACCGTGGACGCGGTCGTGAGTCTCGTCCGCGGCGAGGGCCCCGACGCCAGCCCCCTGGGGATCAGCATCACTCTGCTGAGCGTGATCGCGATGCCCGTGCTGGCATGGATCGAGATCCGCACGGGGCGAGAGCTCGGATCCCGCAGCGTGCTGGCAGACGCCCGGCAGCTCGTGCTGTGCGTGTACCTCTCCGGCGCGGTGCTCGTGGGTCTCCTGGCCAACACCCTCCTCGGCTGGTGGTGGGCCGACTCCGTCGCCGCGCTCGTGGTCGCCGTCCTCGCCGTGCGGGAGGGGCTGGAGGCGTGGCGGGGTGACCTCGAGTCGCCCTTCGACGCCCTCAGCGACCTCGAGGACGAGTAGTCCTTCCCGCAGGCAATAACGTGAGAGGAGTGAGCGGCTTCAGCGGACACCTGCCCGGAACCCGCGAATACCGCCGCCTGCTCGCCGGACTCTTCTTCGCCGGCATCGCCACCTTCGCGCAGCTGTACTCGCCGCAGGCGGTGCTGCCCATGATCGCCGCCGACCTCGGGGTCGCCCCCGCGACGGCGGCGCTGTCGGTCTCCGCCTGCACCCTGGGCCTTGCCGCGGCGGTGATCCCGTGGTCGATGGTCGCCGACCGCGTCGGGCGGGTCCCGGCGATGGCGCTCGGGATCCTCGCCGCGACCCTCCTGGGCGTGGCCGCCCCCTTCGCGGGCGACATCGCGTTGTTCCTCGTCGTCCGGCTGCTCGAGGGGATCGCCCTCGGCGCCGTCCCGGCCGTCGCGCTGGCCTACCTCAGCGAGGAGGTCGATGCCGGGCACGCCGCGGCCGCGGCGGGCAGCTACGTCGCCGGAACGACCGTGGGCGGCCTCGCCGGACGGCTCGTCGCCGGACCGGTCGCCGACCTCACCGAATGGCGCGCGGGGCTGTGGGGTGTCGCGGGGCTGTGCGCCGCATCCGCCGTCCTGTTCCTGTGGCTCGTGCCGAGGGCGCGTGGGTTCGTGCCGCACCGCCACCTGGCCCAGCGCGGACCGGGCATCGCCGCGCGCCTCGCGGTGAACCTGCGGTCGCGCGTGCAGCTCGTGCTGTACGCGCAGGCGTTCCTGCTCATGGGTGGATTCGTCGCGGTCTACAACTACTTGGGCTTCCACCTCACCGCCCCGCCGTTCGTGCTGCCGGCGTGGGTCGTCACGCTGCTGTTCCTCGCGTACCTCGCGGGGACTCTGGTCTCGCCGTGGGCGGGCACGCTCGTCTCGCGGCACGGGCCGCTGCCGGTGCTGCTGGCGTCGGTGGGATGCAGCGTCTTCGGGCTGATCCTGATGTTCGTGCCGCTCGTGCCGGCCCTGCTGGTGGGACTGGTCGTCTTCACGGCCGGATTCTTCGGCGCCCATACCGTCGCCTCGGGCTGGGCGCCGTCGGCTGCGCGGCCGGACACACGGGCGCAGGCGTCGTCGCTGTACTACCTCGCGTATTACGGGGGGTCCAGCGTCTTCGGCTGGGCTCTCGGCTGGCTCTTCGCCGATGCCGGGTGGGCGGTCTTCGTCGCCGCCGTCATCGCCATGTGCGCCGTGGCGGGCGTTCTCGCCACGCTCACCCTCCGCCGCGCCCCGGGGCCGCGACCCCGCGCCTGAGCCGTCCATGGGCCGGCACGGGGCGGCGATACGCTCCCATGCATGGTGAAGTCACTGACCCGGCGTCGTCTGGCCACGGCATCGCTGCTCGCCGCGATCGCGGGGTACATCGACGGTTTCGGGTTCCTCTACCTCGGCGGGTACTTCGTGTCGTTCATGAGCGGCAACACCACGCGCGCGAGCGTGGATCTGTCCACCGCGTCGCTCCCGGCTGCGGCATCCGCGCTGCTGCTGATCGGATGCTTCGTGGCGGGTGCCATGGCCGGCACGGCGATGCCGCGCGGGCACGGCCGGGGACCGGTCCGCGTGCTCGCGATGGTCCTGACGCTGGTGTGCGTGGCCGCCGCCGTCGCGGCGGGGGAGTGGCGGTGGGCGGCGGGAGGCGTGCTGGCCTTCGCCATGGGCGCCATGAACACGGTGTTCGCCCAGGACGGGGACATTCCCTTCGGCGTCACCTATATGACGGGTGCGCTCGTGAAGCTCGGTCAGGGTCTCGTGCGCGCGGCCCGGGGCGAGCAGCACACGGGGTGGCAGCGGCAGCTGCTGATGTGGGCATCCATCGCGTGCGGTGCCGTGCTGGGCGCCGCGGCGCTGGGCTGGCTCGGTGCCGCCGCGCTGTGGGTGGTGGCCGCGGTGCTCGTGGTGATGCTTGCGGTACCCGCTCTGCGACGGTCGCTGGGTTCGGTCGCATGACGGGCACGAGCCGGTCCGGCGCCGACTACTGGCGGGGCGCAGGGGTCATCCTGGGCTGGAACCCCTCGCTGTGGGACGAATGGCCGGGTTCGTACGCCGCGGTGGTGGCACGCGTCGCCGAAGGCGCGCCGTTCGTGACGCAGTGGTCCGTGGGCGCGCGGAAGGAGGTGGAGCCCGGAACGGATGCGTGGCTCCTGCGTCAAGGCGGCTCCTACGGCCTGATCGGGCACGGCACCGTCAGAACGCATCCCTACCAGGACGTCCACTTCGCCGACCCCCGACGCACCGCGAGCTTCGTCGACGTGGCCTTCGATGAGCTCGTGATAGAGGCCGACCGGGTGCCGCGCGATGTCCTCGAAGTGGTGGTTCCCGAAGTGGCATGGCGCTTTCAGTTCCGCTCGGGCAATCGCATCCCACCCGGCCCCAATCAGCGCCTGCGGGAGGTGTGGGCCGACTCTGCCCGCGCGCCGGACGAACCGCGGGGCTAGGTGCCGGATGCGCCGGACCCGTCGATCGCCGGGTCACTCCGTATGCGGCCTGCGCAGCCGCTCCGGGTGGAGGATCTCCTGGACGAGGATCCAACCGTAGGAGGCGTCCACCCCCTCCTTGTTCTTCCACATCCACGCCGTGGACAGCAGCGAGAACAGGACGATCAGCACCGCCACAGCCGCGCCCAGCCATGGCTCACGGGGGCCGACCATGACGACCGCGATCGCGAGGGCGGTCGCCAGCGTCAGCGCGACGGTCACGGGCACGGCACGGATCCTCGGCACGCGTGCGATGCCGAGCAGGAGCCCCGTGCACGCGCCGGCGAGCAGCAGGGCAGCTGTGATGAGCAGGGTGGTCATGCTTCCTTGCGTCCGCCGGTGGGGGGAATACGGCGACGCTCTCCGACCCTAGGCCGGACCGACGGCGGCTGTCTGTAGGGCGAACGGGGGACAGCGGTGTCGGCGCCGCGACGTACTGTCGAGACGTGCGATGCCTGGTGGACGGATGCGGGGAGGCGGTGTTCCCCGCGACGCCGCTGCCGCTGTGCGAGCGACACCTCGCCGTCGCCGGTGAATGGGACCAGCGCGTGCACGGCGTCACCGACCTGCTGCCCTCGCCGTGCCTGGTGTGCCGGTCGCGACTGGGGGTGCGGTGGCCGTCCGGCTGGCTGTGCGCCGCGTGCGAGTGGCGCTACGGCGACGTCCCCGACGACGACCTGCCGCCCCCGCGCGTGGACGTGGTGTACTACCTGCGGTACTCCGACCGCGTGAAGATCGGCACGACGGCGAACCCCCGTCAGCGCCTGGCCGCCATCCGACACGACGACCTGCTCGCCTTCGAGCGCGGCGACCGCACGCTCGAACAGCGCCGTCACGGCGAGTTCGCCGCCGACCGCTTCGAGGGTACGGAGTGGTTCCGCCTCTCCGAGCCTCTCGCCGCCCACATCGCGGTGCTGGCCGCCGGCGTCGGCGACCCCTGGATGCTGTGGACCCGCTGGCGCAGCGAGGCGCTCGCCCGCCGGGGCTGAACACCGTCGTCGGCACAGGATTCAGCCGGTACAAAGGGTGCGCACGTACCGTCGCACCGCGCCCGTCCCGGCTCCCCCCGCCGGGGCGGGCGCCCCATCCGTGTCACGTCGCGACGGGGATGGAAGTGCACGGGGCGCTACTGTCATGCGCATGGCCTTGCTGTCCGGCGGTGCGCGGCGGGTGCGCGATGAGGAGAGCACGCGCGACCGGACGGTGCTGCTCAATCAGTTCCTGCTGAGCGGGGTGACCCTCGTGGTCACGGTGGTGGCGCTGCTGCTGGGGGAAGTTCTCCGACCCGCCAGCCACATCATCGGCGTCGCCGTCATCTACCTGGGCGCCGTGGCGGCGGTGCTCATCCCATGGACGCGCCTGCCCCACTGGGCCGCCGGCATCCTGCCCATCATCGACATCGTCGCGATCGGGTTCATCCGCGAATCCGCGCCGACGGCCGGTCTCGGACTGCTGTGGGCGTTCCCCGCGATGTGGATCGCCTCCGTGTACGGCTTCATCGGCGTGATCGCCTCCACCGCCGCGACCACCGCGATGCTGATCGTGCTCACCGCCCTGGACCCGGCGGCCCGCCTGACCGCCTCGCTGTTCCTGCTCCCGATCCTGATCGCCGCGCTCGGAGTGCTCGTGGCCATCTACACGCGCCGCTCGCACGTGCAGCGGGAGCTGCTGGAGAAGCAGTCGGCCTACCTCAAGCGCTCCGTCGACCGGGCGCGCCGGCAGGAGGCGGTGGTGACGGAGGTGCTGGATGCGGTCGACTTCGGCGTCACGCGCATCACCCGCTCCGGCGACCTCGTCCTGACCAACGAGGCGCATGCGCGGCTGCAGGGCAGCTCCACCTGGAGCGGGGAGGACATCCCGGCGTTCGCGGCCGACGGCACCACGCGGCTGGACGCCGACGAGGCGCCCCTCGCCCGCGCGCGCCGCGGCGAGACGTTCGAGAACGAGCTCGTCTGGTACGGCATGCCGGGGGAGGGCCGCCGCGCCCTCATCGTCACCGCGCGGCGGCTCACCGACCTCGACGGCAGCCCGGCGGGGGCGATCGTGATCTCGCGCGACGTCACCAACGAGGAGCAGGCGCTGCGCGCGCGTGAAGACCTCGTCGCCTCGGTCTCCCACGAACTGCGCACGCCGCTGACCTCGATCGTGGGGTACCTCGAGCTGGCGCTGGACGCACCCGAGCTGTCGCCGCAGACCCGCCGCGACCTCGAAGTCGCCGAGCGCAACGCGGGCCGCCTGCTCGAACTGGTCGCCGACATCCTGGTGGTCTCGGCCTCGTCCCGCCAGGGCGTGCGGCTCCTGGTGCACCCCGAGCGCGTCGACCTGTCGCAGATCCTCGCGGCGGCGGTCGAATCGATCGGGCCCCGCGCGGCGGAGCGGCACATCACGATCGACACGTCCGAGGTGCGCCCCGTCTCCGCATCCGTGGACCCCCACCGCATCCGCCAGGTCGTGGACAACCTGCTCTCCAACGCGGTGAAGTACAACCACGACGGCGGCGTCGTCCGGGCAGGGCTCAGCAGCGACGACACGGATGCGTGGATCACCGTGGCCGATGAGGGTCCGGGCATCTCCGTCGACGAGCAGCCGCACCTGTTCGAGCGCTTCTTCCGCTCCGACTCGGTTCGCAACTCCACGACCCACGGATCCGGGCTCGGCCTGGCCATCAGCCGCGACATCGTGCACGCGCACAACGGCGAGATCTTCGTGCACACCCGGCCGGGCGCGGGCGCGGCGTTCACGGTGCGCCTGCCCATCACGTTCCAGGAGGAGACCCGATGACCTCGATCGACGTGTTCACGATCACGACCGCCACCGCGCTGGTCGTCCTCGTCTCCGGCGTGCTCTACCTCGTCGAGACGCTGCTGCGCAAGGAGGGCGGCGCGGGGCGGCTGTGGGCGATCGCGTATCTCGCCGGCATCCTGAGCGTGCTGTGCTACCTCGTGTGGTCGATCGAGGCCGACGCGTACATCGCGGTGGCGATCGGCAACGGCGCGTTCGTGGCGACCACCGGCTTCCTGTGGCTCGGGTGCCGGGCCTACAACCGGCGCGACGTGCGCGGGGCCGGCGTGGTCCTGGTCGTGGGGATCACCGTGGTCGTGGCCGCGGTCCTCTCAGCGGGGCTCGAGGGCGGTGCATGGGCGGGCGCGGTGGCGATGTTCCTCGGCAACGCCGCCTTCGCCGCCCTGGGCGCGGTCGAGACGCGTCGGGGCGCCCTGGCGGCGCAGTGGAGCGGCATCGGCCTGACGATCGTCCTGTCGGCCGAGACCGTGTGGTTCGTCGTGCGCACGGGCGTCTTCCTGGTCGCCGGGCCCGACAGCGAGCTGTTCCGCGCGTGGTTCGACACCCCGGTCGCGTCGCTTCTGACCATGGCGCTGACCATCACGGCGGTCGTCACCACCTCCGTGCTCCGGGCCGGGGAGTCCAGCCTGCGCGGGCAGCGCGAGACAGTGACGCTGCACATGGCGCTGGACGGCGTGCTGCTGCCCGGATCCTTCCGGGAACTGGCCTCGCGCCTGGTGCGCAGCGCCCGTTACAACGACGAGACCATCTGCGTCATCGCGCTGCGCATGGACGACCTCTCCCGCATCGGCACGGCGTTCGGGCCGGGTGAGGCGGAGGCGGTCGCGGCGGCCTGGCGCGCCGGCGCGCGCCGCCACGCGCCCAGTTCGGCGATCGTGGGGGAGGGCGACCGCCGGACGGTGCTCGCCGCGTTCGTCACGACGTCCTTCGCCGACGTGCGGCGCATCGCCGCCGCCCTCCATCAGCGGACGCTCGACGACATGTCCGACATCGGGCTGTCGGTGATCCCCGCCGTCGCCGTCGGGGTGGCCCTGTCCGACCAGGTCGGCCACGACTTCGACGCACTCGTGGAGGCGGCGCAGGAAGCCGCCCGCCGTTCGGCCTCGAGCACGGATGCCTCGGTGATCCTCTCGGAGGGCTGATCGCGTCAGTCGCGGCCGACGATCTCCTCCACGTGTGCGCGCAGGTCGCGCGGGCGGAACGGCTTGGCGATGTAGTCGTCGGCGCCCGCCTCCCGGCCCAGCCGCACGTCGCTCTCGTCGGCGCGCGCAGTGACCATGAGGATGCGCGTGTCGCTGAAGGCGCGGATGCGGCGGGCCGTCTCGTAGCCGTCGATGCCGGGCATGCTGACATCCAGCGTCGTGACGGCGGGGGAGAGCTGCCGGACGAGCTCGATGCCCTCCACCCCCGCCGAGGCCGTGTGCACGTCGAAGCCGGACCCTGTCAGCACGGTGCAGATCAGGGACCGGATATCCGCGTCATCCTCGATGACGACCGCGACACGCGCGTGGGGCATGCGTCACCTTCGGGAGGCCGCCGGTCTCGGGTGACCCGCGGTATAGCAGGATCGTAATACAGGAGCGCATCGACACGTCAACACGACTCCCCGCGCGGGACGGGCATGGCATGCTCGAGGTCATGCCATTGATCGCATTGACCGGCGGCATCGCCTCGGGCAAGTCCACGATCGCGGGTCGTCTCGCCGAGCACGGGGCCGTGATCGTCGACGCCGACCAGATCGTCCGCGACGTCCAGCAGCCCGGGTCGCCCGTACTCGAGCAGATCGCCGCATCCTTCGGCGCCGATCTCGTGCGTGCCGACGGCAGCCTGGATCGTGCCGCCCTGGGCGCCAGGGTCTTCGCCGACCCCGCGCAGCTCGCCGCGCTCAACGCCATCGTGCACCCGGCGGTGCGGGCCGAGTCCGCCCGGCGGTTCGCGGAGGCCGCTGCCGATCCGCACGCGGTGATCGTGTACGACGTGCCGCTGCTGGCCGAGGCGCGCGCGAGCGATCCGTGGGACCTCGTCGTCGTCGCGCACGCCCCCGCCGAGATCCGGGTGCAGCGCCTCATCCGCGAACGCGGGATGAGTGAGGCCGACGCCCGCGCCCGCATCGCCGCCCAGGCCTCCGACGAGGACCGCCTCAAGCTCGCCGACGTCGTCATCGACACGACCGGAACACTCGAGGACACCCGGAGCCGGGCCGATGCGCTGTGGGAGCGGCTCTCGGGCTGAGCCCTGCCCCCTCCGCGCTGGGCGAACGGCCGCCCGGGCGTCGGAGGGCCGCCCTACGCTGGAAGCATGCAGGCCACCCGATCCGTCCGTCCGTTCGAGGTCGTCAGCGAATACGAGCCGTCCGGCGACCAGCCGCAGGCGATCGCCGAACTCGCCGCCCGCATCAACGCCGGCGAGACCGACGTCGTCCTGCTGGGCGCCACCGGCACCGGGAAGTCGGCCACCACGGCGTGGCTGGTCGAGCAGGTCCAGCGCCCCACGCTCGTGCTCGCGCACAACAAGACCCTGGCCGCGCAGTTGGCGAACGAGTTCCGCGAGCTCATGCCCAACAACGCCGTGGAGTACTTCGTCTCGTACTACGACTACTACCAACCCGAGGCGTACGTCCCGCAGACCGACACCTTCATCGAGAAGGACTCCTCGATCAACGCCGAGGTGGAGCGCCTGCGGCACTCCACCACCAACTCCCTCCTGAGCCGGCGCGACGTCATCGTGGTCTCCACCGTCTCGTGCATCTACGGCCTCGGGTCGCCCGAGGAGTACCTCCGCGCCATGGTCGCGCTGCAGGTGGGGGAGCGGTACGACCGCGACACCCTCATCCGCAAGTTCATCGCGATGCAGTACAACCGCAACGACGTCGACTTCTCCCGCGGCAACTTCCGCGTGCGCGGCGACACGATCGAGATCATCCCGGTGTACGAGGAGTTCGCCATCCGCATCGAGATGTTCGGTGACGAGATCGAGGCGCTCTACATGCTGCACCCCCTCACCGGAGACGTGCTGCAGCGGATGGAGGCCATCCCGATCTTCCCCGCGACGCACTATGCGGCGGGCACCGACACCGTCAAGCGAGCGATCGGCACGATCGAACACGAGCTGGCCGAGCGACTCAAGGAACTGGAATCGCAGGGGAAGCTCCTGGAAGCGCAGCGCCTGCGCATGCGGACCACCTTCGATCTCGAGATGCTGCAGCAGCTGGGCTTCTGCTCGGGTATCGAGAACTACTCCCGCCACCTCGACGGCCGCGGTCCCGGCGATCCGCCGCACACGCTGCTGGACTTCTTCCCCGACGACTTCCTCATGGTCATCGACGAGTCGCACGTCACGGTGCCCCAGATCGGGGCGATGTACGAGGGCGACGCCTCGCGCAAGCGCACGCTCGTCGAGCACGGCTTCCGGCTGCCCAGCGCGATGGACAACCGGCCGCTGAGGTGGGACGAGTTCAAGAACCGCGTGGGGCAGACGGTGTACCTCTCCGCCACACCGGGACGCTACGAGATGGGCATCGCCGACGGCGTCGTGGAGCAGATCATCCGTCCGACGGGCCTCGTCGACCCCCAGATCATCGTGAAGCCCTCGAAGGGACAGATCGACGACCTGCTCGAGCAGATCCGCGTGCGGGCGAGCCGCGACGAGCGCGTGCTGGTGACCACGCTGACGAAGAAGATGGCCGAAGAGCTCACCGACTTCCTCGGCGAGCACGGGGTGCGGGTGCGGTACCTCCACTCCGACGTCGACACGCTCCGCCGCGTCGAGCTCCTCACCGAGCTGCGTGCGGGTGTCTACGACGTCCTCGTCGGCATCAACCTCCTGCGCGAAGGCCTGGACCTGCCGGAGGTCTCGCTCGTCGCCATCCTCGATGCCGACAAGGAGGGGTTCCTGCGCAGCGGCACGTCGCTCATCCAGACCATCGGGCGCGCCGCGCGCAACGTGTCCGGCGAAGTGCACATGTACGCCGACAAGATCACCGACTCGATGGCCAAGGCCATCGAGGAGACTGATCGTCGCCGTGAGAAGCAGATCGCCTACAACACCGAGCACGGCATCGATCCGCAGCCGCTGCGGAAGAAGATCGCCGACATCACCGACGTGCTCGCCCGCGAGGCCAGCGACACCAAGCAGCTGCTCTCGCGTCGCGATGCGGCGGCGTCGAAGAACGGCAAGGGCAAGTCGCCCACGCCGCAGCTGCGCCGCACGGGCATCGCGGCGGAGGGCGCCGACCAGCTGGAGGCGACCATCGCCGATCTGAGCGAGCAGATGCTGGCCGCCGCGGCCGAACTGAAGTTCGAGCTGGCCGGGCGCCTGCGCGACGAGGTCCAGGACCTCAAGAAGGAGCTGCGCGCCATGGAGCGCGCCGGCCACGCCTGACGGGTCAGGGGCAGTGCATGAGGGGCTTGGGGCCCGAGCGGTCGAACGTGTGCTCCGACATGGGAGAGCCGCACAGGGGGCACGGGCGGCCCGTGCGCGTGGGCTCGGGCGTCGTCTCGTACGGGCCGACCGAGGCGGGGCCGGCGACGCGGATGAGCCGGGAGTTGAGGTAGCTGTACCAGCCGCCGGCCTTGCGGACGCGGTCGCGCAGCGGAGGCTTGTCCGCATCCTTTCGTGCCATGATGCTTAGTGTACTAACGATCGGAAGGGGTGCGGATGTCCGCCGACGATCTCCTCGCTCTGGAGAACCAGGTGTGCTTCGCGCTGGTCACCGCCGCACGCAACGTCGTGTCGATCTACCGTCCCGTCCTCGAGCCGCTCGGGCTGACGCATCCGCAGTACCTCGTGATGCTCGCGCTGTGGGAGCGTTCGCCGCGATCGCTGGGCGAGCTCGCCGCCGAGCTGGCGATGGACCCGGCGACGCTGTCGCCGCTGGTGAAGCGGCTCGAGGCGCAGGGTCGCGTGAGCCGCGGGCGACGGGCGGGGGATGAGCGCGTACTCGAGATCACCCTGACCGATGCCGGCCGCGAGCTCCGAGCGCAGGCGCTCGACGTGCCGCAGCAGGTCATGGCCGCCACCGGCATGACCCCCGACGCCCTCGCCGCCCTCCGCGACGGCCTCGCACCGTTCGCCGGCCGCCGCGGCTGACGAGCTCCGCGGGGTGAACCTGGGAGCCGGCAGGATGTGCGCTGGGCGCGAACCCAGACCCCGTGTCGGAGGCCCCGCCTAGACTTGACGGGTGCCCATCCTTCCTGTCGCCCTGCCCGGAAACACCAGTGGAAAGCTCAGCGTGCGGGGTGCGCGCGTCCACAATCTGAAGGACGTCGACCTCGACATCCCGCGCGATTCGCTCGTGGTCTTCACCGGCCTGTCCGGCTCCGGCAAGTCCAGCCTCGCGTTCGACACGATCTTCGCCGAGGGCCAGCGCCGCTACGTCGAGTCGCTCAGCGCGTACGCACGTCAGTTCCTCGGCCAGGTCGACCGGCCCGATGTGGACTTCATCGAGGGACTGAGCCCGGCCGTCTCGATCGACCAGAAGTCCACGAACCGCAACCCCCGATCCACGGTGGGCACGATCACCGAGATCCACGACTACATGCGTCTGCTGTGGGCGCGCATCGGCGTGCCGCACTGCCCCGTGTGCGGAGCGCAGATCCAGCGCCAGACCGTGCAGCAGATCGCCGACCAGCTTCTCGAACTGCCCGAGCGCACGCGCTTCCAGATCGTCGCGCCGGTGGTGAGCCAGAAGAAGGGCGAGTTCGTCGACCTCTTCAAGGAGCTCAGCGCCAAGGGCTACGCGCGCGCGGTCGTGGACGGCGAGCTCGTGCAGCTGGCCGAACCGCCGACCCTCAAGAAGAGCTACAAGCACGACATCGCCGTCGTCGTGGATCGCCTCGTCGCCGGCCCCGACATCCTCGGTCGCGTCACCGACTCCGTCGAGACCGCCCTGAGCCTTGCCGGCGGGGTCATGCAGGTCAACTTCGTCGACGAGGAGGGGGATGCCGCGTGGCAGTCCTTCTCCGAGAAGCTCGCGTGCCCCAACGGCCACCCGCTGCAGCTGACCGAGATCGAGCCGCGTACGTTCTCCTTCAACGCGCCCTTCGGGGCCTGCCCGACCTGCTCGGGACTCGGCACGCGCATGTCGGTGGACGTCGACCTCATGCTCGGCGACCCTGAGCTGTCGATCCGCGAGGGCGTCATCATCCCCTGGACGACGCAGGGCAAGGGCCTGTTCCAGTACTACGAGCGGCTGCTGGAGGGTCTCGCGCGCGACCTGGACTTCTCCCTCGACACCCCGTGGCACCGCCTGCCGGCCGACGTGCAGGACGCGGTGCTGCGCGGGGAGAACTACAAGGTCACCGTGAAGTGGAAGAACCGGTACGGCCGCGAGATGCGGTACGCGTCGGGATTCGAGGGCGTCGTGCCCTACATCGAGCGGCAGTACCTGCAGGCCGAGTCCGACACGCAGCGGCAGCGCTGGTCGGAGTTCCTCCGCGAGGTGCCGTGCCCCGTGTGCGACGGCGACCGCCTCAAGCCGGAGGTGCTCGCGGTGCTCGTGCACGGCCACTCGATCGCCGAGGCATCGCGCCTGAGCCTCTCCGACGCGCAGGCCTTCTTCGCCCAGCTCGAGCTCACCGACCGCGAGGCGCACATCGCCGCCCAGGTGCTGCGCGAGATCCGCGTGCGGCTGGAGTTCCTCATCGAGGTCGGGCTCAACTACCTCAACCTCAGCAGGTCGGCCGGATCGCTCTCCGGCGGCGAGGCGCAGCGCATCCGTCTCGCGACCCAGATCGGCTCCGGCCTCACCGGAGTGCTGTACGTGCTGGACGAGCCCTCGATCGGCCTGCACCAGCGCGACAACCGCCGCCTCATCGACACCCTCGTCAAGCTCCGCGACCTCGGCAACACGCTCATCGTCGTCGAGCACGACGAGGAGACCATCCACGCCGCCGACTGGATCGTCGACATCGGACCGCGCGCGGGCGTGGACGGCGGCCACGTCGTGCACTCCGGGCCCCTCGACGCGCTCCTGGCGGAGGAGGGGTCGATCACCGGCGACTACCTCGCCAAGCGCCGCGAGATCCCGACGCCGAAGAAGCGCCGGCGCATCGACAAGAAGCGGCAGATCTCCGTCGTCGGCGCGCGCGAGAACAACCTCAAGAACGTCACCGCCGACTTCCCCCTCGGAGTGCTGACCGCCGTCACCGGCGTCAGCGGCTCGGGCAAGTCGTCTCTCGTGAACGACATCCTGTACGAAGTGCTCGCCACGCGCCTGAACGGTGCGCGCCGCGTGCCCGGCAAGCACACGCGCGTGACGGGCCTGGACAACCTCGACAAGGTCGTGCACGTCGACCAGGCGCCCATCGGCCGGACGCCCCGGTCCAACCCCGCCACCTACACCGGCGTGTTCGACCGCATCCGCACGCTCTTCAGCGAGACGCCCGAGGCCAAGGTGCGCGGCTACCAGCCCGGACGGTTCAGCTTCAACGTCAAGGGCGGACGCTGCGAGGCGTGCGCGGGTGACGGCACGATCAAGATCGAGATGAACTTCCTCCCCGACGTCTACGTCGACTGCGAGGTGTGCCACGGCAAGCGGTACAACCGCGACACCCTCGCCGTGCACTACAAGGGCAAGAACATCGCCGAGGTGCTGGAGATGCCCATCGAGGAGGCGGCGGAGTTCTTCGAGCCGATCCAGGCGATCCACCGCTACCTCAAGACGCTCGTGGACGTCGGTCTCGGATACGTGCGACTCGGACAGTCGGCCACGACCCTCTCCGGCGGCGAGGCGCAGCGCGTGAAGCTCGCCACCGAGCTCCAGCGTCGCAGCAACGGCCGCTCGATCTACGTGCTCGACGAGCCCACCACGGGTCTGCACTTCGAAGACGTGCGCCGGCTCCTGGAGGTGCTCAACAGCCTCGTCGACAAGGGGAACACCGTCCTGGTCATCGAGCACAACCTCGACGTCATCAAGTCGGCGGACTGGATCATCGACCTCGGCCCCGAGGGCGGCTCCGGCGGCGGGCAGATCGTGGCGACCGGCACGCCGGAGCAGGTCGCGCGAGCACAGGGCAGCCACACCGGCGCGTTCCTGGCCGAGGTGCTGGGGATGCGCGAGGCACGCGAGCCGGAACTCGAGCGCAAGGCCGGCTGAGGGTGGCATCCCGCGAGCGGATGTCGCAGCTTCCGTACCGCCCGAAGCCCGGCGAGATCCCCACCAATCCCGGCGTCTACCGGTTCCGCGATGCCGACGGGCGCGTGCTGTACGTCGGCAAGGCGAAGAACCTGCGGGCGCGCCTGTCGAACTACTTCGCACCGCTGCGTTCGCTGCACGAGCGGACGCGGCGCATGGTCACCACCGCCGCATCCGTGGAGTGGACGGTCGTGGCCAGCGACGTGGACTCCTTGCAGCTGGAGTACATGTGGATCAAGGAGTTCGATCCGCCGTTCAACGTGCGCTACCGAGACGACAAGTCGTACCCGTTCATGGCGATCACCCTCGCCGACGAGGCGCCGCGGGTGATCGTCACACGCAACCGGCGCATCCCCGGCGCCAAGTACTTCGGGCCCTACCCGAAGGTGTGGGCGGTGCACGACACGATCGACCTGATGATCAAGGTCTTCCCGATCCGCACGTGCAGCGACGCGTCGTACCGCAAGGCCATGCAGTCCGGGCGGCCGTGCTTCCCCGGGCAGATCGGACGCTGCGGCGGACCATGCTCGATGAAGGTCACGATCGAGGAGCACCGCGCGATCGTCGACGACTTCGTCGCCTTCATGGCCGGCGGCGACCAGCGTTTCACCAAGGCGCTGACCGCGCGGATGCGGGAGGCCTCGGCCGCGATGGACTACGAGGCGGCCGCGGGCTACCGCGACAAGCTGCAGGCCATCGAGGCGGTGCTCAACAAGAGCGCCCTCGTGCTCGCCCCCGACACCGACGCCGATCTGTTCGGCATCGCGGAGGACGAACTGGCTGCCGCCGTGCAGCACTTCGTCGTCCGCGGCGGCCGCGTCCGGGGTGTGCGGGCCACCACGATCGAGAA
The DNA here is from genome assembly GCF_004564355.1 of Microbacterium wangchenii. NCBI lineage: Bacteria > Bacillati > Actinomycetota > Actinomycetes > Micrococcales > Microbacteriaceae > Microbacterium > Microbacterium wangchenii. The sequence goes on from NZ_CP038266.1 coordinate 1,622,306, forward strand.
GGAGATCGACATCTCCGGAGCGGATCTGGTGGACCAGGTGCTCCAGCGCACCTACGGAGACGCCGCCGCCGCCGACATCCCCAAGCAGGTGCTCGTGCCGACCCTGCCCGAAGACACCGCCGAGCTGGAGGCGTGGCTGCGCGAGCGGCGCGGCACGAACGTCACGATCCAGGTGGCTCAGCGCGGGCGCAAGGCCGAGCTGCTGAAGACTGCGACCCTCAACGCGCAGCAGGCGCTCATGCTCCACAAGACGCGCCGCACGAGCGACTACGTCGCGCGGTCGCAGGCGCTGACCGATCTGCAGGAGGCACTCGACCTCGCCGAGGCGCCGCTGCGCATCGAGTGCTACGACGTGTCGCATCTGTCGGGTACGAACGTCGTGGCCTCGATGGTGGTCTTCGAAGACGGGCTGCCGCGCAAGGATCAGTACCGCTCGTTCGGGGTCGCCGAGACCACCGACGACACCGACTCGCTGTACCAGGTGCTCACGCGGCGCCTGGCCTACCTCGACCGGCCGGAGGAGCCGGAAGCGGAACCGGTGACCGATCCGGATGCGGAGGTCGTCACCACCCGCAAGCGCCCGCGCTTCGCCTACCGGCCGCAGCTGCTGGTGGTCGACGGCGGGAAGCCGCAGGTGGAGGCCGCCGCGCGGGCGCTGGCGGACGCCGGACACGAGGAGATCGCGTTGTGCGGGATCGCCAAGCGGCTCGAGGAGGTGTGGCTGCCGGGGGAGGAGTACCCGGTGATCCTGCCGCGCACGAGCGAGGCGCTGTACCTGCTGCAGCGGCTGCGGGACGAGGCGCACCGCTTCGCGATCCGGCATCAGCGCACGCGTCGCAAGCGCGACATCACCAGCGTGCTGTCGGAGGTGCCCGGCCTGGGGGAGGCGCGCATCAAGGCGCTGCTGCGGCATTTCGGGTCGGTCACGGCGCTGCGGGAGGCATCCCCCGAGCAGATCGCCGAGCTCCCCGGCATCGGCCCGAAGCTCGCGGAGGCGGTCCACGCCCATCTGGCTCGCTAGGCTGGGGTCCCGGGGGTGGTCATGACCGATCAAGCACGTCACAGCGGCGAAGTGCTGATCGTCACCGGCATGTCCGGTGCCGGACGCACGACGGTCGCCAACGCGCTGGAGGACCTCGGCTGGTACGTCGTGGACAACCTGCCGCCGCAGATGTTCCGCCCGCTGCTGGAGCTCACCGAACTGGCCGGCGGCGCCGTCCCGCGCGTGGCCGTCGTGGTCGATGTGCGCGGCGGCGAGCTGTTCTCCGACCTGCCCCGTGTCATGGAGATCCTGCGCGCCGGGCGGCAGGTGCGGGTGGTGTTCCTGGACGCCGGCGACGACGTGCTCGTGCGCCGGTTCGAGGCGGTGCGCCGGCCGCATCCGCTGCAGGGCGACGGCACGATCCTGGACGGGATCCGCCGCGAGCGCGAGCAGCTGGCCGAGGTGCGCGCGTCGGCCGACGTGCTCATCGACACCTCCACGACCAACATCCACCAGCTCACTTCCCGCGCGGTCGAGCTGTTCAGCGAGGAGGGTGCGGCCCGTCACACCGTCACGCTCATGAGCTTCGGGTTCAAGTACGGCCTGCCCACCGATGTCGACATGGTCGCCGACATGCGGTTCCTGCCCAACCCGTACTGGAAGGACGACCTGCGCCCCCTCAGCGGCGAGGACGCTCCGGTGCGCGAGGAGGTCCTCGCCCAGCCCGGCGCCGCCGAGTTCCTGGACGCCTACGCGGCAGCGCTGGCTCCCGTGCTCGCCGGGTATCAGCGGGAGAACAAGCGGCACTCCGTCGTGGCCATCGGCTGCACCGGCGGACGGCACCGCTCGGTCGTGATGGCGCGGGAGCTGGCAGAGCGCCTGCGCGGCACTCCGGGAGTCGCCGTGCGGGTCGCACACCGTGACCTGGGTCGTGAGTGAGATGGGCGCCGAGTAGTCTGGACTGTTGTCCCCACCCGCCGTCCCGAGGAGAATTGTGCCGCTGACCGCCGACGTGAAGGCCGAGCTGACCACCGTCCGCGATCCCCGACCGACGGCTCGCGTCGCCGAGCTGACGGCGCTGCTGCGCTTCTCCGGGGGGCTGCACTCGATCGCCAACCGGGTCGCCGTGGAGGCCGAACTCGACTCCGAGCTGCTCGCGCGCCGCGTCGCGCGCGACCTCATGGAGCTCTACGGCGTGCGCCCCGAGCTCGTCCACGTGCAGGGCTCGGGCGGACGCACCGGCGGGCACTACGCCGTGCGCGTCATCGAGGCGGGGGAGACCCTCGCGCGTCAGACGGGCCTGCTCGACCAGCGCCGTCGCCCGGTGCGGGGCCTGCCCAACAAGCTCACCACCGGCTCCCGCGCCGACCTGGCCGCGGTGTGGCGCGGCGCGTTCCTCGCGGCGGGCTCGCTGAGCGAGCCGGGCCGCTCGGCGTCACTGGAGATCGCGTGCCCCTCGCCCGAGGCCGCGATGGCGCTCGTGGGCGCCGCGCATCGCATCGGCGTGCCCGCGAAGGCGCGTGAAGTGCGCGGGGTGCCGCGCGTGGTCGTGCGCGACGGCGAGGCGATCCGGGCGACCCTGGCCGAGATGGGCGCCCGCCGCACCGCCGCCGAATGGGACCAGCTGCGTCAGCGCCGAGAGGTGCGCGCGGGCGTGAACCGCCTCGTCAACTTCGACGACGCCAACCTCCGCCGCTCGGCGCAGGCCGCCGTCGCCGCGTGCGCCCGTGTCGAGCGCGCGCTGGAGATCCTCGGCGACGACGTCCCCGACCACCTCCGCGAGGCGGGCGACCTGCGCCTGGCCCACCGCGACGCGAGCCTGGACGAGCTCGGCCACCACGCCGACCCGCCGCTGACGAAGGATGCCGTGGCCGGCCGCATCCGCCGGCTCCTCGCGATGGCCGACAAGAAGGCCGAGGCCGAGGGCATCCCGGGCACCGAGTCGGCCGTCCCCGTCGGCGCAGAGGACTGACGAGCACCGCAGCTAGCGCGCGCCGTGGCGGGAAGCAACCGGGGTGCGCGCGCGTTGGCGCTCACTAGGATGAAACACGTCATCCTCGCTGCGCCGGGGTTCTCGGCGCGCGCCGAACGGAAGAAGAGAATATGGCGAAGTACACCTTGCCCGACCTCCCTTACGACTATGCCGCGCTGGAGCCGCATATCAGCGGCAAGATCATGCAGCTGCACCACGACAAGCACCACCAGACCTACGTCACGGGTGCCAACACCGCGCTGGAGCAGCTCGCCGAGGCCCGCGAGACGGGCAACCTCGCCAACGTCAACAAGCTGACCAAGGACCTCTCGTTCAACCTCGGCGGGCACGTCAACCACTCCATCTTCTGGACGAACATGTCGCCGGACGGCGGGGACCAGCCCACGGGTGAACTGGCCGCGGCTCTCGACGACGCCTTCGGCTCGTTCGAGAAGTTCCAGGCCCACTTCACCGCTGCCGCGCTGGGCGTGCAGGGCGCAGGCTGGGCCGGCCTGTTCTGGGACTCCATCGGCGAGAACCTCGTCATCCAGCAGATCCAGGACCAGCAGGGTCAGATCGCCGCGGCCACCGTGCCGCTGCTGCTGCTGGACGTGTGGGAGCACGCGTACTACCTCGACTACCTCAACGTCCGCGTCGACTACGTCAAGGCGTTCTGGAACATCGCGAACTGGGCCAACGTCCAGGACCGCTTCGCGACGGCCCGAGTGAAGACCGCAGGTCTGCTGGTACTGTCGTAAACGGCGGAGGTGTCCCGGTGGGACCCCCGCCGGGACACCGTCGTCCACCCTGGAACAGCATTTCCCACCGCGCTTCGCGCACAACATTCAGGAGTGACTCCGTGACCGTCAAGATCGGGATCAACGGCTTCGGCCGGATCGGACGCAACTACTTCCGCGCGGCGCTCGCACAGGGTGCCGACCTCGACATCGTCGCGGTCAACGACCTCACCGACAACAAGACCCTCGCCCATCTCCTGAAGTACGACTCGGTCACGGGCCGCCTCGACGGCGACGTCTCGTTCGACGAGAAGTCCATCACGGTCAACGGCAAGTCCTTCCAGGTGTTCGAGGAGCGCGATCCCGCGAACCTCCCCTGGGGCGAGCTGGGCGTGGACATCGTGATCGAGTCCACCGGCCGCTTCACGAAGGCCGAGGATGCGCGCAAGCACCTCGAGGCCGGCGCCAAGAAGGTCCTCATCTCCGCCCCCGCCACCGGCGAGGACGGCACGTTCGTCATGGGCGTGAACGAGCAGGACTACGACGCGGCGACGATGCACATCATCTCCAACGCGTCGTGCACCACGAACTGCCTCGCGCCGCTGGCGAAGGTCTTCAACGACGCGTTCGGCATCGAGCGCGGTCTCATGACCACGGTGCACGCCTACACCGCCGACCAGAACCTGCAGGACGGCCCGCACAAGGACCTGCGCCGTGCGCGCGCCGCCGCCGTCAACATCGTCCCCACCTCCACCGGTGCCGCCAAGGCGATCGGCCTCGTGCTGCCCGAGCTCAAGGGCAAGCTCGACGGCTTCGCGCTGCGCGTTCCGATCCCCACCGGCTCGATCACCGACCTGACGGTCACTTCATCCCGCCCGGTCACGGTCGACGAGGTCAAGGCCGCGTACAAGGCTGCCGCCGAGGGGCCCCTGAAGGGCATCCTGAAGTACACCGAGGACGAGATCGTCTCCAGCGACATCGTGACCGACCCGCACTCGGCCATCTTCGACTCGGGTCTGCTCCGCGTCCTCGGCGACCAGGTCAAGCTGTCGGCGTGGTACGACAACGAGTGGGGTTACTCCAACCGCCTGGTCGACCTGACCGAGTACGTCGCCGATCGCCTGTAAGGCCCATCATGGCTCTGCGCACCCTCGCCTCTCTGGGGTCGCTCGCAGGCAAGCGCGTCGTCGTCCGTTGTGACCTGAACGTCCCCCTGCGGGACGGGGTCATCTCGGACGACGGGCGCGTGCGTGCGTCGCTGCCCACCCTCAACACGCTCATCAACGCCGGCGCCCGCGTCGTCGTGTGCTCGCACCTCGGCCGACCCAAGGGTGAACCCGACCCGCAGTACAGCCTCGCCCCCGTCGCCCAGCGGCTGTCGGAGCTGCTGGGCAAGCCCGTCGCGTTCGCGCGCGACACCGTGGGCGAGTCCGCCCACGACGCCGTGGCCGCCCTGGCCGACGGCGACGTCGCGGTCCTGGAGAACCTCCGCTTCAACGCGGGGGAGACGGCCAAGGACGACGCGGAGCGCCGCGCCTTCGCCGAGCAGCTCGCCGACCTCGGCGACGCGCTGGTGTCCGACGGGTTCGGCGTCGTGCACCGCAAGCAGGCCAGCGTCTACGACCTCGCCGAGATCCTCCCCTCCGCGGCGGGGCTGCTCATCGAGGCCGAGGTCGACGTGCTGGACCGCCTCACCGAGAACCCGCAGCGTCCGTACACGGTCGTGCTGGGCGGCTCGAAGGTGAGCGACAAGCTCGGCGTCATCGAGCACCTGCTCCCACGTGTGAACCGCCTGCTCATCGGCGGCGGCATGATGTTCACGTTCCTCGCCGCGCAGGGCCACAAGGTCGGCGCGAGCCTGCTGGAGCAGGACCAGATCGACACCGTCAAGGGCTACCTCGCTGATGCGGCGGAGCGGGGCGTGGAGATCGTGCTGCCCGTGGACGCCGTCGTGGCGGCATCCTTCTCCGCCGACGCCGACCACGTCGTCGCCGAAGCCACCGCGCTGGAGGACACCCCCTTCGGAGCATCCGGCATCGGCTTGGACATCGGACCGCGCACGGCGGAGACCTTCGCCCGGGCGATCGCCGACAGCCGCACCGTGTTCTGGAACGGTCCCATGGGCGTGTTCGAGATGGCGCCCTTCGCCGCAGGGACACGCGCCGTCGCGCAGGCCCTGACGGAGGTCGACGGCCTCAGCGTCGTCGGCGGCGGGGACTCCGCAGCCGCCGTGCGCCAGCTGGGCTTCTCGGACGACCAGTTCGGCCACATCTCCACCGGCGGCGGTGCCAGCCTGGAGTTCCTCGAAGGCAAGAAGCTTCCCGGACTGGAGGTCCTCGGATGGGCGCAGTAGCCCGCACCCCTTTCATCGCAGGCAACTGGAAGATGAACCTCGACCACCTGCAGGCGGTGGCGTTCGTGCAGAAGCTGCACTGGACGCTCAAGGAGGCCAAGCACGACGCCGGCACCGTCGAGGTGGCGGTCTTCCCGCCCTTCACCGACCTGCGCACCGTGCAGACGCTCATCGACGCCGACAAGATCCCGTTCGGCCTGGGTGCGCAGGATCTCTCCACGCACGACTCCGGTGCGTACACGGGTGAGATCTCGGGGCAGTTCCTGGCTAAGCTCGACGCCCGGTACGTCATCATCGGCCACTCCGAGCGCCGGCAGTACCACGCCGAGTCCGACGAGATCGTGGCGCAGAAGGTGCAGGCCGCGCTCCGTCACGGACTGATCCCCGTCATCTGCGTGGGCGAGACCGCGGAGGACCTGGAGGAGTTCGGCGCGAGCGCCGTGCCCGTCGGGCAGCTGCAGACGGCTCTGGCCGGAGTGCCCGCCGACGCCGACATCGTCGTGGCCTACGAGCCGGTCTGGGCCATCGGCTCGGGACAGGCCGCCACGCCGGATCAGGCGCAGGAGGTGTGCGCCAAGCTCCGCGAGGTCGTCGGCTCCGCGCTCGGCCCGGATGCGGCGGCGCGCACGCGCGTGCTCTACGGCGGGTCGGTGAAGTCGGGAAACATCGCCAGCTTCATGCGCGAACCCGATGTCGACGGCGCCCTCGTGGGCGGCGCGAGCCTCGTCGTGGACGAGTTCGCCGCGATCGTCCGCTTCCAGAAGCACGTCGGCGTCTAGCGCTCCGACTACACTGGACCCTTGTGCGACCGGGGAGGGTCGCCACGAAAGGCTTTCGACTGTGCAGATCATCGAGTTCGTCCTGCAGGTGCTGCTGGGCATCACCAGCCTCCTGCTGACCCTGCTGATCCTGCTCCACAAGGGGCGCGGCGGGGGGCTGTCCGACATGTTCGGCGGCGGCATGACCTCCGCTCTGGGCTCGTCGGGGCTGGCCGAGCGCAACCTCAACCGTTTCACCATCGTCCTGGCCCTCGTATGGTTCGTGACCATCGTCGGGCTGGGCCTCATCACGAAGTTCCAGGGACTCTGACATGGCGACAGGCGGCAACGCGATCCGGGGCACGCGCGTAGGTGCGGGCCCGATGGGCGAACAGGACCACGGCTTCCACGCCGACCGCATCACGGTCTCGTACTGGGATGCGCTGGGCAATGAGACCGTGCGGCACTTCGCCGCGGGCATCCCCGAGGAGGAGATCCCCGAGACGATCGACTCGCCGCACTCGGGGCTCCCGGCCGGCCGCGACAAGGCGAACCCGCCGGCGCTGGCCAAGACCGAGCCGTACAAGACGCACCTGGCCTACGTGAAGGAGCGCCGCACCGAGGAAGAGGCCGAAGCCCTCCTCGACGACGCGCTGCAGTCGCTGCGCGAGCGCCGCGGCCAGGCCTGACCCTCGTCCCCGAGGCCGAGGGTCAGTACTCGCGGTCGATGAGGGTGGGCGGTACCTGCGCGGCGGCCGCCTCGTCCACGAAGAGGATCGTGCGCTTGCGTCCCTTCGCGCCCGCGGCGGGAACGCTCAGGTAGCTGGCTCCGGCCAGCGCCAGGCCGAGGGCCGACGCCTTGTCGGCACCGGCGAGCACCATCCACACGCGCTTGGACGAATTGATCACGGGGCGCGTGAGCGAGATGCGCTCGGGGGGCGGCTTGGGCGAATCGCGTACGGCCGCCGTCGCGCGGTCGGTGATCTGGATCTCCGGGCGGTCGGGGAACAGCGAGGCGATGTGCCCGTCGGGTCCCACCCCCAGGAAGCAGATGTCGAAGCTCGGCCAGGGCCCGGTCTCGGAGCGGTCCGCCGGGGCGAACTGCGCGAGCTCGTCGGCGTACGCGGTGGCCGCGGCATCCAGGTCCAGCGTCTCATCGCTCGAGGCCATCGCGTGGATGTTCTCGGCCGGCAGGTCCAGGCCCTCGAGCAGGGCGTCGCGCGCCTGACGCTCGTTGCGGTCGTCGGAATCGCGCGGGACCCAGCGCTCGTCGCCCCACCAGAAGTGCACGCCGGACCAGTCGATCCGTGCGACCCGCGGGTCGGCGGCCGCCGCGCGCAGCACGGCACCGCCCATCGACCCGCCGGTGAGGCAGATGTGGACGGTCTTGCCGCGCTCCACCTGCTTGCTCACGCGGTCGATGAAACGCCGGGCGACCGAGGTCGCCAGCGTCTCGGCGTCGTCGCTGATGACGACGCGCTTCTCGGTACCGGCATCAGCCACGATCGCTCCCGTCCCGGCCACGGGCCAGCAGCTCCATGCCCTCGGTGATGACGCGACCGTACAGCACGTCGGGGTCCAGGCGCCGCAGCTCCTCCGCGAGGCACTCGCGCAGCGTCCGCCGCGGGAATGCCAGCTCGTGGGAGGGCTGGCCGGGCTGGGTGAGCACGGCCACCCCCGGCGTGGGGCGCTCCAGCAGGGTGTCGCCGTTGGATCGGGTGAGTCGCACGCTCTTGATGCCGCCGCGCCACTGGTCGGTGGGGACGTACTCCGAGTCGACGGGCACCCCGAGCTTCAGGCGCAGCCATGCCGCCAGGAGCACCGTGGAGGGGGAATCGGCGGCGCCGCGCACCTGCACCGCCGTGACCGGCACGTACGGAGGCTGGTCGAGGACGGCCGCGAGCTGCTCGCGCCAGCGCGTGAGGCGGGTCCAGGCGAAGTCGGTGTCGCCGGGGGAGTGGTGGCTGCCGAGGGCATCCACCCACGCGGCCGGGTCGGGCTGGTTCGAGGCGTCGGTGATCCGTCGCTGGGCGATGCGGCCCACCTCCGACTCCGCCGGCGAGGCGGGGGGATCGGCCGGCCACCACGCCACGACGGGCGCGTCGGGCAGCAGGAGCCCCGTGACGAGGCTCTCCGCGTTCGAGCCGGCGGCGCCGTAGACCCGGAGCACGACGACCTCGCTCGCGCCGGCGTCGCCGCCCACGCGGATCTCGGCATCCAGGCGCGGACGGCCGTCCTCGTCGTTGATCATGAGGACGATGACGCGCATCGGATGCTCCCGCGATGCGTCGTTGGCGGCCTCGATGACCTCCTCCTCCGCGCCGTGATGCGTCACGATGATGAGCGTCAGCACGCGTCCGAGGGCGACCGCGCCACCCTCCTCGCGCACGTTGACGAGCGCCTTGGAGATCTTGCTGACGGTCGTGTCGGGCAGGTCGATGATCACGGGCGCCTCCAGGTGCGGCCGTCGCGGGCGAGGAGTTCATCGGCCGAGGCCGGACCCCACGATCCCGGCGAGTACTGTTCGAGGGGTCCGCCCTGTTCGGCCCAGTACTCCTCGATCGGGTCGAGGATGCGCCAACTGAGCTCGACCTCCTCGTGACGGGGGAACAGGGGCGGGTCGCCCAGGAGCACGTCCAGGATGAGGCGCTCGTAGGCTTCGGGGCTGGCCTCGGTGAACGCGTGCCCGTAGCCGAAGTCCATCGTGACGTCGCGGACCTGCGTGCCGTCGCCGGGCACCTTGGATCCGAAGCGGATCGTGACGCCCTCATCCGGCTGCACGCGGATGACGAGCGCGTTCTGCCCGAGCTCCTCGGTCTGGCTGCGGCTGAACAGCAGCTGCGGGGCGCGCTTGAAGACCACGGCCACCTCGGTGACGCGCCGGCCGAGGCGCTTGCCCGTGCGGAGGTAGAACGGCACGCCCGCCCAGCGGCGGGTGTTCACCTCGAGCTTGACGGCGGCGTAGGTCTCCGTCGTGGAAGCCGGGTCCATGCCGTCCTCTTCGAGGAAGCCGGTCACCTGCTCCCCGCCCTGCCACCCGCCGGCGTACTGTCCGCGTGCCGTGGCGAGGGAGAGGTCTTCGGGCAGGCGGACCGCGGCGAGCACCTTCTCCTTCTCGGCGCGCAGGTCTCGCGCGTTGAAGCTGATCGGCTCCTCCATCGCGGTGAGCGCCATGAGCTGCAGGAGGTGGTTCTGGATGACGTCGCGCGCCGCGCCGATGCCGTCGTAGTACCCGGCCCGTCCGCCCACGCCGATGTCCTCGGCCATCGTGATCTGCACGTGGTCGACGTAGTTGCGGTTCCAGATCGGCTCGTACAGCTCGTTGGCGAAGCGCAGCGCCAGGATGTTCTGGACCGTCTCCTTGCCGAGGTAGTGGTCGATGCGGAAGATCGAGTCGGCCGGGAAGGCCGTCTCCAGCGCCGCGTTGAGCTCACGGGCCGATTCCAGGTCGTGCCCGAACGGCTTCTCGATGACCACGCGCCGCCAGCCGGAGTCGCCGTCGGCGGTGCTGCCGACGAGGCCCGATTCCTTCAGCTGCTGCGCCACGAGAGGGAACGCCTTGGGCGGGATGGAGAGGTAGTACGCGTGGTTGCCCATGGTGCCGCGTTCGACGTCGAGGCTCTCGACGGTCTCGCGCAGGCGGCGGAACGCATCGGGATCGTCGAACTCGCCCGGCACGAAGCGGATGCCCTCCAGGAGCTCCTTCCACGTCTCGTCGCGGAACTCGGTGCGCGCGTACTGCTTCACGGCGTCGTGGACGACCTCCGCGAAGTCCTGGTCCTCCCAGTCGCGGCGGGCGAACCCGACCAGCGCGAAGCCCGGGGGCAGGAGCCCGCGGTTGGCGAGGTCGTAGACGGCGGGCATGAGCTTCTTGCGCGACAGGTCGCCGGTGACCCCGAAGATCACGAGAGCGCTGGGGCCCGCGATGCGGCTGAGCCGGCGGTCCTCCGGGTCGCGCAGCGGGTTGTGTCCCTGCGAGATCTCGACGGTCATGCGCGTACCCTCACTGTGCGGCCTCGAAGAGGGAGAGCACGTCGACCTGCGGATCCGTGAGGGTCAGGGTCACGACCGGACGTCCGTGGCCCTCGGCCAGGACGGTCGCATCGCCGGCGGCCTGCGCCTGGATCAACTCCCCGAAGGTGAAGGGGCGACCGGGGATCTCCAGCTCGACGTCGGACTGCTCCGTGATCTGCAGGAACACCCCCACGGCGGGTCCGCCCTTGTGGTATTGGCCGGTGGAGTGCAGGAACCGTGGTCCCCATCCGAACGTCGTGGGCCGCCCGGAGTCGGCGGCGACGAGCTCGCGCAGGCCGTGCAGCTGCGGCACGGCCAGGCGGTTCACGTACGCCTGCACGGCGACGTATCCGTCGGCGGGGATGCGCGCCCACAGCGCGTCCAGCACGCCCGCGAGCGTGCCGGAGGCGGCCAGGGCGGGGTCGCTCACCCGCACCTCGACGCCGTCGTCGGTGACGAAGGCGGGAGCCGTGGGTTCGGGGCGGGCCTCCAGCAGTCCGCGCGCGGCGGCCTTGGCAGACTCGACGTCGGGCTGGTCGAACGGGTTGATCCCCAGCATCCGGCCCGCGATCGCGGTGGCGTACTCCCACACCACGAACTGCGCACCCAGGGAGCCGCTCACCAGGATCTCGCCGAAGTGGCGCTCGAAGAGGTGGAAGGCGTCGGCGTCGTCCACGAGCCGCAGGATCTGCAGGTCGGCGGGCGGGTTCTCCACCTCGGGGGAGACCGGCAGCAGGACCACGGGGAGGATGCCCGTGCCGTTCTTCCCGGTGGACTCGGCGATGAGCTGCTCGATCCAGTCGGGCAGGCCCACGATGTGGGTGCCGTCGCTGACCAGGCCCAGCTTGTCCTTGCGCGGATCGCCGCCGGCGATCGCGGCGGCCAGGGTGAGCGCCGGATTATCGCGGCCGTCGATGGCCACTTCCAGGAGGGTCGCCTCGGCCTCGTCCAGCAGATCGCCGATGTCGACGCCGGCCAGCCCCGCCGGCACGAGGCCGAAGGCGGTCAGCGCCGAGTAGCGCCCACCCACGTCGGGGTCGGCGTTGAACACGCGGTACCCGTCGGCGCGCGCGGACTGATCCAGCGGCGAGCCGGGGTCGGTCACCACGACGATGCGCTCGAGCGGGTCGATGCCCAGGTCGCGGAACGCCGCCTCGAAGGCGCGCTTGGCCGAGTCGGTCTCCACGGTCGAGCCCGACTTTGACGACACCACCAGCACGGTCTGCTGGAGCCCCCCGGCCTCGGCGTCGCCGTCGATCGCGGCGAGCACCTGTCCGGGGGAGGTGGAGTCCAGGATCACCAGCGGCACGCCGGCGGTCTGGGCGATCACCTCGGGGGCGAGCGAGGAGCCGCCCATCCCCGCCAGCACCACGCGCGTCACGCCTCGGGCGACGAGCTCGGCGCGCAGGGCCTCGATCTCGGGGACGAGGGGTCGCGAGACAGATACCGACTGCACCCAGCCCAGGCGCCGGGATGCCTCGTCCTCGGCGGCGGCGCCCCACAGCGTGGCGTCACCGGCGGTGACGCCCGACGCCACGAGCGAGGCGGCCAGCCCCGGCACGATCGAGTCCACGAGCTCCTTGGGTCGCCCGGAGACGTGGATCTCGAAACTCATCGAGCGGCCTCCGCGGTGCCCGCTTGCAGCGCCGTGGAGACCGTTTCCTGCAGCTCCTGCCACGAGGCGATGAACTTCTGGACGCCCTCATCCTCGAGCACCTGGGTGATGTCGGCGAAGTCGACCCCGGCGTCGGCCAGCTGGGCGAACACCTCGCGCGACTGCTCGTACGTGCCGGTGACGGTGTCGCCGCCGATGACCCCGTGATCGAACGTGGCCTCGAGCGTCTTCTCGGGCATCGTGTTCACCACACCGCGCGCGACGAGCTCGGTCACGTACAGGGTGTCCGGCAGAGCCGGGTCCTTGACGCCGGTGGAGGCCCACAGCGGGCGCTGCACCGTGGCGCCGGCGTCCAGCAGCGCCTTGGCGCGGTCGGAGGCGAACTCCTTCTGGTACAGCTCGTAGGCCAGCCGCGCGTTGGCGAGTCCGGCCTTGCCCTTGAGCGCCTCGGCCTCGGGGGTGCCGACGGCGGCGAGGCGCTTGTCGACCTCCGTGTCCACGCGTGAGACGAAGAACGACGCGACGGACTGCAGCGTGGAGATGTCGTGGCCGGCCGCCTTCGCCCGCTCGACGCCCGTGAGGTAGGCGTCGATGACCTCGGCGTACCGCTCGAGGCTGAAGATGAGGGTCACGTTGACGGAGATACCGGCGGCGATGACCTCGGTGATGGCGGGCAGGCCGGCCTTCGTCGCCGGGATCTTGATCAGGACGTTCGGCCGGTCCACGCGCGCGGCGAGGTCCTTCGCCTGTGCCACCGTCGCTGCGGTGTCGTGGGCGAGCTCGGGCGAGACCTCGATCGACACGCGACCGTCCACGCCCCCGGTCGCGGCGAACACCGGCGCGAACACGTCGGATGCGGCGCGCACGTCGTCGGTCGTGATCTCAAAGATCGCCTCGTCGGTGCTGGCGCCCTTGGCGGCCAGCTGCTGGACCTGCGCCTCGTAGGCCTCGCCCTGCGACAGCGCGCCGGCGAAGATCGTCGGGTTGGTCGTGACGCCACTGACGTTGCGCGTGGCGATGAGGTCGGCGAGGTTGCCCGTCAGGATCCGCTGGCGCGACAGGTCGTCGAGCCAGATGCTGACGCCTTCGTTGACGAGCTGGGCGGTGGGGGTGCTCATGCGTTCTCCTCGATGCTCTCGCGTGCCGCCTGCGCGACGGCCTCGGCGGTGATGCCGAACTTCTGGAACAGGGTCTTGTAATCGGCCGAGGCACCGAAGTGCTCGATGGAGACCGAGCGGCCGGTGTCGCCGACGATGCCTCGCCACGGAAGGGCGATGCCGGCCTCGACCGACACGCGCGCGCGCACCGACGGCGGCAGGACGGAGTCGCGGTACGCGGCGTCCTGCTCGTCGAACCACTCCAGCGACGGCGCAGACACCACGCGCGCGTTCACGCCCTCGGCGGCCAGCTGCTCGCGGGCGGCCACGGCGACCTGCACCTCGGATCCGGTCGCGATGAGGATGACGTCCGGCGTGCCGCTGGGGGCTTCGGCCAGCACGTAGGCACCGCGAACGGCGCCCTGCGCCGACGCGAACTCGTCGCCGCTGGCGTCGCCCTCTCCACGCGGGAACACCGGGATGTTCTGACGCGTGAGCGCCAGGCCTGTCGGTCCCGCCGTCCGCCGCAGGATCTCCAGCCACACCACGGCCGTCTCGTTCGCGTCGGCGGGGCGCACGAGCGTGAAGTTCGGGATGGCGCGGAGGGTAGCCAGCTGCTCGATCGGCTGGTGGGTGGGCCCGTCCTCGCCGAGGGCGACGGAGTCGTGCGTCCACACGAAGATCGACGGGATGTTCATCAGGGCGGCCAGGCGCACCGGCGGGCGCATGTAGTCGCTGAAGATGAGGAAGGTGCCGCCGAACGCGCGCGTCGGGCCGTGGAGCACGATGCCGTTGACGATGGAGCCCATCGCGTGCTCGCGGATGCCGAAGTGCAGCACGCGGCCGTACGGGGCCCCGTCCCACTCGTGCGTGGACCACTCCTGCGGGATGAAGGACTTCGCGTCCTTGATGGTGGTCAGGTTCGACTCGGCCAGGTCGGCCGACCCTCCCCACAGCTCGGGGAGCTCGGCGGCAAGGGCGTTGATGACGGTGCCGGAGGCCGCGCGCGTGGAGACCTCTTTGCCCGCCTCGAACGCCGGGAGGGCGTCGGCGATGTCGGCAGGGAGCTCCCGTGCCTGCAGGCGGTCCCACAGCGCCTTGCGCTCGGGGTTCGCCGCGGCCCACGCGTCGAACGCCTCCTGCCATGCGGCCTTCTCCGCCTCGCCGCGGGCGATGAGGCCGCGCGTGTGCTCGAGGACGTCGTCGGCGACGGCGAAGGTCTGCTCGGGGTCGAATCCGAGCACCTCCTTCGTGGCGCGCAGCTCGTCGGCGCCGAGGGCGGAGCCGTGGATCTTGCCGGTGTTCTGCTTGCCGGGGGAGGGCCACCCGATGATCGTCTTGAGGATGATGAGGGACGGCTTGTCGGTCTCGCCCTTGGCTGCCTCGATGGCGGCGTACAGCTCGTGGACGTCTTCGGCGTACTCGCCGGTCTTCTTCCAGTCCACCGTCTGCACATGCCAGCCGTACGCGTCGTAGCGCTGGGCGACGTCCTCGGTGAAGGCGACGTTCGTGTCGTCCTCGATGGAGATCTGGTTGGAGTCGTAGATGACGACGAGGTTGCCGAGGTTCTGGTGGCCCGCGAGCGAGGACGCCTCGCTCGTGACGCCCTCCTGGAGGTCGCCGTCGGAGGCGATCACGTACACGAAGTGGTCGAACGGGCTCTGGCCCGCGGGCGTCTCGGGGTCGAAGAGGCCGCGCTCGTAGCGGGCGGCGTAGGCGAAGCCGACCGAGGACGCCAGGCCCTGACCGAGCGGGCCGGTCGTGATCTCCACGCCGTCGGTGTGGCCGAACTCCGGGTGCCCCGGGGTCTTCGAGCCCCACGTGCGCAGCGCCTGCAGGTCGGAGAGCTCCAGGCCGAAACCGCCCAGGTACAGCTGGACGTACTGCGTGAGGGAGGAGTGACCCGCCGAGAGGATGAAGCGGTCACGTCCCGGCCAGTGCGGGTCGGCGGGGTCATGGCGCAGGACCCGCTGATACAGCAGGTACGCGGCGGGGGCGAGGCTCATCGCGGTGCCGGGGTGGCCGTTGCCCACCTTCTCCACGGCATCCGCCGCAAGCACCCGCGCGGTGTCGACCGCGCGCCCATCGATTTCATCCCATTGCAAGTCCGACACCCGGTCGCCTTTCTCGATCCCTGCGCCCAACCGCATGCGATCCGCGGCCTCGATCGTCGAGGGTCAGGGGGAGATGCGCTGGGCGCGCGTTGGTTGTCAGCATAGCGAAGGAGGGCACCGCCGGGGCCGGGATGACGCTCGCGGGCGGGCCGGGGCACACGCGCCCATGGCCTAGACTCGGAAGGACCTGGACAGAGCGCGATACGGGGAGCGATGGACATCTCTACGACGACGCACACGGCCCTGCCGACGGTGCGTCGCTCCGCCGGACGCACCGTGCGTGCGTACATCACGCTCACCAAGCCGCGCGTGCTCGAGCTGCTGCTGGTGACCACCGTTCCGGTGATGATCCTCGCCCAGAACGGCCTGCCGGATCTGTGGCTGGTGCTGGCGACCGTCATCGGCGGTTCGCTCAGCGCGGGCTCTGCCGCGGCGTTCAACATGTACCTGGACCGCGACATCGACGCGCACATGCAGCGCACCGAGAACCGGCCGCTCGTGACCGGCGAGGTCTCTCCGCGCGGCGCGCTCATCTTCGCCTGGACCCTCGCGGTGGTCTCCACCGTGTGGCTCCTGCTGACGACGAACTGGGTCGCTGCGACCCTGTCGGCCACCGCCATCTTCTTCTACGTCGTGATCTACACGATGATCCTCAAGCGCCGCACCGAGCAGAACATCGTGTGGGGCGGCATCGCGGGCTGCTTCCCGGTGCTGATCGGCTGGTCCGCGGTGACCGGGACGCTCAGCTGGGCCGCCCTCATCCTGTTCGTGCTGGTGTTCCTGTGGACGCCGCCGCACTACTGGCCGCTGTCGATGAAGTACAAGGACCAGTACGAAGAGGTCGACGTGCCCATGCTCGGCGCCACGCGCAGCGGCTCGCAGGTGGGCCTGCAGGTCATTCTGTACGCGTGGGCGACCGTCGCGTGCTCGCTGCTGCTGATTCCGGTGGCATCGATGGGTCTGCTCTACTCCGTGTCGTCGCTGGTGTTCGGCGGCTGGTTCATCTACGAGTCGCACCGGCTGTACTCCCGCGCCGTGCGAGGCACCGAGCCGCGTCCGATGCGCGTGTTCCACGCATCGATCACGTACCTGACGCTGCTGTTCGTGGCCATCGCGGTCGACCCGCTGCTGCCCTTCTGACGCGGCACCCGCCGAAACGGACGATCCCGCCGGAAACCGCATAGCGGTTCCTCGGCGGGATCGTCTCCTCGTGGATCAGTCGCGCGCGCCCCGGGGCGGCGGCGCGTCGCTGGGGGTCTCCACATCGGGGTCCTCCGCGATGACGGGGGCAGCATGAGTGGAAGCTTCGCCTGCTGCGGGGGAGAGGACCTCGTCGGCTGCGGAGTCGTCCTCGGTCCACTCGACCGTCTCCACGACCTCACCGGTGGGCAGCAGCGAGCGCAGGGCCGCGAGCGTGAGGGCCAGCAGCAGGCCCACGAGACCGGCGCCGAGGACGACGGCACCGGCCGTGGCGGCGGGCGGGCCGATGTAGACCGCGATGGCCCCTTCGGCGGTCTGGCTGCGGATACCGGATTCGATGCGGCCGAGGTGGTCGAGGACGAGCCAGGCGCCGACACCCGTGAGGGCGAGGGATCCGACGACGAGCACCCAGAACGGGATGCTGCGCACGAGGCTGGGGCGGGAGGTCATAACGGGGGCTCCTAGCGTGGATTGCCGGGCCCGATCGGCCGCGGCATCCCTCCAGCTTGACCGATGGGGCCGGATATCACCACGGCCCTGCCGATGGATCCGCTATGAGTGAACCCTGTCGCGTGCTGCGACCGGGCGCTTGAGCCGCAGCACGAGCACGGTGTACGCCGCTGCCGACAGTGCGGCGAGCACCATGTGGATGCCGACGAGGATCTCGGGAAGCCCCGCTCGCGCCTGCCACACCCCCACCGCGACCTGCACCGCGATCGCCGCGACCAGGACGAGGAGCCAGCGGCGCGGCTCGAGCCGGAGGAGCCAGGCCGAGACGGTGAGCGCGGCGACGAGGGCGGCGAGGATGTACCCGGGCCACGCGTGCACGTGCGCGAGCACGGTGGCGTCGAATCCCTCGCGGACGATGTCGGCGTCGCCGGAGTGGGGGCCGGAGCCCGTGGTGAGCACGCCGAAGAAGATCGTCGCGGCCAGCGCGACGCCGGTGACATGGGTGAGGGCCGCGAACCACGCCGGCACGACCCGCACACGCGGACCGGCGGCCGTCCACATCCGCACGAGGTAGGCGGCGGTCACGCACGACAGCAGCAGCGATGCCGTGTAGTGGAAGCCCACCACGAACGGGTTCAGATCGCTCACGACGGCGAGTCCGCCGACGACGGCCTGCGCCATGACCCCGGCCAGCGTGATCCACGCGAGGGCGGCGAGGTCGCGACGCCGCGGCGTGCGTCGCAGCGAGCCGATCGCGGCGATGACGACCGCGAGCAGCAGCGCGCCGGACGCGAAGCCGAACGCGGGCAGCCCGAACGGCGCCGTGACGGCGTACGCCGCCACGGCGGCGATCACCCCGACTCCGGCGGCCCACAACGCGCGCGTGACGAGGGGGCGTCCGGCGACGGCGTGCAGCGTGAGGAGGAGGACGGCCAAGGCGAGGATGCCGACGACTCCGGTCATGGTCCGGTTGCCGAACTCGATGATGCCGTGGATCCCCTGTTCGGGGAGGGGGACGAGCGACTCCGGCGTGCACAGCGGCCACTCCGTGCAGCCGAGGCCGGAGCCGGTCAGTCGCACGGCGCCGCCGGTTCCGATGATGATGACCTCCGCCGCGAACGACAACCACGCCAGCACCCGCAGGGCGCGGGAGGGGGTGACGTCAGGGACCTCGACCGCGGGGAGGGGGGTGGCGGTGCGGGACATCAGAGCGACGTTCTCCTCGAGGGGTGCGGCGGGCCGGGCGGCGGCCCCGGGGAAGGGCCGGAACCTGTAGAATCAAGGGGTTCGGGATGCGGCGCTTGCGCGTTCCGCATCACTGACAGTCTAGGCGCGAGAACTGCGCCACAGAGCGGGCCCACCAGCGGCGTCCCCCCTCCGGAACTCCACGGAGGACGTGGAATGCCGGAGCGGATCACACCGTTGCGGCCCGAGAGGAGAGTGACCCGATATGGCTGATGTCCTGATCGACCGGCCCGAACTCGAGAGCCTCGGAGTCTACGAGTTCGGATGGCACGACCCCGACGCTGCGGGCGCGAGCGCGAAACGAGGTCTCAGTGAGGCCGTCGTGCGTGACATCTCCGCGCTCAAGGCCGAGCCGGAATGGATGCTGAAGACCCGTCTGAAGGGGCTGCAGCTGTTCGGTCGCAAGCCGATGCCGACGTGGGGCGCCGACCTCAGCGACATCGACTTCGAGAACATCAAGTACTTCGTCCGCTCCACCGAGAAGCAGGCGCAGACGTGGGAAGACCTCCCCGACGACATCCGCAACACGTACGAGCGCCTCGGCATCCCCGAGGCCGAGCGCCAGCGCCTGGTCTCCGGCGTCGCCGCGCAGTACGAGTCCGAGGTCGTGTACCACCAGATCAACGAGCAGCTCGAGGCCCAGGGCGTCATCTTCATGGACACCGACACGGCGCTGCGCGAGCACCCCGAGTTCTTCGAGGAGTACTTCGGCACCGTCATCCCCGCCGGCGACAACAAGTTCGCGGCGCTGAACACCGCGGTGTGGTCGGGCGGCTCGTTCGTCTACGTGCCGCCGGGTGTCCACGTGGAGATCCCGCTGCAGGCGTACTTCCGGATCAACACCGAGAACATGGGGCAGTTCGAGCGGACGCTCATCATCGCCGACGAAGGCTCCTACGTGCACTACATCGAGGGCTGCACGGCGCCGATCTACAAGAGCGACTCGCTGCACTCGGCCGTCGTGGAGATCATCGTGAAGAAGAACGCCCGCGTGCGCTACACGACGATCCAGAACTGGTCGAACAACGTGTACAACCTCGTCACCAAGCGTGCGGTCGCGCACGAGGGCGCGACGATGGAGTGGGTCGACGGCAACATCGGCTCGAAGGTCACGATGAAGTACCCGTCGATCTTTCTCATGGGCGAGCACGCCAAGGGCGAGACGCTGTCGGTCGCCTTCGCGGGCCCCGGCCAGCACCAGGACGCCGGCGCGAAGATGATCCACATGGCTCCGTACACGCAGTCCTCGATCGTCTCGAAGTCGATCGCACGCGGCGGCGGGCGAGCCGGCTACCGCGGTGAGGTGCGGGTGGACGCCAACGCCCATCACTCCGCCAACACCGTGCGCTGCGACGCGCTCCTGGTGGACTCCATCTCCCGCAGCGACACCTACCCGGCCATCGACATCCGCGTCGACGACGTGCAGCTCGGCCACGAGGCCACCGTCTCCAAGGTCAGCGAGGAGCAGCTGTTCTACCTGCAGTCCCGCGGCATGCCCGAGGACGAGGCGATGGCGATGATCGTGCGCGGGTTCATCGAGCCGATCGCGCGGGAGCTGCCCATGGAGTACGCCCTCGAACTCAACAAGCTCATCGAGATGGGCATGGAAGGATCCGTCGGCTAAATGACGACCACGACCACCCCCCTGCCGGGAAGCCGAGCGCACACCGACGGAGGATGGGGCCGGGCCGACGCGCCTGCCGCGCCCATCCAGACGCGTTCGGAGCGACCCTGGTCCTTCGACCCCGCCGACTTCGGGGCCCCCTCGGGCCGCGAGGTGAACTGGAAGCACACTCCCATCGAGCGCCTGCGCGGCGTGCTGACGCCGGGCGAGGACTCCTCCGCCGTCCGCATCGACGCCGGCGCCGCAGCCGCCTACGTCGTGTCCGACACCGGCACGCGGGGGGAGTTCTTCCGCCCGGAGGACCTGCCCGCCGCGATCGCGTGGCAGCGTGACACCGCGGGCCTGCACGTGCGCATCCCCGCCGGGCAGGAGCTGCCCGAGCCGTTGCGCATCGATCTCGTGGGTGAGCGCACCGACGGCTTCGGCGCGGCCCACATCGTGCTGGAGGCGCAGCCGAACGCACGCGCCACGGTCGTGCTGTATCACTCCGGCTCGGCGCAGTACGCGCAGAACGTCGAGATCCTCGTGCGCGACGGCGCGGCTCTCACGGTCATCACTGTGCAGCGCTGGGACGACGACGCCGTGCATGCGGCCACCCACCAGGCCCGCGTGGACCGCGACGCCAAGCTCACCCACGTCGTGGTGACCCTCGGCGGCGGCGTCGTGCGCGTGAACCCGTCGGTGGAGCTGTCCGGACCGGGCGCCGAAGGCCGCCTGTTCGGACTGTCCTTCGCCGACGCCGGCCAGCACTTCGAGTCGCAGGTGTACCTGCACCACAAGGGCCCGCACACCGTCGGCGACGTGCTCTACAAGGGTGCGCTGCAGGGCGTGGGCGCCCGCAGCGTGTGGATCGGCGACGTACTGATCGGCCGGGATGCCGTGGGCACCGACTCGTACGAGGCCAACCGCAACCTCGTGCTCACCGACGGAGCCCGTGCCGACAGCATCCCGAACCTCGAGATCGAGACGGGCGAGATCGTCGGCGCCGGGCACGCGAGCGCGACGGGCCGGTTCGACGACGAGCAGTTGTTCTACCTGCAGGCGCGCGGCATCGACGAGGAAGAAGCCCGGCGCCTGGTGGTGCTCGGCTTCCTCAGCGAGATCGTCCAGCGCATCGGCGTGCCCGATCTGGAGGCGGAGCTGACCGAGGCGATCGAGCGCGAACTCCTCGAGGGAGCCGCGCTGTGAGCGCCGAGCGGGCCTGCGCCCTCAGCGAGCTGGAGACCGACACGCCGCTGCGCGTGGAGATCGGCGGCAAGCCCATCTCGATCGTCCTCGATTCCGACGGCGAGGTGCACGCGATCGGCGACACGTGCACGCACGGCGACATCTCCCTCTCCGAGGGATTCGTCGACGGCGACACTCTGGAGTGCTGGGCGCACGGCTCGGCGTTCTCGCTGCGCACCGGACACCCCCTGAACCTCCCGGCCTTCGAGCCGGTGCCCGTCTACGTCGTCGAGATCGACGGCGACGACGTGCTCATCGACCCCACCCGAACGAAGGAAGTCTGAATGTCTGTCCTCGAGATCCGCGACCTGCACGTGACGGTCGAGACGGATGCGGGCACCACGCCCATCCTCAACGGCGTCACGCTGACGATCCGCACGGGCCAGACCCACGCGATCATGGGCCCCAACGGCTCCGGCAAGTCCACCCTGGCGTACACGATCGCCGGTCACCCCAAGTACACCGTGACCTCCGGCTCGATCACGCTGGACGGCGAGGACGTGCTGGCCATGAGCGTGGACGAGCGTGCCCGCGCGGGCCTGTTCCTGGCGATGCAGTACCCGGTGGAGATCCCCGGCGTCACGGTGACGAACTTCCTCCGCACCGCCAAGACGGCGATCGAGGGGGAGGCGCCCAGCATCCGCGGGTGGACCAAGGACGTCAAGGAGGCCATGAAGAACCTCCGCATGGACCCCAAGTTCGCCCAGCGCAACGTCAACGAGGGCTTCTCCGGTGGTGAGAAGAAGCGTCACGAGATCCTGCAGCTCGAGCTGCTCAAGCCGAAGATCGCCGTGCTGGACGAGACCGACTCCGGCCTGGACGTCGACGCGCTGAAGATAGTGTCGGAGGGCGTCAACCGCGCGAAGGCCGAGAGCGACCTGGGAGTGCTGCTCATCACGCACTACACCCGCATCCTCCGCTACATCCGTCCCGACTTCGTGCACGTCATCGTCAGCGGGCGCATCGTCGAGGAGGGCGGCCCCGAACTGGCCGACCGGCTCGAGGAAGAGGGCTACGACCGCTTCATCACCGAGGCCGGCACCTCGGTCGATGCCTGACGGCGCCCCGGCGCGTAGGATCGTTACATGACCGCAACACTCGCTCCCGAGAAATTCGACGAGGTCACCGAGGCCCTCAAGGACGTCATGGACCCCGAACTGGGGATCAACGTCGTCGACCTGGGTCTCATCTACGACCTCGGGTGGGACGACGAGAACGACGCGCTGGTCATCCACATGACCCTCACGTCGGCCGGCTGCCCGCTCACCGACGTGCTGGAGGAGCAGACCGCACAGGCCCTGGACAACGTCGTGGAGCGGTTCCGCATCAACTGGGTGTGGATGCCGCCGTGGGGTCCCGAGCGGATCACCGACGACGGGCGCGACATGATGCGCGCGCTCGGCTTCGCGATCTGAGCGGCTCGCCGCGCGCCCGCGCTCGTCGTAGGCTCTTGCAGTGAGCGTCACCCCCCTTCAGGCCCTGCCCCTCGATCAGCTGCGTGAACGCACCAGCGCGAAGTGGCGGACCTACCCCGACGACGTGCTGCCGCTGTTCGTCGCGGAGACCGATTTCCCCCTCGCCCCCGCGATCACTCGCGCCCTCGCGGACGCCGTGCGCCTGGGCGACACCGGCTACACCGGGCCGGACCCGGGGCTGCGGGCCGCGTACGCGGGCTTCGCGCGGCGCCGCTTCGGCTGGAGCCCGGACCCTGCCCGCATGAGGTCGACGTGCGACGTCATGATGGGCATCGTCGAGGTGCTCCGCGGCGTCCTGGACCCGGGCGACCGCGTGATCGTGACGCCGCCGGTGTACCCGCCGTTCTACGACGGCATCCCCGAGGCCGGCGGAGTCGTCGAGCGCGCGCCGCTGCGCGACACGGGGGAGGGCTGGGAGCTGGACCTGGGCGGCATCGATGCGGCGCTGGCCGGCGGCGCCCGTGCGGTGCTCCTGTGCAACCCGCACAACCCGACCGGCACCGTGCACTCCCGCGAGACCCTCGCCGAGCTTGCCGCGATCGCCGCGCGACACGGTGCCGTCGTCCTCAGCGACGAGATCCATGCCCCGCTCACGCAGCCGGAAGCGACGTTCACGCCGTTCCTGTCGGTGTCCGAGGAGGCCGCCCGCGTCGGGTTGGCGCTCGTCAGCGCCAGCAAGGCGTTCAATCTCGCCGGGCTCAAGTGCGCGCTCATGGTGGCCTCATCCGAGGAGCACGCGGCTGTCCTGCGGGCGATGCCCGCCGAGGTGGAATGGCGTACCGGCCACTTCGGTGCCCTGGCCTCCGTCGCCGCGTTCGCGCCGGAGAGCGACGCGTGGCTGGACGCCCTCCTGGCTGCGCTGGATGAGAACCGGCGGCTTCTGGCCGAGCTCCTCGCCGAGCACGTGCCCGGAGCGCGCTATCGCATCCCGGACGCGGGCTTCCTCGCGTGGATCGACCTGTCGGCACTGGGATGGGGCGAGAACCCGGCCCGCCGCATCCGCCGCGAGGCGCGCGTCGCGCTGCACCACGGCCCGATGTTCGGCGACGAGGGCACCGGTCATGTGCGGCTGAACTTCGGCTGCAGCCCGGAGGTGCTCCGCGAGGCCGTCGCGCGCATCGGCGCGCTGGTGCGCTCGTGACCACCGACACGCGGACGGCGACGGGCATCTGGAGCGCGCAGTACGTCTGGGTCACTGTCGGCGCGCTGGGCCTCATCCTCCTGGCCGCCATCCAGTCGCTGGCCGTCACGACCGTCATGCCGGTGGTCAGCGCCGATCTGGACGGCGAGGCGCTGTACGCCGTCGCCTTCTCGGGGACCCTCGCCACGAGTGTCATCGGCATGGTGGTCGCGGGGGCCTGGTGCGACCGGGCCGGCGTGCTCGCGCCGCTGACCACGGCGGTGGTGCTGTTCCTGGCGGGGCTCGTCGTCGCAGGCCTTGCCGGCTCGATGGAGCTCCTCGTCGTCGGCCGCCTGGTCCAGGGGCTGGGCACGGGCGGTCAGACCGTCGCGCTGTACGTCGTCGTAGCGCGGGTGTATCCGGCGGCGCTGCACGGACGGGTGTTCGCCGCCTTCGCCGCCGCGTGGGTCGTGCCCTCGCTGATCGGCCCGTTCCTGGCCGGCGCGGTGACGGAGTTCCTGCACTGGCGCTGGGTGTTCCTCGGGGTGGCGGGGCTCACCGTCGTCGCGTACGTCATGGTCGTCGCGCGGCTGCACGCCCTCCCGCTGCGCCCGGACGAGCCGGCGCGCGGAGGCATCGGATCGCGCCTGGCATGCGCCGTGGCCGTCGCGGTGGCGGCCCTCGCCCTGGGGCTCTCGGGCGCGCTCGGGGCCTGGGCGTGGGCCGGAGTGGCGGCCTCGGTCGTGGTGATCGTGGTCGCGGTGCGCCCGCTCCTCCCGGCCGGAACGCTGCGTGCCGGCCGCGGACTGCCCAGCGTCGTGCTGATGCGGGGCCTCATCGCCGGCGCACTGTTCGGCGCCGAGGTGTACGTGCCCTACCTGCTGATCGACGACTACGGGTTCTCGCCGACGTGGGCGGGCCTCGGACTGACAGCCGCCGCGCTGGCATGGGCCGCCGGCGCGGAGGTGCAGGGGCGCGTCGGAGACCGGCTCGGCAACGCGCGCCTGACCGGGATGGGGATCACGATGCTAGTGGCGGCGACCACGGCGGCCTTCCTCACGACGGTGCTGCACCTGCACCCCGGTGTCCTGATCGCCGGGTGGGCGCTGGCGGGAGCGGGTATGGGCCTGATGTACTCGCGGCTGACCGTTCTGACGCTCGCCTACTCGACGCCGCAGACCCAGGGGTTCTCCTCATCCGCCCTGTCGATCTCCGATGCGCTGGGCTCGGCGATGACGATCGCCATGATGGGCCTGGTCTTCACCGCGCTGGCCGGGTCGGGCCTGGGGTTCCCCGCCGTGTTCGCGATCGCGACGGCGCTCGCCCTCCTGGCCCTGGTCCCCGGACTCCGGCTCGGGCATGCGCGCGAGCTCCGCGGGGGCCGAGGATAGGCTGCGACGATGACCGAGCGATCCACGGGCGCGCCTCTCCCGCGCGGGCTGCGCCAGGCTTGGGGGCTGGACACGACGGCCGGCCGGCCGGGACCGAAGGCGATGCTGAGCCTTGCCGGCATCGCAGCCTCGGCGATCGCGCTGGCCGATGCCGAGGGGGCTGAGGCGCTTTCCCTGGGGCGGATCGCCGAGCGGCTGGGGGTGACCACGAACGCCCTGTACCGGTACGTCGACTCCCGCGACGACCTGGACGTCATCGTGCACGACCACGCGCTCGGCGCTCCGCCGCGCATTCCGGACGGCGCGGACTGGGTGGAGGCGGCGGCTGCATGGTGCCGCGCCCTGCGGGACAGGTACGCACGCCACCCGTGGCTCAGCGACATGCGCGTCCGCATCCCGTTCGCGCCCCACTCGCTCGCGTGGCTGGAGGATCTCCTCGAACGCCTGGAGGGCAGCGGGCTCGGTGACCGGGAGAGGCTGCAGGCCGCCGGACTCCTGGACGGATATGTGCGCACGCGCGCCGGCGCGGCCCGCGATCTTCTGCGTGCAGACGCCGGCACGCCCGACGCGGGCGAGGTCATCGAGCGGATCGGACCCGACCTCTTCGCGGCGCGTGTCCCGCGAGTGGCCTCCCTCATCTCCGCTGGCCTGTACCGCACTCCGCACGAGGTCGCGGAGGAGGACTTCGAGTTCGGGCTGGACCGGATCCTCTCCGGGCTCCGCCGACTCGCCGGCGGCTGACGCACCTCTTCCCGCGCACATCCGATCTGTGTACGCTACGAACTGTTCGTAGTGATCACAGATCGGGGAACGCGGCATGAGCGCGACGGCGACGAGCGAGCGGGGAGCAGGTGCCACCCCGGTGGCGCTGGAGCAGATCACCAAGACCTACGGTGCGGGCGCCGGCACGGTGCGGGCTCTGGACGGGGTCAGCCTCGTGCTGCCGGAGGGCTCGTTCACCGCGGTGATGGGGCCGTCCGGATCGGGCAAGAGCACGCTGCTGCACTGCGCGGCGGGACTGGATGCGCCGACGACCGGCCGCGCCGTCCTGGTCGGGCAGGACCTGACCGGGCTCTCGGAGGACGCGCTGACCCGGTTGCGCCGGGATCACGTCGCATTCGTGTTCCAATCCTTCAACCTCATCCCCACCCTGACGGCCGCGCAGAACGTCGCCCTCCCCGAGATCCTCGCCGGGCGCCGGCCCGACGAGCGCGCCATCGACGCCGCCCTGGACCGCGTCGGGCTGGCCGACCGGCGGCGCCACCGCCCGAGCGAGCTCTCCGGTGGGCAGCAGCAGCGCGTGGCGATCGCGCGGGCGCTGGCAGCCAGGGCGGCGGTCCTGTTCGCCGACGAGCCCACCGGCGCCCTGGACACGCGAACAGCCGCCAGTATCCTCGAGCTGCTGCGCGCAGCCGCCGTCGAGGACGGGCAGACGATTCTGATGACCACGCACGACCCGGTGGCCGCCTCCTCCGCCGACACCGTGATCTTCCTCGTCGACGGGCGGATCGTGGAGCAGATGACCCGGCCCTCCGCCGACCGGATCGCAGCCCGCCTCTCCCACCTGTCCTCCGACGAGAGGGCGCGGTGATCCCGCATGCTCACTCTCATCCTGGCGGGTCTGCGTCAGCGCGCCGCTGCCGTCGTCTCGATCGTCATCGCGGCAGGGCTCGGCTCGGCGCTCATCGTGCTCAGCGGAGCCATGTTCGAAACCGGCATCCGACTCGCCGCGCCACCTGAGCGCGTCGCCGGTGCCGACCTCGTGGTCATCGGCTCCCCGAGCTACGCGATGCTCGACGCGGAGGGGCGACGCACGACCGATCTGCGCCCATTCCCCGAGCGGCACCGGCTTCCGGAAGAGTTCGTCGCCGACGCCGCGCAGCTGGACGGCGTCGAGCAGGCCGTGCCCATCCGGTTCTTCGACGCCGTCGTCCGCACCCCCGGCCGTGCCGTCACGACGGCCGGACAGAACTGGGCCTCGGCCCCCGTGAGCGGTCTGGAGATCCCGCGCGGTTCGAACCCCGGCGCCGGCGAGGTGGTCCTCACGGCGGCGGCCGCCGCATCGCTGGGCGTGGAAGCGGGCGACCGCCTCACCGTGACGGCGGCGGGTCGAACCGGCGCCGTCGAGGTCACGACGGTCATCGGTGACGCCGCACACGCGCCGACGCTGTTCCTCGGCGACGCGGCGCTGCCGGATGAGGGCATCGACGCGCTCGGTGTCGTCCGGTCCGACGGCGCGGCGGAAGCCGACGTGCGCGCGGCGCTGGAGTCGCACTTCCCCGATGTGCGCGTGCTGACCGGCGAGGGGAGGGGCGCCGCGGAGGACCCCGCCGTGTCCGCCGCGCGCACGCCGACCATCGTGATCGGAGCGGTCTTCGGCGGCATCGTGCTGACGGTGCTGGCCACCGTCGCATCCGGGATCGTCGCGCTCTCGGTGCGCCAGCGTGGCCGCGAGATCAGTCTGCTCCGCGCCACCGGTGCCACCGGACGCCAGGCGCGCGCGCTGCTAGTGGGCGAGGCGTCCCTCGCCGGGATCGTCGGAGCGCTCATCGGACTCGCCCTCGGCGTCCCGCTCGCGCACGGCCTGTTCGCCGCCATGCGGGCGTGGGGTGTCGTGCCGGGCATCCTGCAGCTGCGCGTGGGGGTGATCCCCTTCGCGATCGCACTGGTCACCACCACGGCGGTGGTCTGGTTCGCCGCGCGCCTGGCCGCCCGCCCCGCGCGCCGGGCACGCGCGATCGACGCGATGAGGGAAGCGGAGCTTCCGCGAGCCCGTGTCGGGTTCGTCCGGTGGCTCCTGGGGCTCGTGTTCGGCGGTGGCGCGGTGGCCCTGGCGATTCTCACGTGCTTCTTGCCGCCGTCGCTGGTCTCCGCCACCGCGGGCCCCGCCGTGCTGGCCGGGGCGATCTCGGCGTCGTTGCTGGCCCCCGTGCACCTGCGCCTGGGGAGGCTCGTGCTGCGCCCGGTCATCGGGGGATTCGACCGCGGGCTGGGCGGCCTGGCCGGTGTCAACGTCCGATCCCGCATCGCCACCTTCTCGACGGTGACCGGCGCGGCCGCCCTCGTGGTCGGGATCGGGGCGGGGAACCTGGTCTCGCAGGCGATGATCACCACCGCGGCCGCGCGGGCGCAGGTGCAGACCATCTCCGCCGAGGTCGTCGCCTGGGGGCCCGCCGGGACCGCCGCCGAGCTCGCCGATGACATCGCGGCGCTGCCCGAGGTGGACGCCGTCAGCCGCTTCGTCGCGTCCGGCGGCTGGATCGAGCAGCCGCACGATCCCTCCCATCCCGACCGTCCGCGGCCGCTGCGAGGGCTCGACGGTGCGGGGGTCCCGTACGTGCTCGCCAACGAGCTCGTGGCGGGCGACTTCACCGACCTCACGGGCCGCACCCTCGCGCTGCCCACGACCACCGCCACGGAGCTGGGCGTGGCCATCGGCGACACCGTCGACTTCCGGTTCGGGGACGGCGCCGCCGCCGAACTCCGCATCGTCGCCACATACGACGACCTGCCCGGATACGAGCATCTTCTCCTGCCCGCCGACCTGCTCGCCGCGCACACCACCGCGCGCGTCGCGGAGACGGTGCTGATCGCAGGGAGTGAGGGGACCACGCCGGCCGCGCTCCACGCGGCGGTGGAAGGGGCCGTCGCCGAGCAGTCGGCCGTCGCCGTGGGCGACCGCGCCACCCTGGAGAACGCTCTCCAACAGGGTCTCAACGTCAACGCCCTCATCAACGGCCTGATGATCCTGGTCGTCCTGGCTTACGCGATGATCGCCGTCATCAACACCGTCGCCGTCTCGACGCTCGGCAGGCGGCGGGAATTGGCGATGATGCGCCTCACCGGCGCCACCCAGCGCCAGGTCACCGCGGTCCTCCTCACAGAGACGGCCCTCGCGGCCGGCACAGGGCTCGGCGTCGGCCTGGTCGTCGCGTGCGCGGCGATCCTGCCCACCGCCCTCGTCGTGGGGGCACACCTGTTGGCACCCCTGCCGCTGGCGATCCTCGTCGCCGTGGGCGTGGCCGTGGCGGCGATCACCCTGCCGATCACGGCGGTCGCGGCCCGGCGCGGGATGGCCGGGCGGCCCACGGACGCCATCGCGCGGTCGTGACTTGAGACCCTGCCTGACTTCTCGATGTCGAGAGGACGCCTTGGCAGTCGAGGGCAGGTAAGGCTAGCCTAACGTTGTGACTTCTCCGGCTGACGTGCTCGTCCGTCCCGCGTACCGCCCGTATCTCGCGCGCGTCGCGGGCGTCCGCCGGCTCTCGCCCGCGTTCCTCCGGGTGACCTTCACGAGCCCCGACTTCGCCCACGTCGGCACCGCAGGCCTCGATCAGCGCGTCAAGCTCGTCCTGCCGCGGCCGGACGGGTCGCTGTGCGACGTCGGGCAGACCGACCCCGAGATCATCGCCGCCGGCACGTGGTACCAGAGGTGGCGCGACCTGCCCGCGCACGAACGCGGCCCGTTCCGGACCTACACGATCGGGCGCACCGACCCCGATGCGGGCGAGGTGGACATCGACTTCGTCCTGCACCACGATGCCGGCCCCGCCGGGTCCTGGGCGGAGCGGGCCGCCGTGGGCGACGAGATCGTCCTGGTCGGTCCGGACGAGCGCAGTGAGCAGCGCCGGCTGGGGATCGACTGGCACCCTGGGACGGCGCGCCGGCTGCTGCTGGCCGGCGACGAGACCGCCGTGCCTGCGATCGGTGCGATCGTGGGCGCGCTCGGGGACGACGTGGACGCCGACGTCTTCGTGGAGGTGCCGACCTCGGCGGACGTGCTCACGTGGACGGTCCCCGCCCGCACGCGCGTGCGCTGGATCGGCCGCGACGGGGCCGATCACGGTGTGGGACTCATCGACGCCGTGAGCCGGTGGTGCGCGGGCAACCCGGACTGCCTGGAGCGCGCAGCCGCGCCGCGTCCCGAGGTCCTCGCCGACATCGATGTGGACCGCGATCTGCTGTGGGATGCGCCGGAGGACGGCGAAGGGGAGTTCTACGCCTGGATCGCGGGCGAGGCTGCGACCGTCAAGACGCTGCGGCGCATGCTCGTCAGCGCGCGCGGTGTGGACCGCAAGCGCGTCGCCTTCATGGGCTACTGGCGCCTGGGACAAGCCGAACGGCAGGAATGAGCGCCACCGCCCGTCAGCGCCGGGCGCGATCGGCCGCGGGAGGAGCGATCGTCCTGCTCGTGGTCATCGTCGCGGCGAGCCTCATGATCGGCGCTCGCCCGGTGCCCCCCGCCGTCGTATGGGAGGCGTTCGTGCGCCCTGACATGTCCCTCCCGGACCACGTCGTGATCCTCACGCAGCGGCTGCCGCGAACCGTGATCGGGATCGTCGCGGGAGCGGCGCTGGCCGTCGCCGGGACGCTCATGCAGGGGCTCACGCGTAATCCGCTCGCCGACCCGGGGCTGCTCGGCGTCAACGCCGGCGCCTCCGTCGCCGTCCTCGCGGCCATCACGCTGCTGGGCATCACGCAGCCCGCCGGCTTCGTGTGGTTCGCATTCGGCGGCGCTGCGGCCGCCGCGATCGTCGTCGCTCTCATCGGCACGCGCGGCCCCGAAGCGGGCAACCCCGCCAAGCTCGCCCTGACCGGCGCGGCCGTGACAGCCGGGCTCACCGCCGTCACGACCCTCATCCTCACGACCTCCGTCCTCGCCCTCGACGTCTACCGGTACTGGTCGGTCGGCGGCCTCACCGCGCGGGGCCTGGACACCGTCGCCGTCGTGGCGATCCCCGTGGTGGTGGGGGCGGTCATCGCCTTCGCGAGCGCGCGCGGCCTGGACATGATCGCAATGGGCGAGGCGACGGCATCCGGACTGGGCGCGCATGTCGGCCGGACCCGCGCGCTCGGCGTCATCGCCGCCGTCCTGCTGTGCGGCGCCGCGACGTCCATCGCGGGACCGATCGTCTTCCTCGGACTCGTCGTCCCGCACGCGCTGCGCACGATCGTCGGCTCCGATTACCGCCGCCTCCTCCTGATCGCGGCCCCCGCGGGCGCGGCGCTGCTCGTCCTCGCCGACATCGTCGGGCGGGTCATCGCACCGCCCGGGGAGATCCAGGCGGGCCTCGTGGTCGCCTTCCTCGGCGCGCCGGTGCTCATCGCGCTCGTCCTGCGCCGCCGGCAGGTGGCGCTGTGATCGCCCCCGCGGTCGGACGCACGCTCACCGCCGGCCCGCTCGAACGCGTGCGCCGGCGCCGGACCCGGCGCAGCCGCGTGGTGGTGGGCGCCCTGGTCCTGGTGACCCTCGCGCTCGTCGTGATCGCGCTGTCGACGGGGGACTACCCGCTCTCGCTCGCGCAGCTGTGGCGCACCGTGTGGGGCGGCGGCGAGCGCGTGGAGGAGTACGTGCTGTTCCAGGTGCGCGCCCCGCGCGTGGCGATGGCCGTGGCCGTCGGCGCGTGCCTCGGGGTGGCCGGCGCGCTCCTGCAGGCGCTGCTGCGCAATCCGCTCGCCAGCCCCGACCTGCTCGGCGTCAGCGGCGGCAGCAGCGTCGCGGCGGTGTTCGTGCTGCTCGTGCTGGGGATCACCGGACCCGTCCTCGCCGTCGCGGCGTTCGCCGGCGGTCTCGCCGTGGCGATCCTGCTGCTGTGGGCGGCGCGGCGATCCGGAGAGGGCGGGTTCCGGCTCATCCTCGCCGGCATCGGCATCTCCTTCCTCACGGTGTCCATCACGGGGTACCTCATGGTGCGCGCACAGGTGGAGCTCGCCGCCTCGGCGCTGGTGTGGATGACCGGTTCGCTCTCGGCCACCGCGTGGTGGCACGTGGCGGTGATCGTCCTCGTCGGCGTGCTCACCCTGCCGGCCGTCCTGGCTGCCGCGCGCTGGCTGCCCATCACGCAGCTGGGCGCCTCGGCGGCGTCGGGTCTGGGCGTGCGGCCTGAGACCGCGCGCCTCGTCACGGTCGTCGCGGCGGTGCTGCTCACGGCTGTCACGTGCGCGTTCGCCGGCCCGATCTCGTTCATCGCACTGTGCGCACCCGCGATCGCGCGGCCGCTGCACGGTCACGGCGCGATCGCGATCGGCTCGAGCGCGCTCGTGGGGGCGACCCTGCTCACCGCCGCCGACCTCGTGGCGCAGTTCGCGCTGCCGGGCTACTCCCTGCCGGTGGGTGTGGTCACCGGTGCGCTGGGGGCGGTTTTCCTCCTGTGGATCCTCGCGACCTCGAAAGGACGCCAATTGTGAACGCCGCACCCGTCCTGCGCGCGCGTGCCCTGACGGCCGGCTATCCCGGCCGCCGCGTGCTGCACGACCTCGATCTGGAGATCGCCCCCGGGCGCGTCACGATGATCATCGGCGCGAACGCGTCGGGCAAGTCGACGCTGCTGGGCGCACTCGCGCGCCTCAACGCGCCCTCGGCCGGAACCGTGGAGCTCGACGGCGTGGATGTCGCGGGCATCCCGAGGCGCGCGTTCGCCCAGACTGTCGGGCTGCTGCCGCAGCAGCCGATCGCCCCCGACGGCATCACGGTGGCCGAGCTGGTCTCGCGCGGCCGGCACCCCCACCGCGGCGTGTTCCAGCGCTGGAGTGCGCAGGACAGCCAGCGCGTCGACGACGCGATGGCGAAGACGGGCCTGACCGATCTGGCCGACCGCCCCATCGGCGACCTGTCCGGGGGGCAGCGCCAGCGGGTGTGGATCGCCATGGCGCTGGCACAGAACCCCCGCATCCTGCTGCTGGACGAGCCGACCACGTTCCTGGACCTGAGTCACCAGCTCGAGGTGCTCGACCTGCTCGTCCAGCTGAACCGGACCGAGGGGACGACGATCGTCGTCGTCCTGCACGAACTCAACCTCGCGGCCCGCTACGCCGACGACCTCGTCGTGATGTGCGAAGGGCGCATCGTCGCCCACGGCGCCCCGGCCGACGTGCTGACGACCGACGTGGTCGCGACCGCGTTCGCGCTGGACGCGCTCGTCATGCCCGATCCGCTCACCGGTACGCCCCTGGTCGTGCCGGTCCCCGGCGGGGCGCACGCGCACCCCGATCCGCGATGAACCCGATGAACCCGATGAAAGGAACACCCATGACCCGCTTCTCCCGCAGGCTGGCAGCCCTCGCTGCCACCGGAGCCGTCGGAGCGCTCGTCCTGGCCGGTTGCGCCTCGGCTGCGCCTCAGTCCGCCACGTCCGCCGGCAGCGCGGGCGACTCGGAGGCCTTCCCCGTCACGATGGAGCACATGTACGGGACGACGACTCTCGAGTCCGCCCCCGAGCGGATCGCGACGTGGGGATGGGGCGCGACCGACGCCGTGCTGGCGCTGGGCATCGTCCCGGTCGCGATCTCCTCGATGGACTACGGCGGGGGAGAGGACCGCATCACGCCGTGGGTCGAGGACAAGATCGACGAGCTCGGCGGCGAGACCCCCGTCATTCTGGACAACGCGACGTACGAACTGTCGGTCGAGGAACTGCTCGCGGCCGACCCCGACGTGCTCATCGCCCCCTACTCGGGGTTGACGCAGGAGGAGTACGACGCGGTCACCGGCGCCGGCATCCCCGTCGTCGCGCCCGAGGAGGCGCTGTGGGCCACGCCGTGGCGCGACGTCGTGACCGAGACCGGCACGGCACTGGGCATGGAAGACGAGGCGCAGCAGGTGCTCGACGACCTCGACGCGCAGATCGCCGAGGCCGCCGCCGAGCACCCCGAGTTCGAGGGCACCTCGATCGCCTACGCCGCGGACGACGTCGACACGTTCTACCTCTACCTCCCCGCCGACGCGCGGGTGGAGATCCTCGAGGACCTCGGCTTCGTGACGGCCGACACCGTCACGGCGATGGACACCGGGGAGTCGACCTTCTACACGACGGTGAGCGCGGAGAACCTCGACGCGATCGACGCGGAGGTCATCTTCACGCAGACCGACTCCGAGGAGCAGCTGCAGACCTTCCTCACCTCCGACCGCACGCGCATCATCCCGGCCGTCCAGAAGGGCGCGGTCGCCGCGATCGTCGGCGAGGAGAACGTCGCGGCGATCTCCCCGACCGCTCTGACCATCCCGTGGATCCTGCCGCGCATGGTCGAGCAGCTCGCCGAGGCCACCGCGGTCGCACAGGGCTGACCGCACGCGCGAAGGGTCCCGGCTGCGGCCGGGGCCCTTCGCGCGTGCGCATCCTGGGAGGAGCATGCGGCGCGGCGACTTATACTAGGGGGCTGACCATCGGTCACCTCCTGACCCCCTCCCTGAAGATCGGACTTCCGCTGTGCTCGCCGTGCACGATCTCGAGATCCGCGTGGGCGCCCGCGTACTCATGTCCGACGTCTCGTTCCGCGTCTCCGACGGCGACAAGGTCGGGCTGGTCGGACGCAACGGCGCCGGCAAGACCACCCTGACGAAGGTGCTCGCCGGCGACCTGCTGCCCAGCGAGGGACGCGTCGACCGCTCGGGCGAACTCGGCTATCTGCCCCAGGACCCGCGCTCGGGCGACCCGGAGATGCTCGCGCGCACCCGTATCCTCGACGCCCGGGGCCTGGGGACCCTGGCCCTCGGCATGCACGAGGCATCGCTGCAGATGGCCGACGATGACGTGGATGTCGCGGCACGGGCCATGCGGCGCTACGGCAACCTCACCGAGCGCTTCGAGGCGCTCGGCGGCTACGCGGCCGAAGCTGAGGCCGCCTCGATCGCGCACAACCTCTCGCTTCCCGACCGCATCCTCGACCAGCCCCTGAAGACGCTCTCGGGCGGCCAGCGGCGCCGTATCGAGCTCGCGCGCATCCTGTTCTCCGACGCCAGCACCATGATCCTGGACGAGCCCACCAACCACCTCGACGCGGACAGCGTCGTGTGGCTGCGGGAGTTCCTCAGGGGGTACAAGGGCGGGCTGATCGTGATCAGCCATGACGTGGAGCTGGTCGGCGAGACGGTGAACCGCGTCTTCTACCTCGACGCCAATCGCCAGGTCATCGACGTCTACAACATGAACTGGAAGAACTACCTGCGTCAGCGGGTGGCCGACGAGGAGCGCCGCAAGAAGGAGCGCGTCAACGTCGAGAAGAAGGCCACGGCATTGCAGCTGCAGGCGGCTCGGTTCGGCGCGAAGGCGTCCAAGGCCGCCGCGGCTCATCAGATGGTCGCTCGTGCGGAGAAGATGCTGTCGGGCCTGGACGACGTGCGTCAGGAGGAGCGCGTCGCGAAGCTGCGATTCCCGAAGCCGGCTCCGTGCGGCAAGACCCCGCTCATGGCGCGCGGACTCTCGAAGTCGTACGGGTCGCTGGAGATCTTCACCGACGTCGACCTCGCGATCGACCGCGGCTCACG
Organism: Microbacterium wangchenii; assembly: GCF_004564355.1. Taxonomy (NCBI): domain Bacteria; kingdom Bacillati; phylum Actinomycetota; class Actinomycetes; order Micrococcales; family Microbacteriaceae; genus Microbacterium; species Microbacterium wangchenii. The sequence continues at coordinate 1,657,944 of NZ_CP038266.1, forward strand.
CGTGGTGATCCTCGGCTTCAACGGTGCCGGCAAGACCACGCTGCTGCGCATGCTCGCGGGCGTGGACAAGCCCGACACCGGGGTCATCGAACCCGGCCACGGCCTGAAGATCGGCTACTACGCCCAGGAGCACGAGAATCTCGACGTCAACCGTTCGGTGCTCGAGAACATGATGTCCGCCGCGCCGGACATCACCGCGACCGAGGCTCGCAAGGTGCTCGGTTCGTTCCTCTTCACCGGCGACGACGTACTCAAGCCCGCCGGCGTGCTCTCCGGCGGCGAGAAGACGCGCCTGTCGCTGGCGACGCTCGTGGTCTCCAGCGCCAACATGCTGCTGCTGGACGAACCGACCAACAACCTCGACCCCGCCTCCCGCGAGGAGATCCTCGGGGCCCTCGCGCACTACGAGGGCGCCGTCGTGCTCGTCTCCCACGACGAGGGCGCCGTCGAGGCGCTCAACCCCGAGCGCGTGCTGATCCTCCCCGACGGCGTCGAAGACATCTGGGGTCGCGATTACGCCGACCTCGTCGCCCTCGCCTGACGCGGCGGATCACGCGTCGATGAGCGCGTCCTCGGCCTCCGCGTCGCGGTCGCGACGCCGGGGACGGCGGGTCGCGGCATCCTCTCGCGCGTGGCGGCGCTCGGTCACCAGGATGTACAGGATGAACGCGAAGCCCATGATCGCGAACAGGATCCACTGCACGGCGTAGGACAGGTGCGGCCCCGGGTCCTCCGACGGTGAGGCGATCGTGCCGGGCGTGGTCGCCGGCGCCGGGTCCTCGGACACCAGCATCCCGTAGGCGCCGGTCTCCAGCGGATGACCGCCGACCATGTCGGCCAGGAGCGGCAGGTTGATGGTGGGCACCTGTCCCTCCGGCGCCGTGCGGCCGGATGTGGGCAGCGGCTCGCCCGGACGCAGACGCACGATCACGGTGGCCTCCCCGGTGGGCGGGGCCGGCACGACGTCGGGATCGGGCTGGTTCTCGCCCGGGGGCACCCACCCGCGGTCCACCAGCAGGGCACGGCCGTCGTCGAGCAGGAAGGGCACGAGCACCTCGAACGCCGCCGTCCCGCCGTGCGGGCGATTGCGGACGAGGACCTGCTCCTCGGCGAGGTACTCGCCCGTGAGGATCACGGGGGTCCACTCGTCCGATGCGGCCAGCTCCCTGCCCGGCGTGAGCACGTCGGCGAGCGGCACGGGCGTCTTGTCGTAGTTGGCCTCCACCAGAGCGAGCTGGCGGCCGCGCTCCTCACCGCGCGAGAACTGCCAGTTCGCGAGGAAGCCGCACGCGATCGCGAAGACGACGGCGACGGCGACGTACGCCGTCCAGCGCACGAGCGGGGGCGCGGCTCGGCGGCTCATGCGCTGGCTCCTTCGGGGGTGAGCGGGCCGACCTCGAGCGGGAAGTCGCGTGCGGCCAGGAAGTCGCGGAGGTAGCCCACGTGCGCGTCGCACGCGACCCACTCCTTGCGCCGGTCGGGGGTGTGGATGCGCGGATTCCGCCACGTGATCAGCCACGTCGCGGTGTCGCGGCATCCGGCTCGGGAGCACTCGGCGGTCATCGTTCGTCCTCCGGTCCCGGGTTCAGCCGTGGCGTCTCGCTGATCCGGATCACACCCGGCGCGGCCGGGGGAGCGGGCGCCTCGGCGGCCGGCGTGGCGATCTGGCGGTCGGGACTCTCGGCCTCTGCGCGCCGCGGATCGGCCCCGACATTCGCGATCACGACGGCGATGTAGGGCAGGAAGACCGCCGCCGCACCCAGGACCCACGTGTACCAGCCGTACGGCGTGATGAGCACCATCGCGATGAAGCACGCGATGCGGATCCCCATCGTGATCATGTACTTGGCCAGCCGCGCGCCCGCCTCGTCGCGCGGAGCGCGCGGAAGCGATGTTGCGGAGGGCGTGCGGGGGGACGGTTTCACGGTCCTCCCAGCCTACGCCGGGCCCGCCTGGGCGGGATCTCAGGCGCTGTACGTGGTGGTCGCCGCCCCCATGATGCCGATGAACAGAAGGAAGGGGAGCACCACCAGCAGGACGAACATCAGCACGGTCAGGGCCACGCCCGCCCAGCCGATGATCGTCCCGGCCATCGCCATGCCGTATCCGGCTTCGCCCGAGGTCTTCAGGCGCTTGAGCGAGAGGTGGCCGAGGATGACGCCGGCCACCGCGGCCAGCCCGAGCACGATCGTGAAGGAGAAGACGATGCCCACGATCGAGCACACCAGCGACGCGACGGCCATCCCGTTCGTCTTCGGCCGCGGGTAGGCGGGGACGCCGTAGCCCTGCGGGGCGGAGTAGGGCTGGCGCGCGGGGTACCCCTGCGGCACCTGCGGCGCGCCGTAGCCCTGCGGGTAGGCCGGCGGTGCGTACACCGCGGGCGGCGGCGGGGTCGGCGCGCGGGGGACGGTGTCGTCGTCAGGCGGCGAGGTGGGGTCGCTCACGCGAGGCCCCCCTTTCTTCTCGAGTGCTCCCACATTCCCAGTGGCGCCGCCGTGGTGTCAAACACGGCGGACGCCGCTCGCCTAGGCTGGGGCCGTCCTCATCCCCTCGCCGAAACGGAGTGTGCCCATGGCGACCGATCGTGTCGTGCTCGTGACCGGAGGAAACCGAGGGATCGGGCGCGCGATCGCCGAGCGCTTCGTGAGCGAGGGATACCGCGTGGCGGTGACCGCCCGCTCGGGCGACGGGCCGATGGGCACCCTCACCGTGCGCGCCGACGTCACCGACGCCGCGGCCGTGGATGCCGCGTTCCGTGAGGTGGAGGCCGCGCTCGGGCCGGTGGAGATCGTCGTCGCCAACGCCGGCATCACGAAGGACACCCTCCTCATGCGCATGAGCGAGGAGGATTTCGACTCGGTCGTCGCGACCAACCTCGGCGGAGCCTTCCGCGTCGTCAAGCGCGCCTCCAAGGGGATGCTGCGGGCGCGCTGGGGGCGCGTCATCCTGATCTCCAGCGTCGTGGGCCTGCTGGGGTCGGCGGGGCAGGTCAACTACGCCGCATCCAAGAGCGGACTGGTGGGCTTCGCCCGCTCGCTCACGCGCGAGCTCGGCGGGCGCGGCATCACCGCGAACGTCGTGGCGCCGGGGTTCATCGAGACCGATATGACCGCGGAGCTTCCCGAGGAGACGCAGGCGGAGTACAAGCGGAGCATCCCCGCCGGCCGCTTCGCGACCCCCGACGAGGTCGCGGGCGTGGTGACATGGCTCGCATCGGAGGACGCCGCCTACATCTCCGGCGCCGTCATCCCGGTCGACGGCGGTCTCGGCATGGGGCACTGACCCCGGTCGAGCCTGCGCATGCTCAGTCGAGGGCGGCGGCGATCGCGCGGCCGAGTTCGGCCGGCTGGGAGAACTGCGGCCAGTGCCCCGAGCTCAGCTCGACGATCGTGAGGTCTTCGAGGGCGGCCAGGTCGGCAGCCCACGGCGGAGCCTGGGCGATGATCGTCTTGAGGTCGGCCGCCGGCATGGTGCCGGTGAGCATCGTCACCGGGATCGCGTAGCGCCCAGGGTCGGTCAGCGCGAGCGGATCGGTCGGTACACGCGCGGGGACGGACAGGACTCGGGATGCCGCGTCCGCCCGCGTCTCCTCGTCCAGGTCGCCCACCTCGGCGTCTTCGAACGCGTCCCACCCGGGGAAGGGGACGACCCCGTCCACGACGGCGAACTCCCAGATCGACCCGCCGTCGGCGGGCGGGAAGGTGTCGACGAACACGACCCGGGCGATCCGGCCGGGGCGCGCATCGGCCGCGCCCCACGCGACGTTGCCGCCGCCGGAGTGCCCCACCACGACGACGTCGCCGGGGCGACGGTCGATCTCGGCCACCACCGCGGCCACCCAGTCGGCGATGCCGATTTCGGCGGAGCGTTCGGCCGGCTCGCCCACGCCGGGCATCGTCAGCGGATGGGCGCTGTGTCCGGCGGCCTCCAGGGCGGGGACGACCTCGTCCCACGTGGCGGCATCGAGCCAGAGGCCGGGGATGAGGATGATGTCCATGGCGCGACGCTACCGCCGTCCGCCGACATCGTCACGGCAGCAGCGGGATGACGTGGGAGAGGTCGACCGGACCGATCACCAGGTCGGCGCGCTCGCGCACGGCGGGTTTGGCGTTGAAGGCCAGGCCGAGGCCGGCCTCGGCGAGCATGAGGAGATCGTTCGCACCGTCGCCGATGGCGATCGTGCCGCCGGCGGGCACGCCGAGCTCGCGCGCCCACTCCCGCAGCGATGCGGCCTTGGCGGCACCGTCGACGATGTTCCCGGACACGCGTCCGGTGAGCACGCCGTCCGCCGTCTCGAGGCGGTTGGCGCGCCAGCGGTCGATCCCGAGCGCCGGGGCGATCTCGTCCAGCACCTCGTGGAAGCCGCCGGAGACCACCGCCACCACGCCGCCGCGGTCATGCACCGCGGCGACCAGCTCCCGCACGCCGGGGGTCGGCTCCACGCGGGCCACCACGCGTGCGAATGCCGAGACCGGCACGCCCCGCAGCTCCGTCACGCGCGAGCGCAGGCTCTCGGCGAAGTCCACCTCGCCGCGCATCGCCGCCTCGGTCGCCGCGGCGACCTCCGCGCCGCGGCCGGCCTCCTCGGCGATCAGCTCGATGACTTCATTGCGCAGGAGGGTGGAGTCGGCGTCGAGGACGACCAGGAGGGGAACAGCGTCGGGCACGGCCTCGACCCTAGCGCGCCGTGGCGGACAGCACGTCGTAGGCTCGAACGGTCGCGTGCGCGCGATGCCCCCTGAACCATCCGAGGAGTACCGCCATGGCCGACGTCGAGAGCTTCACCCTGGACCACACCGCCGTCAAGGCGCCCTACGTGCGCCTCATCGGCACCGAGACGGGCCTGCGCGGCGACGTCATCTCCAACTTCGACGTGCGCTTCGTCCAGCCCAACGAGGGCGAGATCCCCACCGCCGGCATCCACACGATCGAGCACATGCTCGCCAGCCTCCTGCGCGACCGGATGGAGGGGCTCATCGACATCTCCCCGTTCGGCTGCCGTACCGGGTTCCACCTCATCGCGTGGGGCGAACCGCCGCTCGCCGAGCTCGTCGCGGCCCTGCGCGACAGCCTGCGGTTCATCGCCGAGGAAGCGACCGAGGCCGACATCCCCGGCGTCGACGCGGTGAGCTGCGGCAACTACCGCGACCACAGCCTGCACACCGCGCGCGAGTGGTCGGCGCTCATCCTGCAGCAGGGCATCAGCCTCGACGCCTTCGAGCGCGTCGGGGTCTGAGCCCGCTCAGGCGTCGATGCGGACGCCCTTGCCGACGACGGTGATGCCGCTGTCGGTGACGGTGAAGCCGCGCGCGATGTCCCGCTCGCGGTCCACGCCCACCGTGGCGCCGTCGGCGAGGGAGACGTTTTTGTCCAGGATCGCGCGGTGCACCCGCGCGCCCGCGCCGACGTGCACGTAGTCGAACAGCACCGAGTCGGTGATCGTGGATCCGCCGCCCGCGAGGGTCCACGGCCCCACGACGCTGCGCTCCAGGTGCGTGCCCGACAGGACGGACCCGAGCGAGACGATCGAGTCGATCGCGTTGCCGATGCGGCCCACCGAGTCGCGCACGAACTTCGCCGGCGGCGCGTTCACCGTCTGCGAGTAGATCGGCCAGTCGGTGTTGTACAGGTTGAAGATCGGCAGCGTCGCGATGAGATCGGCGTGCGCGTCGTAGAACGAGTCGATGGTCCCCACGTCGCGCCAGTAGGCCCGGTCGCGGTCGGTGGAGCCGGGCACGTCGTTGCGCTTGAAGTCGTACACCGCCGCCTCGCCGCGCTGGACGAAGTACGGCACGATGTCGCCGCCCATGTCGTGATTGGAGGTGGGTGACTCACCGTCGACCTGCACCGCCTCGATGAGGGCGTCGGCGTCGAAGATGTAGTTGCCCATCGAGGCGAGCACCTCGTGCGGAGCATCCGAGAGCCCTTCCGGATTCTGCGGCTTCTCCAGGAAGTCGCGGATGCGGACGTTGTCGGTGGGGTCGACGTCGATGACGCCGAACTGGTTGGCCAGCGAGATGGGCTGACGGATGCCGGCGACGGTCGCCCGCGCCCCGGATTCGATGTGCGCCTCCAGCATCTGGCCGAAATCCATGCGGTAGACGTGGTCGGCGCCGATGACCATCACGATGTCGGGCTTCTCGTCGGTGAGCAGGTTCATGCTCTGCAGGATCGCGTCGGCCGAACCCGAGAACCACCGCTTCCCCAGGCGCTGCTGCGCCGGCACGGAGGCGACGTACGCGCCCAGCATCGGCGACATCCGCCACGTCTGGGAGATGTGCCGGTCGAGGCTGTGCGACTTGTACTGCGTGAGCACGACGAGCTGGCGGAGCCCGGAATTGATGAGGTTCGAGATGGCGAAGTCGATGAGGCGGTACTGCCCGCCGAAGGGCACCGCGGGCTTGGCGCGGTCGGCCGTGAGGGGCATGAGCCGCTTGCCCTCGCCCCCGGCGAGGATGATTCCGAAGACTTTGGGAGCTGCAGGCATGGCACCACCCTAGGGCGGGCCCCGCTGCGCGACCACCCGGTGCTCGCCCCCTTGACAGCTGTACTACCGTTCGTCACATGCGCGTGGACATCGTGACCAAGGAGTACCCCCCGGAGATCTACGGCGGCGCCGGTGTGCACGTCACCGAGCTCGTGCGAGCGCTGCGTCGCACGATCGACGTGCGGGTGCGCGCGTTCGGCGCGCCGCGCGAGGAGGAGGGCACGACGGCCTATTCCGTGCCCGGAGAACTGGCGGCGGCGAACGGTGCGCTGCAGACCCTCGGCACCGATCTGGAGATCGTCCCCGATGTCGCGGGTGCCGACGTCGTGCACAGCCACACGTGGTACGCCAACTTCGCCGGGCACCTGGCGTCGCTCCTGCACGGGATCCCGCACGTCGTGACCGCCCACAGCCTCGAACCGCTGCGCCCGTGGAAGGCCGAACAGCTCGGCGGCGGCTACGCCGTGTCGAGCTACATCGAGAAGACCGCGTACGAGGGCGCTGCGGCGATCGTCGCCGTCAGCGAGGGGATGCGCGCGGACATCCTCCGCAGCTACCCGGACCTCGACCCGGCCAAGGTGCACGTCATCTACAACGGCATCGACACGCACGCGTGGCATCCGGTCGAGGACCCCGCGTTCCTCGCGGAGGCGGGGATCGACCCGGCGCGGCCCTCGGTGGTCTTCGTCGGCCGCATCACGCGGCAGAAGGGGCTGCCCTACCTCCTGCGCGCCGCCGAACAGCTGCCCCCGGAGGTGCAGCTGGTGCTGTGCGCCGGCGCTCCGGACACCCCCGAGATCCTCGCCGAGGTGAAGGAGCTCGTGCGCGGGCTCCAGGCCACGCGCGAAGGCGTCGTGTGGATCGACCGGCTGCTGCCGCGGCACGAGCTGTCCGCGATCCTCAGCGCCGCGACGACGTTCGTGTGCCCGTCCGTGTACGAGCCGCTGGGGATCGTCAACCTTGAGGCGATGGCGTGCGGCGCCGCGGTGGTCGGCACCGCCACCGGCGGCATCCCCGAGGTCGTCGCGGACGGCGTGACCGGACGCCTCGTGCCGATCGAGCAGGTGCAGGACGGCACGGGCACCCCGGTGGATCCGGAGCGCTTCGTCGACGATCTCGCCCGCGTGCTCACCGAGGTCGTCACCGATCCGGGGCGCGCCGCCGTATACGGGGAGGCCGGTCGGAGCCGCGCCGTGGAGGAGTTCGGGTGGGACCGGATCGCCGCGCAGACGGCCGCGCTGTACGCGGGACTGACCGGCGCCGGCCGATAGGCTGGGGAGCATGCCTGAAGTCCTGGAGTTCTCCGACGTCGTCGTCCGCCGGAACGCCCGCGACATCGTCGCGCACCTGGACTGGACCGTCGCCGACGACGAACGGTGGGTCATCCTCGGCCCCAACGGCGCGGGGAAGACGACGGTGCTCCAGCTGGCCGACACGCTGCTGCATCCGACATCGGGCTCGGTGACGATCCTCGGCGAGCGGATGGGGCGCACCGACGTGTTCGAGCTGCGTCCGCGCATCGGCTTCGCCTCCTCGGCGATGGCGCGGCGGCTGCCGCCGGAGGAGACCGTGCTCAACGTCGTGCTGACGGCGGCGTATTCGGTCACCGGCCGGTGGCGCGAGGCGTACGAGGACATCGACGAGCGCCGCGCGCTGCGCGTGCTGTCGGAGTGGAGCCTCGACCACCTCGCCGACCGCACGTTCGGCACCCTCTCGGACGGCGAGCAGAAGCGCGTTCAGATCGCGCGGGCGGTCATGACCGACCCCGAGCTCCTGCTGCTGGACGAGCCCACCGCGAGCCTCGATCTCGGCGCGCGGGAAGAGCTGCTCACGCTCCTGTCCGGGTACGCGCAGGCGCCCACGACGCCGGCGATGGTGATGGTCACCCACCACGTGGAGGAGATCCCGGTCGGGTTCACGCATGTGCTGCTGCTGCGCGACGGCGCCGCGATGGCCGCCGGACCCGTTCCGCAGACGCTCACCGCGGAGAACCTCACCGCGACCTTCGGCGTGCCCATCGTCCTCACGGAGGACGGCGGTCGCTACGCCGCGCGCGCCGCATCCTGACGTGTTCCCGGCGGCGAGCCGGTACTGATAGAATCGACCCTTGGTGCCCTGTGCACCGCAGACTTTTCCCGGCCCCGCCGAGGGGCCTCGTCCACAACGAGGATCACGCATGAAGACTGACATCCACCCCGAGTACCGCGCCGTCGTTTTCCGCGACCTCGGCTCGGGTGAGACCTTTCTCACCCGTTCGACCGTGACCAGCGACAAGACCATCGAGCTCGACGGCACCGAGTACCCCGTCATCGACGTGGAGATCTCGTCCGCCTCGCACCCGTTCTACACGGGCAAGCAGCGCATCATGGACTCCGCCGGTCGCGTCGAGAAGTTCAACCAGCGCTTCAAGAACTTCGGCGGTCGCTGAACCGTTCCGTTCTTCCCGAAGGCCCCGCTCCGGCGGGGCCTTCGGCGTTCCCGAGGCGCCGCTCAGCGGATGGGCCAGCGACCGTCGACGGAGTCGTCGGGGTCGAGCCGCCCGATCTGCACGAAGTACTCCGTGAGGCTCTCCGCCTGCGACCGCGCCCACCCGATCTGCCGCGTGTGCAGTTCGTCGAGGGTCGGTGGCAGCCACGCCGCATACCGGTCGGCGAGGGCGAGGGCCACGCGTCCGGCGGCGACGGCGTCGGCGGATGCCTCGTGCGCGCCGTCCAGCCGCACGGCGTAGTGCTGCGCCACCACCGAGAGCGTGCGCTTGCCGCGGCGGTAGCGGTCGCAGCGCTTGTCGACCACGAGCGGGTCGATGACGGGGGAGGGCGACTCCAGGGGTGCGACGCCGTGGCGGAGGGCCTCGTGCTTGAGCAGCGAGAAGTCGTAGGGCGCGTTGTACGCCACGACCGGGATCCCCGCCGCGAAGATGCCCGCGAGCGCGTCGACCACCTCGGCGACGACGGTGGCCGCATCCCGCCCGTGCGCGCGGGCGTGCTCGGTGGAGATGCCGTGGATGGCGGCGGCGCCGTCGGGGATCGGCACGCCGGGGTCGGCGAGCCAGTCGCGTGCCGTGAGCACGGCTCCGTCGGCGTCGAGCACGCCCACGTGGGCCGTGACGATCCGATCGCGCGTGACGTCGACGCCGGTCGTCTCCAGGTCGAAGACGCCGATGACGCGCGTCCACTCGGGCGCCTGGAACAGCGGGAGCTGATCGGGGCGTGCCGCGCGGTGCATACCCGACACGGTATGCGCGGCATCCGACATCGGACCGGAGGCGCACCCTTCTAGACTCGAAGCATGCCCAACCCGTATGCCGACCTGCTCTCCCGCGTCGCCGTCGAGCGGCGCGAGACCGAGGTGCTGGGCGGCACGACGGCGTACTGGGTCTACGGCGAGGCGGATGCGGCGACCACCGTGGTCGCCGTGCACGGCTTCCGCGGCGATCACCACGGACTCGAACCCGTCATCGCCCACCTTCCCGGTGTGCGGGTCATCTCGCCCGACCTCCCGGGATTCGGTGAGACCGCCCCCGTCCCCGGCCGCGCGCACGACCTGACGCTGTACACCGAATGGCTCACGGCGTTCGCAGCCGCCGTGGCGCCGGGGGCGGTCGTGCTGGGCCATTCGTTCGGCTCGATCGTGTCGGCGGCGGCCGTGGCGGAGGGGCTCGAGACGCCCGCCCTCGTGCTCGTGAACCCCATCGGCGCCCCCGCGCTGGAGGGCCCGCGCGGGATCCTCACGCGCCTGGCGGTGTTCTACTACTGGGCCGGCGCGCACCTGCCCCGCCGCGTCGGCGAAGCGCTCCTGCGCAACCGCGTGATCGTGCGCGTCATGAGCCTGGCGATGGTCAAGACCAAGGAGCCGGGGCTGCGCCGCTTCGTCCACGAGCAGCATGACGCGTACTTCTCACGGTTCTCCGACCGTGACGTGCTGCACGACGCGTTCGTGGCATCCGTCTCGCACGACGTCAGCGGCTACGCCGCCCGCATCACGCAGCCGGTGCTCCTGGTCGCCGCCGTCCGCGACGACATCACTCCGATCGAGGCAGAGCGGCGCCTGGCGACGGTCTTCCCCCGCGCGGAGCTCGTGGAGATCGCCGATGTGGGACACCTCATCCACTACGAGACGCCGGCGGCCGCGGCCGGCGCGGTCACGCGCTTTCTCTCGCCTTCCGGCGCCGGTACGCGTTGACGTTCATGCGGTTGCCGCAGTTGCCGGTGTCGCAGTAGCGCTTGGATCCGTTGCGGGAGTAGTCCACGTACACCGACGCGCAGTCGTCGGCCCCGCACACCCGGATGCGGTCGTACTCGTCGGCGCGGATGACGTCGACGAACGCCATGGCCGTCTCCACGAGGATGCGGGTGGCGATCGGCGCATCGTCGTCGGTGGCGTGGATGTGCCACTCGGGGAATCCCTCGTGCGTCACGAGCTGGGGGAGGGCCCGGCCGTCGGCGAGCATGCGGTTGACCAGCGGCACGGCCGCGTCCCGTCCCACGGTCCACAGCTCGTACAGGCGCGGGCGGATGCTGCGGAGGGCCGCGAGCTCCTCGGCGTTCCGGTCCATGCGTCCCGTGTAGGAGTTGCCGGTGAGGAACGCCTCCAGGTCCGCCGGCGTCGTGAACGCGTCCGATCCCTCCGACGAGGCCTCCGGAAGCGTGTTGACGAGATCCACGGCGGCGGCGAGCGCGACGCGGGTGTCATGGATGAATACCACGTTGACTCCTGACGGTGTGACGGCGTAGGGTGGCGTGTCACTAGCGTACATACTTTCACTCCTGACAGGTGTCGTCATGACCTCCATCCCCGGAACAGCGGACCTCGCGCGGGCGCGCACCCTCGGTGTGGTCATCGGCCTGGCCTCGGCGGTCTCGTTCGCCTCCAGCGGGCCGGTCATGAAGCCGCTCCTGGAGGCGGGCTGGTCGGTCGGTGCTGCGCTCCTGCTCCGGATGGGCGGAGCGGCGCTGCTGCTGTCGCCGTGGCTCATCCGCGCGATCGCCCGCGACCCCGGCATCCTGCGCCGTCACGGTCTTCTGATGGTGGGGTTCGGTCTCACCGGTGTCGCGGGATGTCAGCTGTTCTATTTCTCCGCCATGCAGCGCATGCCGGTGGCCATCGCTCTCCTGGTGCAGTACACCGCGCCGGTGATGCTCGTGGCGTGGGTCTGGATGCGCACGCGTCGTCGTCCCTCTGCGGTCGTCCTCGCCGGCACCGCCCTGGCGATCGTGGGCCTGGGGCTGGTGGTCGATGTCACCGGCGCGGCCTTCGACCCGTGGGGGGTCGCGCTCGCACTCGGGGCCGCGGTGTGCATGGCGGCGTACTTCGTCATCGCCGAGCGCACGAGCGACACGATGCCGCCGCTGGTCCTCGCGGCCGGCGGATTGGCGGTGGGTGCCGCACTCATGGCGGTCCTGTGCGCCAGCGGTGTGCTGCCCTTCGTCGCGCCGGCGGCGAGCACCGACCTCCTCGGTGCCGCCGTGCCGTGGTTCGTCTCCGTCGCGTGGGTCGTGCTCGTGGCCACCGCGCTCGGGTACGGCCTCGGCGTCCTGGCCGTCCCGCGGATCGGGGCGCGCCTGGCGTCCTTCGTGGGACTGACCGAAGTTCTCTTCGCGATGCTGTTCGGCTGGCTGCTGCTGGGCGAGGCGCCCGCCCCCGTGCAGGGCGTGGGCGGCGTCCTCATCCTGGCCGGCGTGGTCCTCGTGCGTGCCGACCGCGCAGCCGTGCCGAAGGGGGAGGTCGCTATCGCTCGGGCCGTGCCAGCTCCATGAGGGGCACGACGCGGTAGGGGATGACCTCGCCCATCACGAGTGAGGTCTCGGTGCGTTCGACCCCCTCCACGGCGAGGATGCGGGCGTCGACGTCGAAGAGGTGTCGCGTGTCGCGGCAGGCCACCCGTGCGACCAGATCGATCTGACCGCTCATGCCGTGGGCCTGCAGCACTTCGGGGATGCGTTCGAGGTCGCCGACGATGCGGGGGAGCGCGGCCTGACGCACCGTGATGTGGATGAACGCCTCGATGGGGAATCCCAGGGCCGCCGGCGACAGCGACCGCTCGAACGACAGCACGACCTCGGCGCGCTCGAGCCGGGTCATGCGCGCCTGCACGGTGTTCCGGGAGAGCCCGAGGCGCTCGGCCAGCGCCACGACCGTGGCGCGCGGGTCGTCGGCGAGCGCGCGCAGGAGGTCGAGGTCGACAGCATCCAAGCGTGACATGGTGCGCAACCCTAGCAGGCTGTCCCGCCCTGGATGAAGCATCGTGCTCAACCGCGTGGAAGATGCTTGAGCTAGGTGCGCCCCGGACGTATGGTCGCGGTGTCGGCGACGCTGCCGCCACCGGACGCTCTGCAGCCCCACGAAGGCGGCAGGGCCCACCTGGAGGGAAGACGATGATGCTCACCCCTGCTCCTGTCCCCGATCTCGCGCTGAGCGTGGACGACGCCGCGCGCGTGCTCACCCCCGACGGCGAGCGCGTCCCCGACGCCACGCTGGATCCGTGGCTGGGCTCGCCCGATCCCGCCCTGCTGCGCGCGCTGTACCGGGACATGGTCCTGACCCGCCGCGTGGATGCGGAGGGCTTCGCGCTGCAGCGGCAGGGCCAGCTGGGCCTGTGGCCGCCGTGCCGCGGTCAGGAGGCCGTGCAGATCGGCACGACGCACGCACTGGCCGCGGTCGACATGATCTTCCCCAGCTACCGCGAGACCGGCGTCGTGCTGGCCCGCGGCGCGCGTCCCGAGGAGTTCGTCCTGGCCTGGCGCGGCGAGAGCCACACCGCCTACGACACCCGGCGGCTGCGGATGGCGCCCATGCAGGTGATCATCGGCGCCCACGCGCTGCACGCGACCGGGTACGCGATGGGCATCCAGCGCGATGGCGCCGACGAGATCGCGGTGGCGTACTTCGGCGACGGCGCGACCAGCCAGGGCGACGTCAACGAGGCGCTGGTGTTCTCCGCGTCGTACCAGGCTCCCGTGGTGTTCGTGTGCTCGAACAACCAGTGGGCGATCTCCGAGCCCGTCGACGTGCAGTCCCGCGTTCCGCTGGCCGCGCGCGCTCCGGGATTCGGCATCCCCAGCCTGCGGGTCGACGGCAACGACGTGCTGGCCTGCTACGCCGCGATGCGGTGGGCGCGCGAGCGTGCGCGCCGCGGCGAGGGACCCACGTTCCTGGAGGCGGTGACGTACCGGATGGGCCCGCACACCACCGCCGACGACCCCACGCGGTACCGCGACGCCGCCGAGGTGGAGCGCTGGGAGCGCCGCGACCCGATCACCCGGTTCGAGACCTACCTGCGCACGCAGGGTCTGCTGGACGACGACGCCGTGGCCGAGGTGGCCGCCGCCGCCGACACGCTGGCCGCCGCCGTCCGCGCCGCGTGCATCGGGGCACAGACCCGCCCCGGTGTCGAGGTGCTCGACGACGTGTACGCCGAGCCGCATTCGGGCCTCGCGGAGGAGCGGCGCGACTACGCCGCGTACCTCGCCGGCTTCGCCGAGACGGAGGAGAGCGCATGAGCACTCTGACCCTCGCCCGCGCCGTCAACGCGGGCCTGCGCGCCGCCATGACCGACGACGCCCGCGTGGTGCTCCTGGGCGAGGACATCGGAAAGCTGGGCGGTGTCTTCCGGGTCACCGACGGGCTGCTCGATCAGTTCGGCGCCGCTCGCGTGATCGACACGCCGCTGGCGGAGTCGGGCATCATGGGCACCGCCGTGGGCCTGGCCTACCGGGGGTACCGACCGGTGGTCGAGATCCAGTTCGACGGGTTCGTCTACCCGGCCTTCGACCAGATCGTGTGCCAGGTCGCCAAGCTCCACTACCGCACGGGCGGGGCGGTGCGGATGCCGCTGACCATCCGCATCCCGTGGGGCGGGGGCATCGGTGCAGCCGAGCATCACTCCGAATCGCCCGAGGCCTACTTCGTGCACACCGCCGGGCTGCGGGTCATCGCGGCATCCGATCCGCGCGAGGCCTACGTCCTGCTGCGGCAGGCGATCGCCAGCGACGACCCCGTGGTGTTCTTCGAGCCCAAGCGCCTCTACCACTCCAAGGGCGAGGTGGACACCGACCTCGATCTGGCCGACGAGCCGCCGATGGGCCTGGCCCGCGTGGTCCGCGAGGGCACGGACGTGACCCTCGTCACCTACGGCGCGCAGGTGCCGGTCGCCCTGGACGCCGCCGTGGCGGCGGAGGAAGAGGGGGTCTCGATCGAGGTGGTCGATCTGCGCTCGATCTCGCCCGTGGACTACCGCACCGTCACCGCGTCGGTGCGCAAGACCGGCCGCGCCGTCGTGACTCATGAGGCGGCGCGCGAAGCGGGCGTCGGGGCAGAGATCGTGGCCAGCATCGCCGAGCGCTGCTTCGAGTACCTCGAGGCGGCGCCCCAGCGGGTGACCGGGCACGACATCCCCTACCCGCCCGCCAAGCTCGAAGGCCACCACCTCCCCGACCTCGACCGCATCCTCGCCGCGGTCGACCGTGTCATGGACCGTCCGCACACCATGGCAGGAGCGTCGCAATGATCCAGGAATTCCGCCTGCCCGACCTCGGTGAGGGTCTCACCGACGCCGAACTGGTGCAGTGGCTCGTCGCCGAGGGCGAAGCCGTCGCACTGAACCAGGCCCTCGCCGAAGTCGAGACCGCCAAGGCCGTCGTCGAGCTGCCGTCGCCGTTCGCCGGTGCCGTGCAGCGCCTGCACGCCGCCGCCGGCGACACGATCGAGGTGGGCGCACCACTGGTGACGTTCACCCTCGCCGGTGCGGATGCTGCGCCGCCGACCCCGCCCGCCCCGCAGGCCGAGCCCGAGCCCGAACCGCCGGCTGCCCGGCAGGCGACACTCGTGGGATACGGCGCGCTGGACCGCGCCGGCCGTCCACGGCGACGTGCCCGGCGAGGCGCGCCCGTCGAATCCCCGCCGTCGATGCCGCCGCGCCGCGAGGGCGAGCGCGAACGCCCGCGCTCCAGCCCGCCGGTGCGGCGCCTGGCCAAGACGCTGGGGGTCGACCTGGAGAGCCTCGAGGTGGGCGAGCGGCCGATCACCCGCGCCGATGTCGAGGCAGCGGTCCGTCCGGCACCGGCCGGCGATCCGCGGGTCACCCGCATCCCGATCCGGGGGGTGCGCAAGCACACCGCGGCCGCGATGGTCCGCAGCGCCTTCACGGCCCCGCACGCGGCGACCTTCGTCACGATCGACGTCACCGAGACGCAGCGACTTCTCGAGGAGCTCGCGCGCGACCGCGCACTGCAGGGGCACCGCATCGGGATCCTCGCCGTCGTGGCCAAGGCGGTGTGCCTGGCGCTCGGGCGTACGCCCGTGCTGGGGTCGCGCTGGGACGAAGCCGCCGGCGAGATCGTGCAGCCCTCGTACGTCAACCTCGGGGTCGCGGTGGCCACCGACCGCGGGCTCGTCGTGCCGAACGTGCCCGATGCCGACGGGCTCAGTCTCGTCGGGCTCGCCGACGCCCTCGCGGAGGTCGTCACGACGGCCCGGGCCGGCGCCCTCACCCCCGCGCAGCTGAGCGGCGGCACCTTCACGATCACCAATGTGGGTGTCTTCGGCGTCGACGGGGGCGTGCCCATCCTCAACCCGGGGGAGGCGGGCATTCTCGCGGTAGGCGCGGTGCGGCGGCAGCCGTGGGAGCACGAGGGTGCGGTGGCGCTGCGGGACGTCGTGACCCTCAGCCTGTCGTTCGACCACCGCCTCGCCGACGGCGCGGAGGCGGCCGGGTTCCTCATGGACGTCGCGGGAGTGCTGCGCGCGCCCGGCCGTGCGATGCTGCTGCGATGACGCAGACGGCGACCGCATCCACCCAGTCCGATCTGGCCGATCAGCTCCGTCGACGCCTGGCCGAGGCCGCTCTCGGGGGGCCCGAGACCGCGCGCGAGCGCCACGTCGCCCGCGGAAAGCTGCTCGCGCGTGACCGCATCGACCGGCTGCTGGACGAGGGGAGCGCGTTCCTGGAGGTGGCACCGCTGGCCGCCGAGGGGATGTACGGCGGCGACGCCCCGGGCGCGGGCGTGGTGGCCGGGATCGGACTCGTCCACGGGAGGTTCGTTCTGGTGGTCGCCAACGATGCGACCGTCAAGGGCGGCGCGTACTTCCCGCTCACGGTGAAGAAGCACCTGCGGGCGCAGGAGATCGCCTTCGACAACCGGCTGCCGTGCATCTACCTCGTCGACTCCGGCGGGGCCTACCTGCCGATGCAGGACGAGGTCTTCCCCGACCGCGACCACTTCGGCCGCATCTTCCGCAACCAGGCGCGCCTGTCGGCGGCGGGGGTGCCGCAGATCGCAGCCGTGATGGGCTCGTGCACGGCCGGTGGTGCGTACGTCCCGGCCATGAGCGATGAGACCGTGATCGTGCGCGGTCAGGGCACGATCTTCCTCGGCGGGCCGCCGCTGGTGAAAGCCGCGATCGGCGAGACGGTCACGGCCGAGGAGCTCGGCGGCGGGGAGGTGCACGCGCGCCGGTCGGGCGTCGTGGACCACCTGGCCGACGATGACGATCATGCCCTCGAGATCGTGCGCGACATCGTCGCGACCCTCCCGCCGCCGGCCCGCCGCGCGTGGGAGGTGACCGCATCCGTGGCACCGGCGGAGGATCCCGCGACCCTTTACGACGTCGTCCCGGTCGAGGTCGGTCGCCCGTACGACGTGCACGCGGTGCTGGACCGCCTCGTGGACGCCGGGTCCGTGCACGAGTTCAAGCGCGAGTACGGCACGACCGTCGTCACCGCCTTCGCCCGCATCCACGGCCACCCCGTCGGGATCATCGCCAACAACGGCGTGCTGTTCAGCGAGTCGGCGCTGAAGGCGGCCCACTTCATCGAACTGTGCGATCAGCGCGGCATCCCGCTGCTGTTCCTGCAGAACATCTCCGGTTTCATGGTCGGCCGGGATGCCGAGGCCGGGGGCATCGCGAAGGACGGCGCCAAGATGGTCACCGCCGTGGCGACGACGCGCGTGCCGAAGCTCACCGTCGTGATCGGCGGATCGTTCGGGGCCGGCAACTACGCCATGTGCGGGCGCGCCTACGACCCGCGATTCCTGTGGACGTGGCCGGCCAGCCGCATCTCGGTGATGGGCGGAGCGCAGGCCGCGGCCGTGCTGGCCACCGTCAAGCGGGATCAGCTGGACGCGCGCGGTCAGGAGTGGCCCGCCGACGATGAGGAGGCCTTCCGCGCCCCGATCCAGGAGCGCTACGACGCGCAGGGCGACCCGTACTACGCCACCGCTCGCCTGTGGGACGACGGCATCCTCGACCCCGCCGACACGCGCACGGTGGTGGGCCTGGCCCTGGACGTCGTCTCCCGCGCGCCCCTTCCCGAACCCCGCTTCGGCCTCTTCCGGATGTGACCCCCATGGACTCCACGCCCCCTCCCTCCGCCGCGCCCATCGAACGGTTCGGCACGGTGCTCGTGGCCAACCGCGGGGAGATCGCCCGCCGGGTCATCCGGACCCTGCGCCGCCTCGGCATCCGCTCGGTGGCGGTGTACAGCGACGCCGACGCGGGGGAGCCGCACGTGCGCGAGGCCGATGTCGCGGTACGGATCGGGCCACCCCCCGCGCGCGAGTCGTACCTCGATATCGACGCCGTCCTCACCGCCGCCCGGGCGACCGGGGCGGATGCGATCCACCCCGGGTACGGGTTCCTCTCCGAGAACGCCGCGTTCGCGCGCGCGTGCCGGGAGGCCGGCGTCGTCTTCATCGGACCGGGGGAGCGCGCGATCGAGATCATGGGCGACAAGATCCGCGCGCGCGATCACGTCGCCGCCTCCGGCGTGCCGATCGTTCCCGGTTTCGGCGCCGAAGGCATGAGCGACGCTGAGGTCGCCGATCGCGCGGCGGAGGTCGGCTACCCGCTGATCGTGAAGCCCTCGGCCGGCGGCGGCGGGAAGGGCATGGAGGTCGTCCGGGATGCGGCAGACCTGCCGGCGGCGCTGGCGACGGCGCGACGCGTGGCGGCGGCCGCGTTCGGCGACGACACGCTGCTGATCGAGCGCTTCGTCGCCGAGCCGCGGCACATCGAGGTGCAGGTGTTCGCCGATGCCGCCGGCGCCGTCGTGCACCTCGGCGAGCGCGAGTGCACGCTGCAGCGTCGTCACCAGAAGGTCATCGAGGAGGCTCCCTCGCCCATCGTCGAGCCGGCCCTGCGCGCGCGCCTGGGCGAGGCGGCCTGTGCGGCGGCGGCGAGCGTGGACTACGTCGGCGCCGGCACGGTGGAATTCCTCGTCTCGGGGGAGAACCCGGAGGAGTTCTTCTTCCTGGAGATGAACACGCGCCTGCAGGTGGAGCACCCCGTCACCGAGTCTGTCACCGGCCTCGACCTCGTGGAGCAGCAGGTGCGCGTCGCGCAGGGGCATCCGCTCGGCCTGACCCAGGACGACGTCCGCCTGACCGGATGGTCCATCGAGGCGCGCGTGTACGCCGAGAGCCCCGAGCGCGGATTCCTTCCCGCCACCGGCACGGTGCTGGACTGGCGCCCCGCACCGGCGGCCCGCACCGACTCCGCGATCGAGACGGGCAGCGTCGTCGGCGTGGACTACGACCCTCTCGTGGCGAAGGTGATCGCCACGGCTCCCGACCGCGCGACCGCCGTGGCACGCCTGGACGCCGCCCTCGCCGACACGGTCCTGCTGGGCGTGGAGACGAACATCGCGTACCTGCGTACCGTCCTCGCCGACGAGCGGGTGATCCGCGGCGACCTGGACACGGGGCTCCTGGATCGCCTGCCGCCGACGCGGCCGGCGGCGCCCGCGCCCGCCGTGCTGGCGGCCGCGCGCGACGTTCTGCGCCCCGCGGCGGGGGAGTTGTGGGAGGCGCGCGACGGCTGGCGCGCCGGGGGCGTGCGCCGGCCCGTCGCCGCGCTGTTCGACACCCCCGCCGGCGTCGCCGAGGTGAGCGCCGACGAGGCCGCGGCCGCCGACGCCGTCACAGTCCGCGACGCCCACGGCACCGTGTGGGTGCACGCGGGCGGCGCCACCGTACCCGTCGCGCCGCTGTCGCGACGGGACGCGACCCTCCGCCGCCGCGCGGCCGCCGATCCCGCCCACGTCGCCCCCGCCCTGACGGCGCCGCTTCCCGGCACCGTGGTCGCCCTCCACGTCGCCGACGGCGATCGCGTGCGAGCGGGCGACAAAGTGCTCACGATCGAGGCGATGAAGATGGAGCACGCCCTGTCCGCCCCCCGCGACGGGGTGGCGCGACTGCGCGTCCCGATCGGGGCATCCGTGGCGCGCGGGGAGCGCGTCGCCGACGTCGAGACGCCCGCCGACGACCCTTCCGACCCCCAGGCTCAGGAGGCCTCCCATGCACACTGACACCCTGACCCACGGCCTCAGTGCCGAGGAGCGCGAACTGGCCGGGATGGTGCGCGCGTTCGCCGACGAGGTCGTCGCGCCGCGTTCGTACGAGGCGGACCGCGATGCCACCCTGCCCCTGGACATCGTCGCGCAGATGGGGGAGCTGGGGCTGTTCGGCCTTCCTTTCCCCGAGGACGTCGGCGGGCAGGGCGGCGACTACACCGCCCTGTGCCTGGCGATCGAGGCGCTCGGTCGCGTGGACCAGTCCATCGCGATCACCCTCGAAGCCGGTGTCAGCCTGGGCGCGATGCCGGTGTTCCGCTTCGGCACCGACGCGCAGCGCAGCGACCTGCTGCCTGATCTGCTCGCCGGGCGTGCACTGGCCGGTTTCGGCCTCACCGAGCCCGAGGCCGGCAGCGATGCCGGTGCCACCCGCACCACCGCACGGCTGGAGGACGGGAACTGGGTCATCGACGGGGCCAAGCAGTTCATCACCAACTCCGGCACGGCGATCACCCGGTTCGTCACCGTCACCGCGGTCACCGGCCGCACCGCCTCGGGAGGTCCCGAGATCTCCGCGATCATCGTGCCGCACGGAACCCCCGGGTTCGTCGTCGGACCGGGCTACGACAAGGTCGGATGGCACGCCTCCGACACGCATCCGCTGGCCTTCGACGGCGCGCGCGTACCCGAGGCGAACCTCCTGGGTGCGCGCGGCCGCGGCTACGCCAACTTCCTCCACATCCTCGACGAGGGGCGAATCGCGATCGCCGCGCTGGCCACGGGGGCGGCGGAGGGATGCCTCGAAGCCGCCGTCGACTACGCCAAGAGCCGCACGGTGTTCGGCGAGCGGCTGTCGTCGCGGCAGAGCATCCAGTTCCTCCTGGCCCGCATGCGCGCGCGGGTGCACGCCGCCCGTTTGGCGTGGCTGCACGCCGCGCGCCTGCGTGACGCGGGGGAGCCGTTCAAGGAGGAGGCGGCGATCGCCAAGCTCGTCAGCGGCGAGGCGGCCATGGACAACGCCCGTGACGCGACCCAGGTGTTCGGGGGCAACGGCTTCATGAACGAATACCCCGTGGCCCGTCACTACCGCGACTCGAAGATCCTCGAGATCGGCGAGGGCACGACGGAGGTGCAGCTCCTGGTCATCTCCCGGGCGCTGGGGCTCACCGGGTAGCGTGAGGACGTGAGCGGAATCGTGCAGCGCGGCCTCTGGTTCGAGGAGTTCGAGGTCGGAGCGCGATATCTCCACCGCCCGGGGCGCACGGTGACGCAGGCCGACAACATCCTCTTCTCCGCCCTCACCGCCAACCCGCAGGCCCTGCACGTGGACGCCGCCTACGCCGCCACGCAGCCGTTCGGACGTCCGCTGGTGAACTCCATGTGGACCCTCGCGACGATGGTCGGCGCCTCGGTGGCGCAGCTGACGCAGGGGACGCTCGTGGCCCAGCTGGGGCTGGAGGACATCGCCTTCCCCGCGCCGCTGTTTCCCGACGACACCCTTTACACCGACACCGAGATCCTCGCCACGCGCGCATCGGCGTCGCGCCCGGGCCAGGGCATCGTGACGATGCGGCACACCGGGCGGTCGCAGGACGACACCGTCGTCGCGCGCGCCACGCGCGCCGTGCTGCTGTGGCGCGAGGATGCAGAGGGCCGGCCGTGACCGAGTTCGCCCTCGGGCCCGCCCTCCTGTTCTGCCCCGCCGACCGCCCTGAACGGTTCGCGAAGGCCGCCGAGCGCGCCGACGCCGTGATCCTCGACCTCGAGGACGCCGTGGGAGCCGAGGACAAGACCGCCGCCCGCGGGCATGTCATCGAGGCGGAGCTCGACCCGGGCCGCACCATCGTGCGCGTCTCGGCGCCGGGGACGGCGGCATTCGTGGCCGACATGGCGAGCCTGTCGCAGACGGATTTCCGCACGATCATGGTCGCCAAGGCCGAATCGGCGAAGTCGGTGCGGGCGATCGACGCGCGGTTCTCCGTCATCGCGCTGTGCGAGACGGCGCGCGGGGTCGCTGTGGCCGACAAGCTCGCCGCATCCGATCGGGTCGTCGCCCTCATGTGGGGCGCGGAAGACCTCGTCGCAAGCCTCGGCGGCACGTCCAGCCGCGACGCACGCGGGCAGTACCGCGACATCGCCCGTCACGCCCGCTCTCGCGTGCTGCTGGCCGCCCGCGCCCGGGGGAAGGCCGCGATCGACGCGGTGCATCTGGACATCGCCGACACCGACGGCCTCCGGGCTGAAGCCGAGGATGCGGCCGCCTCCGGTTTCACCGCCACCGCCTGCATCCACCCGTCCCAGGCGGAGGTGATCCGCGCCGCCTACCGGCCCGATCCTGCGATGGCCGAGTGGGCGGCGGGTGTGCTGCGGGCCGCGGAAGGTCAGGGCGGCGTGTTCCGCTACGAGGGGCGCATGATCGACGAGCCCGTGCTCGTGCACGCCCGCCGCATCCTCGCCCGGAGCGCGTGACGCCCTGGATGCAGTTCCGCGGAACGTCGCGAACGCTCTGGAGGAAGCGGTTCTCGGTCGTCGTGTCACACTTCGTGGACTGCCGGGCATTTCTTCTGTGACAGCGGGGATTCCGCGGTCGCCAGATGGATTGGGTAGCCGTGAGCAAGCGCAGTGTTGATGAGGTCTTGTCGGGCAGCAGCCCGGCGTTCGTTTCCTCGGTCGCGACAGAGGCGGCGCTTGACGCGCTCGTCCTGGAGTCGCGGAACGCTGGGGGGCGGTCACGAACGAGACGTCGGAATCGCCGCCTTATGTGGTTTGTTCCGGGAGCGGTCGTTGCGGTGAGCGCGCTGACGGCAGGTGCGGTCGTGGCGGATCAGATGACACGGCTGGATGTTCCCATCGCGGTCGAGTACACGACCGACACGGGTGTGACGGTGTCCTGCACCGCTCACATTGCGAGCTCCCTCTTCTCGCCGCGACTGGCGGAAGTCACCGAGTACTACACGGCACACGAGTTCGCCGCCGACGGGATCGGTCAGCGGATCTACAACTACGCTCTCGTCCTCGCCGGGGAGAAGGAGGGCACGTCCGCCGACCTGCCCGACTCGGTCGGATGGCTTCCCGGCGACGAGAATGACGGAGGCTGGGAACCTCAGTCGGGCCGTAGCGCACTCACCGAGTCGATGCTCTACTTCATCGTGCTCGACGTTGAGAACGAGCTCGGACTGGCCGCGGGCCGAGCTGGCGCGGCCGAGCTCCAGGCCGACTGCACGGGACAACTGCATTGACCGTCGCAGTGACGCGGTCTACTCCCGCGCCGGTGAACGGAGATCTGGCTGATGCGTTCCGTCGCGAGGCGAGCGGCTTGCTCGGGTTTTTCATCAAGCGTGATGTTCCCGCCGAGGACGCGGCCGATCTGGTGAGCGATACGTTCCTCGCAGCCTGGCAATCCAGCCGAACGAGCAGAGTCGAGCCTGATCTGCTTCGTGCGTGGCTGTTCGGCATCGCCCGCAAGGTGCTGTCCCGATATCGTCGCGGACGCAGCCGACGATCCGCGTTGAGCGACAGGTTGCGGGCGACGCTCGCGGCAGACGATATGACCCAGCAGACCCCGGTCGCAGGCGGCCACGAGCTGGGCGAGCACGTCCGGTCTCTCATCGCTTGCCTTCCCGAGATCGATCAGGAGATCGTGCGGCTCGTCTACTGGGACGGGTTCACTCAAGAAGAAGTCTCGACCGTCCTCGGCAAGCCGGCCACCGCGGTTCGCGCTCGACTGTCTCGCGCGCGAAAAGTGTTGCGAGATCAGCTGGCTGAGAGCGGTGACGTCGAGTGACGCATCCCCACGCGTCATTGATGACGATGGAGCGTCCGGCGGGCAGCCGGAGCGCGTGACGCGGAGCGATACGGCCTAGAACGGGGGTGGGTCGGCGTCGGGAACGAAGGCCACACGCGGGGGCGCTTTGTCGGTGTAGCGGCGGTGGAGGGGCGAGGTCCAGCGGATGGTGCCGTCGGGTTCCTGCGCGGCCGTCCACTCGGTTTCGGTCTTGAGGGTGTGATGTCGTTTGCACAGACAGGCGAGATTGCCGGCGGTTGTGCGTCCGCCGAGGGCCCAGTCGAGATTGTGGTCGTGATCGCAGCGGTGGGCGGGCTGGCGGCAGCCGGGGAACCGGCAGTGTATGTCGCGGGCAGCGAGGAAGCGTTCGAGGATGGCGCCCGGGCGGTAGCGGTCGACGGTGAGCACCATGCCGGTGACGGGATGGGTGAGGATTCGGTCCCACCCGGGGGCGGTGGCCATGAGCCGGCGGGCAGTGTCGGCGTCGATGGGTGACGTGCCGTCGATGCTCGCGCCGCGGTCGAAGATGCCGGCGGCGGTGAGGGCGGGGACGGTGACCTGCACGCTGGCGCGGATCGCGCCGAGACCGCCGGGGAGGATATCGGTGGTGTGGTCGATGGTGGGCTGGCCGGTCAGGAGCATGTCGCACACGAGGTCGGCGCGGATCTGATCGAGGGTGCGCGTGTCGACGACGACCGGTTCGGTGTCGACCACGACCGGCTCCGCGTCGGCGACTCGCGGTTCCTCGCCGGGATGTGTGGCGGCGACACGGATCGCGCGGGCCTGCTGGGTGAGGCGGTCGTGGATGCCGTGGAGAAGGGCGGTGGGCCCGATGATCTCCAGCTTGGCCAGCCCGTCGTGCAGTTCGGAGAGGGTGACGGTGCGGGCCTTCTCGGCGCGTTCGAATCGGGTGGTGATGGACTCGGGGTGGAGGTGCTCGGCCAGTCCGCGCGCGTAGTCGCGCGTGCGCGCGACCGTCTCGGCAGCGGCCCATTCCAGCACGACCTGCTCGAACGCGGCCCGGTCGGTGTCGTCGGTCAGGACGCAGCCGGCATCCTGGATGACCGCGGCATGACGCGCGGTGATCCGGCCGGTCGCGAGGGCGTCGATGGTGGCGGGGAAGCGTTCGACGAGATCCAGTGCGTCACTCATGCGGGCTTGCGCGACGCGGTCGCTCCACCGGACGGCCGCGCCGATCTCGGCGGCGATGGAGCGCAGCTCCATTTCGCGTGCGCGCTGGGTCGGGTGCTTCCCTTCCATCCGGCGCAGCGCGATGCGCATCGCCCCGGCCAGCTGTGCCACTTTCACCGCCTCGATGACGGCGATCTCCTCCTCGGCGTCGCGCAGCTCATCGACGATCGCGGCGAGTCGCGCGTCTTCGTCTGGATCTGCGATTCTCTCGAGGAATTGCATACCGCGAGTGTCGCACCTACCTCCGACACCGCCGATGCTGAGATGAACGTCTGGGGATAAGTCGTTCCCGCCAGTCGTGGGGGAGGAGAGGTCCGACCGGCGCGGAGGCCGAGGTCAGACCGCTGCGCCGACGTAGGACAGCAGCCGGATGCGCTCGCGCTCGACGAGGAACGAATGCGCCGACCCGTTGGGCAGCCGCTCCCCCTCCGCGGGAAGCTCGTCGCCGGTGGCGTGGCGGATGACCTGCCGGATGAGGGCGCCGTGGGCCACCGCGACGACCTCGGGCGCGCGGGGGGCGGTCGCGCGTCGCGCGTCGTCGACCGCGGTGCGGATGGCGCGCAGCGCCCGGTCCCGCACGTCGGGCCACGGCTCGGCGCCCGGCACCTGCGCCGAACTCCACTGGCCCCACCGCTCGCGGAACTCCGCGGCATCCACGCCCTCGGCCTCGCCGTACGAGCGCTCGCGCAGGCCCGGGTAGCGGTGCGGCGCGGGCACGCCGAGCACGTCGGCGATGATGTCGGCGGTCTCGGCGGCGCGCGAGAGGTCGCTGGAGATCACCACGATGGGCGTGTCGTCCTCGCGACGCTCGGCCAGCAGCATCCCCGCCTCGCGGGCCTGGGCGCGGCCGGTGTCGTTGAGAGGGATGTCGGTGGAGCCCTGGATGAGGCCGTTGCGATTCCAGTCGGTCTCGCCGTGTCGGATGAGGGTCAGGAGCGTCACCGCACGAGACTATCCGGCGTGCGCCTCCGACCTCCCTGTGAGCGCATCGCGGAGGGCGGAGAGGACCTCGCTCGTGCCCGCGTCGAACTTGATGCTCGCGCGGGCGTCGGCGCGCGTGACCCCGCGGTTGATGATCACGACGGGGATGCGGCGGCGTCGGGCCCGTTCGACCAGCCGGATGCCGGAGTTGACCACGAGGGAGGAACCGGCGACCACGAGCGCCTGACTGGCGTGGACGAGCTGCTCCGCCTCGCGGAACTTCTCGGTGGGCACGAACTCGCCGAAGAACACCACGTCGGGCTTGAGCACGCCGCCGCACACCGTGCAGGCCGGGATGCGGAACCCCTCCACGCGGTCGGGGCTCACGTCGCCGTCCGGTCCGAGCGGCAGGTCCTCGTCGACGCTCAGCCACGGATTGTCGGCTTCCACCCGTGCGGCCAGATCGCGCCGGTCGAACACCTGGCCGCAGTGCGTGCAGAACACGCGCCGCATCGTGCCGTGCAGCTCCACGACCCGTCGGCTGCCCGCTCGCAGGTGCAGGCCGTCGACGTTCTGCGTCACGACGCCGGTGGCCACGCCGGCCCGCTCGAGGTCGGCGATCGCGCGGTGCCCGGCGTTGGGCTGGGCCGCCGAGAAGGCGCGCCATCCGAGGTGGCTGCCCACCCAGTACCGGCGGCGCGCGTCCTCCCCGGCGAGGAACTGCTGCGCGGTCATCGGGGTGCGCACGGGTGCGCCCTCGCCGCGGTAGTCGGGGATGCCCGAATCGGTGGAGACCCCGGCGCCCGTGAGGATCGCGAGCCGGCGGCCGTTCAGCAGTTCGATCGCGCGCTCCAGCGCGTCCGCTGTCGCGGCATCCGGTGTGAACACTGCCGGCACGGGCCCACCTCCCTGTTCGAGTGTAGGCGCGCGGGACGGTGGCCCTGTCGTGCTGCTGGCAGAGTGGAGGGCATGCGCATCGTCGAAATCGGGGACGCCGCCGACCCGCGGCTGGGCGACTACCGCGACCTGACGGACGTGGCGCTGCGGCGCGTGCGGGAACCGGCCGAGGGGCTGTACATCGCCGAGTCCGCCAAGGTGCTCGCGCGTGCCCTCGCGGCGGGCCACCGGCCGCGCTCGCTCCTCGTGCAGGAGAAATGGCTGGACGACGCACGGGCGCTGCTCGCGGGCGTCGAGGACGACACAGTGCCGGTGTACGTCGTGCCCGAGGAGGTCGCCGAAGGGGTCACGGGGTACGCGGTGCACCGCGGCGTCCTGGCTGCGATGCAACGCCCGCCCCTGCGCCCCGTCGCCGACGTCGTGGCCGGCGCGCGCCTGGTCGTGATCCTGGAGGACATCGTCGATCACACCAACGTCGGGGCCGCTTTCCGCAGCGTCGCGGCGCTGGGCGCCGACGCGGTGCTCGTGACGCCCCGGTGCGCGGATCCGCTCTACCGCCGCAGCGTGCGGGTGAGCATGGGCACCGTCTTCCAGGTGCCGTGGACGCGCCTGCCGGAATGGGACGAGGCCGGTCCGCTCCTGCACGAGGCAGGCCTGCACCTGGCCGCCCTTGCGCTGTCGGCGGATGCCGTGCCGTTGGACGAGTTCGCCGCCCGTCGTCCGGACCGCGTCGCGCTGCTCCTGGGGGCCGAGGGAGACGGCCTCAGCCGGCGCGCGCTGGCGGCAGCGGACACGGTCGTGACGATCCCCATGGGCGGGGGAGTGGACTCCCTCAACGTCGCCGCGGCATCCGCCGTCGCGCTGTGGGCCCTGCGGCACTAGTCGTGCCGGAGGTTCAGTCGGCTCGAGAAGCCGCTGACCGGATGACCTCGGCGAGCTCGCGAGGACGGCTCCACATGGGCCAATGCCCCGTCGGGAGGTCGACGACGTCGAGATGCTCGAGGTTTGCGACCTCGGCGAACATGGCATGGCCGGCGCGGGCCAGCTCCTGCACCTGCGCGCTCGGGATCGAGCAGCACACCAGGGTGGTCGGCACCTTTCGGCGGTCGTCGTTCGTGAGCTCGACCGGCTGACGCAGCACCGGCCCGGGCTCGGGGACGGCCCTGGTCCGAAAACGTTCGAGGACCTCTGCGCTCAGGCCTTCGAGGCTCGCCTGCTGCGCGAGGGTCTCGAGAGGCGGCAGGGGGAGCTCCGACACCGACTCGGGGAGGTCGGGCGCGAAGGCGCTTCCCGTCGCGACAGGGCCGGAATCGACCCACACCACGCGATGAACGAGCTCGGGCTGCCGATCGAGGACGAGGCTGACGGGCGCGTTCGCCCCGCTGTGTGCGACGAGGGTCGCGGGTCGATCCTCGGACACCCCGAGTCGGGTGAAGAGGTCCAGGACCGCCGCGGCCTGATCGTCGAGCGTCTTCGCGGCGCGGTCGTGATCGTCCCCATCGAGACCGGGCAGGGTCATCGCGACCGCATCGGGGTGATCGGTGTTCAGGTGCTCGAGGACGTCATCCCACGCCCAGGCGCCCAGCCAGTGGCCGGCGATGAGGATGATGGTCGGATCGTTCGTCGTGCTGGTCATGTGACCATCTTCGACGGCGCTCCGGGCAGCGGTATGTCACTATCTGTGTCATGAATCTTCTTCCGGCGGCACGATGAAGCGAGCAGAACGACTGCATGCCCTGTCGGAGACGCTGCGCCGCAGCGGATCACGGGGATGCTCCGCCGAGCGGCTGGCGCGGGAATTCGGCGTGTCCGTGCGTACGGTCAAGAGAGACCTCGCTGCGCTGGACAACAGCGGCGTGCCGGTCTGGTCTCGCCCGGGTCCGGGCGGCGGCTACGGATTGGCGGTCGGTGCGTCCCTGCCGCCGGTCAGCCTGTCCCCGGCGCAGGCCGTGGCGCTCATGGCCGCCGTGTCCGCGGCACCCGATGCCCCCTACGCGGATCTGGCGGCGGCCGGGGTGCAGAAGATCCTCGACGTCCTCGATCCCAGAACCCGCGCACGGGCCCACGAGCTGGCCGGCCGCGTCTGGGTCAACGCGATCGCGTCCTCTCCCCGCACGATCAGGTCGGCACTGGAGGAGGCGATGGCGGAGCAGCGAGTGCTCCGTATCCGCTACACAGCCAGGGAAGGGGTCACGACCACCCGCGACGTCGAACCCGTGCTGTTCGCCGCCACGAACGGCCAGTGGTACCTCGTCGGGTGGTGCCGGCTGCGCGACGCGATACGGTGGTTCGCCCTGTCGCGCATCGAGCGGGCGAGCGTGACGAAGATCGCCTGCGGCGGACATGCCGTCCACGAGGTCGGGGAACCCCCGGCGAGTGCCCGGCCGGTGCACGGCCGGGGCGGGTGAGTCCTCGCCCCGACCTCTCCGGTCAGGACGACGAGGCGCCGGTGCCCTCTTCATCGGGGGCGATGCGCTCGTTGCCGGCGTCGGCGGCGCGGGCCTGTGCCTCCGCCTCCGCGGCGCGTGCTCCCGCTGCGGCAGCGGCTTCCGGGTCGGCGCCGGCCGCGGCGGCAGCAGCAGCGGCAGCGGCCGCGACGACGGGAAGGGGCTCGGGCCGCTTGGGGCGGACGTGGTCGCCGGAGGACTGGTGGCGCAGGCGGCGCAGCGCCCACGGCACGAGGTGTTCCCGTGCCCATACGAGATCGTTGGCACGGGCCGCGCGCCACGTGATGGCCGGGAGCGGATCGGGCTGCATGGGCTGCAGGTCGTTCGGCACGTGCAGGGTCCGCAGCACCATGCGGGCCACCTCGTGATGCCCGAGCGAGTTGTAGTGCAGGCGGTCGTCGTCGAAGAACCGCATGTCCTGCACGGTCTTCAGTCCCCACTGGTCGGCCACGATGCAGTCGTTGGCCGCGGCGATCGCGCGGATGTTCTCGTTGAAGATGGCGACCTTACCGCGGATGCCACGGAACACCGGCGTGAAGTTGGTGTCGATGCCGGTGAAGACCACGAGCGTCGCGCCGGTCGACGCCAGCCGCACCACGGCGTCTTCGAACATCTCCGCCACTGCGTCGGGGTCGGAGCCGGGGCGGATGACGTCGTTGCCGCCGGCGGAGAAGGTGATCAGGTCGGGATGCAGCGCGATCGCCGGCTCGATCTGGTCGGCGACGATCTGGCCGATGAGTTTTCCCCGCACCGCGAGGTTGGCGTACGCGAAGTCGTCGACCTGGGCGGCGAGCACTTCGGCGACACGGTCGGCCCAGCCGCGAATTCCGCCGGGCGAGGCGGGCTCGGGGTCGCCGATGCCTTCGGTGAATGAGTCGCCGATCGCGACGTAACGCCGCCACGGGTGCGGCTCGGTGATCGTGGGGGTGGGATCCGGGGTGGGGACGTCGGGCTGATTCGTCATCGTTCCTCCGATGACCCAGGCTACCGCGGGCCCTCCGACATGTCCTCGGCGGGGTGCTCCACGTCCTCGTGCGGAGGGGTCGGAACCATCGCTTAGGGTAGTGAGTCGCGCCGGTCAGGAGAGGGAGGAATGTTGGACGACGACCTGATCATCGCTCCCGACCACACCTCCGACCGCGGCACCGCGAATCCGCACGACGACGCCTCCCACGAGCACGAGGGGCACTTCGGCAGCTTCGCGGCAGAGCACCTCTCACCGACCTACCCCCAGCGCGCGCCGTGGGGCACCGCCCAGCGCCTGCGCGCCTGGCAGGCCGAGGCGCTGGACGTGTACTTCGGATGCGACGGCCCCGACGGGGTGGGCAAGGGCCCGCGCGACTTCCTCGCGGCCGCGACCCCCGGCGCCGGTAAGACGACCTTCGCCCTGCGCCTGGCGAGCGAACTCTTCCGCCGCGGCGTCGTGGACCGCATCGTCGTGGTCGCCCCCACCGAGCACCTCAAGACCCAGTGGGCCGACGCCGCCGGGCGCGTGGGGATCCGGTTGGATCCGGCCTTCAGCAACCGCCACGTCGCGCCCTCGCGGCAGTACCACGGGGTGGCGGTGACGTACGCCCAGGTCGCCGTGAACGCCGCCGTGCACGAGCGCATGACGCTGGATGCGCGCACGCTGGTGATCCTCGACGAGGTGCACCACGGCGGCGACGCGCTCAGCTGGGGCGACGCGCTCCGCCAGGCGTACCGCCGCGCGACCCGGCGCCTGCTGCTGTCGGGCACGCCGTTCCGCAGCGACACCGCCCCGATCCCGTTCGTGGAGTACCACCCGGACGCCAAGGGCATCCGCGTGTCCCGCACCGACTACGCGTACGGATACCGTCGCGCGCTGGAGGACGGCGTCGTGCGGCCGGTGATGTTCCTCGTGTACGCCGGTCAGATGCGGTGGCGCACGAAGGCCGGCGAGGAGATGGAGGCCCATCTCGGGCAGGACAACACCAAGGACATCACCTCCCAGGCCTGGCGGACGGCGCTGGATCCGAACGGGGAGTGGATCCCCGCTGTCCTGCGCTCGGCGGACCGGCGTCTGACCGAGGTCCGCCAGCACATTCCGGACGCCGGGGGCTTGGTCATCGCGACCGATCAGACCGCCGCCCGTGCGTACGCGGCCATCCTCGCCGACGTCACCGGCGAACAGCCCACCGTCGTCCTCTCCGACGAGGCGGAGGCGTCCGCCCGCATCGAGCAGTTCTCCCAGAGCACGAGCCGGTGGATGGTGGCGGTGCGCATGGTGTCGGAGGGCGTGGACGTGCCCCGGCTGGCCGTGGGGGTGTACGCGACGTCGGCGGCGACGCCGCTGTTCTTCGCGCAGGCCATCGGGCGTTTCGTGCGCGCGCGGCGCCGCGGCGAGACGGCCAGCATCTTCCTGCCGAACGTTCCCATCCTGCTGGCCCTCGCCGGCGAGCTCGAGCGCCAGCGCGACCACGCGCTGGACCGCGACTCCGACGACGACCAGTGGAACGCCGAAGAAGACATGATGGACGCGGCGGAGCGCGAGGAGAAGGCCTCCGACGGGCTCACCGAGGAGTTCACCTTCCAGGCTCTCGGTTCGCACGCCCACTTCGACCGCGTCGTCTTCGATGGCAAGGACTTCGGCCAGCTGGCCATCCCCGGCACCCCCGAGGAGGAGGAGTTCCTCGGGATCCCGGGCCTCCTCGAGCCCGACCAGGTGCACGAGGTGCTCATGTCGCGCGTCTCGCGGCAGTCCCGCCACCGCACCGCCCGGGAGGCCCGCGAGTCGGCCGCGCCCGCGAAGGGTGCGACGGCGGCGCCGGAGTCGACGCTGCCGCAGCCGCTGCACCGTTCCCTCAAGGAGCAGAGGCAGCTGCTGAACAGCCTCGTCGGGCTCTACGCGCGGCAGACCGGTGAGGCGCACGGGCTCGTGCACGCCGAGCTGCGGCGGCTGTGCGGCGGCCCGGCCGTCTCGCACGCGACCGTGGCTCAGCTGCAGGCACGCATCGACCTGCTCCGCCGCCGCGTGCACTCGTGAGGGCGCGCGGCTACGACTTCACGTCGCGGTGGCGCGTGGCAGCCGGACCGCCGCAGTGCTGGTCCGCGGCCGAACGGATGCTGCGCCCCGGTGCGGCGACGTGGTGGCCGGGCGTGTCCGTGGCCGGCGCGCCGAGCCGGATGGCTCCGGGGGAGCGGATCGCCCTCGTGGTGCGCAGCCCCTTCGGCTACCGCCTGCGCGTGCACCTCACGGTCGTGAGCCTGGCGCCGGGCCGTCGCCTGGTCGTCCGCAGCGACGGCGACCTGGCGGGAGTGGGCACGGTGGAGCTGGCGCCGGCGGGCGCCGCGGCGACCGAGATCATCGTGCGATGGTGCGTCTCGACCCGGCGGCCCTGGATGAACGCGACCGCCGCCGTGCTCCGCCCCGTCTTCGTCGCTGCGCACGCGGTCGTCATGCGAGCCGGCGAACGGGGCCTGCGTCGCGCCGTGGCGCGTGCTTCGGAGCCCCGAAATGCTGGCAGTTCCGCCCTCGCGTCCGGTGCGGCTGTGCCGCGCGGATAGCGTGGAAGCATCCCCACCAGATCGGAGCCTGTCGTGACGCGCGCCCCTTCCGCCCCGACCGAGAGAGATCGGCGTCGCTGGATGCGGTACCTCGTCGACGAGCGGGCTGAGGCGGGTCTGTACCGGGAGCTGGCCACCCGGCGCGAGGGTGAGGAGCGTGACATCCTCCAGGCCCTGGCCGACGCGGAGGACCGCCATGCCGCGCATTGGATGGACCTGCTCGGTGGCGAGCCCGCGCGGCTGCCGCGCCCCGGAACGGGCACGCGAGTGCTCACGTGGATGGCACGGCGGTTCGGGTGGCTGTTCGTCCTCGCCCTCGCCCAGAACGCGGAGGCGCGCTCGCCCTACGACGACGAGCCGTACGCGTCGGCCGCGATGGCGGCGGACGAGAAGGTGCACCACGAGGTCGTGCGCGGCCTCGCCGCACGGGGGCGCCGGCGACTGTCGGGCACGTTCCGGGCCGCGGTGTTCGGCGCGAACGACGGACTCGTGTCCAACCTGGCGCTCGTGCTGGGCATCGGGGCGACCGGCGTCGCTCCGGCGTTCGTGCTCTTCAGCGGCATCGCGGGGCTCCTGGCGGGCGCCCTGTCGATGGCGGCGGGGGAGTTCGTCTCGGTGCGGTCGCAGCGCGAACTGCTGCAGGCCACCGAGCCCAACGAATACGCCGACGAGGCGCTGCCGCACCTCGACCTCGACGCCAACGAGCTGGCCCTGGTGTACCGCACGCGCGGGCTTCCGGCGGCGGAGTCGCTCGCCCGAGCGCGCCGTGTCGTGGCGGCGGCGCAGGAGACCGGCCGCGGCGCCCCGCGCGCGGGCGAGCCGGCCGCGACCGATGCGCACGAGATCGTCGGGGGCGCGTGGCGCGCGGCCGCCTCGAGCTTCCTCTTCTTCGCCTCCGGTGCCGTGCTGCCGGTGCTGCCGTGGGTGTTCGGGCTCTCCGGCCCCACCGCTGTCGTGGTCGCCCTCGTGCTGGTGGGGCTCGCGCTCCTGGGCACCGGTGCGACGGTGGGGCTGCTGTCGGGCGCGTCGCCGCTGCGCCGGGCGCTCCGCCAGCTGCTCATCGGCTACGGTGCCGCCGCCGTCACGTACGTCCTGGGGCTGGCCTTCGGGGTCGCGGTGGCGTGACCCCGCGAGCCTCCTGCTCCGTCGTTCAAAACTCAGGAGAATCCGGCGGTTTGGGGCTCCCCGGGGCCGCGATGCAGCGGAATCTCCTGAGTTCTGCGCGGGGGTGACCGGCGGCTCAGATGTGGCCGAGGGCCATCATCGCGTCGGCGACGTGGATGAATCCAGCGATATTGGCGCCGGCGACGTAGTCGCCGGGCACGCCGTATTCGTCCGCGGTCTCCAGGCAGCGGTCGTGGATCGAGCGCATGATCTGCTCGAGCCGCTCCTCGGTGTGCGCGAAGGTCCACGAGTCACGTGAGGCGTTCTGCTGCATCTCGAGGGCGCTCGTGGCGACGCCGCCGGCGTTGACGGCCTTGCCGGGCGCGAAGCGCACGCCGGCTTCGCGCAGCGTGCGGATCGCGTCGGGCGTCGTGGGCATGTTCGCGCCTTCGGCCACGATCGTGCAGCCCCCGCGCGCGAGCGCCGCCGCGGCATCCGCGTCCAGCTCGTTCTGCGTCGCACAGGGCAGGGCGATGTCGCAGGGCACGTCCCAGATCGAACCGCCCTCGATGAAGCGCGTGCCGGGACGCTCGTCGGCGTAGTCGCTCATGCGGCCGCGACGGGTGTTCTTGATGTCTTTGAGCAGCTCCAGGTCGATGCCGGCCTCGTCCACGACGTATCCGGCAGAGTCCGAGCACGCCACGACGACGCCGCCGAGCTGGTGCACCTTCTCGATCGCGTAGATGGCGACGTTGCCCGAGCCGGACACGACGACCCGCTTGCCGTCGAGGGAGTCCCCGGCGTCACGGAGCATCTCGTCGACGAAGAAGACCACGCCGTACCCGGTCGCCTCCGTGCGCA
The DNA here is from genome assembly GCF_004564355.1 of Microbacterium wangchenii. NCBI lineage: Bacteria > Bacillati > Actinomycetota > Actinomycetes > Micrococcales > Microbacteriaceae > Microbacterium > Microbacterium wangchenii. Next base: position 1,692,449 of record NZ_CP038266.1, read on the forward strand.
CCTGCGATCCGCCCCACGTGAGGCCCTTGCCGGTGAGGACGCCCGACTCGTACCGGTTCGTGATGCGCTTGTACTGACCGAACAGGTACCCGATCTCGCGTCCGCCCACGCCGATGTCGCCGGCAGGGACGTCGGTGTGCTCGCCGAGGTGACGGTACAGCTCCGTCATGAACGACTGGCAGAACCGCATGATCTCGCCGTTCGAGCGGCCCTTCGGGTCGAAGTCGCTGCCGCCCTTCCCACCGCCGATGGGCATGCCCGTCAGAGCGTTCTTGAAGATCTGCTCGAACCCGAGGAACTTCACGATGCCCAGGTACACGCTCGGGTGGAACCGGAGCCCGCCCTTGTACGGTCCGAGCGCGGAGTTGAACTCCACGCGGAAGCCGCGGTTCAGCTGCACGTGCCCGGCGTCGTCGGTCCACGGCACCCGGAAGATGATCTGGCGCTCCGGCTCGCACAGGCGGCGGATGATCTCCTCGTCCGCGTACTGCGGATGCTTCGCCACGACGGGCTCGAGGCTCTCGAAGACCTCGCGGACGGCCTGGTGGAACTCCGCCTCTCCGGGATTGCGGCGGACGACTTCTTCGAAGACGGGGACCAGGCTGGGCTCGAGAACGGACACGGATGCTCCTTCGGGTGGTGCTCTGCCGCACGCGCGACAGGCGCGCCAGCAGCGGGCGCACCGTGTTCGACGCTATCCCCATCCCGGCCGAGCGGGAAACCGGGGGTCCGACGACCCGGTGCGGGAATGGGAAAAGGGCCCCTCTCGGGGCCCTTTTCACATCTGTGCGCGAGGGGGGACTTGAACCCCCACGCCCTATACGGGCACTAGCACCTCAAGCTAGCGCGTCTACCTATTCCGCCACCCGCGCATGGGTGAAGTTGCTTGCGCAACGAAGATCGAGATTAGCACGCCGCCGGCACCCGCCGATAATCGTCGGCGCGCCCGCGCGGCGTGGCAGGGAAACGGACCGGCTGCGCCCGGCCGGTAGCGTAGGCGCATGTCCTCGAGCGAGTCCGCGCACCCGGAGGTGGCCCGCATCGCCGCCGATCTCATCCGCTTCGACACCTCGAACTACGGCGGCGGGCGCGCCGAAGGCGAGCGGGAGGCCGCGGAGTACGTCGGCGCCTATCTGGAGGGCCTGGGGCTGCGCCCCGAGTACTACGAGCCGATCCCGCGCCGCACGAACGTCTCCGCCCGCGTGCCCGGTCGCGACCCGAGCAAGCCCGCCCTGGTCCTGCACGGCCACCTCGACGTCGTGCCGGCCATCGCCGAGGACTGGAGCGTCGACCCGTTCGCCGGCGAGATCCGCGACGGAGTGCTGTGGGGGCGCGGGGCGGTGGACATGAAAGACATGGACGCCATGATCCTCACGTCGGTGGCCGACATCCTGCGCGCGGGCGAGCAGCCCGAACGCGACCTCGTGCTCACGTTCTTCGCCGACGAGGAGAACGGCGGCGTGGAGGGCTCCGCGCTGGTCGTGCGCGACCGGCCCGAATGGTTCGCCGGTGCCACGCAGGCCATCAGCGAGGTGGGGGGCTACTCCATCCCGGTGGCGGGCAGCCGCGCCTACCTGCTGCAGGTGGGGGAGAAGGCCCTCATCTGGATCCGGCTCGTCGCGCGCGGGCGGGCCGGCCACGGCAGCCGGCTGCATCCCGACAACGCCGTCACGGCCCTGGCGGAGGCCGTCGCCGCCCTCGGGCGCACGGCATGGCCGGTGCGCCTGACCGACACCACCACGCAGTTCCTCGCCGGCCTGGAGCGGCTGACGGGGGACGACGCCGACGACCCCGACGCCCTCACCGAGCGCGCGGGCGACAGCGCGCCGTTCCTGCGCTCGACGCTGCGCACCACGACGAACCCGACCGGGCTGACCGCCGGGTACAAGCACAACGTCATCCCCGACCGGGCCGAGGCGCTCGTGGACGTGCGCGCGCTTCCGGGCACCGAAGACGCCGTGCTGGCGCAGATCCGGGAGATCGTCGGGCCGCACGTCGAGGTGGAGATCGTCCACCAGGACATCGGGCTCGAAATGCCCTTCCGCGGCGATCTCGTCGATGCCATGGTGGCGGCGCTGGACCGCGCCGACCCGGGCGTGCCGGTCCTGCCGTACCTCATGGGCGGGGGCACCGACAACAAGGCGCTGTCGACGCTCGGAATCGACGGCTACGGCTTCGCGCCGCTGCGCCTGCCGGCGGATCTGGACTTCACCGGTATGTTCCACGGTGTCGATGAGCGCGTCCCCGTCGACGCGCTCGTCTTCGGCCAGCGCGTGCTCACCGATCTCCTCCGGACCTACTGAAAGGCGCGCATGCACGTTCTCGAGGCCATCATCCTCGGACTCGTCCAAGGGTTGACCGAGTTCCTGCCCGTCTCCTCCAGCGCGCACCTGCGCATCATGGGGGAGTTCCTGCCCTCGGCCACCGATCCCGGCGCCACCTTCACCGCGATCACCCAGATCGGCACGGAGCTGGCCGTGCTGGTGTACTTCTGGGGCACGATCGTGCGCATCATCACGCGGTGGGCGCAGTCCCTGGCCGGACGGGTTCCGCGCAACGATCCGGACGCACGGATGGGGTGGCTCATCATCCTCGGGACGATCCCCATCGGCGTCCTCGGCTTCCTGTTCCAGTCGGTCATCCGCGACACGTTCCGCAACCTGTGGCTCGTGGCGACCGTGCTCATCGTCTTCGGCCTCCTGCTGGGTGCCGCCGACAGATGGGGCAGGCGCACGCGCGAACTGGACAGCCTCACCTACCCCCACGGGGTCGCACTCGGCTTCGCCCAGGCGCTCGCCCTCGTCCCCGGCGTGTCCCGCTCGGGCGCGACGACGACCCTCGGCCTGGCCCTCGGCTACACGCGTCCCTCCGCAGCCGAGTACGCGTTCCTGCTCGCGGTGCCCGCCGTCTTCGGCAGCGGCTTCTACGAGCTGCTGCAGAGCTTCGAAGAGCCCGGAGGGCCGTACAACCTCGCCGAGACCGGGATCGCGACGGTCGTGGCGTTCGGGGTGGGCCTGGCGGTCATCGCGTTCCTCATGCAGTACATCAAGAAGCGCAGCTTCCTGCCCTTCGTGATCTACCGCGTGGTGCTCGGCGGTGTGCTCATGGTCCTGCTGGCCACGAACGTGCTGCAGCCGTACTGACGCTCAGCGGCGCGGCGGCTCGTCGCGTCCGGGCTTGGTCGGACCGTCGCCCCGGCGGCGCAGGTAGCGCTCGAACTCCTGCGCGATCGCGTCGCCGGAGGCTTCGGGGGAGTCCCACGTGTCGCGCGTGCGCTCGAGCTGGCGGATGTACTCCGTCATCTCCTCGTCGTCGGCTGCGGCCGCGTCGATCGACGCCTCCCACGCCGCAGCCTCCCCGGCGAGGTCGCCGCGGGGGACCTGCGCGCCCGTGAGGTCTTCGAGGCGGTCGAGGAGTGCGAGGGTGGCTTTGGGTGAGGGAGTGTGTCCGGCGACGTAGTGGGGGACGCTCGCCCACAGGGTCGCGGCGGGGATGCCGGCGGCGTCGGCGGCCACGGCCAGTGCGCTGAGGATCCCCACAGGCCCCTCGTACGTGCTGCGCTCCAGGCCCAGCACGTCGCGCAGGCGCTCGTTCTCGCTGCCTGCGAAGACCGAGATCGGACGCGTGTGGGGGACGTCGGACATCATCGACCCCAGCGCCACGAATCCCGTGATGTCTTCGCGCAGCGCCACGTCCACGAACTCGTTCGCGAAGGCCTGCCATGCGCGCGCGGGCTCGGCGCCGGTGAGCAGCCACAGCTCGGTGCCGGCGCGCGTCGGACGCGCGGGCTTGTACAGGGTGGCGTCGGGCCACCGCAGCATCCGCCGCCCCTCGCCGTCGCTGACCATGTGCGGGCGCGTGTACTGGTAGTCGAAGTACAGCTCGGGGTCGACCGTGAACACCGGCTCGTACTCGCCCTGTTCGCGCAGCAGCGCCACGGCGGCCGAGGCGGCCTCGCCCGCGTCGTTCCACCCGTCGAAGGCGGTGACCAGAACCCGGCGACCCAGTGCGTCCACGCAACCTCCTCAGCCTGCGGCAGGTCCTCCCAGGATAGGCGCATCGCACGGGCGCCGGGCCGGGCAGGCAACGGCGGGCCCGCTCGTTACGATGGTCGGATGACTTCTTCCCTCCCCGCCGCCGTCCTGTGGGACATGGACGGCACGCTCGTGGACACCGAACCGTACTGGATGGCAGCGGAGACCCCGCTCGTCGAGCGATTCGGGGGCACGTGGTCGCACGAGCAGGCCCTCCAGCTGGTGGGACGGGGCCTCGCCGACTCCGCACGCGTCCTGCAGGACGCCGGGGTGAAGATGAGCGTCCCCGACATCATCGACGCGCTCACCGACAGCGTCATGGCGAGCCTCGCCGCCAACGGCGTGCCGTTCCGCCCGGGCGCACGCGAGCTGCTGGCGGATCTGCGGGCGCAGGGCGTGAAGACGGCACTGGTGACCATGTCGGTGCGCCGCATGGCCGACAGCGTGGTGGATCACATCGACTTCGACGCCTTCGACGTCGTGATCGCCGGTGACGAGGCGACCCGTCCCAAGCCGTATCCGGACGCCTACCTCCAGGCGTGCACGATGCTGGAGGTCGACCCGGCGGACACCGTGGCGATCGAGGACTCCCCGAACGGGCTGCGCGCGGCCGTGGCCAGCGGTGCGGTCTCCCTCGGCGTCCCGCTCCTGCTCTCCCTGACCGGCGTCGGCGCGCACGAGCTGTGGCCGACGCTGGACGGACGCACCACCGACGACCTGCGCGCTCTCCACGCCGCCCACGCCCCGGCGGGGAGCCGTCGGTGAGTGAGACCCCGCACCTGAGCGGGCCGTTCCGCATCGGCGACCGCGTGCAGCTGACCGGACCCAAGGGGCGCCTGCACACCGTCACGCTCCGCGAGGGTGGAGAGCTGCACACCCACAACGGCGTGCTCCCGCATGCCGGCATCGTCGGTCAGCCCGACGGCAGCGTCGTGGTCAACAGCGCGGGTCACGAGTATCTCGCCCTGCGTCCCCTGCTGCGCGACTTCGTCATGTCGATGCCCCGCGGCGCCGCGATCGTGTACCCCAAGGATGCCGCGCAGATCCTCGCGCAGGCCGACGTGTTCCCCGGCGCCGTCGTCGTGGAGGCCGGGGTGGGCTCGGGCGCGCTCGCGCTGTGGCTCCTGCGCGCGATCGGCCCGGCCGGGCGCCTGGTCTCCTTCGAGCGTCGTGAGGAGTTCGCGGAGGTCGCGCGTGCCAACGTCGAGACGTTCCTCGGCGAGCAGCCGGCCACGTGGGACCTGCGGGTGGGCGACCTCGTCGAGGCGCTCCCGGAGGCCGTGACGCCGGGGAGCGTGGACCGGGTCGTGCTGGACATGCTCGCGCCCTGGGAGTGCATCGACGTCGTCGCCGACGCGCTCACCCCCGGTGGCGTCGTGCTCTGCTACGTCGCCACGGCCACGCAGCTCAGCCGCGTCGCGGAGTACCTCCGCGGGACGGGACTGTTCACCGAGCCCGAGGCCAGCGAGACGATGGTGCGCGGATGGCACGTGGAGGGCCTGGCCGTGCGCCCCGACCACCGCATGGTCGCGCACACGGGCTTCCTCATCACGGCGCGCCGGCTCGCTCCCGGCGCCGTCCCGCCGGACGTGCGCAAGCGCGCACTGAAGAAGCCGTCCTACGCCGATGAGGACGTGGAGATCTGGACGCCCGGCGCCGTCGGGGATCGCGAGATCACCGACAAGAACCTGCGCAAGCGCATCCGCGAAGCCCAGCGCGCCGCCGAGGGCGTCCGCCAGGCAGCGGGGCAGGGCGACGCGGAGCCCACCCCCTAGACTGTTCCGGTGCGCAGAACCCCCGCTCTCCTCACCGCCACGGCATTGATCGCCGTGGGTCTCGTCGGCTGCTCGACATCGCCGGAGGCCTCCTGCAACCCCACGCAAGGGGCCAGTGGGGCGCTGGATCTGGTCGAGGTGACCGGGGCCGCCGACTCCGAGCCGCGCGTGGACGTGCGCACGCCGTTCCATGTCGATTCCACCGTCTCGAAGGTGATCGAGCGCGGCGACGGCGCGGCCATCGAGGACGAGAACCAGCTCGTGGTGCTCGACATCACCATCAGCGGCGGCGAGACCGGCGAGACGGTCATCGCGACGCCCTACAACGGCGACCTCACGCGCGCGTTCAGCCTCTCGGAGTGGCTCCAGGGCTTCCCCGGACTCGTCGACGCGCTCGAGTGCGTGACCGAGGGCTCGCGCGTGGTCGTCGGACTGGCCCCGGACAGCCTGGCCGAGGGGGCCGCACCGAGCCTGGGCCTGGCCGAGGACGAATCAGCCGTCGCGGTCGTCGACGTGCGGAAGGTGTACCTCCCCAAGGCCGACGGCGCCGATCAGTTCATCGAGGGCCACGGACTTCCCACCGTCGTGCGTGCGCCCGACGGTCGCCCCGGCATCATCGTTCCCGAGGCGACGCCTCCGGCAGAAGTCACCGTCGAGGTGCTCAAGCGCGGAGACGGCCCCGAGGTGACCGCCGACGACGTCGCACTGGCGCACTCCACGGGCGTCGTGTGGGAGACCGGGGAGGTCTTCGACACCACGTGGAACTCCGCGCCCCGCGCCGTGTCGGAGCAGACCCTTCCCCCCGCGGTCGTATCGGCCCTGGAAGGCCAGACGGTTGGCTCGCAGGTGCTCGTCGTCCTCCCGCCGGAGGAAGGCTTCGGAGATCAGCAGCAGGGCGCCATCCCCGGCGGATCATCGCTGGTCTACGTCATCGACATCCTCGGCATCGAAGGCTGATCACGGCCGCCGGGCGGCCACCCCGCGCACCGTCGAGCCACGCCGCAGGCGTGACCGGCGACGGCTCCGACCCTAGGATGACAAGGTGCCTACGCGACCGGTGAAGAACGCCCCTGAGGAGCGCCTGGTCAACCTCGTGGTGGCGCTCATGGCCACCGAGCAGGGGCTGACCAAAGACACGATCCTGTCCTCCGTCGCCGGGTACCGCGAGCAGGCTGAGGCCGGCGCATCCAAGGATGCGCTGGAGAAGATGTTCGAGCGCGACAAGGAGAGCCTGCGCGGCCTCGGCGTGCCCATCGAGACGATCGGCGACTACGCCGACCCCGACGACCTGCGCGAGGCGCGTTACCGCGTGCCCACCGCCGAGTACGCCCTGCCCGCCGACATCACCTTCACCCCCGCAGAGGTCGCGCTGCTGAACATCGCCGGCAGCGTGTGGGGGTCGGAGTCGATGTCCGCCGACGCGCGCAGCGGCCTCCGCAAGATCCGGGCGCTGGGAATCCCGGTGGACGAGCCGATCATCGGCTACGCGCCGCGGATCAGCCTGCGCGACCCCGCGTTCCCCGCCCTGCAGTCCGCGATCGAGCAGAGCCGCATCGTGCGCTTCCCCTACCTGCGCCCGGGCGACCGGGCAGCGCGGGAGCGGCGCATCCGTCCCCTCGCCCTGGTGGAGTACGAGGCACGGTGGCACGTGTTCGGCCATGACCTCAATATCGACGCCGAGCGCACGTTCCTCCTCGCCCGCATCGTCGGCGACGTCCAGATCACGCGCGACCGGTTCGACCCGGCGCTGCGCCAGGATGCGGGGGAGCGGGCGCTGTCCGGACTGCAGGCGGTCGCCGCCTCCCAGACGGCGCTGCTGGAGGTGCACCCCGGCACCGAGGCGGCCCTGCGCCTCCAGCGCCGTGCGACGCCGGCCGAGCAGGGGATCCGCGTACCGTACGTGGACGTGCACGTGTTCGCCGATGAACTGGCCTCGTACGGCCCGGAGGTGCGCGTCGTGGCGCCTGTGGAGCTGCGCGACCAGGTGATCCGTCGCCTGGAGGCGACGCTGCGCCTGCACGGAGACGCCGCATGAGCGCCCGCAAGCCCATGCTGGCCACCGACCGGGCGGCACTCATGCTGCAGCTCGTGCCGTACCTCATCGGCAAGGGCGAGGTGTCGATCGCCGAGGCCGCCGAGGAGTTCGAGGTGACCCCCGAGCAGATGCGCGCCATGGTGGAGCGCCTCACCGTCATCGGTCTGCCCGGCGAAGGCGGTTTCTGGCAGCTCCCGAACGAGCTGTTCGACATCGACTGGGATCTGCTGGACTCGCAGGATGTCATCTCCATCACCAACACCGTCGGTCTGGAGAGGTCACCGCGTCTGACGGCGCGCGAGGCGGCGGCGCTCCTCGCCGGTCTCCAGCTGGCCCGCACGCTCCCGGGCGTGGGGACGAACGAGCTCGTCAACGGCCTGCTCGCCAAGCTCGCCCGCGGAGCCTCCGCCACGCCCGCCGACGTCATCGTGGCCCCCGGGCCCGTCGACGGCGTCCGGGACGTGGTCGACGAGGCCCTGCGGCGGCGGGTCGCGGTGTCGTTCACCTACAAGGCCCCGGACGCCCCCGCCACCACCCGCACCGTCGACCCGGTCAAGGTGCACATCGCGAGCGGCCAGTGGTACCTGCAGGGGTGGTGTCACATGCGCGAGGCGATGCGCACGTTCCACCTCGAGCGGGCGAGCGGGTTCACCCTCACCGACATCCCCATCACGCACGGTGCGGAGCCGGTGCCCGCGCTGTTCGAACCGGGCGAGAACGACGTGGTGGCGCGCATCCGTTTCCCCGCGGCCCTCGCGCCCCTGCTGGGCGACTACCTGGATCGGGCCGCGACCCAGAAGGCGGGCTCGGTCATGTCGGCGACGCTGCACGTCGCCGACGAACACAGCCTCAAACGCCTCGCCGCTCGGCGCGGAGGAGACGTGGAGATCCTCGACCCGCCGGCAGCCCGATGCGCGGCAGCCGCCTGGGCGCAGGCCGGTCTCGCGCAGTATCGCGGCGAGGGCTGATCGCCGCACCGCTGTGCTTCGGCCGCCGCGGCGGCACGAGAGTTACACTGGAGGAATCCCGTCACCCTCGAGGAGATCTCATGCTCGGCAACGCGTTCGGCCCTTGGCACCTCCTGATCATCCTCGCTGTCATCCTGCTTCTGTTCGGCGCGGCCAAGCTCCCCGCGCTCGCGAAGAGCATGGGGCAGTCGGCACGTGTGTTCCGCGGCGAGATCAAGGCGATGAAGCAGGACGATCCCACCGACACGGCGTCGGCGGACCGCCCCGACGCGCGCACGACGGCGAACAGCACGGCGGACCGGCCCGGCGGGACGCCCGACTCCACCCCCTGACCCGTCGTGGTCACGACCGATCCGCCACGGGTGGGGGAACAACCCGGCAAGCCGCGACGGCGTGACCGTCGCATGTCGCTCGGCCAGCATCTCATCGAGCTGCGCAAGCGGCTGATGATCGCCGCGGCGGCGCTGGTCGTGGGCATGGTCATCGCGTTCTTCATCACCGACGGGGTGATCGACGTGCTCACCGAGCCCATCCGCACCGTCGCCGCCGATCGGGGCACCGACCTCGTCGCCCTCAACTTCGACACCGTGACGTCGGCGTTCGACATGCGCATGCGGATCGCCTTTGCGATCGGCCTGCTGCTGTCGGCGCCGATCTGGATGTGGCAGATCTGGGCGTTCATCATGCCGGGGCTCACGCCCAAGGAGACCCGCTACACGGTCGGCTTCGTCGCCGCCGCCGTGCCGTTGTTCTTCGGCGGGTGCGTCGTCGGGGTGATCATCATGCCGCACATCATCGAACTGATGGCCACCTTCGTCCCCGACCAGGGGGCGCAGCTGTTCACCGCCGTCACGTACTACGACTTCGTCTTCAAGCTCCTCATCGTGATCGGCGTCGCGTTCGTACTGCCGGTCTTCCTCGTGGCGCTGAACCTCGCCGGCGTCATGAGCGGGAGGGCGATCCTGAAGGGCTGGCGCGTGGCCGTGCTCGTCGCCACGATCTTCGCCGCCCTGGCCACCCCCGCCGCCGATGTCGTGAGCATGCTGCTGCTGGCCGGCATCCTCGTCGTGCTGTTCTTCGCCGCGGCCGGCCTGTCGATGCTCTTCGATCGTCGGCGCCGACGCCGGGAGAGCGCACTCCTTCCCCCGGAGACCGCCGCGTGAGTCAGCCCAGCCCCGCCGAGCGCTTCGCCCGTGCGTCGCAGCGTGCACAGCATCCGCTCACCACGGAGTTCGCCGCGATGCAGCGTTTCGAGCTCGACGATTTCCAGATCGCCGGATGCCAGGCGCTGGAGGAGGGCCGCAGCGTTCTGGTGGCCGCCCCCACGGGGGCGGGCAAGACGATCGTGGGCGAGTTCGCCGTGCACCTGGCGATGCAGGAGCCGGGGGAGAAGGCGTTCTACACGACGCCCATGAAGGCGCTGTCGAACCAGAAGTTCAGGGAGCTCGTCGACGTGTACGGCCCCGACGAAGTGGGCCTCCTCACGGGCGACACCAACATCAACGGCTCCGCGCGGATCGTCGTGATGACCACCGAGGTGCTGCGGAACATGCTGTACGCAGACTCGTCGGCCCTGCGCGGACTCCGGTACGTCGTCATGGATGAGGTGCACTACCTCGCCGACCGGTTCCGGGGCGCGGTGTGGGAGGAGGTCATCATCCACCTGCCTCCGTCGGTGCGCCTGGTGTCGCTGTCGGCGACGGTCTCCAACGCCGAGGAGTTCGGCGATTGGCTGGACACCGTGCGCGGCGACACGCAGGTGATCGTCTCCGAGGTGCGCCCGGTGCCGCTGGAGCAGCATGTGCTCGTGCGCGGTGACCTCCTGCCGCTCTTCGACGACCGGGCGGGTGTCGCCACCGCCCAGGTCAACCAGGAGCTCCTGCGCATCCGATCCGGATCCGGGGCGACCTACGAGAACAACCGGCGCAGCCAGGCGTACCGTTCGGGCCGGCAGGCGGGGACCATCCCGCAGGGGCGCCGGGGCCCGCGCCCGGGTCAGCGCCCGGTGCGCTCGGCGAACTTCCAGCGCTTCGAACGGCTCGACCGCCCGCAGGTGGTCGACCTGCTCGCCCGCTCCAACCTGCTGCCGGCGATCTTCTTCATCTTCAGCCGCGCCGGCTGCGACGGCGCGGTGCAGCAGGTGCGGCGGGCGAACCTGCGGCTGACCACGGCGGAGGAGCGGCAGGAGATCCGCGAGATCGTGGAGGAACGCACCCGTACGCTGCGCGAGGAGGACCTCGCGGTGCTGGGCTTCTGGGAGTGGCGCGACAACCTGGAGCGCGGCGTCGCCGCGCACCACGCCGGCCTTCTGCCGGCGTTCAAGGAGGTCGTGGAGGAGCTGTTCCAGCGCAAGCTCGTCAAGGCCGTCTTCGCGACGGAGACCCTCGCGCTGGGCATCAACATGCCCGCCCGCACGGTCGTGCTGGAAAAGCTCGAGAAGTTCAACGGCGAGGCGCGCGTGGCGATCACGTCGGGGGAGTACACACAGCTCACCGGCCGTGCCGGGCGTCGGGGCATCGACGTGGAGGGCCACGCCGTCATCCAGTGGACCGAGGGACTGGATCCGCAGTCGGTGGCGGCCCTCGCCTCGCGGCGTACCTACCCGCTGAACTCCAGCTTCCGCCCCACCTACAACATGGCCGTGAACCTCATCGACCAGTTCGGCCGATCGCGGGCGCGCGAGATCCTGGAGTCCTCCTTCGCGCAGTTCCAGGCCGACCGGGCCGTCGTGGGGCTCGCCCGGCAGGTGCGGGAGGCGGAGGAATCGCTGGCCGGGTACGAGCAGGCCATGACGTGCGACCGCGGCGACTTCCGGGAGTACTCCGCGATCCGCCGCGAGCTCTCCGATCTGGAGAAGCTCAACCGCCGCGACGCCACCGCGTCCCGCGTGACGCGGGAGAAGCGGCAGCGCGAGCTGCAGTCGCTGCGCAAGCGCATGCAGCGCCACCCCGCCCACTCGTGTCCCGATCGGGAGAACCACGCCCGCTGGGCGGAGCGGTACTGGAAGCTGAAGCGTTCGACCGACAAGCTCCGTTCCCAGATCCGCTCCCGCACCGGCACCGTGGCGCGCACGTTCGACCGCGTCGTGGATGTGCTCACCGAGCTGCAGTACGTCGTCGTGGACGACGACGGCACGACGCGCTTGACGCCGGCGGGGCGCACGATGCGCCGCATCTACGGCCAGCGCGACCTACTCGTGGCGGAGTCGCTGCGGCGGGGCCTGTGGAGCGGGCTGGATGCGCCGGCGATGGCGGCGATCGCGTGCTCGCTCGTGTACGAGCCGCGCCGCGACGACGCCGGCCCCGGCGAGCACGGGCTGCCGCGCGGCGTCTTCCGGCCGGCGCTGGATGCCACGCAGACGTTGTGGCAGGAGCTCGACGACCTCGAACGGGAGCATCGCCTCCCGGGTACCGAGCCGATCGCGGCGGGTCTGGCCAGCGCGATGCACCAGTGGGCCCGAGGGGGACCGCTGGACCAGGTGCTCGTGGACGCCGACATGGCCGCGGGCGACTTCGTCCGCTGGGCGAAGCAGACCATCGACCTGCTCGACCAGCTCTCCCTCGTCGCCGACGGCCCCGTCGCCACGGTCGCCCGCCGGGCCCTGGACGGGGTTCGGCGCGGCATCGTCGCCTATTCCACCGTCTGACACAGCCTCCGGTCAGCATCCCGCGGTTAGGGTCGAAGCGTGCCCCGACCCCGTCCGCCGCTGCCGTTGTGGGCCGCGGTGCTCACCGCCGCCGTCGGCGGGATCGCGCTGGATGCGGCGTTCCCCGACATCGGCGTGTGGCCGCTGGTGTTCGTGGGTGTCGCGTTCGCCCTCGTGTCCCTGATGGGGCGGAGCGTCGGCGGCGCTCTGCTGGTGGGTGCGGTGTTCGGCGCCGCGTTCTGGTTCGTGCACGTGTCGTGGGCGACGCGCTACCTGGGCGTCGTGCCGTGGCTCGCCCTCGCCGGCGTGGAAACGGTCTTCTGGGCCGTGGGGTCGGTGCCGATCGCCCTCGCCTACCGGTGGCTCCCACGCATCCTTCCGGGCCGTTGGGCGCAGCTGACCGCGCTGCCCGCGCTCGTGGCCGGCCTGTGGACGATGCGCGAGCTGTGGACCGGTTCGTGGCCGTATACGGGCTTTCCGTGGGGCCGCATCGGCATGAGCCTGTCGGAGAGTCCCCTTGCCGGCATCGCGTCGTGGACGGGGGTCGCCGGGCTGACCTTCCTCGTCGTCGCCTTCACCGCAGCTGTGGTGGAGTGGCTGCGCGCAGCCCGTTTCCGCGACGTGCGGACGGCTCTGCCCGCTGCTGCCCTCGGTGTGCTGCTGGTCGCCCTGCCGGCCTTCCCCACGACGCCGGCGGGGACGCTCAGGGTGGGCAGCGTGCAGGGCAACGGGCCGAGCGGATACTTCGATCCCCGCGGGCCCGGCGATCTGGTCAACGCTCAGCTGGCGGCCACGGCGCCGCTGATGGGGGAGGAGCTCGACCTGCTGGTGTGGCCCGAGGGCGGCGTGGACTCCGACCCGCTGCAGACCCGCGGCACGGCCCGCACGCTCGATGCCCTGTCCGAGCGCATCGGGGCGCCCCTGCTCATCAACGCCGCCACCGGGCGCGGCCCCGACGTGTTCAACACGTCGATGCTGTGGACGGCTGAGGACGGGCCCGGACAACTGCACGACAAGACGCATCCCGTGCCGTTCGGCGAGTGGGTGCCGGACCGGTGGTTCTTCGAGATGATCGTGCCGGATCTGGTCGGCCTCATCGGACGCGAGTACACCCCCGGGACGAATCCGCCCGTCCTCGATCTGGACGGCGTCCCCATCGGCCTGGCCATCTGCTTCGACGTCATCTACGACGACGTCATCTGGGAGGGGGCGCGCGACGGCGCCCAGCTGTACGTCTTCCAGACCAACAACGCCGACTTCCGCGACACCGACGAGAACCTGCAGCAGCTCGCCGCCGCGCGCATGCGGGCGATCGAGACGGGGCGCTCGGTCGTGAACATCTCCACGGTGGGCACGAGCCAGGTGATCGCTCCCGACGGTGCTGTGATCGACGCGCTGCCCGCGGGAGAGGCGGGGGCGATGCTGACCGATGTGCCGCTGCGCGAAGGCCTTACGCCGGCTTCGGTCGTCGGCCCGGCCGTTCAGGTGATCCTGGGGTGGGGGAGCCTGCTGGCGATCCTGGTCCTGGGCGCGCTGGCCTTCTGGCGAGAGCGCCGCGCGCGGAGCTGAGAACCGCCGACGAGGTGTCGCCGGTGAACGACGATGCCGGCCCCCGAAGGGACCGGCATCAGGGTGGGCCTGCGCTCAGGCCGAGAGCTTCTCCGGGGCGCTGCCGCCTCCGCGGCGCGCACGGATGTAGGCGAGGCGCTCTTCGAGCAGTTCCTCGAGCTCGGGGAGCGTGCGCCGCTCGAGCAGCATGTCCCAGTGCGTGCGGGGCGCCTTGTCCTCGCTGTGGTCGACGGTGGCAGTGCCTTCGCCGATGCGCAGCAGCGCCTCGGCGCCGCACGTGCGGCACTCCCAGGACGGGGGCACCTCCGCGTCGGCGGCGAATGTCAGTGTCGTGTCACGTGCACAGGACGTGCAGGTGTAGGTGTGCTGTGTACGGTCGTGAAAAACGACGCCCTCTTCGCTCTGTAGGCTCTGGGCGCCGAGTCGCACTCCGCGAAGACTGCGGTCTGCCATTGTGTGGTCCTCTCGTCGCTGTTCAGGTATAACGCTCCGCGCTGAGGGAACCATCCGAACGGGACCTGCTCATCAGGCATTCACAGAGGATGCTCAGGGGGATTCTTCAGGCGGACAGGGCGAGCGCGACGTCGGCGCGGTCGGTGACCAGGCCGTCCACTCCCGCGCGCCGCAGGCGCCGCATGTCCTCCGGATCGTTGACCGTCCAGACGTGCACCTCGACGTCGTGCGCGTGCGCGGCGTCCAGCAGCCGGGGCGTCAGCACACGCAGACGCCGATGCCGCTCAGGGATCTGCAGCGCGTCCAGCCCCCGCAGCGCCGTGTCGGTCGCCCGACGGCTGCGTACGGTCAGCGCCGCCAGCAGGCGGCCGAGGGTGCGGGAACCGGGGGAGGTGGCCGGGAGGATCGGCGCGCCCGCCCGTTCGGCGGCGGCGAGGGCCGCCAGTCGCCGCTCGTCGGAGAAGCTCGTGAGGAGCACGCGCTCGGCGTGCGGCGCGACCAGTCGGCCCACCGCCTCCTCCGCGCCGTCCGCCTTCACGTCCAGGTTGAACCGCACCTCGGGGAAGGCATCCAGCGCCTGCTCGAGCGTCAAGAGGCCGCCGCGGTCGGCCAGCAGGTCGGCCAGCTCGTGCAGGCGCAGGTCGGCGACGCGGCGCGGGTCGCCGGCGATGCGGGAGAGGTCGTCGTCGTGCAGGAGCACGACCACCCCGTCGGCTGTCAGGTGGCAGTCGGATTCGACGAACTCGACTCCCGCGGCGTGAGCGGCGGCCACGGCGGCGAAGGAGTTGTCGACGACTCCTGCGGCCGCCGCATCCGGGGTCACGAGGCCGCGGTGGGCCAGGACCCGCGGCGTTCGCGCGCCGCGGAGGTAGGGGTGGACCATGGCTACGCCGGAGCGCCGGGGGCCATGTCGTCGGTGCCGCTGGGGACGCTCGAGCGAGCCTGGGCGGCGATGTCGTCGGCAGCGGACGCCGCCTCGCGCGCAGCGGCGACGGCTTCGTCCGCGCCGCCGCGGGGAGGTGCGGACTGCGGGGCCCGCGCGGCACGGCGAAGCGCAGGCTCGGGCTGGCGCCCGCCGAACGCGTCGCCGATGCCTTTGAGCGCCTCCGTGAGCTCGCTCGGGATGATCCACAGCTTGCTCGACGGGCTCTCGCTGATCTTCGGCAGGGTCTGCAGGTACTGGTAGGCGAGGAGCTTCTCGTCCGGGTCGCCGGCGTGGATGGCGTGGAACACCATCTGGATCGCCTCCGACTCGCCCTGGGCGCGCAGCACCGCGGCCTGCTTGTCGCCTTCGGCGCGGAGGATCTCCGCCTGCCGGCGGCCCTCCGCTTCCAGGATCTGCGACTGCTTCGAACCCTCCGCCGTGAGGATGGCCGCACGACGGTCGCGCTCGGCGCGCATCTGCTTCTCCATGGAGTCCTGGATGGAGTGCGGCGGATCGATGGCCTTGAGCTCGACGCGGCCGACGCGGATACCCCACTTGCCCGTGGCCTCGTCCAGCACGACGCGGAGCTGGCCGTTGATGTTGTCGCGGCTGGTGAGGGCCTCTTCGAGGTTCAGACCACCGACGACGTTGCGCAGCGTCGTGGTGGTCAGCTGCTCGACCGCGCCGAGGTAGTTCGCGATCTCGTACGTGGCCGCGCGGGCGTCGGTGACCTGGAAGTAGACGACCGTGTCGATGGAGACGACGAGGTTGTCCTCGGTGATCACCGGCTGCGGCGGGAAGGACACGACCTGCTCGCGCATGTCGATGAGCGGCCGGACGCGGTCGATGAACGGCACGAGCAGGTTCAGACCGGGCGTGAGGGTCTTGTGGTAGCGGCCGAGCCGCTCGACCACGCCGGCGTTGGCCTGCGGGATGATCCGGATGCTGCGGAAGATCACCACGAGCACGAAGATCAGGACGGCGATCGCCAGCGCCCAGCCGATCACGGCGGGGACGACCTCTTGTGCGCTCATTCGGTCAGCTCCTGCGGTCGTGGGCGGACGTAGGCGGTGGCACCGTCGATGCGCGCCACCCGGACGGGCGTGCCGGGCTCGATCTCGCCCTGGCCGTCGCTGCGGGCGGTCCAGATGTCGCCGTTGGCGAGCTTGACCTGCCCGGCGAACGTGGAGACGGTCGCCAGGACGCGGCCATCCAGTCCCAGCAGCGCGTCGACGTTGGACGGACGGGTGTCGGAGCCGCGGTGCAGGCGTTTCAGCAGCGGTGGCCGTAAGGCCAGCAGCAGGACCGCGGCCACGGCGGCGGCGAGGATCACCTGGAGCCACAGCGGTGCGCCCAGGAGGTCGGAGCCCAGGCCGGCGAGTCCGCCGATCGAGAGCATCAGGAAGGTCAGATCGAGCGTGAGCATCTCGATGACCAGGCAGATCAGCATGAGCACGAGCCAGCCGATCCATGCCCATTGCGCGATGTTCTGGAGTAGCTCCACGGTGGGCCTCCCCTCTTTCCGAACGTACCATGCGGGGTGTGCGCAGGGCCCGGATTGGTAGGGTCGAACAGCCGTGCGCGACTACCGCGGCGCGGCTCCCGTCGAACCAGGAGACCCCCGTGCCCCAGATCCTTCCGCCCGACTCGCTCCGGGGTAAGACCGCACTCGTGACCGGATCCTCCCGCGGTATCGGGGCTGACACGGCGCGCTATCTCGCGGAGGCGGGCGCGAACGTCGTGGTGAACTACCGCAACAAGGCGCCGCGGGCCGAGAAGCTCGGTGCAGAGCTGCGCGGTCTGGGCGTCGAGGTCCTCGTGGTGGGCGCCGACCTGACCGACTCCGACTCGGTGCAGGCGATGTTCGACGAGGTGCAGCGCGCATTCGGCAGCCTGGACATTCTCGTGCTGAACGCCTCCGGCGGCATGGAGGCGGGCATGGGCGAGGATTACGCGCTCGCGCTGAACCGTGACGCGCAGGTGCGCGTGCTCGAGACGGCGATGCCGCTCCTCGGCGACGGGTCCCGGGTCGTGTTCGTGACGAGCCATCAGGCCCACTTCATCCGCACGACGCCGACGATGCCCGAGTACGAGCCCGTCGCCCGCTCCAAGCGCGCGGGGGAGGACGCGCTGAGGGAGTTCGTCCCCGAGCTGGCCGAGCGCGGCATCGGCTTCGTCGTGGTCTCGGGCGACATGATCGAGGGCACCATCACCGCGACACTCCTCGAGCGTGCCAATCCCGGTGCGATCGCCTCGCGTCGGGAATCGGCCGGTCGCCTCTACAACGTGTCGGAGTTCGCCGCCGAGGTCGCCCGCGCTGCCGTGGAGCCGGTACCCGCCGACAACACGCGGCTGATCGGCGACACGTCGTCGTTCGGGCAGGAGTGACGATGCGCGCCGACGACATCGAGGCCCTCGTCTCCCTCGGACGTCCCGCCATCGCCCGCGACGCCTCGTTCGCGATCGTGGCATCCTCGCGTCCCGACATCGCCGCGAACCGCAACGTCGGGCAGCTGTGGCGCATCGCGCTTCCCGACGGAAAGCCGCGCCGGCTCACCCGAGGCACGGCGGATGCGGCGCCGGAGATCACGCGCGACGGCGGCAGGGTGGGGTTCCTGCGCGCAGACGCCAAGGGGCGCCCGCAGGTCTTCGTCGTGGCATCCGGGGGAGGGGAGCCGGTGCAGGCCACCGACGCGCCCTCCGGCGTCGAGGCGTTCGCATGGTCGCCCGACGGTACGCGCCTGGCCTACACCGCCCGCGTCGCCGAGAACGGCCGCTACGGCACCGTGGAGGGGCTGGATGCGACAGCCGAAGCGCCGCGTCGCATCACGGCCATCCGGTGGAACGCCAACGGCCTGGGCTACCTCGCCGACCGCCCCGCGCAGCTGTTCGTCGTGGACGCGCCCGACCTCGAGGCGGAGCCCTTCTACGAGCCGGCCCCGCGCGTGCTCGCCGAGGGTGAGGAGGCGCCGGCCAAGCCGGTCGTGACGTCCGAGGCGGTCGCCCTGACGGAGGGCCCGGTCAGCTGGGGCGCACCGGCCTGGACCGCCGATGGGCGCGAGATCCTGGTCGTCCCCGACGTGCTCGAGCACGATGCGCCCGACCTGCGGCGACCGGTCGTGGCCGTCGCCGTCGAAGGCAGCGCGACGCGAGAGGTCGTTCCCACGGCGGCGAATCTCGACGTGAACGACGTGGCCGTCGCCGACGACGGCACGGTCTTCCTGCTCGCCAACGACGTCGGCCCCCGCGGTCTGGACTTCGTCGCGCCGGGAGTGGCGCTGTGGATCGTGGCCGACAACGGCCGCCGCATCCTCACCGATCCCGAGACGATCGATCTCGGCGAGGTCGGCAGCCGGGCGACCCCGATCGGATCCGACGTCCTCGTGCAGGACCGCACGCGCGGCCGAGTGCGGCTGCTGCGCATCACGCGGGACGGCGACGTCACCGAGGTCCTCGGCGGCGACGTGGAGGTCGCGGGAGTCGCGGCGGCGGGGGAGCGGATCATCGCTTCCGTCAGCACTCCGGAGTCCCTCGGGGAGCTCGTGCTGATCGATGGCGCAGGATCGCCGCGCGTGATCACTGACTTCGGTGCCGCCCTCACGCGGGCGGGCCTGGTCGCGCCGCGCGAGCTGGAGGTGCCCGCGCGCGACGGCTACCCCGTGCACGGCTGGATCGCCACCCCGGAGGGGGAGGGTCCCTTCCCGGTGCTGCTGCAGATCCACGGCGGCCCCTACGCCACCTACGGGGTGCACGCGTTCGACGAGACGCAGGTGCTCGTGGACGCCGGCTACGCCGTCGTCTACTGCAACCCGCGCGGCAGTGCCGGCTACGGGCGGTCGCACGGCCGCGCCATCCGCGGGGCCATGGGCACCGTCGACTACACCGACATCATGGACTTCCTCGACGGCGCTCTGGCAGCCGATGAGCGCTTGGACGCCGATCGCGTCGGCGTGATGGGCGGATCGTACGGCGGCTACATGACGGCGTGGATCATCGCGCACGAGTCGCGCTTCGCCGGCGCGATCGTGGAGCGGGGGTTCCTGGACCCGGTGTCGTTCCAGGGGACGAGCGACATCGGCACGTTCTTCGGCGACGAGTACGTGGGGACGGACCCCGACGCCATGCGGGCGCAGAGCCCCATGGCGGTCGTTGACCGCGTGACCACTCCGACCCTGGTGATCCATTCGGAGCTCGACTTCCGCTGCCCGCTGGAGCAGGCGACGCGGTACTACAGCGCGCTCAAGCGTCAGGGCACCGAGGTGGAGATGCTCATCTTCCCGGGGGAGAACCACGAGCTCACGCGCGGCGGGCAGCCCCGTCACCGCGTCGAGCGGTTCGCGGCGATCCTGGACTGGTGGGCCCGTCACCTGCCCACCGGCACGTGACCGGAATCGGGTCGAGTCGGAGGTCTCGCCGCCGTACCCTGACGGCATGACGATCGACATACGAACCGTCGCCGCCGGCGACGAGGCCGGATGGTGCGAGCTCTACGAGGGCTACCGGGCGTTCTACGAGATCCCGTCCGACGCGACGGCGGTGAGGACGGCGTGGGAGTGGGTGGCAGCAGGGGAGCACGGGTTCATCGGGCTCGTCGCGGTCGACGATGGGCGGATTGTGGGGCTGGCGAATCTCCGTCGGTTCGCCCGACCTTCCACGGCGGGGATGGGTCTGTACCTCGATGACCTGTTCACGGCCCCCGATGCACGCGGTTCCGGCGTGGCTACCGCACTGCTGAAACGGGCGGGGGAGATCGCGGCGCAGGAGGGCGCGAACGTCGTCCGCTGGATCACCGCGGAAGACAACGCCACCGCGCGCCGCGTGTACGACACGGTGGCATCGGCCACCCCCTGGGTCACCTACGACATGCAGCCGGCGGCGCGCACGGGAGTCACAGACGACTCCGGCCGAACATGAACGCGCGCACGATCTGGAGGACCCCGAGCACGATGAGTCCGATGCCGAGGAACACCCACAGCAGCGCCACGTAGGCCGGTGTGAACACGAGGACGATGCCGGCGAGGATGCTGACGATCGCGAAGAAGATCGTCCAGCCCTTCGATGCCGCGTCGCCCAGCGTGGAGAGGGAGACGACGCCCTCGACGATCCACAGGATTCCCACGAAGACGCCCAGGAAGACGGCGAATCCGACCGTCGCCGCAGCGAGGTTGATCAGAGCCACCACGCCTGCGACGACGAAGAGAACGCCCAGAGCGATGTAACCCACGCGGCCCCACCCGCCGAGGGCGCGCGAGAAGATGCCGAGCGCGGCATACACCAGCCCTGCCACGATCGTCCAGATGGCGATGATGGCGACGGCGACCTCCGCGGTACGCCCGGGCCACACGAGGATGAGGATTCCCACGATGAGCGACAGCGCACCGCTGACGCCCAGGGCGGTGCGGATCGAGGTCACGGCGCCGCGCTCGAAGGACGTGTCCAGAGACATGGCACCCTCCTTTCTGTGAGGAAGCTGAGACGCTTCCGGCTCACCATAGGGCACCGCTGCACGCAGGGGGAGAGGCCCGGGATCAGGGGCCCTTCTCGGGGTCCTTGCCGCTGTTGCCCTTACCCTTCCCGTCCTCGCCCTTCTCCTTCTCCTTGCCCTTGTCCTTCCCTTTGCCCTTGTCCTCGTTCTTGTTGCCGTTGTCTGTGGGGTCGTCCTCGTCCTGAGCAGGGTCGGTGTCGCCAGCCGGCGTCTCCACCGGAGTCTGCTCGTCGGGGACGACCGTCGCGGGCTGCTCCGGTTCGGGTGCCGGGGTCGCGAGCGCGGCGAGGTCGGCTCGGACGAGCGCGATGCTCGCCAGGACGCTGGCCGCGTCATCCGCCGTCAGGGCGCCGGCCTCACGCGCCGCCCGGACGCGCGACTCGAGCTCGTCGATGGATGTCGTCGCTCCGCTGAGGTCGCCGGCGGCAGCCGATTCGGCAGCGGCGACGACGATCGTGCGCAGGTCTTCACCGGGCGACGGCGGGCTGCCGCATCCGGACAGCGCCACGGCGGCGGCCAGCAGGAGACCGACGAGGGCCGGTGCTCGGCGCGTCATGGCGACACCTGGTCCAGGAGCTGACGCATGTGCTCTCCGAGGGGCTCGGGCAACGCGGGGAGCGTCGGATCGGGCGCCGGAGTGCCGCCCCACACCATGGCCGCAGCGATGCCTGCGGCGAGCCCGGCGACGAGGAGGACGGCGGCGACGATGAGCCACACGGCGCGCCGTCGTGACGGTCGCGCGGGCTCTGCCGGGATCTCCGACGTCTCGTCGGCGGGCAATACCGCCGTCCGGTCGGTGACGTCCTGCGGCCCGGCCTCTGCTCGGGGCGCGGGCAGGGTCACCGGCACCGGGTTCCAGCCCTCGCTCTCGTCGGTCTTCAATCGCATGGCGGCGCGCTGGACCGCGTGTGCGTCGGGCCGGTGGGCGGGATCCATCGCTGTCATCGCCGACAGGAGGACGCGCCATCCGTGGGGGAGCGTGGCCGGCACGTCCGGTGAGCGCACGAGCCGTGCGACGAGTGCTTCATGGGGCGTGGCCTGCGCGTACGCGCGTCGCCCCGTGAGCGATTCGAGCAGCACGAGCCCGAGCGCATACACGTCGGCCGCCGCCGTGGGCGTCTCGCCTCGCGCCTGCTCGGGACTGAGATACGCGGCGGTACCGATGAGGGTCCCCGTCGCGGTGACCCGCGCGGAGTCGATGAGGTACGCGATCCCGAAGTCGGCCAGCGTGGCGCGCGGCGGCTGGGAGGGCATCGGGGCGGGGCGCAGCAGGACGTTGGACGGTTTGACGTCGCGATGCACGATGCCGCGCTCGTGGATGACGTGCAGAGCCTCGGCCAGATCCGCGGCAACGGATGCGGTGGTGACGGGGTCGAGCGGTGCGCCGGCGATCCGATCGCCGAGGGTGGGGCCGTCGATGAGCTCCATCACGAAGTACGCCGGATCCTCGTCCAGCCGCGCGTCGAAGAGCGTGACCAGTGACGGGTGGGTCAGGGACGCGAGTACGCGGGTCTCCGACGCCACACGCGCGCGGTCGGCGCCATCGGAGGTGCTCGCGGTGAAGACCTTGACGGCCACGGCGCGCTCCAGGTGCTCGTCGATCGCGCGATACACGCTGGCGTACCCGCCGCGTCCGATGAGCGCCTCCAGACGGTAGCGACCGCCCAGTACCCGTCCGGGCGCGGGGGCAGCGGGGGAGTGCGCGAGATCCGTCACGGCGTCATTCCCGCCCGTGCGGGTTCTCTCGCGGTCGTGTGCACGGCCACAGACTACGGCTCCGGCGTACGCCGCAAGAGGTGCGTGCGCAACGCGCTCCGGACTGCTAGTACCGTCGGGGAAACGGAATCGCTGTACGGGGAGGGTTCATGTCGGCTGCAGCCTCCGGTGAGCGCGCGATGCGCCGCCCCGCATCGCGGCGCCGGCTGTGTCTGGCGGTGGCCATCGTGGGGCTGCTACTGTCCGGCTGCGCAACGAACGCCGCACCGGGCACACCGTCAACCCCTGGGGGCGCTGCATCCGCGTCTGCGACACCGACCGCCGCGTGCCCGCAGGTCGAAGGCGTCGACCTGCCGCCGGAGTGCGCGCCCTACGATCCGGAGGCGGCGATGGCCCTCAACGATCGTCACCGCGAGCGGGTGGAGCTGGACGAGGACGCGCAGGGCGCGAACGCGGAAGTGGTTCCGTCGCTCACCGCCGCGCTCGAAGACCTCCGTGTACGCGGCGCTGCGACGGAGGACAGTGTCCGCGCCGCGCTCTCGGACGCCGGACTGATCGACGCTCAGGTGCGGGGCGACTACGGCCGCATCCTCTTCGGGGCGGTGGGGCCCGGGGGCGGGTGCGTCTTCGGCGAGGTGGCGGACGCCGTCGCTGTCGACGTGGGCGGCTACATCCTCGACGGTGGGTGTCTGCCGGCGCAGTGACGCGGGTCCGCCCTCGAACTCATCTCCGACGGGTGACCGCACTCACGCTGTGGGCGGCGTGCCCATCGCTGTCACCGCCGCGTCGGGGGCGCTGACCGTGGGCTCTTCTCACCGTCGAGGAGCCACCAATCGCCGAGTCGCGCTGCGGCGGCGCGCTCGACGAGCGCATCGTCCACAAGGTCCCGCCCACGCAGGACGTCGAGAATCTCGCGGCGCTCGGCGAGCAGCGCCTGCTGTTCATCGCTGGGCAGCGCACGCATGCGCGCGCCGACCGCAATCAGCCTTGTCTCCCGCACGGTGTGGCTGCGCGAGGCGACCAAGCGTGCGACCAGGCCGACAGCGCCCAGCACGCCCGTGGCGATGATGGGCACCGCGAGCATCGCCAGATCCGCCGGCCCGGAACGCGCGGTGTGCCACCACATCGCGACGGCTGCCGCCGCTACCGCGAGCGACGCAGCCGCGATTCCGTAACCATCTCTCGGGCGGCCGGAGCGCCACCAATCGGCCAGCGCCCACGCCTGACCGACCGCGGCGATCCAGAAGCAGATCGCAGCGACCGAGCGCGCGAGATCGGGGCTCATGAGGCCGGTGCCGGAGAACACATCGGCCCCCGAGCCGCCGATAGGGGCCAGCACCCCGCCGAGCGGAGCCACCAGGGTGATCCCCTTCACGAGCAGGACGATCGTCGAGAGCGCCATCCCACTCCGCAGCGATGGAGTCCCGAGCGCCTGCAACCACTCGAGCGTGGCCAATCGCACACCGTCCTCGAACCGATCCTCGCGAGCGGTGCGGACGGCGCTGGATTCGGTCACAACACTGGTTGTAGCAGAGATGGGTGCAGCCGTGCGGATCGCCTTCGCCGGGGTGCGCACGTGGACCACTCGGATGCGCGACGATCCGGCCGAGTCGTGCACAGGGACCTGCACCTCGAACTTCATTACAGGACGGTGAAGGCGCGTGGCGTGGGCAGCGTTGGCGAAACGGGTGCGCCGGGGGAGCGGGACGTCAGGCGTCTGCGCTCTGCGCTCTGCGCTCTGCGGCAGCATGTCGCGGTCCATTCGAACGATGAGGTAACCGGCGAGGGCGCCTCCACAGCGCGCGGAACAGGAGCGGTTCGGCGGGAGCCTCCGCAGTTTGCTCCGTCACGTGCGGCTTGCTCGCGGTGCGGCTGTCGACTCCCTGACTATCAGCCGGGGCGGGGGATCGGTGATCAGCGCCCCCTGCCCCCCTGACTTACCCGCGAGGATGTCGAGGAGAAGGCCGGCTGCCGTTTCGCCGAGCTCGAAAAGGGGAAGCTGAACCGTCGTCAGCGGGACGGTCAGGTACTTCGCCAGCCATGCATCATGGATGGCGACGACAGAGACATCGTGGGGAACGCGCACGCCAACCGAGCGCAGGACGGCGAGCACGCCCGAAGCGGTGACGAGATTGGCCACGACGATTGCCGTGGGCAGAGCCGGCATATTCAGGATTGCGTTTGCCGCCGCCTCGCCGTGCTCTGCCGTCCACCCGGCGTTGATCATTTGCGCCCCCGCGCCCCTCTCGATGCCGCGCAGCGCATCCTCGTATCCGCGTTGGCGGCCCAGGGAAGTGATGGAGCCTTCTGGCCCGCCGACGAACGCCACGTCGGTGTGACCCAGAGCGATCAGGTGCTCTGCAGCCGTGCGCCCCGCGCTCACGTCGTCGAGACGCGCGGAAGGAACCAGGCCAGAACTGTCCGCATTCACCAGAACTGCGGGCACATGACGCGAGACGTCTTCGATCAAGGTGTCATGGTGACCGTGACCGACGTGCAGGATGACGCCAGCCAACCTGCCACGGGCGAGGAAAGAACTCAGTCGGCTGCTCTCCGCGGCGAGCTGCTCGGAATCCGCAAGGAGCGTGACGTATCCGGCCTCCGCGCAGCGCCCGCGCACGCCCTCGAGCACCGTGGTGTTCATGGGGCTCGCCAGGTTGTGCATAACCAACCCGATTGCATCCGAGCGTGATTTCCGCAGGGAACGCGCGATGCTGTTCGGCGCGTAGCCCAGTTCTTTGGCCGCTTCGATGACACGCTGGCGTGTCTCCTCGCGGACACGCACGGCGGGATCGTCGTTGAGCACGCGCGAGGCGATCGTCGTCGACACGTCGGCGCGAGACGCGACATCTCGGAGAGTCGGATTGGCCTCTCGTTTCTTCGTCGCTGCCGACATTGCCCCATGCTATCGGCTGGATTGACGTCCTAGCGGGCGCGCTCTACGATCTGAGCAATCGATTGTTCACAGCAGCCGATGCGATGCCGACCCACGTTTGGAGAACAGAGTGACCACGCCCCAGCTTCGAGAGAGATCCATCAGCTACGACGTCGCCGTGATCGGCGGTGGTCCTGGAGGATTCCCGGCAGCACTGGCCGCAGCAAGGAACGGCGCGAAGACCATCCTGGTGGAGCGCACGGCGGCGCTTGGGGGAGCGGCTGCTTCCGGGTTGAGCATTCTGGGCTTTCTGGATCGCTCCGGGAACAAAGCGCTCGATGGTATCCCGCAGGAGTTCATGGATCGGCTGGCTGCTTTGGGAGGCGCCCCAGGCCACTTCTGGTGTCCGGTTCACAACTCGATCTCCCCGGTCTCATCGGACCTCGTCAAGATCGTGGCGGTCCAGATGTGCCAGGAGGCCGGCGTCGACATCCTCTTCGAGAACGAACTGATCGGTGCGGAGGTTGAAGACTCTCAGCTTCGCGCGGTGACGGTGTTCGGAAAGCTGACCAACACGCGGATTGAGGCGCGGCAATTCATCGACGCCACGGGCGACGGTGACCTCGCCTACCTTGCCGGCGTTCCCTTCACGCGGGGACAGGAAGGCACAGAGATCATGCAGCCCAGCACGCTCGTGTTCACGGTCGCCGGCCACGATCTCGAACGACTCTTTGCCTTCCTCGATGAGCACCCCGAGGAGATGGGGATCAAGGAGGACTATGCCGAGGGATATGACGTCGACTTCCTTCGGAAGACGCGCGGGCACTGCTTCATCGGTCTGACCGACCTCGTACGCAAGGCGCGTGAGGCCGGTGACTTCTCTGTTCCCCGCAACCAGTTCATCCACATCGCCACGGCCTCGGAGAAGCTGCTGACGATCAACACCTCTCGGGTTACGCGCATCGACGCGTCTGACCCTGTGGAACTCTCTGCCGGGCTGGAGACGGGGTACGAGCAGGTTCTCGAGATTGTGAACTTCATGCGGAGGTATGTGCCCGGCTTCGAGGATGTCGTCATCTCGCAGATCGCGCCCGCGCTCGGCATCCGGGAGACACGGCACTTCCTGGGCGAGACGCGACTCACGATGGAGACCCTCTACTCGACTGAGACGACGGAGAAGGCGATCGCGCAGTCGGCTTACAACGTGGATATCCACTCGGGCACGGGGGAGGGGATCGAACTTTCGGTGATCGAGAAGCCCTACGGCATCCCGTATAACTGCTTGGTACCTCAAGGCGTCGACGGCCTGCTGCTGAGCGGACGGACCATCTCGGTGGACTCGACAGTGTTCGCGTCGGCTCGTGTCATGGGCACGTGCATGGCCGTCGCAGAGGCCGCCGGGACGGCGGCGGCGATAGCACTAGGTTCCTCGTCACGGGTCCGCGACGTGAACGTGGATGAGCTCCGGAAGAAGCTTGTCGCTGAAGGCGCGATGGTTCCCGCGTGACCCACCGTCCACGCCCCAATGACCTACACGAGATAAGGATCACGACATGAGCAAGGTCGCTCAGCAGGAGCCGACGGACCTGTCCCGCCGGGACTCTCGGCGCACATTGATGGCCAGTACGGTCGGAACCGTCCTGGAGTGGTACGACTTCAACCTGTACGGACTCGCGGCCGCACTGGTGTTCGGCCCCCTGATGTTCGGTGAATCGGGTATCGGCGGAACCCTCGCAGCGTTCGCTTCGCTCGGTGTCGGTTTCCTCGCCCGACCGATCGGTGGATTCGTCTTGGGGAATCTCGGCGACAAGATCGGGCGGAAGCCGATTCTGATGTTCACCTTCATCACGATGGGGCTGAGTTCCGCGCTCATCGGCCTGTTGCCGACGAACGCGCAGATCGGGATCTGGGCACCCATTCTGCTGGTCTTCCTGCGCATCGTTCAAGGCTTCGCCGTCGGCGGCGAGTTCGCCGGCGCGACGCTGATGACGATGGAAAATGCGCCGATCAGACGCCGGGGCGTATTCGGCGCGCTGCCGTCGATGGGAACGGGCGCCGGATTCGTCCTCGCCACGATCGTCTTCGCCCTGGTCTCTGCCTTGCCGAATGAGGCCTTCCTTGCGTGGGGGTGGCGGATCCCCTTCCTGGCGAGCGTCGTCCTCGTCGTCTTTGGAGTCATCATCCGGTCGAGGCTTCCCGAGACGCGCGCGTTCTCCGACATCAAGGAAGAGGAGAAGGAGAGCACTCCGGTCCTCACGGCGTTCACGAAGCACCCCACCGCGATTCTGCGAACGATCGGTCTGGTGATGGGCGGGGCAGTATGGGGATACCTGATTCAGACCTTCTCGCTGTCGTATGGCACGGCAGAGTTGGGAATGGATCGGACGATCCTGCTGTGGGCGATCGGGATCGCTGCAGCGCTGGAGATGGCGACCATCCCGTTCTGGGGCTGGCTGTCTGACAAGGTCGGACGCAAGCGGGTCATCATCACCGGCGTCATCCTCACCGCGCTATTCGTCTTTCCGTTCTTCTGGCTTTTCAACACCCGAGAGCCTTGGCTCGTCTTCCTCGCGGTCGTCATCGGCCTTCCCGTCCTGAAAGACATGATCTTCGGGCCTCAGGCGGCGTTCGCGGCGGAGATGTTCAGTTCCAACGTGCGGTACAGCGGCGTGAGTGCGGGCCGCGAACTCGGAGGAGCGATCTTCGGCGGCACTGCGCCTTTCATCGCCACCATGCTGATCGCCCTCGGCGGCGGCATCTGGCCACTGGCGATCTACATCATCCTCACGCTGGCAATAACCGGCTTCACGGTCCTGACCGCTCCGAACAATCAGCACAAGGATCTGCGCGAGATCTGATTGCGCATTGGGTCGCGTCCGCATGGCCGAATGGAGGCCGCATCCGCTTGAGCGTGGTGCGGCCTCCACTCGTGTCCATTGCAGCGGGACGAGTTCGGGCTTTTCCGCCGGGGTCGGACTCATTGCCGATAATGCACATTATGTCAGCTCGGAACCACACTATGTGCAAGTCTCGCAATCGTGAAGAAACGGGTAACGCATAGGCTCGGGGCGTGACGGACGACATCGATACTGCGATCGTTGAGACCCTGACGAACGACGATCTTCGAGCGGTGGATGCTCTCCTCCCTCAGCTGTCGTCGACGGCCAGGTTCGACGCCGGCCGTGTGCAGGCAATGATCGACGCGCCGGCCGTGGATCTCTTCGTTGCGCGCGACGCGGGAGCCATGGTGGGTATGGCAACTCTGGTGACTTTCCCGCTGGTGACCGGCTGGCGCGGCATCGTGGAGGACGTCGTTGTCAGCCAGCAGGCGCGCGGACGCGGCATCGCCCGCCTGCTGCTCGAAGCTATCACCGAGGAAGCGGCTCGCAGGCGACTTCGCACGCTCGATCTGACCTCTCGCCCGTCGCGAGAGTCGGCACTGAGGCTCTACGAGTCCGTGGGCTTTGAGCCCCGAGAGACGAACGTTATGCGGTACGTGCCAGCACTCCGATGAGTGGCACAAGGCGGGTGCCCGTAGGGTTCGATTGGTGAAGAAGCGGGTAACGGGATTACCCATCAATAGTTACTCCGATTGCACTTTTTGCGATCAGAGTGGAAACGGGTAACCCCCGAGCCACTCCCCGACTGCCCGTCTGACCAGGACGTTCTCTTATGCGCCGAAGGCTCGAAGGAAGGTGTCGACGGCGCGACTCGTTGACTCCCGCAACTCCGCGCTCGTCACGTCCCTTGTCCCGAGCTGTGTGCGGTTCTCGGCGGGCGTAACAAGAAGCGCCCAGAATTGCTCTGCGGCCACTGCTGGGTCGGCGTCCCGGAGCTGACCCCGGCGCATCAGTTCCGACAGCCGGTCGGCCAGAGCAGCCATGACGCGTTCGGTGACATTTGTGCGCACCGATTCCAAGACGTCGGGAAAAGTTGCCCTCCCTGCGACGAGAAGGCGTCGGTACCACACAGTCGTGGGATCGAAGTATCGGATGAGGAGCTCAAGCCCGACATGCTCGAGGGCAGCGCGGATGTTGTTCGACGGCGTGACGAGAGTCGCGACGATCTCCAGGTGGTCACCCAGCGCACGGTCTCCGTCGGCCCTGAGAACCTCGCGGAACATCCGTTCCTTATCACCGAAATGGTTATAGATCGTCGCTTTGGCCACCCCCGCTTCAGCAGCGATCGATTCGACGCTCGCCTGCTCATAGCCGACGTCCGCGAAGATCCGGAATGCCGCGTCTAGCATCGCTAGCCGCTTGTCGATCCTGCCGCGAGTTCCGGGCACCTCACCAATTACGTGGTCTCTCATCGCATACACGCTATCTCATTGGAATAGACCGGCGAGTCTGGTTCGTTAGACCGATCAGTACACGTTCGGATAGGAGAACAACATGAGCACAACCATCGCTGTAACGGCCGCCACCGGCGGTCTCGGCCGACTCGTCATCAACAACCTTCTGCGGAGAGGAGAGGACTCGCGCCTGGTCGCAATCGCACGGGACGCAGAAAAGGCATCCACGCTGCCCGTCGGCGTTGAAACGCGAATCGCTGACCACGACGACCTCGCGGCCGTAGCCGCGGCGCTTGAGGGCGTCGACACAGTTCTGCTGATCTCAGGCAACGAGTTCGGCAAGCGGATGATCCAGCATCGGAACGTCATCAACGCAGCGTCCCAAGTCGGGGCCTCCAGGCTCGTCTACACAAGCGCTCCGCACGCCTCGACCAGTACGGACTTCATTACCGCCGAGCACCGTGCGACAGAGGCGATCATCCAGGAGTCCGGCTTGATCTCGACAATCCTGCGGATGAACTCGTACCACGAGAACTACCTCACAACGCTGGAGCTCGCAGCAGCGACCGGTGAGATCGTCGGAAGCGTTCACGCGGGCCACGTGGCCAGCGCCGCGAAGGACGACTATGCGGATGCAGCAGCCGTCGTGCTCTTGGCGCCCGATCCACTGAAGGCGATCTACGAGCTCACCGGCACCGTGGCATGGGACTATCCCCAACTCGCAGAAGCAGCAGCTGCAGTGCTCCGTCGGCCAGTGAAGTATGTGGATCTCGACTCCGAAGAGCACCACACTCGCCTGCTCGCCTCCGGGATTGATGAAACGACCGCGGGCTTCCTCGTTCAACTCGACGCAGACCTGGCGCGCGGCGTGTCAGCGGAAGTCACCAACGAGCTTGAGCAGCTCATAGGCCGACCGCCCACGCCGCTGATTGACGGTCTCCGCGCGGCATGGGAATCAACGCGCTAGCACCTGAAAGGGGCGCGAACAACGATTCGGCACTGGCGTGCAATGCACGGTGCCGAATCGTTGTGCTGCGCGCACGGCTCCGGCCTTAGTGTGAAAACGGATAACGGTCTTCACCAGTAGAAGTTGCGTTACCCGTTCGAGGTTTCCCCAAACTGGTCCCCTGCGTCATGACTCGGTGGAGTCACCGGCTGCTCCGCTGAGGAGACCTCGAGCACGATGCGACGTTGTGCCTCGATGATCCCCGGGCCCTGGTCGGGCGTCGGCGCGGGAACTGGAATCCCCTGCTCGGCCTCCCAGATCGGGTGCGCTTCGAGTGGGTGTGTCTATGTTTTCGGAGCGTGTTGCGCGCGACTCCGAAGGCCCACATTCGTGCCTCGGGTGAGGATCGCGGGAGGTCTGCCCGTCGTTCCCACACGACGCTGAGGGTGTCGTTGAGCAGGTCGGGAACGTCTTCTTGAGCGGTGCGGCGCGCGAGGTACCGCAGAAGGTCGACTCCGATGTCTTCGATGACGGTGGTCGCCCATTTCGCGTCGGCTTCGTGGGTGTTCACCGGTACGGCCCTTTGCAGGTGCTGTCCATGCGCCACGTGCCGACGACCCGATAGTCGTGGACGCGAAGGCCATCGTGTCCGGGATCGACCTCGAAGCTCTCGACACCACCGGGGCGGAGGCGGAGCTGCGCGCGGACTACGCGCAGGCTACGGACATCAACGACAACCCCTTCCCGATCACCGTCAGCGACGACGAGCTCAAGCAACACGCGGTGAACAAGATCCTGGCCGAAACCCTGTGGGCGGGCCTCGAGGAACGCGGCCACAAGATGTGGCCCGGCCACGAGGTCAGCCTCGCTGGTCAAACCACCAACTGCAGTTGATGGCAAAGAACACAACGGACATCGAGGGTCATGTCCGCACGAGCGAGCACGACTTGCTCCGCTACTTCCAGCGACGCATCCCCAACGGCGCTGACGCCGCGGAGGCGTTCGGCGAACTGCTTCTCACCGCCTGGAAGCTGAGGCGGCACGCGCCCGCCGATCCAACCGACGGGCGAATGTGGCTATTCGCTGTTGCGCACAACGTTCTGCGCGACTCGCGGCGGCGGTCTGCCAGGCACTCGGCCGCAGTCAAGCGGCTTGCAGCCGACATGCGCACGCTCGCGGTTCCGGTATGGGATGACGCCGCCATCGACGTGCGAGACGCCATCGACCGACTCAAACCCGACGACGCGGAGCTCATCCGGCTCATCTACTGGGACGGATTCCCCTCACACGCTGCCGCCCGCGTGCTCGGCATCAACCCATCCACAGCCCGATCACGTCTGACGCGCGCGAAGCTCGAGCTGCGCGCCGCACTCGAACCACGCCAAGCAGAGAGGGAACCAAATCATGCCGGACGTCCGACCGTCTGACCTCGCCTTGCCGCCGACCGATCAGATCCACGTGACACTTCCGCCGGCGACTGGTACAGCAGAACTGCGGTAGTCGCTGGCCTCAATCGCGGAGCTCGTGGAAGGGATCACATAGGAAACGGGTAACGCGCTCCCCCAGCAAAGGTCGCGTTGGCCGAAGCCACCCCTCCCACCCTTACGGAGTCAGCTCGCCCGGTCTACTTTGACTTCATGGACAACGGAGCATGGCTGGTGGCGCTCATCCCTCTGCCGGCCGTTCTGCTTCTGCTCGGAATGATTGCGGCGATCATCCTGTTCGGAACGGTTTCGCTTTGAATCAGATCGTTGGGTTGATCATCTCGGGCACGCTCACCTACATCCGCCGCAGAAAGACCGCCGCTGTCCAGGCATCGTCACAGAAAGAGGACGCGGATATCCGAGCAGGCCGCGACAAGACCGTTAGGTCAAGGTCCGCGCCTTCGGCGCTGGTTGGCTCACGCCCCGAGTAGCGGACTGTCTGCCCGCCGTATCTCTCCGTGGTCGCGCACCGTTGCGCGGTCCACTCCCCCTCGCTCGCCTCTGACATTAGCCCGTCGCTCAACAGCATGGCCTGACGGTTCGGCTCTATGGTCGTGATATGGAGTTGGATACCTGTGCGGATTGCGGCCGGTCCCTTGACGCCCACGACCGGCACATCAAGTTCGCCCTTCCGGACCCGGTCCTGGACGCTGGTGAAATTGACGCAGCGGACATGTGGATGTCAGGACCGAATGCGAAGTCGTCGACGCTGATGCAGGTACAGAACGTCGGAGCATTCGTCCGCGCTCTTCTTCCCGTCGCTCTGACGGATGAGCACGTTGTCACGTACGGCGTATGGATAGCAATCGACCCAGCCGAACTCGGTAGCGTCTTCGATGTCTGGTGGAAACCTGAGTATCGGGACCTCGTCCTTGACGGCTATCTCGCCAATTCAGTTCAGCCTTGGGGACTGCTGGGCTCGCCCGTCAGTATCGCGGTTCGAGATCCGGAGAGGATCCCCTACTGCACCCAAAGCAGTGCGGATCAGCTCCAATCAGTTATCGCCGACACGTGGAATCACGACCTCGTACTCGCCGCCTACTGGGGGAACTGATCCCCGGGTCACGCGCGTCTCATCGCTCGCCTGTGCCCCGACACGGGTGATTTCTCCCGTTCAGGCGCTATCCACCCGTGAAGCCCTCACCGAAGATCTGATAGCCGACCGCGTCACAGGCATCGGCAGGAGAGGGGACTGTGTTCGGCACCGGCTTGCCGATGCCGGTTACGCCCTGGGTTCCCGCAGGGATGGGAGGGTACTCCGTCTTCAGTGCCGCGATGGCATCGCTGACGGCGCCCTCGCCCCGCGTGGGAACCCGGTCGAGGACCCGCGTGGCTAGCCGCATCCAACCGTCGTACTCCTTCTGCGACATGCGCCCCTCGTAGAGGCCCGCCCCCGCGTTCTGAAGGATGGTCGAGACGTCGGTGAACGCCTCGCACGTCTCGATATCCGTCACGGTGGATGTGCTCGTGGCCGGGGAAGGGGCGATCGTCGGTGTTTGAGATTCGGACGTGGAGGCGGCGGGCCCTGTCGCGGTGCACCCGGTGATCCCCGCGGTGACGGCGAGGGCGCACGCCGCCAGAACAGTGCG
Source organism: Microbacterium wangchenii (assembly GCF_004564355.1). Classification (NCBI taxonomy): domain Bacteria; kingdom Bacillati; phylum Actinomycetota; class Actinomycetes; order Micrococcales; family Microbacteriaceae; genus Microbacterium; species Microbacterium wangchenii. The sequence continues at coordinate 1,726,243 of NZ_CP038266.1, forward strand.
GCTCACCAGGAAAGCAGGAGAGAACCTGAGCATGACCGGAGCCTAGCGCCGCACCATTCATCCGCCCGGATAATCGCAGAGGCCGCCGCCATTGCTCTGACTCCCGGTCAGAGCCACGAGTGCCATGCCTCCGAGCGCCGTCATTGACATTGCCGTGCGATTCGGGTGCCATCCGCCGTCGTCTGACCTCAAGCTCGGGCCCATTCCTCGAACTCGGCTTGTACGTCGTCTAAGTACTCCGTCTTGGCTCGCGTGTAGTCGTCGTAATCCGCTGCGCCGACTTCCTGCGTGCTCAGGCGACGCTTCACGGCTTCGTACCGGTCGCGTTGCCCGTCATGCGCGCGGAGCCAGTCTCGGAACCAGACCGCGTATCGACCCCATGGAGAGTCGCGGCGGCGAACATGCAGAATGACCCGCTCGGAGACGTTGACGAAGAGCGACTTCTCCCACATGGCATCGTCGACCGGTTCGGATCCTCTCGGTATGTCCCGGTGAACGCCTGGCGAATCGGGCCGGGCGCCCACGGCGCGTTCGAACCCGAGGTCTCCCAGCCTCGCCGACACATCGCGGTCGGATGGCAACGGTGAGATTCTGATCTGGAGGTCGAGGTGCGGCTTGGCCGCGAGCCCCGGAACCGACGTCGAGCCGATGTGGTCGTAGTCCGCATCCGCAGCGCCCGGCACATCGGCGAGACGTTCCCGGATTGTACGCAGCAGGTCCGCTGCTCTCACGGGCCAGGACTCGTCGTATTCGTGCAGTTCCGCAGGATTCGATGGCTGTCCCATGCTCCCGACCCTATGCAGATCACCGGCGCGCTCCACCTGCTCCCCCGCGATCGGCTAGGTGTCGAACGCGGCAACGAGCCGCGCAAGAGTGCTCCGCTGCTGCTCGTTGAGCACGTCCTCGGTGTACTCGTCGAACAGGGTCGCGGATCCGGTCAGGTCGTACGGCTCCGATCCGTCGGTGAAGTCCTCCAGGATCGGGCCGAACACATCCACGAAGCTGTCGACCAGCGCGGAGATCTCCTCCTCTGTGCTCCCCGGTCCGAGCCGGTCGAACCGCGCCACGATGTCGGTCACGGCGGGGACGACCGTGAAAGCGCTGATCCGTTGATAGAGATTCGCGAGCGAGGGCAACCCCTCTTCCCCCACGAGGTGGGCCAGCAGCACCGATTGGTCGCGGTCGATCTTGGCGAGGTCGGGCGATATCCCCGCGGCTGCGAAGATCGCGATGAACGGGGCCAGCTCGGGCGGAACATCCGGCGGCGCGTCATGGATGCGGAGGCGCGCGATGAGCTCGCGCTGCTCGGTGAGTCGCTGGATCTGCGCGGCGAGCTCAGCATCCAGCTCGTCCAGCAGCCCGCCCCCATCCGACGCCGCGTCGTCGAGAAGCTGCGGCATCCGCTCCAAGGGGACGCCGAGGGAGGCGAGGCGCTTGATCCGCAGGACCCGGATGAGGTCGTGGACGTCGTAGCTGCGGTAGCCGTTGGTGCGACGCTCGGGTTCAGGGAGCACGCCGACCTGGTGGTAGTGACGCAGCGCCCGGACGGTGACTCTCGCGAGGCGCGCCAGCTCTCCGCTATGCACTGTGGATCACCGCCGCTCCCCCGGTGCCGGCCTCTGCCGGCTCGGGTTCCAGGTTACGCAGCGAGCGCGCGAGCACGCTCAGGGCCAGCGCGACCAGACCCACGCCCACCAGGGCGATCGCCGCGACGTTCACCCCCGCGTACTCGGTGAGGACGGCGGCGGTCAGAATGCCGATCGGCGGGGCGGCGGTGAGGATCGCGTTCTGCGTGCCCATGATCCGCCCGCGCATCTGCTCCCGGATGCGCTCGATCATGAGCACGCCCATGAGACTGGCGAACAGGCCACTGGCCACGCCGACGACGAAGGCCCCAGCGAGGACGATCCACACCGACGACAGTGCGGCGATGAGCACGAAGCCGAGGGCGCTGCCGAACACGCCGGCGAGAAACCAGCCGCGTCGACGCCCGCGAGCGCCGGCGATCGCGTAGACCGTGCCGCCGACCAGCATCCCGCCGGCGAGGGCACTGAGGACGAAGCCCAGCATGCCGGGCTGCTCGACGAGGGTGAAGTACACCGGCAGGATGAGCCCCTGCAGGGAGGCGAGCACGATCGCCGAGGCGACGCTGAGGCCGGTCGTGACGATCAGGAAGCGGCTTCGGAACAGCACGCGCCATCCGAGGCGGAGCTGCGCCCATCCGTTCCCGGTCGCCGCGGGCTCCCCCTCCGCAGCGGTGATGTCGCCGACGCGGCGCGGGATGAGCAGCGTCAGCAAAGCCGCGACCAGGGAGGTCGCCGCGGTGATCCACAGCACCGTGGACCCCTCGAACAGCACCATGAGCGTTCCGGCGGCCGCTGGGCCGAGCAGCAGGGCGACCGCGCCGAGGGCCTCGCGGATTCCCAGGAGCCGCTCCGAGGCGATCCCACCGTGGCGGACGATCGCGGGAAGCAGGGCATCCCGCGCGGTCATGCCCGGCACGTCGCCGAGTGAACCGATGATCCCGAACAGGACGAACCAGCCCAGACTCAATCCCGAGAGCATGTCGACCAGCGGCAGCGCCGCGACGGCGGCCGCCGAGACGAGATCGGTCACCACCGACGACGTGCGGCGATTGATGCGGTCGATGACGACCCCCATCAGCAGCCCCGCGAAGACGGCAGGAACGGCCGTCGCCGCGGCAACCGCGCCGGCACCGAGCGCGCTGCCGGTGACCTGCAACACGATCAAGGGCAGGGCCACTCCGGCAATCGAGTTGCCGAGCAGCGACAGGAGGTAGGACGCCAGATAGGCGATGGGAATGAGCCTCATGCGTCCAGTCGAAACCGTGGCGTAGGGGCGGGGTCAAGCCGCCCGATCAGGGGAACCGAAGAGTGCGGGCCACCTGGACCACTTCCCCGCCACTCGCACGCGGCTTCTCAGTTCCGGTGCCATTCCCTCTCAAAGTTGGCGAGGTACGCACCCCCGAGTGCGGCGCCGACGAAACCGGTCATCGCGCCACCTCCGAGGGCCAGCATGACTCCCGGTGTGGCCCAGTTAAACGAAAGCAGCGCCAGCCCTGCCGACGCGGAGAGCAGCGAGAACACTGCCGCGGTGGCAATGAGGGCGCGTATCCATCCCCGCCCCTGCTCCGACACGCGGCCGCCGTTTCCGACGATGCCGAGCAGCTTCCAGGCGATCAGCAGGGCGAGCTGAACGCACACCAGCAGCGCCACACTCCAGGTCACGCCGAGGGTCTGGAACGGCGCCGTCTCAGGGAAGACGGACACGGTGCGATCCAGCTGGCTCGGGATCCACCACACCTGTGCAGCAATGGTCACCGCGAAGCCGGCGACGAGGGCGAACCGCATGCCGTTGATCGTCATGCCGGTGAGAGTACTCCCCGCGAGACTGCTCGCACCCTTGACGGGTGTTCTTCTGCCGGATACATTTCACGCACACGTTAAATGTCAGGGGGTGGAAGTGGCCGGCACCGACCAACTCAGCGTCGTCTTCTCGGCGCTGGCGGATCCGACTCGGCGCGCGATCCTCTCGGGTCTGGCAGAGCGCGACGCCACCGTCACAGAGCTCACGGAGCCCCTTCCGATCTCGATGCCGGCCGTATCGCGGCATCTGAAGGTGCTGGAGCAGGCAGCGCTCATCTCCCGCACGCGTTCGGGGAAGTGGCGTGCGAGCCATCTGGAAGCTGCGCCTCTGCGGGAGGCCGCCGACTGGATCGAGCGCTACCGGCAGTTCTGGGACTCGTCGCTCACGCGCCTCGACGCCCACCTCGCCGCCGTGCAGGCCGTCGAACACGCCACGCCCGCGGCGGAGCCCAGCCCGCGAACGCCCATCGATCCGGCCACGGATTGGGAGGAGCCCTGATGCAGACCGACAGCCCGCAGATCGACATCTCACGCGTGCTCGACGCGCCGCGAGCACTCGTCTATCGAGCCTTCACCGATCCGGAGCATTTCGTGGCCTGGTGGGGCCCGATCGGCAATTCGCTGCCGCGTGAAGAGGTCGACTTCGACATCCGCCCCAGTGGGCATCAGCGATGGACGGAGGTCTCGGCAACGGATCCCGGCATACGAGTCCGGGTCACCGTCGACCTCACGGCCGTCGCCGACGGCGAGCTTCTCGATGGGGTCATGCAGGTCAGCGGGCGGATCCCCCGCGGCGTCGAGCCGTTCGAGACGAGGATCCGGTACGAGTTCTCCGACGCGACCGGCGGGAGGACGCGACTGAGAATCCGGCAGTGGCTCCCCCACCGCCTGACAGGCAACGCCACGCAGGGCTGGCGCGAAGCTCTGACCAAGCTCGGCACCGCGCTGGTCGGTGCGCAGAAGGTGGCGCCGACGAACCCCGCGGCACGTCCCCAACACCCCCTCACGAAAGGCTGACGCCATGCGGAAACTGACCTTCGCCATGAACACGAGCTTGGACGGCTACATCGCCGCGCCCGGCGAAGACCTCGGCTGGAGCGTGCCGAGCGACGAGCTGTTCGAGTGGTGGTCCGACCGGGTGGCCGCGACGAGCCTGGCGCTGTACGGGCGCAAGATGTGGGAGACGATGAGCGCCGACTGGCCGACCGCCGACGAGCAGCCGGGCGCGACTCCGGCCATCATCGAGTTCGCCGGCCGTTGGCGCGATATGCCGAAGATGGTGTTCTCGTCCCGGGCCATCCCGGTGGACTGGAACGCCCGTCTGGTCACCAGCGACGCAGTCACCGAGATCGCGCGACTCAAGGCCGAAGGTGGCGGTCCGATGGACATCCTCGGCGCGGCACTCGCCGCGGCCGCCATGCGGGCCGGGCTGATCGACGAGTACATCCTGGTCACGCATCCCGTCTTGTTAGGCGGCGGTAAGCCGTTCTTCACCTCTCTGGACGATTGGGTGCACCTGAACCTGGTGGAGACCCGAACCTTCCCCGACGGCGTGCTGCTGACGAGGTACGAGACCATCCGCTGACGCTTGCCTCGCAGCGCGACCTGCCACCGCTGCGGCAGGGGCTCAAGTCCGGCGTTCGTGACGACGAGGCTTGAGCCGCGCGGGGACGTCGGTGGCCGGCATCCACTCGCACTCGAAGGCGCCGTGGTATCCGAACAGGAACCCGAACCTGTGGTTGCGCACTTCGAGATCGACGTGGAAGAGCTGGTCGGCGTCGTCGTAATACTCGCGCAGGCGGGCGCGACCGCTGAACAGCATGGGGAAGCGGAACCCCACCGGCCCTTCGTGGAACCGCTGCGCGTCGGAGGTGAGGACCAGTCCTCCGCGGTCATCCACCCGCAGATCCAGGTCGACTGCCAAGTGCTGATGCGTGCCCAGGTAGTCGACGATCCGATCGCCGTCGAGGATCATCGTCGCGTCGAAGCGGCGTCGCTTGGCTCCCAGGGTGTACTCGCGCACGAAGGTGACGGTTTCGCGTCCGAACGGATCGAGGTACGGGTAGTTCTCGATCACGAACGGGACGTCGGTACCGGTGTCGGGGATGAGGATGTTCCGCATCCTCCCGATCTGCAGGAACGGAACGGTCCACCATGGCCCCCGTCGGATCGCCGACATGAGACCGCGCCCCACGCACGCTTCCCCGGAGGAGAGCCCGACGCCGAACCGCCGTTGCATCATGGGGTGCAGTCGACCGTACTCGGCGCCGAGTACCGTCTCGAAGATCGACGTCACCGTGCGCTGCCCGGGTCAGGCAGCGCAGCAAGCGACTCCGGAGCGCCGGCGAGGTGATCGCTCCGGCGCGAGCCGCCAGCCGGCGTGCGGCGGCACCGGGCTGCGCGAGGTCGGTCGGATCGCCACCACCACAGCACGCTCCACAGCGGCCACCGCTCGGGCGCGACGCCGGTCTCCAGCCAGATGCGGAGCCGATCGAAGCTCCACGCCGTCGCCCAGCCCAGAAGGGGCCGTATGACGGCGTCGAGCACGCCCCATCCCGGCGTGTAGTCGTAACCGGTGACGAACACGGTGCGGTTCCCATCGGGGATGTAGCGCCAGTAACCGCGACCTGAGGCGATGGGCGAGAGCCGGTCGTCGGTGTGGAAGCGCAGGGCGGAAGTGCGGGTGCCGTCGGCATGGTGGCGCTCGCCGATGCTTACACCGGTGCCCCGCACCGAGTGGAACGGAACTCGCCGCTCGTAGGTAAACGCCGTCGCACCACCGCGTGCCGCGCCGGTCGGGACGATGTGCGTGAACCTCACGTCCCATCGCACGTGCTCCGCGGGATTCTGTGTGGCGCTCCAGAGGAGATCGATCGCGGCCGCGATGGACGTCTCCACGTAGATGCCCCCGCGCGCCACACCTCGACGTTACGGCAACCCGGGCGCGTCGCCGGCGAGCCTCCACCCCGTGTCCGCAGCCGTCGCAGCAGAAGCGGCCTCGCCGATGCGGACCCGTAGGGCGCGGCCTATCCGCTACCCCGTCGCCCGAACTCCTCAAACTCTGGCCGCCCATGACCGTTCCGCGGGTGATTGGGCCCAGCGAGCCGCAGATTTGAGGAGTTCGGGCGCGGCGCGGGGCCCACGACGACAGAGCGGCTGCTTGCATCTCGCACCCAGGTCCGGGTTTACCGTTGCTCCATGACCGACTCGCACACGACGTGGGCGCCGGAATCGTGCGCGCTTCCCTCCGTCGAACGCCCGCTTCGGGAGGAGGAATTCGCTGACCTGTTCCGGAATGAGCTCATCTCCGCTGCGCTGACGGCGGCGGGTCAGGCTGATCTGCTCCTGAACCGGGGTTCCCGTGCACGCGCGGAGGAGCTGATCGCGCGGGAGACCCACTGCTGTTCCTTCTTCGATTTCACACTCACGGATGAGGCCGACGCCCTCCGCGCCGCGATCCGCGTACCGGAGGCCTACGTCGACGTGCTCGCGGCGCTCGTGGGCGCGGCCGAGCAGGCCGCCGGCCGGTCGCGCTCATGACGGCGCTCCGTGCCTGCGAGCTCGCCTCGCGCGCGGGCGTGAATCCGGACACGATCCGCTGATACGAGCGACGCGGACTCCTCGGGCTACTGCTGTGCGGTGCCGACGCGGAGCAGGTTGCCGTTGCCGTCGACCAGGGCGAATTCCCGCATCCCGTAGTCGGTATCGGCAGGCTCGGTCACGCGCGTGCCGGCCGCCGGGTCGGGACGGACCACGCCTGCCCAGTCGCGGAAGAGAGCGTCGGCGTCGTCCACGAGGAGGTAACACGAACCCGCCGTCCGGACCGGATCCACCGAGGGGTCCGCGACGAAATGCAGCTCGATGTCGCCGCGTCCGACGATGAGGTAATCCCACTCCTCGGGCGGTGCGCCGCGATTGTCGAAACCGAGGCGCTGGTAGAACCGCAGCGTCTCAGCGAGGTCTCGACTGGGCAGGATCGGGACGGCGCGCTCGGACATGAGGGCAGGGTACCGGCGGGTGCAGGCGCCCGCCAGAACCTGCCCGCCCGCCGCCTCGGCTGCGAGCAGCCGGGTGGGGTGCACCCGCGACCACAGCCACCCGAACTCCTCAAACTTGTGCCGCTCATGCCGGCTCCGGGGGTCATTCGGCGCCGGGCGCCGCGGGTTCGAGGAGTTCGGGCGCGGCATGGGGCTCCCGTTCGCGAGGCCGGGGTGGATAGGGTCGCAGGCATGACGACGCCCTCCACGACGGAATACGTTCCCGCGGCGAAGCGGCGCCGCCGCGTAGGCCGTGGCACGGTACTGATCCTCGGCGTCGTGGTCATCCCCGTCGCTCTGGGTGCAGCCCTCAACAGCTACGGCCCGCTCACTGAGGACACCGCCATCCGGATGGCATTCGCCACGGTGGCGGGGAAGACGATCACCATCCTGAGCGCGATCATCGCCGTCACCCTCACCATTCAGCGGAGGTACGCGTGGCCGGCCATCCTCGGCATGGTGCTCATCGCCGCGTTGATCACCACGTGGGCGATCGGCGGCATGGCCTCCGCCGGCGACCTCCTCCTCGAGCGTCTCGACCTCGTCGCGGAAGTCGATCGGTTGAATCGATGATGACCCGCGAGGTGGTCGGGGCGGATCATCGTCGGCGCAACGGATACGAGGAGATCAGCCAGGCAGCCGCCGCAAGCACGATGCTCAGGATGACCCAGGCCACGATGCTCGTGGGCAGGCCGATCAGCGAGGTGTGGAAGTCGGCGCGGTAGGACTTCTCCGGGTCCTCCGAGTCGACGCAGATCCCTCCTGACACGAGCGGGGCGGACAGCACGGCCGCTGCGGCGAGCGCCACGAGCATCCACCCGCGAGTGGCCGGATGTGGCGGTGTCGGCCGGAAGTCGTCGTCATGCCGACACCCCCTCAAGCCCCACCAGCGGCGAACCACCCGAATCCGGAGGGCTGATGCATGGCGCCTGGAGGCTCGTGGCCGTCGCCCGCGGCGCCCAGCATGGAGCGGGTGAGCTGCTCCCGGGCGCTGAGCAACCGCTCGAGCTCGACCGCGAGGTCTTCGTCGCCGACAGCCCTCCCGTGTCGGGTGGCGCGGAGCACGCTGCGGCGGATCAGCTCTTTCGCGAACGAACCGGTCACGCCCTCCGCCGCTTCTGCGGCCGCATCCAGCGCGCCCTCGGTGAGCGGAAGGCTGTGGGCGTACCGGCGGAACAGTCGTCGTCGCTCGGCCAGCGCGGGCAGCGGGATCTCGACCGCCAGATCGACGCGTCCCGGCCGTTCCGCCAGCGCACGCTCGAGCACCTCGACGCGGTTGGTCGTCATGATGAACGCCACGTCTGCATCGCCGTCGAGGCCGTCGAGCGCGTCGAGCACCTCGAACAGCAGCGGCTGTGGCGAGTGGTTCCTCTCCATGGCCACGAGATCGATGTCTTCGAGCACGACGATGGCGGGCTGGAACGTGCGGGCGATCTCCGCTGCAGCGGTGACGAATCGGATGCCGGACCCGGTCAGCATGATCGCCGTCGTATCGGGAGTCGTGCTGAGCAGGTGGCGAACGGTGAGCGTCTTGCCCGTTCCCGGAGGCCCGTACAGAAGCACGCCGCGCTTGAGGTGCTGTCCGGCCGTGCGGAGCTCGTCGCGGTGGGCGCCGATCTCCACCACGTGCTGGACCGTCTGCTCGAGCACCCCGTCCGGGAGCACGATGTCGTCTTGACCGACGTCCGGTCGGCGGAGGAACGTTGCGCCTGCCTCACGCCCGTACTCCGTCGGCTGGAACGACAGCACCTGCCCGCGGAGGACGCTGTGGTCGATCATCGCTTTCCGAAGAACCTCGAGGAACCGGGTCACGACGGCGGGGTCGGTGGCCATGATCTCGACCATCGCCGTGGTCCGGCCGTACTGCGGGGATGCTGCCCGTTGGGTGAGGGCGAGGGGGTGGCCCTCGAATCGGAGCAGCCGGACGCCGAGCGACACGACACGCCTGGTCGCATCCGGACCGGTCGCCCGTTCCGCGTAGTCGACCGATCCTGGTGCGTAGCGGACGTAGGGGTTGCTGATCCACTCCGCCAGGTCCTGCTGGTGGCGCTGCTCGCCGCCGCTGACGCCGATCAGCCGGCTGTCGTCACCCGAACCGATGACCTCCAGAGCGATGTCGGCGTCCACCAGCCGGTGGTCGGCGATCGGCTCGTGCACGACAGAAACACCGGATGCGTCGGTGCCCAGGTGGTCGCTGATCACGTCGCCGAGCGGGGTCAGGGTCGGCACCCGCTCGCGTTCGGTGAGCTCGTTCACGTGCCGCAGGTACCGCCCCACGGTCAGCATCAGCTCGCGGTCGTCTTCGCTCAGCACGGGGCCTCCCCACCTCGAAGCCCCACCGTAGCGCGCTCCCCCGTCAGGCCGAGCGCGGCCGACTGAGCCGGGCGTGAAGCTCGGCCTCCGCAGCCAGGCGGCGATACCGCTCGTGCTGATCCGGCTCGTCGCCGACATCGTCACGGGAGGCGACCTCCCACGTGGCGTCGTCGTGCGTGGCTTCGAGCAACGCCACGACATCGCGGTATACGGCGGCGAATGCGTCGGGCGGTCCGAACACGTGGAGCGTCAACTCCCCAAGCGTGAAGCCGTCGGTGCTCGTCACCGTGCCTCCTCGGTGGCTTGGACGTCGGATGCTCGCTGCCGGGCGGGCTGCGCTCGGCGCTGCTGCTTGGTCCGAGACAGCGGGAACCGCGCCTCGAGGCGGGGTTCGAGATAGATCCGGCGCAGGGCGTGCAGGATGAGGTAGCCGCCGGACCAATACGCGAGGAACACCACGAGGCCGTAGGGACCCAGCGTGAAACTGAGCAGACTCAGGACGATGCCCATCCCCACGTAGAGCCATGTCCAGGCCGCCGTGATGCGATCGCGGCCGGCCTGCTGCTCGTCGGCACGGGCCTCCAGGGATTCCATGCGACTGCTGAGCTGCGGGTCGTCGATCACGGCGAACAGGTCCCTCACCTCGACGCGCAGGGCACCTGCGACGAGCGAGAGCGTCTCGAGACTGGCGTCCTGCCCGGCCTCCAGCCGTTGGATGGTGCGCAAGCCGACACCGCTCTCAGCGGCGAGCCGCTCCTGCGTCCATCCGTGGTGCTGCCTGAGTTCGACGATCCGTGTCACGTTCACAGGTCTCATGCTGCCTTCGCCCCTTCGTCATGACCACGCCACCCAGCCGCCAGTTGTCCGCCGTCGGCCCGCCACCCCATTCCATCGCGGATCGACCGCCTCCGCTTGACCATGACGCAGCGTCATGGTCATACCGTCTGTCGCACGACGAATGCGGTCGAGCGAAGGAGAGCAGATGACACAGACGAAGGCCCCGGAGTGGGCGATCGAGGTGAAGGGACTGCAGAAGTCCTATCGCGGCGTGCAGGTCCTCCGCGGAGTCGACTTCACGGTGTCTCCCGGCAGTATCTTCGCCCTCCTCGGATCCAATGGTGCGGGGAAGACGACAGTGATGCGGATCCTCTCCACCCTTCTGAAAGCCGACGGCGGGTTGGCCTCGGTCAATGGATTCGACGTCGCGGCACGCCCGCAGCAGGTGAGAGAGTCCATCAGCCTCACCGGCCAGTTCGCCGCCGTCGACGACGTGCTCAGTGGTCGAGAGAACCTGATCCTGGTGGCGCGGCTGCGCCACCTGAGGAACCCGGGCAAGATCGCCGATGAACTGCTCGCCCGGTTCTCGCTCACCGAAGCCGCCGGCAGGAGGACAGCCACGTATTCCGGTGGCATGCGCCGGCGCCTCGACATCGCCATGAGCCTCATCGGCGCGCCACCGGTGATCTTCCTCGATGAGCCGACGACCGGCTTGGACCCCCAAGCGCGGAGGGAAGTGTGGCAGACCGTGAAGGACCTCGCCGGCCACGGCAGGACGGTGCTGCTGACCACGCAGTACCTCCATGAAGCCGAACAGCTGGCAAGCCGGATCGCGATCCTCCACGAGGGCCGCGTCATCGTCGACGGCACGCTTGCTGCGCTCAAACAACTGCTGCCGGCGACCAGGGTGGAGTACGTAGAGAAGCAGCCGTCTCTGGAGGAGGTGTTCTTCGCGATCATCGGCGCGCGGGATACCGCCGGGTACGGGGAGAACGGCGGGGACCGATGAAGTCCGCAACCCGCTTCATCGGCGATACCGCCGTCCTCACCGGTCGGTCGCTGCGGCACATCCTGCGCAGCCCCGACACGATCATCTCCACGACGATCATGCCGATCGGATTTCTCCTGCTGTTCGTGTTCGTCCTGGGCGGCGCGATCCAGACCGGCTCGGAGGGGTCGTACATCGACTATCTGCTCCCGGGCATCTTGGTGATCACGATCGTGTCGGGCATCGCCTACACCGCGTTCCGCCTGTTCCTCGACTTGCAGCGCGGCGTCGTCCAACGTTTCCAGTCCATGCCGATCGCACGATCCGCTGTGCTGTGGGCGCACGTGCTGACATCGCTCGTCGCCAGTTTCGTCTCACTCGTGCTCGTGCTGCTGACCGCGCTGCTGCTGGGCTTCCGCGCCGACGCGGGTGTTCTCGCCTGGCTGGCCGTCGCCGGCATCCTGATCCTGTGCGCGCTCGCACTCGCATGGCTGGCGATCATCCCCGGCCTCACGGCGAAGAGCGTCGACGGTGCGACGGCCTTCTCCTACCCGCTCCTCTTCCTGCCGTTCCTCAGCTCCGCCTTCGTTCCCACCGAGACGATGCCGGCGGCGGTGCGCTGGTTCGCGGAGAACCAGCCGGTCACCTCGATCGTGAACTCGCTGCGCGACATCTTCGCCGCTCGGCCGGTGGGTGGCGACCTCTGGATTGCGCTCGCCTGGTGCTCCGGCATCCTGGTCGTCGCGTACGTGGTGTCCGTCACCATCTACCGCCGCACAACGGGCTGAGGCAGGGTTAATCATGCTCTCCATCGGCCAGCTCGCCGCCTACGCGGGAGTGACTGTCCGGACGGTGCGCCACTACCACCAGGTTGGCCTGCTCCCCGAGCCTCGACGTGATCACTCCGGCTACCGCGTCTACGACGCGGACGCCGTCGTACGGCTCATCCGCATCCGCACGCTCGCCGAGGCCGGTGTGCCGCTCGCTCGGACGCATCAGCTCCTCGACGCCGGGGAGGAGGAGTTCGAAGCAGCCATCGACGACATCGACCGGACGATGCGTGCGGAGATCCGGCGATTGCAGCGAAGCCGCCGACGGCTGCGGCAGCTGGCTGCCGGAGATCAGCTGACATTGCCGCAGAGCGTTGTCGGGTATCTGGCTCGGCTGCGCGGGCTCGGCATCGACGAGCGATACATCGAGGCCGAGCGCGACAGCTGGATTCTGATCACCGCCCAAGATGGGGGTTACCCCGTTGACGCGGTCATCGCTCAGAAGCACATCGGGCTGGACCACCCAGACGTGGTCGCGCTGTACCGCCTCGTCAGCGACGCGTTCGACTGGCCAGTGGACGACCCGCGCATCGAAGACATCGCCGAGCGTGTCGACAGAGTCTCCCGCGAAGCCTCTGAGACGGGCGACATGATTGGACCGACTCACCTTGAAGCGACCTTCGTCGACTTTCTCGACGGCGCGGCGACTCGGGCGAGCCCTCTCGCCGAACGACTCGACACGATCCTCAAGCGGCGCGGATGGGACGGATGGACCCATCTCGGACACGCCGCCGTGCCAGCGAACCACGTCGAAGACATCCGGTCTGATCCATAACCGTTCCTCGAACCCATACGCACGGCCCCCCTCCGCGCAGGAGCATGATGGAAGCATGCCCGCCGCCCACCGTCCCGGCCTTCCCGTGGGCAGGGGGATCACCATCCCGGAGTCGGAGCTGACGTGGCGGTTCTCGCGTTCCTCCGGACCGGGCGGGCAGGGGGTGAACACGGCCGACTCCCGCGTGGAACTCGTGTGGGATGCGGCGCGCTCGGCCGTCCTCTCCCCCATCCAGCGTGAGCGGATCATGGAGCGCCTGAGCGGCCGACTGGTCGACGGCGTGCTGACGGTCACCGCATCCGAGCACCGCGCACAACTGCGAAACCGGGAGGCCGCACGCGCCCGGCTGGCCGATCTCGTGGCCGACGCCCTGCGCCCGCCGACGCCGTCGCGGCGACCGACCGCTCCCAGCCGCGGCGCGAAGGAACGACGGCTGGGAGCGAAGAAGAGACGCACCGACGTCAAGCGCCTGCGGCGGCCACCCCTCGACTGATCGCACGACGACCGCCATCCTGTCATGGGGGTGTGAGAGGAGAAGTGATGGCCGTCAAGCTCGACAACGTCGGGATCGCCGTCCGCGACATCGAGGCGACGATCTCCTTCTTCACCGACCTGGGGCTCAGCGTCCTGGGCCGCGACACCGTCAGCGGGGAGTGGGCCGATACCGCCGTCGGCCTGGACGGGAACCATGTCAAGATCGCGATGCTGCAGACGCCGGACGGCCATGGACGTCTCGAGCTGTTCGAGTACATCCATCCCGAAGCGATCGAGACGTCACCGACGCTTCCGAACGAGATCGGGATGCACCGTGTCGCATTCGCCGTGGACGACCTCGACGACGCTCTGCGGACCGCGGCGAAGCACGGCTATCACCCGCTTCGTGGCGTCGGCACCTATGCGGACGCCTACCGGCTCACATACCTTCGCGGTCCCAGCGGGATCATCGTCATGCTGGCTCAGGAACTTCACCCCGCGGCGCCGTGAGCGCAGCGCTCTCAGATGACCGTGACCCGTTCGTCGTGGTCATCGAGGACGAACGCTTCCCGTGCGACGGCGCGGTAGAGGCGAGGCCGGGCAGGGTCGCGGAGCTTCGCCGGGTCCCACTCGCCCAGCCCCTGTGACTCGGACCGCGCGTTGTACAGCGCGAACGCATCCTCGAAACCGCCCTCGTCGACCGGCGCGGCATCCGCGGAGACATACAGAGCGCTCCCCTCCCCCGGCGCCTTCGCAGAGTCGAAGATCACCAGCGACACCCGCGGATTCGCGGAGATGTTCCGCGAGTGCCGTGCGCCGGGCTTCGAGGCCCACACGAACAGCCCGAGCTCGCCGGCTGCGAACCACACCGGCGTCGCCCACGGCACGCCCGCGACCGGTCAGCCCGACGTCGACCGCTGCGCCTGGGGGTGGCGGCGCGATGCGAGAGTCGCGAGCCCGGCCGCGACGCCCTCCTCCACCACCGGCCACTGCGGCTTCGCCTTGCTCGTGAAGCCCTCGAAGAGGACGAAACCGAGCCCGGCCGACGCGGTCAGGAGTGCGATGCCGCCCCACGCGACCCACGTGCCGGCGGGCGATGTCATTCCGACGGCGATGGCCAGCACGGTCACGCCGGCGAGCGCTGCGGCACCGGCGGCGTACCACCAGCGGCGGCCCGGTCGGCGCGGCTGCATCCATTTCCGGACGGCGGGGTTCAGCACCGCGATCAGCTTCCGGCGGGCGGTGTCCTCGTCCATCTCCGCATCGGCGAATGACGCGGCCGTCGCCCGGCCCAACTCCTGTGCCTTTCGGCGCACATCGTTCTTCATGACGCCTTCACGCTACCAACTGTGGTCCGATCAGCCGGTGCGGCTCCCGTTCGGCATCGCTACCCTCAAGACGTGGAAGCGGATTGGATCGAACACCGACGCTCAATCGACGGGGAACGCGTGGGATGGATGAAGCCGCTGGGCGAAGGGTTCGTCGCGATCGATCTGCTGGGTCGTCCGCGGACGGACGTCGTGGAATGGATGGTCGCGGAGCAGGTCCTGGACGACCTCGGACTCGGATACCTCGCCGACCCGCATGAGTTGCGGTTGGACGACGGGTCGTGGCTCCGCGTCCGGATCGCAGAGGTGTCACCCGTCGGCATCCGCGTGAAGAAGGATGACTGGGGCGATATGAACGCACCCCAGATTTACTACGCGGTGCCATTCCCGGTGACCGAGGAACTCCTCCGCCCGCTGTCGCACCGAGAGGGGCCCGCGTGATCGAGCTGCACGAGGTGACCGTCTCCGTGGGGGATGTGGTGCTGCTGGCACCGGTGTCCGCCTCTGTCGGGCCGGGCGATGTCCTCGTCGTTCGTGGGCGGAACGGCACCGGCAAGTCCACGTTGCTGCGGGCGATGGCCGGCGTCCGGACGCCGACGAGCGGAACGATCCGGATCGGCGATGACATCGTCACCGAGCGCGACCGCCGATTCCGTCGGCGGGTCGCCGCCATGATCGGGCTCCCGCCGATCGCCCCGGATCTGACCGTCTCTGATCACGTGCTCCTGGTGGCATCGACGTGGCTGGACGATGCGCTCGCGGCTACCGAGCTCGCGCGTGGAGTGCTCGACGAGTTGGGGCTCACGCCCTTGACGGCGCGCTTTCCCCACGAGTTGTCCTCCGGACAGACGCAGCTGTTCGCACTCGGGCTCGTGCTGGCCAGGCCGTTCGACGTGCTCATCATCGATGAGCCGGAGCAGCGGCTCGACCCCGAGCACATCGATATGGTCATCGATGCGCTGCGCATCCGGCGGGACAACGGTGCGACCGTTGTCGTTGCGACGCACAATCCGCGGCTGGCCGACGCGCTCGCAGACCACACGCTCTGGCTGGGCGAAGCGGCATGACCGGTCGCGTCTCTGCGCCACTTGGTATCTGGCGTTCACGCAATACCCGCACACGAGGTGATCACGCCTACCTCGCGTACCTGATCGTGATGGTCACGCTGGTCGCCATCGCTCCCCTCGTGCGCGCGATCGTGGTGAGCATGACCGGCGCGGAAGGGATCGCGATCCTCACCTCGCCTGAGGCGCCGAGCGTCACGATGCTCGCCGTCTCGGGCATGTGGGCGTCTGCGCTGTTGCTGGGCAGAGTCCGCGGTCCTGCGCTGAGACCTCCATTCGTGACGCACGCGCTGGCCTCGAGTGACCTCCCCCGAGCCACCTCCTTCCGTGGACCGCTCCTCCGATCGGGGACGATGGTGGTTGCGCTCACCACTGTCGTAGGCGTCCTCATCGGCGCGAGCCTTGTCTCAACCGGATACAGCACACCCGGCGACGCTGGGCTGTTCGTCCTCGCCAGCACCTGCGTCGGCGTCATCTCTTCTCTCGCCTGGCTGGTGGGTCAGGCGATGCCCCGCACGGCAGCGCTCTTCTCCCCGATCGTCTTCGCGCTGGGCGCGGTCACCAGCACTGTCGCGGAGATCCAGCCCTTCACCCCATGGGGATGGGTCGGTCTCGCTTACCCGGTCGGCGCTGCGCCGGGACCGCTCGCGCCTCTCCTCGCCGTGACCGCGGCTGCCGTCGCCGCCGCGCCGGCTCTGATGAACAGGCTCAGCATCACACCCCTGGCTGCACAAGCAGCGCGATGGGAGGCCGCGACCTCCTACGCAAGCGGCATGGAACTGGCTGCAGCCGCAACCGTCTACCAGGCGGCACCGAAGGTCGGACGCCACCTGCGTGCTGTCAGACCCGCCCTGCGAAGCCCGGTCGTCTTCCTTCTCCGCGACGCCGTCGGCGCCGCACGCACACCCGTCAGGCTCGCTGCGGGTGCACTCGCCCTCGCTGCGGCAGCGGCGCTCTTCACGCTCTCCTTCGTCTCGGAGACGCCCGATTGGGCACTCAGCGCGGTCGCCGGTGTGATCCTGTTCGCAGGGCTGGGTCCGTTCACCGATGGCATCCGGCACGCCGCGAGTGTCGCATCGGACCTTCCTCTCTACGGAATCAGCGACGCACGGCTCCTCACCTACCACGCGCTCTTCCCGGTCGTCACAACGATGATCGTGCTCGTCGTCGTCACCGTGATCTGCTCGCTCCTCATCGGACACGCTGCGCCGGCGATCCTCGGTTCCCTGCCGCTCGGGATGTTCGCGGTCCTCGCGCGCATCGGCAACGCGTTGAAGGGGCCACTCCCACCCGCGCTGCTCACTCCGATTCCCACACCCATGGGCGACCTGGGTGCCGCCGCGCGCCTCACGTGGGCGATGGACGGTGTCCTCCTCACCGCGTTGGCCGGGGCATCCGCCGCGCTCGTCTTCCAGTCACCCGTTCTGCTGCTCGCAGTCGGCGTCGCCCTCACCGGCCTCACCATCCACCGCTGGCGCCACCGGGTATGAACGAGCCTCTCAGCGTGACTCGGGAGAGAGGTTCCGCCCGTCGATGTGCGTCGCGCGTGCGCGCAATGCCAGGATGAGCGCATATGCCCGTGTCGATCACGTGCAACGTGTGTCGAAAGGGAGTCATGAGCCGCACCGCCGCCGGCCGCCGTCTGTCACTTGCGCTTGTGGCGGTGGTCGCGACCGTGCCCCTGCTCACGGGCTGCGTCGTCGTGCGCGAGGAATGGAATGCCTTGCAACGCGAGCGCAGTGGTACCCAGGCCCCCGGCGTCGTCAAGCCGGCGATCCTCGCGGCCGATCCGCGGGTGGATGACGTGCTGACGCTGCAGGTCGGCCCCTCCGGTTTCGCGCGGATCATGACCGTTGTCATTTCCGTCAGCGGCGATGAGCCGGTCGAGACCAGCACGGCCTTGGCTGTGCTGACCGCGGCGGCCAGCACAGCACAGTCGGAGATCCACTACCTGGAACTCGGGGCGCGGCCGGCCTCCGACACGTCTCAGCTGCTGAACCTCGAGGACGCCGCGGCAGGGCTTCCGTCCGACCTGGACTGGAGATGGCAGGACTCGAAGATCGTCGTCACGAACCCCGACGTTCTGGACGAGCGCTGACCACGCGCACCTCGACGCCCGCGCCGCGCAGGCGCTCCACCTCGTCCGCCGGGGCCTTCGAGTCGGTGATGATCATGTGCACGCGCTCGGCCGGGGCGATCCGATAGAACCCCACGTGGGCGAACTTCGTGTGATCAGCGAGGAGAACGACCCGTCGAGCGCTGTTCATCATCGCCCGCACGACGCGGGCCTCCTCCATGTTCGGCGTGGTCAGTCCACGCTCGAGACTGACGCCGTTCGTACCGATGAACGCGAAATCGCACATGACTCCGTCCAGCGCCCGCTCGGCTACCTCCCCCACCAGCCCGTAGGTGTGCGGGCGGATCGTGCCGCCGGTGAGGAAGACTTCCGCCTCGTGCGGCATGAAGGTGGTGGCGATGTTCACGGCATTGGTCACCACCGTCAGGCCCGTCCGATCCAGCAGACGAAGCGCGAGGCGTCCGACGCTCGTCCCGGTGGCGAGGGCGACCGTGACGCCGTCGCCGACGAGACTCGATGCCTCCAGTGCGATGGCGTTCTTCTCCTCGGCGAACTGATCGTCCTTCTCGACGAAGGAGGGCTCCGCCAGCAGGCCGGCGCTCAGCACGGCGCCGCCATGGCTGCGGACGACGAGGCGGTCCCGCTCGAGCTTCTCCAGATCCTTCCGGACCGTCACTTCCGACACACCGAGCTCGTCGGAGAGGAAGGATACTTCGACGCTCTTGTGCTCACGGAGGAAATCGAGGATGTACTGGCGCCGCTCGATCCCCAGCAGGCGTCTGCCACCCTCGCGCATCATCGGCCATCAGCCCCTGTCGAACGGAAGTACTCGTTGTTGTATAGCAGGACTTTGCCGCGCACGGCCTCTCCCGAGCGGTACAGGTCGAAGGCCCCGTTCGCGTCCTCGAGCGGGAAGCGGGCGGCGACCAGCGAATCGCAGGTCAGACGTCCGCTCTCGAACGCACGGACCGATGACGTCCACTCCTCCCCCGGGAACGGGCTGCTGTAGGACATCCATGACCCGATGACCGTGGCCTCCTTGCGGTGCAGCAGCTCGAACACGTGCGGATCGAACGAGACGGGCCGCGTCGGCGTGCCGACGGAGACGATCGTCCCCTTGCTGGCCACCAGCTGGAGCGCGCTGGTGAGCGCAGGCGACACTCCCGACGACTCGATGACGAGGTCGAAGCCACGGCTGCCGGTCTGCTCCCGCCAGTCGTCCTGCTCAAGATCGGTGCGCTGGACGAGGTCGGCCCCGAGCGCAGTGGCCGTCGCCAGGCGCGCCTCGTCGATGTCGAAGACCGTGACCTGGTCGGCGCCGAGGAGCCGAGCCCATTGCGTCGCGAAGACACCGATGTTGCCGGCGCCGATCACCGCGACATGGCCGCCACCGTCGTACCGCGCGAGGCGGAAGGCATGCAAGGCGACCGAGGATGGCTCGATCATCGCGCCGGATTCGAAGCTCATCGAGTCGGCGAGGCGGAGGAGGTTCCGTTCGGGCACCACGACGTATTCGGCCCAGGAGCCGTTCACCCGCGAGCCGAGGAACGAATAGTTGCGGCACTGGCTGTAGTGACCGGATGCGCAGTCCCGGCACTCGTCGCACGGCAGGAGAGGCACTCCGGCGACGCGGCTGCCGAGAGCGATGCCGGTGCCCTCCCCCACCTCAGCGATCACACCGGAGAACTCATGACCGAGGATGATCGGGTATCGCCGCGCTCCCGTGCCCAGGACGCGAGGCAGGTCGGATCCGCAGATGCCGCTCACCATCACCTGGACCAGGGCTTCCCCCGGCCCCGGCACGGGTCGTTCGACGTCACGGACTTGCAGCTGCCCCGGGCCGTGCAGGACGGCGGCGCGCATGAGCAGGTCGGCGTTCGCCGATGCGGATGCGCTCACTTGGCGGTGTCCTGATGCAGCTCGGGATGCGCGAGGTAGAAGTCCGCCCAGCGCTCGAGCTCGTTCGTGGTGATGAGGGTGTGCGGGTACTTCTCCGCGATGAGCTGCATGTCCGCCAGGGAGTCCACGACCCACGGACCGACGATGTAGCCGCGTTCGGTGATCATGCGGTCGTACTGGGCGGTCAGCATCTTCACCGGCACCCCCAGCAGCTCGCAGCGCATCTCCGCCATGAAGTCGAACACGTAGGGCATGGCGCAGCTGCTGGTCAGGCCCAGCGGGATGTCGGCATCCAGGGTGCGCAGGCGCTGGATCGAGAAGTGATCGAAACTGATGATGATGCAGTCCTCGCCGACGCCGCTCTGGCGGATCAGATCCAGCGACTTCTCCTCGAGTCCGGGATACAGGTCACCGGCCTGTTTGAGCTCGACCATCGGGGTGATCCTGCCCTTGACGACGTCGAGCGCCTCTTCCAGCGTCGCGATCCGCTCTCCGCCGGCGATCTCGAACGACTTCAGTTCTGCGAGGGTGTAGTCGCGCACAGCGCCGGAGGCGTCCGTGATCCGGTCGACGTTGTAGTCGTGCATCAGGACGGGCACACCGTCCTTGCTCAGCTGGACGTCGAACTCGACGTGGCTGTAGTTCAGGTCGACGGCTGCCCTCAGTGCGGTCAGGGTGTTCTCGGGGTACTTCGCCGAGTATCCCCGATGCGCGATTGCTCTGATCTTCACTTCTCTTCCCTCGTTCGGACGCTCGGGCGGGCGGCGATCCGCCCGCCCGAGCGCGTGCGATCGGTCGCTGTCAGTCGGCGAGGATCGCGTTGGCACGCTCGATGAAGGCGTCGAGGGAAGTCTCGATGTCGGCATCGTCGTACATGATGGCCTGGATGGTCTTCAGGAACTCCTGGTCGATCTCCGCGAAGTGCGGGCTGTTGTTGGTGTCGATGGAGTTGGCGAGCTGGTCGTAGGCGACCTTGCGCTGCGGCTCCGCTTCGAACAGCTCGACGAACTCGTCGGACTCGGCGATCGCCGGCGTGAACGGCACGTAGCCGGTGTCCTTGATGAAGCGCTGGCCGCCCTCGGCGTCGTTGATCAGCCACTCCAGGAAGGTCCACGCCGGGTCCTGCTTGTCGGAGTCGGCGAGCATCACCAGGTTGGCACCGCCGGTGGGCGCGGCCGCACGGTCGCCCTCGGGCAGGAATGCGGTCTGGTAGTCGAAGGTGGCGTTCTGCAGGTAGCCGCCGATGCTGCCGCTGGAGTTCACGACCATGCCCACCTGTCCGCCGAGGAACATCTGCCCCACGACGTTGCCGGAGTCGGTGGTCGGCGGGTAGTAGAGCGCGCCGCTGTCCTGCATCCGCTTGATGAACTCGAACGCTTCGACGCCTTCTTCGTCGAAGCCGATGGCGGTGCCGTCCTCGTTGAAGAAGCTGCCGCCCTGCTGGACGATGAGCGAGATCGGCCACCAGCTCTCGTAGTTCATGGTGATGCCGTAGCGGCTGGTCTCGCTGCCGTTCTTGACGACGAGGGCGTTGGCGACCGCCTCGGTCTCCTCCCACGTGGTGGGGACTTCGAGGCCCAGCTCATCCAGCGCGGTCTGGTTCACGTGCAGCATCGGGCTCGAGCGGTTGAACGGGATCGCGTTCAGCTCGCCATCGAAGGTGATGTTGCCCATCAGGCCCTCGACGAAGGTGTCCTCGGACATGTCGGAGGACTCCAGGAACGGGTTGAGGTCCGCCAGCACCTTCGCCTCGGCCAGGAGCGGCACGAAGGCGCGCTCGACCATGGAGATGTCGGGGCCGGTCCCGGCGGGGATGGACTGCTGGAGCTTCGTCAGCGTCTCGGGATACGAGCCCTGGAACGTGGCCACGACCTCGACCTCGTCCTGCGACGCGTTGAACGACTCCACGACGGCGTCGATGCTCTCGCCGTTCGTGCCGCTCATCGAGTGCCAGAACTGGATGGTCGTGGTCTCCCCCTCGGGTGCCACGCCGCTGTTGCTGCCGGTGGCGGAGTCATCGCCTCCGGAGCATCCGGCCAGCAGAGTGAGCGAGGTGACGGCGGCGATGCCGATGCCTGCGCGCAGGAGTCTTTGCGTTTTCATACGTCCTTCTTCCATGTGTGTTGCGATGCGGGGGGATGGATCACTTGATGCCTGAGTACGCGAAGGCACGGATGATGTGCTTGGCGGCGAAGAAGTACACGATCAGGATCGGCACGACGAGCACGACGTTGCCGGCCATGATGATGTTCCACTGGCTGATGCCCTCCGATTCCCGGAGCATCGCGATGCCGATGGGCAGCGGACGCACGGCGGCGGAGTCGGTCATCACGAGCGGCCAGAAGTAGTCGTTCCAGTGGGAGACGAAGCTGAACAGCACCACGGTGGCCAGCGCCGGGATCGACATCGGCACCATGATGCGCAGCATGATGCGCCACTCGCTGGCGTTGTCCAGGCGCGCGGCCTCGATGATCTCCCGCGGGATCTGCATGAAGTACTGCCGCAGGAGGAAGACGCCGAACGCGTTCGTCATCGCCGGGATGATCTGGGGCAGCAGGGTCTGGATGAGCCCCCACTCCGCCATCATCAGGTAGACCGGGATGAAGGTGACCTGGCCGGGGATCATGAAGGCCAGCAGCACCATGCCGAACAGGATGTTCTTGAAGCGGAACTCGTAGACCGCGAACGCGTACGCCGCCGGGATCATCAGCGCGAGCTGGATGACGAGGATGCTCACCGTCACGATCACCGAGTTGCGGAAGTACGTCGGGAACGGCCCGGAGGTCATCGCCTCGAGGTAGTTGCCGAACTGCGGGACTTCGGGGATGAGGGTGATCGGGAACGAGGAGCTCTCCGCGCTGGTCTGCAGCGAGGTCGACAGCATCCACAGGAATGGCGCGATGAATCCGGCCAGGAGGACCAGTTTGAGCACGGCGGCGAAGACCCGGCCGATGCGCTGGGCGAGAGGCCTGCGCGGCGGGAGGGAGACCTCGGGCTGCGGTTCGGGAGGGCCGGGTTCGGCCAGGACAGGTGCTGCGAGTCCGACGCTCATTGGTAGTGCACCTTCTTCGAGAGAATGCGGAAGTAGATGATCGTGAACACCGCGACGAGGACCATGAGCACGATGCCCGAGGCCGAGGCGTAGCCGATGTTGCTCGTGCGGTTCTGGAAGATGTAATAGGCCAGCGACGTGGTCGAGTTGTTCGGTCCGCCGCCGGTCATGATGTTGACGGTGTCGAACACCTTCAGTGCGCCGATCGTGGAGATGATCAGCATGAAGAAGAGCTGCGGCGACAGCATGGGCAGCGTGATCTTGAAGAAGACGCGGACCGGGCCGGCATTGTCCAGGGCGGCCGCCTCGTACAGCGACGCGGGGATGGAGTGCAGTGCGGCGAGCACGATCAGCGTGAAGTAGCCGGTGCTGTGCCACACCGAGACGATGATGATCGAGAGCATCGACGTCTCGGAGCTCTGCAGCCACATCGACGTCGGCAGCCCGAGCGATTTCAGCACCGTGTTGATCAGGCCGAAGCTCGGCTCCATCATGAGCAGCCACACCAGCGAGATCGACACGATGGAGATGACGTGCGGGATGAAGATGCCCGCCTGCACGATCGCGCCCAGCCTCGTGTGGCGCTTGAGCAGGAGCGCGAACAGCACAGCGAGGGTCAGGGTGATCGAGACGGTCCCGAGCGTGTAGACGAGGGTGTTCCGCAGGGCGACGTAGAAGTCTTCCCGCTGGAAGATCTCGATGTAGTTCTCCAGCCCGATGAACTCGCTCATCGCCGGGTTCAGCAGGTTGTAGTCGTTCAGACTCAGCTGCCCGAGATAGGCGATCGGGTAGAAGACGAACAGCACGATGCCGACGATGACCGGCGCCACCATGGCATAGGGCCGCAGGCGCGGCCAGAGCGTTCCATTACGCATGCGCAGGCCTCGCCTCCGCGACCGGTGCGTCGATCCGCACGCCGTCGGCGCCGAACCGCACCAGGTGCTCCTCGCCCACGGCCAGATGCACCTCACGGTCCACGTCGATCCCGGGGTCGGTCGACTTCACCATGAACACGTCGTCGCCGCCGCGCACCTGGTACACCGTCTCCGACCCGAGCATCTCGCGGGTGACCACGCGACCCTGAGCGGTGAAGGCGCCGTCGATCGGTGCGTAGGAGAGGCGCGCATTCTCGGGGCGGAAGCCCAGCCGGATGCCGTCGGCGCCCGCGCGCGTCACGTTCATCGGGGGGATGCCCATGAACTCGGCGGTGAAGACGTTCGCCGGCTGGCGGTACATGACCTCCGGCGGCGCCATCTGCTGGATCTTGCCGCCGTTCATCAGCACGATGGTGTCGGCCATCGACATCGCCTCGCCCTGGTCGTGGGTGACGTAGACGAAGGTGGTGCCGAGCATCTTGTGCAGCTCGATGAGTTCCACGCGCATCTGGAAGCGGAGCTTCGCGTCGAGGTTGGACAGCGGCTCGTCCATGAGGAAGACACCAGGCTTTTTCACCATCGCGCGGGCCAGGGCCACGCGCTGTCGCTGACCGCCCGAGAGCGTGCTGGGCTTGCGATCGAGGTAGTCGGAGAGGCCGACTGTCTTGCTGATGCTCTCGACCAGCTGCCGGCGCTCGTCGCGTGACACCTTGTTGTTCTTGAGGCCGAACTCGATGTTCCCGCGCACCGACATGGTGGGGTAGATCGCGTAGTTCTGGAAGACCATGGCGATGTCGCGGTCGCCGGGGCGCGCATGAGAGACGTCTTTGCCGTCGATGAGCAGCTGTCCGGCGGTCTGGGTGTCCAACCCCGCGATCATCCGCAGCAGCGTGGTCTTGCCGCATCCGGAGGGGCCGACCAGGACGGTGAACGAGCCGTCCTCGATCGTCAGGTCGAGATCACCGATGACGGTGTTCTCGCCGAACCGCTTGGTCACGCCTTTGAACTCGATTGATCCCACGCGTTCTTCTCCACTCTGAGTCCTCGCCACTGACACGCGCATGGCTCACGCCAAGGTTTCGTTTCAAAGCGAAACGTGCGAAATCGAGTTGCGTTTGGTTTCGACCCTAATAGGATCGACGCACAGCGACAAGTCACGACGGTTGCGGCACCTGCGCCTCTCCCCTGACCCCGACTCGCATCCCCCGTCGCACAGCAGCGACGCCTACGGAAGGAGCGCCATGCTCGGCGTGTATCTGCCCGGTGACAGCACCGTCGACCTTCGTCGGATCGAGGACCCGGCTCCCGGGCCTGGGCAGGTCGTCATCGCCGTGCGTGCGTCCACGATCTGCGGATCCGATATCCGTGCCATCTATCGCGAGCACGTTCAGGGCGATCCTGCGGAGTCGTATCAGAACGTCGTCGCGGGCCATGAACCTGCCGGGCAGGTGGTCTCGCTGGGCGACGGCGTGTCCCGACTTCAGGTCGGAGATCGCGTCGCGGTCTACCACATCAGCGGATGCGGCCAGTGCGACGACTGCATCAGCGGGTACCAGATCAGTTGCACCTCTCCGCAGCGAGCGGCTTATGGCTGGCAGCGGGACGGCGGCCACGCCGAGTTCATGCTCGCCGACGAACGCGACTGCATCCTCCTGCCCGACGGGGTGACGTACCAGGATGGCGCGTGCGTCGCCTGCGGTTTCGGCACCGCCTACGAAGGGCTGCTCCGGGCCGGAGTGAGCGGTCGCGATTCGCTGGCCGTCGTCGGGCTCGGCCCGGTCGGGCTCGCCGCCGGGCTGCTCGGCGGCAAGCTGGGGGCAACGCCCCGCATCGGCTTCGACCCCAGCCCCGAGCGCCGCGAGTTCGCCCTGCGCGTCGGCGCCGTGGATGCGGCGGTCGACCCGACCGATCCGGCACACCGGGTGGTGCCCGAATGGCATGTCGCGGTGGACTGCTCGGGGAGCACCGCCGGGCGCGCCACTGCGCTGGCCACGCTGCGAACCCGCGGCCGGCTCGTCCTCATCGGAGAGGGCCATGGGTTCCAGGTCGAGGAGGCGAGCCCGCAGCTCATCCATCGCCAGCTCACGGTGCACGGATCGTGGGTGACGAATCTCGCCCACATGCGGGAGCTCGTCGAGCGTCTGCCCGCCTGGGGGCTTCACCCCGAGGTGGTCGTCTCCCACGCCTTCGGGCTCCAGGACGCGGATGAGGCGTACCGGATCGCCGACGCCGGGCAGTCCGGCAAGGTGGCGATCGTGCCCAACCCGGCATGATCCTCACACTCACGCCCAATCCGGCTCTCGATCTCACCTACCGGATCGACGCGCTTCAGCCCGGCGAGACCCATCGCGTGTCGGCGGGACCCGCGCGAGCCGGCGGCAAGGGGATCAACGTCGCCCGCGTCCTGCACACTCAGGGTTTCCCCGTGCGCGCGGTCCTCACCGCAGGCGGCGCCACCGGCGCGCAGGTCGTCGCCGACCTGCAGGAGTCCGGCATCGCGCACGAGGCAGTCCCAGTCGGCTCCCCCACGCGCCGCACGATCGCCGTCGTCGAGGACGGCGACGGCACCACCACGCTGCTCAGCGAGTCCGGAGCCGCATTGTCCGAGGATGAACGCGCGCGACTGCATGCAGCGGTGCAGAGCCCGCTGCCGATCGCGTCGTGCCTCGTGATCTCCGGCAGTCTGCCGGCCGGCTTCCCGCCTGAGGAGATCGCGGCGATGGTGGCCAGCTCGCGCAGCCGGGGCATCCCGGTGATCGTCGACACGTCGGGTCCGGCTCTGCTCGCTGCGGCAGCGGCCGGCGCCGACCTGCTGAAGCCGAACGCCGCGGAACTGGCCGAAGCGACCGGTGAACGCGACCTCGCGGCCGGAGCGCAGGCCCTCCTCGATCTCGGTGCGGACACGGTCCTCGTCTCCCTGGGCGAAGAAGGGATGCTCGCGGCGCACTCCGCCTCGGCGTGGACGCGCGCTGCGCTCCCCCGCGTCCTTCGTGGCAATCCGACCGGTGCCGGCGACGCCGGCGTCGCCGCCGCGGCGATGCTGCTGGCCCAGGGAGCGCCCACAGCGGCGGATCTGCTGCGCGCGGCGACGTCCTGGTCGGCGGCCGCGGTGCTCATGCCACTGGCCGGCGAGATCTCCCGCACCCACCGGGAACTCGCCGTCGAGGTCGCCCTCCACCCGTACCCCGACTCCGAGGAGCGTCCGTGACCCTCGTTCCCACCCGCACCCTGATGTCCTCCGCGCGCGCTGCCGGGCGGGGGCTGGGTGCGTTCAACGTCATCCATCTCGAGACGGCATCCGCTCTCGTGCGCGCCGCTGAGCACGCCGGACTGCCGGTCATCCTGCAGCTCTCGCAGAACTGCATCGCCTACCACGGCGACCTCGACCCGATTGCGCGGGCCATGCTGGCGATCGCCGAGCGCTCCAGCGCTGAGATCGCCGTGCACCTCGATCATGCCGAGGATCTCGCGCTCGTCCACCGCGCGGTGGACCTCGGCTTCGGTTCGGTCATGTACGACGGTTCCGCGCTCGACTTCGCCGACAACGTCGCACACACCCGGCGGGCGACGGCGTACGCGCACGCGAGTGACTGCTACGTCGAGGCGGAGCTGGGGCGGGTCGGCGGCAAGGACGGCGCCCACGCGCCGGGCGTTCGCACCGATCCCACCGAGGCGAAAGACTTCGTCGATGCCACGGGAGTGGATGCCCTCGCCGTCGCGGTCGGGTCTTCACACGCGATGCGGGAGCGCACTGCCGAACTCGACCACGACCTGATCCGACGGCTCCGCTCCGCCGTGCCCGTCCCGCTGGTCCTGCACGGGTCGTCCGGAGTTCCGGACGGACAGATCGTCCGGGCCATCTGGGCCGGCATGACGAAGATCAACGTCTCCACACAGCTGAACACGCGCTTCACTGCCGCCGTGCGGGAGGTGCTGGCCGGGCGACCCGACGTCGTCGACTCGCGCGTCTACATCGCGCGCGGCGCAGACGCCGTGACCGCGGAGGCTGAGCGGTTGCTGCGGGTCTTCGCTCTCGAGCCCGACACCACGAGCCATCCGGCGGAGGACACGGCATGCTGATCGATCTGTACACCGAATCGACCCTCACCGAACTGGCGCTTCTGGGGCTGGCCTTCCTCCTCTCCGCGGTCATCGGAGTCGAACGTCAGCGCAAGCTCAAGAGCGCCGGTCTGCGCACGCACACCCTCGTCGGGCTGGGCTCAGCGGTGTTCACGCTGGTGTCGGCCTACGGATTCAGCAACGTCGTGGGCGCGGATGTCGTCCTCGATCCCTCCCGCATCGCGGCGCAGATCGTGTCGGGCATCGGTTTCCTGGGCGCGGGGGTCATCTTCGTGCAGAAGGGCACCGTCAACGGCCTGACCACGGCCGCCAGCATCTGGATGACCGCGGCGATCGGAATGACCTGCGGCGCAGGGATGCCCCTCATCGCCGTGGCCGCGACCATCCTGCACCTGCTGACGGTGGGAGCGCTGAGCTATGTCGGCCGGCGCATCCGCCCCGAGTTGCCTGAACCCGTCTTGACCATCCGGTATCGCCGCGGGTACAGCGTTCTGCGGCAGGTGCTGGAGACCTCCGCGCAGTCGGGCTACCACTCGGCCCTGGAGGAGGCCTCGCACGAGGAGGACTCGAATCTCCGTGAGCTGGTCATGCGCTTCACCGGCGATCTGGACAAACTGCCATCTCTCGCGGGGCAGCTGTCCGAGCTCGACGGCGTCGTCTCTGTGGCCATGACCGACCGCGGCGTGGACTGAACCTCTTGGAGCGCGGACACGAAAAGAGCGGCCGCGGGGCTGTGCGCCGCGGCCGCTCTGTGTCGATCAGACGACGTCGTCGCCGCTGGATCGCGTCGACTGACGCGTGACCCGCTCCCCGGCGTTCGGGTCGACCGCCGTTCGCGTGACCGTGTCGGTCGACCGGCGGCGCATCATGAGCACGAGGCCGATGACGAAGACGACGGCGCCGGCTCCCATGAGGATGTATCCGATGAGGTCGAGGTTGATCCACTCGAGCTGCACGTTCACAGCGAACGCCAGAATGGCTCCGATGACGAACAGGGCGATTCCTGCTCCGATGCTCATGGTCTCCCTTTCCGGCGCGCGGACGCGCGCCCCCGCGGCGCGGTGCCGCGTCCCCATGATGGCGGTCCGCGTGCCCCCGCTCCGAGGGCTTGACATCCGCTGCGGCGACGGGGATCCGTCGTTCGCGGACCGTGTCGGCGGCCGCACCTAGCGTTGCGGGATGGTCACCACTGTTTTCTACACCGCTGTCACCGCCAACGGTTTCCTCGCCGACGAGCACGACTCCCTCGACTGGCTCTTCGCCGTGCCGGGCGCTGAAGACGCCGAGAACGACATGGGCGATTTCCTGGCTACCGTGGGCGCGTTCGTCATGGGTGCGGCCACGTACGAATGGGTGCTGCGTCACGAGGAGGAGCAGCGTCCGGGGATGTGGGCCGAGAGCTACGGCGCGCTCCCCTGCTTCGTCGTGACGCACCGCACCCTGGCCGTGCCGCCGGGCGCGAATGTGCGCTTCGTTCAGGGCGACGTCGCATCCTTCTGGCCCGATCTCGTCGAGGCCGCCGGTGACGGAGCGCTGTGGCTGGTCGGGGGCGGCGATCTCGTGGGCCAGTTCGACGACGCCGGACACCTCGACCAGATCCGCCTCTCCGTCGCGCCGGCCTTCCTGCCGGCGGGAAAGCCGCTGCTCCCCCGCCGCATCGGGCCCGAGCGTCTGCAGCTGGAGTCCGCCCGCGCCTCCGGTCAGTTCGTCGAAGTCGCGTACCGCGTCCTGCCCGCGGCGCCCTAGCCGCGGTCCGGGTTCGCCCGCCCCGCCCCGTGGCGTTGCGCAGAATTCAGGAGACACGCCGTAGGGCGGGGCTCGGAGGCCGCTCGGAAGCCGGATTCTCCTGAATTCTGCGCGAGAAGTCAGGCGGATGCGGGGGTCACGGTGACCCAGGCGGGGAACTTCGGCGTGCGGCCGTCACCGGAGGAGGTTCCGGTGAGGCGCCGACGGACCCACGGGCCCACGTGGGCGCGGTAGTAGGCGGCTCCGGCCAGACGCTCGGCCGCGGAGATCTCCGGCAGCGAGTCCCACTCCGCAGGCACGGTCAGGCCCAGCGCGCGGAGCACCCGCGCCGCGACACGATGATGACCGCGCGTGTTCATGTGGAGGCGGTCGGCCGACCAGTACCCGGGAGTGGACAGCTCGCGGTCGGGCCAGTTCAGCGCCTGGATGACATCCGGCCGGTCGGCGACGCGACCGGTGACGGCGGCCGAGAGCAGATCGCCGCGGCGCTGCACGAGCCGCCCGAGGGGTAACTGGGCGGACGGATTCGCGCCGGAGAGCAGGATGACCCGCACCCCCTCCTCATCGCAGCGCCGCAGCACGTGCGTGAAGGCGTCGGCGATGTGCGCGATGTCGGCGCGCGGGCGGAGCATGTCGTTGCCGCCGCCGTTGAACGACAGGTGCGTCGGATGCAGCGCCAGCGCCGGCTCGAGCTGCTCCCGCACGATCGGCCACACGAGCTTGCCGCGAATGGCGAAGTTCGCGTACTCGATGGGTTCCCCCAGCGCCTGCGCCCACCCCTGTGCCGCCAGGTCGGCCCACCCGCGCACGGTGCCGTCGGGCAGCTCGTCCCCCACCCCTTCGGTGAAGGAGTCGCCGATGGAAGCCAGGCGTACGGAAGTCACCTCGCTACCCTACGGCCGTGCGGCGGCGGCTTGGATCAACGATCGTCGAGCGCGCGGCCGCGACGGTCGGCCAGACCCCACGTTGCGAGCACCGCGACGGCGAAGAACGCCGCGAAGACCACGAACAGCACGGGGGCACCGCCGGCGGCGAGCAGTGGCGGCACGGCCAGCGGCGCGATGATCGACGCGATCCGCCCCACGGCCGCCGCCCATCCGCTCCCCGTCGCCCGCAATGACGTCGGGTAGGTCTCGGGCGAGACGGCGTACAGGGCGCCCCACGCGCCGAGGTTGAAGAACGACAGGGCCATTCCGGTCGCGATCACCATCGCCTCGCTGGTGGCCGTACCGAAGAGGATCGCCGCGACCGCCGATCCGGCGAGGAACGCCGCGAGGGTGATGCGCCGCCCCCACACCTCGATGAGCCACGCCGACACGGCATAACCCGGCAGCTGGGCCAGCGTGATGATGAGGGTGAAGCCGAACGAGCGCACGAGGTCGTACCCGGCGTCGACGAGGATCGTCGGGATCCAGATGAAGGCGCCGTAGTACGAGAAGTTGACGCAGAACCACACGACCCACAGGCTCAGCGTGCGGACCCGGAACTCCGGCGACCACAGCGCCCTGACGCGCTCCCCCGCCCGTGGCGCCGCGACGGCCGGGACGGGAGACGCGTGCACGTCCGGCGTCGCGGGGAGGGCGGGAACCCGCCCATCCCGCGCCGCCGGCACGCGGATGCTGCCTTCCAACTCCGCGACGATGCGCTCGGCCTCAGCGTGGCGCCCGCGGCGCGCGAGCCAGCGGGGCGATTCGGGCAGCCCCCACCGGACGACCAGGGCGTAGACGGCCGGGACCGCGCCCAGGGCGAACGCCCATCGCCATCCATCGGCCGACGCCGGTACGACGAAGTACCCGATGATCGCGGCGGCGGTCCACCCGACGGCCCAGAACGCCTCCAGGATCACGATGAGGCGCCCCCGGATGCGCGCGGGCGCAAATTCGCTGACGTACGTGGAAGCGACCGGGAGTTCGGCACCCAGACCGAGACCCACCAGGAAGCGCAGGACGATGAGGACGGCCAGTCCCCCGGCCAGGGCGCTGGCGCCCGTCGCCACGCCGTACACGAGCAGGGTCAGCGCGAACACCTGGCGGCGCCCGAAGCGGTCGGCCAGCAGCCCACCGAGGCTCGCCCCCACGGCCATGCCCGCGAAGCCGGCGGATGCGATCCACGCCGTCTCCCCCGGCTGCAGGGCCCACTGCTGAGCGAGAACGGCCAGGACGAACGAGATGAGCCCCACGTCCATGGCATCCAGCGCCCAGCCGATGCCCGAGCCGGCGAGCACGCGGGCGTGGCCGCGCCCGAACCGCAGCCGGTCCAGCCGCTCCGAGATCGTGGCAGGCGACGTCGAGGCTTCGGTCATCAGGAAAGCATGTCACGCACGAGTGGCTGCACGCGGGTGCCGTACAGCTCGATGCTGCGCAGCGCCTGCTCCTGGGGAAGCCCGCCGGTGCCGATCTTCATGTCGAAGCGGTCGGCGCCCAGCGTCCGGACGGTATCGGCGATCTTGCGCGCGACCGTCTCGGGAGACCCGACGTACATCGAGCCCTCCGGCCCCACGTCGTGCTGGAACCGGAGCCGGTTGTACGGGGGCCACCCGCGCTCACGGCCGATGACGGTGTAGTTGTGCTCGACACCGGGGTAGGCCTGCTCCCATGCCTCCGCATCCGTCTCGGCGACGTGACCGGGAGAGTGGATGCCGACGCCTGCGCGGTCGTGTCCGAACGAGTCCAGCGACCGGTGGTACAGGTCCACGAAGGGGCGGAACCGGTGCGCGGGGCCGCCGATGATGGCGAGCATGAGCCCGAACCCGTGCCGGGCTGCCCGGACCGCCGATTCGGGGCTGCCGCCCACGCCCACCCAGGCCGTGAGGCCGGACTCGGTCTTGGGGTAGACGTCGGCGTTGTCCAGGGCTGAGCGCGTGGAACCAGACCACGTCACCGGCCGCTCGTCGAGCAGCCGGCGGAAGAGGTCGAGCTTCTCCTCGAAGAGCACCTCGTAGTCGGCCAGGTCGTACCCGAACAGCGGGAAGGACTCGATGAAGGAACCTCGTCCCAGAATGACTTCCGCGCGGCCGTGCGAGACGGCGTCGAGGGTCGCGAAGCGCTCGTAGACCCGGACCGGGTCGTCGGAGGAGAGCACGGTGACGGCCGTGCCGAGGTGGATGCGGGAGGTGCGGGCGGCTGCGGCGGCCAGCACGATCTCGGGGCTGGACACCGCGAACTCGGGCCGGTGGTGCTCGCCCACGCCGAAGAACGACAGACCCACCTCATCCGCGCGAACGGCCTGGTCGACCACCTGCCGGATCGTCGCTGCGTCGCTCGCCCGGCCGCCACCGGGCACCATGGCGACATCGCCGAACGTGTCGATCCCCAGTTCCACCGCGTGCGCCATCCGCCATCTCCTGACTATTCCCGTGCATGAACTCTGCGCCGTCCGCGGGCATTCCCGCCACGTTCTCAGCACACGCTTAAATCTTCGCCACTACTGTGGATCCATCATGGATGACCCTCCCTCTCATAGTCCTACGCCCTCTGGCCACCCATCCGCCGCTGCGGAACGTTCTCGGGTCAGGGGGTGTAACGAATGAACGAGTGGATCATGCTCGCCATCGGTCTCGTCCTGACCATCGGCACGGGGCTGTTCGTGGCGAGCGAGTTCGCGCTGGTCAACCTCGACCGGCACGAGCTCGAAGCGCGACGCGCCCGCGGCGAACAGGGCTTGGACGGCACGATCAAGGCCCTCAAGGTCACGTCGACGCACCTCTCCAGCGCCCAGCTGGGGATCACGCTGACGACCCTGCTGACCGGGTACACGTTCGAACCCGCCGTCAGCAGCCTGCTGCGCGGCCCGCTTCTCAGCGTCGGCCTGCCCGAGGGCGCCGTCACGCCGATCGGCGCCGTCGTCGGCATCCTGCTGGCGACGCTGTTCTCGATGATCATCGGCGAGCTCGTGCCGAAGAACTTCGCCCTGGCGGTCCCTCTTGCCACCGCGAAGCTCGTCACGCCGTTCCAGCGCGCCTTCACGGCGGTGTTCAAGCCGCTCGTGCTTCTGTTCAACAACACCGCGAACGCCGTCATCCGCGCCATGGGGATCGAGCCCAAGGAGGAGCTGTCGGGCGCCCGCAGCGCGGATGAGCTGTCGTACCTCATCCGGCACTCCGCCACGGCGGGTCTGCTGGACACGTCCGACGCGCAGCTGCTGCGCCGGACGCTGCGATTCAGCGAACGGGACGCGTCCGAGGTGATGACTCCGCGCGTGCGGATGGCGAGCGTGGATCTGGCCGACACGGCCGATGTGATCATCGCCCGCTCCCGCGCCACCGGGTACTCCCGCTTCCCCGTGATCGACGGCACACCCGACCGCGTGGTCGGCGTGGTGCACGTCAAGCACGCGTTCGCCATCCCGCTCGACGAGCGCACCTCCGTGCGCGCCGACGCGCTCATGAGCGACGTGCGGACCGTCCCGGAGGGGATGGGCGCAGACGACCTCCTCGCGCTGCTGCGCGCGGAAGGGCTGCAGATCGCGGTCGTGGGCGACGAGCACGGGGGCACCGCGGGCATCGTGACTCTCGAGGACCTCGTGGAGGAGATCGTCGGCGAACTCGAGGACGAACACGACCGCACGCGCACCGGCGTGCTGCGCTCGGGTCGCTCGATCACCTTCGACGCGCAGTGGCGCCCCGACGAGGTGCTCGACCGCATCGCGGTGGAGATCCCCGACGGCGCCGACTACGACACTGCGGGCGGCTTCGTCACCGACGCACTCGGGCGCCTGCCCGAACTCGGCGACGAAGTCCGCACCGCGCACGGCACGCTGCGCATCGAGCGCATCGACGGCCACCGCATCGTGCGGCTGCGCTACCTTCCCGACGACCCGGAGCACGATCCCAGCCTCATGAACCGACACGACCGGATGGTCCAGGCCCTCGCGAGCGGAGCCGGCCATGAGTGAGTACGTTCCCGGAATCATCTGGCTCTTCGTCCTGCTGCTGGGCAACGCCTTCTTCGTCGGAGCGGAGTTCGCCGTCATCTCGGCCCGCCGTTCGCAGATCGAGCCGCGTGCGGCCCGTGGCAGCCGCGCGGCCAAGACGACGCTGTGGGCGATGGAACACGCGACGCTCATGCTGGCCACCAGCCAGCTGGGCATCACGGTGTGCTCGCTGCTGATCCTCAACGTCTCGGAGCCGGCGATCCATCACCTGCTCGAGATCCCGCTGGGGCTGACCGGTCTCACGCCCGAGCTCATCAGCATCATCGCCTTCGCCGTCGCGCTGGCCCTGGTCACCTTCCTGCACGTGGTGTTCGGTGAGATGGTGCCGAAGAACATCGCGTTCTCGGTGCCCGATCGCGCGGCGCTGATCCTCGCCCCCGCTCTGGTCGCCGTGGCGCGGGTGATCAAACCCGTCATCTGGACGCTCAACACCGCCGCCAACGGCATCCTGCGCCTGTTCGGGGTGCAGCCCAAGGATGAGGCGACCAGCACGTACACGCTCGACGAAGTCGCCAACATCGTCGAGCAGTCGCGCCGGGAAGGAACGCTGCGCGACGACTCGGGCACCCTGGCCGGTGCGTTCGAGTTCACCGAGAAGACCGTCGCGGATGTCGACGTGCCCCTGGAGTCCATGGTGCTCCTCCCCGCCGGCGCCACGCCGGCCGATGTGCAGCAGGCGGTGGCGGCGCACGGATACTCCCGGTACGTCGTGGCCGGTACCGACGGCGAACCCGTCGCCTACGTGCACATGAAGGACGTGATGGACCTGGATCGCCCGGAGGAGTTCTCCGCGCCCATCCCGGAGAAGCGCCTGCGCCGCCTGGCGTCGCTGCCGCGCACGGCGGAGCTGGAGGATGCCATGGCGATCCTCCGGCGCCGGGGCGCGCACGTGGCACGCAGCCTGGACGCCGACGGGCGCACCGTCGGGCTGCTCTACCTCGAAGACGTGCTCGAAGTGCTCGTCGGCGAGATCGACGACGCGACGGCGACCGCGGCCTGAGCTGAGACCGGGTGGCGGTGTCCGCCGCCACCCGGTCTAAGCCGTCGGAGGTATCCTCCCGGCATGGCGTTGTTCGCCGACCGGGTCGATGCCGGCACGCAGCTCGCCGCGTCGCTCCGGGCATGGCGGGGGCGGGATGCGGTGGTGCTCGGCATCCCGCGCGGCGGTGTCGTCGTCGCGGCCGTCGTCGCATCGGCATACGGGTGGCCGCTGGACCGGGTACCGGTGCGCAAGCTCGGGGCCCGCGGCAACGCCGAGCTGGCCGTCGGAGCGATCGCCGAGAACGCGCGGGTGCTCTCCGAGCCGATGCTGCGCCTGACCGGCACGACGCCGGCCGACCTGCAGCGCGTAGAGCAGGCCGAACGTGCCGAGCTGGCCCGCCGGAGCGCCGCGTACCCGTCCCCCGGGATCGACCTCGGCGGGCGCGTGGCGATCATCGTCGACGACGGCATCGCGACGGGCTCGACCGCTCTCGCAGCATGTCGTGCTGTTCGGAGCCGGGGCGCGGCCGACGTGGTCCTGGCCGCCCCGGTCGCGCCGTACGACTGGGCTCCGGACGACGGCGTCGTCGACGCCTTCGTGTGCCCGCATCGGCCGCGTGAATTCCGCGCCGTCGGGCAGTTCTACGATGCGTTCCCGCAGACCACGGACGAGGAGGTCGCGCGCCTGCTGGCCCGCAACCTCCCCACGTGATCCCGCTCAGGGCAGGAGCGCCTCCCGAAGCG
Organism: Microbacterium wangchenii; assembly: GCF_004564355.1. Lineage (NCBI taxonomy): Bacteria > Bacillati > Actinomycetota > Actinomycetes > Micrococcales > Microbacteriaceae > Microbacterium > Microbacterium wangchenii. The sequence continues at coordinate 1,762,601 of NZ_CP038266.1, forward strand.
TGTCCAGCCCGACGCCGCCGAGGTCGAGCGCGCGCTTGTGGAAGCCCTTGATGTCGAACGCGTCGCCCTGCGCGTCGGCGTAGCCGTCTCGGATCTGCTCCCAGATGCGCTGGCCCACCTTGTAGGAGGGCGCCTGCCCGGGCCAGCCGAGGTAGCGGTTGACCTCGAAGCGCACGAACTCGTTCGACATGTTGACGTTGCGCAGCATGAACTCCAGCGCGTAGTCGTGATCCCACGTGCCGGTGCCGTCCAGGCGCGGCTTCTCCAGGTGCACGCCGATGTCCAGCACCACGCGGGCCGCCCGCATCCGCTGGCCGTCGAGCATGCCGAGCCGGTCGGCGGGGTCGTCGAGGAAGCTGAGGGACTGCATGAGTCGTTCGGCGTACAGGGCCCAGCCTTCGGCGTGGCCGGAGGTTCCGGCCAGGAGTCGGCGCCAGGAGTTCAGCTGGGCGCGGTTGTAGACGGCCTGGGCGATCTGCAGGTGATGCCCCGGCACGCCCTCGTGGTACACGGTGGTCAGTTCGCGCCACGTGTCGAACTCGGTCACGCCCTCCGGCACCGACCACCACATGCGGCCGGGGCGGGAGAAGTCGTCCGTGGGACCGGTGTAGTAGATGCCGCCCTCCTTCGTGGGGGCGATCATGCACTCCAGCGTGCGGATGGGGTCGGGGATGTCGAAGTGCGTGGCGCCCAGCTGCTCGATCGCGCGGTCGCTGGTCTCCTGCATCCACTTCTGCAACGCGTCCGTGCCGCGGAGCTTTCGTGCGGGGTCGGCCTCGAGGAAGGCGACGGCCTCCTCGACGCTCGAGCCGGGAAGGATCTCCTCCGCGATCGCCTCCTGCTCGGCCACCATCCGGGCCAGCTCCTCGACGCCCCATTCGTACGTCTCGTCCAGGTCGATCGTCGCGCCCAGGAACCGGCGGGAGTGCAGCGCGTACAGCTCGCGGCCGACGGCATCCTTCTCCCCCGCGACGGGAGCCAGCTCGCCCCCCAGGAACGACGCCAGTTCGCCGTAGGCCACGCGGGCGGCGTTGGCGTTGTCGGCGAGCTCCCGCGCCAGGGAAGCGGGCAGCTGGCCCTCCTGCGGCCCGGCCTCGGCGGCGAACTCGGCGAAGTAGCCGTGGTCGGCGGTGTACCGGTCGATCTGCGTGACGACTTCGAGCACCTGCCGGCGGGCGGGGACGACACCGCGGGAGATTCCCTCCCGCAGCGTCTCGATGTAGCCGTCCAGGGCCGCCGGCAGCGCCTTCAGACGCGTGGAGATGACCGACCAGTCCTCTGTCGTGGCGGTGGGCATGAGGTCGAACACCATGCGGATGTCCTGCGCCGGCGAGGCGATGACGTTCAGGTCGCGCAGGTGCCACTGCGCGTCGTAGAGATCGAGACTCAGCCGCAGCTCCCGCGCGAGATCGGCCTTCGTGACCCGGTCCACGTCGTCGACCGGCTCCGCCGCATCCAGCGCCGCCAGGGCGTCACGCGTGGCCGCCGCCATGCGGGCGTGGCCGTCGGGCGAGTAGTCCCCGAACCGGTCGTTGTACTCCGAGCGACCGATGTAGGTCGCGGCGGTCGGCTCGAGTTCGGCGATGGTGTCCACCCACGCGTCGGCGATCGCGTCGATCGGCGTCGGGGTACGGGATGCATCAGTCATGCATCGAGCCTACGGATGGCCCGCCGCGCGGCCAACCCGGCGCCCCCGCGGCTCGGGAGCCGGGGAGGCGACCGTCGGGGCGCGGTCGGGGTGCCGGCGTCCCGACTGTGCCCGAACTCCTCAAATCCGCGGCCTCAAGTGCCGGATCGGCCCGGTTACGGGCGCAGACGGGGCGGGTTTGAGGAGTTCGGGAAGGGGTGAGGTACTTCGCACGTGCGTGGCGGGTCGGGTGGCGTCAGTGGCGGGGTGGTGGCGTCGGTGGCTGCGCGGTCGGGGTGCCGGCGTCCTGACTGTGCCCGGACTCCTCAAATCCGCGGCCTCAAGTGCCGGATCCGCCCGGTTACGGGCGCAGACGGGGCGGGTTTGAGGAGTTCGGGAAGGGGTGGCGTACTTCGCGCGTCCGTGGGTCCGGCGCGCGGCGGTGGCGGGGCGGTGGGCGTCCGTGGCGGCGCGGGAGGAGTCCGTGGCAGCGCGGGACGAGTCCGGCGGCCCGACCGTGCCCGAAGTCCTCAGATCCGGCGCCGCGAGGGGCGGATCGGCCCGGTTATGGGCGCGGGCGGCGCGGGTTTGAGGAGTTCGGGAAGAGGGGTCAGTACCTCGCCCGGCTCCCGGGAGGGGTCAGTGGCCGGCTTCGTTCCAGTCGGGGCCGCGTCCGATCTGCACATCCAGTGGCACGGAGAGGTCGGCGGCGTCGCCCATGCGGGTGCGGACGATCTGCTCGGCGGCGTCCCACTCCCCTGGCGCGACCTCCAGCACGAGCTCGTCGTGGATCTGCAGCAGCGCGCGCGAGCGCAGACCCGCCTCGCCCAGGTCGGCGTGGATGTGGAACAGCGCGATCTTCATGATGTCGGCGGCGCTGCCCTGGATGGGGGCGTTCAGCGCTGCCCGCTCGGCGTTCTCGCGCAGCACGCGGTTGGGGCTGTTGAGGTCGGGGAACGGCCGGCGTCGCCCGAAGATCGTCTCGGTGTATCCGTCCACGCGCGCCTTCTCCACCGACGTGCGCAGGTAGTCGCGCACCGCCCCGAACCGGGCGAAGTACTCCATCATGAGCTCGCGGGCCTCGGACTGGTCGATGCGCAGCTGCTTGGACAGGCCGAACGCCGACAGCCCGTACACGAGGCCGTACGACATCGCCTTCACCTTCGTCCGCATGGCCGGGGTGACGTCCTCCTGGGCGACGCCGAACACGCGGGCGCCGACGAAGCGGTGCAGGTCCTCCCCCGAGTTGAACGCCTCGATGAGTCCCGGGTCACCGGAGAGGTGCGCCATGATGCGCATCTCGATCTGGGAGTAGTCGGCCGTCAGGAGCGTCTCGTATCCCTCGCCCACCTCGAAGGCCGCACGGATACGGCTGCTCTCCTCGTTGCGGATCGGGATGTTCTGCAGGTTCGGGTCGGTGCTGGACAGACGCCCGGTCTGGCTGCCCGTCTGCAGGTAGGTGGTGTGGATGCGGCCAGTGTCATCGATCGCGACATCCAGCGACTCGATGATCTGCCGCAGCTTCGTGGCCTCGCGGTGCTGCAGCAGGAGCGCGAGGAAGGGGTGCGGGTGGGTCTCCTGGAGATCCGCGAGGGCTGCAGCATCCGTGGAGTACCCCGACTTGGTCTTGCGGGTCTTGGGCAGCTCGAGCTCGTCGAAGAGCACCTCCTGCAGCTGCTTGGGCGAGCCGAGGTTCACCTCGCGCCCGATCGCCGCGTAGGCCTCCTGTGCGAGGGCGTCGGCGCGCGCGGCGAGCTCCCCCGAGAAGGTCGAGAGCTTCTCGTGCGACACCGCGACGCCGGCCAGCTCCATGGCCGCGAGGGCCTGCAGGGTGGGCAGCTCGATGTCGGTGAGCACCGTCGCGACGGGGGCGGGCAGCTCGGCGCGGAGGGCATCGGCCACGCGCAGGAGGAACCATGACAGCTGACCGGGGGTGGCGCCCTCGGTCTCGGGGACGAGCTGGGTGGGGTCGGCCTCGGGCAGCTTCTCGCCGAGGTAGCGCGCGACGAGGTCGGCGAGGTTCTTGTCGGGGAAGCTCGGACGCAGGAGCCACCCGGCCAGGAGGACGTCGAGCGACAGGCCGCCCACGTCGATGCCCTCCCGCAGCAGCGCCTTGACCTGCGGCTTGGCGTCGACGAACACCTTCGGGCTGTCGGATGAGAGCCAGTCGGCCAGGGCGTCGCGGGTCTCGGCCGTCCAGTCGGCCTCGACGGCGCCCGCGGCCGTCGCCAGCCCGATGCGCGTCGGGCGACCGCCGGTGAGCACGAGCGTGACACCGATTTCTCCCGCCGCGTCGGCGATCCATGCCGACAGGGCCGCGGCGTCGGCCTGCACGGCGGCGGGGGCCTGCGCGACCGGGATGCTGGCATCCGACCCCGTCGCATCCGCCCCGGCGACTTCGAACACGCGCGGGAGCAGCGTGCGGAACTCCAGTCGGGCGAAGATGTCGCGCACGGCCTGGGCGTCGATCGGACGCACCTCCAGGTCGGCGGGGGTCACCGGCAGTTCGACATCGCGCAGCAGGCGGTTCAGGCGGCGGTTACGGCGCACGTCCTCGAGGTGCTCGCGGAGGTTGTTGCCGACCACGCCGGTGACCTTGTCCGCGTTCTCCAGCAGCGCGTCCAGCGACCCGTACTGCGTCAGCCACTTCACGGCGGTCTTCTCCCCCACCTTGGGCACGCCGGGGAGGTTGTCGCTCGTCTCCCCCACGAGCGCGGCGATGTCGGGGTACTGCTCGGGCGGCAGACCGTACTTCGCCACCACGGTCTCGGGGTCGTAGCGCTTGAGCTGCGAGACGCCCTGCACGTTGGGGTACAACAGGGTCACGTCGTCGGTGACGAGTTGGATCGTGTCGCGGTCGCCCGAGCACACCAGGACGTGGAATCCCTGCTCCGCCCCCTGCGTCGCGAGGGTGGCGAGGATGTCGTCGGCCTCGATGCCCTCCTTCTGCAGCACCGGGATGCTCATGGCCGCGAGGCAGTCCTGCAGGATCGGGATCTGGCCCTTGAACTCGCTGGGCGTCTCGGACCGGTTGGCCTTGTACTCGGGGTACTGGTCGGTGCGGAAGGAGTGCCGCGCCATGTCGAAGGCGACGGCGAGGTGCGTGGGCTTCTCCGCCTTGATGAGGTTCACCAGCATCGAGAGGAATCCGTAGATGCCGTTGGTGTGCTGCCCGTCCTTCGTGGAGAAGTTGTCGACCGGCAGCGCGAAGAACGCACGGTAGGCGAGCGAATGGCCGTCGACGACGAGGAGGGTAGGCTTTGCGGAGTCCGTCACCCAATCAGCCTAACGACGGGAACGGACATCTCTGCCCGCTCCCCGACGAAGGCGATGATGAGCTCGACTGCCCCCGACACCGACTCCGGACTCGCCTGGGTGGCCCAGCGCGGCATGGGCGCCCTGGCCGAGAAGATGGGCTTCGAATGGGTCGAGTTCACCGTCGAACGGGCCGTCGCCACGATGCCCGTGGAGGGCAACACGCAGCCGGTAGGTCTGCTCCACGGCGGCGCGTACGTCGTCCTGGGCGAGTCACTCGGATCGATGGCCGCGAACCTGTACGCCGGTCCCGGCCGCCTCGCGGTGGGCGTGGATATCAACGCCACGCACACGCGTTCTGCGACATCGGGTCGCGTCACCGGCGTCTGCACGCCGATCCACCTGGGCCGCTCCCTCACGGTGCACGAGATCGTCGTCACCGATGAGCAGGGGCGTCGGTGCTCCACCGTGCGCATCACCAACCACATCAAGGATGCGCCGGCCGAGTGAGCCGACGCATCCTCGTGCGGGGTGTCAGGACTTCTTGGGCGCCAGCTGCTCGATGATGGCCTTGGCCACGTCCTGCATGGTCAGGCGGCGGTCCATCGAGGCCTTCTGGATCCAGCGGAACGCCTCGGGCTCGGTGAGGCCCATCTTCTCGTTGAGCAGGCCCTTGGCGCGGTCGACGAGCTTGCGGGTCTCGAAGCGCTCGACCATGTCGGCGACCTCGGCTTCGAGCGTGATGATCTGCTCGTAGCGGGCGAGGGCGATCTCGATCGCCGGCAGCAGGTCGTTGGGCGTGAAGGGCTTCACGACGTACGCGAGCGCGCCGGCTTCGCTCGCGCGCTCCACGAGCTCCTTCTGGCTGAAGGCGGTCAGCAGCACGACGGGCGCGATGTGGTTCTTGCTCAGCCGCTCGGCGGCGCTGATGCCGTCGAGCTGGGGCATCTTCACGTCCATGATGACGAGGTCGGGACGCAGCTCGGTGGCCAGCTGCACGGCGGTCTCGCCGTCGCCGGCTTCACCCACGACGTCGTAGCCGTTGTCTCGGAGGATCTCGACGATGTCCAGCCGGATCAGCGACTCGTCCTCGGCCACGACGACACGGCGGGGGGCGGATGCGGCGGGGGGCTCTTGCTCGGTCACGTATCCATCCTAGAACTGAGAGCGACGGCATCTTGTCGTCGGTGGGACATTGCCCCGCGAACCCGCCTCATGGCGAGGTCCGGGGTCGTACCGGTGGTGGGACTCGAACCCACACGTCCTTGCGGACAGAGCATTTTGAGTGCCCCGCGTCTGCCATTCCGCCACACCGGCCTGCATGTCGGCATCGACCCTAGCGCACGCGCGCGGGTGGGCCCCGTGAGGCCGCACCCGCGCGCCTGCGTCAGTTGTCGGCCTGATAGATGGGAGCGGCGCCGTGAACGGCGTCGCCGACCCGGTGCACGCGGACATCGTTCGTCGACCCGGCGATTCCGGGAGGCGATCCGGAGATCACGACGACCTTGTCGCCGACCTTGGCCAGCTCACGTCCCAGCAGGTACTCGTCCACCTGGACGAACATGCGGTCGGTGTGCGGCACGTGCTCCACGAGAGTGGCGTGCACGCCCCACGTCAGTGCGAGTCGGCGGCGGATGCCCGGCTCCGGTGTGAACGCGAGCATCGGGATCATCGAGCGGATGCGCGCCAGCCGTCGAGCGGAGTCGCCGGACTCGGTGAAGACGCACAGGAACTTCGCCTCGACGAAGTCGGCGACCTCCACGGCGGCGAGGGTGATCGCACCGCCCTGCGTGCGCGGCTTGGCGCCAAGAGGTGCGATGCGGTCCAGCCCGTGCTCCTCGGTCGAGGCCACGATGCGCGCCATGGTCTCCACGACGGTGACGGGGTACTCCCCCACGCTGGTCTCGCCGGAGAGCATGACGGCGTCGGCGCCGTCGAGCACCGCGTTGGCGACGTCGCTGGTCTCGGCGCGCGTCGGGACGGGGCTGGCGATCATGGACTCCAGCATCTGCGTGGCCACGATGACCGGCTTGGCCATCCGGCGGGCCAGCTCCACCGCGCGCTTCTGCACGATGGGAACCGCTTCCAGCGGCAGCTCGACGCCGAGGTCGCCACGGGCGACCATGATGCCGTCGAAGGCGTCGATGATCTCTTCGAGGTTGTCGACGGCCTGCGGCTTCTCGATCTTCGCGATGAGGGGGATGCGGCGCCCCTCCTCGGCCATGATGACGTGGGCGCGCTCGACGTCCTGCGCGGAGCGGACGAACGACAGCGCGATGAGGTCGGCACCGGCGCGCAGCCCCCAGCGCAGGTCGGCCTCGTCCTTCTCACTGAGGGCGGGCACGTTGACGGCGACGCCGGGGAGGTTGATGCCCTTGTTGTTGGACACCGGTCCGCCCACCACGACCTCGGTGGTCACGGTGCGCTCGTCGGACTCGATGACCCGCACTCGCACCTTGCCGTCGTCGATGAGGAGGAAGTCGCCGGGCGCGACATCCTGAGGGAGACCCTTGAACGTCGTGGAGACCAGGTCTTTCGTCCCGGGGACGTCATCGATCGTGATGGTGAAGATGTCGCCGGCGGACAGCTCGTGCGGGCCGTTCTGGAACCGGCCCAGACGGATCTTCGGCCCCTGCAGGTCGACCAGGATCGCAACCGGGCGCCCCGCATCATCCGCCGCTCGCCGCACGTTGGCGAAGTTGGCCTCGTGCACGGAGTAATCGCCGTGGCTGAGGTTCAGTCGGGCCACGTCGACGCCCGCGTCGATGATGGCGCGAACCATCTCGTAGGACGAGGTTGCCGGGCCCAGGGTGGCGACGATTTTGGCGCGTCTCACTATGTGTGTACTCCACGGAAGAGGAAGGGAAAGGTGGTCGGGGGTGGCGTTGGCCAGCCTACGCGGGCTGCAGACCGATCGCGACATCAGCCGGGCGCACCGGGGACGGCAGCGCCGTGGCGCCCATGAGGTGGCGATCCACCGCCGCCGCGGCGGCACGGCCCTCGGCGATCGCCCATACGATGAGCGACTGACCGCGGCCGGCGTCGCCGGCGACGAACACGCCGTCGGCGGTCGTGGCGTAGTCGTCATCGCGCGCGACGCTGCCGCGTGCGGTGAACTGCGCGCCGAGCTGATCCTCCAGCGCCGTGCGCTCGGGGCCGGTGAAGCCCAGGGCGATCAGGACCAGGTCGGCGGGGATCTCACGCTCGGTGCCGCTCTTGGGCACCCGCCGCCCGTCGACGAACTCCGTCTCGGCCACGCGCAGCGCGCGGACCTCGCCCGCGCCGTCGCCGAGGAACTCCACGGTCGAGGCGAGGTAGGTCCGCTCGCCGCCCTCCTCGTGCGCGGAGGACATCTCGAACAGCGTCGGGGTCATCGGCCACGGCTGATGCGACGGGCGGGCCTCGGGGGGCTGCACGCCGATCGCGAGGTTCGTCACGCTCAGGGCGCCCTGCCGATGCGCCGTGCCGATGCAGTCGGCGCCGGTGTCGCCGCCACCGAGGACGACGACGTGCTTGCCGTGCGCGCTGATCTGGTGGTCCACCTGGTCACCGGCGACGGCGCGGTTGGATTCGACGAGGTACTCCATCGCGAAGTGCACGCCGGCGAGGTCGCGGCCGGGGATCGGGAGGTCGCGCGGCACCGTCGCGCCCGTGGTCACCACGACGGCGTCGTACCGGCTGCGCAGGTCCGACCAGGAGATGTCCACGCCGATCTCGACGCCCGCGCGGAACCGCGTGCCCTCGTCGCGCATCTGACGCAGGCGCGCCTCGAGGTGACGCTTCTCCATCTTGAAGTCGGGGATGCCGTAGCGCAGGAGCCCGCCGATGCGGTCGTCGCGCTCGTACACCGCGACGGTGTGCCCTGCCCGCGTGAGCTGCTGGGCGGCGGCCAGGCCCGCGGGGCCGGATCCGACGACGGCCACGGTCTTGCCGGTCAGCCGCTGCGGCGGCTCGGGCTCGACCCAGCCGTGCGCGAACGCCTCGTCGATGATCGAGACCTCGACCTGCTTGATCGTCACGGCCGGCTGGTTGATCCCCAGCACGCACGAACTCTCGCACGGGGCGGGGCACAGCCGCCCGGTGAACTCGGGGAAGTTGTTGGTGGCGTGCAGCCGCTCGATCGCGGCGCGGCCCTCGCCGCGCCACATGAGGTCGTTCCACTCCGGGATGAGGTTTCCCAGCGGACACCCCTTGTGGCAGAACGGGATGCCGCAGTCCATGCAGCGTCCGGCCTGGCGCCGGACCATCGCGGGGTCGGCGGCCTCGTAGACCTCTTTGTAGTCCATGATGCGCACGGGCACCGGCCGCCGCGGCGGCAGCTCGCGCTGCGTGGTCTTCAGGAAACCCTTCGGGTCAGCCACCGGTCACCTCCATGATGCGGGTCCAGACGACGTCGCCGTCGGGGTCGAGGCCTTCGTCCACGGCCGCCTGCCGCGTCTGCAGGACGGCGGCGTAGTCGCGGGGCACGACGCGGACGAAGTTCGCCAGCTCGGCGTCGAAATCCGCCAGCAGGCGCTGGGCGAGCTCGGAGCCGGTCTCGGTCACGTGCTCCTGGAGCAGGTCTCGGAGCATCTCGGCGTCGCCGGAGCCGAGCGCGCCCAGCTCCAGCTCGCCCGAGGCGAGCGCCTCACGGTTCACCAGCGCACGGTCCAGGCGGTACACGTACGCCGTGCCGCCGGACATGCCGGCGCCGAAGTTGCGCCCGGTGGCGCCGAGGATCACCGCGAGCCCGCCGGTCATGTACTCCAGCGCGTGGTCGCCGACGCCTTCGACGACCGCGGTCGCCCCGGAGTTGCGCACGAAGAACCGCTCCCCCACGACGCCGCTGAGGAACATCGATCCCTGGGTGGCGCCGTATCCGAGCACGTTGCCGGCGATGACGTTCTCGGATGCGGCGAACGTCGACTCGCGCGGCGGGCGGATGACGACCTTGCCGCCGGACAGGCCCTTGCCCACGTAGTCGTTGGAGTCGCCCTCGAGCCGCAGGGTGATGCCGGCGGGCAGGAAGGCCCCGAACGACTGACCGGCCGAGCCGGTCAGCGACACGTCGATCGAGCCGGAGGTCAGTCCGTTGGCGCCGTGCGCACGGGTCACGTGGTGGCCCAGCATCGTGCCCACCGCGCGGGCGGTGTTGCGGATGGGCAGCGCGATCTCGACGGTGCCGCCGTGCGCGATGACATCCTGGGCGCGCTCGATGAGGGTCACGTCGAAGTGATCGTCGAGCTCGTGGTCCTGTGCCCGCTGCGCCCTGCGCGGCTCGTCGGGGGCGAAATGCGGGCCCTCCAGGATCGGGCTGAGGTCGAGCCCACCGGCCTTCCAGTGCTCGACGGCGCGGTCGACGTCGAGCAGCTCGGCGTGACCGATGGCCTCATCCAGCGAGCGGAAGCCGAGGGCGGCGAGGTACTCGCGTACCTCCTGCGCGATGAACTCCATGAAGTTCACGACGAATTCGGGCTTGCCGGTGAACCGGGACCGCAGGACGGGGTTCTGCGTCGCCACGCCGACCGGGCAGGTGTCCAGGTGGCATACGCGCATCATGACGCATCCCGACACCACGAGCGGAGCAGTGGCGAAACCGAACTCCTCCGCCCCCAGGAGCGCGCCGATGATGACGTCGCGGCCGGTCTTGAGCTGCCCGTCCACCTGGACGACGACGCGGTCGCGCATGCCGTTGAGCATGAGGGTCTGCTGCGTCTCGGCCAGGCCCAGCTCCCACGGCGTCCCGGCGTGCTTGAGGGAGTTCAGCGGGCTGGCGCCGGTCCCCCCGTCGTGGCCGGAGACGAGGATGACATCCGACAGCGCCTTGGCGACACCGGCCGCCACCGCGCCGATGCCGGACTGGCTCACGAGCTTCGTGTGGATACGGGCGCCGGGGTTGGCGCGCTTGAGGTCGAAGATGAGCTGCTTGAGGTCTTCGATGGAGTAGATGTCGTGGTGCGGCGGAGGCGAGATGAGCCCGACTCCGGCGGTCGCGTGCCGCGTGCGTGCGACCCACGGGTACACCTTGGCAGGCGGCAGCTGTCCGCCCTCGCCGGGCTTGGCGCCCTGGGCGAGTTTGATCTGGATGTCGTCGGCCTGCGTGAGGTAGAGACTGGTCACGCCGAAACGTCCGGACGCGACCTGCTTGATCGCGCTGCGCCGCTCGGGATCGAGGAGGCGATCGACGTCCTCGCCGCCCTCACCGGTGTTGGACTTCGCCCCGATGCTGTTCATCGCGATGGCGAGGGTCTCGTGCGCCTCCTTCGAGATGGAGCCATAGCTCATCGCCCCGGTGGAGAATCGCCGCACGATGGAGGAGACGGGTTCGACCTCGTCCAGCGGCACCGGTGGGCGCTCGCCCGTGCGCAGCCCGAACATCCCGCGCAGCGTCTTGAGCTCGCCCGCCTGGTCGTCGACCAGACGCGTGTACTCGCGGAAGATGTCGTACCGGCGCTCGCGCGTGGCGTGCTGCAGGCGGAACACCGTGTCGGGGTTGAACAGGTGCGGGGCGCCGTCGCGGCGCCACTGGTACTCGCCACCGGTCCACAGCCGCTCGTGCGCGCGCACCGCTTCGTCTTCGGGGTAGGCGAAGTCGTGGCGGGCCTGGTTCTCGGCGGCCACGTGCTCGATGCCGATGCCGCCGAGCTTGGTCTCGGTGCCGGTGAAGTACTTCTGGACGAACTCCTCCGACAGTCCCACGGCCTCGAACACCTGCGCGCCGGCATAGGAGGACACGGTCGAGATGCCCATCTTCGACATGATCTTCAGCACGCCCTTGCCCAGGGCGTAGATGAGGTTCTTCACGGCCTTCTCGGGCGTGACGCCCGTGATGAAACCGGCCCGCACGAGGTACTCGACCGTCTCCATCGCCAGGTAGGGGTTCACGGCGGATGCGCCGTACCCCAGCAGCGTCGCGACGTGGTGCACTTCCCGCACGTCGCCGGCTTCCACCACGAGCCCGACCTTCATGCGGTTCTGGCGACGGATGAGGTGGTGGTGCACCGCCGAGACCAGCAGGAGCGAGGGGATGGGGACGAGATCCTTGTTGGAGTCGCGATCGCTGAGGATCAGGAACTCCGCGCCGTCGGCGATGGCCTCATCCACCTCGGCGCTGATGGCATCCAGTCGCGCCTCGAGTGCGCCGGGACCCTGGTCGAAGTGGTACAGACCGCGGATGGTGACCGAACGGCGCCCCGGCAGAGCCTTGTCGATGTTCTGGAGCTTGGCCAGCTCGTCGTTGTCGATGACCGGGAAATCCAGCGTGATGACGCGCGTGTGGTCCGCGCCCCAGTCCAGCAGGTTCCGCTCGGGACCGAGACCGAGCCCGAGGGAGGTGACGACCTCCTCGCGGATGGAGTCCAGCGGTGGGTTGGTCACCTGCGCGAACTGCTGCACGAAGTAGTCGAACAGCAGGCGCGGCCGCTCGCTGAGGACGGCGACGGGCGTGTCGCTGCCCATCGCGCCGAGGGGCTCGGCACCGGTCTGGCCCATGGGGGTCAGGAGGATCCGCACCTCCTCCTCGGTGTAGCCGAACGTGCGCTGACGGCGCGTGATCGAGGCGATCGGGTGCACGATGTGCTCCCGCTCGGGAAGGTCGGCCAGGCGCACGCGCCCGGCATCCAGCCATTCCTGCCACGGGCGCATGCCGGCGAGGTCGGCCTTGATCTCCTCGTCCTCGATGATGCGACCCTGCGCGGTGTCCACGAGGAACATCCGCCCCGGCCGCAGACGGCCGCGGCGCTTGATGCGGGCGGGCTCGAAGTCCAGGACGCCCGTCTCGCTGCCGATGACGATGAGGCCGTCGGTGGTCTCCGTCCAGCGGCCCGGACGCAGCCCGTTGCGGTCGAGGGTCGCTCCCACCAGGGTGCCGTCGGTGAAGATGAGCGCGGCGGGGCCGTCCCACGGCTCCATCTGCATGGAGTGGTACTCGTAGAAGGCGCGGAGCTGCGGATCCATGTCCGGCTGCTTCTCGTAGGCCTCCGGCACCATCATCATCATGGCGTGCGGCAGGCTCCGCCCGGTCAGGGTGAGAAGCTCGAGCACCTCGTCGAAGGACGCCGAGTCGCTCGCACCCTCGGTGCAGATCGGCAGCAGTGGCGTGACGTCGCCCAGCAGCTCGGACTCCAGCTGCGACTGGCGTGCGCGCATCCAGTTGCGGTTGCCGTTGACGGTGTTGATCTCGCCGTTGTGGGCGAGCATCCGCAGCGGCTGCGCGAGCGGCCACGACGGGAAGGTGTTGGTGGAGTACCGAGAGTGCACGACGGCCAGTTCGGAAGCGAAGCGCTCGTCCTGCAGGTCGGGGTAGAACGGCTCCAGCTGCAGGGTCGTGACCATGCCCTTGTAGCCGAGCGTGCGGCTGGAGAGCGAGACGAAGTACGCGTCCAGCTCGTGGCCGGCGCGCTTGCGCAGGCGGTACACGCGCCGATCCAGCGCGATGCCCGAGAGCGCGGGGGCATCGCCGGTGGCCGGTCGCGACACGAACAGCTGCTCGAAGGCGGGCCGGGCCTGGTAGGCGAGCTTGCCGAGGTTCCCCGTCTCGACGGGGACCTCGCGCCAGCCCAGCACGACGAGGTTCTCGCTCTGGGCGATCCGCTCGATGCCGGCCTTCTGCGCGGCGCGTTCGTCCGCATCGCGCGGCAGAAAGGCCAGCCCGGCGGCGTACTCCCCCGTCGGAGGCAGGTCGAAGTCGACGACGGCGCGCAGGAAGGCATCGGGCATCTGGGTCAGGATGCCGGCACCGTCCCCGGTGCCCGCGTCCGAGCCGATCGCTCCGCGGTGCTCGAGGTTGCGCAGCGCCGTCAGGGCCAGGTCGATGATGTCGTGACCGGGCTCACCGCGCAGGGTCGCGACCATCGCCAGCCCGCACGCGTCCTTTTCGAACGCCGGGTTGTACATGCCCTGCCGGGGAGGCAGAACTCCTCCCACGGCGTCGGAACGGTTGCTCGAGGCCATACCATCCGTCCTCACGTTGATGCTCAAGATGGGACGACGTCGGCCCAGAAGATGTCCTAACTCGTGGCGGTCGTGCTTGTGGCGCTGCCGACGCGGGTCTCCGTCGCGGGCGGCTCGCTCACGTCGACGAAGTCGTTGGGGTCAGCCGATTGTACAGCGCCTTTCGCCTCCGCTTCGCGTCCCGGCTTGTACGGCGACGGCTCGTAGCCGGGGTGGCGGCGGCGCTGCACGAAGAAGATCACCAGACCCAGCACCACGCCCGCGATCGCGGCCCACACGTTGGTGCGCAGACCGAAGTAGATCTCGCTCGGATCGATGCGGATCGACTCCCACACGATGCGCCCGGCGCTGTACCAGATGAGGTAGACCGCGAACAGGCGCCCCCACTGCAGCCGGAAGCGCCGTCCAGCCCACAGCAGCACCGCCACGCCCAGTAGGTTCCAGATCACTTCGTAGAGGAACGTGGGGTGGAACAGCGTGCCCGGCTCCAGGCCTGCCGGGAAGGCGGGGTTGTCGGAGTCGATCTCCAGTCCCCACGGCAGGTCGGTGGGCTGGCCGAACAGCTCCTGGTTGAACCAGTTGCCGAAGCGGCCCAGCGCCTGCGCCAGCAGGAGCCCAGGAGCGATCGCGTCGGCGAGCGTCCAGAAGCGGATCCCGGTCCAGCGGCACCCGAGCCACGCGCCCACGGCGCCGCCGATCAGGGCGCCGTAGATGGCGATGCCGCCCTCCCAGATCCGGAAGACCGCCCACACGTCCGCGCCCTCGCCGAAGTAGAAGCCGGGGTGGGTCAGCACGTGGTAGATCCGCGCGCCGATGATCGCCAGCGGAACGGCGAGCAGGGCGATGTCGATGACGACCCACGGCTCGGCGCCGCGGCGGGTCAGGCGCGCATTGGTCAGCAGCATCGCGGCGATGATCCCCACGATGATGCACAGGGCGTAGAAGTGGATCCGCAGCGGGCCGAGGTCGATGTAGCTGATCTCGGGGCTCGGGATGCTGCCGAGCACGCCACTGAGGGCGCTCGAAGGGGCGAACGTCATGGGTTCGAGTCTAGGGCGCGCAGGGCGTGCGGGTGATCAGCGCGACGCGGGCTGCCGCACGGTGCCGCCGGCGAGGGCGCGGGCGGTCTCGCCGAGGCCGTCCACTCCGCGGTCCCGCAGTGCGCGCACGAGTGCCGTGCCCACGATCGCGCCGTCGGCGTAGTCCACGACGCCGGCGACGTGGTCGGGCGTGGAGATGCCGATGCCCACGCACGCGCGCTCGGCTCCCGCCGCGCGCAGGCGTCCGACGAGCGTGCGGGCGGCAGCATCCAGGTCGGCCCGCTCGCCGGTGATACCCATCGTCGACACGGTGTACACGAAGCCCGTGGATGCCTCGGCGATCATGTCCAGTCGTTCGTCGCTGGAGGTGGGCGCGGCGAGGAACACGCGGTCAAGGCCCGTCCGCTTGCTCGCGGCGATCCACTCCCCCGCCTCTTCCGGCGTGATGTCGGGTGTGATCAGACCCGCCGCTCCGGCGTCCACCAGCGCGTCGGCGTATCGGTCGACGCCGTACTGCACGACGGGGTTCCAGTACGTCATGACCAAGACCGGGATCTCGACCCGGCTCGTGATCTCCGCGAGCGCGGGGAACAGGTCGCGCAGCCGGAAGCCGCCCGCCAGGGCCGCCTGCGTGGCCTCCTGGATGACCTCGCCATCCATGACGGGGTCGCTGTAAGGCGGACCGATCTCGAGCACGTCCGCGCCGCTGCGGGCCAGCTCCACGGCGGCTTCGATCCCGGTGCGCACATCGGGGAAGCCGGCCGGCAGGTAGCCGATGAACGCGCCGCGGCCCTGCGCGTGCGCCGCGTCGATGGCGGCGGCGACTCGCGAGGTCACAGCTCCACGCCCTCTCCGCTGGCCGCCTCGTCCGCGGGCGGGACGTTGACGATCTCGGCCTGCTGCGCGTCGTACAGCTGGAAGTAGCGCGCGGCGGTGTCCATGTCCTTGTCCCCCCGGCCCGACAGGCAGACCGCGATCACCGCGTCGGGGCCGAGCTCGGGCCCCAGGCGCAGCGCTCCGGCCAGAGCGTGCGCCGACTCGATCGCCGGGATGATGCCCTCGGTCCTGCTGAGCAGGCGCAGCGCCTGCATGGCCTCGTCGTCGGTGGCCGGGATGTACTGGGCCCGGCCGATGGAGGCGAGCCACGCATGCTCGGGCCCGACCCCCGGGTAGTCCAGGCCGGCCGAGATGGAGTGCGACTCGACGGTCTGGCCGTCCTCGTCCTGCAGCACGAACGTCCGCGCACCGTGCAGGACGCCCGGCCGACCCCGCTCGATCGAGGCGGCGTGCCGCGGCGTGTCGACGCCGTCGCCGGCCGCCTCCACGCCGTACAGGCGCACGTCGTCATCGTCCAGGAAGGCGTCGAACATCCCGATCGCGTTGGATCCCCCGCCCACGCAGGCGAACACCGCGTCCGGAAGCCGGCCGACCTCCTCGAGCAGCTGGGCGCGGGCCTCCTCGCCGATCACCTTCTGGAAGTCGCGCACCATCGCGGGGAACGGATGCGGGCCTGCCGCCGTCCCGAAGATGTAGTTGGTCGTCTCCACGCTGCCGACCCAGTCGCGGTACGCCTCGTTGATGGCGTCCTTGAGGGTGCGCGAACCCGTGCGCACCGGGATGACCTCGGCGCCCAGGAGACGCATCCGTGCGACGTTGAGAGCCTGGCGCTCGGTGTCGACCTCGCCCATGTAGATCGTGCAGTCGAAGCCGAAGAGGGCGGCGGCGGTGGCCGTGGCCACCCCGTGCTGCCCCGCGCCGGTCTCGGCGATCACGCGGGTCTTGCCCAGTCGGCGGGTCAGCAGTGCCTGGCCGAGGACGTTGTTGATCTTGTGCGAGCCGGTGTGGTTGAGGTCTTCGCGCTTGAGGAAGATGCGAGCGCCGCCGGCGTGCTCGGCGAAGCGCGGCACCTCCGTGATCGGCGAGGGGCGCCCGGCGTAGCTGTGCAGCAGACCGCGGAACTCCTCCAGGAAGGCGGGGTCGGCCATGGCCGATTCGTAGACGGCGGTGAGCTCGTCGATGGCGGCGATGAGGGATTCGGGCATGTAGCGCCCGCCGAAGTCCCCGAAGAACGGGCCGGTTTCCGAACGCAGGCTCATGCGGATGCTCCCAAGAAGGCACGAAGGGTGGCGACGGGGTCCCCGGTGACGAGGGCTTCCCCGATCAGCACGGCGTCGGCGCCGGCTGCGCGGTAGTGGGCGACGTCGTCGGGGCTGAGCACGGCCGATTCGGCCACCTTGATCGCGTCGGCCGGCAGACGGTCGACGAGGCGTCCGAACAGGTCGCGATCCAGGGCGAACGTCGACAGGTCGCGCGCGTTGACCCCGACCAGGCGCGCTCCGATGTCGGCGGCGCGCGCAGCCTCGTCGGCGGAGTGCGTCTCCACCAGCGGGGTCATCCCGAGGTCCAGAACGAGCTGGTGCAGTTCGGCGAGCAGCGGCTGCTCGAGCGCGGCCACGATCAGTAGGACCAGGTCGGCGCCGGCCGCACGGGCTTCCAGCACCTGGTAGGGCGTCGCGATGAAATCCTTGCGCAGCACCGGCAGCGAGACGGCGGCCTTGACCGCCTCGAGGTCGGCGAGGCTGCCTTTGAACCGGCGCTCCTCGGTGAGCACCGAGATCGCGGATGCGCCGCCCTCCTCGTACAGCCGGGCCTGGGCGGCGGGGTCGGGGATGTCGGCGAGGTCGCCGCGCGAGGGGCTCGCGCGCTTGACCTCGGCGATGATCCGGACGCGGTCGGCCGGTGCGAGCGCGGCCAGCGCGTCACGCGCGGGCGTCTGGCTGAGCGCGGCACGCTCGACCTCGGCCGGCGGCCGCACGAGGGACCGCCGCTCGGCGTCCTCCACGGCGCCGGCGGTGAGGTCGGCGAGCATGTTCAATGCTCTTTGGGGGTGTACTTCGCGCCGCCGACGCCGTAACCGGCCTTCGACATGCCCCAGCCCACGAGCAGGCCCACGACCACCAGGGCGGCGGAGGCCCACACGAGCCACTGGAGATCGAGGAAGAACGCGGTGGTCCCGATCGCGATCGCGACGAGCATGATCGTCACGGCCGTCCACGCGGCCGGCGAGTGTCCGTGACCGGGGTCGCCGATGTTGCTGCTCATGGGTCTCCTTCGGGTGCGGGCACGGCGTGTCGTGTGCCGTGCAAGTCTATCGGTGCCTCCGCCGCCTCCGAGCACGGCGCGGCCGGGCTCAGCGCGTGGGGTCCTCGCCGCGCGAGAGGTCGTCCCACGAGTCGATGGCGTCGGACGGTCGTGAGCCCGCCGGCCCCGGGGCCGTGCGGTATCGCCGGTCGGCACCGCTGCGCCAGCGGCGTGCCGTGACGATCGTGAACAGGCTCGCGGCGGCCAGAACGATCTGCGCGGCGAGGGTCAGCGCCGGCCACGGGGTGGTTCCGATGCTCTCCACCAGGCGCCCCACGCCCTCGACGCCGGAGATCCCGGTCGCCGCGCTCACGGTGGCGGCGACCGCGGTGACCGGCGGCGCGAATGCGATGACCGCCGACAGCCATCCCAGGACGGCGGCGATGGCGAGCCCGATGGCTCCGAACATGACGCGCACGACGGTGCCCACGATCGACAGCGCCGCCCCGAGTGCCAGTGCGGCGAGGCTGAGGGGCGTCAGGACCGGCAGGGCCGCGGCTCCGGGGACCAGGAGCGGCTCGGCGGAGCCGTCGGCGAGCACGACGGTGAGCCAGGTCTGGGTCGCCGAGATCACGCCGGTCGCCCCCGCAGCGAGGGTCGCGACGACGGCGATGAGACGCGCGCGCCGGATCATGACGTCGCGTCCGCCACCGGCTCGAGGTCGTCCGCGTCGAAGCACGTCCGGGTGCCGGTGTGGCAGGCGGGGCCCACCTGTTCCACCTGGATGAGCAGCGCGTCTCCGTCGCAGTCCAGGCGCGCGCCGCGCACGAGCTGGATGTGACCGGAGGTGTCGCCCTTACGCCAGTACTCCTGCCGTGACCGCGACCAGAAGGTCACGCGCCCGCTGGTGAGCGTCCGGCGCAGCGCCTCGGCATCCATCCATCCCAGCATGAGCACCTCGCCGGAGTCCCACTGCTGGATGATCGCCGGCGCGAGTCCTTCGGGAGTGAAGGCCACCCGCGCGATGCGCTCTTCCACGCTCTCGGTCATCGGCGCACCTCGATTCCGTCCGCGGCCAGGGCCGCTTTCACATCTCCCACGGTGAGGGCGCCCGTGTGGAACACCGATGCGGCAAGCACCGCGTCGGCGCCGGCGTGGATGGCGGGGGCGAAATGCTCCACCGCTCCGGCGCCGCCCGAGGCGATGACGGGGACGCTGGCGACCTCGCGCATGAGCGCGACCAGTTCCAGATCGAAGCCCGCCTTCGTGCCGTCGGCGTCGATGGAGTTCACCAGGAGTTCGCCGGCGCCGCGCTCGATCGCCTCACGCGCCCACGCGAGCGCGTCCAGTGAGGTCTCGGTGCGACCGCCGTGGGTGGTGACCACGAAGCCGGAGGGGGTCGTGGCGGACCGCTTGACGTCGAGGGAGAGGACGAGGACCTGCGCCCCGAACCGGTCGGCGATGTCATCCACGAGCGAGGGCCGGGCGATCGCGGCGGAATTGACGCCGACCTTGTCGGCGCCCACTCCGAGGAGCCGGGCGACGTCGTCGGCCGAGCGGACGCCGCCGCCGACGGTGAGCGGGATGAAGACCTCTTCCGCGGTGCGCCGGACGACGTCGTACGTCGTCGCGCGCTCGTCCACCGTCGCTGTGACGTCGAGGAACGTGATCTCGTCGGCGCCCTGATCGAAGTACAGCCGGGCCAGCTCCACCGGGTCGCCCATGTCGCGGAGGTTCTCGAAGTTCACGCCCTTGACCACGCGACCGGCGGCCACATCCAGGCAGGGGATGACGCGGCGGGCGAGGGACATCGTGAGGGCCTGCCCGGTCACAGCCGCGCCGCGTGGATCTCGGTCACGAGGATCGCACGGGCTCCGATGGCGTACAGCGCGTCCATCACCTGGTTCACGCCGCGGCGGGGGCTCATGACGCGCACCGCGACCCATTCCGGATCGCGCAGCGGCGAGATGGTGGGCGACTCGATCCCCGGCGCGACGGCGACGGCGTCGTCGACCAGCCGCGCGGGCAGGTCGTAGTCGATGAGCACGTAGCGGCGGGCCACGAGGACGCCCCGCAGGCGCCGCAGCAGGGTGTCGGTGCCCTCGGCGTCGCGGGGACCGGCGATGAGCACCGCCTCGGAGTGCAGCAGCGCCGGGCCGAAGATCTCCAGCCCCGCCTGACGCAGCGTCGTGCCCGTGGACACGACATCGGCGACGGCATCGGCGACGCCCAGTTGCACGGCGGATTCGACCGCGCCGTCCAGCGGGACCAGGTCCACGGCGATGCCGCGTTCGTCGAGGAATCCGTCGACCAGACCCGGATAGGCCGTCGCCACGCGGGTGCCCTCGAGGTCGGCGAGCTCGGTGAAGCGTCCGGGCGGGCCGGCAAAGCGGAAGGTGGAGTCGCCGAAGCCGAGCGCTTCGATCTCGCGCGCCCCGGGCATGCGGGCATCCAGCAGGAGATCGCGGCCGGTGAGGCCCACGTCCAGGGCGCCGGAGCCGACGTAGGTGGCGATGTCGCGAGGGCGGAGGTAGAAGAACTCGACCTCGTTCGCGGGGTCGATCACATGGAGGTCTTTGGGGTCACGCCGGCCGGTGTATCCGGCCTCCGAGAGCATCTCGGAGGCGGTGTCGGCGAGCGAGCCCTTGTTCGGCACGGCGATGCGCAGCATGACGGGGCTTTCGTAGGAGGGGTGAACGGGCCGGCGAGGGATGCTCAGAGATGTCGGTAGACGTCCTGGAGGGTGAGGCCCTTGGCGAGCATGAGCACCTGCAGGTGGTACAGCAGCTGGGAGATCTCCTCGGCCGTGGCGTCGTCGGATTCGTACTCCGCGGCCATCCACACCTCGGCGGCTTCCTCGACGACCTTCTTGCCGATCGTGTGGATTCCCGCATCCAGTTGCGCGACGGTCCCCGAGCCGGCGGGACGCTCGGTGGCCTTCGCGCTCAGCTCAGCGAACAGGGCGTCGAAGGTCTTCACACAGCCAGAGTATCGAACCTGCGGCGCCTCCCGGTCAGGGTGCGGCGTGGTGACGGCGCGCGAGGGTGCGCAGGTGCGCGATCGCGGCGTCCGGATCGTCGGATCCGAACACGGCCGATCCGGCGACGAACGTGTCGGCGCCCGCCTCGGCGGCCTGGGCGATCGTGGACTCGGAGATGCCCCCGTCGACCTGGAACCACACCGCCGAGCCGCGCCGTCGCGCTTCGGCCACGAGCGCACGCAGCTTGGGCATCGTCTCCGCGCGGAAGGACTGACCACCGAACCCGGGTTCCACCGTCATGACCAGGACCTGGTCGAACTCGTCGAGCACGTCGTACAGCGACTCCCCCGCTGTGTCCGGCTTGATGGCGACGCCCGCGCGCGCTCCGGCGGCGCGCAGTGTCCGTGCGAGGGTCACCGGCTCGGCGGAGGCCTCCAGATGGAAGGTGACAGAGGCCGCCCCCAGTTCGGCATACCCGGGTGCCCAGCGCTCGGGTTCGTCGATCATGAGATGCACGTCCAGCGGCACGGGGCTGGTCTCCTGGATGCGCCCGACCATCTGCGGACCGAACGTGAGGTTGGGGACGAAGTGGTTGTCCATGACGTCCACGTGCACGAAGTCCGCCCCGGCGATGCGCGCGAGCTCGGACTGCATGTTCACGAAATCGGCGGCGAGGATGCTGGGGTTGATCCGGACGGCGCCGGACTCGCGGGAGGGGGTCACTGCTCCATTATCGTCACCGCGTCCATCGTCACGGCGTCCATCGGGACGGTGTCACGCGCGCTTGCGCAGCAGCGCGATCGACATCGCATCGGTGCCGTGCCGGTGCGGCCACAGCTGTGCGCGCCCGGATCCGTCACTCTGATCGGGCAGCTCGATGGGAGATCGGGAGACCTCGCGCAGCACGGCGCGCGCGTCGAGCTCCTCGACGGCGTCCCCGAGCTCGCGGCGGACGTCGGCGACGACGCCGGCGGTCTCGGCCAGGTGCGGCGAGCACGTGACGTACGCGACGATGCCCCCCGGGCGCAGCCCCTCCACCGCGGCGAGCACCAGCTCGCGCTGCAGCGTCGCCAGCGGCGGCACGTCGGCGGGCGTCTTGCGCCACCGCGCCTCCGGACGCCGCCGGAGCGCGCCGATGCCGGTGCACGGCGCATCGACGAGGATGCGGTCGTAGGCGCCCGGCGTGGAGGCGGCGCGGGTGCGCCCGTCCTCCTCGGAAACGGGGACCTCCATCGGCACGGCCGCCACCGAGCGGCGCACCAGTTCGGCCCGCGCCGGGACCAGCTCGTTGGCCTCCAGCGACGCGCCGGCAGCCAGCGCTTCGGCCGCCAGCAGGGCCGTCTTGCCGCCGGGACCTGCGCACAGGTCCAGCCACCGCTCCCCAGGGCGGATCGCGCTCGCGCGGCTGAGGGCGAGAGCCGCCAGTTGTGAGCCCTCGTCCTGCACGCGGACGCGCCCGCCGCTCGCCGACACGGCGGCATCGGGATCCCCGCCGGCCAGCGGGAACGCGTACGGGGAGTACCGGCCCCGTGGCGCGTCTGCGGGCACGGGCGCGAGTCCCGGGAGGGCGGCGAGGGTCACGCGCGGCGCGTCGTTGTCGGCCATGAGCAGCGCGTCCAGCTCGTCCGCACGGTCTTCGGCGGCCAGGGCGCGGCGGAAGGCGCGGACGATCCACACGGGATGCGAGGAGGCGAGGGAGATGCGCTCGTCGTTCGAACGCGCAGACTCGCCCACGCGCTGCAGCCATTCGCCGGGCGTTCCGCGCGCCACGCGGCGGAGCACCGCGTTGGCGAACCCGGCGGCACCCTTCCCGGCGGCGCGGCGCACGAGCTCGACGGATTCGTTGACGGCGGCGTGCGAGGCCACGCGCGTGGACAGGATCTGGTGCACGCCCAGGCGCAGCGCGTCGCGGACGGGCGGATCGATGTCCTCGATCCTGCGGTCGGCGGCCAGGGCGATCACGGCGTCGTAGGTGCCGCGTCGGCGCAGCGTGCCGTAGGTGAGCTCGGTCGCGAGGGCGGCGTCCTTGGCGTCCAGACCGGCGCGCCCGATCGCGTGCGGCAGCAGGAGGTTCGCGTACGCGTCGGCCTCGTCCACGGCGCGCAGGACGTCGTAGGCGACGCGTCGTGCGCCCTGCACGCTCACGATCCCACCCGCGGACGCTCGGCGCGCAGGCCTCGCCACCAGTCGCCGGCGGCCATGGCGCCTCGGCCGGCCGGCTGCACCGTGACCAGCTGCACGGGGCGCGTGGCGGTCCCGGCGAGGACGCGGCGGTCGGCGAGGGCGAGCTCACCGGGCGCGAGCGCCGGCGCGTCGGCAGCTGCGGCGGCGGCCTGCACGATCTTCAGTCGCGCGCCGTCGACGGTGGTGTGCGCGCCGGGTTCGGGGGTCACGCCGCGGATGCGGGCGAGGATGCTGTCCGCGTCCGCCGTCCAGTCGACCGCGCCGTCGGCGAGGGTGAGCTTGGGGGCGAAGGTGGGTTCTCCGACCTGCGGGACGGCGGCGGCGCGGCCGTCGGCGATGTCGTCGAGGACGCGAGCGAGCAGCCCGGCGCCCGAAAGCGCGAGCGCGTCGAGGGCCTCGCCGGCGGTGAGGTCGCCTGCGGGAGTGGCCTCCTCGGCGAACACCGGTCCGGCGTCCAGCTCAGGGACGAGCTGGAACACGCTGGCACCGAGGGTGTCGTCGCCGGCGATGAGCGCCCGCTGGACGGGTGCTGCCCCCCGCCAGCGCGGGAGCAGGGAGAAGTGCAGGTTGATCCATCCGTGCGCGGGGGTCGACAGCAGAGGTTCGCGCACCAGGCCGCCGTAGGCGACGATGACGCCGAGATCGGGGGCCAGCGCGGCCACGGCGCCGGTGACTTCGGCATCCAGCCGGTCGGCCTTGATCACGTCGATCCCCAGGTCGGCCGCGGCCTGCGCCACCGGAGACGGCGTGAGCACGCGCTTGCGACCGAGCGGGGCGTCGGTGCGCGTGAGCACCGCGACGACCTCGTGCGGTCCGGCCGCCAGGGCGCGCAGGGAGGGGGCGGCCGCGGTGGGCGTGCCGGCGAAGACGAGGCGCATGGTTCTCCTCACAGGTCCGGTTCGGGGATGTCGAACCGGACTCTGAGTGTATTGCGGGCAGGGGTGCCCTTCCCGCGCGTGCGGGCACGCGCCCGTGCGGCGTCGGCCACGACGGCTGCCCGCAGGCTCTCCGCGACGGCGCGGCCGGTGGCGTAGTCGAAACGGACGAGGGCGCGCGCGGTGGGCGTGTCGGAGGCGCTCGTGCGAGGGACGGGTCCGAGGATCGCGTGCGGCCCGAGGTCGGGCACCTCCGCGCGCAGCTCCGCCAGCGCCTCGTCGACGGCGCGGAGGGGGCCCTCCACCGAGGCCAGCCGCACGGCGGGCGGCATGTGCAGCGGTGCGCGTTCGGCGAGCTCGCTGCGGGCGTAGGTGGCCTGCGTCCACGTGGCCAGGGCGCGGGCGACCGGCCCGGTGACGCCGACGAGGTGCACGGGTGCGCCGGGCGCGGCGAGGGCGGCGGCATCGGACCACCAGCGCAGGCAGTCCTCGCCGATGCGCAGCGCTTCGGACAGCAGCATCCGCTCGCCGTCGAGCAGGACGATCGCCGCGTACCCACCGGGGGCGAACGGCTCGGCACCGCGCGTGGCGACCACGAGCGCCGGCCGGGCCTCGATCTCGGCGACGGGATGCGCGCCGTCGGAGACGATCACGCGCACGCCGGGGAAGGCGCGCCCGAGCTCGTCGGCCGTGCGCTCGGTGCCGGAAGAGGCCATCCGCAGCTTCTCCGACTGGCAGTGGGGGCACGTCCATCCGTGGGCGGCGCGTCCGCACCACGCGCACGTGGGGACCGCGCCCGGACGCGCCGCGCGCAGCGGACCCGCGCACGCCGCGCAACGCGCCGGACGCCGGCACTCCGCGCACACGAGCGAGGGCGCATATCCCGGGCGGGAGACCTGGACGAGCACCGGGCCGTGCGCAACGGCCTCGCGCGCGGCCTGGAAGGCGCTCGAGGGCACGCGTGAGCCGCGCTCCCCTTCCCGGGTCGCGCTCAGCACCACCCGGGGCGATGTGCGGCGGGCGGCGGCGATCTCGCGCACCCAGCGCACGTCCACGAGGCGCTGGACGTCGGTCGTGCGGGTGTGACCGGCGAACAGCAGCGCCGACCCCTCCAGCTCCTGGCGCACCAGGGCGGCGTCCCGGGCGTGCACGCCCGGGCTCAGCGGCTCCGACAGCAGCGGGTCGCCGTCGTCCCAGATCGCGACGAGGCCCGCGCGTACGGGCGCGTACACCGCCGAGCGGCGTCCGATGACGATGCACGGCGCGTCGGCCAGGGTGCGCAGGAACTGCGCGTACCGCGCCGGCCCGGACTGATCGGAGTCGTCGCGGACGACCGCGTCCGGCGGGACGAAGGCCGCCAGCGCGCGCTCCAGCTGCGCCTGGTCGCGGTAATCGGGCACGACGAGGATGGCACTGCGCCCGTCGGCCAGCTCGCGTGCCGCAGCCGCCGCCAGGAGCACCGCCCACGCCCCGGCCGGAACATCGCGCGCGGGCCTGGGCGGAGCATCCACGGCCATGCGCTCCCCCGCACGGATGCCCGCGGTGAGTTCGGGGTACTCCGCCAGCACGGCGTCAGCGCGGGCGAGCGCGTCCGCGTCCACCTCCGGCGGGCCCGGCGGATCGGCCGCCAGCCACGCCTTCTCGGCGCGGACCATGCGCTTGGGGATCGCCAGGCGCAGGATGTCGGCGGCCGAACCGGCGGCGCGATCGGCGACGCGGCGGGCCAGCGCGTACAGCGCGGGGGGCAGCACCGGCACGGTGGACACGACGGTCTCGAGCATCGAGAGCGGGCGATCGCCGTCGTCCTCGTCGTCGACCTCGACGACGAACCCGTCGATCATGCGTCCGGCCGAGCGCAGCGGGACGCGCACGCGCACGCCGGGTTCTACGTCGACGCCGTCCGGGAGGGCGTAGTCGAACAGCCGGTCCAGCTGCGGCAGGGGGGAATCCAGCAGCACGCGCGCGACGCGTCGGGCGGTCATGTGCTCGCCCCGCCGAGCGGGTGCACGTCAGAGCCCGGCGGCGGTGCGCAGCTCGTCGACGCGGTCTGTGCGCTCCCACGTGAAGTCGGGCAGCTCGCGGCCGAAATGACCGTATGCGGCTGTCTGGGCGTAGATGGGACGCAGCAGGTCGAGCGAATCGATGATGGCCTTGGGCCGCAGGTCGAACACGTCCAGGATCGCCCGCGTGATCGATTCGTCGGGCACGCGGCCCGTGCCGAAGCTCTCCACGTACAGGCCCACCGGGCTCGCCTTGCCGATGGCGTAGGCGATCTGCACCTCGAGGCGGTCGGCCAGGCCCGCCGCGACGGCGTTCTTGGCGACCCAGCGCATCGCGTACGCCGCCGAGCGGTCGACCTTCGACGGGTCCTTGCCGCTGAACGCGCCACCGCCGTGGCGGGCGGCTCCCCCGTAGGTGTCGATGATGATCTTGCGTCCGGTCAGGCCCGCGTCGCCCTTGGGTCCGCCGACGACGAACGGCCCTGCGGGGTTGATGTAGTACTTCACATCGGGCAGGTCCAGGCCGGTGTCGGCGAGGACGGGCTCGATCACCTCTGCCCGGACGAGTGCGCGCAGCTCCTCCTGGGAGATGTCGGGATGGTGCTGGGTGGACAGCACGACCGACTCCACCGTGCGCGGGGTCTGTCCGTCGTACCCGAGGGTGACCTGCGTCTTG
Source organism: Microbacterium wangchenii (assembly GCF_004564355.1). NCBI lineage: Bacteria > Bacillati > Actinomycetota > Actinomycetes > Micrococcales > Microbacteriaceae > Microbacterium > Microbacterium wangchenii. The sequence continues at coordinate 1,789,250 of NZ_CP038266.1, forward strand.
CCATCGGGCCGCAGGAACGGCAGTCGCCCGTCGCGCCGTGCGTCGGCGAGGCGCTCGGCCATCCGGTGGGCCGTCCAGCTGGCCATCGGCATGAGCTGCGGGGTCTCGGTGGTGGCGAAGCCGAACATGATGCCCTGGTCGCCGGCGCCCTGCTCGTCGCGCGGATCGATCGAGCCGCGCTCGCGCTGCTCGAACGCCTTGTTCACCCCGGCGGCGATGTCGGAGGATTGCGCCCCGATCGACACGCTCACTCCGCACGACTCGCCGTCGAATCCGGTGTCGCTCGAGGTGTAGCCGATGCGGTTGACCACGTCCCGCACGATCGCGGGGATCTCGACGTAGGCGCTCGTGGAGACTTCGCCGGCGACGTGGACGAGGCCCGTCGTGACGAGCGTCTCCACCGCGACGCGCCCGGTGGGGTCCTCACGGAGGATCGCATCCAGGATGCTGTCGGAGATCTGGTCGCAGATCTTGTCCGGGTGCCCCTCCGTGACGGATTCGGAGGTGAACAGCCGCAGTTCGGTCATGGATGCTCCCTCGGGCGCAGGCCGGAGTCGGGTGAATCGGGTACGGGCACGAGTATGCCCCGGGCGGCGGACAGCCGACCGGGGCGACTCAGGCCCGGCGTGGGGTCACTCGGCGTGACGCAGGCGCAGCTTGTCTTCGTGGATCTCGTGCAGCGCGATCGTCAGCGGCTTGTCCTCGACGGTGGAGTCCACGAGCGGCCCGACGTTGTCGAAGAGGTTGCCCTCGTGCAGGTCGGAGTAGTAGTCGTTGATCTGGCGCGCACGCTTGGAGGCGTAGATCACGAGCTGGTACTTGGAGTCCACCTTCTCGAGCAGGCTGTCGATGGGGGGATCGATGATGCCCTGGTTCGTTCCGGCCATGGGAGGTCCTCCTGAAGGGTGGCGGATGGGGTGTCGCGGACGCGGGTCCGCAGAGGTCTTCGGTCTGCCGGCGCGCGGTGCGCGCACACGCATCCTCCCATTCTACGCCGGATCGGCTGCGCGCCGCTCCGGCTCACGTCCACCGCGCCAGAAGACGGCGCTCGGCGACGCTGACGAGGCCGTTGCTCGCGGCGCCGAGCACAGCCAGCAGCACGATGGCCAGGAGAATGCGGTCGACGCGCCCCGTGCCCTGGGAGTCGGTGAGGAGGAACCCCAGGCCCATCGCGGCGGCCACGAGTTCGGCGGCGACGAGGAACAGCCAGGACTGAGCCAGCGCCAGGCGCAGGCCCGACACGACGGCCGGCACCACCGCAGGAAGCTGCACGGCGCGCAGCAGTGCGCCGCCGCGCAGGCCGAAGGTGCGGCCCATCTCCACGAGGTGCGGATCCACGTACCGCAGCGCCGGGCTCACGGTCGTGAACACGGGGAAGAACGCGCCGATCGCGATGAGGGTGACCTTGGAATCCTCCCCGATCCCCATCCACAGCACGAGCAGGGGGACCAGCGCGAGCGACGGGATCGCGCGCAGCGCCGCGAGGGAGGGCGTCAGTACGACGTCGCCGATGCGCGTGAGCCCCACCACCGCGGCGACGAGCAGGCCGGCGACGGATCCGATGGCGAAGCCCAGCAGGATGCGCTGCACCGAGATGGCGACGTGCAGCCACAGCTGCCCGCTCTCGGCGAGCTGCACGGCGGCTTCGACCACCGCGGCCGGGGGCGGGAGCCGGTAGGGCGGCACGAGGCCGGACGCCGTGACCGCCTGCCACACCGCGAGCACCGCGAGCGGCAGCAGCATCCCGCCCGCGATGCGTGCGGCGCGACGCCGGCTCGGCCGCGTCGGCCGGGCAGCAGGAGCCGCGGCGGTGGCGGTAGCGTTGGCGTTGGCGGTCATCGTCACTCCGTCGCGGCTCGGGCGAAGTCGGGGTGGACGATGCTCTGCAGGGCGGCGTCGACGGCGGCCTGACCGCCGGAGACGGCATCGGAGTCGACGAGCACGGGTGCGATCCGCTCCAGCACGTCCCGCTGCGCCGCGCCGGGGACGCCGTCGACGTCGAGGTTCGTCCGTTCCCGGATGACCGTGGTCGCCACCGCGAGGTCGATGCCGGCGATCTCGGCCAGGAGCTCGGCCGTCTCCTCGGGGTGGGCGATCGCCCAGGTGCGGGCCTGTTCGTAGGCGTCCACGACGACCTGGGCGAGGTCGGGATGCTCGGTGATGAACTCCTCGGTGGCGTTGAGGAAGCCGAAGGAGTTGAACTCCACGTCGCGGTACAGCAGCGTGGCCCCTGATTCCACCTCCGCCGCGGCCATGATCGGGTCAAGGCCCGCCCATGCGTCGACGGAACCGGCCTCCAGCGCGGCTCTGCCGTCGGCGTGCTGGAGGTTCTGCACCGCCACGTCGCCGACCGACAGGCCTTCGGCTACGAGGGCCTGGAGGAGGAAGAAGTACGGATCGGTGCCCGCGGTGGCGGCGATGGTCGCGCCCCGCAGGTCGGCAACGGACGTGATCGGGCTGCCCGCGGGCACCACGATCGCCGACCACTCCGGCTGCGAGTACACGTCGATCACCTGGATCGGGGACCCGTTCGCGCGGGCCAGCAGGGCGGCCGATCCCGCCGTGGACCCCACGTCGAGCGACCCGGAGCGCAGCAGCTCGTTGGCCTTGTTCGATCCGGCCGACTGCACCCATTCCACGGTGACCTCCTCGCCGAGCGCCTCCTCGAGAAGTCGCTGGTCCTTCACGACGAGACTCAGCGGGTTGTACGTGGCGAAGTCGATCGACAGGGTGTCGGACGACCATCCCGCCGCAGCGTCCTCGGCGGGGGCGGCGGCTCCGGCCCGCTCGCCGGCGAGGCATCCCGTGGCGGCCAGCATCATCGCGCCGGCGAGGACGATCGCGGGGACGGTGCGGCGGATGACGGGGCTCATCAGTTCTCCTGGGGGGTGGGATGGTGGGTGTCGACGCCGAGCCCCTCCAGGAGCTCAGCACGCAGGTGGGCCAGGGTGCGGTCGGCGCGATCGCGCGGGCGGCGGCCGGGGACGCTCAGCGTGCGGGCCACCGATCCGCCGCGCTCGTCCAGCGATCGCAGCAGCAGCACGCGATCGGCCAGATACAGCGCTTCCTCCACGTCGTGCGTGACGAGGACCACGGTGGTGGGCCGGGCGTCGTGGATCTGCCGCAGCAGCTCCTGCATCCGCAGGCGGGTCAGCGCGTCCAGTGCGCCGAACGGCTCGTCCAGCAGCAGCACGTCCGGGTCGCGGGCCAGGGCGCGGGCGAGCGCGGCGCGCTGGGCCATCCCTCCGGAGACCTCACGGGGTCGCTGGGCGGCGGCGTGGTCGAGACCGACGAGGTGCAGCAGTTCGGCCACCCGCTCGCGGGCGGCGCGCGCGGCGGTTCCGCGCGGCAGCCCGAGCGCGACGTTGTGCGCGATCGTGCGCCACGGCAGCAGGCGCGGCTCCTGGAAGGCCACCGCGGTGCGCTCGTCGGTATCGGTCACCGGCGCGCCACTGACCTGCACCGTGCCGGCGGTGGGGGCGTCGAGGCCGCCGATCAGTCGCAGCAGGGTCGATTTCCCCGCACCGGAGGGCCCGATGACGGCGACGATCTCGCCGGCGGCGATGTCGAGGTCGATCCCCCGCAGCACGTCGCGCGCTCCGTGGGCGGTCGGGAATGTGCGCCCGAGTCCGCGCGCCCGCACGGCCGGAGTCACGACCTCCGCCGTCGAGGCGCGGGCGGCCTCGTCCGGCAGGAGGGTGCGTGGATCCGTGGTGGTGGCGGGCATCGCCCCATGCTCGCGCACGGGCGCCGGATCTCCAGGGGCGGCGTAACGTCGCGACATCCGCCGCTCCGGTAGCCCGGGCCGGTTCCGCGGGGTGGGTCAGCGGGCCAGTGCCACGACCTCTTCTGCGGCGGTGGCCACGTCGTCGTTGACGACGCGGTAGTCGAACTCGTTCTGCGCCGCCAGCTCGGCGCGAGCCGTCCGCAGGCGACGCGCCCGCTCCTCGGCATCCTCCGTGCCCCGCCCGACGAGGCGGTCGACCAGCTCGTCCCAGCTGGGCGGGAGGAGGAACACCAGCGTGGCCGTCGGATCGGCCGCGCGCACCTGCCGGGCGCCCTGCAGATCGATCTCCAGCAGCGCCGTGCCGCCCTCGGCGAGCACCTTCTCCAGCGGGCCGCGCGGCGTGCCATAGCGGTAGCGGTTGTGGACGGTGGCGTGCTCCAGCAGCGCGCCGGTGCTCACCAGCCGGTCGAACTCGGCGTCGTCGACGAAGTAGTAGTGCTCCCCCTCGACCTCACCCGGCCGCGGCGGGCGCGTCGTCGCCGACACCGAGAGACGGATCTCGGGGTGGTGCTCCTTGATGTAGGCGGCGACCGTGCCCTTGCCCACGGCCGTGGGCCCGGCGAGGACGACCAGCCGGCTGCGCCCCGCGCGCGGCTGCGGCTCGGGCCAGCGCCGGTCCAGGAACTCCATCAGGTCGCGCCGCTGGCGCGCACCCAGGCCCCCCAGGCGCTTGACGGGAGAGATCGCCAGGTCGGCGAGGATGCGGTCGCGCTTGCCCTCCCCGATGGCGGGGATGGCGGTGAGGAACTCCGGCACGCGCATCGCCCCCGCCGGCGACTCCGGGTCGGCCAGGGCGCGGCGCAGCAGCTCCTGCGGCGTGATGACGCGCGTGGTGACGTCGCGCTTGAGAGCGGCGCGCTCGCGGCGCGCGGCGACGGCCCGCCGGGACGCGGCGGCGCGGTCGACCTCGGGCGGTCGGCGTGCTTCAGTCATCGGTGGCCTCTCGGTACTGCGCGGAGCGCTCGTCGATGCGGGCGGCGAGGCCGCCAGGACCGGCGGACAGGATGCTGCGGCTCTCGCTGGCGAGGACCGCTCCGGCGCGCGAGCCGAACCGCACCCGGAGGTCGCGCGGCTGGGCGCCCTGCGCGCCGAACCCGGGCGCGAGGATCGGGGCGACCGGATCCTCGGTGTGGAGGCCCAGGCCCGCTGCGACGAGGTCCACGGTGGCGCCGATCACGACGCCGATGCTCCCCCACCGGTCTTCGTGCGTGGTGGCGGCGTTGAAGGCCGTGACCTGGTCCACCACGAGGGCGGCCACGGTGTCGTCGGCGACGTCGGCGCGCTGCAGTTCGCGGGCCTCCGGATTGCTCGTGGCGGCCAGGACGAACACGCCCTTGCCCGCCCGGATCGCCTGGTGGAGGGTCCCCTCCAGCGCTTCGACCCCGACGTAGGGGGTGACCGTCAGCGCATCCGCCTCCAGCGGCGCTCCGGGCTCCAGCCACGCCCCGGCATATCCGTCCATCGTGGAGCCGATGTCGCCGCGCTTGGCGTCGGCGATGACGAGGAGCCCCGCCTCGCGGCCCGCGCGCAGCACGTCCTCCAGCGCGGCGAAGCCGGCGGCCCCGTATCGCTCGAAGAACGCCACCTGCGGCTTGACGACGCCGACACGGCCGGCCGCCGCCTCGATGACGCGCAGCCCGAAGTCGCGCGTGGCTGCGGCCGTGGCATCCATCCCCCACTCCGCCAGCAGGTGCTCGTGCGGGTCGATGCCCACGCACAGCGGACCGTACGTGTCGTGTGCGCGCTGCAGCCGCTCGCCGAAGCTCGCGCTCATCCGCGGCCCGCCCGGTCGGCGGCGTACTCCTGGAGGCTCCGCACGCGGAAGCCCTCGCGCAGCACGCCGAGGGCGCTGACGGCGGCGCCGAGCACGGCCATCGTCGTGAACAGCGCCTTGTCGGCGGCGACGGCGGCCGCGCGGATCTCGTATCCGTCGGCGCGCGCCAGCCCACCGCTGGGGGTGTTGACGATCATGTCGATCTCGCCGGCGTTGATGAGGTCGACGATGTTCGTCTCCCCCGATTCCTGCGTCGCGGAGTACTTGTTGACCAGCCGCACGTCGATGCCGTTGCGCGCGAGGATCTCCGCCGTGCCCTCTGTGGCCACGAGCGAGAACCCGAGCTCCTGCAGGCGGTGGGCGGGGAGGATGACCGCGCGTTTGTCGGCGTCGGCGACGGAGATGAACACCGTCCCCGACAGCGGCATACCGCCGTACGCGGCCTCCTGGCTCTTGGCGAAGGCCGTCGGGAAGTCGCGGTCGATGCCCATGACCTCACCCGTGGAGCGCATCTCCGGCCCGAGCACGGAGTCCACCGTCTGCCCGTCCTTCGTGCGGAAGCGCTTGAACGGCAGCACGGCCTCCTTCACCGCGACGGGAGCGTCCAGCGGCACGCGCGATCCGTCCTGCGGCGGGAGCAGCCCTTCGTCCTTCAGCTCGGCGATGCTCGAGCCGGCCATGATGCGCGCCGCCGCCTTGGCCAGCGGGATGCCGAGCGCCTTGGAGACGAACGGGACCGTGCGGCTCGCGCGGGGGTTGGCCTCGATGACGTAGAGCACGCCCGCCGAGATCGCGAACTGCACGTTCAGCAGGCCCCGCACGCCCACGCCCTCGGCGATCGCGAGGGTCGCGGTGCGCACGCGGTCGATCTCGGAGCGCCCGAGGGAGATGGGCGGCAGCGTGCAGCTGGAGTCGCCGGAGTGGATGCCGGCCTCCTCGAGGTGCTCCATGACCCCGCCGATGTACAGCTCCCGGCCGTCGTAGAGGGCGTCGACGTCGAGCTCGATCGCGTCGTCGAGGAAGCGGTCCACCAGCAGCGGCATGCCGGGGCCGATGATGGCCTGGTCGGCGATACGGACGAAGTAGTCGCGGACGCTGGGGGTGTCGTAGACGATCTCCATGCCGCGTCCGCCGAGGACGAAGCTGGGCCGCACGAGCACGGGGTAGCCCACCTCTTCCGCGATCGCGACGGCACCGTCGACGTCGATCGCCGTGCCGCTGCGCGGTGCGACCAGGCCCGCTTCATCCAGCAGGCGCGAGAACAGCTCGCGCTCCTCGGCGAGGTCGATCGCGGCAGGGCTCGTGCCGAGGATGCGGTAGCCGGCAGCCTCGATGCCCTTGGCGAGGCCCAGCGGCGTCTGCCCGCCGAGCTGGCAGATGACCCCGAGGATCTCGCCCGACGCCGACTCCGCGTGCAGGATCTCCAGCACGTCCTCGAGCGTGAGCGGCTCGAAGTACAGCCGGTCGGAGGTGTCGTAGTCGGTGGAGACGGTCTCGGGATTGCAGTTGACCATGATCGTCTCGAACCCGGCGTCCGACAGTGCGAAGGACGCGTGCACGCACGAGTAGTCGAACTCCACGCCCTGCCCGATGCGGTTGGGGCCCGATCCGATGATGACGACCTTCGTCCGGTCGGAGGCTTCCACCTCGGTCTCGAAGTCGTAGCTGGAGTAGTGGTACGGCGTCAGGGCGGGGAACTCCCCCGCGCACGTGTCGACGGTCTTGTAGACGGGGCGGATGCCGAGGGCTGTGCGCACCCCGCGCACCTCCGCCTCCTCGTCCCCGCGCAGCTGGGCGATCTGGGCGTCGCTGAACCCGTGCTCCTTCGCCAGGCGCAGGGTCGCCGCATCCAGCTCGCCGGCCGTGCGGACGAGCTCGGCGACCTCGTTGATGAGCACCATCTGGTCGAGGAACCACGGATCGATCGCGGTGGCCTCGAAGGCCTGCTCCACGGTCGCGCCCTTGCGCAGCGCCTGCTGCAGCACGACGATGCGACCGTCGGTGGGGGTCTTCGCGATCTCCAGGAGCTCGTCCACCGAGCGAGGCTCGTCGCCCCAGTGGAAGCTGGAGCCGCGCTTCTCCAGCGACCGCAGCGCCTTCTGCAGCGCAGTGGTGAAGTTGCGCCCGATCGCCATGGCCTCCCCGACCGACTTCATGGTCGTGGTGAGCGTCGTGTCGGCGGCGGGGAACTTCTCGAAGTTGAACCGCGGCACCTTCACCACGACGTAGTCCAGCGTCGGCTCGAAGCTGGCCGGGGTGACCTTCGTGATGTCGTTGGGGATCTCGTCCAGGCGGTAGCCGATCGCGAGCTTCGCCGCGATCTTGGCGATCGGGAAGCCGGTGGCCTTGGACGCCAGAGCCGAGGAGCGCGACACGCGCGGGTTCATCTCGATGACGATGATGCGGCCGCTGGCGGGATCGACGGCGAACTGGATGTTGCAGCCGCCGGTGTCCACACCCACGGCGCGGATGATGTCGATGCCGATGTCGCGGAGCTTCTGGTACTCGCGGTCGGTCAGGGTCAGCGCGGGCGCGACGGTGATGGAGTCGCCCGTGTGCACGCCGACGGGGTCGACGTTCTCGATGGAGCACACCACGACGGTGTTGTCGGCGGTGTCGCGCATGAGCTCGAGCTCGTACTCCTTCCACCCGAGGATCGACTCCTCCAGGAGCACCTCGGAGGTGGGCGAGTCATGCAGCCCCGCCCCGCCGATGCGGCGCAGGTCGCGCTCGTCGTAGGCGAAGCCGGACCCGAGGCCGCCCATCGTGAAGGAGGGGCGCACGACGAGCGGGTAGCCGAGCTCCTCGGCGCCGGCGAGCAGCTCGTCCATGGTGTGGCAGATGACCGACTTGGCGACATCCGCGCCCGATTCGATCACGAGCTCCTTGAAGACCTGGCGGTCCTCCCCCTTGCGGATCGCCTCCACCTTCGCGCCGATGAGCTCGACGCCGTACTTGTCCAGGATGCCGCGGTCGTGCAGGGCCATGGCGGCGTTCAGCGCGGTCTGGCCACCCAGGGTCGGCAGGATCGCGTCGGGCTTCTCCTTGAGCAGGATCGTCTCGATGACCTCGGGCGTGATCGGCTCGATGTAGGTCGCGTCGGCGAAGTCGGGGTCGGTCATGATCGTCGCCGGGTTCGGGTTGACCAGGATCACGCGCACGCCCTCTTCGCGCAGCACGCGGCAGGCCTGGGTTCCCGAGTAGTCGAACTCGGCGGCCTGACCGATCACGATCGGGCCGGAGCCGATGACGAGGACGGAGTGGATGTCGTCGCGCTTGGGCATCAGTCGTTGTCCTTCTGGGTTGCGTCGCCGCGGGCGGCGAGCACCATGTCACGGAAGCGGTCGAAGAGGTAGTTGGCGTCGTGCGGGCCGGCCGCCGCCTCCGGGTGGTACTGCACCGAGAAGGCGGGGATGTCCAGGGCTCGCAGTCCCTCGACGACCTGGTCGTTGAGTCCCACGTGGCTCACCTCCACGCGGCCGTATCCGGCGGGGCTGTCGGTGGCGCCGTCCAGCGGTGCCTCCACGGCGAAGCCGTGGTTGTGGGCGGTGATCTCCACGCGCCCGGTCGTGCGGTCCATCACGGGCTGGTTGATGCCGCGGTGACCGAAGGGGAGCTTGTAGGTGCCGAAGCCGAGCGCGCGGCCCAGCAGCTGGTTGCCGAAGCAGATGCCGAAGAACGGCAGGCGGTCATCCAGCACCGCGCGCAGCAGTTCGACGTGGTCGTCGGAGGCGGCGGGGTCGCCCGGGCCGTTGGAGTAGAACACCGCGACGGGGTCGATCGCACGGATGTCGTCGATCGAGACGTCCTGCGGGAGGACGTGCACATCGAACCCGCGGTCCGCGAGGTTGTTGATCGTGGCCTGCTTGACGCCGAGGTCGAGCACCGCGAGGTTGCCGATCCGCTCGCCGCGGGCCGGCGTGACCTGCGCGGCGGCGACCGAGACCTCGGCCGACAGGTTGCGTCCCGACATCTCGGGGGCCTCCTGAACGATGCGCAGCTGCTCGTCGGGGTCGATGTCGGCCGCGTCGCCGGAGAAGATGCCGCCGCGCATGCTGCCGCTGGAGCGGATGCGGCGGGTCACCGAGCGCGTGTCGATGCCGCTGATGCCCACGACCCCGTCGGCCACGAGGGCGTCATCCAGCGATTCTTCGGCACGCCAGTTCGACACCACGCGGGAGGGGTCGCGCACGATGTAGCCCGACACCCAGATGCGCCGAGACTCGGTGTCTTCGGTGTTCATGCCGGTGTTGCCGATGTGCGGCGCCGTCTGCAGCACGATCTGGCCGGCGTAGGAGGGGTCGGTGAGGGTCTCCTGGTAGCCGGTCATGCCGGTGGCGAAGACGACTTCGCCGAGGGTCGTGCCGCGGGCGCCGTAGGCGCGGCCGGGGTAGCGGCTGCCGTCCTCGAGCACCAGGACGGCGGGATCGGTGGAAAGACCGGGGTTCATGCGTTTCCTGTCGGCAGAAGCGGGCGGATGGCGTCGGCGAGGGCGCGCGCGGACGCATCCTGGGGACGGAGGTAGGTGTCCACGACGGTGTCGGGGTCGATGCGCCACGACACGCGCGTGAGGCCGTCGCGCTCCACGACGCGGTCGATCGCGACGGTGGCCTGGGCGGCGTCCACGAGGCGGTCGATCCCCAGGAACATGCGGGGCTGACCGGGCAGATCGAGGATGACGCCGGCGTCGGTGACGGTGACCTGCACGCGGGAGCGGAAGCCGAGACCGCGGATCGCGAGCCGCTCGAGCGGCTCGTCGTGACGGGTCGTGGCGACGTACAGGCCGGGGAAGACGGCGCGCACGGCGGCGTCGGCGGGCGCCTCGCCGATCGGGGCGGAGTAGCCCGCGTCACGCCGCGTCCGCCGCATCCACGCCCACGCCAGCAGCGCAAGGGCGACGAGGGCGACGCCGATCATGACGGCGAGGGCTGCTTCGCGGCTCATCCGCGTACCCCCGGCGTCTGCAGCAGCGCGCCGTCGGCGACCGTGGCGGTGCCGGCGTGGAAGGTCCAGCGCACCTCGCCCGGGAGCTCGCGGCCCAGGTAGGGGGAATTCACGCTGCGCCCGTGCAGGTCGTCGCGGTCGAACGCGCGGCGTGGGCGCGGGTCGTACAGGGTGAGCGAGGCGGGTTGACCCGCCGTCAGCGGCGTGCCGGCGTCGGTGCGCCGGCCGATCTGCGCGGGGGTGCGCGACATCACGCGCGCCACGTCGGCCCACGTCAGCATCCCCGTGTCGACCATCGCCAGCTGCACCACCCGCAGCGCGCTCTCCAGCCCCACCATGCCGTTGGCGGCGGCGGGCCATTCGCACGCCTTGGCCTCGGCGGGGTGCGGCGCGTGATCGGTCGCGACGATGTCGATGGTGCCGTCGGCCAGTCCCTCGCGCACGGCGAGCACGTCCTCCTCGCGGCGCAGCGGCGGGTTCACCTTGAAGTGCGGGTCGTACCCGCGGGCGAGCTCTTCGGTGAGGAGGAGGTGGTGCGGCGTCACCTCCGCCGTGACATCCACCCCCCGGCGCTTGGCCCAGCGGATGATGTCCACCGACCCCGCGGTGGAGAGGTGGCACACGTGGAGTCGGGAGCCGACGTGCTCGGCCAGGAGCACGTCGCGCGCGATGATCGATTCCTCGGCCACGGCCGGCCACCCGGTCAGGCCGAGCTCGGCCGAGACCGATCCCTCGTTCATCTGGGCGCCCTCGGTCAGGCGCGGGTCCTGGGCGTGCTGGGCGATGACGCCGTCGAAGGCCTTCACGTACTCCAGCGCGCGGCGCATGATGAGCGGATCCCACACGCAGAACCCGTCGTCGCTGAAGACGCGGACGCGGGCGCGGGAGTCGGCCATGGCGCCCAGCTCGGCGAGGCGCTCGCCCTTCTGACCCACGGTCACCGCGCCGATGGGCTGCACCGAGACGAACCCGGCCGCTTCGCCCAGGGCCAGCTCCTGCTCCACGACGCCGGCGGTGTCGGCCACGGGAGAGGTGTTCGGCATCGCGAACACGGTCGTGAAGCCGCCCGCCGCAGCGGCGCGTGAGCCGCTGAGGATCGTCTCGGAGGCCTCGTACCCCGGTTCGCGCAGGTGGGTGTGCAGGTCGACGAGCCCGGGAAGGGCGACGAGCCCGTGAGCGTCGACGACCGTCGCGCCGGCGCGGGTCACGCCGGTTCCGACGTCGGTGATGACGCCGTCGGCGATGACGATGTCGGCGGTTCCGCCGCCTTCGATCGCGGCGCCGGTGAGGACGAAGGCCTCGGTCATCGGTCGTCCTCTCGTTCGCTTGCGGCGCGCTCCCCCGCAAGCAGCAGGTACAGCACGGCCATCCGCACGGACACGCCGTTCGCGACCTGCTCGAGCACCGTCGAGCGATCGGAATCGGCGGCTTCGGCGGAGATCTCCAGACCCCGGTTCATGGGTCCGGGGTGCATCACAATGCTACCCGGAGGCAGCGCCGCCAACCGCCGCGCGTCCAGCCCCCACCGGCGGGAATACTCCCGCTCAGTCGGGAAATACGCCGCATTCATCCGCTCGAGCTGGATGCGCAGCATCATGAGGGCGTCCGGGGCGGCCGCGATCGCGTCGTCCAGGTCGTATGTGATGCGCACGGGCCACTGGGAGACGTCCTGCGGGACGAGCGTGGGCGGGGCGACGAGGGTCACCTCGGCCCCGAGCGTCGTCAGCAGCCAGACGTTGGAGCGCGCCACGCGCGAGTGCAGCACGTCACCGACGATCGTGACGCGCAGACCCGCGAGGTCGCGGCCGCGGCTGGCGTCGCCGTGGGTGCGCTTGCGGATGGTGAAGGCGTCCAGCAGCGCCTGCGTGGGATGCGCGTGAGTGCCGTCGCCGGCGTTGACCACGCCCGCGCTGATCCACCCGCTCGTGGCGAGGGTGCGCGGCGCGCCGGAGGCGCCGTGCCGGATGACCACCGCATCCGCCCCCATGGCCTGCAGCGTCTGGGCGGTGTCCTGGAGCGACTCCCCCTTCGACACGCTCGACCCCTTGGCGGAGAAGTTGATGACGTCGGCGGAGAGGCGCTTGGCCGCGGCTTCGAAGGAGATGCGGGTGCGCGTGGAGTCTTCGAAGAAGAGGTTCACGACCGTCTTGCCGCGCAGCGTCGGGAGCTTGCGGACCTCGCGGCGCTGCGTGTCGGACATGTCTTCGGCGACGTCGAGGATGCGCAGCGCCTCGTCGTACGTGAGGGTCCGGGTGTCCAGGAGATGCCGCATCGCTCAGCGCCCCTCGATCGTGACGGACTCTTCGCCGTCGGTCTCGGCGAGACGGACGAAGACGCGCTCCTCGCGCGAGCTCGGCAGATTCTTGCCGACGAAGTCGGGGCGGATCGGGAGCTCGCGGTGCCCGCGGTCCACGAGCGTCGCGAGGCGCACGGCGGTGGGCCGGCCGATGTCCTGCAGCGCATCGAGGGCGGCGCGGATGCTGCGGCCCGAGAACAGCACGTCGTCGACGAGGACGACGACCTTGCCGTCGATGCCGCCGGGCGGGATCTGCGTGGGGTGCGGGGCTCGCGTGGGGTTTCGGTGCAGGTCGTCGCGGTACATCGTGACGTCGAGCGATCCGACCGGCACCTGCACTCCGGCGAACTCGCCGACGAGGTTCGCGATGCGCTGGGCCAGGGGCACGCCGCGCGTGGGGATCCCCAGCAGGACGAGGCCGTCCGGCCCCTTGTTGGACTCGAGGATCTCGTGCGAGATCCGAGTCAATGCTCGGGCGATGTCGGCCTCATGCAGCACGGTGCGCGTGCTCATCCGCCGCTCCCTTCTCCGCCTCACGGGACGGTGTTAAAGGTGGCTCGTCCCTCCACCCTACCGCCCGTCCATCCGCGCCGCCGCTCCCCATCCGCGAGACTGCACGCCCGCGGCGAGACCGCGGCCTTATGTCGCGGTCTCGCCGGGTGCGTGCAGTCTCGCGGTACCAGGCCGAGGCCCGGGCCGGCCCGGGCGGGCGGGTCAGGCGGCGGGGGCCGCGGCGGCGGGGTCGGCCTGGGCGGAGCGGATGGGGTGACCCTGCGTCGTGAGGCAGCGGCCCGAGGTCAGGTCCCACTTCCAGTCGTGGAGGCTGCACGTGAGCACGCCGTCCTCGATCTTGCCGGTCTTGGACAGATCCGCGCGCAGGTGCGGGCACCGGCGCTGCACGACCCAGTCGTCGAGCTGGATGTCCTCGGTCTGGTCCGACTGCTCGGCGTACCAGTTCTCCACGTACTCGATCCGGTCGCGGGAGAGGCACTTCAGGAACGTCGTGAGGAACTCGTTGAACTTGCCGCTGCGCCCGACCTCGAACTGCATCGAGAGGAAGATCGAGTTCGACCAGTCGATCTCGTGATCGCGGATGTTCGTGGACACCAGGTCGGCGGGGATCGTGTACCAGTAGATGCACTCCTCCCCCGCGTACTCGCGCACCTTGGCCTTGGGGAAGTCCACGACCATGTCCAGCTCGCCGATGCGGAAGCGGACGTTGCCGCCCACGCCGTTGCGCACTGTGCGGGCACGGCGCAGCAGCGGCTCCCACCACTCCTTGATTGCCGCGAGCATCTCCGACGGCGGCAGCACCTCCGCGCGGGAGGCCTCCTCGGCGCGGATCTCGTCCTGCCGGGTGTCGCGCTGCTCGGCGAGGTAGGCCCACTTGTCGCCGAAGACGCGCTCGATCTCCGCCTCGCTGAAGAGCGTCTGGGTCACCTCCACCGCGCTGCCGTGCACATCCACCTGCGTGCCGGGGAGGAAGAGGTGCCCCTTCTGCTCGGGACGCATCTGTGCCATGTGCTCGAGGAACTGGCGCTGGTCGGTGAAGATCGAGTCGTTCTCCAGCCCCAGGCCGTTGTAGCGGAACAGCTCCTCGCGCAGGAACATCGGCGGCCCCGCCATGGGGAACACGTGCTCGGCGTCGACCTTCTCGATGTAGTACATCGCGCGCTTGTTCTGCGCGTCGCGCTTGAGCTGGGCGAAGTTCTGCTTCGCCTCCTGCGGCAGGTCGTAGACCATGGGCCACCAGATGGCTCCGGAGACCTGCGTGAAGTACGCATCCGGCTTGCTGAAGCTCAGCAGCGTCTCGAGGTCGAGGGGGTGCGAGTCGTTCTGGTTCAGGATGCTGGCGGTGCCGTCGTCCACCGACAGCGACGAGTCGCCGATGGGGCCGTCGCTGGGTGCGCGCAGCGGCGTCACCATGATCTTCAGTTCGCCGTACTCCAGGACCTCGCCCGAGCGGGTGTAGACGATGTTGTCGTACCCGAGCCGGCGCAGGTCGTTCTCGAGGTCGTCGGTGGGGTAATCCGGCAGCAGCACGCGGATGTCCTTCGACACGTAGCGCTCCAGCAGCGCCGGGTCGAAGTGGTCGCGGTGGCGGTGGGAGATGTAGAGGAAGTCCGCCGCGCCGAATCGCTCCCAGTCCAGCCCCCGGTTGTCGGGGAAGGGGAACCACGACCCGAAGAAGCTCGGGCCCAGGACCGGGTCGCAGAGGATGCTGCCGCCGGCGGTCTCGATGAACATGCCGGCGTGGCCGAGGCCCGTGATTCTCATCTCGCTCCTGTCCGTTCGAACCCGTCGATTCTACGTGGGGTGCGCCTGAGCGAGCGGTGGGCGGGCCGGGGAAAAGGCTCAGGCCTCCAGAAGACCGCGGATGTCGTCGGCGTCCAACGCGCCGGAGAACGGGTCGCCGTCGTCCAGGACGGAGCGGAACAGCTCGGATTTGCGCTGCTGCAGCGCCGCGACCTTCTCCTCGATCGTCCCCGCCGAGAGGAGCCGGTAGACGAACACGCTCCGGGTCTGCCCGATCCGGTGCGTGCGGTCCACGGCCTGCGCCTCGGCGGCGGGGTTCCACCACGGGTCGAGGATGAAGACGTAGTCCGCCTCGGTGAGGGTGAGGCCGAATCCCCCGGCTTTGAGGCTGATCAGGAAGGCCGCCGCATCCCCCCGCCGGAATCCGTCGACGACGCCGGCCCGGTCGGCGGTGGACCCGTTGAGCGAGGCGTACGCGATGCCGGCGGCATCCAGCCGCTCGGCGGCCATCGCCAGGAACGACGTGAACTGGCTGAACACCAGTGCCCGGTGGCCCTCCGCGGCGACCTCGGTGAGCCGGTCCAGCAGCGCGTCGAGCTTGGCCGAACCCAGGTGCGCGTCGTCGGGCGACACGAGCGCCGGGGCCAGGCTCAGCAGACGCAGGAGGGTGAGCGAGCGGAAGACGACCATGCGGTTGCGGTCGAGGTCGTCCAGGAGCCCGAGCACCTTGCGCCGTTCCCGCTGCAGCACGGCGTCGTACCGTGCGCGGTGAGCGGGCGCGAGCTCGATGTGCACGTCCTGCTCCTGCCGCGGCGGCAGCTCGGGGGCGACGAGCTCCTTCGTGCGGCGCAGCACGAACGGACGGATGCGGCGGCGCAGGCGCTCCACGCGGCGTGCCCGGTGGCGCGCGGCGGCATCCGTGGCGATCGGGGTGTTCGCGGCGGCGGAGGCGTGCTCGATAGGGCGGACGTACTCTTCGCGGAACCGGCGGGCCGAGGGGAACAGTCCCGGCGCGGTGAGCGAGAGCAGTGCCCACAGGTCGGTGAGGCTGTTCTCCAGCGGAGTCCCGGTGATCGCGACCGTCATGCCGCGGCGCAGCCCCGCGACGGCCTGGTGGAGCTTGGTGCGCGGGTTCTTGGCGAACTGGGCTTCATCCAGCAGCACGCCGGCCCACTCGTGCGCCGTGAACGCCGCCGCATCCAGCCGCAGCACCGCGTAGGACGTCACGACGAGGTCGGCCTCGGCCGCCGCCTGGGCCAGCGACGTGCGCGAGCGCGCGCCGGTGGCGTCGACGGTGCGCACGACCAGGTCGGGCAGGAACCGCGCCGCCTCCTCGGCCCACGTGGCGAGTACCGACGTGGGGGCCACGACCAGGAACGGCCGCCGCTCGCCTGCGCCCCGGGCGTGCGCGACCAGAGCCAGGGTCTGCAGCGTCTTCCCCAGCCCCATGTCGTCGGCGAGGATCCCGCCGAGCCCGTGCCGCCACAGGAAGGCCAGCCACGAGAATCCCGCCTGCTGGTAGGGCCGCAGCCGTGCCCGCAGCGCGGTCGGCGGGGCCGGGGGCTCGATCGCGTCGGTGTCGCGGAGGCCGGCGACCGTCGCCTGCCAGGCCAGAGCGGGTTCCGCCTGGTCGGCGAGGTCCTCGAACTCGGTCCACAGGCTCACCTGCGTGCGGGCGATGCGGGGCCCGGTCTCCCACTCGGCGAGGGATGCGGCCTCCTCGACCAGCTCCCTGAGCCGATCCAGCGCGGGGTGGGCGAGCGAGAAGTACGCGCCGTCGGAGAGCATCATCCGCGCCCGTCCGCGGGCCAACGCCGTGAACAGGGAGCCGAACGGGATCGTGCGGCCCTCCACGACCACGAGGATGCCCAGATCGAACCAGTCCGGATCGGGGCTCTCCACGGCGGTGATGGTGATGGCGGGGTCGCCGGTGAGCTCGCGATAGGCGGGCCGCTCCCCCGTGATCTCCACCCGCACGCGCGGCAGGGCTTCGAGGGCAGGGAGGACGCGCGCGGAGAACTCCGCGGCATCCAGATCGCGGACGGTGGCGGCCGACGCGAACGGTGACGCGCTGGCGTGGGCCCACGCCGCGCGCACGTGCTCGGCGAGCTCGGCCTCGGGACCGGCGAGGTCGCGGCCGGCGAAGGGCACGGGCGGGCGGCCGGGGCTCACCCACGTCATGTCGTAGCGGATGGTGTGGGCAGGACGGAACTGCACCGCCACCCGCAGCGACGGCCGTCCCGGTGGCGGCAGCACAAGGCCGTCGGCGGCGGTCACCGCCGTCCGCCGGGCGAGGACGGGATACAGCTCGTCGAGGAACTCCGCCTTCTCAGCGGCGGGGATCATCAGGCCCGGTGACCCCAGGAGCGCCGGGAGCGGGTCGGGCAGGTCGGCGGGGGCGAGGACGACGGGGATCGGGTCGCGGTGCAGCGCGAAGGCGTACAGGCCGCTCGTGCCGATCGGGCGCACCGCCTCGGCCGCCGCATCCGCCCCGTCGATCTGCACGGTCGCGCGCAGGAGCACGGCGCCGCCCGGTTCCGGGTGCAGG
The DNA here is from genome assembly GCF_004564355.1 of Microbacterium wangchenii. Classification (NCBI taxonomy): domain Bacteria; kingdom Bacillati; phylum Actinomycetota; class Actinomycetes; order Micrococcales; family Microbacteriaceae; genus Microbacterium; species Microbacterium wangchenii. The sequence goes on from NZ_CP038266.1 coordinate 1,806,855, forward strand.
GTCACGCCGACGCGGGCGGCGCCGGCGAGGGAGACCTCCTGCTGCGGATGCGTCGCCACGACGGGGATCCCGAGCACCTCGGCGGCGGACAGGTGCGGCCACACGTGCGCCGACGCCGCGGTGTCCAGCGTGATCCACTCCGGCCCGGGCGAGAAGCTCCCCGCGATGCGGGGCGCCGAAGCGATCCCGATCAGTTCGGTGAACCATCGCGCGTGGGCGGCGCGATAGCGCTCGGGGAAGCGGCGGATCGAGTCCCACGACACATCGCCCCGAATCCATCCGCCCCGCGCGCCCGGGACCAGCGGACGAAGGGCGATCGACAGCTCGTCCTGGCGGCGCGCGAGGGCGCGCGGGATGGCGGCCGCGACGGCGCGCGGCTCCCATCGACCGGGGTCGTACGCGTCGCGCTGACGCAGCTCGACCCCCAGGCCCAGGGGCGTGGCTGCGGAATCCTCCGAAACGGGGATCAGAGCGCGCCAGGACGACATGGCCGCATCCTCCCGGGTATGTGCGACACGCCGGCCGGCCGCGGCCTCAGCTGCCGCGCGAGATCCGGGCGAGCACGCCGTGCACGAACGTGCCGGAGTCGTCGGTGGAGAACTCCTTGGCCAGTTCGACGGCCTCGTCGATCGCGACGGCGACGGGGACCTCGTCGTTGTAGAGGATCTCCCACGTGCCGATCCGCAGCAGAGCGCGGTCCACCGCGGGCATGCGGGCCAGGCTCCAGTCCTTCGCGAACGTCGTGATCTGCTCGTCGATGGCGTCGTGGTTGTCGATCACCCCGTCGACGATCTCGCGGGCGTACAGCCACGACGATTCGCGCGCGGGTTCGCTGGCGGCACGCTTGGCCTCCGCGGCGAGCACGGTGGAGATGTCCTCCCCGCGCACGTCGGCGGAGAAGAGGATGTCGAGGGCGCGTTTGCGCGCCTTGGTGCGAGCGCTCACGCGTCAGTTGACGCGGCCGAGGTAGTCGCCCGTGCGGGTGTCGACCTTGACCTTCGTGCCGGTCTCCAGGAACAGCGGAACCTGGATCTCATACCCGGTCTCCACCGTCGCCGGCTTCGTGCCCGCCGACGAGCGGTCGCCCTGCAGGCCCGGCTCGGTGTAGGTGATCTCCAGGACCACGGATGCGGGCAGCTCGACGTACAGCGGGTTGCCGTTGTTCAGGGCGATCTGCACCTGCTGGTTCTCGAGCAGGAAGTTCGCCGCATCCCCCACGACGGAGGCGGGGACGGAGAGCTGGTCGTAGTCGGCGACGTCCATGAAGACGTAGCTGTCGCCGTCGTTGTACAGGTACGTGAAGTCGCGGCGGTCGACGTTCTCGATGTCGATCTTGGTGCCGGCGTTGTACGTGCGGTCCACGGTCTTACCCGTCACGACGTTCTTGAGCTTCGTACGCACGAACGCGCCGCCCTTGCCGGGCTTGACGTGCTGAAACTCCACGACGCTCCAGAGCTGACCGTCGATGCTGAGGACGACGCCGTTCTTGATGTCTGCGGTGGAAGCCATGGGGAAAGAGGGTCCGTTCGTCGGGGAGGGGGCCGGACGCGGCCCGGCTCAGCATTCTACGCGATGGTGCGCGGCCTGCCGGGGCCTCAGCCGTCGGCCTGCCCGGCGATGACATCGCACAGCAGCCGCACGGCCCGCGCATACCCCGGGACTCCTTCGCCCACGACGTGCACGACCGCCACATCCGCGATGTAGGAGTGCTGCCGGAACGGCTCCCGCGCCGACAGGTCGGAGATGTGCACCTCCGCGACGGGCAGCGCGACGGCCGACAGCGCATCCCGCAGTGCCACCGAGGTGTGGGTGTAGGCCCCCGCGTTGATGACGATGCCGGCGCAGTCCTCGCGCGCGTCGTGGATGGCGTCGATCAGCACGCCTTCGTGGTTGCTCTGCACGGCCCGGACGGTGAACCCGCGTGCAGCGGCGGCCTCGGTCGTGACGCGCTCGACATCGGCGAGGGTGTCGGTGCCGTAGATGTGCGGTTCGCGCGTGCCCAGGAGGTTGAGGTTCGGACCGTTGACCAGCAGCAGGCGGTGGCTCGTCGTCACGCGTGCACACTACCAGCGAGCCGGTCGGCGGCCGGGGCGTCGGATGCGGTGTCGGATGCGGTGATCACGCGGTCGGCGCGCGTGTACACGTTGAGCGTCTGGCCGCGCGAGAACCCGACGAGCGTCAGGCCCCGGGAGTCGGCCAGGTCCACGGCGAGGGAGGACGGTGCGGACACGGCGGCGAGGATCGGGATACCCGCCATCGCGGCTTTCTGGACAAGTTCGAAGCTCGCCCGTCCCGACACCTGCAGCACGGTGCCGCGCAGGGGAAGGCGGTGCGACAGCGCGGCCCATCCGACGACCTTGTCCACGGCGTTGTGCCGTCCGACGTCTTCGCGCAGGACGAGCAGCTCCCCCGTCGCCGCGTCGAAGAGTCCGGCCGCGTGCAGGCCGCCGGTCTTGTCGAACACGGCCTGTTGCGCACGGAGCGCATCGGGAAGACCGGCAAGCACCGGCAGGTCGATCCGCGCGTCGTCTCCGGAGACGTCGTACGCCGACACCGTTTCGACGGCGTCGATCGAGGCCTTGCCGCATACGCCGCACGAGCTGGTCGTGTAGAACGACCGCGCGATGTCGGGAGAGGGCGGTGCGACGCCGGCGGCGAGGGTCACATCGAGCACGTTGTACGTGTTCTCCACGCCCCCGGTCCCCGGGCCTCCGCAGTGGATGGCGCCGGCGAACTGATCGCCGCGCGAGATCACGCCCTCCGACACGAGGAACCCGGCGGCCAGCTCGACATCGTGGCCGGGGGTGCGCATCGTGACGGCCAGCGGCGTGCCGCCGACGCGGATCTCCAGCGGCTCCTCGACGGCGAGGGTGTCGGGTCGTCGGCGCTGCGTGCCGTCCACGCGCAGCGTGACGATCGGCTTGCGTACGGTGATGCGTCCCATCTCAGCCTCCGATGGCGATGTCCTCCGAGCCTAACGTCGCGGGCCGGCCGTGGGCCCGACCGAACTCCGCAAAACGCCTCCGTTTCCGGCCCGAAACCGGCGCCCCCGGCCCTTTCCGGCTCGTTCTTGCGGAGTTCGGGCAGCGGCGTGCGGCGGCGCGATGGTCGAGTCCCTTGCCGCCGGGGCGGGACGGCTCGAGTCCAGCCGGCTCTTGGCGCCGCGAGCCGGCGGCACCACTGCCGACCCGAACTCCGCAAACCACGTCGGCCAGATGCGCGAAACCGGGTGCTTCGGCCGTTTCCGGCTCGATGTTGCAGAGTTCGGGCAGCGGCGTGCGGTGATGCGATAGTCGAGTCCCTCGCCGCCGGGGCGGGACGGCTCGGGTCCAGCGGGCTGCTGGCGTCGCGAGCCGGCGGCACCACTGCCGACCCGAACTCCTCAAAGCGAGCTCGTCTGCGACGCGAAACGGGGTGTTCGGGCACCATCCGGCTCAGTCTTGAGGAGTTCGGGCAGGAGCGCGGAACGGCGAGGGCAGCGGGGCCGATAGTGTGGCGGCATGGTGCGCACCGTCGAGGAGCAGTGGGCCGACGTCGCCGCAGCGGTGCGGATGCTGCCTTCGGTCGAACTCCCCCTGGCCGACGCCGCCGGCCGCACGCTGGCGGCCGACGTGACTGCCGCGGTGGACATCCCGGTGTGGGAAAACTCGGCGATGGACGGCTTCGCGGTGCGCTACGACGACGTCGTAGCCGCGGCGGCGGATGCGCCGGTCTCCCTGCGCGTGGTCGCCGACGTCCCCGCCGGCTCCGACCTGGACCCTCCCCTGCGGCCGGGCGAGGCCGCCCGGATCATGACCGGCGCTCCCGTACCCGCTGCCGCCGACGCCATCGTCCCGTTCGAAGACACCCGCGGCGGCCTCGCCGACTCGCTGCACACCGTCGCCGTCCTCGCCGCCCCGTCCGCGCGCGGCGCGCACATCCGTCGCCGCGGCGAAGACGCCACCCGGGGAGACGTCGTCCTCCCCGCCGGCGTGCGGCTGGGGTCGTGGCAGCTCGCGGCGGCCGCGGCGGCGGGCGTGTCGGCCGTCCCGGCGACCCGCGCGCCGCGCGTGGCGGTCTTCTCGACCGGGGACGAGCTCGTCGCCCCCGGAGAGCCGTTGCGACGCGGGCAGATCCCCGAGTCCAATGCCACCCTCCTCGCAGCGCTCGTGGCCGAGGCCGATGCCGAGGTCGTGCTGCGTGGTGTCGTCCGCGACGACGAGGACGAGTTCCGCGCCGCCCTCGCGGCGGCCGCCGAACGCGGCGCAGACGTCGTCCTCACCTCGGGAGGGGTCAGCGCGGGCGCGTTCGAGGTCGTCAAGAACACCCTCGGGGATGCCGCGGACATCCGGTTCTCGGCCGTGGCGATGCAGCCGGGCAAGCCCCAGGGCTTCGGCGTGCTCCCCGGCGGCGCGCTGTTCTTCGGCCTCCCGGGCAACCCGGTGAGCGTGGCGGTGTCGTTCGAGGTGTTCGTGCGGCCGGCGCTGCTGCGGATGCAGCGGCGCAGTCACGTGCACCGCCCTGTGCTGCGCGTGCGCGCCGCCGCGGGCTGGCGCACTCCGTCGGGTCGGCGTCAGTACGTCCCCGTGCGCCTGGACCGGACGGATGCTGCGGGCTGGACCACGGAACCGGCCACCGCGGGCGGATCGCGGTCGCACCTGGCCGGCGGCCTGGGGCGGGCGGAAGCGTTCGCCGTGGTTCCCGCCGACGTCGAGAAGGTCGAACCGGGAGACACCGTCGAGGTCATGCTGCTGACATGAGCACCGGCGGGCAGTTCTCCTTCGACGCCGTCGTGCTGGCCGGGGGGCGGGCGGCACGCATGGGCGGGGTCGCCAAGCCGGCCCTCACCGTGGCGGGCCACTCGCTCCTGGCGCGCACCGTCGCGGCCGCCCGGGCAGCCGGCGCCTCGCGCGTGATCGTGGCGGGCCCGGCCGTGGCCGGAGTGGAGGATGTCCGGTGGGTGCGGGAGGTACCCTCGTTCGGGGGGCCGGTCGCCGGCGTCGCCGCGGCGCTCGCGCAGTCGACGGCGCCCTGGGCGATGATCCTCCCCGCCGACCTGATCGACCCGGAGCGGGCGGTCGCAGCGCTGACGGGCCAGATCCCCCACGCGGATGGGGCGTGCCTGGTCGATGACGGCGGGCGCACGCAATGGCTCACCGCGATCATCCGGACCGCTGCGCTGCGGCGCCGCGTGGCGGAGCTGGGGGCCGGCGTACGCGACGCGCCCGCGCGGGCCCTGCACGAAGGATGGGACATCGCGCTCCGCCCGACCGCCGTGGCGGCGACGGACGACGTGGATACGTGGGATCATCTCGGCGAGGCGCGCCGGCGGTTCGGCGCCCGGAAGGAGAAGACCATGTCCGAGCGCACCCTGCCCCCCGAAGCCCTCGAGGAATGGGGCCGCGCCCTGCGGGAGCGGTTCGGGCTCGCCGAAGAGGATCTGCCGATCGGCCTGATCCTCGATCTCGCGCGCGACGTCGCGAACGGCGTGGCGCGCCCGGCGGCGCCCTTCAGCGCGTATGTCGCGGGGCTCGTCGCCGGTCGCGCCGGCGGATCGCCGGAGCAGGTCCGCGACGCCGTCGCGGCGATCACGACCCTCGCCGAGGGCTGGGACGGGCGCTGAGCGCTCAGCCCTCGCGGCGCTCCACCCGCACGAGCACCGACTTCGACGTGGGGGTGCCGCTGCCGTCGGCGGTGGAATCCAGTGGGACAAGCACGTTGGTCTCGGGATAGTAGGCCGCGGCGTTGCCCCGTGGCGTGTCGTACGCCACGACGCGGAACCGCTCCGCGCGCCGTTCCTCCACGGAACCGTCCCTGGCCGGCCATTCCGACACGAGGTCGACGATCTCGCCGTCCTCGATCCCCTGAGCGTGGAGGTCCTCCCGGTTGACGAAGACGACGCGCCGGCCGCCGTAGACCCCGCGGTAGCGGTCGTCCTTGCCGTAGATGGTGGTGTTGTACTGATCGTGCGAGCGCAGCGTCTGCAGAAGCAGGCGTCCCGCGGGGATGACGGGGTACTCGAGCTCGTTGACGGTGAAGTGGGCCAGGCCGTCGGGCGTCGCGAAGGTGCGGTCGTCGCGCGGCCCGTTGGGCAGGATGAACGTGCGGCCGCCGGCGATGCGCTTCTCGTAGTCGGAGAACCCCGGCACGACGCGGGAGATGTGCTCGCGGATGAGCGCGTAATCCTCTCCCAGCCGCTTCCAGTCGGCGCGCGGGACGTTCGGGGAGTCCTCCCGCCCTGCGAACACCAGCTCGCACAGCCGGGCGATGATCGCCGGTTCCGACATCAGGTCGTCGGCGGGCGGACGCAGCCGGCCGCGGGAGGCGTGCACGGCGCTCATGGAGTCCTCCACCGTCACGCGCTGCTCGCCGCCGCGGCGCACGTCGCGATCGGTGCGGCCCAGCGTGGGGATGATCAGCGCGCGACGCCCGGTGACCACGTGCGACCGGTTCAGCTTCGTCGACACCTGCACCGTGAGGTCGACGCGGCGCAGTGCGGCCTCGGTCACGAGGGTGTCCGGCGTCGCGCTGGCGAAGTTGCCGCCCATCGCCAGGAACACGCGGGCGCGTCCGTCGCGCATGGCGCGGATCGCCTCGACGGTGTCATAGCCGTGCTTGCGCGGCGCGTAGAAGTCGAACTCCGCGTCCAGGGAGGCGAGGAAGCCCTCGTGCGGCTTCTCGTAGATGCCCATCGTGCGGTCGCCCTGCACGTTCGAGTGACCGCGCACGGGGCACAGGCCCGCGCCGGGTCGGCCGAGGTTGCCCTGCAGCAGCAGCAGGTTGACCACGTCGCGCAGGGTCGCCACCGAGTGCTTGTGCTGCGTGAGGCCCATAGCCCAGCACACGATCGTGGACTTGGCGGTCCGCACGAGCTCGGCGATGCGGCGGAGCTCGGCCTCCGGAATGCCCGTCGCCGTCTCGAACTCCGGCCACGATGCGTTCTGCATCGCGTCGCGGAACTCGTCGAAGCCGCTCGTGTGCCGCGAGAGGAAGTCGGTGTCCAGCACGCCGCCGTCCCTCGCTTCCACCTCCAGCAGGTGTGCCGCGATCGCCTGGAACAGGGCCTGATCGCCGCCGAGGCGGATCTGGACGAACTCGTCGGCGAGCTTCGTGCCGCCCAGGATGACACCGCGCGGCGTCTGCGGGTTCTCGAAGCGCATGAGACCGGCCTCGGGCAGCGGATTGACGGCGACGATCGTCGCGCCGTTGCCCTTCGCCTTCTCCAGCGCACTGAGCATGCGCGGGTGGTTGGTGCCCGGGTTCTGCCCCGCGACGATGAGGAGGTCGGCGTGATGGATGTCTTCGAGGGAGACCGTGCCCTTGCCGATGCCGATCGTCTCCACGAGCGCGGATCCGCTGGACTCGTGGCACATGTTGGAGCAGTCGGGCAGGTTGTTCGTCCCCAGCCCGCGCACCAGCAGCTGGTACAGGAACGCCGCCTCGTTGGAGGTACGACCGGAGGTGTAGAAGATCGCCTCGTCGGGGTCGTCCAGCTCCCGCAGAGCGTCGGCCACCGTCGACAGCGCGTCGTCCCACGAGATGGGCCGGTAGTGGGTGGCGCCTTCCTCCAGGATCATCGGATGCGTCAGGCGACCCTGCTGCCCCAGCCACCAGTCGTCGTGCTCGGCCAACTCGGCGACGGAGTGCTCGGCGAAGAAATCGGGGCCGACGCGACGGATGGTCGCCTCCTCGGCGACCGCCTTCGCGCCGTTCTCGCAGAACTCCGCGAGGTGGCGCTTGTCCTCCTCGGGCCACGCACACCCGGGGCAATCGAACCCGTCCTTCTGGTTCACCCGCATGAGGGTGCGCGCCGTGCGTGTCACCCCCATCTGATCCACGGCGATGTCGAGGGCGTGCAGCACGGCGGGAACGCCGACGGCCTTGCGCTTGCGGGAGCCGACGGTGACGTCGGACTCATCGATGTCGTGGGTGGGGGGCTTCGTCGCCATGATCCGAGCCTAATCCTTCGGCGGACGGTGGTCGCTCAGCCGGCGACTTCCTGGTACGCGGCGAACAGCAGCGACTCGTCGGGCGCCTGCAGCACGGTCGGGCGCGCGACGTCGTCGAGCACGATGAAACGCAGCATCCCGCCGCGGCTCTTCTTGTCGCGCTGCATCGTGGCCAGCAGCTGCGGCCACGCCCCGGCGCGATAGGTCATCGGCAGGCCCAAGGCGCCCAGGATGTCGCGGTGGCGCTGGACGACGTCGTCGGGGAGCCGGCCGGCGAGTCGGGAGAGCTCGGCGGCGAAGGTCATGCCCACCGAGATGGCGGCGCCGTGGCGCCAGCGGTAGCGCTCGGCGTGCTCGATCGCGTGGCCCAGGGTGTGGCCGTAGTTCAGCACTTCGCGAAGGCCGGCTTCGCGAAGATCCTCGCCCACGACGCGCGCCTTCATGTCGATGGCGAGCTCGAGTGTGCGGCGGAAGGCGTCGCTGCGCGGGTTCACGACCTCGACGGGGTCGGCTTCGATGAGGTCGAGGATCTCGGGATGCCAGATGAAACCCGCCTTGACGACCTCGGCGTAGCCGGCGACGCGTTCGTTGGGCGACAGCGAATCGAGCAGGTCTAGATCGCACACCACCGCGTGCGGAGGCCAGAACGCGCCGACGAGGTTCTTCCCCTCGGCGGTGTTGAGTCCGGTCTTCCCGCCCACGGCGGCGTCGACCATGCCGAGCACCGTGGTGGGCACCTGCACGACCGGCACGCCGCGCAGCCACGTCGCGGCGACGAAGCCGGCGAGGTCGGTCACCGCTCCCCCGCCGAATCCGACGACCACGTCGGTGCGCGTGAAATCGGCCTGCCCCAGGACCTGCCAGCAGAAGGCGGCCACCTCCACGCGCTTGCCCTGCTCGGCGTCGGGGATCTCGGCCAGGAGCACCTCCCGGTCGGTCAGCAGCGCCTGCCGCAGCGCCTCCGCACGCTCGGCGAGCGTCGGCGGGTGGACGATGAGGACCTTCCGCGCGGCGGCGGGCAGCACGTCGCCGAGGCTGCCGAGCAGACCGCGGCCGACGGTGACGTCGTAGGGGGTCGCTCCGGAAACAGTGATGGTCGTGAGGGTCATGCGGTGCTCGATCCGGTCGGTGCGGACGCGAGGGCCCACTGGGCCACGGCGTCCACGACGGCCCGCAGCGGGCCATGGGAGGTGTCGAAGGTCACGTCGGCCAGCGCCTCGTAGATCGGGCGGCGGGCCTGGAAGATCTCCATCCATCGGGCCGTGCCGTCCTCGCCTGCCAGCAGCGGCCGCGATCCCCCGCGGATGCGGCCGGCCACGACGGCGGGGTCGACGGTGAGGAGGACGACGCGCACGGGCGCGAGGTCGGCGCGGGTGTCGGGATGCAGCACCGCTCCGCCCCCGAGGGAGACGATGCCGCCGCTGCGGAGGGCGTCGCGCACGGCCTCGCGTTCCAGAGACCGGAAGCCCCCCTCGCCGTGCTCGGCGAACAGGTCGGGGATGGGCCCGTGCGTGCGAGCGAGCACGGCGTCGGTGTCGGTGAAGCTCACGCCGAGCTGCTTGGCGACGCGGCGCCCCACGCTGGATTTGCCCGCCCCCATCGGACCGATGAGGGCGATCGTGTCAGATGCCGCCATCGGTGGCGGCCGCCGCGGCATCGCTGGCCGGCGTCGTGCGCAGTGCCGCCGGGAGAGCGTCGAGGTAGGACAGCAGATTGCGGCGCGTCTCCCCGACGCTGTCGCCGCCGAACTTCTCCAGGACGGCCTCGGCGAGCACGATCGCCGTCATCGCCTCGGCGACGACGCCGGCAGCGGGCACGGCGCACACGTCGGAACGCTGGTGGTGGGCGGTTGCCGACGTCCCGGTGGCGACGTCGATGGTGCGCAGGGCGTGCGGCACCGTGGCGATGGGCTTCATCCCGGCCCGCACGCGCAGCACCGTCCCGGTGGACATGCCGCCCTCGGTGCCGCCGGCGCGGTCGCTCGCGCGAGCGATGCCCTCCGCCGTCGCGAAGAGTTCGTCGTGGGCTTGCGATCCGCGGCGCGTCGTCGTGAGGAAGCCGTCGCCGACCTCGACCCCCTTGATCGCCTGGATGCTCATGAGCGCCTGCGCGAGCTTGCCGTCCAGGCGCCGGTCCCAGTGCACGTGCGAACCGAGCCCCGGCGGCAGGCCGTAGGCGAGCACCTCGACGACGCCGCCGAGGGTGTCGCCGGCCTTGCGCGCGTCGTCGACCTCGGCGACCATGCGGGCGCTGGTACCGGCGTCGAAGCACCGCAGCGGATCGGCGTCGAGGGCGTCCACGTCGTCGGGGGCGGGCAGGGCGGCGTCCTCGGGGACGCGCACGGGGCCGATGGAGAGGGTGTGGCTGACCAGCCGGATGCCCAGTTCGGAGAGGAACGCGCGGGCCACGGCGCCCAGCGCGACGCGGGCTGCGGTCTCACGGGCGCTGGCGCGCTCGAGGATCGGCCGGGCCTCGTCGAAGTCGTACTTCTGCATGCCGACGAGATCGGCGTGACCGGGGCGGGGGCGCGTGAGCGCGGCGCCGCGCCCGCGGGACTTCTCCGTCAGCTCGGCCGGCTCGGGGCTCATCACCTCGACCCACTTGGGCCATTCGGTGTTCCCGATGCGCAAGGCGATGGGGCTGCCGAGGGTGAAGCCGTGCCGCACGCCCGAGGAGATCGTGAGCTCGTCCTCCTCGAACTTCATCCGCGAGCCGCGGCCGTAGCCGAGCTTCCGGCGGGCGAGGTCGGCGCGGATCGCGTCGGAGGAGATCGGCACGCCGGCGGGAAGACCCTCCATGATGGCGACCAGTTCGGGGCCGTGGGATTCGCCGGCCGTGAGCACGCGGAGCATTGCCCTAGTCTCCCACGAGCGCTCGGCGCATCGCGGCCAGCACGGTCGTCTCCTCCGGGAGGGCGGTACCAGGCTCGCCGCAGACGAAGACGCGCACCTGCAGGAGAGCCTGATGCAGCAGCATCCCGTGTCCGGAGAAGGCGACGCCCCCCGCCCGCTCCCATGCGTGGGCGAGCGGGGTGGGCCAGTGGCCGTAGACGACGTCCACGAGCACTCCGCCCGCCGCTGCCAGCCGGTCGGCCCCCGCACCCAGATCGGTGCCGCCGGGGAGCGTCGCGATCGTGACCTGGACGCGGCCGGGGGACGGATCGTCGAACCCGGCGGGGATCACGGCGACACCGAGGGACTCACCGAGCGCGATCAACGCGGTCACGGCCTCGGGGCGCCGCGCGACCACCTCGACGCGGCGCGCCCCGAGATCGGCGAGGGCGACCAGCGCGGAGGTGGCCGTGGCACCGGCGCCGAGGATCCGGGCGGCGGGAGCCTCCTCGACGCCCTGCTCGCGCAGCGACCGCACCAGGCCGCCCACGTCGGTGTTGAAGCCGTGCCGCTCCTCGCCGAGCAGCAGCGTGTTCACCGCGCCCGTCGCCTGAGCATGACGGTCCAGGACCTGCGCCGCCCGGGCCGCGGCGTGCTTGAGCGGCATCGTCAGCGACAGTCCCCGCCACGTGGCGTCGAGGCCCGCGAGTTCGGGGTCGAAACGGTCCTCGCCCACGCGCCGGCGTCCGTACTCCCAGTCCAGCCCGAGGACGCGGTACGCCGCGGCGTGCAGCTGCGGCGACCGGCTGTGCGCGATCGGATCCCCCCAGACGGCGAGCCTCGTGCCCGTCAGCATCCCTTGCCCGGATTGTCCTTGCACCACGAGATCCACTGCTGCCGCGCCGCTTCGTGCTCGTCGGCGGTGGTGGTGAACACGGTCTCGCCGGTGTCGAGGTTGACCGTGACGAAGAACAGCCACGGTCCGTCCGCGGGGTGCATGGCCGCGTCGATCGCCGCGTCGCCGGGGTTGGCGATCGGACCGGCCGGCAGTCCGTCGATCACGTACGTGTTCCACGGGTTGTCGTCGAACTGCGCCTCGTCCGACGTGCTGGCCGAGCCGGCGTGCAGCTCCCCGTACCCGTACTGGGCGGTGGAGTCCATCTGCAGCTTCATGCCCTGGTCGAGGCGGTTCTGGATGACGCGGGACACCTTGGCGAAGTCGTTCGGCCTGCCCTCGCGCTCCACGATGGAGGCGATGGTGAGCACGCGCTGCCGGTCGGCTTCGGGCACGCCGGCCTGATCCAGGGATTCCACGGTGCGCGCGACCAGCCGGGCGATCACGTCGCTCGCGGTGGCCGCGGGGTCGAACGTGTAGGTGGCGGGGAAGAGCCATCCCTCCAGCGAGTCCGACGGCACGCCGAACGCCGACGGATCCGCGGCGGCGGCCTGCAGTTCTTCCAGCGGCATCTCGAGCTGCTCGGACAGCGCCGTGAGGGTCTGCTCGGCGGTGAGCCCTTCGCGCAGCTGCGCGGTGTTCTCCATCCGGCTGGCCGGATCGGCGAGCGTGTCCAGGACGGCGGCGGCGTTCATCTGCAGCTGCAGCCGGTAGACGCCCGGCTGGAAGGTGAACGTGACGCTGTTCTCGATCATGTAGTCGTACAGCGCCTCCGGCGTCTTGGTCACCCCGGCGTCGAACAGCTTCTGCGACACGGGTCCGCCGGTGTCACCGCTGGCGATCGTGATGGTGGTCTCACCGTGCGCGAGCCCCGGCTCGTAGTCATTCGGCTCCTCCCAGCCCATGAACGAGCGGATGCCGTCTTCATACGTGTTCCACACCCACAGGCCTCCGGCCGCCACGCCGCCGACGAGGGCGAGGACGATGGCGATCCAGCCGGCAGTCCGCCGGCGCTTCCTGCTGGGCCGAGGCGGCGGGGCACCCAGGTCGCTCGTGGACCGCTCCCCCGAGAACAGGTCGTCGAGCGTCGCCGACGGCGCCGAGCGGCCATGTCCGGTCGACCGCCCGGCGGCGGCGCCCACGGATTCGCGCTCACGGGCGGCGACCGGTGCCGGCTCCGATTCACGCTCCGCGTCCGAGGCGGGTACGGATTCACGCACACGGGCGGGGACGGTGTCCTCGCGTGGAGCGGTCGTGTCGTTCTGGCGGCGCTGGGCCGCGCGTGCCTCACGACGGGACTTCGGTGTGGCGTCGCGGGCTGTGCTGCGCCGATTCGGGTCGGGCAGCTTTCCGTACAGATCCGCGAACGGATCATCGAATCCAGACGGGGTGTCGGGCATGTCAGGCGGGCTCCTGTCCCGGAGGGAGTGCCACTCCGGCCGGGTTGCCGGAGCTTCTCTCGACATCGAGCGCCTGCTGGAGGAGGACGACGGCGGCGACTTGGTCAACAATGTTACGAGAACGACGCTGGGAACGCCCGGCGGATCGCAGCGCGCTGTGCGCGGTGACCGTGCTGAGGCGCTCGTCCACCAGTCGCACGGGGGTCGGCGAGGCCGCCGCCAGCGCGGCGGCGAAGTCGCGGGCGTCGGTCGTGGACGGGGTGTCGGCGCCGCTCAGGCTCGTCGGGAGGCCGACGAGGAACTCCAGCGCCTCGTACTCGGCAGCCAGCTCCAGCAGTCGCCGGATCGTGGCGTCCGAGCGCGGGACGGTCTCCACGGGCACGGCCAGCAGGGCGTCGGGATCGCTGCGGGCGACCCCGACGCGCGCCTTCCCGACGTCGACGCCGAGCCGGATGCCGCGGCGGATGAGCGTCACTCCCCCGTCGCGGCCAGCTCTGCGGCCACGGCGTCCAGGGCTGCGCCGAGCGCTGCTGCGTCGGTGCCGCCGCCCTGCGCGACGTCGTCGCGCCCGCCGCCACCGCCGCCGAGGGCAGCCGCGGCGACCCTGGCCAGCGCCCCGGCCTTCGCGCCGACGGCGCGCGCGCCCTCGTTCGTGGCGACGACCACCGTCGCGCGCTCGCCCAGCGTGGCGCCGAGGGCGATCACGGCGGGGCCGTCGCCCATCCGGTCACGCACCTGCAGGGCGAGCGAGCGGACGTCGTCGGCGGAGGATGCGGCGCCGATCGACTGCGCGACGACGCGGACGCGTCCCGCCGTCGTGGCGGTGTTCGCCAGCTGCGGCACGCGGTCGGCCAGCGCGCGGGCCTCGAACTGCGCGATGCGCTTCTCCGCCGCCTTCAGGCTCGCCGTCAGCTCCGCGATGCGGGCGGGGAGCTGATCGCGGGGGGTCTTCAGCGACGACGTCAGCTGCGAGACGATGGCGCGCTCGGCGGCGAGGTCGCGGAATGCGTCGAGACCGACGAGGGCCTCCACGCGGCGGTTCGATGCCCCGACGGAGGACTCCCCGACGAGGTTGATGAGCCCCACCTCCGCGCTCGAGGACACGTGGGTCCCCGCGCACAGTTCACGCGACCAGGGGCCGCCGATGTCGACCATGCGGACGGTGTCGCCGTACTTCTCGCCGAACAGCGCCACGGCGCCCAGCTCGCGCGCCTGATCCAGCGGCAGCACGCGCGTGGTGACCTCCAGGTTGTCGCGCACGGCGTTGTTGGCGATCTCCTCGATCTCCGACCGCGTCTCGGGCGACAGTGCCTGTCCCCACGAGAAGTCGAAGCGGAGGTAGCCGGCGCGGTTGAGCGAGCCGGCCTGCGTGGCCGACTTGCCCAGCGTGTCGCGCAGCGCCGCGTGGACGAGGTGCGTGGCGGAGTGCGCCTGTCGGGCGGCACGACGGTTCGCCGCATCCACCACCGTGGTGGCGGGCTCGCCCACGGCGACCTCACCCGTGGTGATCTGCACGGTGTGGCTGATGAGGCCGGGCACCGGCTTCTGCACGTCGAGCACGTCGGCTTCGTAGCCGGGGCCGACGATGACGCCCTTGTCGGCGACCTGACCGCCCGACTCGGCGTACAGTGCCGTCTCGGCGAGGATCACCTCGGCGACCTGCCCGGTGCGGGCGCGGTCGACCGAGACGCCGTCCACGAGCACCCCCAGCACGCGCGACTCGGTCTCCAGGTCGGTGTAGCCGGTGAAGACGGTCTCGCCTTGGGCGCGGAAGTCGCGGTACACGCTCTGGTCGGCGAACGCGCGCTTGCGCGACTTCGCGTCGGCCTTGGCGCGGTTGCGCTGCTCGAGCATGAGTGAGTCGAAGGCCGCGCGATCGACGGAGAGCCCGGCCTCCTCGGCGATCTCCAGGGTGAGATCGATCGGGAAGCCGTACGTGTCGTGCAGCAGGAACGCCTCGGGTCCGGAGAGCGTCGAGCCGCCGGCCTTCTTCGTGTCCTCCACGGCGAGGTCGAGGATCGTCGAGCCGGCCGCGAGGGTGCGGAGGAACGTCTCCTCCTCCGCGATGGCGTACTGGGAGATGCGCTGCCAGTCGGTCTCCACCACCGGATACGCCGACTTCATGGCGTCGCGGGAGGCTGCGAACAGCTCGGGGAACGTGGGCGCGTCCACGCCCAGCAGGCGCATGGCCCGGACGCTGCGGCGCATGAGGCGGCGCAGGATGTACCCGCGGCCGTCGTTGGCCGGCGTCACGCCGTCCGAGAGCAGCATGAGCGAGGAGCGCACGTGGTCGGCGACCACGCGGAAGCGCACGTCGTCCTCGTGGTCGGCGCCGTAGCGCCGGCCGGAGAGCTCCACGGCGCGGTCGAGGACGGGGCGCACCTGATCCGTCTCGTACATGTTGTCGACGCCCTGCTTGATGAAGGCGACGCGCTCCAGGCCCATGCCGGTGTCGATGTTCTTCGCCGGCAGGTCGCCGATGATGTCGAAGTCGACCTTGGAGCGGACGTTCGTGATCGCGTACTGCATGAACACGAGGTTCCAGATCTCCGTGAACCGGTTGTCGTCCACGGCCGGGCCGCCCTCGCGCCCGTACGCGGGGCCCCGGTCGAAGTAGATCTCGGAGCAGGGCCCTGCCGGGCCCGGCTGGCCGGTGGACCAGTAGTTGTCCTCGCGGCCGAGCCGCTGGATGCGCTCGACGGGGAGGCCCGCGATCTTCTGCCACAGCTCGGCGGCCTCGTCGTCGTCCTGGTACACGGTGACCCACAGGTCGCGCTCGGCGAAGCCGAGGCCGCCGTCGGACTCCGAGGCGGTGAGCAGCTCCCACGCGTAGGAGATCGCCCCCTCCTTGAAGTAGTCGCCGAACGACCAGTTGCCCAGCATCTGGAAGAACGTGCCGTGCCGGGCGGTGTGACCGACCTCTTCGATGTCGTTCGTGCGGATGCACTTCTGCACGTCGGCGGCGCGCCGGTAGGGCGCGGGCACGACCCCCGTCAGGTACGGGATGAACGGGACCATCCCTGCGACGGTGAACAGCAGCGACGGGTCGTCGGTGACGAGGGAGGCGGAGGGAACGATCGTGTGGTCGTTCTTCTCGAAGTAGTCGAGGTAGCGCTGGGCGATCTCAGCGGTCTTCATTCAGCGGGCCTTTCGGGAGGCGCAGTCATCCGGCCCGCTCGAGCGGGCAGGGAGGCAGGGGGATGGTCAGGAGGAGGCGGGGCGCGAGTCCTCGGCGCCGGCGGATGCGGACCCCTCGGTGGCGCCGTCGGCCGGCGTGGCGGCATCCACGGCGTCCTCGGCCGCCGGGGCCATGGCTTCCTTTGCGGTGTCGGTCGCGGAGGCCACGGCATCCTTGGCGGTCTCGTACGCCGTGGCGGCGGCGTCCTTCACCTCGGTCGCGGGACCGGCGAAGCGGGCTTCCTGCTCGCGGTAGGCGGCACCCAGGCGATCGGTGAACTCGGTGATGCGCGCATCCACCTGGGCGAGCACCTCGTGCCCGCGCGGGTCCTTGTTCATCAGATGAGCGGCGGCGAATCCGCCGGCGACACCGAGCACAAACCAGAGCACGTTCTTCACGATCGTCACTTCCTCGGATCGGGGCCGCACACGCGGCATCCCCTCATCGTAGACGGCAGACGCCGAAGGGCGCCGGGAGAACCCGACGCCCTTCGTGCACGATGAGCGTGGCTCAGCGCGCGGCGTAGTACTCGACGACGAGCTGCACGTCACACGTGACGGGCACCTCGGCGCGCTTGGGGCGACGCACGAGGCGGGCCTGCAGCTTGTCCAGCTCGACCTCGAGGTAGCCGGGGACGGGGGGCAGCACTTCGGCGTGCCCGCCGGCGGCGGCGACCTGGAAGGGCTCGAGGCCCTCGCTCTTGGCCTTGACGTGGATGAGCTGACCCGGCTTCACGCGGAACGACGGGCGGTCGACGGTCTGGCCGTCCACGAGGATGTGGCGGTGCACCACGAGCTGGCGCGCCTGCGCGGTGGTGCGGGCCAGGCCCGAACGCACGACGAGGGCGTCCAGACGCATCTCGAGCAGCTCGACCAGGTTCTCACCGGTCAGGCCGTCGGTGCGGCGGGCCTCGTTGAAGGCGATGCGCAGCTGCTTCTCGCGAATGCCGTACTGCTCGCGCAGACGCTGCTTCTCACGCAGACGGACGGCGTAGTCGCTGTCCTGCTTGCGCTTGGTGCGCCCGTGCTCGCCGGGAGCGTAGGGGCGCTTCTCGAGGTACTTGGCTGCCTTGGGCGTCAGCGCGATGCCGAGCGCACGGGACAGGCGGACCTTACGGCGGTCCTGAGACTTCGTTGCCACGAAGGATTCCTTCCGAAGACGTGGCCGCGCACTTCGCGGCTCACGGACGTATCAACCCCTTCCGCCCGTCCGGTTCGCACGCCGGGGCGCACCGTACGGTGGTTCAGGAAGAGGGGGATGCCCGAAAACTCGGTTTCGAGCCGATTCAGTCTACCAGAGCACTCCTGCGCTCCCCCATCCGCGGCATCTTCTCGGGAGCGCGGGTGAGATCAGGTGCCGTCGACGATGCGGCGGATCTTCTCCAGGCGCGCCGACACGTCGCGCTCGGTGCCGTGGGTGGTCGGCTGGTAGTAGCGGCGCCCGCGCAGCTCGTCGGGCAGGTACTGCTGCGTCACGATGCCGATGTCGCTGTCGTGCGGGTACTTGTAGCCCTTGCCGTGTCCGAGGCGCTTGGCCCCGGGGTAGTGCGCGTCCCGGAGGTGGGCCGGCACCCGCCCGAACCCGCCGGCCCGGACGTCGGCGATCGCGGCGTTGATCGCGTTGTAGGCGGCGTTGGACTTCGCGGTGGTGGCGAGGTACGCGGTGGCCTCGGCGAGCGGGATGCGGCCCTCGGGCATGCCGATGAAGGCGACGGCGTCCGCTGCCGCCACCGCGATCTGCAGGGCCTGCGGGTCGGCCAGCCCGATGTCCTCGGCGGCGGAGATGACCAGCCGCCGCGCGATGAACCTCGGGTCTTCGCCGGCTTCGATCATGCGCGCCAGGTAGTGGATGGCCGCGTCGACGTCGGAGCCGCGGATCGACTTGATGAAGGCGCTGATGACGTCGTAGTGCTCATCGCCCTGCCGGTCGTAGCGGAGCAGCGCGCGATCGACGGCCTGCCCGATGTGCTCGGCGGTCACCACGGGCGTCGCCGCGGCCTCGCCCTCTTCGGCCTCTTCGGCGTCGTCGGAGGCGACGGATGCGGCGGCCTCGAGCGCCGTCAGTGCCCGGCGGGCGTCGCCCGACGCGAGGCGGATGAGCGCGGCGCGCGCGTCGGGCTCGAGCGTCACCGCGCCGGCGAGGCCGCGCGGGTCGGTGACGGCGCGGTCGACCAGGAGCCCGAGATCCTCGTCGTCGAGGGGCCGCAGCGTCAGCAGCAGCGACCGTGACAGCAGGGGCGAGATGACCGAGAACGACGGGTTCTCGGTGGTCGCGGCGATCAGCACGACCCATCCGTTCTCCACGCCCGGGAGCAGGGCGTCCTGCTGCGCCTTGGTGAAGCGGTGGATCTCGTCGAGGAAGAGGATGGTGGACTGGCCGTACAAGTCGCGCTGGTTCAGGGCCTCCTGCATGACCTCGCGGACGTCCTTGACGCCTGCCGTGATGGCGGACAGTTCGACGAAGCGGCGCCCCGATGACCGTGCGATCGCCTGCGCGAGCGTGGTCTTGCCCGTGCCGGGCGGGCCCCACAGGATGACCGAGGAGGCAGAGGTCGACGTGTCGGAGGACGCCAGCGCCACGAGCGGGGAACCGGGGCGCAGGAGATGCCCCTGGCCGGCGACCTCGTCGAGGGAGGTCGGCCGCATCCGCACCGCGAGAGGGGTCTGCCCCCGGAAGAGCGCAGCGGAGGACGTCATCGCTCCAGGCTATCCGGGCCCACCCCCACGGATCCCGCTTTTGGCCGCGGCCGGGCGCCCTGCGTAGGATGCTTCGCGCCGGGGAGCACCGGGCGGAGGAGGATGCTGTGGCCGGCAAGGGGCGCGACGAACGCGAGGCGCGTGAGCGCGCACGGGTCTACCAGGCCCGCCGGCAGTATCACGAGGGCCAGAGCCGTCGCCGACGCCGGGACAACCTGCTGGCAGCGGTCCTCGGCGGAGCCGTCATCCTCGCCGCCATCGGCGGACAGGTGGCCTACTTCACCGTCGGCCCCGGCACGCCGGAGCCCTCCCCCAGCGCCACCCCGACGACGCCGGCGCCCTCGAGCGAGCCCGCGCCGCCCGCCGAGCCCACCGCGCCCTCAGAACCGAGCCCCGCAGAGACGCCGGGCGAGATCGCGCCCACGCCGTGACGGGTGCCCTGCGCCACCGCCGGGTGACGTACTAGGCTCAAGGGGTCCCTAACCGTAGGCGGCCCGAGCCGCGATGAGGTGCCTTCCGTGACTGCCGACGCCGAGACTTCCGACACCACCCCCGCCCCGCAGACCGCATGGGGCCGCGTCGATGACGACGGCACCGTGTCGGTGCGCGAGGGCGAATCCTGGCGCGTCGTGGGGCAATACCCCGACGGCACGGCCGAAGAGGCCCTCGCCTACTACCAGCGCAAATTCACCGACCTCGCCGGCGAGGTGACACTTCTGGAGGCGCGCGCACGCCGGGGCGGAGCATCCGCCGCCGACCTGCGCTCGACGGCGAAGACGCTGCGCACCCGCATCGCGGATGCTGCGGCCGTGGGCGATCTGGAGAACCTCCGTACGCGACTGGACGCGCTCACCGCGACCCTCGCCGAAGCCAGCGAAGCCGAGACGGCCGCCGCCAAGGAGGCCGTGGAGGAGGCCGTGCGCGAGCGCACCGGCATCGTCGAGGCCGCCGAGGCTCTGGCCGCGCGCGACCCGCAGACGGTGCAGTGGAAGCAGGCGTCGGAGGAGATGACGGCGCTGTTCGACCGGTGGCAGAGTCACCAGCAGAACGGACCGCGCCTGCCCCGTGCCGTCGGCCAGCAGCTGTGGCGCCGCTTCCGCGACGCGCGCGCGACGGTGGATCGTCACCGCCGCGAGTTCTACGCGAGCCTCGACCAGACGCACAAGGCCGCCCGCGACGCCAAGACCCGCCTCGTGGAACGTGCCGAGGCCCTCGCCCCGCGCGGTGAGGATGCGATCGGCGCCTACCGTGACCTCCTGGACGAGTGGAAGAGCTCCGGCCGCGCCGGCAAGAAGGTCGACGACGCACTGTGGGCCCGATTCAAGGCCGCCGGCGATGCCCTGTACGGCGCACGGGCCCAGCGTGAGGCCGCCGACGTGGAGGCCTCCAAGGAGAAGATCGAGGCCAAGCGCGCGCTCCTGGCCGAAGCCGCTCCGATCGTCGACGAACGCGACCTCACCCGTGCGCGCTCCCTCCTGACGGCCATCCAGCGCCGCTGGGACGAGATCGGCCGCGTGCACCCCCGCGACATCGAGCGCGCACTGGATGACGAGCTGCGCGCCGTCGAGCAGAGCGTCCGCACGCGCGAGGAAGCGGACTGGAAGCGCAACAACCCCGAGACCAAGGCGCGGGCCAATGACATGACCCGCCAGCTGACCGAGGCCATCGACAAGCTCGAGGCCGAGGTCGCCGAGGCCGAAGCACGCGGGGACGCCCGTGCCGCCACGCAGGCGCGCGAGGCGCTCGAGGCGCGCCGTACGTGGCTGCGGGCCGTCGGCGGCTGACCGCTTCTCCCCTCTCGCCGCCATCGAGCGGCTCTCCACAGCTTCGCGGCGCACGCGTCGCCGGCGGCGTGCGCACCGCAAGACTGCCGATGTGGCATCCCCGTTCCTGTACTTCCCCGGACGGCGCCTGTCGCAGGCGGAGCTGACGGCGGCGTGCCTGGACGGCCACCTCGTCGCACTCGGCGAGGGATTCGTTCCCGCCGACGTGGTGGAGACGGCGCCCCTGCGGGCGGCGAGTCTCACGACGCTCCTGGGCGACGCGATGGCCGCGTCGCATCTGTCCGCCGCATGGGTCTACGGCGCGGTGGACGACCCGCCCGCCCGCCACAGCGGCCAGCGGGCTGCGCCGCAACGGCTGCATCACGTCATCGACCGGCGCCTGGTCTACCACGACCCCCGTGTCGGAGCCGATGACCTCCGCCGCGTCGGCGGCATCCTCGTGACCACGCCCGCGCGCACGGCCGCCGACCTCGCCCGGACACCGGGCGAAGCGCACGACGACGCCCTGCGCTCGTGGGCGGCGCGCGAACCGGAGATCGCCGGGCTGGGGCTGGCGTGGCTCGCCGCGCATCCCCGCATCCCGCACCGGCGACGGGCGGCAGACCTGCTCACCGGGCTGGCGGATGCGTCGGCGCCGAGTGCGTGCGGATGATCGCCGGTCAGGAGGACGTGACGCGGTAGACGTCGTACACCGCGTCGATGCGGCGGACGGCATTGAGCACGCGGTCCAGATGCACGGTGTCGCCCATCTCGAACACGAACCGGCTGATCGCCAGGCGGTCGTTGGTGGTCTGGACCGTGGCCGAGAGGATGTTGACGTGGTGCTCACTGAGCACGCGCGTCACGTCGCTGAGCAGGCCGGAGCGGTCGAGTGCTTCCACCTGGATGTGGACCAGGAAGACGCTCTTGGACGTCGGGGCCCACTCCACGTCGATCATGCGCTCGGGGTCCTCGCGGAGCGACTTGACGTTCGTGCAGTCGGTGCGGTGCACCGACACACCGCTGCCGCGGGTGACGAACCCGACGATCTCGTCGCCGGGCACCGGAGTGCAGCACTTGGCGAGCTTCACGAGGATGTCGGGAGCCCCGCGCACGAGCACTCCGGAATCGCCGCCGCGCGGCGCCTTGCTGCGTCCGACCTGAGGCAGCTCGATGGGGCCGGTGGAGGTGTCGTTGGCCCCGACGAGGGCGGTGACCTTCTCGATCACCGACTGCGTGGAGACATGGCCCTCCCCCACGGCCGCGTACAGCGCGGCGACGTCCTCATACCGCAGCTGGTGGGCGACCTCGGTGAAGGAGTCCTGGCTCATGAGGCGCTGCAGCGGCATGTTCTGCCGGCGCATCGCGCGCGCGATCGCCTCTTTGCCCTGCTCGATCGCCTCTTCGCGTCGCTCCTTGGTGAACCAGCCGCGGATCTTGTTGCGCGCGCGCGTGCTCTGGACGAAGCTGAGCCAATCCTGGCTCGGGCCGGCGTCGGGGTTCTTGGAGGTGAACACCTCCACGACGTCGCCGCTCTTGAGCTCGGACTCCAGCGGCACCAGCCGGCCGTTGACCTTGGCCCCCATCGTGCGGTGACCGATCTCGGTGTGCACGGCGTAGGCGAAGTCCACCGGCGTGGCGCCGGCGGGAAGGCCGATCACCCGCCCCTTGGGGGTGAAGACGTACACCTCCTTCGCGCCGATCTCGAACCGCAGCGCGTCCAGGAACTCGCCCGGGTCGGCGGTCTCGGCCTGCCAGTCGGAGATGTGCGCGAGCCACGCCATGTCGGTGTCGACCGCCTTGCCGTCGGTCTTGCCGCCGGCCAGCCGCTCCTTGTACTTCCAGTGCGCAGCGACGCCGTACTCGGCCTGCTGGTGCATCTCGTGCGTGCGGATCTGGATCTCCACCGTGCGGCCGCCTGGACCGATGACGGTCGTGTGCAGCGACTGGTAGAGGTTGAACTTCGGCGTGGCGATGTAGTCCTTGAACCGCCCCGGCAGCGGCGTCCATCGCGCGTGGATGGCGCCGAGGACGGCGTAGCAGTCGCGCACGGTGCCGACGAGCACGCGGATGCCGATGAGATCGTAGATGTCGTCGAACTCGCGGCCGCGTACGACCATCTTCTGGTAGACGGAGTACAGCTGCTTGGGCCGCCCGACCACGCGTCCACGGATCCGCAGCTCGCGCAGGTCGGCGTCGACGGCGGCGATGACGTTCTGCACGTACTGCTCCCGCTGCGGGGTGCGCTGCTTCACGAGGCTTTCGATCTCGGCGTAGAGCTTGGGGTGCAGGACGGCGAAGGAGAGCTCTTCAAGTTCGGTCTTGATCGCCTGGATGCCGAGGCGGTGCGCGAGCGGCGCGTAGATCTCGAGCGTCTCGGTGGCCTTCTTCGCGGCCTTCTCCGGCGGCACGAAGCCCCATGTGCGCGCGTTGTGCAGGCGGTCGGCGAGCTTGATGACGAGGACGCGGATGTCGCGCGACATCGCCACGATCATCTTGCGGACGGTCTCGGCCTGCGCGCTCTCGCCGTACTTGACCTTGTCGAGTTTGGTGACGCCGTCCACCAGCATCGCGACCTCGTCGCCGAACTCCGCCGCGAGCTCGTCGAGCGGATATCCGGTGTCTTCGACGGTGTCGTGCAGCAGCGCGGCGGCGATCGCCTTGGGCCCGAGCCCCAGGTCGGCGAGGATCTGTGCGACCGCGAGCGGGTGGGTGATGTACGGCTCGCCGCTCTGGCGCTTCTGCCCCTCGTGCTTGCGCTCGGCGACCGCGTAGGCACGCTCGATGATGCCGAGGTCGCCCTTGGGGTGGTGGGTGCGCACGGTCCGCAGCAGCTGGTCGACGCCGTCGCGCTTGGCCGAGCGCGAGAAGATCCGGGGGACGAGGCGGCGCAGTGATGAGGTCTGGGTCACCGGTGGCACGATCTCGGTCATGGTGCCACCTCCCCTGTTCGCTTCGTAGCGCTCATCCTACGCCCGCGCCAAGCCGGATCAGGCCGGGACGCCGGCGCGCTCGCGCGACTCCCGCACGCGCGCGTCGCGCTCCTTCAGCGCCGGTTCGCTCTCACGCATGAGCGAGTACAGCGGCGCGGCGACGAACAGCGTCGAGTACGCCGCCACGATCGTGCCGACGAAGATCGACAGCGAGATGTCGCTGAGGGTGCGGGCGCCCAGCCAGATCGCGCCGATGAACAGGATCGCACCCACCGGCAGCACGGCCACGACGGTCGTGTTGATCGAGCGGATGAGCGTCTGGTTGACGGCGAGGTTGACCGATTCCCCGAACGTCCGGCCGGAGATCTCGCCGTCGTCGCGGGTGTTCTCCCGGACCTTGTCGAAGACGACCGTGGTGTCGTACAGCGAGTACGACAGGATCGTGAGGAATCCGATCACCGCCGCAGGCGAGATCTCGAAGCCGCAGAGGGCGTAGATCCCGACGGTGATGATCAGGACGTCGACGACGCCGACCATGGCCGCGACCGACATCTTCCACGTGCGGAAGTACAGCGCGAGGATGAGGAAGGTCAGCGCGAGGAAGATCGCCAGTCCCCACAGCGACTGCCGGGTGACGTCGGCCCCCCAGGACGGCCCGATGAAGGATGCCGTCACCTCTGCGGTGGAGACCTCGTAGGCGTCGGCGAGAGCCGAGGAGACCTCGAGCGTCTCGGCGTTGCTCATCTGGTCGGTCTGCACGCGCACGGCGGAATCGCCGACGGTGGTCACTCGGGTGGTCGCATCGGGGACGACGGATTCGACCGCCTCGGACGCGAGCGTCTGGTCGGGCGCGGTGAGCCCGGAGACGGTGAACTGCGACCCGCCGGTGAACTCGATCGACAGCTGGACGGGGCGGAACAGTGGGACCAGCGCCGAGCCGATCACGAGGATCGCGGCGATGATGAACCACAGCCGACGGCGGCCGACGAAGGGGAAGGACGTCTTGCCCGTGTAGAGGTCGTTACCGAGCTGACCCATGGTGCGCATCAGTCGTCATCCTCCTTGACGGCCGTGAGCGTATCGCCGCTCCGGCCTTTCGAGCCCGACAACTCGGCCTGTTTGCGTTCGGCGATCGTCTGGCGGCGCTGCGCCTCCCCGCGCGAGCGCGCGGCACGGCCGCGCTCGGCCACCAGCGGCGCGCGGAACTGGGCCCGCCCCCGATACACGGCACCGAGTGATTTCGGATCCATGCCCGAGAGCGGATGCCCCGATCCGAAGAAGCGCGTGCGGGCGAGCAGCTGCATCACCGGGTGGGTGAAGAGGATGAAGATGACGATGTCGATGACGGTGGTGAGCCCGAGCGTGAACGCGAAGCCCTTCACGGTCGCGTCGGCGAGGATGTACAGCACGACGGCGGCGAGGATGTTGATCGACTTGGAGATGTAGATCGTGCGCTTGGCGCGCGACCATCCGTCCTCCACCGCGCTGGTGATCGACTTGCCGTCACGCAGCTCGTCGCGGATGCGTTCGAAGTACACGATGAACGAGTCGGCGGTGAAGCCGATCGTCACGATCAGACCCGCCACACCGGCCAGCGACAGGCGGAAGCCCATGCGCCACGCGAGGATGCACAGCGCGATGTAGGTCAGGACGCCCATCACGGCGAGGGACGCGATGATGACCGAGCCCAGGGCGCGGTAGACCACAAGGGAGTAGATCGCGACCAGCGCGAGCCCGATGAGACCGGCGATCAGGCCGATCTGGAGCTGCTGCGAGCCGAGCGTCGCCGAGATGGTGTCGGAGCTGACCACCGCGAAGCTCAGCGGCAGGGCACCGTACTTCAGCTGATCGGCGAGGGTCTTGGACGACTCCTGCGTGAACGAGCCGCTGATCGACGGGTTGCCGTCGAGGATCACGCCGTTCATCTGGGGCGCCGAGAGCACCGATCCGTCCAGCACGAACGCGAACTGGTCCAGCGGCGGCGTGGCCCCGAACAGGCGCTGGCTGATCTTGCCGAAGACCTCGGTGCCCTCGTCGTTGAAATCGAGGTTCACGACCCAGCGGCCGTTCTGGGGGTCGACGCCGTTGGTGGCGTCGTCGATCGACGTGCCGTCCAGCTCGACGGGTCCGAGGATGTACTTGATCGTCTGTCCGGCGTCGCACGTGATCAGGGGCTGATCGGCGGGCGCGTCCGCAGGGTCGTTGGCGGGGTTCGCGCAGTCGTACGCGAGGAACTGCGCCTGCAGGGCAGGGGTGATCCAGGCCAGATCGCTGCCGTTGGTGGGCTCGGCGGTCGGGGTGGCCGGCAGTGCGGGGTCCGGTGACGGGTACGGCGTCTCGGCGCCGTCCTCGCCCACGAAGGTCGTCGCCGGCGCCCCGGCGTACAGCACGGAACGCAGCTGCAGCTGCGCGGTCGCCTCGATGCGCTCGCGCGTCTCGGGGTCGGCCTCACCGGGGATCTGCACGACGATGTTGCGTCCGCCCTCGGTGGTGATGTCGGCTTCGCCGACGCCCGTGGCATCCACACGCTGGCGGATGATCGTCACCGCCTGCTGCATCTGCTCGGCGGAGGGGGCGGCCCCGTCGGCGGTCTGCGCCTCCAGGATGATCTGCGTACCGCCCTGGAGGTCGAGCGCCAGCTCAGGGGTCCACGAGCTCTGCTGGAAGACGTGGACGCCCAGAGCGTTCACGCCGAACAGCACGGCCGTGATGGCCAGCAGTCCGGTCAGCGCGCGCCACGCGGATCGAACGGGAGTGGAAGGCGCCACGAAGTCAGCTCTCTGTACGTGGAAGCGGGGAGGTCAGGCCTGGGGCTTGTCCGTGGGCTCGCCGTCGGCGTCGCGTGCGCGCTTCTGGTCGTCGCTGAGGGAGGTGATGTCACCGTCTGCGACGCCGGCGACGTACTCCGCCTCGGTCTCCTCGGCTTCGATGTACTCGTCCTCGGTGACGGTGCCCTCGGCGGCGTTCACGATGCGGAGGATGGCCTGGCTGTGCACCTTGATGTCGACGCCGGGGGCGATCTCCACGCGTGCGGGCTTGTCGAGGTCATCGGGGTCGTACTCGACGATGGTGCCGTACAGGCCGCCCTGCAGCAGCACCTCAGCACCCGGAACGGTCTGGCGCGCCTTGGCCTCCATCTCCAGCTTCTGCTTCTGCATGCGACGGCGGGAGCTCCAGAACATGAAGATCAGGAGAAGGACGAGCAGGATGATGAGCCCGTAATTTGCGAAGAAGTCCGCGAGTTCCATCAGTCGGGCACCTTTCGGTTTGGGCGCGCCGCTGCGGCACTGCCATAAGGGAAGTTGGCGGCGATAGCCTTCAGCGATTATAGGTCATGCAGTCGCAGCGCACCGTCGTCCGCGTGCACGCCCAGGTGCGCGGCGGCTGCCGGCGTGGCGATGCGCCCGCGCGGCGTCCGCCCCATGAAGCCGATGCGCACCAGGTACGGCTCGACGACCGACTCGATGGTCTCCGCTTCCTCACCCACGGCCACCGCGAGGGTCGACAGGCCCACCGGTCCCCCGCGGAACCGTCGCACGAGGGCGTCCAGCACGGCGCGGTCGAGGCGGTCGAGCCCGATGGCGTCGACGTCGTACAGGGTGAGGGCGGCGCCGACGGCATCGAGGTCGGCATCCAGTTCGCCGTGCACCACGAGGTAGTCGCGCACGCGCCGCAGCAGACGGTTGGCGATACGCGGGGTGCCCCGCGATCGCCGCGCGATCTCGGCGCGGGCGCGCGGGGGAAGGGGGACGCCCAGCATCGCGGAGGAACGCTCCACGACCCGCTCGATCTCCTCGGGCTCGTAGTACTCCAAGTGGGCGGTGAACCCGAACCGGTCGCGCAGGGGGTTGGGCAGCAGTCCGCTGCGCGTGGTCGCGCCCACGAGCGTGAACGGCGCGAGGTCGAGCGGGATGCTCGTGGCCCCGGCACCCTTGCCGACCATGATGTCGATGCGGAAATCCTCCATCGCGAGATAGAGCATCTCCTCCGCCGAGCGCGCCATGCGGTGCACTTCGTCGATGAAGAGCACTTCACCCGGCGTGAGGCTCGACAGCAGTGCCGCCAGGTCGCCCGCGTGCTGGATGGCGGGGCCGCTGGACAGCCGCAGCGGCCGCTCGCTCTCGTGGGCGACGATCATCGCGAGCGTCGTCTTGCCGAGGCCCGGCGGACCGGACAGGAGGATGTGGTCGGGCGATCGCTGCTGGATGCGCGCGGCGTCCAGGAGAAGCTGGAGCTGCCCGCGCACCTTGTGCTGGCCGACGAAGTCGGCCAGCGACGTGGGGCGGAGAGCTCCCTCGATCGCGAGCTCGCCCTCGTCCTCCGGCGCACCGGCGTCGCGCACGTCATCCACCGGCGGGCTCCCGGCGTGCCGGTCCCAGCACCGACAGCGTCAACCGCAGGAGCGCCTGGACCGACGCGCGATCGGTCTCGGATGCTCCGTCGGCGACGCTCGCGACGGCCTCGGCGGCGACGCGTTCGGACCACCCCAGGCCGATGAGCGCCTGGGCGACCTGCGCCGGGATGGCGCCCGCGGCTCGAGCCGTCGCCGGCGCGGCAGACCGGGGCGGCGCGAGCTTGCCGGCCAGCTGGACGACGATGAGCTTGGCGGTCTTGGGGCCGATGCCGGACACCCGCTTGAACGGCGCGTCGTCGTCGGCGGCCACGGCCTCGGCGATCTGCGGCACGGTGAGCGATGACAGCACGCCCAGCGCCGACTTCGGGCCGACGCCAGTGACACTCAGCAGCTGGCCGAACACGACGAGCTCTTCGCGGGTTTCGAAGCCGAACAGCGCAAGGGCGTCTTCGCGGACGATGAGGTTCGTGTGCAGGTGGATGTCGGAGCCGACCGCGACCGTCCGGGCGAGCTGCGGGACCACCGCGACGCTGAAGCCGACGCCACCGACGACGACGACCAGCGCGTCATCGTCGACGTGCGCGACGGCGCCCGTGAGAGAGGAGATCATGGACCGAGCCTACGTGCGGGTTCGGATCTTTGTTCGAGCGACACGCGTGGTCCGCTGCTCGGCGTCGCGCCAGGCCTTCTGTGCGGGGGTGAGGGCTCCCCCCGTCACCGCGGCGGCGCCCGGCCCTGACCGCCACGCGTGACACAGCGCGAGGGCGAGGGCGTCGGCGGCATCCGCCGGCTGCGGGAGTTCGTCCAGGCGCAGGACGCGGGCCACCATCGCCTGCACCTGCCGCTTGTCGGCCGAGCCGTAACCGGTCACGGCCGCCTTGACCTCGCTGGGGGTGTGCGTGGCGGCGGGCAGGCCGTGCTCGGCGGCCAGGAGCAGCGCGATACCGCTGGCCTGAGCTGTGCCCATGACGGTGTGCAGGTTGTCCTGCGCGAACACCCGCTCCACCGCCACCACGTGCGGGGAATGCGCGGCCATGACCTGCCGCAGGCCCGCCGCGATCACGGCGAGGCGCCGCTCGATCGGCAGGTCGGTTGCCGAGCGCACGACGCCCACGTGCACGAGGCGCGCGCTGCGGTCGGGGGCCACGTCCACGATCCCCACACCGCATCGGGTCAGCCCGGGGTCGATGCCGAGGACGCGCAGGGGCGGGCGGGAGGTCACTCCCCCACGCTAGGCGGCGTCACGCGCGCACCTCGCGAGGCGCGCCCGGAGGGCGGCGTGCGGGCCGCTCAGTCCTCGTCGTTCTCGAGCTCGGCCTGGACCTCGGGCGTGAGGTCGAAGTTACTGAAGACGTTCTGCACGTCGTCGCTGTCCTCCAGCGCGTCGATGAGGCGGAACACCTTGCGAGCCGTGTCGGCGTCGATCTCGACCTTCAGGTTGGGCACGAACTCCACATCCGCCGACTCGTAGTCGATGCCCGCATCCTGCAGGGCGCTGCGGACGGTCACGAGGTCGGAGGCCTCGGTGATGACCTCGAACCCCTGCCCGTGGGGCTGGATCTCCTCGGCGCCGGCATCGAGAACCGCGAGCATCACGTCGTCCTCGGTGGTGTTCTCCGAGGACACGACGATGACGCCCTTGCGCGTGAAGTTGTACGCGACGCTGCCGGGGTCGGCGAGGTTGCCGCCGTTGCGGCTGAGGGCCGTGCGCACCTCGGCGGCGGCGCGGTTCTTGTTGTCGGTCAGACACTCGATCATGAGCGCCACGCCGTTGGGCCCGTACCCCTCGTACATGATCGAGGTGTACTCGACGGCCTCCCCGCCGATGCCCGCCCCACGCTTGATGGCGCGGTCGATGTTGTCGTTGGGCACCGAGGTCTTCTTGGCCTTCTGCACCGCGTCGTACAGCGTCGGGTTGCCTGCGAGGTCGGCGCCGCCCATCTTGGCGGCGACCTCGATGTTCTTGATGAGCTTGGCGAAGGACTTGGCACGGCGCGAATCGATGATCGCCTTCTTGTGCTTGGTCGTCGCCCACTTGGAGTGGCCGGACATGCAGGCAATTCTATGCGGGGCACAATGGGCCGATGAGCGCACCGGGAAATCCGCCCCCGACGGGGCGGGTCGCCTGGGCTGATCTTCCCGC
The DNA here is from genome assembly GCF_004564355.1 of Microbacterium wangchenii. Lineage (NCBI taxonomy): Bacteria > Bacillati > Actinomycetota > Actinomycetes > Micrococcales > Microbacteriaceae > Microbacterium > Microbacterium wangchenii. The sequence continues at coordinate 1,836,976 of NZ_CP038266.1, forward strand.
CGCCGTGCGACACGCGATCACCGCTCGCGCGGGCGGCGACGTCGTCGCCACCGACCTGGCGGCGACCGGGTTCAGTCCGGGTTTCGCGGGCGTCCTGCACCTGGCCGGCGGCGGGCGGCTGTTCCTGAAGGCCGGTGACGGCGCGACGAACGCGGAGACCTTCCGCCTGCACACGCGGGAGGCGGAGATCGCGCGGGCACTCCCCGCCGGCGTCGCGCCCGCCCTGCGCTGGAGTCTCGTGCGGGACGGCTGGGTCGTCCTGGCCTTCGATGCGGTGGAGGGTCGTCACCCCGGCGGGCCCTGGACCGCTGCCGACCTCGGCCTCGTCCTTGCTGCCCACGCCGCGCTGGCGGCGCATCCCGCTCCCCCGGTGCTGGCTCCCATCGGACCGCGCCTGAAGGAATCCCTCGTCGGGTGGACCCGCCTCGGCGCCGCCAGAGGGGCCGGCGTGCCCGCCTGGGCAGCCGCGCATGTCGAAGAGTTCGCCCGGTGGGAGCGGGAGAGCGTGGCCGCCGACACCGCCGGCGATGCGATCGTGCACATGGACCTGCGCAGCGACAACGTCCTCATCGACGGTGACACCGTGCACGTGCTCGACTGGCCCCACGCCGGGCGCGGCGCACCGTGGGTGGATGCCGTGTTGTTGGCACCGACCGTGTCGCTCGAGGGCGGCCCCGCGGCCGCGGAGGTGTTCGCACGCTCTCCTCTCGGCGCCGGCGCGGATCCGGGTGCGGTGCGGCGGATGGTCGCCGCCTGGGCGGGCTGGTTGCTGTGGTCCTCCGGCCGGCCCGATCCTCCCGGCATCCCGCATCTGCGTGCGTTCCAGCGTGCGCAGGCGGCGGTGACGCTGGAGTGGCTGCGGCAACTGCTCTGACGCGCGTCGCCGCCGGCTCTCTTGTCCCCCGTCTCACCCGGGTCCACACTGACGTCGTGGACGAACGCGAACGTGCGCTGCAGGCCGCGCACGCCGCCGCCTCGGAGTTCCTGGCCACTCTGCCCGAGCGGCCGGTGTGGCCGCGGGCGGGGCTCGAGGGGATGCTCCAGCGCGTCGGCGGACCTCTTCCGGAGCAGGGACGGCCCGCGGACGAGGTGGTGCGAGAACTCGCCGAACGCGCCGACCCCGGACTGGTCGCGATCCCCGGAGCGCGCTTCTTCGGGTTCGTGATCGGCGCGACCCTCCCCGCGCCGCTCGCCGCCGACTGGCTGGTGTCCACGTGGGACCAGAACTCCGGGTCGAGCACGCTGACCCCCGCGACCGTGGCGCTGGAGCAGGTCGCCGGCGAGTGGATCCTCGACCTGCTCGGGCTCCCCGCCACCGCCTCGGTCGGTTTCGTCACCGGCGCGCAGGTGTCGAACTTCGTGTGCCTGGCCGCCGCCCGGGCCGCCGTCCTCCGCCGGCGCGGGTGGGACCTCGGCCGGCAGGGACTGCACGGCGCGCCGCGCGTGCGGCTCGTCGTGGGCGCGCACCGCCACGGCTCCGTCGATCGCGCCGCGCGGTTCCTCGGCATCGGGCAGGACGACCTCGTCGTCGCGGCCGCCGATGAGGAGGGCCGGATGCTGCCGGCCGCCCTCGGCCGTGCCCTGGAGGACTGCGGCGACGACCCCCTCGTGGTGTGCCTGCAGGCCGGCGAGGTGCACACGGGGGCGTTCGACCCCTTCACCGAGTTGGTGCCGCTCGCCCGCGCGGCCGGCGCCTGGGTGCACATCGACGGCGCCTTCGGTGCGTGGGCGGCGACATCCCCCGCCCTCGCGCACCTGACCGCCGGAATGGACGGTGCGGATTCGTGGACGACCGACGCGCACAAGACCCTCAACGTCCCCTACGACTGCGGCATGGCGATCGTGCGCGATCCGGCCGATTCCATCGCGGTGTTCCGCACCGGCGGCGACTACCTCATGTACTCCGGCCTGGATCCATGGGACCTCACGCCCGAGCTGTCACGCCGGGCCCGCGGCGTGCCGGTGTGGGCGGCACTGCGCAGCCTCGGCCGTGCGGGGGTCGCGGATCTCGTCGAGCGGATGCATCGCAACGCCCTCGCCCTGGAGCGCGGGCTGCGCGACATCCCCGGCGTGACGATCATGAACCAGGTCGACTACACGCAGGTGATGTTCCGCCTGGAGGACGACGCCGACACCCGCGCACTGGGGGCGGCGATCCTCGAGGAGGGGACCGCTGCCGTCACGGGCGCGGAGTGGGCCGGTCGCGCCGTGCTGCGCTGCGCGATGTCGTCGTGGTCGACGCAGGAATCCGACATCCGGCGCACCCTCGAGGCGTTCGCCCGGCTGGTGCCCCTCACGCGAGGATCTTGAGCACCGTGCGCAGGTTCCGGTTGGTCGTGCGCTCCTTGTAGGCGCGCTTGGCGATCAGCTTGGCGAACGGGGTGTCGGTGCTGGATCCCTTGGCCGGGTTCCAGTAGACGACGCCGGGGCCGCCGGCCACCGGATCGAGGTCGGCATCGAGGGATGCGGATGCGGCGACGAGCTCGTCGCGGGTCGCCGCATCCGCGCAGAAGAGCACCCACGGCTGGCGCGAGTCGTCGCCGGCGTCGAAGGGGAAGGCGGCCGCGGCCGCCGCCAGCTCGTCACGGCGGAACACCAGCACCCACGCGTCATAGGCGAATCGATCGCGCAGCGCCTGCTCGATCCGCGTCTTCAGGTGCGCTCGCGACTCATCGGCGGTGAAGGTCGCGTTGCCGCTGGCGAGGACCGTGCGCACGTCGGTCAGGCCGAGGCCCGCGAGCTCGTCGCGCAGATCCGCGCTGCGCACGGTGATCCCGCCGACGTTCACCCCGCGCAGCAGCGCCACCCACTCGGTCACGCGCTCAGCGTAGGCCGCTCCGCGGGTGCCCCGCGACGGGATCAGCGGTTGCGCACGTGCGCGAGGAACCGCTCGTGGAACCGCGTCTCCCCCGTGACCTCGGGGTGGAACGCCGTGGCCAGCAGCGGTCCCTGCTCGACCGCGACGACACGCCCGTCGGCGAGCGAGGCGATGCCCCGCGCGCGCTCCCCCACGCGCTCGACGAGGGGCGCACGGATGAAGGCGGCATGCACGGGGCCGTCGAACCCCATCACCGCCAGCTCCGTCTCGAAGGAGTCGCCCTGACTGCCGAAGGCGTTGCGGGCCACGCGCACATCCAGTCCCCCGAAGGTCTCCTGCCCCGCGATGCCGCCGGTGATCTCATCGGCGAGGAGGATCATCCCCGCGCACGTGCCGTAGACCGGCAGCCCCGCGGCGATCGCGTCCCGCAGCGGCTGCTGCATCCCGAACGCGCGCGCGAGCTTGTCGATGACGCTGGACTCCCCGCCGGGAAGGACGATGCCCTCGACGGCGGCGAGTTCGTCGGGGCGGCGCACCGGTACGACGTCGGCGCCCAGCGCCGTGAGCACCCGCACGTGCTCGCGCACATCGCCCTGCAGCGCGAGCACGCCGACGCGGAGCCGAGCGGTCATCGCTACCAGCCGCGCTGGGCCAGCCGGTGCGGCGCGGCCAGGTCGCTGACGTTGATCCCGACCATCGCCTCGCCCAGGCCACGCGAGACCTCCGCCAGCACGGCCGGCTCGTTGAAGAACGTCGTCGCCTTCACGATCGCCGCCGCACGCCGGGCGGGATCGCCGGATTTGAAGATGCCCGAGCCCACGAACACCCCGTCCGCTCCCAGCTGCATCATCAGCGCGGCGTCGGCGGGCGTGGCCACGCCGCCGGCGGTGAACAGCACGACCGGAAGCGTGCCGGTCTCCGCGACCTCCGCGACCAGCTCGTACGGCGCTTGCAGCTCCTTCGCCGCGACGTACAGCTCATCCTTCGTCAGCGACCGGAGCCGGTTGATCTCACCGGTGATGGTGCGGATGTGCTTGGTCGCCTCCGACACGTCGCCCGTGCCGGCCTCACCCTTCGATCGGATCATGGCGGCACCCTCGGTGATCCGCCGGAGGGCTTCACCGAGATTGGTCGCACCGCACACGAAGGGCACGGCGAACGGCCACTTGTCGATGTGATTGACGTAGTCCGCCGGCGAGAGCACTTCGGACTCGTCGATGTAATCGACGCCCAGCTCCTGGAGCACCTGCGCCTCGACGAAGTGCCCGATCCGGGCCTTGGCCATGACCGGGATCGACACGGCCGCGATGATCTGGTCGATGAGGTCGGGATCGCTCATCCGCGCGACGCCGCCCTGCGAGCGGATGTCGGCGGGCACCCGTTCGAGCGCCATGACCGCCACGGCGCCGGCGTCCTCGGCGATGCGGGCCTGATCCGCGGTGACGACGTCCATGATGACCCCGCCCTTCAGCATGTCAGCGAGTCCGCGCTTGACTCGATCCGTGCCGGTGGTGACCATGTCGACGTCCTTTCGAAGAGGGTCTGATGCCATGACGAGCTTTGACCTAGGCCAGAACATAGCACGGCATGTTCCGTAGACTTCCGCGTGATGAAGGAAGAAGTCCACGCCGAGATCCTCGGGCGCTCGGCGAGCGAGATCGCCGACAGCATCCGCGCCCTCGTGGAGCGCGGTGACCTGCGCCCCGGCGACACCCTCCCCCCGGTGCGCGCGCTGGCCGAGCAGCGGGGCGTGAACCGCAACACGGCCGTGGCGGCATACCGGCAGCTCTCCCACGCCGGCCTCGTCGTGGCCGGCGGCCGCGCCGGCACGCGGATCGCTCACCGATCCGCCGTTCCCCAGGAGGGGTTCGCCCCGGACAGCGTGCTGCGGGACGTCGGGACCGGAAACCCCGACCCCGCTCTCATCCCCGATCTCTCCACCGCCCTCGCGCGGGTGACCGGACGCCCCGTGCTGTACGGGGAGCCGGTGATCGACCGCGACCTCGAGGCGTGGGCCCGCCAGTGGCTCGGTGCCGACCTCGCGCCGGCCGAGCTCGCGGTCACCGTCACCAACGGCGCCGTCGACGCCGTGGAACGACTGTTGGCCCAGGCCCTCACCCGGGATGATGCCGTCGCGCTGGAGACGCCCTGCTTCCTCTCCGCCATCCACACCGTCCGCCTCGGCGGCTACCGGGCGGTGCCGGTGCCCGTCGACGACGAGGGCATGACGGTCGCCGGGCTGCACGCCGCGCTGGATGCCGGCGTGCGCGCCGTGGTCTGCACCCCGCGCGCTCAGAATCCCACCGGCGTGAGCCTCAGCGCCCAGCGCGCCGCCGACCTGCGCGCGGTGCTCGCGCAGCATCCGTACGTCCTCGTCATCGAAGACGACCATTTCTCGATGCTCTCCCGCCGGCCCTACCACTCGATCATCGGCCCGGCGCACCGCCGTTTCGCCTTGGTTCGGTCGGTCTCGAAGTTCCTGGGGCCGGACATGTGCCTCGCGGTGGCCGGTACCGACCCCCGTACGGCCGAGCGGCTGGCCATGCGACTGAGTCCCGGCACGACGTGGGTGAGTCACCTGCTTCAGCGCCTGACTCACGCGCTCGTCACCGATCCCGACGTCGGCGAGCTGCTCGCCCGCGCCTCGGCGCACTATGCCGACCGCAACGCCGCCTTCGCCGAGCGTCTCCGCGCCCACGGGGTGGCCTGCGATCCCGGCGACGGGCTCAACCTGTGGGTGCCGCTGTCGGCACCGGCCCGCCTCGTGTCCGAGCAGCTCATGCGCCGGGGCTGGCTCGCGCGCACCGGAGACGAATTCGCGCTGGACGGCGCGGCACAGAGCCCGCATCTGCGCATCACCGTCCACGATCTGGCGGATGCGGATGCCGACCGCCTCGCGGCGGATATCGCCGAGGCCACGACCCCCGCCGGGCGCTGACGGCGCGCGGATTCAGCGCCCTCGCGCGGGCGTGACGGTGTCGCGCGCGGGGCGGGAGCCGATGTTCGCTGCGCGCTTCCACAGCCATTCGACCGGACCGAGGGCGAAACGGCGCAGCCAGAGGTGTGCCGAGAGGACCACGACCGCCGTGATGGCGAGGAAACCGGCCACCGTGACCGGGATGCGCCACTCGGCGGCGGTCTCGGCGAGTCCCAGCCCCCAGCCGTAGAACAGCGCGCCGCCGAGCAGGTTCTGCAGCATGTACGCGCTCAGCGCCACCCGGCCCACCTCCCGCGCCCGCCGCGCCGCCCAGCCTTCCGTGCCGCGCCGCAGGCACACCTCGGCGATCAGCGCGAGCACGCCCAGGGCGACCAGCGGCGCGACGACATACCGTTCCGCCAGCAGTCCGGCCTGTCCCCCGGCCACGCCGAGGGCGACGTCGACGGGGAAGGCGACCGCTCCGGCGATCATGAGCCGGCGCCGGAGACCCGCGCCCTCCGCCGCGAAGATGCGCGCCCGCAGCAGGGCGGCGCCGATGAGGAACATGGCGAGCGTCAGGAAGCCGATGAGGACCGGCTCGGCGCGGAACAGCACGATGTTGTCGAGGCGGAACGCGGCGAGGCCCAGAAACGAGTCGGTCGCGTACGGACTGGGTCCGGGCGGGGGGCTGCCACTGGACGGGTTCAGCGCGACGAGCATGACGATCCCGGTGATGAGGACGAGGTGCAGGGCGCCGAAGACGGCGATCATGACCCGCTGCGTCCGCGGCCGGGTCATCAGCAGCCACGCGACGATGGCGCCGGTGACGGCGTAGCCCATCAGCACGTCGAACTCGGCGATGAGGATGTAGTTGACCACGCCGTCCAGGAACAGCAGGGCGGCCCGCCACAGGTAACGCCCCGGCCACTGACGACCGGCGCGCTGTGCGGCGTCGTGCTGGATGAACACGCCCATGCCGAAGGCGAGGGACAGCAGCGCGAGGAACTTCCCCTGCGACAGCGCCATGAGTGCCAGCTGCGCCACGCCCTCGGCCGCGCTGGTGCCGGGTGGGACCGGGGCGGCCAGCAGGCCGACCAGACCCCAGGGATGGGAGAACACCCAGATGTTCGTGCCGAGCGTTCCGATGATCGCCACACCGCGCACCACGTCCAGCGAATCGATGCGGGGCCGAGAGGACCTCGGAGCGGGCAGCACGGTCGCGTCACTCATGTCGCAGAAGCGTATCTGCCGACGCGGGAGGCGTGAAGGTCTGCGCGGAAGTGGGATGATCGAGCCGTGAAGATCCTGTCGATCCAGTCCGCCGTCGCATACGGTCACGTCGGCAACTCCGCGGCGGTGTTCCCGCTGCAGCGCATCGGCGTGGAGGTGCTTCCCGTCTACACGGTGAACTTCTCCAACCACACCGGATACGGGGCATGGCGGGGACCGCTGATCGATCCGGTGGATGTCGCCGCGGTCATCACGGGCATCGAGGAGCGAGGCGTGTTCCCGCAGATCGACGCCGTGCTGTCGGGGTACCAGGGCGGCGTGGGCATCGGCGATGTCATCGTCGAGGCGGTCGGGCGGGTCAAGGCCGCCAACCCGGACGCCCTGTACGCGTGCGATCCGGTGATGGGCAACGCCAAGTCCGGGTGCTTCGTGGCACCGGCGATCCCCGAGCTGCTGCGCGAACGGGTGGTGCCGGTCGCCGACATCATCACGCCGAACCAGTTCGAGCTCGGCTTCCTCACCGGCACGGAGCCGGACACCCTGGAGTCCACGCTGGATTCCGTCGACGCCGCGCGTGCCATGGGTCCGCGCACCATCCTCGTCACGAGCGTGGAGCGCCCCGACCGCGAGCCCGAAACGATCGAGATGCTCGTGGCGGACGACTCGGGTGCGTGGATCGTCCAGACGCCGTTGCTGCCGATGAAGGCCAATGGGTCCGGCGACGTCACGGCAGCTCTGTTCACCGCACACTACGTGCGCACGCGGGATGCTGCGGACGCGCTCGCGCGCACCGCATCCAGCGTCTTCGACCTGCTGCAGCGCACGTTCGATTCAGGTGAGCGGGAGCTCCAGCTCGTCGAGTCGCAGGAGGCATACGCGCACCCGCGCCTGCAGTTCGCGGTGCGCCAGGTCCGCTGAGACTCAGCCGTACAGGGCGGTGTAGGCCGCTTCCCACTGGGGTGCGTCTGCGGGGCAGACGAAGGCGGTGCCGAACACCATGATGCTCGCGAGCCCCTGAGTCGCGTCGGCATCGCCACCGGCGATCTCGGCGATCAACGGCGAGCTGTCGATGTGCAGACGCGCGGTGTCGACGCCGATCTCGTGACCGTTGAGGATCGACGTCTCGCACGCGTCGAGCGTCACGGCGAGGGCGACGCCGTCGTAGAACTCGTCCCACGTGCCGCCCTGGGTCTCGACGTACGCCCGCTGCTGGTCGAGGAACTCCTGCTGCTCGGGCGTCTGCGGTGTCGGCAGCGAGCCGTCGCTGGGCTGCCCCTGCGTGGCGAAGAACGCATCGCGTTCGGCGAGAGCATCCCCTGCCGGCCCGGTCGCCGTCTCCTGCGGGGCGGGGGTCGTCTCCTCCGGCGCCGACTCCCCCGTGCTCGAGGGTTCCGGGGTGGGTTGGGCCGGCGTGCAGCCTGCGATCGAGAACGTCGCGGCGGCGACCAGGACGAGAAGGCCGGCGGCACGTGCGGGGCGCGGTGGGGCGGAGGTCATCCCCTCACGGTACCCGCGCCGCGTCTGCGCGCCCGACTGTCCACAGCCCCACCCCGCCGGGGACCGGGGTGGGCCCACGCTGGCTCAGCGAGCGGGCGCGGGCCAGGCGTCGGCGACGGCCTGACGGACTTCGCCGAGCAGCTGCGGCAGCGCCTTGGTCTTGGCGATGATCGGGAAGAAGTTCGCATCCGTCGCCCACCGCGGCACGACGTGCTGGTGCAGGTGCGCGGCGACGCCCGCGCCGGCCACGGCACCCTGGTTCATGCCGATGTTGAAGCCGTCGCACCGCGACACCGTGCGCAGCACCCGCATCGCGGTCTGCGTCATCGCGCCGATCTCGGCGACTTCCTCCGCCGTCGCCTCGTCGTAGGTCCCGATGTGGCGGTACGGGCAGATCAAGAGGTGACCGGAGTTGTAGGGGAACAGGTTCAGCAGCGCATAGGCCGTCTTCCCGCGCGCGACGATGAGGCCGTCTTCGTCGCTCTTCAGAGGCGCCTCATCGAATGGGCACGCCTCGCGCAGCGGCTCGGGCCCGGCCTGGATGTAGGCCATGCGGTGCGGCGTCCACAGGCGCTGGAACTCGTCGGGCACGCCGGGCAATTCGGCGGCGGCGATGAGCCGCGCGTCCTCCTCCGGCGCCTCGGTCACGCGAGGTCCTCCGCCGTGTTCACGAGGGCGTGCGTGGCGATGGCGTCGCGGATGCGGCGCACCGCGTCATCCACCGGAACGCCGTTCTCCTGGCTGCCGTCGCGGAAACGGAACGACACCGTGCCCGCGGCACGGTCCTGCTCCCCCGCGATCAGCAGCAGCGGCACCTTCTGGGTGGTGTGCGTGCGGATCTTCTTCTGCATGCGGTCGTCGCTGTGGTCGAGCTCGGCCCGCACACCCTCGGTCCGCAGGCGCTCCACGATGTCGCCGAGGTAGTCGGCGAACTCGTCGGCCACGGGGATGCCGACGGCCTGAACCGGCGCGAGCCATACCGGGAACGCGCCGGCGTAGTGCTCGAGGAGGATCGCGAAGAACCGCTCGATCGAGCCGAACAGAGCCCGGTGGATCATGATCGGCCGGTGCTTCTCGCCGTCGGGCCCGGTGTACTCCAGGTCGAAGCGTTCGGGGAGGTTGACGTCGACCTGCACGGTGGACAGCTGCCACACCCGGCCCAGCGCGTCGCGGGTCTTGAGGTCGATCTTGGGCCCGTAGAAGGCCGCCTCGCCGGGAACCTCGGTGACCTTCAAGCCACTGGCGTGCGCGACATGGCGCAGAGCGTTGGTCGAGTAGTCCCAGAACTCATCCGAGCCGATCCACTTCGACTTCTCGTCGTCGCGCATGGACAGTTCCAGCTCGAAGTCGTCCAGGCCGAAGTCGCGCAGCATCGAGAGAACGAACTCGAGCACGCGCGTGGTCTCGGCCTCGAGCTGATCCGGGGTGACGAACAGGTGCGAGTCGTCCTGCGTGAATCCACGCACGCGGGTGAGCCCGTGCAGCGCGCCGGAGAGCTCGTTGCGGTACACCGTGCCGTTCTCGGCCAGGCGCATGGGCAGGTCGCGATAACTGCGCGCCCGCTCCTTGTAGATGAGGATGTGCATCGGGCAGTTCATGGGCTTGAGGTAGTAGTCCACGCCCTGCTTGGTGATCTCCCCCGCGGCGTCGCGCTCCTCGTCCAGCCGGATGGGCGGGAACATGCCCTCCTTGTAGGTCACGAGGTGGTTGGACTGCAGGAACAGGTCCTGCTTGGAGATGTGCGGGGTGTAGACGTACGTGTAGCCGCCCTCGATGTGCCGGCGACGCGCGTGCTGCTCCATCTCGCCGCGGACGACGCCGCCCTTGGGGTGCCACACCGACAGGCCGGAGCCGATCTCGTCCGGGAACGAGAAGAGGTCGAGCTCCTTGCCGAGCTTGCGGTGGTCGCGCTTGCCGGCCTCCTCCAGGCGGTGCTGGTAGGCGCGCAGCTCGTCCTTCGTCGGCCACGCGGTGCCGTAGATGCGCTGCAGCTGCGGGTTCTTCTCGCTGCCGCGCCAGTACGCGCCCGCGATGCGCGTGAGGTCCCACCCGTTGCCGATCATGCGGGTGCCGGGCACGTGCGGGCCGCGGCACAGGTCCTTCCACACCGTCTCGCCGTCGCGGTTGACGTTGTCGTAGATGGTGAGCTCGCCCGCGCCCACCTCCACGTCGGCGCCCTCGGCCGCGGTGCCGCCCTTGAGCTCGATGAGCTCGAGCTTGAACGGCTCGTCGGCGAGTTCGGCGCGGGCCTCCTCGTCGGTGACGACGCGTCGGACGAAACGCTGGCCCTCGCGGACGATACGCTCCATCTCCTTCTTGATCGCCTTGACATCCTCCGGCGTGAAGGGCTCGGCGACACCGAAGTCGTAGTAGAACCCGTCGGTGATCGGCGGACCGATGCCGAGGTTGGCCTGCGGGTTGATGCGCTGCACGGCCTGCGCGAGCACGTGCGCGGTCGAGTGCCGCAGGATCGACAGGCCCTCGGGGCTGTCGATGCGCACGGGCTCGACCTCATCGGTCTCCTGCACCGTGGTGGCGAGGTCTTTCAGCTCGCCGTTGACACGGAGGGCGACGACCGAACGGTCGGGGAACAGGGCGAAGCCGTCGGCGGGGTACGACACGTCCGACGGCGAGGCGACATCAGTCACGGGAACTCTCCTGGGGTGGCTCGGGATCTAGGCTACCGGGCCGCCCTCGAGGAGCCCGGCGCAAGGGTGTCTCAGCTTCGGGCGCCGCTGCGCCCCGCCCGCTCAGGCGCCGAGCGTTCGCGCCGGACGGCGCACGGATGCCGCGGCATGAGGGCTGCGCAGCATCCGGAGTTCCATGGCGCGAGTCTACCGCCGCGGCACGGAATGATGGAGCGGTGAAGCTGGGGCTGGCAGGCGGTGCACTGTGCGTCATCGGGGGCATCGCCGTGCTTGCCGGGGTGCTGCCGCCCTCCGAGCTCGCGACCATCGCGGAGCGCGTGTGGCCGGTGCTGCTGTTCGTGGTGGCCGTCACGATCGTGGCGGAGCTGGCCGCGGTCGCGGGCCTGTTCGACCTCGTCGCGGAGAAGCTGGCACGCGCGGCGCGAGGGCGGACCGGGATGCTGTGGCTGCTCGTGCTCGTCCTGGCCATCGTGACGACGGCCTTCCTCTCGCTGGACACCACCGCGGTGCTGCTGACCCCGGTGGTGGTGACGATGGCCCGGCAGCACCGGCTCGACCCGCTGCCGTTCGCGTTCGTGACCGTCGTGCTGGCCAACACCGCATCGCTCGTGCTGCCGGTCTCGAACCTCACGAACCTGCTCGCCGCCGAGCGGGCGGACTCGATGGATCCGTGGCGGTTCCTCGCGCTCCTGGGCCCGTCCGCCGCCATCGCGATCGTGGTGTCGGCGCTGCTGCTGACGGTCGTCTTCCTCCCGCGCCTCCCTCGCCGCCACGAAGCCGCGGCGCCGCCGGAGATCTCCGACCCGGTGCTGCTGCGGGTGGCCGGCGTCGTGGTCGCCGTTCTGCTGCCGCTGCTCGTGGTCGGCATCGCGCCGTGGATCCCGGCATCCGCCGCGGCGGTCGTCCTGGGCGCGGCCTACGTGTGGCGGGCGCCCCGCGTGATCCGCCCGGCACTCATCCCCTGGTCGCTCCTGCTGTTCGCGGGCGGGCTGTTCGTCGTGGTGGGTGCGGCGGAGCAGGGGGGACTCGGCGCCATCACGTCGACGCTGGTGGGCGAGGACAGCGTGTGGCAGGTGGCGGGGGCGGGCGTCCTCGCCGCCAACGCGGTGAACAACCTGCCGGCCTTCCTCGCGCTGGAGTCCGCGGCCGGAGGCGGAGAGCGCCTCGCGGCCCTGCTGGTCGGCGTCAATGCGGGGCCGCTGCTGACGCCGTGGGCGTCGCTGGCCACGCTCCTGTGGTTCGGACGACTCACGGCCATGGGCGTGGAGGTCCGGTGGTCGCGATTCGTGGCCCTCGGGCTGATCGTGGCCCCGCTCACCGTCGCAGCGGCGGTGCTGCCGCTGGCGCTCTGACGCGTCCGTTCGCGGGGGCCGTTCCACGCCGGGACGACGAGGGGGCGCCCCCGTTTCCGGCGACGCCCCCTCATGCGCAGGTCAGGAGCAGATCTCAGCCATCTCCGTGGCCGACGCCTGGAGCTCGGTGGCGCTGGTCTGCAGCGCCGTCACCTGCTCCTGCGTCGGGGTGCCCGACTGGATGGCCACGAGCTGATCGCTCAGCGATGCGAACTGGGTCTGGAACGTGGTGATCGCCGTCTCGACCTCGGGGTTCGTGATCTCCTCCACAGCCCCGGCCAGCTGAACGTTCACCTTCTCCATCGCGGCGGTCACGACCGCGACATCCGTGGGGTTCGACATCGCGTCGTTCAGGTCGCCCTGCACGGAGGAGACGGCCTCGTTGGCGATGCCGCACGCCTCCTCGACGGACTGGTCCTCCTCCTCGGCGGGCGCGGCCTCCTTCGTCGGCTTCTCCTGGCTGGTGGAGCCCGATCCGGTGGATTCCTTCTCGCTGGCCGTGTCGGCCGGTCCGGCGCATCCGGTCAGGGCGAACATCCCCGCAGCAGCGAGGACGGCGAGGGTAGGAATCATGGGCTTTCGCATCGGTGGTCTTCCGTTCGTGGTTCGGGTGGCGCACGGGCGTGCGTCGCTCTGACTCTGCCAGACCTTGCGGCGAGGGACGTTCCCACTTGCGCCGCGCTCCCGGATTCGATAGCGGTGCATAGCCGCGTCATAGGAAAGTGCGGCTCCTGCCGCGGCCCACCGCACGCTCAGCGGGCCGTGTGCCGGTCCACCGCCGACGCCCAGACCCAGGTGCGCAGTTCTCGCTCCCCCACGCGGAATCGGATGCCGATGGCGCGCGGTGTCCAGCGCAGCGCCTCCGCATCCACCCGCACCGGAGTATCGCCGAAACGCACCCACGCGCGCACGGGTTCCGGGCGGGGCGTGATCGTGAGCGGATGCTCCTCGAGCTCGAGTTCGTCAGGGGTGAGCGTGTGCAGCGGACCGTCGCGCGACACGCGCTCCAGGATGCGGTCGTCCATCCGCGCGTCGCCGCGATGTGCGTACCTGCGATTCGTGCCCACGGCCGGTGCCTCCTTCCGGCCGCCTTTGACCTTAGCCAGAGGCCCCGACACGGCCCGGCCCGTGGGGGTGGTCGCGGGTACGGTCGGCGCATGGCGGAGCGCGTGGAGCTGTGGTGGGCGCGCCGGCAGTTCTCCAAGGGCGCCGACGTGCCGTATCCCGTGGGCGCGTACCGGGAGGCGTGGGCTCCGTTCCCGATGCTGATCCGGCAGTACCATCCGGAGCTGAACGCGGGGATCACCCTCACGCAGATCCCACCGGCTGCCGACGTGCTCCTGTGCTGGGAGTGCGACGGGGGTCACCGCTTCGCCGCCACCCCCGCCGAACAGCGAAACCGTCCGGGGCGCGAGCGCCGCCGTTCGGCGTGGTGCCCCGCGTGCGCTGCTCTGGCCCGGCCGCCACGGGTGCGTACCCCCGACTCCCCCGCGCGCCAGCCCCGGCCCACGCGCGAGCTGTGCCCGAAGACGCCGTCCGTCGCGCCCGGTGAGGCGTTCGTGAGCGCGTGCGCACCGAAGCCCGCCTCCGCCGTCGAAGCGCGTCTGCGCAGCGACCTGTTCGAACGGCTCTCCGTCACCGCTGGGCGCAACGCCGTGCGGACGAGCCGCCCGTTCTTCGATCACGTCGAGGTGTGGCCCGACATCCTGCTTCCCGAACTGCGGATCGCCGTCGAGTACGACAGCACGGGCCGGCATGGCCTCGAACACGTCGGCAAGCGCGAGCAGGCCGATCTCAGGAAGGACCGGCTGCTGCGCGCCACGGGCTGGGAGGTCGTCCGCATCCGCACCGGCCGGTTGGAGAAGCTCGGTCCGCACGATCTGCAGCTCGCGTCGCTCGGTCGAACCGCAGTGGCGCGTTTGATCGACACGTTCCGCGACATCCGCGGGGCGTTGGTGGTCGACGCGTACCTGCGGTGAGTACCCGAGACAGGAGAATCGCCCAATCAGGACCCCTGCCGCCCCGCGGGGCCTGATCTGGGCGATCTTCCTGTTCTGGGGTCAGCTTCGGCTGCTGCGCTACGTGTACAGCTTCAGTTCATCCGCAGTGAAGTAGTTCTGTGTCTGCGGCGTGATCAGCACGAGGTAGCGCTCGCGCTTGCGGTCGATCCAGATGACGGTTCCGACGTTGCCGGTCATCCTGGATCCGGTGGCCTGTACGGTGTCACCGACTTTGAATTCGTTCACGAGTTCCTCCTTGAGATTTCGAGAGGCAAGCGGGTGGTCGGCGCCGCGCCGGACGACGTCACGAGGTGACGAGTCCCACGATCACCGGGAGCACGAAAGCGATCGCGTTGTTCGTGCCGTGAAGGATGACGCCCGGCCAGATCGAGCCCGACGCGCGGTACAGCAGAGCCGTGAGGACCCCGACGACGAAGGCGACCGGCAGGACGGGGTTGATGCCGTGGGCGATCGCGAACACGGCAGCGCTCCCGATGATCCCCACCCACGCTCCGTATCGTGCGAGGAGAGCGTTGGCCACCACACCACGGAAGAAGCTCTCTTCCCCGACAGGGGTCAGGATCGCCCCGGCGACCAGGCCCAGGACCAGTGACAACCAGCCTCCCGATGCGGCGGCCTGATAGCTGGCCTGCACGTTCTCCGCGTCGGCGGTGACGGCCGTGTAGATGACGGCGACGAGCACCCCGAGCACGTACGCAGCCACACCCAGCACCGCGCCGATCACCAGATGACGTGGCTCGGCGCGGCGGAAGCCGAACGCCGCCAGACCGCGGATGCGGATCAGCACCGCGACCACGAGTGCCACCAGACCCATCACCCCCGATGCGAGCAGGCCCACGACTCCGGCGACGGCGGGGTCCGTCACCCCGGGGAGCAACCACACGACCAGAAGGATCATCAGGCCGTACGCGGCGCCGCCTGCCAGCATCTCCGGCCACCCTGGCGCGGTCGGCGTGGCGCGTTTGGGCGCGGTGACGTTGCGCGATGCATTCACCATGGTTCTCCTTCGGACGTTGCGGCGGTTACTTCGCAAGGAAATCGGTCAGCGCGCGGTTCACTTCGTCGGCATGCGTCCAGAGCAGCCCATGGGGAGCCGCTTCGATCTCCACATAGTCGGCAGCCGGCACGGCCTGGCGGAAGCGGCGAGCGGTCGCTTCGATCGGGAGGATGTTGTCCTTCGTTCCATGCAGGATGAGCGTGGGCTTGCCCGCCGCCCGCACGACCTCGAGGTCACCGCGGAAGTCCTCGATCCACGACGACACGACCGCGTACGCGGCAACGGGTGCGCTCCCCGCCGCGACGTTCGCGCTCGCGGTCACGGCCTGCGCGCTGATGAGGGACCCGAGGTTCTCGTCGAGGTTGTAGAAGTCGTCGAAGAAGTCGGTGAACCAGGCGAAGCGGTCGGCCTGAGCCGCGGCCTCGATGCCGTCGAAGACGGCCTGAGGCACGCCCTCGGGGTTGTCATCTCGCTGCACGAGGAAGGGCTGGAGCGAGGCGAGGAAGGCGAGCTTGGCGACGCGCTCGTGTCCGTAGCGGCCGACGTAGCGGGCGAGTTCACCGGTGCCCATCGAGAATCCGACCAGCACGACGTCGCGCAGGTCCAGGCTTTCGAGCACCGTGTGAAGGTCGGAAGCGAACGTGTCGTAGTCATAGCCGGTGCTGACCTTCGACGACTGGCCGAACCCACGGCGGTCGTACGTGATGACACGGTAGCCCTGGGCGAGCAGTTCGCGGGTCTGACGTTCCCAGCTATGCCCGTCGAGCGGATAGCCATGGATCAGGACGACGGGCTGGCCGGCTCCCTGATCTTCGTAGTACAACTCGATCGGGGCGCTGTTCTCGTTTCCGACGGTGATGTATGCCATGAGTGCTGTCCTTTCGATTCGGCGCGGCGGAGTGCCGCGCCGGCCGCAAGCACACACCGTGTTGTCGGAACCGGGTCAAGCGCTTTCGACTCGGTGCGCGCGACGACGTGGAGGGCTGCGCGAGCGCCGTCGGTGTGCGGCACTTGACCCTGTGCCGAGAACATGGGGTGTCGTTCTGGAAGAGCGCCCAGGAGTGCTGATGAGTAGACGGAGGAGAGTCACATGCGTCCAGTGGTGGACAAGGTCATGCCCGAGGCGTGGAAGGCGGTCGTGGCGTTCTCGTCGGTGATCCGCGAGGGTGCGGCTCAGCAGGGGGTCTCTGCGCAGGAGTCGGAGCTGATCAAGGTGCGGGCGTCGCAGCTCAACGCGTGTACGTTCTGCCTCGACCTGCATTCGCGCGAGGCGCGCCAGGCCGGGATACCGCAGCAGAAGCTGGACGTGTTGCCGGCGTGGCGCGAGAGCGGCATCTTCAGCGAGCGGGAGAGAGCTGTGCTCGCCATAGCCGAGGCGACCACTCAGCTGCCGTTATCCGCGGGGTCGGCCGACGACCTGTCGGGGGCCCTCGCCGTTCTCGGCGAGCCGACGTTCGTGGCCGCCGAATGGGTGGCGATCGCCATCAACGCCTTCAACCGCATCTCCATCCTGAGCGAGCATCCGGTCCGCCCCCGGGATGCCGACGGGAAACTCGTCCGCTGACCCGCCCCCGACCCGCGAGCCATTGGTGATCGACGCGGGGTGATCCGCCCCGAGAACAGGAGGATCGCGCGAAACAGGGCGGCTGCGGCCTCGCGGGGCCTGACCTGGGCGATCTTCCTGTTCTGGGGAACACGTCCATCGCATGGGCACTAGTCATCGCCGGCTGCAGCGATGCCCGCAGCGCAATGAGTCAGCAAGGAACATCGGCAACGGGCCCGCCTGGCGCGACCCATTGACCATTCGCGAGCTGATCTGGGGCGTCGAGATTGAAGGTGGCCAAGTCATTGGCCGTGCCGGGGGCCACCTGGTCCGCGTCTAAGAAGACGACGAGCGGATAGCTGTCGAGGGGGATGGAACCTGACGTGTGGTACTCGAGCCCGATCGGCGGTTCGCGCGTCGTGAACTCCTGCTCCGTTCCGAATCGGAACAGCCCCTCCCCCTGAGCCGCGGTGAAATGTTCCTTCTCACCATTGATTACGACCCGATAAGTGATCTTCAGCGATTCGAACTCCGGGGTCGTCTCCCCGCACCAGCGGAACACGACCTCCCCGTCCCGCTCCGTGAGAAAGACCGGCGCCGAATTGGGCCTCGAAGGAAAGACCAAAGCGCACCCGGTGAGGCTGATCAAGGTCGCCGCACCCACAACCGCCGCCAGGAAGGGTCGCCAGCGTGCTCTCCAGTTGTTCCGCATGAGTAGCCACCCAGACCAAGGTCAACCTCGACGTGATCCGCGCAAGCGTAGCGTCCCGTAAGGAGGCAGCACCCGCCCCCGTCCCCAGGAACGAGAAAACCCCCGGTCTCCCGGGGGTTTCAAGGTGGTGCGCGATACTGGGATCGAACCAGTGACCTCTTCCGTGTCAGGGAAGCGCGCTACCGCTGCGCCAATCGCGCCTGAAAGGCTATTCGTTTGTTGAGTGGAGGTGGCGACGGGATTCGAACCCGTGTAAACGGCTTTGCAGGCCGGTGCCTAGCCGCTCGGCCACGCCACCGTGTGTGGTTCGACCCACGTGTCGCGATCGGCTTTCGGGTTTCCCCGGGTGGCGATCCACTCGAGCGGATGACGAGACTCGAACTCGCGACCCCAACCTTGGCAAGGTTGTGCGCTACCAACTGCGCTACATCCGCGTGTCCCGGTCACCCGGGCACTTGATCGACTTTAGCCGATCCTGAGCCCGCGCGCCAAACCGGCGCACCCCGCGCGTGTCTCCCCCGCGCGGTTCGATCAACCTGGCTGCATCCGCTAGGATCGTTGAGGTCCTGCACAGGGCCGCACGGGCGATTGGCGCAGTTGGTAGCGCGCTTCCTTCACACGGAAGAGGTCATCAGTTCGAGTCTGGTATCGCCCACATCAGAGAGGCCCGGAGTCACGCGGTAGCAGCGGATTCCGGGCCTTCTTCTTACCCAGGACCGGCGGCGTTGCGGTGACAGGTGCGCGCTGTGCGTCAACCCTTTGGGGTGCTGGATCGTCCTCCTCGTGGGCCACTGCCGGGTCGCTTTCGCGACCGCCTGATTCGTCGGACCACCGGCGCAGCGGACGGCGGGAGCCTTGCTGCGCCCTCCAGGTGCGCAAAACTCAGGAGACACGCCGTGGCGGGAGGCTCGGGAAGGCGCTGGTGCGGCGTGTCTCCTGAATTCTGAACCGAGAGCGGCCGGATTCGGCGCCGCGAGATCAGCGGCCGGTGCGCCATCCGTAGCGGCGCTGCAGCGCGTCGGCGACCTGGGTGAAGCGGGCCGCATCGAGGGCGGATGCCTCGCGGCGCATGCCCCGCTCGTGCACGCTGTAGAGCTGGCCGAGGTCCACCCACGACGGTCGGCGCCGGCTGTCCCACTCCCCCGGGCCGAGCGCCACGTGGTCGACGGAACCCGGATGCGGCGTGCTGGTCAGGCGCACGGCGTAGACGCGGTCGCGGCTCTGCCGCGCGATGACCAGCACCGGCCGGTCCTTGCCGCGGCCGTCCCGCTCTTCGTACGGCACCCACGTCCACACGATCTCGCCCGCGTCCGGGGCGCCATCCGCATCCGGCGCGTAGGACATCACGACGCCACGCCGACCCGGCGGAGCGACCTGCACCGTCGCGGTCGCGCCCGAGCGGCCGGGGTCGGAACCCGCCGGTACCGCGCTCCTCCGGGCGGGTCGCAGGAGCCGCCTGAGCACGGAGATGAGACGGGATGGCACCGCCCCACCCTAGCGAGCCCCCACACGCGCGAGAGGGCCCCGCGGACGGATCCGCGGGGCCCTCCTGTGGGGGCTGTCAGTCGTTGACGATGGCGTAGCCGGCCTCTCCGTGGACCGAGGTGTCCACGCCGGCGATCTCGTCCTCGTTCTTCACGCGGAAGCCGAGCGTCTTCTCGATCGCGAAGCCGATGATGAAGGCGACGACGAAGGAGTAGACCAGCACGCCGGCTGCAGCGATCACCTGGAGCACGAGCTGCTCCCATCCGCCACCGAGGAACAGTCCGGTGCCGGTGGCGAAGAAGCCGAGGTAGATGGTTCCGATGAGGCCGCCGACGAGGTGGATGCCCACGACGTCCAGGGAGTCGTCGAAGCCCCACTTCCACTTCAGCTCCACAGCGAGCGCGCACACCGCGCCGGTGACGATACCCAGCAGCAGCGCCCATCCGGGGGCGAGTGCGGCACAGGCCGGCGTGATGGCGACGAGGCCGGCGACGGCACCGGAGGCAGCACCCACCGAGGTGGCCTTGCCGTCCTTGACCTTCTCGATGATCATCCAGCCGATGACGGCCGCGGCGGTCGCACCGATCGTGTTGATGATGATGAGGCCCACCGAGGAGTCCTCGGTGCCCAGCAGACCGAAGGTGCCCTCAGCACCGGCGTTGAAGCCGAACCAGCCGAACCACAGGATCGCCGCACCGAGCATCACCAGCGGAACGTTGTGCGGCTTGTGGGCGCCCTTCTGGAAGCCCACACGCTTACCGAGCACGAGTGCCAGCGCGAGGGCGGCAGCACCCGCGTTGATGTGCACCGCGGTGCCACCGGCGTAGTCGATGACGGCGGCGTCGAAGCCGAAGACCTCGCCGAGGTTGAAGATCCAGCCGCCGCCCCACACCCACGCGGCAACGGGGAAGTAGACGACCGTCGCCCAGATGCCGGCGAAGATCATCCACGATCCGAACTTCGCGCGGTCGGCGATCGCGCCCGAGATCAGCGCGACGGTGATGATCGCGAACGTCGCGCCGTAGGCGGCGCCGACCAGTCCGTTGTCATCGAGGGAGGCGAGACCGAAGTCGGAGAAGGGGTTGCCGGCGAACGACCACGTGCTCTCCACCGCGCTCATGTTGAAGCCGTAGAGGATCCACAGCACGCTGACGAGTCCGAGCGCACCGAAGCTCATCATCATCATGCTGACGACGCTCTTGGCCTTGACCAGCCCGCCGTAGAAGAACGCCACCCCGGGCGTCATGAAGAGCACGAGCGCCGTTGCGGCGACGGCCCAGGCAAGATTTCCGCTGTCCATGAGAATCCTCATCCATGTGTCGTGTAACTCAGGACCCGGGCATCCGCAGAACATCGGGTAGCGGACGGTTCGGGCGAGCCCCAGTTTCGCGACGAGCGGTTTCCGGGGGCGTGCGCAACGTGTTTCGCGTTGGTTACACGGTGGCCCCGCCGGTAAACATCGTGTTTCGAGCGCCCGGGAGGATCACACGAATCCGTGCCGGCTGGCGTCAGAAGCAGCGAGGCGGGCGGATGCCGCGGAGATCAGGCGTGCGTGAGGGCGACCAGGCGCGAGATCGCGCGCAGGTACTTCTTGCGGTAGCCGCCGGCGAGCATGTCGGCGCCGAAGACCTCGTTCAGCGGCGCGCCGGTGGCCCGCAGCGGGATCTGTGCGTCGTAGGCGCGGTCGATGAAGGCGACGAAGCGGAGGGCGGCGGACTGGTCCACCAGCGGAGCGACATCGCGCAGACCGATCAGGTCGACGCGGTCGATGAGCCGGATGAACCGCGAGGGGTGCACGCGAGCGAGGTGCGTGAGCAGTGCGGCGAAGTCGTCGTCCGAGGCGACGCCGCGGGTGCCGGCAGCCTCGACGTCTGCGGCATACTCCTCGGGCGTGCGTACGACGGCGGCCCCATCGATCGCGCGCTGACGGTAATCGGTGCCGTCGATGCGGATCGTGTCGAAGCTGGACGACATCGCGTGGATCTCACGAAGGAAGTCCTGCGCCGCGAACCGGCCCTCGCCGAGCGCGTTGGGTGGCGTGTTGGAGGTGGCGGCCAGTCGCGTCCCGGAGGACACTAGCTCTCCCAGCAGCCGGGTCATCACCATCGTGTCGCCCGGGTCGTCGAGCTCGAACTCGTCGATGCAGAGCAGATCGGAGCCGCGGAACAGCTCGACGGTGTTCTGGTAGCCGAGGGCGCCGACGAGGGCGGTGTATTCGATGAACGAGCCGAAGTACTTCCGGCGGGCCGGCAGCGCGTGGTAGATCGCCGCGAGGAGGTGGGTCTTGCCGACGCCGAACCCGCCGTCGAGGTACACGCCGGGCTTCGTCTCCGGCGCCTTCTTGGCGCGGCGGAACAGGCCTCCCCGGGCCGCGGCCGGGCCATGTCCGGAGAAGGCCAGCAGACGCTCCTTGGCGTCCTGCTGGGACGGGTAGGACTCGTCGGCCCGGTAGGAGTCAAACGTGGCTTCGTCGAACTGCGGCGGCGGAACCAGCGCGGCGACCATCTCCGAACCGGTCACCTCCGGCGTCCGATCGACCAGATGGACGATCCCCGTCCCGGTGGAGGTGCCTGTGGAGGTCATTGCCCGTCCTGTGTCGCCGTCTTTAGTCGAGTGTGAAGCCCGCACCCCGCAGCGGATCTAGGGTCGAAGGGGCGCCATCCAGCCTACGCCGAACCCTTCCCCGTCCCGACCGAGGAGCAACGATGACCGTCGAGTACGACACCACGTCCCCCAAGTTCGCCGAGTACGCCGCGCCCGAGCGCCTCGTCTCCGGCGACTGGCTGCAGGAGCACCTGGGCACCCCGGGACTGGTGGTGGTCGAATCCGACGAGGACGTGCTGCTGTACGAGATCGGGCACATCCCCGGCGCGGTCAAGGTCGACTGGCACACGGAGCTGAACGACCCGGTCGTGCGCGACTACATCGACGGCGCCGGATTCGCCGAACTCATGAGCCGCAAGGGGATCTCCCGCGACGACACGATCGTGCTCTACGGCGACAAGAACAACTGGTGGGCCGCCTACGCCCTGTGGGTGTTCTCGCTGTTCGGTCACGAGGACGTGCGCCTGCTGGACGGCGGACGCGACAAGTGGATCGCCGAAGGACGCCCGATGACCACCGAACCCGCCGGACGGCCTGCCGCGGAGTACCCCGTGGTCGAGCGCAACGACGCGCTGCTGCGCGCCTACAAGGACGATGTGCTGGCCCATCTCGGCAACCCGCTGGTGGACGTGCGCAGCCCCGAGGAGTACTCGGGCGAGCGCACGACGGCACCGGCGTACCCCGAAGAGGGCGCGCTGCGCGCCGGCCACATCCCCACCGCCCAGAATGTGCCGTGGGGCAAGGCGGTCGCCGAAGACGGCGGCTTCAAGCCGCGGGCCGAGCTGGATGCGATCTACCGCGAGGGCGCCGGCCTCAAGGACGGCGACGCGATCGTGGCCTACTGCCGCATCGGGGAGCGATCCAGCCACACGTGGTTCGTGCTGCAGCACCTCTTGGGCTTCGACAACGTCCGCAACTACGACGGGTCGTGGACGGAGTGGGGCAGCGCCGTGCGGGTCCCGATCGCGACCGGCACGGAGTCGGGGACGCTTCCACAGGCCCGCTGACCCCGGCGCAACCCAGCCGCAGGGGCGCGGGGCGTGGGATGATGGGAAGGATGACCGAAACCCTTCTGCCCACGGCCCTGGCGGGCATCCGCGACGAGTTCCTCGAGCTCGAGGAGCCCGAGCGCCTCCAGCTGCTGCTGGAGTACTCCCAGGAGCTCCCGGCGGTGCCCGCGAAGTACGACGGTCACCCCGAGATGTGCGAGCGCGTCGTGGAGTGCCAGTCGCCGGTGTACATCGTCATCGACGTCGACTCCGATGACCGCGTGGCCATGCACGCCACTGCTCCGGCGGAGGCTCCGACCACGCGCGGGTTCGCCAGCATCCTGGTGCAGGGCATCAGCGGCCTGAGCGCCGACGAGGTGCTCGCGATCCCCGACGATTTCCCGCAGAGCATCGGGTTGACCCGCGCGGTCAGCCCCCTCCGCATCGCCGGGATGACCGGCATGCTCATGCGCGCCAAGCGCCAGGTGCGCGCCAAGCGCGCGGCCTGACGTGCAGGTCACGCAGGTCGTGCCCGCCGGCGGCGGTGCGCACGACATCGGCACGCCCGAGGGACGCGCCTGGCTGGAGCGTCTGTACGCGCGCGACGACACCCGCTATGTGCGGCTGAACATGATCACGAGCCTCACCGGCGCCGCGGCCGGATCCGATGGCACGAGCGAGTCGCTGACGAGCCGGACGGATCGCGCCCTGCTCGGCATCATCCGCGCGGCGGCCGACGTGGTCGTCGTCGGTGCCGCGACGGTGCGCGCGGAGGGATACGTCCTCCCCCGGCGTGCGCGCCTGGCGATCGTCACGGTCAGCGGCGACCTCGACGGCCATCGGCTCGGCGACGCGGTGGACGGCCTGCTGCTGATCTGCCCGGAGACCCGCTCCGCCGAGGTGCGGGATCGCTCGGGGCTTCCCGGCGCACAGGTGCTCGCCATCCCCGGCGGCGACGACATCGAGCCCGCCGCGATCTGCGACGCCCTCGCCGCCCACGGCCTCCCGCGCGTCGTGTGCGAGGGCGGGCCGACGCTGGCCGCCCGGTTCGCCGATGCGGGTGTCATCGACGAGTACTGCGTCTCGGTGACACCCGCGCTCGACGCGGCAGACCGCCCGTTCCTGCCGATCGCTTCCCACGTCGACACCGAGGTGGCGGGGATGCTGGTCGACGAGGCGGGCTTCAGCTACCTGCGTCTTCGCGCTCGACGGTGAGGCCCTGCCGCCGCAGCCACTCGGTGATGGCGTGGGACCACCGCTCCTGGTCGTAGTTCCACAGCTTCGTGTGGCGCGCGACGGTGAAGGTGTGCATCTCGACCAGATCGGGTCGGGCCTCCGCGAGCTCGTGCGACGCGTCCGAGGGGACGAACCCGTCGTCGTCGCTGTGCAGGAGCAGGATCGGATGGTGCAGCTCGCTCGCGCGCGCCACCCCGTCCAGGCGATCGAACGGAATCGCGCCGCCGGTGCGGGCGACCGGGGCGGCCCACTCCGACCCCAGCGCACCCAGGGCCATCCCCGTCACGGGCGCAGGGAGGTGCAGCTGACGCGCCTGGTACTGCAGGACGACGCGCCAGTCCACGACCGGGGAGTCCAGGATGAGGCCGACGAGCATGTCCTGGTGCGGGGAATTGAGCTCGAGCTGGAGGGCGATGGCACCGCCCATCGACCACCCCATCACGATCACCCGGCGCGCACCGAGGCGCCGTGCCTGGCCGATCGCCGCATCCACGTCACGCCACTCCGTCGCGCCCAGCGCGTAGGTCCCCGTGCGGCTGCGCGGCCCCTCCCCGTCGTTGCGGTAGGACACGAGCATCGACGTGTAGCCCAGCGAATGGAACAGCGGCACGGCACGGAGGGCCTCTGCGCGCGTCGTGCCGCGTCCGTGCACCTGCACGACCCACAGATCCGAGTCGACCTCCGCGGGGAAGATCCACGCCGGGCACGGGCCCAAGGGTGAGCCGACCAGTTCGTCGCGGAACGGCAGCTGGAGGTCTTCGGGCCGGTCGTAGTACCAGCCGCTGAATGCCGCGTCGGGTGAGAGGTGCGCTGCCGAGTCCACGTGCGTGAGCAGCTTGCGCTTGACGGTGCCCTGATCTTCGGACAGCACGGATCCGAGCTTGACGTACGGGAGGGTGCCGGAGGTGAACAGGCCGTAGCGTCCCGGCAGCTCGGTGTCGGCGTTGCGCGTGAGGGTGACCGTCTGCGCGCTGGTGTCCAGGTCGACGATGCGGGTGTCGGTCACGCGGTCGGCCGGGGTGACCACGCGCCGGGCCACCCGGAGCGAGATCGCCCCGATGGCGGTCAGCACGGCGCCCAGGGAGATCCCCAGAAGCGCGATCGCCGCGTGCAGGGCGCCCGCGTACCGAGGGGAGGCGCCGGAGCTTGCGGCGCGCCTGGAGGCGTTCATCGAGGCCTCACTCTAGTCTGTGGCCGTGACCGAGCTTCCACCCGACGGGACGTCGAGCGTCTTCGTCGAAGCCGCCGATCAGTTGCGGTCGCTCACGTTCCGATCCGACTTCGCCGTGCGCGAGATCCCTGCGCCCGCGGGACTGGCCCCTGACGCCCTCGCGCTGGCCGGCGATGTGCGGCCCGACGAGAGCGGCGCCGACTCCCCCTACGGAACCGGCCGCTTCATCCTGCTGCATGACCCCGACGAGCCCGAGCCGTGGGGCGGTGCGTGGCGCATCGTGTGCTTCGCCCAGGCGCCGCTGGAGGCCGAGATCGGCATCGACCCTCTCCTGGCGGATGTCGCGTGGTCATGGCTGACCGACGCGCTGGGATCGCGCGGCGCGGGGTATCACTCGGCGTCGGGCACCGCGACCAAGACTCTGTCCAAGGGCTTCGGCTCCCTCGCCGTCCAGGGCGACGGGGCGCAGATCGAACTGCGCGCCTCCTGGACACCTCAGGCGCCCTTCGGGCCGCACGTGGAGGCGTGGGCGGAACTGGTGTGCATGCTCGCCGGCCTCCCGCCCGGCAGCGAGGGGATCGCCGTCTTCGGCGCGCGGAGGTCTGTGGGTGACTGAGTATTCCGTGATCGCCGACGAGGAGGCGTTCTCGGCGGCCGTTGACGCGCTCGCTGCCGGAACCGGGCCCGTCGCCGTCGATGTCGAGCGCGCCTCCGGCTTCCGCTATTCGCAGCGCGCCTACCTCATCCAGGTCTTCCGCCGCGGGGCGGGCATCTACCTCTTCGACCCCGTCGAGATCGCCGACTTCGCGCCTCTCCAGGAGGCCATCGGCGACGCCGAGTGGGTGTTCCACGCCGCCAGCCAGGATCTCCCGTCCCTGCGCGAGCGCGGGCTGGATCCGCTCGAGATCTTCGACACCGAACTGGCCGCCCGGCTTCTCGGGCACGAGCGCGTGGGACTCGGGGCAGTCGTGGAGTCCACACTCGGCATCACGCTGGCGAAAGCCCATTCCGCCGCCGACTGGTCGACGCGCCCCCTGCCGCAGTCCTGGCTCGAATACGCCGCGCTGGATGTCGCGCACCTCGTCGACGTGCGTGACGCCCTCGTCGCGCAGCTGAGCGAGCAGGGCAAGACCGAGTACGCCGCGCAGGAGTTCGAAGCCGTCCGCGCCCGGCCACCCAAACCGCCGCGGGACGATCCGTGGCGCCGGATGAGCGGCCTGCACACCGTCCGCGGACGGCGTGCCCTGGCGGTGGCCCGGTCGTTGTGGCTCGCACGTGAGGAGTTCGCGCGCGAGCAGGACGTGGCCCCGGGACGCCTGGTGCCCGACCGCTCGCTCGTGGCCGCGGTGATCGCCGACCCCCAGTCCAAGCAGGAGCTGGCCGCCATCAAGGACTTCAACGGGCGCGCCAGCCGCACCCAGCTGGATCGGTGGTGGAACGCCATCGTGGCCGGACGCGAGGCGACCGAGCTGCCGCCGGACCGAGTGCCCTCCGATTCCCTCCCGCCACCGCGGGCGTGGGCCGATCGCAACCCCCAGGCCGATGCACGCCTGCGCGCGGCGCGCCCCGTCGTGGAGGCACGCGCGCAGGAACTCGGGATGCCGACGGAGAATCTCCTCACGCCGGAAGTCCTCCGTCGCGTCGCATGGGCTCCGCCCGCCGAGATCACTTCGGACTCCATCGGCGAAGCGCTGCACGAATTGGGCGCGCGTCCCTGGCAGATTGAGCAGACCGCACAGTCAATCGCGGATGCCTTTGTGGAATCCGTCAATCGGCCTGTCGACGCGACGCCGGACCCTTCGTAGGTTCGATCCAACCGATTCGGGGGCTCACGGCCCGCCTCATAGGCTGACGGCATCCCTACTTTTGGAGGCAGAGTGGCCGAGATCTCGGACGTCTTCTTCGTCGATGGAATGCGCACGCCGTTCGGCCGCGCCGGCGAGAAAGGCATGTACTGGAACACCCGCGCCGACGACCTCATCGTCAAGGCGATCATCGGACTCATGGAGCGCAACGGCTCCGTGCCGAAGGACCGCATCGACGATGTCGCGATCGCCGCGACGTCGCAGACCGGTGACCAGGGCCTGACGCTCGGGCGCACGGCTGCGATCCTCGCGGGTCTGCCGATGACCGTGCCGGGCCTTGCGATCGACCGCATGTGCGCGGGAGCCATGACCGCCGTCACCACGATGGGCGCCTCGATCGGATTCGGCCAGTACGACGTCGCCCTCGCCGGCGGCGTCGAGCACATGGGTCGCCACCCCATCGGCGCCAACGCCGACCCGAACCCGAGGTTCGTCGCCGAGAAGCTCGTCGACCCCGGCGCCCTGAACATGGGTGTGACGGCCGAGCGGATCCACGACCGCTTCCCCCACCTGACCAAGGAACGGGCCGACCGGTACGGCATGCGCAGCCAGCAGAAGCTGCAGGCGGCGTACGAGGCCGGCAAGATCCAGCCCGACCTCGTCCAGGTGGCGATCAAGGATGCCGAGGGCGCCTGGAACCTCGCCACCGAGGACGAGGGCCGCCGCCCCGAGACCACGATGGAGGGACTGGCGAGCCTGAAGACGCCGTTCCGCCCGCACGGACGCGTCACCGCCGGCACCTCTTCCCCCCTGACCGACGGCGCCACGGTGTCGCTGCTGGCCGGCTCGGCCGCGGTGAAGGAACTGGGCCTCGCGCCCAAGATGCGGATGGTGTCGTTCGGGTTCGCCGGCGTTGAGCCGGAGATCATGGGCATCGGCCCGATCCCCTCGACCGAGAAGGCGCTCCGCAAGGCGGGCCTGACGATCGACGACATCGGACTGTTCGAGCTGAACGAGGCGTTCGCCATCCAGGTCATCTCGCTGCTGGACCACTTCGGCATCGCCGACGACGACCCCCGCGTGAACCCCTGGGGCGGTGCGATCGCGGTCGGCCACCCCCTGGCAGCATCCGGTGTGCGCCTCATGATCCAGCTCGCGGCGCAGTTCGCCGAGCGTCCGGACGTGCGCTACGGCCTCACAGCGATGTGCGTGGGGCTGGGCCAGGGCGGCTCGATCATCTGGGAGAACCCCTACTTCGACGGCAAGAAGCGGAAGTGACGGCAGGAATGACCAACTACGACGACATCGACTTCACCGTGCTGGAGTCCCTGTCCGCCGACGAGGTCGTCACGCACGCCCGTGTGCGCGACGTGCGGCTGGCTTCCGGCAAGGTGCTCGCCCTCATCACCCTCGACAACGGCCGCGACCACACGCGCCCCAACACGCTCGGACCGGCCACCCTCGCCGAGCTGGGGGCGACGCTCGCGCAGCTGAAGTCCCGCGCCGCCGCCGGCGAGATCCATGCGGTCGGCATCACCGGCAAGCAGTACATCCTCGCCGCGGGCGCGGACCTGTCGGAGGTCTCCAACCTGCCGTCCAAGGACGTCGCGCGGCTGATCGCGCAGCGCGGCCACCAGGTGCTGGGCTCGCTCTCGGAGCTGGGCGTGCCGTCCTTCGCGTTCGTGAACGGCCTGGCGCTCGGCGGCGGGCTGGAGATCGCGCTGAACTCCACCTACCGCACGGTGGATGCCTCGGCCGCGGCAATCGCGCTGCCGGAGGTCTTCCTCGGCATCATCCCGGGCTGGGGCGGCGCATACCTGCTGCCGAACCTCATCGGCATCGAGAACGCGCTCGAGGTGGTCATCTCCAACCCGCTCAAGCAGAACCGCGTGCTCAAGCCGAAGCAGGCGTTCGAGCTGGGGATCATGGACGCCATCTTCCCGGCGTCGAACTACCTCGAAGACTCGCTGCGCTGGGCCGACGGCGTGCTCACCGGCGCCGTCAAGGTCACGCGCAAGAACGAGCCCGGCAAGATCGAGCGCCTCACCAAGTGGCCCATCGCCGTCAAGATGGCCCGCAACATGCTCGAGAGCCGTATCGGCACCGTGCCCCGCTCCCCCTACGTCGCGCTCGATCTGCTCGACAAGGCCAAGAGCGGCACGAAGGCGGAGGGCTTCGCCCGTGAGGACGAGGCTCTCGCCGACCTCATCGTGGGCGACCAGTTCGCCGCATCCATGTATGCGTTCGATCTCGTGCAGAAGCGCGCCAAGCGGCCCGTCGGCGCCCCCGACAAGGCGCTGGCGAAGAAGGTGCAGAAGGTCGGCATCATCGGTGCGGGGCTCATGGCGAGCCAGTTCGCGCTGCTGTTCGTGCGCAAGCTGCAGGTTCCGGTCCTGATCACCGACCTCGACCAGGCGCGCGTGGACAAGGGCGTCGCCTCCGTCCACGAGGAGATCGGCAAGCTCGAGGCCAAGGGCCGGCTGGACGCCGACGGCGCGAACCGTCTGCGTGCGCTCGTGAGCGGCACGACCGACAAGAGCCAGTACGCCGACTGCGACTTCGTCATCGAAGCGGTCTTCGAAGAGGTCGGCGTCAAGCAGCAGGTGTTCGCCGAGATCGAGCCGCTTCTGGCCGAGGACGCGATCCTGGCGACGAACACGTCGTCGCTGTCGGTCGAGGAGATCGGCGCCAAGCTCGCCCACCCCGAGCGCCTGGTCGGCTTCCACTTCTTCAACCCGGTCGCCGTCATGCCGCTGATCGAGATCGTGCGGACGGCGAACACCTCGGATGCGGCGCTGTCGACCGCGTTCGTGGTGGCGCGGACCCTCGGCAAGAATGCGGTGCTCACCGCCGACGCGCCCGGCTTCGTCGTCAACCGGCTTCTGGCGAAGGTCATGGGCGAGGCCGCGCGCGCGGTGTACGAGGGCACCCCGCTCCTGACCGTGGAGAAGGCGTTCGCGCCGCTCGGACTTCCGATGACGCCGTTCCAGCTCATCGACCTCGTCGGCTGGAAGGTCGCCGCGCACGTGCAGGACACGATGGCCACGGCGTTCCCGGAGCGGTTCTTCGCGTCGGAGAACTTCCACCAGCTGGCCGAACTGCCCGAGGTCGTGGAGAAGGACAAGAGCGGCCGCGTCACCGGCTGGACCAAAGCCGCGCAAAAGGTGCTGAAGACCGGCTCCTCCCCCGCATCCGAGGACGCCATCCTGCGCCGCGTGCAGGACGGCCTCGCCCAGGAGATCCGCCTCATGCTGGATGAAGGCGTCGTGCCCGAAGTCGAAGACATCGACCTGTGCCTCATCCTCGGTGCCGGGTGGCCGTTCATCGACGGCGGCGCCTCGCCGTACCTCGACCGGGAGGGCGCGTCGGAGCGCGTGTTCGGCGACACGTTCCACCACCCGCCCATCCGCGGCATCGGCGGCTGAGCAGCACCCGCCGCATCGGCGGCTGAGCAGCATCTGCGAAAGGGCGGCCCTCCGGGGTCGCCCTTTCCCTTTGCCCCGCTCCCCTCCGCCCCACCTTCGCGCCTGTTCGGTGCATCCGCCACGCTTCAAAGCGGCGCGAACGCGCGGAAGTGGCGCGGACGTGTGGCGCGGACGCGGGGCGGGGAAGGGCGTACGGTGCGGGTCAGCGCTCCTGGGCGTCGCGGCGGGTGGCGACGTCGAGCAGCCACACCGGCTCCTGCTCCGTCGGCCGGGCCACCGGGATGCGCGTGCCGAGCACCTGCGAGACAACGTCCTGCGCGATCTTCGCGGCGGTCAGGCCGGCATCCTCCAGCACCTGCTCGCGCGAGGCGTGCGGGATGAACTCGTCGGGAACGCCCAGCTCGTCCACGGCCGTGTCGATGCCCGCTTCGCGGAGCACCTGGCGTACGCGCGTGCCGATGCCACCCACGCGGATGCCGTCCTCGATCGTGATGACGAGGCGATGGCGCCCGGCGAGCTCGACGATCGAGGGCTGCACGGGAATGACCCAGCGCGGGTCGACCACCGTGGCCCCGATGCCCTGCGCGCGCAGGCGCGTCGCGACATCCATCGCGACGTGCGCCATGGGACCGATGCCGATCAGCAGGACGTCTTCCGCATCGGACCGGGCGAGCACGTCGACGCCGTCGGCCAGGCGCTCCAGGGCCGGCAGATCCGGCGCGGCCGCGCCCTTCGGGTAGCGCACGACGGTGGGGGCGTCGTCCACGGCAACGGCCTCGCGCAGCTCCTCCTGCAGGCGTGCGGCATCCCGCGGTGCGGCGATGCGGATGCGGGGCACGAGCTGCAGCATCGCGAGGTCCCAGATGCCGTGGTGGCTCGGGCCGTCGGGGCCGGTGACCCCGGCACGATCCAGCGCGAACGTCACGCCCGCTCCGTGCAGCGCGACGTCCATGAGCACCTGGTCGAAGGCGCGATTCATGAAGGTCGCATAGATCGCGACGACCGGATGTAGCCCACCGAACGCCAGGCCCGCGGCCGATGCCACGGCGTGCTGCTCCGCGATCCCGACGTCGTAGACCCGGTCGGGGAAGCGCTCGGCGAACAGCTGCAGGCCGGTGGGGCGCAGCATGGCGGCGGTCATCGCGATGACGTCCTCACGCTCGCCGCCGATCTCGACGAGCTCACGGGCGAACACATCGGTCCAGTCGTTGCCGCTGCTCGCCGACAGCGGCTCGCCGGTGATGGGATCGATCTTGCCCACCGCGTGGAACTGGTCGGCCTCGTCGCTGAGGGCCGGGGCGTAACCGCGGCCCTTCTCGGTGATCGCGTGCACGATCACCGGCGCACCGTAGGACTTCGCCAGCTCGAGCGTCTCCAGCAGCACCTCGAGATCGTGGCCGTCCACCGGCCCGAGGTACTTGATGTCGAGGTTGGAGTAGAGGGCGGCGTTGTTGGTGAAGCGCGAGAGGAAGCCGCGCGTGCCGCCGCGCACGCCGCGATACAGCGCGCGGGCCGCCGGGCCGAGGCTGCGGAAGAGAGAGTCGGATCCGCGGTGCAGCGTCCGGTAGGCGTCGTTCGTGCGCACGCGGTTGAGGTAGCGTGCCATCCCGCCGATGGTCGGCGCGTAGGAGCGCCCGTTGTCGTTGACGACGATGACGAGGTTGCGGTCGTTGTCATCGGTGATGTTGTTGAGCGCCTCCCACGTCATGCCGCCGGTGAGAGCGCCATCGCCCACGACCGCCACCACATGACGGTCATGGCGTCCCGTGCGGCTGAACGCACGGGAGACGCCGTCGGCCCAGCTCAGTGAACTGGATGCGTGGGAGGACTCCACGACGTCATGCGGGCTCTCGGAGCGCTGGGGGTAGCCGGCCAGGCCGCCGCGCGAGCGCAGACGGGAGAAATCCTGCCGCCCGGTGAGGAGCTTGTGGACGTAGGACTGGTGGCCGGTGTCGAAGATGATCGGATCCGCCGGCGAGTCGAAGACGCGGTGCAGGGCGATCGTGAGCTCGACCATGCCGAGGTTCGGACCCAGGTGTCCGCCCGTGCGGGAGACGTTCTCGACCAGGAACGCCCGGATCTCCGCGCTCAGCTGCTGGAGCTGGGTGAGATCCAGCGCGTCGATGTCACGGGGACTCGTGATGGTGGGCAGCAGCTCCATGGGATCCTTCTCCGACCGGTCGCAGCGCCGGGGCGCCGTCCTCCGAGTTTAGCCGCGCGCCCCTGTACGGGGCCTGCGCGGCGCACGAGCGGCCCGGCGTGTACGATCTGCGCCCACCCCTCCGGGGATACGGAAGCGGCCCCGAGGTCTCCCCCGGGGCCGCGTCGTGCGGGACTCAGACCAGTGAGCGCAGCACGTACTGCAGGATGCCGCCGTTGCGGTAGTAGTCCGCTTCACCGGGCGTGTCGATGCGGACGATCGCGTCGAACTCGACCGTCTCCTTGCCCTCGGGCGAGAACTCGCTCGGCTCGGCCGTGACGCGCACCGTCTTGGGCGTGACGCCCTCGTTCAGCTGCTCGAGGCCCTGGATGGAGACGATCTCGGTGCCGTCCAGGCCCAGCGACGACCAGCTCTCGCCGGCCGGGAACTGCAGCGGGACGACGCCCATACCGATGAGGTTGGAGCGGTGGATGCGCTCGAAGCTCTCGGTGATGACCGCCTTCACGCCCAGGAGGCTCGTGCCCTTGGCCGCCCAGTCGCGCGACGAGCCGGAGCCGTACTCCTTGCCGCCGAACACCACGAGGGGCGTGCCCTGCGCGGCGTAGTTCTGGCAGGCGTCGTAGATGAACGACTGCGGGCCGCCGGGCTGGGTGAAGTCGCGCGTGTAGCCGCCCTCCACGATGGCGCCGTCGTTGACCGCGCGCACCAGCTCGTTCTTGAGGCGGATGTTCGCGAAGGTGCCGCGGATCATCACCTCGTGGTTGCCTCGGCGCGATCCGTAGGAGTTGAAGTCCTTGCGGTCCACGCCGTGCTCGGCCAGGTAACGGCCCGCGGGGCTGTCGACCTTGATGTTGCCGGCCGGGCTGATGTGGTCGGTCGTGACCGAGTCACCCAGAGCCGCCATGACGCGCGCGCCGGTGATGTCGCGCACGGGGGTGAGCTCCATCGTCATGCCCTCGAAGTACGGGGGCTTGCGCACGTAGGTGGATGCCTCGTCCCACTCGAACACGTCACCGGTGGGCGTGGGCAGGTTCTGCCAGCGCTCGTCACCCTCGAAGACCGTCGCGTACTGACGCGTGAACATGTCCTCGTTGATCGACGAGTCGATCGTCGCCTGCACCTCGGCGGCGTCGGGCCAGATGTCCTTGAGGAAGACGTCGTTGCCCTCGGTGTCCTTGCCCAGCGGATCGGTCTCGAAGTCGAAGTTCATCGAGCCGGCGAGGGAGTACGCGATCACCAGGGGTGGCGACGCGAGGTAGTTCATCTTCACGTCGGGGTTGATGCGTCCCTCGAAGTTGCGGTTGCCCGAGAGCACCGCGGTGACCGCGAGGTCGTTCTCGTTGATCGCGGTCGAGACCTCTTCGATGAGCGGTCCCGAGTTGCCGATGCAGGTCGTGCAGCCGTATCCGACGGTGTAGAACCCGAGGTCTTCGAGGTCCTGCGTGAGGCCGGCCTTCTCGTAGTAGTCGGTGACGACCTTCGATCCGGGCGCGAGGGTGGTCTTCACCCACGGCTTGGCCTTCAGGCCCTTCTTGACCGCGTTGCGAGCCAGCAGGCCCGCGGCGAGCATGACCGAGGGGTTGGAGGTGTTGGTGCACGAGGTGATCGCCGCGATCGTGACGGCGCCGTGGTCGAGCATGAAGGACTCCCCGCCCTCCAGTGTCACCTTCGTCGGCTTCGAGACCGTGGAGGGTGCGTGGCTGAGCGACTGGGCGTCGTGCTCGTGCTGATGGCTGACCTCCGAGGGCGGCTCGCCCTGGCTGGTCTCGTCCTGCGGTGTGAAGCCGATGGGGTCCGAGGCCGGGAAGGTTCCTTCCACCGCCGCATCCACCGGCGTGTGCGCGCCGGGCTCGGCGTAGTCGAGCAGATCGTGCTCGAACTGCTCCTTGGAGCGGGACAGCTCGATGCGATCCTGCGGGCGCTTGGGGCCAGCGATGGAGGGGACGACCGTGGACAGGTCCAGCTCCATGTACTCGCTGAACACCGGCTCGACGGCCGGGTCGTGCCACAGGTGCTGCTCCTTGGCGTATGCCTCGACGAGGGCGACCTGCTCCTCGCTGCGGCCGGTCAGGCGCAGGTAGTCGAGGGTCACGTCGTCGACGGGGAACATCGCCGCGGTGGAGCCGAACTCCGGGCTCATGTTGCCGATCGTGGCGCGGTTGGCCAGCGGGACGGATGCGACGCCCTCGCCGTAGAACTCCACGAACTTGCCCACCACGCCGTGCTTGCGGAGCATGTCGGTGATCGTGAGGACGACGTCGGTGGCGGTGACGCCCATGGGGATCGCGCCGGTGAGCTTGAACCCGACGACCCGCGGGATCAGCATCGACACGGGCTGGCCGAGCATCGCGGCCTCGGCCTCGATGCCGCCGACGCCCCAGCCCAGCACGCCCAGGCCGTTGACCATCGTGGTGTGCGAGTCGGTGCCCACGCACGTGTCGGGGTAGGCGCGCAGGACGCCGTCGACGGTGCGGTCGTAGACGACCTTGGCGAGGTGCTCGATGTTCACCTGGTGCACGATGCCGGTGCCGGGCGGGACGACCTTGAAGTCGTCGAACGCCGTCTGGCCCCAGCGGAGGAACTGGTACCGCTCTCCGTTGCGCTCGTACTCGATCTCGACGTTGCGCTCGAGGGCGTTGGGGGTGCCGAACAGGTCGGCGATCACCGAGTGGTCGATGACCATCTCGGCGGGCGAGAGGGGGTTGATGCGCGAGGGGTCTCCACCCAGCGCCGCGACGGCCTCACGCATCGTGGCGAGGTCGACGATGCACGGCACGCCGGTGAAGTCCTGCATGACCACGCGGGCCGGCGAGAACTGGATCTCGGTGTCGGGTTCTGCCGCGGCATCCCACGATCCCAGTGCCCGGATCTGCTCCGCCGTCACGTTCGCGCCGTCTTCGGTGCGGAGCAGGTTCTCCAGCAGCACCTTGAGGCTGAACGGGAGCTTCTCGTAGCCCTCGACGGTGTCGATGCGGAAGATCTCGTAGTCGGTGCTGCCGACCGTCAGGGTGCTTTTCGCACCGAAGCTGTCAACCGTGGACACGTTCGTCTCCTTCGTCGGCGGATGCGGGGGCGAACCCGCCCTCTTCATCTTCCCCGCCGCATGTCGCGGCGGCTAGGAAGGCTGTCCTAACCGGGAAGACGAGAGAATTTATCTCGATGTCAAGATAAATGTATCAGGTTTGCCGCGGCGGGTAGAGCGTCCGGACGGCAAGCCACGTGACCGCCACGAGCGGCGCGAACAGCGGTAGGCCCATGATGATCTTCAGGGTTCCCAGCGCGGTGACGTCGCCGGCGAAGTAGAGCGGGAGCTGCACCGCCAGGCGCGCGAAGAACAGCGCCGCCCACGCCACCGACAGCCAGAAGAACACGCGGCGTTTGCGCGGCTCGCCCCGCCAGCGCGTGCCCTCGTTCATGAGGAAGCCGACGGCCAGTCCGATCAGCGGCCACCCGATGAGGGCGGAGACGAGGAAGGCGGTGCCGTAGGCGCCGTTGGTGATGAAGCCGAAGACGAAGTTGTCCTGACCGCGTCCGGTCAGAAGGGCGAGCCCCGCCGCGGCGGCCGTGGCGACGAGGCCGCCCAGAGCTGCGCTGGCGGGCGACCGCTGCGCGAGCCGGATGACGCTGAACACCACGGCGATCCCGACCGAGACGCCGAGGCTCAGCCAGAGGTTCCCCTGCCCCGCGCGATCGTCGTAGGTCAGCGTGAACAGCACGACGAACGCGAGGCTGGGCAGGACGGATTCGAGGATGCCGCGCCATCCGCCCATCGCGGTCCACACGGCGGCGCCCGTGGACTCCGCGCCCTCGGCATTCAGGCCCGCTGCCCGGGCCGCCGCCTGACCGAGCGCCGTACGCAGCGCCTCGGAGGCGGGGGGCGGGATGTCGGGCGTGGATGCGCCGGCGCCGCTGTCTGCGCGCCCGTGCGGCCGCTCGGAGTCGGTCACGCCGAACCCGGCACGGCGGGCATCTTCAGCGGGATCAGATCGCGCGGCGGCATGGGGGCGCTCCCGCGCACCACGACGATCGAGCGGAACAGGTCCTCGACCTTCGCCGCGGCATCCGTGTCGCTCGTGGCGGCTCCGCCGATCACGCCGCGCAGGAACCACCGCGGACCGTCCACACCGACGAAACGGGCCAGGCGCTTGCCGGTGCCGTCGGCGCCCGCGACGACGGGGACCTCCGCGAGGAGCTCGGGCCCCAGCGGTCCCTCGCGCTCTTCGACGCGGCCGCCCTGCTGGCGGACCTGCTGGCGGATCTGCTCACGCGTCTCGGTCCACAGGCCGGCGGTGCGCGGGGCTGCGAACGGCTGCACCTGCAGCGTCGAGTCGGCGTAGTCCAGGCCCACCGCCACGATGCGCTTGGT
Organism: Microbacterium wangchenii; assembly: GCF_004564355.1. Classification (NCBI taxonomy): domain Bacteria; kingdom Bacillati; phylum Actinomycetota; class Actinomycetes; order Micrococcales; family Microbacteriaceae; genus Microbacterium; species Microbacterium wangchenii. Next base: position 1,873,953 of record NZ_CP038266.1, read on the forward strand.
CTGCTCCTCGACTTCGAGGCGGAGGTTCAATCCTTCGCGCGGCAGCACCTTGATGCCACCGAGGTCGATGTAGGGCCGGACCGGGTTGGCTTCGGACTCGTCGAACGGGCCGGCGCTGTCGCGGTCGGCAGGGGCTTCCTTGCCGACGGGGGCCTCGGGGGACAGATCGGTCATGCGCGGACCCCTTGGGTGCTCGAGTAGCCGGTGGACCCGAAGCCGCCTTCGCCGCGCGAGCTGTCGGGCAGCGTGTCGACGGGTAGGAAGCGCACCGGTGGAACCGGCATCACGATGAGCTGGGCGATCCGATCCCCCACCGCTACGTCGAACGCCTCGCGTGCGTCGGTGTTGAGGAGGGAGACCTTGATCTCGCCGCGGTAGCCGGCGTCGACCGTGCCGGGTGCGTTGACGATGGTGATGCCGTGCTTGGCGGCCAGGCCGCTGCGCGGCACGACGAATGCGACGTGGCCGTCCGGAAGGGCGATGCGGACGCCGGTGCCCACGAGGGCGCGCTCCCCCGGCTCCAGCCGCACGGCCTCGGCCGCGGTGAGGTCGGCGCCGGCGTCACCGGGGTGCGCGTACACGGGAGCCGCGGCGGCGATAATGGGGACGTCGACGGTATCGGTCACCCCATGAGGGTAATGCAGATGGGAAGGTGCAGCATCCGCGGTGCAATCACTTATCGCGAGCGGCTGAGCCCCTCCCTGTGGGTTCTCGTCGCGGCGGCCGTGTGCGGTCCGATGGCCGCTCTCGTGCTGACCCCGGTGGATCGCACGGTCGCGCTGATCGTGGGGGCGATCGTGGGGATCGGCATCGTCGTGGGCCTGATCGCCCTGTCGCCGGTCGTCGAGGTGCGGGAGGGCGTGCTGCACGCCGGGCCCGCCCGCATCGACGCGGACCTGCTGGGCGAGCCGGTCCCGGCGACGGGCGAGGAGGCGCGGCAGGCGCGGGGGGCTCTGATCGACCGGAGGTCGTGGATGCTGCTTCGGGGCGGGATCGATGGGGTGGTCACGGTGCCCGTGACCGACCCGGACGACCCCACTCCGGCGTGGGTGATCTCCACGCGCACGCCGGAGCGGTTGTCTGCGGCGATCCGCCGCGCTCAGGTCAGGCCGCGCACTCCCGGCAGATAGGGCCGGAGCCGCCGTCGTGGTCGAGCTGCGAGCGGTGCTTCACGAGGAAGCAGTTGGAGCAGGTGAACTCGTCCTCCTGCGGCGGGAGGACGACGACGTCGAGCTCGACGTCGGAGAGGTCGGCCCCGGGCAGTTCGAAGCCCGAGGGGTTGTCGGCATCCTCGACGTCGATCGCGCCGGAGGTCTTGTCCGGGACGCGCTCCTTCAGGGCCTCGATCGACTCGCTGTCGTCCTCGGTCTTGCGGGGTGCGTCGTAATCGGTCGCCATGCGTGAACGTCTCTTCTTTCAGGGGGTGGAACAGGGGGGTGCCGTGCCCGATCGGGCGGCCATAGTTTGCATGACGGCCCGTCGTTTCGCAAATGCGCACAGCCGTGACGGCATCGTCGTCATCAAGGGAACACCGGCAAAACGCGCGGCGCGCCCGCGATATTCCCGGCCTCGGGCGATGGCTGTGTCAGCATGGGCGCTGACCGCAGATCGAAGGGGTGTTTCGCATGGAACAGCTCAAAGTCATCGGCACCGAGGAGAATTTCCTGGTCCTGGCGACGGAGTCCGGTGAGAGGTTCACTCTCGCCGTCGACGAGGTGCTGCGCGGCGAGATGCGCCGAGCGCGGCGCGAACGCACGGCAGAGGACCGAGGCCCACGCCCCAGTCCCCGCGAGGTGCAGGCGCACATCCGCGCCGGCATGTCGGCCCCCGAGGTCGCCGCCCTCATGGGCGCACGCCTGGAGGACGTCGTGAAGTTCGAGCGGCCGGTGCTCGCCGAGCGCGAGCACGTCGTCGGTCAGGCCCTCGCCGTCCCCGTGCTCCTGGGGGGCGAGCTCGAACACGAGCACGTCACCTTCGGTGCGGCCGTCCGCGCCAAGCTCGCCGAGGCTCACGCCACGGGCGAGCGGTGGACCAGCTGGAAGGAATCGACCGGCTGGGTGGTCAAGCTCGAGTTCACCGCGAACGCCATCGACCACGACGCGCGCTGGGGTTTCGACCCCCGCCGCAGCACGCTCTCGCCGCAGAACGCCGACGCGATCCAGCTCTCGCGTCAGGGTTCCCTGCCCGAGGGGCTCATCCCCCGCCTGCGGGCGCTGGACGTGCCCCTGGCCAAGGATGACACCCGCTTCGACAGCGGGGCGTTCGGGCCCCGCCGCATCGAGCAGCACGACACCGAGCCGGTGCCGGAGGCTGCTGCGCCGCCTCATGCGACGCAGGACGCCGCCCGTCGCGCGCCGGATGCCTCGGTCACCTCGACCGAGACCGCCGATCTGCTCGAGGCGCTCCGTCGCCGACGCGGACAGCGTGAACCCCTGCCGGGCACCGAGACCGAGCCGCAGCGGACGTCGGCGCCCGTGGCACTGTTCGATGCGCTGGAGCCGGGCTACGACGGATCGGGTTCCTCTCCCGACACGGAGGCATCCGCCACCCCGGCACCCTCGTCCGATTCGGGCGGCCGCCGCCGGGGCCGCACGTCGATGCCGTCATGGGACGAGATCGTCTTCGGAGCGCGCGGCGACGAGAGCTGACCGCTCAGGCGAACGCGCCCAGCCGCAGCAGCGGCACGATCCGCTCCTCGACCGTGAGCGACCCGTGCTGCCCGACCATGCGCTGCGACGCCTTGTCGGGTTCGCGGTCGTCGTAATAGGCGACCGCCGCGCGTGCGGCCACCAGCACGTCCCCGAGTCGCTCGGTGACCTCGGCGTCGACGCGCCCGAACAGACCGGCCTCCACGGCCTCGGCCCTGGTGAGGACCCAGGCCCTGCTGGATTCCGCCGCCGCCCACGCCGCGTGCACGTCCGCGGCACGGCCCGGCTCGGCGTACAGGTGCAGCATCCGGGGCTCGCCCCCGACCATGGCGACGCCGTCCCACAGGGGTGAGTCCTCGCCGAAGAGCAGCCGGCGGTGCGCGGGCACGTCGACCATGCCGTGGTCGGCGGTGATGAGCGCGCCGTCGGCGGGGTCGAGGGCCGCCGAGAAGCGTGCGGCCGCGGCATCCACCCGCTCCAGCGCGGACGACCACTGATCCGACTCCCACCCGTGACGGTGCCCGACGCTGTCGAGGTCGGGCGCGTACAGGTACACCAGGGCGCCGGGATGCTCCGCCGCCACGCGCGCGGCCGTCTCGACGCGGTCGCCCAGGTCGTCGACGCCGAAGATGTCCGCCCCGCGCATCGTCGCCGCGGTGAACCCCGTGCCGCGGTACTCCGAACGCGTCACGACGAACGTGGGGCGTCCCAGCTCCTTCTCACGCTCGAGGATCGGCGTCGAGCGCTGCCACGTGAGGGGATCGAGGCCGTCCGTCTCCCATCCGCGCAGCTGGTTGGGAGCCGTGGCGGTGCCGGGTACGCGCACGCGATAGCCCACGATCCCGTGCTGCCCGGGATCCGTTCCCGTCAGCAGGCTCGTGAGAGCGGCCGCCGTCGTGGAGGGGAAGACCGTCCGCGCGACGGCGCTGCGCGAAGACAGCGACGACAGGAAACGCGCGTGGCCGCGCCGACCGGCGAGGTTGGCGGCGCCGAGCCCGTCGATCACGAACACGATGGCGCTGCGGGCAGGTGGCAGGAACTCGGATGCGCCGCCCAGTGCGGCCAGCGCATCGGTCAGCACACCGGTGAGGCTCCGGGCTCGCGGCGGGTACGCCGGTAGGCTGAGAGACATCCGGGCCAGTCTCGCACAGGCGGGCGGCCCCCCGTCGAGGCGCAACCGCCTCGCCCGACTCCGCCGACCCGAGGCCCACACGGACATGCCCTCTTCCCGCCCCTCCCCTGCCGTCGAAGAACGCATCGAAGACGTCGATCTCTCCACCGAGATGCAGGGGTCCTTCCTCGAGTACGCGTACTCGGTGATCTACTCCCGAGCCCTGCCCGACGCGCGCGACGGCCTCAAACCCGTGCAGCGGCGCATCCTGTACCAGATGGCCGAGATGGGCCTGCGGCCCGACCGCGGCCACGTCAAGAGCGCCCGCGTCGTGGGCGAGGTGATGGGAAAGCTGCACCCGCACGGTGACGCGCCCATCTACGACGCCCTCGTGCGTCTGGCCCAATCGTTCTCGCTGCGCGTGCCGTTGGTCGACGGCCACGGCAACTTCGGGTCGCTCGACGACGGCCCCGCCGCCCCGCGCTACACCGAGGCACGTCTCGCCCCGCCCGCGCTCGCGCTCACCGCCGATCTGGACGAAGACGTCGTCGACTTCATCCCCAACTACGACGGGCAGTTCCAGCAGCCCGAGGTGCTTCCGGCGGCCTTCCCGAACCTGCTCGTCAACGGCGCATCCGGGATCGCCGTGGGCATGGCCACGAACATGGCACCGCACAACCTCATCGAGGTGGTCGCGGCGGCCGTGCATCTCCTGCAGCATCCGGAGGCCACCCTCGAAGAGCTCATGGAGTTCGTCCCCGGGCCCGACCTCCCCTCCGGCGGGATCATCGTCGGACTCGACGGCATCCGCGACGCGTACGCCAACGGGCGCGGCACGTTCCGCACGCGCGCGAAGGTGTCGGTGGAGTCGCTGGGCCCGCGCCGCACGGGGCTCGTCGTCACGGAGCTCCCCTACCTGGTCGGACCCGAGCGGGTGATCGAGAAGATCAAGGACGCCGTCACCAGCAAGAAGCTCGCCGGCATCGCCGACGTCACCGACCTCACCGACCGCACCAACGGGCTGCGCCTGGTCATCGCCATCAAGACCGGGTTCGACCCGAATGCGGTGCTCGAGCAGCTCTACCGCCTGACGCCGATGGAGGACTCCTTCGGCATCAACAACGTCGCCCTCGTCGACGGTCAGCCGCAGACCCTCGGCCTGCGCGACCTGCTGCGGGTGTACCTGGATCACCGCATCCGGGTCGTCACGCGGCGCAGTGAGTACCGCCTCGCCCGCCGCCGCGAACGCCTGCACCTGGTCGAGGGGCTCCTGATCGCGATCCTCGACATCGACGAGGTCATCCAGGTGATCCGCACCTCCGACGACAGCGAGCAGGCCCGCGCGCGGCTGATGGACGTGTTCGATCTGAGCCAGCTGCAGGCGGAGTACATCCTCGAGTTGCGCCTGCGGCGCCTCACGAAGTTCTCCCGCATGGACCTAGAAGCCGAGCGCGACACTCTGAAGGCCGAGATCGACGCACTGGTGGAGCTGCTGGGTGACCCGGCGCTGCTGCGCGCGCAGGTCGCGCGGGAGCTGGAGGCCACGTCCGAAGCCCTCGGCACGCCGCGTCGCACCATGCTCCTGAACGGCGGGCCGGTGACCGCGCGCTCGTCGCGGGCCGCAGCCGCCGCCGACCTGCAGATCGCGGACGCGCCGTGCCGCGTCTTCCTCTCCGCCACGGGACGGATGGTGCGGGCCGAGCGGTCCCCGGACGCCCCGAACGAGGGCATCGTGACGCCGGCACGCAGGTCGAAGCATGACGCGATCCGTTCGGCGGTGGACACCACCACCCGCGGCGACGTGGGCGCCGTCACGAGCGCAGGACGCCTGGTGCGCTTCTCCCCCGTCGACCTGCCCTCCGTCCCCGGTAACGCCGTGCAGCTGGCCGCCGGCACGAAGGCGGACCAGTACCTCGGGCTCACCGGGGGCGAGCATGTGGTGGCGATCGTGCCGCTCGTGGCCGATCCGCCCATCGCCCTCGGCACTGCCCAGGGCGTGGTCAAGCGCGTGTCGGCGAGCGAACTGCCGTCGAACAAGCACGACGTCTCGATCATCACGCTGCGCGAGGGCGACCGTGTCGTGGGCGCGGCACCGGCCTCCGACGGTGCCGAGCTCGTCTTCATCTCCGCCGACGCGCAGCTGCTGCGCTTCGACGCATCGTCCGTGCGCCCGCAGGGGCGCGCCGCCGGCGGCATGGCCGGTATGCGGCTGGCCGACGGAGTGGAGGCGGTCGGGTTCTCGGCGGTGGGAGCATCCGCCTTCGACGCGGTCGTGGTCACCGTCGCCGGGTCGGCGTCGGCGATCGCGGGCACCGACGCGGGCAGCGCCAAGGTCTCGGCGTTCACCGAGTACCCCGCGAAGGGCCGCGGCACCGGCGGCGTGCGCGCGCAGCGATTCCTCAAGGGCGAAGACGTGCTGACCCTCGCGTGGGTCGGATCCGACCCGCGCGCCGTGGGCTCCGACGGCGCCGTGCGGCAGCTGCCGCCCTCCGGCGCCAAGCGCGACGCGTCGGGGACGCCCCTCGACGGCGTGATCGGCGCCCTCGGCACGACCGTCCGCTGACGTCGGTCGGCGAGAGCCCGGCCGACGGGTTCTCGCCGACCGAAGGGTCAGGCGTCGATGCGTTCGCGCGCGAGTCGGTCGCTGGCCTCGACGATGAACTCGCGGCGCGGGGCGACCTCGTTCCCCATGAGCAGTTCGAAGACGCTCGCGGCAAGCTCCGCGTCCTCCACCCGCACGCGGCGCAGCGTGCGGCCGGCGCGGTCCATCGTGGTGGTCGCCAGCTGATCGGCGTCCATCTCGCCGAGGCCCTTGTAGCGCTGCACCGGTTCCTGCCAGCGCTTGCCCGACTTCGTCAGCTTCGTCAGCAGGGCGTGCAGCTCCTGCTCGCTGTAGGTGTAGATCGTCTCGTTGGGCTTGGTGCCCGGGTTCATCACGACCACGCGGTGCAGCGGCGGCACGGCGGCGAAGACGCGTCCGGCCTCCACGAGCGGACGCATGTAGCGGAAGAACAGCGTGAGCAGGAGCGTGCGGATGTGCGCGCCGTCCACGTCGGCGTCGCTCATCAGGATGACCTTGCCGTATCGGGCCGCGTCGAGCTCGAAGGATCGGCCCGAGCCCGCGCCGATGGTCTGGATGATCGCGGCGCATTCGGCGTTGGAGAGCATGTCGCTGACCGAGGCCTTCTGCACGTTCAGGATCTTCCCGCGGATGGGCAGCAGCGCCTGGTACTCGCTCGAGCGCGCAAGCTTGGCGGTGCCCAGCGCGGAATCGCCCTCGACGATGAACAGCTCGGAGTCGGCGACGTCGTTCGAGCGGCAGTCCACGAGCTTCACTGGCAGCGAGGAGGACTCCAGGGCGTTCTTGCGGCGCTGGGTCTCCTTGTGCGTGCGCGCCGAGATGCGCGACTTCATCTCCGAGACGACCTTGTCCAGCAGCAGGGCGGTCTGCGCCTTGTCGTCGCGCTTGGTCGAGGCGAAACGCGCGGCGAGCTGCTTCGTGACCACCGACGACACGATCTGGCGGACCGCCGGGGTCCCGAGGATCTCCTTGGTCTGTCCCTCGAACTGCGGCTCGGGCAGCCGCACGTTCAGCACGGCCGTGAGCCCCGCGAGGATGTCGTCCTTCTCGAGCTTGTCGTTGCCCACCTTCAGGCGGCGGGCGTTCTGCTCGACCTGGCCGCGCAGCACCTTCATGAGGCCCTGCTCGAACCCCTGCTGGTGCGTGCCGCCCTTGGGGGTGGCGATGATGTTGACGAAGGAGCGCATCACGGTGTCGTAGCCGGTGCCCCACCGCAGCGCCACGTCCACCTCGCACTCGCGCTCCACATCCGTGGGCACCATGGCGCCCGTCGGCTGGAGCACCGGGACGGTCTCGGTGAAGGTCCCCGACCCGGTCAGGCGCCACGTCTCGGTGATGCCGGCGTCGGGCGCCAGGAACTCCGCGAACTCCGAGATGCCGCCGTCGAACCGGTACGCGGTCTCCACGGGTTCTGCCCCGCGCTCCTCGCGGACGACCATCTCCAGGCCCGGCACGAGGAACGCCGTCTGGCGCACGCGCTGCTCGAGCTCCTCGAAGCCGAAGGCGACGTTCTTCGTGAAGATCTGACGGTCGGCCCAGTACCGGATGCGGGTGCCGGTGACGCCCTTGCGGGCCTTGCCCACGACGCGCAGCTCGCTGCTCTTGTCGAACGGCGTGAACGGAGCATCCGGGGTGGGGCCGGCGAACACGCCCGGCTCGCCCCGGTGGAACGACATCGCGTACGTCTTGCCGCCGCGGTCGACCTCGACGTCGAGGCGCTCGGAGAGGGCATTGACCACGGATGCGCCGACGCCGTGCAGACCGCCGGAAGCGGCGTACGAGCCGCCGCCGAACTTGCCACCGGCGTGCAGCTTCGTGAAGACCACCTCGACACCCGACAGACCCGTGCGCGGCTCGATGTCGACGGGGATCCCGCGGGCCCGGTCGCGCACCTCGACGCTGCCGTCGCCGTGCAGGATGATGTCGATGCGGTCGCCGTGCCCGCCCAGGGCCTCATCGACGGAGTTGTCGATGATCTCCCACAGGCAGTGCATCAGACCACGGGAGTCGGTGGACCCGATGTACATACCGGGGCGCTTGCGGACGGCTTCGAGGCCTTCGAGCACCTGAAGGTGATGGGCGGAATACTCGTCGGTCACAATCTCCCACGATATCCGCGCCCTCCCCCACCGGGCTGCAGACACACGGCGCCCGGGGGCCGTCGTACGCGGTGAGCGAAATGCCGGGCACGGCGGGCGCCGGTGCCCTCAGGGCGTGGTTGTATGAGTTGAGCGAAGAACCGCGAGCACCGGAGGAGGGTACCGAGATGAACACGCTATCGACACCGACCGACAACGCCGCCGTCCTCGAGTACCGTCTCACCGCGGCCGACCGGTGTGACTCGTGCGGGGCTCAGGCATACATCGCCGCAGAGGTGAACGGCAGCGAACTGCTGTTCTGCGCGCACCACGGACGCAAGTACGAGGAGAAGCTGCGCAACGTGGCCACCTCGTGGCACGACGAGACCGCGCGTCTCACCGCGAGCGCCTGACCGGCCTCAGCTGACCGGCGCACAGGCTCAGCCGACCGGCGCACCCGGATAGATCCGCTCGATCCGGGGCGAGATCCGCACCGCGATCTCCTCCCCGATCGTGGCGATCCGCTCGGCCAGCTCCGTCGCGGAGTGCAGTCCGCCCGCGCCGAGCACGACCACCTCGTCGCCCGCGGTCATCCCGTCCCATCCCTCGACGATCAGCCGGTCCGGCCGCACCGTCACCACGCGGCGCACACCCGCGGGCGTGCGCACGCTGAGCATCCCGCCGAGCGGTGAGGGGATGCCGTCGAGGCTGCCCACGCCGACGTGTGCGTGTGTGCCGTCGGTGCCGATCACATGCGCCCGCAGCGAGGCGATCGGGACGATGCCCAGAGCCTCGGCATCCGGGCCGCCGGCTGGTGCGATCCCGTAGGCGAACGCTCCGATGCGGACGAGGTCTTCGCGGAACTCCGGCCGCGTGAAGCCGGCGGCGCTCGCGGCGAGATGCGCGTAGCCCGGCCGCAGCCCCGCGGCCGCGAGTGTCTCCCGCGCGTGCAGGAACAGCGCACGGGCGGCGTCGTCCTCGGCATCCGACGCCTCGGCGATGTGACTCCACACGCCTTCCACGCCGAGCACTCCGGCCCGCTCCAGTTCGGCGGCCCGTGCGACGGCGTCGGGCCACTCCTCCGGGCGGATCCCGTTGCGGTGCAGCCCCGTGTCCACCTTCAGATGCACGCGTGGGCGCAGGGCGCCTTCGGGGCGCGTCCCGAGCGCTGCGAAATCCTCGAGCAGGAGCGCGTTGCCAACGCCGACGTCCAGGTCGGCGTCCACCGCCGCGGCCAGGTCGGCCTGGGACTCCAGCATCCACACGAAGATCCGTGCGTCGGGGCCGAGCACGTCGCGGACGGCCCGCCCGGTGCCGGTGTCGAACGCGCCGAACCAGCGCACGCCTTCCGCGTGCGCACGGCGCACGATGGGCAGGAGCCCATGACCGTACGCGTCGTCCTTCACCACGAGCATGTGGTGCGCCGGCGCGATCCGCTCGCGGACGAGGCGCAGGTTCGCGGCGAAGGCGTCGAGGTCGACGATCAGGCGGGCGGTCATGCGCGCACCTCCCGTACGGCGCGGAGGCCGGCCGCGGTGATCAGCTCGCCGGCCGTCCACCCCGTCGCGTCGGCCCATCCCGCCAGCGACGGCGCCTGATCGCGCGGGTCTCCGAAGAACACGACCTCGTCGCCGCGGGAGACCGGATGCTCCGTGATATCCACGACGCAGACATCCATCGCCACGCGCCCCACGAGCGGATGCAGCGCCGCACCGATCCGCACGGCCACGCGGTTTCCCAGCATCCGGACGATCCCCTGGGCGTAGCCGCCGGTGACCAGCGCGACGCGGGTGTCGGCGTCGGCGCGGTGCGCATAGCCGTACGAGACGCCCTCCCCCGCGCGCAGGTCCTTCGTCGACAGCACGCGCCCCGTGAGCGTCAGGACCGGGCGCGTCCGGGCGTCGGGCGCGGGGAGGCCGAACAGCGTCTCGGCGTCGAGCGCCTCGGGGTCCAGGTCCAGACGCTCGAGGACGCCGGCCACCCAGTCGGCGCCGTGCCCCCACGCATCCGCGTAGAGCGCAGACACCTCTCCCCGCCCCCGTTCGAGCGCCGGTCGCGCATTGTGCTCGAGTGCCGCAGTGGACAGCCGCGCCACCGTGGCCGCTCCACCGGGCACGGCCCGGGGAGTTCCGAGGTGCGGCGCAGTCACGCCCCCTAGACTATCCGGGTCCCCTCCCGCCCACCCCGGAGACCGCATGCCTGGAAGAGGCTTCGCCCTCGCGCCCCGAGTCCGCTACCTGATCGGCCGCGCACGCCGCATCGACGTCGGATCCGTGTTCGACCGAGCCCGTGAGGCCTCGCAGCAGCATGGGAAGTGGATGCCGGCGGTGGTCGTGGACATGCTGTGGCAGGCCGGGTTCCGCAACGTCGGTTTCCAGGACTACATCGACTACGACTTCGCGATCCTCACCCCCGCCGAGCGGGCCACGTACATGACGCATCCGGTGTCGAACCAGATCTCGCAGAAGTACGACCACCCCGACTACCGGCACCTGTTCCAAGACAAGATCGCCTTCGATCGGGTGTTCAGCGAGCACCTGCACCGGGAATGGATGGTCGTCGAGGACGACAATGCCGACGCCGTGCGCGCGTTCACGGAGCGCCACGGCACGATCGTCACCAAGGAACCCGTGGGCCAGGCCGGGACGGGCGTGCACCGCTACCACGCCGCCGAGGTCGAGGACTGGAGCACGTTCCACGCCGGGCTCCGGGAGCGAGGTGAGCTGCTGCTCGAACAGGTGATCCAGCAGCATCCGGACCTCGCCGCGGTGTGCCCCGGAACGGTCAACACCACACGCGTGACGGCGTTCTTCGACGGGACCACGACGCACATCCTGGCGATGGCGCAGAAGTTCGGACGCGGCGCGGTGAGCGACCAGATGACCTTCGGCGGCTTCTACACGATGCTCGACGACGACGGCCATGCCGTGGGGGCGGGCTACGACTCGCACGGCCACGTCCACGAGCACCATCCCGACTCGGGCTTCCGCATCGCGGATTTCCAGCTGCCGATGATGGATGAGGTGCGGGCATTCGTCGACCGCGTCGCCCGGGTCGTGCCGCAGGTGCAGTACGTCGGCTGGGACATCGTGGTCACCCCGACCGGCCCGGTGCTCGTGGAGGGCAACTGGGGCGCGGGCGTGTACGAGAACAAGCCTTCGGTGACGGGCATCCGCACCGGCCACAAGCCGCGCTACCGCGCCGCGATCGGGTTCTGACCGCTCCGGTCTGAGCCGCGGAAGCGACCCGCTCCTGCGGGGCCGTCCCTGAGCCTGCCGAGGGCGTCCGGGACGCCCTCGGGCATCCCGAACTCCTCAAGAACACGGCCTGGCACGGCACAACCGGCCGAGACGGCAGCGGATGCGCCGGAATTGAGGAGTTCGGGCGGGCAGGTGACGCGTGATGGCCCGGCGACGCCGGACCCTCGCATCGCGGGACTCAGGACCCAACGGCGCGCACATTCTCGGCGACGATGCTCGGCCGCGGCGCCCGGGACGCCTTCGGGTATCCCGAACTCCTCAAGAACGCGGCCGCGCCCGCACAAACCGGCCGAAACGGCAGCGGATGCGGCGGGATTGAGGAGTTCGGGCGGGGCGGAGCGAGGCCGGGCGGCCGAGAGGGTCAGGCGGGGCGGACGACGCCGAGCGGCGTCGACTCGTGCCCCTGGCCGAGCGGATTGTCCTTGAGGATCGCAAGGAGGCGGCGCTCTCCGGCCTTGTCCAGGGTCGACCCGAGGATGTTGCCACCCAGGTCGTTGATGTCGACCACGGCCACCTCGGCGCTGCCGCCCAGGAGCGACTTCAGGTGCGCGGCGACCTGGCGGGGACGCTCGGGACCCAGGACGACGGCCTTGTTGTACGGCGGGATCGTGCCGCTCGTGGGGCCGTCGATCGCGCGAGCCTTGTCGCCGGCGATCCGGTAGAAATCGCCCTTGCGACCGAATGCCTTCGTGACGGCCGAGACGGCGGCGGCGAAGAGGATGCGGGGAACCCCGCACTCGCGGAGCGCCATCTCCATCGTCTCCGGCATGCCCAGGCCGATGCCGTAGGGCGTGCGCACCACGAACCGCGACAGGAAGCGCGCCAGCCGTCGAGGGTGGATGTCCTCCACCAAGTACGACCGGCCCTGCGTGATCGCGACGATCTTCTCCGTCACGAACAGGATGTCCCCGGGCTGGACGACGTCCGACGCGTACTCGCGGATGAAGGCGTCGAGGTCGTCGCCCGGCATCACGACCCGCGTGCGGATCGGGATGCGGGCGAACGACGCACCGTCGAGGGCGACGGTCAGCGCCTTGCCGGCGTTGGCCTCACCACTCACGGATCAGACCGCTCATTCGAGGTAGTCCCGCAGCGACTGCGAACGGCTGGGGTGACGCAGCTTCGCCATCGTCTTGGACTCGATCTGACGGATCCGCTCGCGTGTGACGCCGAACGTGTCGCCGATCTGGTCGAGCGTCTTGGGCTGGCCGTCGCCGAGGCCGAAGCGCATGCGGATCACGCCTGCCTCGCGCTCGGACAGCGAGTCCAAGAGCGACTCGAGCTGACGCTGCAGCATCGTGAAGCCCACGGCATCCGCGGGAACGACGGCCTCGGTGTCTTCGATGAGGTCACCGAACTCGCTGTCGCCGTCCTCACCGAGAGGCGTGTGCAGCGAGATGGGCTCACGGCCGTACTTCTGCACCTCGACGACCTTCTCGGGCGTCATGTCCAGCTCGCGGCTGAGCTCCTCGGGCGTGGGCTCGCGGCCCAGGTCCTGCAGCATCTGCCGCTGGACACGGGCGAGCTTGTTGATGACCTCGACCATGTGCACCGGGATGCGGATGGTGCGGGCCTGGTCGGCCATGGCGCGCGTGATGGCCTGACGGATCCACCACGTCGCGTAGGTCGAGAACTTGAAGCCCTTGGTGTAGTCGAACTTCTCCACCGCGCGGATGAGGCCGAGGTTGCCCTCCTGGATGAGGTCCAGGAACTGCATGCCGCGACCGGTGTAGCGCTTGGCCAGGGAGACCACCAGACGGAGGTTCGCGCCCAGCAGGTGCGACTTCGCTCGCTGGCCGTCACGGGCCACCCACTGCAGGTCGAGGCCCAGCTGGCTGGTCTTCTCCGCCGCCGACATGTGCGACAGCTTCTCCTCGGCGAACAGGCCCGCCTCGATGCGCATCGCGAGCTCGACCTCTTCGGCCGCGTTCAGCAGCGGAACCTTGCCGATCTGCTTCAGGTAGTCCTTCACCGGGTCGGCCGTGGCGCCGGTGATCTGCGCCGAGTAGACGGGGACGTCGTCCTCGTCGGTGGAGGAGATGACGATCGCGCCCGTGGGCAGGGGCTCGGTGAAGACCGGCTTGGTGGTCTCCTCCTCGTCCTCCTCCTCCGAGGCGTCGGGGGTCGCCTTGGCGGCGGACGGAGCAGCGTCCTCGGCGACGTCGTCGCCGGCCGCCTCGTCGCCGTCCTCGAGGTCGGCGTCGAGTTCGACGTCCTCGATCTCCTCGTCGTCGTCGCCGGCCTTGGTCTTGGCCTTGCCCTTCGCCTTGGCGGGTGCCGCCTTCGACTTCGCGGGCGCCTTCTTCGTGGTCGTCTTCTTCGACGACGCAGCGGTGGTCTCGTCGACCGCGTCGAGTTCGGTGTCCTCGCCGCTGTGGGAGCGGGTCTTGGTGTTCGTGCCTGCCACGTTTCGCCTTTCACCGGGGTCGTGGGTCGCACGCTCGCCGGTCGTTCTCGGACACTAGTAAGACCCTTGTCAAGTCCTTGGAGGGAGCGGGGGCTCTCTCCGACGGCCGACAACGGGTCAGGTCCTTCATTGTCTCATACCTTCTCCGACCGGCATTACGCGCGGAGAATACACCAGACAGAACCGGCAGAGCCCGGCCGATATTCCTGGATCTGCCGAGAAAGTCGCTCAGCCCAGTCCCGGGCCCCCGCGCCTGTCCTCGTCGCCGCTGGGCCTGCTCGCCAGGAACCGTTCCAGTTCGGCCGCCAGCTCGTCAGCGCTCGGCAGGTCGCCGGTGTGGATGATGGGCGTGGCGTGCGTCGAGCCGGCCATGTAGGAGTCGTAGCGCTCCTCCAGGCCCTCGAGCATCCGCGTCAGCTCATCGCTGCCCGAGACCTGCTCCTCGACCTTCTCCAGATACTCGCGGTTCTCCTCGCGAACCCCGTCTCCGTCGAAGACCAGCCCCGTGGCCACCGTGATGCTGTCCATGCCGGCCAGCGCGGCGGCGGGATACTCGGTGTCGCCGAGGTAGTGCGGGATGAGCAGCACGAACCCGGCGACCTTCGCGCCGGCCTCGGCGAACCGGTACTCCAGGAGGTGCCCCACCGTGGCGGGGACGCGCGTGTGCGGGCGCCAGATCGAGTGCGCCTCCACCAGGTCTCCGCGGGTGCCGCTGACGGTCGTGCCGATCGGGCGGGTGTGTGGCACGGGCATCGGGATCGCGTGGACCCACGTCACCGACGACACCTGCAGCGCGGCGCTCAATTCGATGACCGCTTCGGCGAACGCGTCCCAGGCGAAGTCCGGTTCGTATCCGGCAAGCAGCACGAACGGCTGACCGAGCGCGTCGTGGGCGAGCGAGAGCTCCAGCCGGGGCGGGCGATACCCGCTCAGGTGATCCTCTTCGAAGGAGACGACAGGGCGGCGGGCCCGGTAATCCAGCAGCACGTCGTTGGAGAACACGAAGACGGGGGCAGGTTCGAGATCGTCGCGGAAGTACTCGATGAGCCGCGACACGGCCGAGCCGGCGTCGGTGAAACCGGTCAGCGCGATGACCAGCGGAAGCCCGGACGGCACCGGCGGGGCCGAGGCGGCGCGTTCGTACAACGGCGCGGGATAGGGCATACGTCAACTCTACGAGCGTGCGCAGCACGAGGCACATCGCGCCATCCCGCTCACAGCGAACACGCGAACCTAGGATGGGACGCATGCCGTTCCCCTCCGTGGCGCACAGCAGCGCCCCCCTCCATGAGATTCCCGCAGACGCCGTCCTCCTCGTGCTGCCGGCTGTTCAGGACGACACGCAGATCGCCGAGTGGCCCGGACTGACCGACGCGATGGCCGCCGTCGGCTTCACCGGCGCGGCGGGATCGTTCCAGCGGGTGTCCCTGCCCGGACAGACGACACCGCTCGCGGTGGTGGGCGCCGGATCCGCACCGACCGCGGCGGCCCTGCGTTCGGCAGCGGGCCACGGCATCCGTCAGCTGACCGGATTCGCGCGCGTCGCCGTGGGCGCGCCGGCGACGCCGGATGCGTCGTGGCGGGCGCTGGCCGAAGGCGCGGCTCTGGGCGGATATCGATTCGCCGGCTACAAGTCAGAGACGCCGCCCGCACGCGCGGCGGAGGTCACCGTGGTCACTGCGGCCGCGCCCGATCCGGCCGACGTGGCCGCGGTCGCTGCCATCGCCGACGCCGTCGCCCTGGTGAAAGACCTCGTCACCACCCCGGCCGAATGGCTCGGCCCGGCAGATCTGGCCGCCCGAGCGAGTGAATCGGTCGCCGAGTTGCCGGTGAAGGTCACCGTGTTCGACGAGGAGGCGCTCCGCGACGGCGGGTACGGCGGCATCCTCGCGGTCGGCCAGGGATCGGACCGTCCCCCGCGACTGGTACGGCTGGAGTACTCCCCCGCCGAGGCGGAGCGCTCGGTGGCGCTGGTGGGCAAGGGCATCACGTTCGACACCGGCGGCCTGTCGCTCAAGCCTGCGGCGTCGATGGTCGGGATGAAGTACGACATGTGCGGGGCGGCCACCGTGCTCGCCGTCGTGCGCGCCGCGGCAGCGCTGCGTCTGCCGGTGCGGGTCACCGCCTGGATGTGCATCGCCGACAACATGCCCTCCGGCCGCGCCACCCGCCCCGGAGACGTCGTGCGCACGTTCGACGGCACGACCGTTGAAGTCTTGAACACCGACGCCGAGGGCCGGGTGGTGCTCGCCGACGGCCTGGCCGCGGCCAGCCGGGAGCATCCGGACCTGCTGATCGATGTGGCGACCCTCACCGGTGCCATCACCGTGGCCCTGGGCAACCGCCACACCGGCGTCATGGGTGAGGATGCCGCCGTGGCCCGTTACCTCGACGCCGCCGCCCGCGTCGACGAGCTCGCGTGGCAGCTCCCGCTGCCCGAGCACATGGTGGACGAGCTGGACTCCCCCATCGCCGATCTGCAGAACGCCAAGATCGGCGACCCCGCCGGCGGATCGCTGTTCGCCGGCCTGTTCCTGCGCCACTTCGTCGGCCGCACGTCCGACGCGGAGGACGCGCCGCGCATCCCGTGGGTGCATCTGGACATCGCCGGCGTCGGCATGAACAAGGGTGCCCCGTACGGATTCACCGACAAGGGCGTGACGGGCGCGACGGTACGCTCCCTCATCGAGCTGCTCTCCGCGGAGGCGGCCTCATGACCGAGCACACCGCCGACCTCGTCGTCCTCGGCGGCGGGAGCGGCGGGTACGCCGCCGCCCTGCGCGCGGCCGAGCTCGGTGCCAAGGTCGTCGTGATCGAGAAGGACAAGGTCGGCGGCACGTGCCTGCATCGGGGCTGCATCCCCACCAAGGCGCTGCTGCACTCCGCCGAAGTGGCCGACACCGCCCGCGATGCCGCCGCCGTCGGCGTGCGGGCGAGCCTGGACGGCATCGACACGTCCGCCCTCCGCAGCTACCGCGAGGGCATCGTCGCCAAGAAGCACCGCGGATTGCAGGGGCTGCTCTCCGCACGCGGGATCACGGTCGTCGCCGGTGAAGGGCGACTCGAGTCGGGACCTGCCATCCGGGTGGGCGGCGACCTGTACCGCGGTACGGATGTCGTGATCGCGACGGGTTCGTACAGCCGGACGCTGCCGGGCCTGGAGATCGGTGGGCGCGTCCTGACCAGCGAGCAGGCGCTCGAGCTGGACGAGATCCCGAGCCGCGTGGCCGTGCTGGGCGGCGGCGTGATCGGCGCGGAATTCGCCAGCATGTGGCGATCCTTCGGCGCGGAAGTGACCATCATCGAGGCGCTGGATCACCTCGTCCCCGCTGAGGACGAAACCGCCGGCAAGAGCCTCGAGCGGGCCTTCCGCAAGCGCGGGATCGACCTGCGGCTGGGCACCCGCTTCGGGTCGGTCGCGCAGAGCGCCGACGCGGTCACCGTGCAGCTGGAAGACGGAACCGCCGTGGAGGCGGACTACCTGCTGGTCGCCGTCGGCCGGGGTCCGGCCACATCCGGCCTCGGGCTGGAAGAAGCCGGCGTGGTGCTCGACCGCGGATTCGTCCGCACCGACGAGCGCCTGCGCACGGACATGCCCCACGTCTGGGCGGTCGGCGACGTCGTGGTGGGCCTGCAACTGGCCCACCGAGGGTTCCAGCAGGGCATGTTCGTGGCCGAGGAGATGGCCGGCCGCTCCCCCGTCCGCATCCCCGAGCACCACATCCCGCGCGTGACCTATTCGCACCCGGAGGTGGCCTCGGTCGGGTGGACCCAGGCTCAGGCCACCGAGCAGCACGGCGCCGACGCGCTGGAGGTGACCGAGTACAACCTCGCCGGCAACGCCCGCAGCGAGATCCTCGGCACCGCCGGTGTGGCGAAGGTGATCCGGCTCAAGGGCGGCCCCGTCGTCGGCGTGCACCTGGTCGGGGATCGCGTGGGCGAACTGATCACCGAAGCACAGCTCGTGGTCGGCTGGGAGGCCCACCCCGAAGACGTCGCGCCCTACGTCCACGCCCACCCCACCCAGAGCGAAGCATTGGGCGAGGCGTTCCTCGCATTGGCGGGTTCTCCGCTGCACACGCTCTGAGGGTGCTCGGCGCGTCACTAAGCTAGACATGAATCCGCTTCCGAAGGAGACAACCTCATGAGCACTTCCGTCGTCCTCCCCGCGCTCGGAGAGAGCGTCACCGAGGGAACGGTCACCCGCTGGCTCAAGAAGGTCGGTGACACGATCCAGGAGGACGAGGGCCTGCTGGAGATCTCCACCGACAAGGTAGACACCGAGATCCCGTCCCCCGTGAGCGGGGTGCTCGAGGAGATCCTCGTCCAGGAGGACGAGACCGTCGAGGTCGGCGCCATCCTGGCGAAGATCGGCGACGGCTCAGGCTCTGCCAGCGATGACGCCCCCGCCGCCGAGGCCCCCGCGCAGCCGGCCGAGACTCCCGCCGCCGAGGCTGCGCCCGCCGCTGCCGAGGCCGCTCCGGCCGAGCAGCCCGCGCCCGCCGCTGCCGAGGCCGCTCCGGCCGAGCAGCCCGCCGAGCAGCCGGCAGCCGAGGGTGGCGAGAGCCGCGACGTGGTACTGCCCGAACTGGGCGAGAGCGTCACCGAGGGCACCGTCACGCGCTGGCTCAAGCAGGTGGGCGACGACGTCGCCGTCGACGAGCCGCTCCTGGAGATCTCCACCGACAAGGTCGACACCGAGATCCCGTCTCCCGTCGCCGGTGTGCTGCAGGAGATCCTGGTCAAGGAGGACGAGACCGTCGCCGTAGGCGCATCGCTCGCCCGCATCGGCAGTGGAGCCGCTCCCGCGGCGGCCGCCGAGTCCGCCCCCGAGGCGCCCTCGACAGAGAAGCCCGTCGAGGCGGATCAGCCTGCCGCCCAGCCCGAGCCCGCAGCCGCCGAGCCGGCGAAGCAGAGCGAGCCGGAGAAGCCCGCCGAAGCCCCCCAGGCCGCTCCGGCGCCCCAGCCTTCCGCGGAGGCGGGAGCATCCACGCCCGCTCCCCAGCCCCCGTCGGCGTCCTCGGAGTCGCTCGCCGCGTCGGCCGACGAGATCACCTACGTCACGCCCCTGGTGCGTCGCCTCGCGCAGCAGCAGGGTGTGGATCTGACGAAGGTCACCGGCACGGGCGTCGGAGGTCGTATCCGCAAGGAAGACGTGCTGAAGGCCGCCGAGGCGGCGGCGAAGGCTCCGGCCGAGCAGGCACCCGCGGCCGCCGCTCCCGCAGCTGAACCGCTCGAGGTCTCTCCCCTGCGCGGCACGACGCAGCCGATGTCGCGCCTGCGAAAGGTCCTCGCCGAGCGCGCGGTGGCGTCGATGCAGGCGACGGCGCAGCTCACCACCGTCGTCGAGGTGGATGTCACCAAGCTCGCCAACTACCGCGACCGGGTGAAGGGGCAGTTCCAGGAGAAGACCGGCGACAAGCTGTCGTTCCTGCCGTTCTTCGTCCTGGCCGCGGCCGAGGCCCTGCAGGCCTACCCCGTGATCAACTCGACGGTGGACGGCGAGAGCATCGTCTACCCGCCGTCGGAGAACATCTCGATCGCCGTCGACACCGAGCGCGGCCTGCTCACCCCCGTCGTGCGTGACGCGGGCGGGAAGAACCTCGCCCAGATCGCGCACGAGATCGCCGACCTCGCCGCTCGCACGCGCAACAACAAGCTCAAGCCCGACGAGCTCGCCGGTGGCACCTTCACGGTCACGAACACGGGATCGCGCGGCGCGCTGTTCGACACCCCGCTGGTGTTCCTCCCCCAGTCGGCGATCCTCGGCACCGGCACCGTCGTCAAGCGCCCCGGCGTGGTCAGCGTCGACGGGAAGGACGCCATCTCGGTGCGTTCCTACGTCTACCTCGCCCTGTCGTACGACCACCGCGTCGTCGACGGCGCGGATGCGGCACGCTTCCTCTCCGCGGTCAAGTCCCGCCTGGAGGCCGGACAGTTCGAGGCGAACCTCGGCATCTGATCAGGCTGGCGGATCCGCGACGTCGAACACGTCGCGGATCCGCCATCCCGCCGGTGTCGCAACGATCGTGACGAGCTGGGAACGCACGTCCGGTGCGTCCACCCGCAGCACTGCGAGGCCGCCGAAGTCATCCAGCAGCGTCACCGTTCGCGCGGGGGCGTCCACGGCCCCGGCCGGCAGCGACTGCGCGGCATCCTCCTGTGCCGCCCCGCGACATGTCGGATCGTCGCATGCGGCGCGTGCGTCCAGCACCCGAAGCAGGGCGGTCGCAGGATCCTCCGCCTGAAGGTCAGTCGCGGGTTCTGAGCCCGGCTTCCCCATCTCCGCCGCCGCACTCTCCGAGGGCGTGGGAGACGGCTCGCGAACCTCCGCACCCACCGCAGGGGATGGTTCCGCTCCATCGGGCCAGCTGAGACCCACCACGAGGACGATGACGGCAAGGCCGGCCGCCAGGAGCGCCGGCCGTGCACGTCCGGAGGCGCGACGCGCCAGCTGCGTCCTGGTGCGGTGCACCAGGTCGGATGCGGCATCGCTGAGCACGGCATCGGAGGAGAACGCGAGGAGACCCCACCACGGACGCCGCGGTGCTTCGTGCTCCGCGGGGAGCGGGTCGGGCGACTGAGCCCTGACACCACCGCGCCTCGCTCCGACGATGTCCGTGGCCAGCGGCTCGGGCTGCGCCCCGCCGAACAGGGCGTCCTCCCACCGCTCGATGTCGCGGACGAGCGCGCGCGGCTCCGTCACGGCGCCGGCCAGCTGCGCGAGCACCTCCGCGAAGCCCTCGTGGGATGCTTCCTTCGCGAGCGTGGCGACGATCTCCGCAGACGCCCGGACGGCGGAGACGTCGCCGGACGCGTAGACCAGCACCGGCATCCCCTCCGCCGTCACCCACCACGACGCCGTCTCATCGTCGAGATCCTCGACGTGCGCGGTCTGCATTCCCCGCAGCACGCTCACGGCGATGGTGAGAGCCTCGCCGTCGGCGAGCGGGACGGAGGACCCGCCGCGACGGGACAACAGACGGTCGAGCCGATCGGCGAGAACCGGAAGCACGACGTCGTGACCGTCCCGTCGCCGGACGATGTCGGCCGGCGCGAGAACGTGTGCGTCTGGAGGCAGCCGCCACGCGGGCCAGTCCCGCAACAGGTCGCGGTCGACGAGGTAGGCCATGCCCCCGCCCGGCGCGCGGGCCAGGACGCCGTCGAACGGTACATCCGGCGGACCGACGGCCCGCATGAGCGGGAAGGCGGTGTACGCGGAGGAGTCAGGCTGCGACGGCACCGGGCCATCCTCGCCGGGCCGCGCCACCGCATCCGCGTTCCCCGCACCGCCGGGGACAACCCCGCGCACCTGCCGGCCTGTGCAGGACAGGACGCGCGCCCACCGTAGCTAGAATCAGATGCATGGCCGCTCGCAGTTCCGCACCCGAGAAGCGCCCCGGCTTCTTCTCGCAGCTCCGCACCCTTTTCCGGTTCACGCGCGAGGCCTACCGCTGGCTTCCCTACGCACTGATCGGCATCCTCCTGGCCGGCGTCGCCCTCGGCGTCGGAGTGGGTTTCCTCATCCCGCCGGTCGCGGTGTGGAGCATCATCCTGTGGGGTGTCACGGGCCTGATGGCCGGTGCCCTGGGCGCCATGATCACCATGACCCGGCTCTCGACCAAGGCCATGTACCGGAAGATCGACGGGATGCCCGGAGCCGCCGGGCACGTCCTGTCCACGGGCCTCGGGCGCAAGTGGAGCGCGTCGGAGATGCCCGTCGGGGTCAACCCGCGCACTCAGGAGGCCGTATACCGCGCCGTCGGCCGAGGCGGAGTCGTCATCATCGGAGAAGGCGCACGCGGGCGCCTCACGCGCCTGGTCAACGACGAGCGATCCAAGGTGCAGCGCGTGGCCTCCGGCGTGCCGGTCCATGTCTTCTACGTCGGCCACGGCCCCGACGAGGTGCAGATCAAGGATCTCGCCTCCACCATCAAGGCGCTGCCGAAGAAGATCGACCGCGCCACCATGGCCGCCGTGATCAAGCGCATCGACTCGATCTCTCAGTCGGTCACATCGCTGCCCATCCCCAAGGGTGTCGACCCGACGAAGGTCCGCGCTCCGCGCCCCCGCTGACCTACCGCAGTCCGCGCCGGCCAGGCGCCGTCAGGCGCGGACGAGGACCGTCCCGGCGGCCTTGTCGTGCAGGCCGCGGTTGTCGGCGTCCCAGATCACAGCGGGGATGACCAGAGCCAGCAGCACCGAGCGCACGATCGGGCGCCACAGTCCGGGCCATCCGCCCGGAACACGCTGCACCCGCATCCCGAACAGCCGGTGACCGGGGCTTCCCCCGATCGTGGGGATGAAGAGGATCTGCACGATCACGAAGATCGTCGTGGTCGCGAGGGCGTCGTACGAGAAGAACGCCATCGAGATCACCACCGCGCAGCCCCAGTCGACGATGATGGCCAGCACCCGGCGACCCAGCGGGGCCAGGCTGCCGCGACCCTGCGCGGGCAGCCCCAGTCGCTCGCCGGGGTAGGAGTCGGCGGGGAGTTCGTCGGGCATGCCTTCAGCCTAATTCGCCACGCGTAACATGCCGGAAACATAGGAGACACTGCCGGGCAACGCCCCCTGGGTAGGTTCAAGGAGCCAGCCTTGGCAGGCCGGCGCGTCCCGATGCCCTACCTCTGGAGTCTTCACATGTTCAAAGATTCATCCGAGGTGCTGAAGTTCATCCAGGACGAGGACGTCAAGTTCCTCGACATCCGTTTCACGGATCTCCCGGGCGTGCAGCAGCACTTCAACATCCCCGCATCCACGGTCGACGAAGACTTCTTCACGGTCGGACAGCTGTTCGACGGCTCCTCGATCCGCGGGTTCGCGAACATCCACGAGTCGGACATGCAGCTGATCCCGGATGTCACGACCGCCTACCTCGACCCGTTCCGCGAGGCCAAGACCCTCATCATGGTCTTCGACATCTATAACCCGCGCAACGGCGAGATCTACTCGAAGGACCCGCGTCAGGTCGCCAAGAAGGCCGAGAAGTACCTCGCCTCCACCGGAATCGCCGACACGGCGTACTTCGCCCCCGAGGCCGAGTTCTACATCTTCGACGACGTCCGCTACGAGGTGAAGCAGAACACGAGCTTCTACTCCGTGGACTCCGAGGAAGGCGCCTGGAACACCGGCCGCGCCGAAGAGGGCGGCAACCTGGCGAACAAGACCCCCTACAAGGGCGGCTACTTCCCTGTCTCCCCCGTCGACAAGCAGGCCGATCTGCGCGATGACATCAGCCTCAAGCTCATCGAGGCGGGCCTGCAGCTCGAGCGTGCGCACCACGAGGTGGGCACGGGCGGCCAGGCCGAGATCAACTACCGCTTCGACACCATGGTGCACGCGGCCGACGACATCCTGAAGTTCAAGTACATCGTCAAGAACACCGCGCTGGAGTGGGGCAAGGTCGCGACCTTCATGCCCAAGCCGCTGTTCGGCGACAACGGCTCGGGCATGCACACGCACCAGTCGCTGTGGAACGACGGCAAGCCGCTGTTCTACGACGAGACCGGGTACGCCGGGCTCTCCGACGTCGCGCGGTGGTACATCGGCGGCATCCTGGCCCACGCGCCGGCGATCCTCGCCTTCACCAACCCGACGCTGAACAGCTACCACCGTCTGGTGAAGGGCTTCGAGGCGCCGGTGAACCTGGTGTACTCGGCGGGCAACCGCTCCGCCGCCATCCGCATCCCGATCACGGGCTCGAACCCCAAGGCCAAGCGCATCGAGTTCCGCGCGCCGGATGCCTCGGGCAACCCGTATCTCGCGTTCGCCGCCCAGCTGATGGCCGGCATCGACGGCATCAACAACCGCATCGAGCCGCACGAGCCGGTGGACAAGGACCTGTACGAGCTGCCCGCGGAAGAGGCGAAGAACATCCCGCAGGTTCCGAACTCGCTGTTGGACTCGCTCGAGGCCCTGCGCGCCGACCACGAGTTCCTGCTCGCGGGTGGCGTCTTCACCGAGGAGCTCATCGAGACCTGGATCGAGTACAAGATCGAGAACGAGATCCAGCCGATCGCCCAGCGTCCGCACCCCTTCGAGTACGAGCTGTACTTCGGCGTCTGACGCCTCCCTGAGGGTCTACACCCCCTCAACTTCCGCGTAATCATGCGGAAGTTGAGGGGGTTTCTCTTTGGCCCGACGTGCGAATCGTGTCCGACACGTCCCTCGCCGCAGCCGTGGACGCGGCCGGCGGCCTCCCCGCGGGTGTCGCCCTCCCCGACGCGACCGCGTGCGGCGGATCGGCACCGGCACCTGGCGCCGATCCGGGGCGAAGGGGCGGTAGAGAAGGGCTGGGGCGGCGACACCTGCGTCCGCTCGCTCGAGTCCAGTAACGGGTCGTTGTTGCCTGGGCGCGCGAGGGTTGCTCTGGCGATGGTTTGCTGAGACAGCAAATTAGTTGCGAGTCTAACCAATATTCACGTGACGCTTGCCACGATGAAGCCGGAACGTCATGGACGAAGTCGCGATCAGCACGGGGGTGTCCCTCTTGACCCTGTCCCCGCCACATGGTGTCCACTAGCTGAGCTAGCTTCTCGCTCGGCATTACGACCTGCGGCACCGCAGAGAATGGAATCCTGTGATTCACGCTCAGTCCCTGACCAAACGCTACGGACCGAAGACCGCCGTCGACGGCATCGACTTCTCGGTCGCTCCGGGACGAGTAACCGGTTTCCTCGGCCCGAACGGGGCGGGCAAGTCGACGACGATGCGCATGATCGTCGGGCTCGATCGCCCCACCTCCGGCACGGTAACGATCAACGGGCGGCCCTACGAAGACCACCGGTCGCCGCTGCACGAGGTGGGAGTGCTCCTCGACGCGCGGGCCGTGCACCCAGGGCGCACCGCCCGCGACCATCTGCTCGCCATGGCGGCGACGCACCGCATCGGAACGAAGCGCGTCGACGAGGTCATCCGCCTCGCCGGTCTCGACTCGGTGGCGCGGAAGCGCGTACGCGGCTTCTCGCTCGGAATGGGACAGCGCCTCGGGCTCGCCACCGCACTGCTCGGCGACCCCGCCACGCTTATCCTCGACGAACCGGTCAACGGGCTCGACCCCGAGGGCGTCATTTGGGTGCGCCGACTCGCCCGCACCCTCGCCACGGAAGGGAGGACGGTCTTGCTCTCGTCGCACCTGATGAGCGAGATGGCGCAGACCGCGGAGCATCTGATCGTGCTCGGGCGCGGAAGGGTGCTCGCTGATGCACCCGTCAGCGAGATCCTCGCGAAGGCGTCGGGGGACTCCGTGCTGGTGCGTGCGAGCGATGCCGACCGTCTCGGCGCGCTGCTCGCCGCGCAGGGCGCCGGCGTCACCAGCGCCGAGACGGACCTTCTCTCGGTTACCCGGGTCGCCGCGGCGCGCATCGCGGAGATCGCGGCCGGAGCGGGCGTCATCGTCTACGAGCTCACGCCCGTGACGAGGTCTCTCGAAGAGGCGTACATGGAACTCACTCGCGATGAGGTCGAGTACACGACCCCCCAGACCCCTTCGGAGGGCACCCGATGAGCGCGACCACCACTCCGGTCTTCGCGGCCACAGGGCAGAACCTCAGCATCGGAGGGATCATCCACTCCGAGTGGATCAAGCTCCGCAGCATCCGATCGACCTGGTGGATTTACGCCGCCATCGTCGCGATCACCGTCGGTGTGGGAGCTCAGATGTCCTCCTCGACGAGTTTCGCCTGGTTCGACGGAGAGGTCGCACAGACAGGCCAGCAGTACGCCGGCGTGAATGTCATCAATCTCAGCACCGATATCAACGTTCTTATCGTGGGCGTGTTGGGCGTGGTGGTGATTGCCGGCGAATACAGCAGCGGGATGATCAAGTCCACCCTCACGGCTGTACCGCGTCGGGTTCCCGCGTTGCTTGCCAAAGCGTTGGTGTTCGCCGTCGTCACCTTCCTTATCGGTGCAATGGCGGTGGCCGTCACGATCCCGATCTCCATCCCGCTGCTCGCCGGGAACGGCATCGACATCCGCCTCGACGACCCGCACTACTGGCGTGCCATGATCGGCAGCGTCGGCTACCTCGTGATGGTCGGGCTCATGGCCTTCGCGATCGGCGCGTTCCTGCGCAACATCGCGAGCGGCATCGCCACGGCGCTCGGACTCGTGTTCGTCGTACCGCTCGGGCTCGGCCTCGTGGCCGGTGGTGCCGCGTCGCAGGTCCGGTTGCACAACCTCGTAGCGCTGCTCCCGTTCAACCTGGGCCGAGCCCTCACCAGCCACCCGGGTTACGCGGAGTTCGTCGCACCGGGCTCACCGCTCAACCGAGCCGAGGGTCTCTGGGTCCTCGAACCGTGGCAGGCGGCTCTCGGCCTCGTGGTCTGGGTCGTCGTGCTGTTCAGCGTGGCGATCGTGACGCTCAAGCGTCGCGATGCGTGAGCGATTGCATGACGAGTCCGAGGATGAGGACCGTTGCTGAATCAGCGCACGTACCCGCTCTGCCGGTCATGCGCCACTGACATCGAGAACGCCCGCCGACTCAGGCCGGCGGGCGTTTTCTGTGCCTGGCTACTGGCGTAGCGACGAGCGTGGGGCGGTGGACGCTTCCCGCTTCTCCTTGTCGTTGCCGTGCCAGATGTAGGCGATGACGCCGAGCACCGCAGCCGGTGCGATGGCGCACAAGCCCATGAACCCCAACCCTGCCGCGAACCCGTCAGCTGCGAACACGGGGCCCGCGGCCGTCCCGATGACCAGGATGGTGACGGTGGCCACGAGCAGCAGCCGGTTGCGGTGCTTGCGGGTCATGTCTTATCCACCTCCGGGGTGAGAGACCGGTCGGCACACTACCTGGGTGTAGTTCGGCCCGGTGGGACCGTCGGTGAAGTACACCCACAGCTCGTCGTTGCTGGGGCAGAAGCCGTTGCCGGCAATGTACTCGTTGGCGATGGAGACAGCCAAGCCGGCTGCAATTCCGACGGCGGGGTTGAGCGCGCCGATGGCGATGACAAGCGCCCCGGTGGTACCGGTCTTGATGGCCCGCTGGTCGGTGTTGTTGAAGGAGATGTACGCGGTGAACCGCTGCAGGTTATCGGACCCAAGGCCGGCCGCCCCCCGCCCTTCAGCGCCGGTGCCGGACACCATGAAGCTCAGTCCGGCCGCCACGTGAACAGCCGGATGGTGCACACCTCCCGGAATCCCACCGACCGGTAGACCGAACGGCCCATGGCCGACGCCGTGAGTACGGCGTGGTGCATACCCGCATCGCGGGCGACGCGCATCGCGGCTCGCGTAATCTCGGCACCGATCCCCTGTCGGCGCGCATCCGGCACCGTCATGACGAAGTACAGCCCGCCCACCCCACCCGCCGTCATCACGGTGGCGGTGCCGACCGGACTGCCCTCCCTTCGGGCGAGCAGATGGCGGAGATCCGGCCGGTCGAGACCGATGCGGAGAAACACCTCACCTACCCACTCGGCTTCGCGCGGGCCTTCGCCGAAGCCGCTGCCCAGGGTCTGGATCCACACACCCAGGTCCCGCGCATCGCGCACGATCTCGACGTCGAGGGGCGCCGTAGGGTGCCGCGGAATCCGGTCCAGCCTCGATGCCATACCCGGCTCTTCACCGTCCGGCTCGAAGCCGACGCGCGCAAGTCGAGCCGGCAGGTCGTCTGGGCGCATGGATGGCCCGACGTGCCAGGAGCCGGGCACCCGGGCTCGGCGGAGCCGTTCCCGGCTCTCGAGGATCGCGGCGTCGACGGAGTCATCGTCCAGTCGTGCCGCCACGACGGCGTTGTGGTAGTCGAGTGGCGAGCCGCCGAGGGTCCACGACACGTCGTCATCACGACGGTGTCCACCGCCCGCATCACCCATGCGCAGCAGCAGTTCCGCGGTGTTTCGCTCGACGGCGCGTGCCAGCGCCGTGTCGTCGGCGTCGGTCGCCAGAGACGCTTCGATCGGATGCATGGACCTCTCCCGCACGCGAATGGCTCCCGTTCAGGCTTGCACCGGAGCCCCGCACGGGCAACGCGCGGAAACCGGGACGAAAGGCCGTGGTGGCCCACGAGGGGCCTGAGTAGCTTTCAGGCATGACGCCCGCCATCGGTGTTGACGGTCCGGCTTCCGATGCGCTCCTGGGTGTCGGCAGGTTCTTCACGCGGCGGGAGCAGACGCCCGATCACCGGGCGGAGTTCCTCCAGGGCGGCCGCGAGGGCGACTCGTTCTACCGCGACCGCTGGAGCCACGACAAGGTGGTGCGCTCCACCCACGGGGTCAACTGCACGGGTTCGTGCTCGTGGAAGGTGTACGTCAAAGACGGCATCATCACGTGGGAGGCCCAGCAGACGGACTATCCCAGCGTGGGCCCCGATCGCCCCGAATACGAACCCCGCGGCTGCCCTCGCGGGGCCGCGTTCTCGTGGTACACCTACTCCCCCACGCGCGTGCGGTACCCCTACGTGCGCGGGGTGCTGCTGGAGGAGTACCGGCGCGCCAAAGCCGAGACCGGCGACCCTGTGCTCGCCTTCGGGAAGATCTCCACCGACCCCGAGATCCGCCGGCGCTACCAGCAGGCGCGCGGCAAGGGCGGACTGGTCCGTGCGACGTGGGCGGAGGCGGTCGAGCTCGTCGCGGCCGGCTACGTCCACACGATCAAGGAGTACGGCCCGGACCGTGTCGCCGGATTCTCCCCGATCCCGGCGATGTCGATGGTGTCGCACTGCATCGGCACGCGGTTCACGCAGCTTCTCGGCGGGGTGATGACCTCGTTCTACGACTGGTACGCCGACCTGCCGGTGGCCAGCCCGCAGGTCTTCGGCGACCAGACCGACGTGCCCGAATCCGGGGACTGGTGGGATGCCACGTACCTCATGATGTGGGGCTCCAACGTCCCTGTCACCCGCACGCCGGACGCGCACTGGATGACGGAGGTGCGCTACCGCGGCACGAAGGTGGTCGCCGTCTCCCCCGACTACGCCGACAACACCAAGTTCGCCGACGAGTGGCTGCCATGCCAGGCCGGCACCGACGCGGCCCTCGCCATGGCGATGGGGCACGTCATCCTCACCGAGAACTACGTGCAGCAGCGCGCACCGTTCTTCGCCGAGTACGCCCGCACGTACACCGACCTGCCGAACCTCATCACGCTCACCGCGCGCGCGGACGGAACGCTGGTCCCGGGCAAGTTCCTCACCGCCGCCGACCTGGGCGAGACGGCGCCCGAGGACGCATGGAAGACCGTCGTGCTGGATGCCGCCACCGCGCGCCCGTACGTGCCCAACGGCTCGATCGGCTTCCGGTACGCCCCGTCGGGCGAGGGGCGCTGGAACCTCGACCTCGAGGGTGTCGTCCCTGCGCTGTCGGTGCGGGACGCGCAGACGGCCGAGGAGCCGACCGAGGTGCTCCTGCCCCGCTTCGACGCCCCCGACGGTTCCGGCGGGGTGCTGCGGCGGGGCGTACCGGCGACACGGGTGGGCGGGAAGCTCGTCACCACCGTCCTCGACCTCATGCTCGCCCAGTACGGGGTCGGGCGCGATGGACTCCCCGGCGAGTGGCCCACCGGGTACGACGATGCGGCGACCCCGTATACGCCGGCCTGGCAGGAGGCCATCACGGGCGTGCCGGCGCAGGCATGCACGCGCATCGCCCGGGAGATCGCACAGAACTCCCTCGATTCGCGCGGCCGCACGATGATCATCATGGGCGCCGGGGTCTGCCAGTGGTTCCACGGCGATGCCACCTACCGCGCCATCCTCGCCCTCCTCATCCTCACGGGGGCGATGGGCCGCAACGGCGGGGGCTGGGCGCACTACGTGGGGCAGGAGAAGTGCCGTCCCATCACCGGGTGGCTCTCCCTGGCGAATGCACTGGACTGGGCTCGGCCGTCCCGGACCATGATCGGCACCGCCTACTGGTACATGCACACGGATCAGTGGCGCTTCGATGGCTACTCCGCCGATGCGCTGGCCTCACCGCTCGCGGAGGGGAACCTCACCGGCATGCACACCGCGGATGCCATCGCGCAGGCCGCACGGCTGGGCTGGATGCCGTTCTATCCGCAGTGGGATGTCAACCCGCTCGAGGTGGCGGATGCTGCATCCGCCGCCGTGGACGCCGGCGAGGCGAAGGATCCTGCTTCGTATGTGACGTCCCGGCTGGTGGACGGAACCCTCCAACCGGCGATCGCCGACGTGGACGCCCCACGGTCGTGGCCGCGTCTGCTCACGCTGTGGCGGTCGAATCTGATGGGGTCCTCGGCGAAGGGGAACGAGTACTTCCTGAAGCATCTGCTGGGCACGCAGAGCAACCTGATGGCCTCCGACGAGACCTCCGCGCGTCCCCGTGACATCGCGTGGCGCGACGATATCCCCGAGGGCAAGCTCGACCTCCTGGTGTCGGCCGATTTCCGCATGACCTCCACGACGCTGCTCTCGGACGTCGTCTTCCCCGCCGCGACCTGGTACGAGAAGTACGACCTGTCCTCGACCGACATGCACCCGTTCGTGCACGCCTTCACCCCCGCGATCGATCCGCCGTGGGAGGCGCGCAGCGACTTCGACATGTTCACCGCCATCGCCCGCGAGTTCTCCGAGATGGCACGCACGCACCTCGGGGTGCGCAAAGATCTCGTCTCCGCGCCCATGCAGCACGACACGCCCGGAGAAGTGAGCCAGCCCGGCGGGGTCGTGCGCGATTGGGCGCGCGGCGACGTGGAGCCCGTTCCCGGCAAGACCGCACCCAACCTGGTGGTGGTCGAGCGCGACTACACCGCGATCGCCGACAAGCTGGCGACCATCGGACCGCTGGCCGACAGTCTCGGATTCAACGTGAAGAACGTCACCTACGACGTCTCCGGTGAAGTGCAGCGGCTGGCCAAGGCCCACGGGGTGATGCTCGGCGGAGCTGCCGAGGGGCGCCCGGCGATGGACACCGACGTGAAGATGGCCGAGGCGATCCTCGCGTTCTCGGGCACGACCAACGGTGAACTCGCCGTGCAGGGCTTCACCACCCTGGAGAAGCGCGTCGGAAAGCCGCTCGTCGACCTTGCGGAGGGGTCGGAGGAGAAGCACATCACGTTCGCGATGACGCAGGCCGCTCCCGTGCCCGTGATCACGTCGCCGGAATGGTCGGGGTCGGAGACCGGCGGCCGGCGGTACGCGCCCTTCACCGTCAACATCGAGCGGTTGCAGCCCTTCCGCACCCTCACCGGCCGCATGCACTTCTACCTCGACCACGACTGGATGCGCGACCTCGGCGAGGCACTGCCGATCTTCCGCCCGCCGTTGGACATGCACCGCCTGTTCGGCGAGCCCAAGCTCGGCCCCGACGGACGTCAGCAGGTCGTGGTCCGCTACCTCACGCCGCACAACAAGTGGTCCATCCACTCGGAGTACCAGGACAACCTCCTCATGCTCTCCCTCTCCCGGGGCGGCCCGACGGTGTGGATGGCGGCCGAGGACGCGGCCGCCATCGACGTCGCCGACAACGAATGGGTGGAATGCGTCAACTCCAACGGGGTGTTCGTGGGCAGGGCGATCGTGTCGCACCGGATGCCTGCGGGCGTCGTGTACGTCCACCATGCGCAGGAGCGCACGATCGACGTGCCGAAATCGGAGGCGACCGGACGGCGGGGCGGGATCCACAACTCCCCCACGCGCCTCCTGGTCAAGCCCACTCATCTCATCGGGGGCTACGCGCAACTGGCGTACGCCTTCAACTATCTGGGCCCCACCGGCAACCAGCGCGACATGGTGGCCACGGTCCGCCGCCGCTCGCAGGAGGTGACGTACTGATGCGAGTGATGGCCCAGATGGGCATGGTGATGAACCTCGACAAGTGCATCGGGTGCCACACCTGCTCGGTGACCTGCAAGCAGGCATGGACGAACCGCGCCGGCACCGAGTACGTGTGGTTCAACAACGTGGAGACGCGTCCCGGTCAGGGCTACCCCCGTCGCTATGAGGACCAGGAGCAATGGCGCGGGGGCTGGACGATCAACCGTCGCGGGCGCCTGAAGCTGCGCACCGGCGGGCGGATGCGGCGGCTGCTGTCCATCTTCTCCTCGCCGGTGCAGCCCAAGCTGGAGGACTATTACGAGCCCTGGACCTACGACTACCGCACCCTCATCGACGCGCCCCTCGGCGATGACATGCCCGTCGCACGGCCGAAGTCGCTCATCACCGGGGAAGACACGAAGATCACGTGGTCGGCGAACTGGGATGACAACCTCGGCGGCGTCAGCGAGATGGGGATGCTCGACCCGGTCGTGGAGAAGGTACGTCGCGAATCCGAGGACGCCATCAAGTTCCAGTTCGAGCAGACGTTCATGTTCTACCTGCCGCGCATCTGCGAGCACTGCCTGAACCCCTCGTGCATGGCCTCGTGCCCCTCGGGTGCGATCTACAAGCGGTCGGAGGACGGTATCGTCCTCGTCGATCAGGACCGCTGCCGCGGCTGGCGCCAGTGCATCACCGGGTGCCCATACAAGAAGATGTACTTCAACCACAAGACGGGCAAGGCCGAGAAATGCACCATGTGCTATCCGCGGCTGGAGGTCGGCATCCCCACGATCTGCTCCGAGACGTGCGTGGGGCGTCTGCGCTACCTCGGGCTCTTCCTGTACGACGCCGACGGCGTCACGGAGGCGGCCTCCACACCGAACGAGCAGGACCTGTACGAGGCGCAGCTGAACCTGATCCTCGACCCGGACGACCCCGCGGTGATCCAGGCGGCGCGGGAGCAGGACATCCCCGAGGACTGGCTGGATGCGGCGCGCCGGTCACCCGTGTACGCGCTGGCGAAGAAGTACCGCGTGGCGCTGCCGCTGCATCCCGAATATCGCACCATGCCGATGGTCTGGTACATCCCGCCCCTGTCGCCCATCGTCGATCTGCTCCGCGACCAGGGCCACGACGCCGAGGCGGCCGGCACGCTGTTCGGTGCGATCGAGGCGCTCCGCATTCCCGTGGAGTACCTCGCCGAGCTGTTCACCGCCGGCGACGCCACGATCATCACGACGGTGCTCCGCCGCCTCGCTGGAATGCGCGCGTACCTGCGCGACATCACTCTGGGACGCGAGGCCGACGAGTCCATCGCGGAGTCGGTCGGTATGGACGGCGAGACGCTCTACGCGATGTACCGGCTGCTGGCGATCGCGAAGTACGAGGACCGCTACGTCATCCCCACCGCGCACTACGAGCAGGCGCACGACCTGGAAGAACTCGGGTGCTCGCTCGACTTCGACGGCGGACCCTATGCGAACGCGTCGGCGCCGTTCGGTGAGGCCAGCGGAACGCCGACGCCGGTGGCGGTGGAGACCTTCCAAGCGCTCCAGGATCGGCAGACCTCCGACTCCCGGGCGAGCGGGGACACCATGCGCGGACGGGTGAACCTGCTCAACTGGGACGGCAACGGCGCCCCGGGCGGGCTCTTCCCCCCGCGGCGCGACGATCGCGAAGGCGAGGGCTCCTGATGAACCGCGCGGTCGTGTACCAGGCCGCCTCCATAGCCCTGAGCTACCCCACAGACGAAGTGTTGGCGATGAGGGCGATCGTTCGGCAGGCCCTCACGGAGTCCGCGGCGTCGGCGACGGATCACTTCGCGCCGCTGCTGGACTGGTGGGAGGAGGAACCGGCGGAGACCGTGCAGCAGACCTACGTCGACGTGTTCGACATGTCCAAGCGGCACGCGCTCTACCTGTCCTACTGGACCGACGGCGACACCCGCCGGCGTGGCCAGGTGCTCGCCGACATGAAGCGGCGCTACCGGGAGCACGGTCTCGAACTCACCGGCACCGGCGAACTGCCCGATCATCTGCCGCTCGTCCTCGAGTTCGCCCGCCATGCCCCGGATTCGGGAGCGCAGCTGCTGCAGGAGTACCGCGCGAGCCTCGAGCTCATCCGCCTCGCACTGGCCGACCGCTCGTCCCCGTATGCGGGTGTGCTCGTGGCCGTCTGCCAGACCCTTCCCGGACGATCTCCGCAGGATCGGGAGCAGGCCATGGCGATGGCGGCGTCCGGGCCGCCCGCCGAATCCGTCGGACTCGACGCGTACGACCCGCGCCTGCTGCCGATGGCCGGGACGGGAGGGCGCTGATGGACGTCTTCCTGTGGGGCGTGCTGCCGTACGTCACGATCGTGCTCCTGGTCGGCGGGCTCGTCTGGCGCTACCGGTACGACCAGTTCGGCTGGACCACGCGCTCATCCCAGCTCTACGAGTCGCGTCTCCTGCGCATCGGGTCTCCGCTGTTCCACTTCGGCATCCTCATCGTCCTCATCGGCCACATCATGGGACTCGTCATCCCCGAGTCCTGGACGGACGCGATCGGTGTGACCGAAGACACCTACCATGCCGTGGCGCTCATCCTCGGAACCTTCGCCGGGTTCGCCACTCTCGTCGGGGTCGTCATCCTCATCTACCGGCGCCGCACCACCGGCCCCGTCTTCATGGCCACCACCAAGAACGACAAGACGATGTACGTCGTGCTCGTGGCGGCGATCATCACGGGGCTGGCCACCACCGTGATCAGCGCCGTGGATCCCTCTCCCGACCAGAACTATCGGGACTCGGTCGCGCCGTGGTTCCGCTCCATCTTCATCCTCCAGCCCGACATCGCCGCGATGAACGCAGCGCCCCTGGCGTTCCACATCCACACCCTCGCGGGGATGGCACTGTTCATCCTGTGGCCGTTCACCCGGCTCGTCCACGCCTTCACCGCGCCCGTCCAGTACCTGTTCCGTCCGTACATCGTCTACCGCAGCCGCGACCGCCGACCCACCACAGCCGGCGCAACGCGACGCGGGTGGGCGCCGGTGGGCACTCCCGACCGCGCGCCCGAGCGTGTCCGGCGGGGACGGCGATGACCACGCGGAACGCGCGCCGCGCCGTCACCGGCCCGTTGGCCGGGCGCGGCCGCAACCTCGCACTGGCCCTGGTCTCCTTCGCCGTCACCTTCTGGGCCTGGAACATCATCGGCCCCATCGGGGTCAGCTACGCCGACGACCTGGACCTGACCCCCACCCAGCTCTCGATGGCGATCGCGACCCCCGTCCTGGTCGGATCCGCCGGCCGCATCGTCACCGGGGCCCTCACCGACCGATTCGGCGGCCGGATCATGTTCAGCGTCCTGACGGCCGTCTCCGCCATCCCGGTGATCCTGGTGATGTGGGCCGGCGAGGCCGGGTCGTACCCGCTCCTGCTGCTGTTCGGCTTCATCCTCGGTATCGCCGGGACGACGTTCGCCGTCGGCATCCCCTTCGTCAACGCCTGGTACGACCCCAGCAAGCGCGGCTTCGCGACGGGGCTCTTCGGGGCCGGGATGGGTGGCACTGCTCTCTCGGCGTTCTTCACGCCCCGCCTGGTGACCTCGCTCGGCTATGTCTGGACCCACATCGCCATCGCCGCGGCCCTGCTCGTGGTGGCCGCCGTGGTCTGGTTCGGGATGCGGGATTCCCCGTCCTGGCACCCCAACCGCGACCGTGTGCTTCCCAAGCTGGAGGAGGCGGCCCGCCTGACCGTGACGTGGCAGATGGCGTTCCTGTACGCCGTGACCTTCGGGGGCTTCGTCGCCTTCTCCACCTACCTGCCCACATATCTCCGCGAGGTGTACGGATACGATCTGGCCGAGGCAGGAACGCGCACCGCGGGGTTCGCCGTCGCGGCCGTCATCGCACGGCCCGTCGGCGGCTGGCTGTCCGACCGGTTCGGTCCCGCGGTGATCACCGGCGTCTCACTCGCCGGCGCCGCGGTCATGGCCGTGGTCATCTCCCTCCAGCCGCCGCCCGAGCTGCTCGCCGGTGCATCCTTCATCGCCATGGCGATCTCGCTCGGGCTGGGGACGGGATCGGTCTTCGCGTGGGTCGCCCAGCGGGCTCCCGCAGCCAACGTCGGCTCCGTGACGGGGATCGTGGGGGCCGCCGGCGGCTTCGGAGGATTCTTCCCTCCTCTGGTCATGGGCGCCACCTACGACCCCGAGACCCATCGCTACACCGTCGGACTGCTGCTGCTGTGCGCGACGGCGGCCATCGCCTTCGTCTTCACGATCTACCTCGCGCGCCGCCGCGCCCCGGTCCCCCAGGCAAGGGCGGGATCAGGACGACGCTGAGCGCAGTCCTAGGATGTGGTCGTGACCGCCGCCCCTGCCGCCGCCCGATTCGATTCCGCGGTCTACCGCGACCGCCTCAGCCGCGCCGCGCGCGCCGCGGCCGCCGCCGGCCTGGATGCGATCGTGGTGACCCCCGGGCCCGACCTCCGCTACCTCCTGGGCGCCACCGCATCCACGCACGAGCGGTTGACCGCACTGGTGGTGCCGGCGGAGGGCGCTGCGGCTGTCGTCGCGCCGCGCATGGAGCGGGCGTCACTGGGAGGCTCCGCCGTCGCCGACCTGGACCTGGCCGTCCACGAATGGGTCGACGGCGAGGATCCGTACCGGCTCGTCGCGCGGCTCATCCCCGGCCAGGGACGATTCGCCGTCGACGAGGCGATGCCCGCCCTCCACACGCTGCCCCTCGCCGACGCGCTCACGCGGACGCCGGTCCTGGCGACTGCCGTCCTGCGCGAGCTGCGCGCGGTCAAGGACGCCGACGAGATCGCGGCGCTCCGCCGCGCGGGCGACGCGATCGACCGCGTGCACGCGCGGATGGCGGAGTTCCTGCAGGTCGGCCGCACCGAGCGGGAAGTCGCCGACCTCATCGCTTCCGCGATCCTGGACGAAGGGCACCAGGAGGTGGCGTTCGTGGTGGTGGGCGCCGGGCCGCACGGCGCCGACCCGCACCACGAGGTGTCCGACCGCGTCGTGACCCGCGGTGACGTCGTCGTGGTCGACATCGGCGGCGCGGTCGCGCCGGGCTACTACTCCGACTCCACGCGCACGTACGTCATGGGAACCCCCGACCCCGCTGTCGCGGAGCGCTTCGCCGTGCTCGAGCGGGCGCAGCAGGCAGCCGTGGATGCCGTGCGCCCGGGGGTCACCGCCACCCACGTCGACCGTGCCGCGCGCGACCTGCTGGTCGCGGCGGGGCTCGGGGAAGCCTTCCTGCACCGCACCGGTCACGGCATCGGGCTGTCCGTGCACGAAGAGCCGTACATCGTGACGGACGACGAGACCGTCCTGCGCGCGGGCATGGCTTTCAGCATCGAGCCGGGCATCTATTTCCCTGGACGCTGGGGCGCGCGCATCGAGGACATCGTCGTGGTCACCGAGTCCGGCTCCGAGTCGCTCAATCGACGCCCACACGGTCTCACCGTGCTGGAGTGACCCGTGCAGCAGCCTCCGGTTGACAGTGCCGGGTTGACAGTGCCGGTTTGACAGCGGCGGGTCGCCGCCAGCGATACTCGTGGGATGTCCACCTCAGTGATCGACCTCGACGGGCTGCGCTTCGCGATGGTCTCCTCCACCGCCAGCATCGTCGACCCGCACGCCCCCACGACCTTCACCTACCACCAGGACGGCCGGCTCGTCTGGGGCGAGTACACGGGTGACACCGTCACGGAGGGCCGCTTCGTCGGGTCCGTGGAGGGTGACGTCGTGAGCATCTCCTTCGCCCACGCCCTCGCCGCCGACGGCACCGTCGTGCGCGGCAGCGCGGACAGCCGGATCGAGGACGCCGAGGACGGCCGCATGCGCCTGGTGGAGAGCTTCGCGGTGGGCGGCGTCGAGCACGAGAGCATCTGCATCCAGCTGTGAGCCGGATCAGCCCGCCGGACGGTCGGAGCTGGTCGCGACGAAGCTCACGAGCCCTCCCTGGGGAGGTCGCTCGCGGGCCGGGATATCGGTGGGAAGCACATAGGGCCGCTCGAACACCTCGTTGAGGATGAGAACCGTCTCCACCCGCGCGACGTGCGGCAGCGAGGCGATGCCGCCGGCCACGAGCGCGTAGATGCCCTGCACATCGATGCTGCGCACGAGCAGCATGATGTCGTGCTCGCCGGTGGTGATCTTGGCCGACTCCACCTCGGGCAGATTCCGCACCGCGGTGAAGAACTCCTCCCAGCTCTGCGGATGCACCGAGCAGAAGACGAGCGCGCACACGCCGAGGCCCGCCCTCGCCGCATCGACGCGAGCGCTGTACCCGGTGATGACGCCGGCGCGGGTCAGGGCCTCGACCCGGCTGTACGCGCTCGCGCGCGAGATGCCGACCCGGGCAGCCAGCGCCGCAATCGAAACACGACCGTCATCTCGGAGCACACGGAGGATGTCATAGCCGATTTCGTCGATCTGAACGGCTGATCGTCCAGCCGAGTGCATCCGCGGTTCGCTCATATTGGACATTCTGCACGCTGGTCGAACCGCAGTCGACTGAACGCGTCGGTGACCCGCAGAATCTCGGATAGAGTGCGACCAAACCCCGTGGACACCTTCCAGATGTCCAAGTACCCGACCAGGAGGACCCGCCTGTGGCCCGACCACGCGCCCGCGCCGCCGCCGCGCTCATCGCTGCGACCGCCCTCGCCCTCGCCGGATGTTCCGGCGGAAACTCGGCCGACAACGGCGGCAACGGTGAGGGAGCCCCCTCCACCCTTGTCATCGACACGGCCTTCTCGCTCGAGACCGGCGACCCCGGCCGGAACTACGTCCCCACCGGCAACCTCGTCCTGCACGCCGTCTACGACACGCTGCTGACCTTCACCGGCGACGACACCACACCGCAGCCGTCCCTGGCGACGATGGAGCAGAACGAGGATGCGACCGAGTTCACGTTCACGCTCGACGAGGACCGCGTGTTCTCCGACGGGTCTCCGGTGACCGCCGATGATGTCGTGTTCTCGCTCAACCGCGTCGCCGGCATGACCGACTCGAAGGCGAACTTCCTCATGACGGGGATCACCGTCGAGAAGGTCGATGACACCACCGTCGTCCTCAAGACCGAGCAGCCCTCGCTCCAGCTTCCCGCGATCGTCACGAACCCCTCGCTGTCGATCCTCAACGCCGAAGAAGTCGAGGCGAACGGGGGCGCCGTCGACACCGCCGACGCGGCACAGGAGTTCCTCGACGGCGCCTCCGCAGGCTCGGGACCGTACCTGCTGGACTCCCTCGACCTCACCACGCAGGTGGTGCTGGTGGAGAACCCGGAGTACAACGGCCCGACCCCGCCGGCATACGACAAGATCGTCGTCCGCAACGTGACCGAAAGCGCCACCCAGCTGATCAACCTGAAGGGCGGCGACTCGAACATCGCCGTGGATCTGAGCGGTGACCAGGTCGAGAGCCTCGGCGAAGACTTCACCGTGGACTCGGTGCCCTCAGCCGAGACGATCTTCCTCCTCATCAACCAGAACGCAGAGGTCGCCCCTGCCACGGCGACCCCCGCATTCGCCGAGGCGATCCGCTACGCGCTGGACTACGACAAGATCCTCGAGCTCGCCGGCGCCGGCGCGGCACAGGCGTCCGGGGTCATCCCCCCGATGTTCGCCGGTGCGCTCGACGAGGGTGTCTCGCAGGACCTCGACCGCGCCCAGGCCGCGCTGGCGGAGTCCGGCTACGCCGGGGAGACGCTGAAGCTGCAGTTCCCCAACGACAACCCCGTCGGCGGCGTCGAGTTCACGCCGGTCGCGGAGCGCGTGCAGGAGCAGCTGAAGGCCGTCGGCATCAACATCGAGCTGGCCCCCGCCCCCTTCGCCACCGAGATCGACCCGTACGTCAACGGCACCGGAGCATTCTCGATGTGGTATTGGGGTCCGGACTACGCCGACACCTCGTCGTTCCTGCCCTTCGGGCCGGGCGAGAAGGTCGGCCTGCGCGCGGGCTGGCCCGCCGAGGCGGCGCCGGAGATCGCCGCCCAGGTCGCCGCGGCGCGCAACGCCACCTCCGGCGACGAGCGCACCGAGGCCTTCACGGCCTACGCGACGGCGATGCAGGAGAGCGGCCCGTTCGTTCCGCTCATCGTGCCGGGCAACAACGTCGCGAGTGACACCTCGGTGACGGGACTGACCTACAACCCGACGTGGACGCTGGATCTCACGGCACTCTCCCCCGCCGAGTGACGTGACCGCAACCACC
Source organism: Microbacterium wangchenii (assembly GCF_004564355.1). NCBI lineage: Bacteria > Bacillati > Actinomycetota > Actinomycetes > Micrococcales > Microbacteriaceae > Microbacterium > Microbacterium wangchenii. The sequence goes on from NZ_CP038266.1 coordinate 1,913,976, forward strand.
ACGCCCGCCCGTCGCACCGGGACCGGCCGCCACTCCCTGGCCCGGTTCCTGGCGCGGCGGGCGGGCACCTCCGTTCTGCTCCTTCTGGGGGTCGTCCTCGTGACGTTCCTGCTCACCGTGATGGTCCCCGGCGACCCGGTGCGCGCGGCGCTGGGCGAGGGCGCGTCGTCCAATCCGGCCACCGTCGCGGCGTACGAGGAGAAGTTCGGGCTGAACAAGTCCGTCCCCGAGCGCTTCGTCGTCTATCTCGGCAACATGCTCAGCGGTGACCTGGGCACCTCCATCACGACCGGTCGTCCCGTCGCCGACGACCTGGCCAAGGCGGTTCCCGCCACCGGTGAAGTGGCGTTCTACGCGATCATCCTGAGCCTCGCCGTCGCCGTCGTGCTCGGCACGCTCGCGGCCTACCGTCGCGGCAAGGCGACCGACCAGGTCGTGCGCGTCGTGTCGCTCGTGGGCCTGAGCATCCCGACGTTCTGGATGGCGATCCTGGCGTACAACTTCTTCTTCCTCGAGCTCGGTTGGGTGCGGGGGTCGGGCCGGCTGTCGCCGACGATCACGCCGCCCCCGCGCATCACGGGGTTCTACACGGTCGACTTCCTCCTCAACGGCGACTCCGTCGGCTTCTTCGACGCCGTCAGCCATCTCGCGCTGCCCGTGTTCGTGCTGAGCCTGTTCACGATCGCGCTGCTGACCCGCTTCATCCGCACCTCGGTGCTCGAGGTGCTCGATGCCGACTACGCCCGCGCCGCCCGCGCCAAGGGGCTGACGGGCCCCCGCGTCGTGTTCGCGTACGTCCTGCGCGGAGCGGCACTTCCCATCCTGACCATGGTGGGGATCGCCTTCGGCACACTGCTGTCGGGCACGGTCCTCGTCGAGGCGGTCTTCGCCTGGCCGGGTCTGGGGACCTACGCGTACAACGCGGCGAAGGGCTTGGATCTGCTGGCCGTGACCGGCGTCGGCCTGATCATCGGCATCATCTATCTCGTCATCAACTTCGTGATCGACGTCCTCTACGGGCTCCTCGATCCCCGGGTGAGGCTGTCATGAACCTGATCCTGCCCGCGCGTGCGGCGCGCCCACGCCGGCGCCTGCCCGCCGCATGGCGCACTCCGCTCGCGATCATCGGCGTCGTCATCGCCGCCGCCTGGATCGTCGTCGCCGTGCTCGCGCCGTGGATCGCACCGTACGGCCCGTTGGCGCAGGACCTCCCCCGCCTCATGCCACCCAGCGCCGAGTCGATCATGGGCACGGATGCGAACGGCCGCGACGTCTTCTCCCGCCTCATCACCGGCGCCCGCACGACGATCCCGCTCGCGCTCATCCTCGTGGTGTGCGCTCTGCTCATCGGCACGATCATCGGCGCCGTCGCGGGGTACATCGGCGGCTGGGTCGACGAGGTGCTCATGCGCATCACCGACATGGTCATGGCCTTCCCGACCGTGATCCTGGCGATGGTCATCGCCGCCTCCCTCGGTCCCTCGATCATGAACGCCGTGATCGCCGGCATCGTCGTCGCGTGGCCGCAGTACGCGCGCATCACCCGGTCTCTCGTGCTGAGTCTGCGCACGCAGAACTACGTCGTCGCCGGCCGTCTCCTCGGCTACTCGCCCCTGCGGTCGCTGCGCGTGGACATCCTGCCCAATGTCGCCGGCCCCGTCCTCGTGCTCGCCGCCCTCGACATCGGCACCGCGATCCTGCTGCTGTCGGGCCTGTCCTTCCTCGGATTGGGCGCACAGCCGCCCGCCCCCGAGTGGGGTGCGATGATCTCCGCGGCGATGCAGCACATCGACGCGTGGTGGCTCGGGGTCTTCCCGGGGCTGGCGATCCTCACCGTCGTGATGGCGTTCAACTTCATCGGCGATTCGCTGCGCGACGCGCTGGACCCTCTGGCGGCGACCTCGCGTCCGGCCCAGAACACCGTGCCGGATGGCGCGGACCTCGCGGAGTCCGCTCCGAAGGAGGCGTCGCGATGAACGCCCTGACGATCAGCGACCTGCGTGTCGAGCTGGGTCCGCGCGGTGCCCGCACCGAGGTGGTGTGCGGCATCGATCTGACCCTGCGTCCCGGCGCGATCCAGGGACTGGCCGGCGAGTCGGGCTCGGGCAAGAGCATGACGGCGATGGCCGTCCTCGGGCTCCTGCCGGCCGGCGGAACGGTCAGCGGGTCCATCCGGCTGAGCGACGAGGAACTCGTCGGAATGCCCCGGCGCCGGTATCGCAGCATCCGCGGCGGCCGGATCGGCATGGTGTTCCAAGATCCGTCCGCGAGCCTGCATCCGCAGCTGACCGTCGGGGCCCAGCTCACCGACGTCATGCGCACGCACCTGCGACTCTCCCGCAGCGACGCGCGGGCCCGTGCCGTGCACCTGCTCGAACGGGTGCGCGTGCCCCAGCCCGAGGCGGCGCTGAAGAAATTCCCGCACCAGTTCTCCGGCGGCCAACGGCAGCGCGTCGCGATCGCGATCGCGCTCGCCTGCGATCCGGAGGTCCTCCTGGCCGATGAACCCACGACGGCGCTGGACGTCACCGTGCAGGCCGGGGTGCTCCACCTGCTGCGCGACCTCGCGGTCGAACGGAACCTCGCGGTCCTGCTGGTGACACACGACCTGGGTGTCATGAGCGCGGTGGCCGATGATGTCGCCGTCATGCGTCACGGACGCATCGTGGAGTCGGGGACGCGGGCGCAGGTGTTCACCGCGCCGGCGCACGAGTACACGCGCCAGCTGCTGGCGGCGATGCCCGACGCGCAGGAGTCGCTGGTGGAGACGCCGGCCATGGGAGAGGACGAGTGATGAGCACACCGATCCTTCAGGTGGACGGCCTCGTCGTCGAGTACGGCGGGCGGGCCGCGGTGCGCGCCGTCGACGGTGTGTCGCTGCACATCGCCCCGGGAGAAGTCCTCGCCCTCGTCGGTGAGAGCGGCTGCGGGAAGTCGTCCACGGCGCGCGCCGTCATCGGCATGGAACGGGCCCACGCGGGGACGATCGCCTACCACGGCGCTTCCGTCAAGCCGCTGGGGCTGCGCACACGCCCGCGGGCGTTGACGGCGATGCAGATGGTGTTCCAGGACCCCAACTCGTCCCTGAACCCCCGCGTCCGCGTCGCGCAGCAGATCGCCGACGGCACCCGCGCGGCGCGGAGCCGAGGCGTGTCGTCGCCGCGACCCGAGGAGTGGCTCGAAGCCGTCGGCCTCCCCGCATCCTTCGCCGGCCGATTCCCCCACCAGCTGTCCGGCGGTCAGCGACAGCGTGTGGCCATCGCGCGGGCCCTGGCCGCGCGGCCCGACCTCATCGTCGCCGACGAGCCGATCTCGGCATTGGACGCCTCCGCGCAGGCAGCCGTGGCGGGCATGATGCGCGAGCTGTGTCTGGACTCGGGGTCGGGGATGCTGTTCATCTCGCACGACCTGTCGGTGGTGCGCCTTATGGCCGACCGGGTCGCCGTCATGTACCGCGGCCGCATCGTGGAATCCGGACCCACACCGCTGGTGTGGGCGAATCCCCTGCACCCGTACACGCGCGACCTGCTCGCGGCCATTCCGCACCCCGACGGCACGGGGACGCTGCCGTCCGCGCCCGCCGCCGAAGCGCCGGAGGCGTGGTCGGAGGACATCCCGGTAGCCCGGGACCGGGCGGCGTAGCAGTCACCGGAAGATCCGCCATCCCGGATGATGTCGGAGCACGCCGCACGGGGCCTGTTAGTGTGCACCGATGGGGTGGGGCCGCGCGTACTTCGCTGTGCAGGCGACGGCGGGCGCTGCGTGGTGGATCACGGTGTTCCTCTCCTCCGACGTCCGCACCGCGACGCTCGGTGAACTCGACCCCGTGGTCGGTCGTCGCGCTGTGGGACGTGCCCCTCTTCGTCGTCATGTCGGCGCTTGCCGCGTTCGGCGGACGCATCGCTGCCGTCGTCGCCACCGCGTGGACCACGCTGGTCGCGACCGCCCTGGCGGGCTACGCGACGGTGACGACTCTGGCCGGAGCAGGAGCGGTGCTGATGATCGCCTCCGCTGCGGGCTCCGTCGTGGCACTGTTCCTCTTGTGGACCGGACGCGTGCCCACGGAGCGGCTGCTGATCGGTCCCCTCCGGTTCCGCACGGCGAACCCCGCTGCCACGCGCTTCCGGCACGTGCGCGCCACCGCCGTGCAGGTCGCGATCTTCTGGGGTGTGCTGCTCGGCGTCGTCCCGCTCGTGATCAGCGCTTTCGAGCAGCGCTGGCAGCTCTCGGCGCGGTTCCCGCTCTCCGTCGGCGTCGCCGGGTGCGTCGTCTTCGCGCTCGCGATCGCGCTGGGGATCTGGGCGGCGGTGGTGATGTCCACGCGCGGCGCCGGCACGCCGCTGCCCTCGGATACGGCGACGCGCTTCGTCGTCGGCGGCCCCTACCGGTTCGTGCGCAACCCCATGGCGCTGGCGGGCATCGCGCAGGGCGCCGCTGTGGAGTTGATGGTGTCGTCGTGGCTCGTCGTGATCTACGCCGTCTGCGGATCGCTCGTGTGGAACTTCATCGTGCGTCCTCACGAGGAGCGCGACCTCGAAGCGCGGTTCGGCGACGCGTTCCGCCGGTACCGCGAGCAGGTGCGCTGCTGGTGGCCTCGGCTGCGACCGATCCCCGCCTCCGTCACAGCCGGTGTCCCCCAGCCGGTCCGCTGACGGAGAGCGTCCCGCCGCGCGGCCCGCGCAGTCCCTCTGCACATACGGCCGTCCGCGTCAACCGCGTACGCCGACCGGCCCAGCGGGGTCACCCTTCACCATGGCAACCGAGATCCACTACGGCGGTCGCGCCTATCCCCTGGCCGATCCGACGGTCTCGGCGACCACCGTTGTCCGTGAGATCGCGCGGCGCCTGCAGGGCGATCCGGCAGACCGCCCGTACCAATTCGCCTCCTCGGAGGGGATCGTGACGATCTTCCTGGCCCCGGGAGTCGCGGTGGCCGTGAACGAGATTCCAGAAGTGGTTCCGGCGGGCCGTTCGGCACCGCCGCCCCCTCACGTGTGACGCAGTGTCCGCACCGCCCCGTCGAGCTCGGGGTGACGGAACGGGAAACCGGCGTCTGTGAGCCGTGCCGGCAGCACCCAGCGGCTCTTCAGCACGAGCTCGGGTTCGGTGCGCAGCGCCCACATCGCCGGCTCCAGCATCCACCGGTACGCGGGAAGCCCCACCGGCATGCCGACGGCACGCCGCAGCGTCCGCATGAGCGTGCGGTTGTCGACCGGATGCGGTGCGGCGAGGTTGACGGGGCCGCTGAGATCGTCCCGCTCGATGAGGAAATGCGTCGCCGCCAGCACATCCTCGAGGTGGATCCAGCTGAACCTCTGGCGCCCGCGGGTGCGGTGCCACGCCGAGCGGCCGTCGCCGGAGGGTCGCGGCCCGATGCCGCGGTAGCGGCGGTGCGGAAGCCACCATCCGTCGATCTGCGGCCCGCCGAGACCGACGCGCGCCAGGCGCAGCAGCATCCGTGTCGCCGGTCCGTCGCCGATCACGATCGCCATCCGCAGCGCCACGCGGCGCGTGTCCGGCAGGTCGCCGCTGAAGAACTCCCGCTCCCACGCTCGCGCCACATCGACCGAGAAGCCGGTGCCGAGCTCCCCCGCCTCCTCGGTGTGGGGACGGTCCATCGCATGCCGGTAGATCGTGGCGGTCGAGGCGTTCAGCCACACGCGCGGGGGCCGGACCGCAGCGCCGACGGCTACGTGGAGCTGCCGGGTCGTCTCGACACGCGACCGCAGGATCTCCCGCCGGTTCGCGTCGGTGTAGCGGCAGTTCACCGACTTCCCGGCGAGGTTCACCAGCACATCGGAGCCCTCGATGAGGGCCGCGATGCCCGCCGCGTCACCCCACACCGCGTCGCCGGTGCGGCCGATCGTCCGCACCTCGTAGCCACGCTCCCGCAGCGACTCCGCCAACGCGGTGCCCACGAAGCCGCTCGCCCCTGCCACCGCGGCGCGAGGCTTCGCCCCTCCCCCACTCACCCGTAGAAGAGCTTCTCGAAGACCCGCCGGGCGCGACGGGTGGTGGCGAGGTAGTCCTCCTCGACGCGCGTGGCCGAGCGCGGGGGGTACTCCAGGATGCGGCCGATCCCGTCGAGCTTCGCCCGGTCGGTGGGCAGGACGTCGCTCGTCTGCCATGACAGCAGCGTCGCCGCCGATCGCAGCCGGCTCGCCAGACGCCAGGCCGCCACGAGCCGTTCCGCCTCCGTGTCGCCCACGAGACCGGCCGCCCGGGCGGCCTCGAGGGCCGCGAGGGTCGAGGTCGTCCGCATCCCGGGGACGGCGTGGGCGTGCTGGAGCTGCAGGATCTGCACGAGCCATTCCACGTCGCTGAGCGAACCCGGCCCCAGCTTCAGGTGCCGCGCGGGGTCGGCGCCCTGAGGCAGCCGCTCGTTCTCGACCCGCGCCTTGATGCGTTTGATCTCCCGCAGACCGTGCGGATCCGCCGCCTCGGGGTAGCGGACCTCGTCGGCCAGCTTCATGAAGGCATCGATCAGTTTGACGCTGCCGGCCACCCCGCGAGCACGCAGAAGCGCCTGCGCCTCCCACGACAGCGACCAGCGCCGGTAATACTCGGCGTACGCGTCCAGCGACCGGGCGATGGGACCGTTGCGCCCCTCGGGTCGAAGGCCCGCGTCCAGCTCCAGCGGCAGCCGGTGGTCCTCGGAGTATTGCCGCAGCGCGCTCACCAGTTGCAGCGCGAGCTGATGCGCACGCTGCGGGTCGACCCCGTTGGGGCGGTAGACGTAGATGACGTCGGCGTCCGAGCCGAAACCCAGTTCACCGCCGCCGAAGCGGCCCATCGCGATGACGGAGAAATCCAGAGGCTCGTCCTCGGGAGGCACGATCTCGCGCCGCACCGCGCGGAGGGCGGCCTGGATCGTCGCCTCCGTGATGGTCGTGAGCGCACCGGCGAGCTCGTCGATCGTGAGCACCCCCAGTACGGCGGCCATGGCGGTGCGCAGCATCTCTCGCCGCCGCAGCGTGCGCACCGACCGCATCGCATCCTCCACCGAGGTATGCCGGGTCTGGATGGCGCGGGCCTCCTCCTGAAGTGCGACCCCGCTGCGCGGCCGCAGCAGGTCGTCGTCGTCGAGCCACGCCGCCGACTCGGGGATCCACTCCATCAGCTCGCCCACGTAGCGCGACCCCGACAGCAGCCGGGTGAGGCTTTCGGCGGCACCCGACGAGTCCCGCAGCATCCGCAGGAACCAGGGGGTGTCGCCCAGGCGCTCGCTGATGCGCCGGAAGGCGAGGAGCCCGTAGTCCGGGTCCACCCCGTCGGCGAACCAGCGGATCATGATGGGCATGAGGTGACGCTGGATGGTGGCCTTGCGGCTGAGTCCCGTCGTGAGGGCTGCGATGTGCCGGAGCGCCCCGGCGGGATCGCGGAAGCCGATCGCCGCGAGACGATCGTGCGCCTGCTCGGGTGACAGCGACCGCTCCTCCTCCGCCAGCCCGGCGACGGCGCTCAGCAGCGGGCGGTAGAACAGCCGCACGTGGATGTCGCGCACCTCGCGCTTGATGGCCTCCCACCGCTCCTGCACACCGGCGCCGGTGTCGGCCAGGCCCGTCGCCCGCGCCAGCGACCGCAACTCTTCCGGGCGGGTCGGCATGAGGTGGGTGCGTCGCAGCGCACGCAGCTGCAGGCGATGCTCGATGAGGCGCAGCATCCGGTAATCGCGCGCGAACGCGCCCGCGTCGGAACGGCCGATGTACCCCTCGGCCACGAGCGCGTCCAGCGCCTCGAGGGTGCCGCGTTGTCGGATGCGCTCGTCGGTGAGCCCGTGCACGAGCTGCAGCAGCTGCACGGTGAACTCGACGTCGCGGATGCCGCCGGGGCCGAGCTTGACCTGCCGCGGCACTTCATCGGCGGGGATGTTGTCGGTGACCCGCTCGCGCATGCGCTGCACACTGTCGACGAAGTTCTCCCGCCCGGCGCTGGTCCACACCTTCGGCTGCACGGCGTCGACGTACGCGTCGCCCAGCACCCCGTCGCCGGCAAGGGGCCGCGCTTTCAGCAGCGCCTGGAACTCCCAGCTCTGGGCCCACCTGTCGTAGTACGAGAGGTGGGAGGCGAGCGAACGCACGAGCGCGCCCTGCTTTCCCTCCGGTCGGAGGTTCGCGTCAACCTCCCACAGCGCCGGCTCGATCTCGGGGCCGGAGATCCCTCTCATCGTCTGCACCGCCAGGCGCGTGGCGATGTCGATCGCACGCGCCTCGGTCACGATGTCTTCGTCGGCGGTCCCCCCGACGAAGATGACGTCGACATCGCTGACATAGTTCAGCTCCCGGGCGCCCGCCTTGCCCATGCCGACGATCGCGAGCCGGGTGGCAGCCACCTGCTCGCGCGGGAACAGGGTGGAGGTACCACCCGATCCCGACACGCGCGCCCTCGCGACGGCGAGGGATGCCTCCAGCGCCGCGCCCGCGGCATCCGCCAGACGCGCCGACACCCGATCGACGACGTCGGCCGGATCGGGCTGGGCAAGGTCGAACGCGGCGATGCGCGCGAGCACGCGCCGGTACGCCACCCGCAGCGCCACCCACGCGTCCTCGCCTCCGGATGCGGCGAACCCCTCGCGCTCCCCCACGGCTTCCGCCAGCTCGCGGCGCAGGGAGGCGTCATCGGGCAGGAGGTATCCGGCACCGCGCAGCCGGGCGAGCTCATCCGGGTGGCGCAGAAAGAACCCCGCGAATCCGCTCGATGCCCCCACCAGGCGCCACAGCGCGGCCCACCCCAGCACATCGGCGGCCAGGGCCGTCACGGCTTCGGGGTCCCGGCGCGCGATCCGCACCACCGCGCCGAGACCGTCGTCGGGGTCGGATCCCAGCGAGGCCGCGTCGGCGAGGTTCTCCCGCGACAGGCCGGTCGCCGAGGCCAGTTCCGTCAGCAGCTCGTCGGCCTCGCCCAGGCGCGTGAAACCGCGGCGCGCGAGCGCCGTGAGCGCGGTGGTGCGTTCGCGCGACGTCATCGGCGGGATGGGGTCAGAGCATCTCGAGGTTGCTGTGCAACTCGAACGGCGTCACCTGGGAGCGGTACTGCTGCCATTCGCGACGCTTGTTCAGCAGCACGTAGTTGAACACCTGCTCGCCGAGCGTCTCGGCGACGAGCTCCGACTCCTCCATGTAGCTCAACGCGTGGTCGAGGCTCTGCGGCAGCGGGGCGTAGCCGAGCGCCCGGCGCTCCGCGTCGCTGAGCGACCACACGTTGTCCTCGGCCTCGGCGGGTAGCTCGTACTCCTCCTGAATACCCTTCAGGCCCGCCGACAGCATGAGCGCGTACGCGAGGTAGGGGTTCGCCGCCGAATCCAGCGCCCGGTACTCCACGCGTGAGGACTGACCCTTGTTCGGCTTGTACAGCGGCACCCGCACGAGCGCGGAACGGTTGTTGTGGCCCCAGCAGATGAAGCTGGGGGCCTCGTCGCCACCCCACAGCCGCTTGTAGGAGTTGACGAACTGGTTCGTCACGGCCGAGATCTCGTTCGCGTGGCGGAGGAGCCCCGCGATGAACTGACGGCCGACGCGGGAGAGCTGGTACTGCGCGCCCTCCTCGTAGAACGCGTTCATGTCGCCCTCGAACAGCGACATGTGGGTGTGCATGCCGCTACCGGGCTGACCGCTGATCGGCTTCGGCATGAACGTCGCGTACACGCCCTGCTCGATCGCGACCTCCTTGATCACCGTGCGGAAGGTCATGATGTTGTCGGCCGTCGTGAGCGCGTCGGCGTAGCGCAGGTCGATCTCGTTCTGCCCCGGCCCGCCCTCGTGGTGGCTGTACTCCACCGAGATGCCGAGGTCTTCCAGCATCCGCACGGAGCGGCGACGGAAGTCGTGCGCCGTGCCACCGGGGACGTTGTCGAAGTACCCGGCGGAGTCCACCGGCACGGGGCGCCCATCCGGCCCGAGGGCCGAGGACTTCAGCAGGTAGAACTCGATCTCGGGGTGGGTGTAGAACGTGAACCCGGCGTCGGCGGCCTTGGCCAGTGTGCGCTTGAGCACGTGGCGGGGATCGGCGACGGCAGGAGCGCCGTCGGGCGTCGTGATGTCGCAGAACATCCGGGCCGTCGGGTCGATCTCGCCGCGCCACGGCAGGATCTGGAACGTCGTGGGATCGGGATGGGCGAGCAGATCCGACTCGTACGACCGGGTCAGGCCCTCGATGGCCGACCCGTCGAACCCGAGCCCCTCGCCGAAGGCCCCCTCCACTTCCGCCGGCGCGATCGCGACGGATTTGAGCGTGCCGATGACGTCCGTGAACCACAGGCGCACGAACTTCACGCCGCGCTCCTCGATCGTGCGCAGTACGAAGTCCCGCTGCTTGTCCATACTTCCCCTTCGTTCCCGGTTCAGTCCCGGGAGCCTTTCGCGCCCCAGTTGTCCTCGCGCGCCTCGTCCTCGGCCCATGCGCGCGAACGCTCCTTCAGCAGTTCGGGTGCGCGGGCAGCCTCTTCAGCCGTGTCGAACGGTCCTGCCCGGTCGATCGCCGGGGACGCGTACCCGCGCTCGACTTCGCCGGTGGAGAGGTTGTACCAGTACTTCTCGTCTTCGGTGCTCACCTTGACTCCCTGCGTTCGCGTGCGCCCCGGATCGGTCCGGGCACCTGGGTCGATCCTACTGACCCGCGCCTGCTGCCTGGATAGGCTGGGCCCATGGCAACGAAGGCGACTCGTGCGGTCGGAGTGGACATCGGCGGAACGGGCATCAAGGCGGGCATCGTCGACCTCGAGGCCGGTGAGCTTCTCAGCGACCGGATGAAGGTCCCGACCCCGCGCGGGGCGGAGCCCGACGATGTCCTCACCGCCGTGCGCACGGTCCTCGACCGCCTCGAGGTCGCCGACGACCACGATGTCGCCCTGGGTGTGGCGTTCCCGGCCATCGTGAAGAACGGCCGCACGCTGTCGGCCGCCAACGTGTCGGAGAAGTGGATCGGGTTCGAGGCAGAGAAGTTCTTCGAAGACGGCCTGGGCCGCGACATCCACTTCGCCAACGACGCCGACGTCGCCGGCATCGCCGAGGTCCGCTACGGTGCCGCGAAAGGCGTCGACGGGCTCGTGCTGCTGACGACCCTGGGCACCGGCATCGGGTCGGCGATGATCTACGACGGCGTACTCATCCCCAACAGCGAGCTCGGCCACCTGCAGCGGGCCAACCACAAGCGCGACGCCGAGGGGTACGCCGCGTACTCCGCGATGGAACGAGAGAGCCTCTCGTGGGAGCAGTGGGCGCAGCGCCTGCAGTGGTACTACGACTACGTGGAGTTCCTCTTCAGCCCCGACCTGTTCATCGTCGGCGGCGGTGTGTCCAAGCATGCGTCGGAGTTCCTGCACCTGCTCGATCTGAAGACGCCCATCGTCCCCGCCGTGCACCGCAACAACGCCGGCATCATCGGCGCCGCCGCGCTCGGCCTTGCCGTGCCGGAGGCCGTCCCGGCGGTCACCGAATAACGAGAGGGCGAATGGGCCGGCCTGTACGCCGGGTTCTGTCCGGGAGCCGAAGCTCCGTGGACGGTCATCTCTCTCGGCGACACGTTGCCGTGCCGCTCCAGCGGTCTACCCGGGGACTCGGCGGGCCGCGTCACCATCCCCTGTCTGACCTTGCTCCGGGCGAGGTTTGCCGTGCGGATCGTGTCACCACGATCCCGGTGGTCTCTTACACCACCCTTTCACCCTTACCGCGTCCCTCGCGGGATGCGGCGGTCTGCTCTCTGTGGCACTGTCTCGCGGATCGCTCCGGGTGGGTGTTACCCACCGCCCTGCCCTGTGGAGCCCGGACGTTCCTCGGCGCGATGCGGCGAACCGCACGCGACGCGACCGTCCAGCCGACCCATTCGCACCCCGAGTTTAGCCGTCGGCGCTCTGACCCGCCGTCACTTCGCGCTCGCGGACTCCACGACCGACAGGTCCAGCGGGAAGTCGACCGGGAAGTCGCCGAACAGCAGACGCCCCGCGGATGCGGCGGATTCCCGCACGCACGTGGCCACGGCGTCGGCATATGACAGCGGAGCGTGCACGATGATCTCGTCGTGGAGGTAGAACGCCAGGTGCGGGCGGCGCGCGAAGGCCGGGCCCGAGCGTGGCGCGGCCTCGTGCTCCGCGACATCGGGCAGAGCCGCCAGTCGGAGCCGCAGATCGGCCAGCCACGCGAGGGCCCACTCCGCCGCGGTTCCCTGCACGATGAAGTTGCGGGTGAAGCGCCCGCGGTCGCGGGCGCTCCGGCGGGCCCGCGTACGGTCGGTGTCTTCGGCATCGGCGCCGCTCGCCTCCGACTGCGACGCCGCCCACGCAGCATCCGGTGGCGGTGAGGTGCGCCCCAGCCACGTGGACACCGTGCCGCCGTCCTCGCCCGTGCGCGCCGCTTCGTCCACGAGCCGCATCGCGCGGGGAAAGGCACGACGCAGGCGCGGGACGAGCCGGCCGCTGTCGCCGGTGGTCGCGCCGTACATCGCACCGAGCAGCGCCACCTTCGCCTCAGCGCGAGTCGGCAGTGCGCCTTGCGCGACGATCCCCGCGTACAGGTCGCGCCCGCGCGCCGCCTCGGCCAGAGCCGAGTCGCGGGCCATCGCGGCCAGGATCCGCGGCTCCAGCTGCGCCACGTCGGCGATCACCAGGCACCATCCGGGATCGGCGCGCACGGCGGCGCGCAGCTGACGCGGGATCTGCAGGGCACCTCCGCCCGATGACGCCCATCGCCCGGTCACGACACCGGCCGGCACGTAGACGGGCCGGAACCGTCCGTCGCGCACCCATTCCGCCAGCCACGCCCACCCGTTCGCCGTGTACAGGCGCATGAGCCGCTTGTACTCGATGAGGGGCACGATCACCGGATGCTCGTGCCGCTCCAGTTCCCAGCGGCTGGTGGAATCGACGAGCACACCGGCACGGTGGAGGGCCCGCAGCAGCTTCGGGTGGGAATCCAGCCCGACGGTCGGGTCGCCCAGCGCCGCTCGCACCTCGCCGGCGCACTGCTGGATGCGGGCCGGCAGCCCGCCGCCCTCTCGCTCCCCCAGCGTCTCGCGCAGGATCGCGTCATGGGCCGACGCATCCCACGGCAGACCCGCCGCCCGCAGTTCGCACGCCAGCAGGGCGCCCGCCGACTCCGCCGCCGCGAGCAGCCGCAGCGCGCCCGGCGCGCCGGAGCGCGCCATCGCCGCCCGCTGCCGCGCCAGCTCGGCCATGGCCGACGCGATGTCATCGGGAGGGCCCGCGGCATGTTCACCGAGGTCGAACAGCGCCGCCTCTCCCCCAGGCGGGGTGGGCGTCGCGTCCCATTCGCGTGCGCGGCGCAGCCCGGCATCCTCGGTCACCGCCGCGGCATCACGGACGATCGCGTGCACGAGGCGCAGGTCATGCGCCTTCGACACCCGGATACCGGCGGCCAGCAGCCTGTCGTACCACCCCGGCGTGTCGTGCCACACCCACCGCGGCGCATCCGCCGACTCCCGCTCGGCCACCCACCGCGGCAACGCGGCCGCAGTCAGCTCGATGCGCGCGCGCTCCCGCCCGTCGGCATCGAGGTCGACGGCGACGACGCGGCCGTCGGCTCGACCGAGAACGGTCCAGACGCGGTCAGCGCTGTCCACGCGGGTCGAGGTCACGGCGGAAGCTCTCGCGGCGGTCCATCGCCTCGTTCGCGGCCTTGTCGGCGCGCGCGTTCGACAGCCGCGGCACCCATTCGTAGGTCACCGGGCGGCCTGCGATGAGCGTGTTCGCCTCCTGCACGAGCGCCCGCATGTCGGGATGCTTCACCTTCCAGCGTCCGGTCATCTGCTCCACGACGAGCTTCGAGTCCATCCGGACGTGCACCGAGGCCTCGGGATCGCGGTCGAACGCCGCGGAGAGGCCGGCGAGAAGTCCGTTGTACTCGGCCACGTTGTTGCTGGCGACCCCGACGTACACGCCGAGTTCGGTGACGACGTGGCCATCGGGATCCATCACGACCGCGCCGCCCGCGGCGATGCCGGGGTTACCGCGGGACCCTCCGTCCGCCTCGACGACGAGCGTGGTCACAGACCGGATTCCTCCGTGCGGACGAGGATCGCTCCGCACTCCGGGCACGTGATGACGGCGTCGTCGGCAGCCTGCCGCACCGCACTCATATCCGTGCCGGAGAGCACCATCATGCAGGCCTCGCACGTGCCCCGGCGCAGCAGCCCGGCGCCGGGCCCCCGCGCGGAGATCCGGTCGTACATCGCGACGAGGTCGTCGGCCATGGCTGCGGCGATCGCTGCACGATCGCGCTCGGCGGCCTCCAGATCGCGCGTCGCGTCGGCGACGGCGGTCTTGGCCTCGGCGCTGAGTCGTGCGCCCTCGTCGTTGGTCGCGGCGATGAGGGTCTCCTGCGCGGTGACCTCGCTCTCGGCCGTTTCGAGCCGCTCCATGACGGAGAGTTCGCCGTCTTCGAGGTCGGACTTCCGCCGCGCCAGCGAGGCCAGTTCGTTCTCGAGGCTCTGCGCCTCCTTGGCGTTGGCGCTCGTGGCCAGCCGCTGGGCGTCGCGCTCTGCACGCGCGTCCACGACGGCCACATCCGCCTCGATGCGCGCCAGTTCGGCACGCAGGTCGTCACGAAGGCCGATCAGACGGGTCAGCTCGTGGGTCTGCGTCGTGCGCTGCGCGAGCAGCTCCTGCACGCGTGCCGCCTGCGGTGGATTGGCCTTGGCGGCGCGCAGGCGTTTGATGCGCCCGTCGAGTTCGGCGAGATCGAGCAGTTTGCGCTGGTCGGCGGGGTCGGCGTTCACGTTCCCAACCTACCGCCGGGGGGCGACGGCGACCCCGCCCATCGGTGCGGGAGCGATGATCGTCACGCGGGCGGCGCGCAAGGGGTGCAGGAGAGGGCGGATGCCGTGGCTACACTTCGGGCGGAGCACCCCGGTGGCACGGCTACCGTGCGACCGATGCGCAGAGCCCCGTGAGCGAGAGGAACTTCGTGGAAGACGGACAGACCGCCACAGAGCAGGGCAGCACGGCGCGCGTGCACCCCGAGCACGGCCGTCAGGTCGGTGATCCGTTCGGCCTGGACCTGCAGCGCATCCAGTTCTCCCCGTACTTCTCCCGGCTCTCCGCCGTGACGCAGGTCGTGTCTCCGTCCATCTCCGGCGCTCCGGTGCACAATCGGCTCACCCACACCCTCAAGGTCAGCGCCATCGCGCGCGCCGTCGCCCGCCACCTGAACGAACGCTCCGGCCGGTCCGGTGGCCCTGAGGTGTGCAACGAGACCGTCGTGGAGTGCGCCGCGCACGCGCACGATCTCGGGCACCCTCCCTTCGGTCACCTCGGGGAATCGGTGCTGAACCGCGTGGCCCGCGAAGAGCTCGGCCTCACCGACGGGTTCGAGGGCAATGCGCAGACCTATCGCATCCTCACCGCACTCGATGTCACCGAGCACGTCCCCACGGGCCTGAACCTCACGGCAGCGGTGCGGGTGGCCACCGCGAAATACCCGTGGACGCCCGCGGTGAACAGCGAGCAGCTGGGCGAGCGCGGGGTCCCGCGAGGCATGCGGCGGACCGCTGAGCGCGGCCTGCATGTCTTCAAGTACTCGGCGTACGAGATCGACGGCGCGGATCTGGAGCAAGCGCGCAATCACCTCGGGATCGCCCCCTTCCGGCAGTCGGTGGAGGGCGCGGTGATGGACATCGCCGACGACATCGCGTACTCGGTCCACGACGTCGACGACTTCTACCGGGCAGGGATCCTCAACCACGCCCCCATCGCGGCGGAATTCGACGGCTGGCTGGAGTCCGCCGCCCAGTGGCGCCGGCGCGGCGACGACGACGTGCGGGCGGAGACGGAGCGCGGCGCGGCGATCGAGCGGCTGCGCCGCAAGATGCGCCGCGACGACCCGTGGGTCGCCGACGACGACGCCTTCCACAATGCCGTGTCGACCGTGCATGAAGAGCTCGTGGACGACCTGCTCGGCCGGCCGTTCGACGGCTCGCTGAGCGCCGAGCGGCAGCTGGCCACGTTCACGGACCGGTGGATCCGGGCGCTCCAGGCCTCCGCGGCGCCGACCTCGGCGGACGACCCGCGCTCGGGGCCGGTCCGGCTGTCGACGACGGCGTGGCACCACGTCGAAGTGCTGAAGTTCGTGCACAAGCACTTCGTCCTCAGCCGCCCCGACCTCGCGATCCACCAGCGGGGGCTCAGCCGCGTGCTGACTCGCTCCGTGGACGCCCTGACGGCCTGGCTCGAAGACGAGCACGACCGCAGGCGAGTCCCCCGGCGGCTGCGTGAACTGATCGAGCTGGCGCGGGAGGGCTACGAGCGCCGCGGCCGGGATGAGCAGTCCGCGCGCACCGCGGCGGAACGCAATCGGATGGCCCGGGCCCGGGGCATCCTCGACTATGTCGCCTCCCTGACGGATGCGCAGGCGATCACGTTCTCCGAGACCATCTCCGGGCGTGGAGAGCGGCTCTGGTCACTGGGCCAGAGCCTCTGATCGCCTACGACCGGTACCCGGCGTGATCGGGGTTGGGCTTCAGCGCCCACCCGTCACCGTCGGCCACCACGAGGTTCTTCATCCCGCCTGCGTCGGCGATGAGCGCGTAGTCCTGTCCGGCATCTGCGGCATAGCTGAACAGGGTGACGAACGGTTCGTCCCCGACGTTCACGCTGCGATGGATCCAGTGCCCCGGCACATTCACCGCCTTGCCCGGCGTGAGCTCGATCGCCGACTCCTGCCCGTCGACGGTCTCCAGCAGCATCACGCCCCGTCCGCTCAGGCAGTAGTACAGCTCCGCCCGATCGGCGACGGCGTGCAGGTGACCGCGAGTGACGGCGAACTCCTCCCCGTACCGGCCGGGGAGAAGCGTGCTCGTCCCGACGATCAGTGCGCCGGGCCCCTCCTGGTAGCGCTGATCGTCGACCCAGTAGACGAGCGCATCCGCTCCGCGCGCCGCGGCGGCGTCCCGCCACGCCTGCTCATCGCGGTACACGCCGCTCATGTCACCGAGGAACTTCTCGTAGCGCCGTGAACGACCCTCGATCCCTCCTTCCGGCGAGATCTCGAGCAGGGTGGGGATGTCCACTGCGGTTGGCGTGCTCACGACGGCTCTCCTACGACTTGTAACTACAGGACTTGTAATTACAGGTATACTCCAAAACAGCACGATCCGGAACCGCACTCACCGAAGCAGGCACTCACTGTGATCATCGCCCACGACCTCGGCACCACCGGGAACAAGGCCTCGCTCCACCACGACGACGGCCGTCTGGTGGCATCCACGACAGTCCGCTACCCGGCGCACTTCGCCGCCGGCGGCATCGCCGAGCAGAATCCGCAGGACTGGCTGGATGCCGTCGTCTCGGCCACCCGCGAGCTTGTCGAGCGCACCGCTACCGCGGCATCGGACGTACACGGCCTCGTCGTCAGCGGTCAGATGATGGGCGCCGTCCTCCTGGACGGCGAGGGCACGCCGGTGCGACCCGCGATCATCTGGGCCGACACCCGGTCGGGCGCGCAGCAGCGCGAGCTCGAGCGAGTGCTCGGCGCCGAGCACGCCTACGAGATGCTCGGACACCGGCTGAACCCCACCTACTCGGTCCCGAAGATCATGTGGGTGCGCGATAACGAGCCCGATGTCTGGGCTCGCGTCCGACGATTCTGCGTCGCCAAGGACTACATCGTGCTCGGCCTGACCGGACGCCTGGCCACCGACCGCTCCGATGCCTCGGGCACCAACGCCTACGACCAGCGCACCGGCGACTGGTCCGACGAGGTTCTCGCGGCCGCGGGCCTGGACCGCACGCTCTTCCCCGAGATCCTCGACTCGACCGCGATCGCTGGAACACTGACGGATGCCGCAGCGGCCGCACTCGGCCTGCACACCGGCGTCCGCGTCGTCATGGGCGGCGGCGACGGCCCGATGGCCGCCGTCGGTTCCGGCATCGTCGCTCCCGAGGACGGCGCCTACGTGTGCCTGGGCACCTCGTCCTGGATCTCGTTCGCCAGCCCCGCCCCGGTGCGCGATGCCGGAATGCGCACCTTCACGTTCGACAACGTCGTCCCCGGCGGCTTCGTGCCGACAGCCACCATGCAGGCCGGGGGCGCTTCCATTCAGTGGATCTCCGAGGCGCTCTCCCCCGACCCCGCACACCCCGAGACCGCGCGGCTCACCGCAGAAGCGGCCGGCGACCTCGACACCGAGGATCTCTACTTCCTGCCGTACCTGCTCGGCGAACGCTCCCCCATCTGGGACCCGAACGCCCGCGGCGCGTTCGTCGGCATCGGGCGCCACCACACCCGCCGGCACCTCGTCAAGTCGGTGCTCGAGGGCATCGGGTACAACCTCCTCACCAGCATCCATGCCTTCCGCGAGTCCGGCGCCTCGATCGACCGGATCGACGCCGTGGGCGGCGGGGCGCAGAGCGACGCGCTGCTGCAGATCCTCGCCGACGTGTGGGGCGTGCCGGTGCGCCGGCGCACCATCGTCGAGGAAGCGAACAGTCTCGGTGCCGCCGTCACCGGCGCGGTGGGTCTCGGACTCGCCGACTTCTCCGCCGCGCGGGCGCTCAGCGAAGTGACCGCCGAGTTCACGCCGGATGCCGGTCGCCACCGCGTGTACGCATCGCGCCACGCCCGCTTCACCGCCGCATACGACGCCCTCGCGCCGTGGTTCGCCGGAGGGGCGGGCTGATGGGCATCATCCTCGCCACCAGCCGCTCGTTCTCGGACGGCGACATGGACCTCCTCGCACGTGCGGCGCACGCCGGTCACCAGATCGTCCGCGGACCCGCCCACCATGATCTCGACGAGCTCGCCCCGCTGCTGGCGACAGCGGACGCGTGGATCGCCGGCACGGGCCCCGTGACCGCCGCGCATCTGGACGCCGCGCCGCGCCTCAGGATCGTCGCCCGCTACGGTGTCGGCACCGAAGCCGTCGACCTCGGCGCTGCCGCAGAACGCGGCATCATCGTCACCAACACGCCCGGCGCCAACGCAGACGCCGTCGCCGATCACGCGGTCGGCCTCATGCTCGCCGCCCTCCGCCTGATCCCCGACGGCGATCGCCGCGTGCGGCGGGGGGACTGGAGCGTCCGCCGGGGGCGCGAACTCGGCGCCGCCACGGTCGGCATCGTCGGCTTCGGCCGCATCGGCCAGGGCGTGGCGCGACGACTGAGCGGCTTCGGCCCGCGCATCCTCGCCGCCGATCCATTCGTCCCTGCCGAGCAGTTCCCCGCACTCGGCGTCGATCGCGTCGAGCTCGACGAATTGTTCCACTCCGCCGACCTCATCACGCTGCACGCCCCCGGCGGACAGCGACTGGTCGACACGCATCGGCTCGACGGCATCCGCCGCGGCGCGATCATCGTGAACACCGCCCGCCCCGACCTCGTCCACGAGGCGGCCGTCGCGCGCGCGCTGGCAGACAGCCGCCTTGCCTGCTACGCCGCCGACACCCTCGACGGCGACACCGCCGCATCCGCGAGCCCTCTGCTCGCACCCGAGCTCGCCGAGCGCGTGATCATCACCCCACATCTGGGCGCGCAGACCACGCAGGCCGTCGACAACATGGGCTCCCTCTCGCTCGACGACGTGATCGCCGTGCTCGCGGACGCCGCGCCCGCCCACCCCGTCTCCCCCTGAAAGGGCCGTCATGACACACACCCCCGACGCCGATTACATGGGCTTCGTCGGCGTCACCACCGCATCCTCGTCGATCATGAAGGTCTTCCCGCTGTGGGCCGACATCCTCGGACTGCCTACCCGCACGCTGATCGGGCACGACCTGCCGATGGATGCGACCACGGAGCAGTACCGCGCGATCGTCGAGCAGATCCGCGATGACCCCCACCATCGCGGCGCCCTGGTGACCACGCACAAGATGAACGTGTACGCCGCGGCATCGGATCTGTTCGAGGACCTCGACCCGTTCGCGGTGTCGTGCTCGGAGATCTCCAGCATCGCCAAGCGCGGCGACATCCTCTCCGGACGCGCGAAGGACCCCATCACCGTGGACCTGGCGCTGAACGACTTCCTTCCGGCCGATCACTTCGCCCGCACCGGCGCACACGTCATCATCCTCGGCGCAGGAGGTTCGGGCACGGCGCTGAGCTGGGCGCTGTCCGAGCGCGCGGACGCGCCCGCGAAGGTGACCGTGACCGCCCGCGATGACGCCAAGCTCGATCACCTGCGCGAGGTGCACCGTCAGCACGGCACCCGCGACGGGCTCATCGAGTACGTCCGCACGGACTCGATCGCCGATGCCGCCCAGCTCGTCGCCGCCGCTCCCGCCGGGTCGCTCATCGTCAACGCCACCGGTCTCGGCAAGGACCGCCCCGGCTCCCCTCTTCCCGATGACGTCGCCTTCCCCGAGGGCGCCTACGTGTGGGAGTTCAACTACCGCGGCTCGCTGGAGTTCCTGCACCAGGCGCGTGCGCAGCAGGAGAGCCGCGCGCTGCACGTCATCGACGGCTGGCGGTACTTCATCCACGGCTGGTCGCAGGTCGTCGCCGATGTGTTCGAGCTGACGCTGACGCCCGAGGTCGTCGAGCAGCTCGCGGAGGCCGCCGAAGGAGCCCACTGATGATCCGCACGGTGCTCGCCGACCTCGACGCGGCGGAGATGGGCCCGACGAACTATCACGAGCATCTCTTCCAGGTCACCCCCCTCCTGCCCGGTGACGAACTCGACGACGAGGACGCCTCGCGCACCGAGGCCGGGCTGCTGAAGGCGAGCGGCTTCGCCGCGATGGTGGACGCCACCCCCTTCGGCCTCGGACGCGACCCGGAAGCGGTGGCACGCATCAGCGCGGCGACCGGACTGCACGTCGTCGCAGCGACCGGGCGGCATCGCGAGGCGCACTACGGCTCCGACCATCCGATTCGGGCGTGGCACGCGGAGCAGCTCGCGGAACTGTTCATCGCCGACGTGACCACCGGCATGCCCGTCGATGACGCCATCGTCCTCGAGCGCCCCGACGTACCGTTCGCCCATGCGCCGGACGGTAGCCCCGTGCGCGCCGGCCTGCTCAAGGGCGGCATCGACTACTGGCGCATCAGTGCGTTCGAACGCACGACCCTCGAGGCTGTGGCCACGGCGCACCGCGCGACGAACGCACCGGTCATGGTGCACCTCGAATTCTGCACGGCGGCGCACGAGGTGCTCGATCTGCTCGCGACGGAGGGCGTGGCATCCGATCGGGTCGTCCTCGCACACGCCGACCGCGATCCGGACGCCGGCCTGCACGCCGCGCTGGCAGAACGAGGGGCGTACCTCGGCTATGACGGTTTCGCTCGGCCGCGCACCCGCAGCGACGCGGAGCTGCTCGCACTCACGGTCGAGGCCGTCCGACGTGGCGCGGGCGACCGCATCCTCCTGGGCGGTGACGTCGCCCGCCGCACCCGGTACGTCTCGTACGGCGGCATGCCCGGGCTCGCCTACCTCGGCGACCGCTACCTGCCTCGACTGCGGGACGCCGTCGGCATCGGCGCCGTCGAGCGGATGCTGGTCGCCAACCCCGCCCGCCTGCTCGATCTCGCCTGACCCGCCGCCGCGCACCCCAGCGTGACACGAAGCGGCCCCTCACCCGAAGGTGAGGGGCCGTTTCAGGTCAGATCAGATCACTCGTAGAGGACTGCGGCGATCTTCTCGTCTTCCATGTTGGAGGCGTCGTACCAGTACGAGCCCGTGTCGTAGAACTCGTCCAGCGACTCGCCCATCGCGGCGTCGTACGCGGCCTGGACGACCTGCGCGCCGATGCCGATCGGGTCCTGAGTGATGGCGCCCGCCATGGTTCCGTCCTTGATGGCGTTGATCTGGGCCGCACCGGAGTCGAAACCGATGATGGTGATCTTGCCCTTCTCCAGGCCGAGCTCGTTCGCCGCGTTCACGACGCCGATGGCCGAGCCTTCGTTGGTGCCATAGATGCCCTTGAGGTCGGGGTGCGCGGCGATGATGGCCTTGGCGATGTCCGCAGACTTCAGGTGGTCGCCGTCGCCGTACTGGATGTCGACGATCTCGATGTCCGGGTAGTCCGATTCGATCTTCTCGACGAAGCCGTCGCGGCGCTCGACACCCGTGGAGTTGATCTGCGAGTGCCCGACGATGGCCACCTCGCCCTCTCCGCCGATGAGCTCTGCCATGTTCTCAGCTGCCAGCGCGCCGGCGACCTTGCTGTCGGTGGCGGCCAGGCTCAGGCCGACATCGCCGTTGCAGGGCGCGTCGAAGTAGACGACGGGGATGTCCTTCGACTTCGCCTGCTCGAGCGGGGCGACGCACGCCTCGGGGTCGAGCGCGGCGTACGCGATCGCGTCGGGGTTCTTGTCGATGGAGGCCGTCAGCATCTCGAGCTGCTGGGCGATCTCGGTCTCCGCGGCCGGGCCTTCGAAGGTGATCCGGATGCCGAGCTCTTCCGCCTTCTGCTCCGCGCCCGTCTTCACGGCCTGCCAGAACTGGTGCTGGAAGCCCTTGGAAACGAGGGCGATGTACATCTCTCCGTCGCCGCTGCCCCCCTCGGGGGCGGCGCCCTCCTCGATGACCTCGCCGCCGCCGGCGCAGCCGGCCATGACGAGTGCGGATGCGGCCACCAGGGCCGCGAATGCGGTCTTCTTGCCGAATTTCATGGAAACTCCATTGTTGTGTGAGTGCCGGCGTCTGCCGGCGGTGTGGACAGGAAGGGAACGATCAGGTGCGCTGGCGGTTGCGCAGCGAGTCGAAGAACACGGCCAGCAGCACCACGACGCCGACGACGATGTTCTGCCATTCGGTCTGGATCGACATGATGCGCAGGCCGTTGACCAGCACGCTCATGATGAGCGCGCCGACGACGGTGCCCAGGATCGAGCCGCGGCCGCCGAGCAGCGACGTGCCGCCGATGATCACGGCAGCGATGGCCTGGAGCTCGTACCCGGTGCCGATCTGCGGCTGCGCCGAGTCGAGACGGGAGGCGATGATGATGCCCGCGATGCCGGTGAAGGCGCCGGCGAACATGTAGATGAACACCGTCCAGCGGCGGGTGTCCACACCCGACAGCCGCGTCGCCTCCTCGTTGGAGCCGATCGCGAAGGTGTACCGGCCGAGCAGGGTCTTCGACAGCACGATGGCGGCGATGATCGCGAGGACGGCCGTGATGAGGACCGCATTCGGGATTCCGGGGATGATCACCCCGAGCGCGATCTTCTTGAAGTCCGGTGCCGAGGTGGAGAAGTAGATCGGCGCGACGCCGGAGATGACCAGGGCGAGCCCGCCGGCGATCATCATCATCGCGAGTGTCGCGATGAACGGGGGAAGGCGCAGGAAGGTCACGTTCAGGCCGTTGATGAGCCCCATCAGGACACCGGTCGCGATGCCGCCGAGCACGCCGACCCACACCGGCAGGCCCCAGTTCGTGACGAACACGCCCGTCATGACGGCGCACAGCGCCATTCCGGTTCCCAGCGACAGGTCGATGCCGCCGGTGATGATGACGAAGGTGGTGCCGAGGGCGAGGATGCCGATCACTGCGGTGGACAGCAGCACCGTGGCGATGTTGCTGGCCGTGAAGAAGTTCGGGCTCGCGACGGAGAAGAAGATCACCAGGACGATGAGGGTGCCGAACGCCAACGACTGCTGCAGCTGGCGCTTGAGGAACCCGGCGACGTCACGTTTGTCGGTGTTCTCGGCGACGGCCTGCTGGATGACGGTGGTCGTCTCTCCGGAATGCTGTGGGGTGCTCATCAGTCTTCCTCCCCGTGGGCTGCGAGTTGCATGATCTTCTCCTGGCTGGCTTCCTCGTTGCGGAGCGTTCCGGTGATCCGGCCGTTCGCGAACACCGCGATGCGGTTGGCGACGCGGAGGATCTCCGGCAGCTCCGACGAGATGACGATGATGGACTTGCCCGCGTCGGCGAGCTGCTGCATGAGCCGGTAGATCTCTTCCTTCGCGCCGATGTCGATGCCTCGGGTCGGCTCGTCGAAGATGAGGATGTCGCAGTCGCGCATCAGCCACCGGGCGATGACCACCTTCTGCTGATTCCCGCCCGAGAGCAGCTTCACGATCTGGTTCACCGACGGCGTCTTCACGCGCAGCTGCTGCACGTACTGCTTGGTCTGGTTCTTGGCCTTGCCGTCACCCATCCAGCCCAGCGCGCCGGCGTAGTTGCTCAACGAAGCGAGGACCGTGTTGAAGGTGACGTCCTGCTCGAGCATGAGCCCCAGCTGCTTGCGGTCCTCGGAGAGGTATCCGACGCCGCGGCGGACGGCATCCTGGGGCTGGTGGATCCTGGCATCGCGGCCATTGATCCGGATGGTGCCTCCGCTGCGCGGGTCGGCGCCGATGACCGCGCGTGCCGTCTCGGTGCGGCCCGCGCCCATGAGGCCGGCGAACCCGAGGATCTCGCCCCGGTGCAACTGGAACGACACGTCCTTGAGCAGGGTCTTGGTGGACAGTCCGGCCACGTCGAGGACGACGGGCGCGTCCTGGTGGTCACGCGCCGCAGGACGCGTGCCTTCGTCGATGACACGACCGACCATCATCTCGATGATCTTCGGGATGCTGATCTCATCCTTGTCGAGTGATCCGATGTATTGGCCGTCACGCAGCACACTCACCCGATCTGCGAGCCTGCGCAACTCGTCCATCCGGTGCGAGATGTAGACGATCCCCGTGCCGTCCGCCTTGAGCTGCTCGATCAGCGTGAACAGCGTCTCGACCTCGCTGTCGGTGAGCGCCGAGGTGGGCTCGTCCATGATCAGCACCTTGGCGTTGAACGAGAGGGCCTTGGCGATCTCGACCATCTGCTGCTCGGCGACGGTGAGCTCACCGACCTTCTGCCGAGGGTCGAGCCGGATGTTCAGGCGAGTGAGGAGTTCGGCGGCCTGGCGGTTGAGGCGGCGCTCCGACAGGATCCCGGCCGACCTCGGCTCGCGGCCGATGAAGATGTTCTGCGCGACGGTGAGATCGGGCATCAGGTTGAGTTCCTGGTGGATGATCGTGATGCCGAGCTGCTGGGCCTGCAGGGGGCTGGTCAGCTCCACCTGCGTGCCCTCGAAGGTGATCGTGCCCTCATCGCGGGTGTAGATCCCGGACAGGATCTTCATGAGCGTCGACTTGCCGGCGCCGTTCTCGCCGACGAGGACCAGCACCTCGCCGGCGCGTACCTCGAGATGCACGTCTTTGAGTGCCTGCACCCCGGGGAATCCCTTGCTGACGCCTTCCACCCTGAGGATGGGATCACTCATGTGCTCACCTGCTTCCTTGGAGGGCTAAGGGTTGATTCCTTCGTGGAATCCATTTCAAACATCGGATCAATTGTGCCGCCCCGTCTGGGCCGGCGCAAGTTGTATCTAAATGTACCTAAGGGCTCCCCCCACATGGTATGCCTGTAATAACAACTTGGTCGCGGCTGCGTTCGGATGCGCAGGGCAGGAGGACGACATGATCATCGGTGCGCACGGGCTGGTCTTCACCGGAACCTTCGACGAGGCGGGCCTGCGGCGCGCGATCGAGGGCACGAAGCAGGCGGGATTCGACCTGATCGAGATCCCGCTGATGGATGCGGAGGGGTTCGACTCCGCTCTCGCCGGGCGGATGCTGCGCGACAACGACCTCGGCGTGACGGCGTCCCTGGGTCTCACCCCCGCCACCGACCTCACGAGCGAAGACCCCGCCGTCGTCGCCGCCGGCGTCGCGATGCTGGAGCGCTGCCTCCATCACGTGGCGACCATGGGCGGCGACGTCCTGTGCGGGGTGATCTACTCCGCGATGGGCAAGTATCCGGCCCCGGCGACCTCGCGCGGCATCGACAACAGCCGGCAGGCGATCAGCGGGCTTGCCGCGAAAGCCGCCGAGCGCGGCATCCGCCTCTCGCTCGAGGTCGTCAACCGCTACGAATCCAACGTCTTCAACACCGGACGCGGCGCGCTCCGATTCCTTGAGGGCGTCACAGGTGATGTCTCGGTGCACCTGGACACCTACCACATGAACATCGAGGAGTCCGACTTCTTCCAGCCCGTGCACGACGTCGCCGCGGCCGGTCGGCTCGGCTACGTGCACATCGGCGACAGCCACCGCGGTTACCTCGGGACCGGCACCGTCGACTTCGCCACTTTCTTCCGCGCTCTCGGGGACGTCGGCTACGACGGCCCCGTCGTGTTCGAGTCGTTCTCGTCCGCCGTGGTCAGTGCCGAGCTCAGCAACACGCTGGGCATCTGGCGCAACCTCTGGCAGGACTCCGATGACCTCGCCGCCCACGCCAACCGCTATATCCGCGACGCCGTGCACGCGGTGCAGACGATCGACCTGCACTGACCTCCGCTCCCCGCGTCGGGGTGCGGGGTCAGGCCGGCTGAACACGTCGAAGCCGCTTACGCGGACGGGTGGCCGACGACGCCTTTGCGCAGCAGCGCGTTGCCGTACTTGCGCGTCTCACCGGTGCGCACCATGAGATACGCGGGCCGGGCGGCGTCGTAGTAGGCGAAGCGCTCCACGAACCGCGTCGTCTCCACCGTGGTCCCCGCGGCCGCCATCAGCTCGTGCTGCACATCGAGCACCTCGCCGTCTGCCGACTGCATGAGGTCCAGACCGGGCGCATCATCGAGAGGGATGACGGTGCGGATCGCCGTCAGCACCTCGGGCGTGGTCGTGCCGGGCAGGTCGATGACCCGCTCCCCCAGCCCCCACGCGGGGAAATGCGCGTCGGCGATCACGACGGCATCGGAGTGACCCATCCGATCCAGGTGCAGCAGCAACTCGCCCGTCAGCAGCGGGTCGATTCCTTCGAGCATGTGTCCTCCTCGATTCGGGTGCGAGCAGTCAGGCCGGGATGAGTCCCTCGTGGGCGAGCTCCGCCCAGAAGTCCTCCGGGATGGCCAGCGCTGCCAGCTGCGCGTTCTGACGCACCTGCGCCGGTCGGGAGCTGCCGAGCACCACCGACCGCACCGCCGCGTCCCGCAGCGGGAACTGGATGGCGGCCGCCGGCAGCGGCACGTCGTGCGCACGGCACACCGCGACGATGCGCTGCAGCCGATCCCAGACCTCATCGGGGACGCCGCCGTATTCGTACCGGCCGTCGCGCGTCGGCTCAGCCTGCGCGAGCAGCCCGGAATTGAACACGGATGCCGCGACCACGCCGGCCCCCCGCGCGCGGCAGGCCGGGAGCACCTCTTCGGCGGCCGGCTGCTCGAGCAGGGTGTAGCGACCGGCGACCATGATCATGTCGAGGTCCGCCGCCCGCACGGCGCGGGCCAGCGCGTGGCTGGTCATGGAGCCGATGCCGATCGCGTCCACCGCGCCCTCGGAACGGAGTCGTTCCAGTGCCGGGAACGCTGATGCGACCGCGAGGTCGAGATCATGGCGCTCCGGGTCGTGCAGATACACGAGGTCGATCCGATCGAGGCCGAGCCGCTCGTGGGACTCGGCGAGCGAGGCGCGGATGCCGGCTTCCGAGAAGTCCCACTCGCGCCGCAGGTCGTTCGGCACGAAGAAGTCGTGGTCGGTGTCCAACCCCCCGTCGAATGCGGGGTTGGGACGCAGCAGCCGCCCGGCCTTGGTCGAGACGAAGAACTCCTCGCGGGGCTTCGTCTGCAGGAACGCTCCGAGGCGGCGCTCGGAGAGGCCGAGACCGTAGTGCGGCGCGGTGTCGTAGTAGCGGACGCCGCTCTCCCACGCGGCATCCAGAACTGCCCATGCCTCATCGTCGCTGAGCTGCCGGAAGAGGTTGCCGACGTTCGCCGCGCCGTAGCCGAGCGTCGGGACCACGCGCTCAGTCGGTGACATGCGCACCCGTCCAGGCGTACTTCTTCACGCTGTCGGCCTTCATCTCCATGCCGGTTCCCGGCGCGGAGGGCGCCATGTACGACCCGCCCTGGATGTCGGTCGGGACGACGAAGTGCTCGTGCAGGTGGTCGACGTACTCGATCAGCCGCCCCTCACGCGTGCCGGTCACCGCGACGAAGTCGAACATCGAGAGGTGCTGCACCGCCTCGCACAGACCGACGCCGCCGGCGTGCGGGCACACCGGAACGCCGAACTTCGCCGCGAGCAGCAGATTGGCGATGTTCTCGTTGACGCCGGCGACGCGGACGGCGTCGATCTGCATGACCTCGATCGCCCCGGCCTGCAGCAGCTGCTTGAAGATCACGCGGTTCTGCGCGTGCTCCCCCGTCGCGACGCGGATCGGAGCGATGCCGCGGGCGATCTCGGCGTGCCCCAGGATGTCGTCGGGGCTGGTGGGCTCCTCGACCCAGGCCGGGTTGAACTCGGCCAGGGCGCCGACCCATTCGATCGCCTCGGACACCTCCCACCGCTGGTTCGCATCGATCGCGATCGGGAAGTCGGGCCCGACGACCTCGCGCGCCTTCCGGAAACGACGGATGTCGTCGTCCAGGTCGGCGCCGACCTTGAGCTTGATCTGGGTGAAGCCGTCGGCGATGGCCTCGCGGGCCAGTCGCTCGAGCTTCTCATCGGAGTATCCGAGCCAGCCGGGGCTCGTGGTGTACCCCGGGTAACCGGTGGCCACCAGCTCGGCTTCGCGCTCCTCGCGCCCTTCGACGCCGGCGCGGAGGATCTCCAGGGCCTCGGCCCGGGTGAGGGCATTGGAGAGGTAGCGGAAGTCGACGAGATCGACGAGCTCCTCCGGGGTCATCCGCGAGAGCAGCTGCCACAGCGGGAGACCTGCACGCTTCGCCTTGATGTCCCACAGCGCGTTGATCACCGCGCCGATGGCCATGTGCATCACGCCCTTCTCCGGGCCCAGCCACCGCAGCTGCGAGTCGCCGATGATGTCGCGGAAGGTTCCGCCCATGTCATCCAGCAGCGGTTCGATCTCGCGACCGACGAGGTGACCGCCGAGCGCGTCGATCGCCGCGACCTGCACGTCGTTGCCGCGACCGATCGTGAAGACGAAGGAGTGGCCCGCGATGCCGTCCTCCGCATCCGTGCGGATCACCGCGTACGCCGCCGAGTAGTCCGGATCGGGATTCATCGCGTCGGAGCCGTCCAGGCTCAGCGACGTCGGAAAGCGGATGTCGGTGGTCTCGAGTGCGACGATGCGGCTCACTGCGGTCCTCTCCTGCGTGCAGCGTGACTTTCCTGCACAGATCTCTTGGAGTGTAAACATCCGATGTCTATACTGTCAATCAGACGTGCCGCTTGATCGCGGCTCCCCAACGAGGTAGGAGAACCATGAAGTTCGCGCGGCTTGGCGCCCCCGGATCCGAGATCCCCGTCCTGGTGGATGGCGACCACTACTTCGATCTCCGGTCCCTGACATCCGATGTCAACGGAGCGTTCCTTTCCACCGACTTCCGCGAGCGCGTGGCGGCGGCCTTGGCAGCCGGCGAGCTTCCCGAGCTGGAGAACGCCGGCGACCTCCGCATCGGCGCACCGATCGCCCGTCCCAGCGCCGTGGTCTGCATCGGGATGAACTACGCGGCCCACGCCGCCGAGTCGGGTTCGGAGCCGCCGAAGATCCCGATCATCTTCCTGAAGACGCCGAACACGGTCGTCGGCCCGAACGACCCCGTGACGATCCCCCGAGGCAGCGAGAAGACGGACTGGGAGGTCGAGCTCGGCGTCGTCATCGGCGCCCGCGCCGCCTACCTCGACTCGCCCGCCGAGGCAGACGCGCATATCGCCGGCTATGTGGTCGCGAACGACGTGTCGGAGCGATCGTTCCAGCTCGAAGTCTCCGGCGGACAGTGGTCCAAGGGCAAGATCGCCGCCGGATTCAACCCGACCGGCCCCTGGCTGGTCACCGCCGACGAGGTCGACGCGTCCAACCTCAACCTGCGCAGCTTCGTCAACGCCGAGCCGCGCCAGGATTCGAACACCTCCGACATGATCTTCGACGTGCGCACCATCGTGCACCACCTTTCTCAGTACATGACGCTCGAGCCCGGTGACCTCATCCTCACCGGCACCCCGGAGGGCGTCGCGCTGTCGGGCAAGTACCCCTACCTGGTCGGCGGCGACGTCGTCGACATCGAGATCGACGGGCTCGGCCATCAGCGCCAGACCTTCGTGGCCTGGGAGGCACAGAGATGACGCAGGCAACCTCGCACCCCACCGCAGCACCGGCGCTCGACGGGCTCGTCGCGATCGTCACCGGCGGCGCATCCGGAATCGGCGCGGCGATCGCGGCCCGCCTGCACGACGACGGCGCGCAGATCGCCGTCCTGGACCGCGATCCCTCCGGCGCCGACGAGCGCTTCGCGGCGTTCCGCGCCGACGTCTCCGACCGCGCGAGCGTGGATGCCGCCGTCGCTGCCGTCGCCGAGCAGTTCGGGCGCATCGACATCGTCGTGAACAACGCCGGCATCGGCGCCGTCGGCGACATCACCGCGAACGACGACGACGAGTGGGCGCGCGTCCTCTCCGTGAACGTCACGGGCATCGCACGCGTGACCTCGGCCGCCCTGCCGTGGCTGCGCCGGTCGCCCGCTGCGGCGGTCTGCAACACCGCTTCGATCGCGTCCACCACCGGTCTGCCCCAGCGTGCGCTGTACACCGCGTCGAAGGGCGCCGTCTCAGCGCTCACCCGCGCGATGGCCGCCGACCACCTGCGTGAGGGCATCCGCGTCAACGCCGTCAACCCCGGCACCGCCGACACCCCGTGGGTCGGGCGCCTGCTCGGTCAGGCCGCCGACCCGGATGCCGAGCGGGCCGCCCTCGAAGCGAGGCAGCCGCACGGCCGACTGGTCAGCCCGGACGAGGTCGCCGCGGCTGTGGCGTACCTGGTGTCGCCGGCAGCCGGGTCGACCACCGGCACGTTCATCGAGGTCGACGGAGGCATGGCGCAGCTGCGCCTGCGTCCCGAGTAGGACGCCCGCGGGCCGGCCGCCCTACGGCAGCCGGTAGAAGCGCTCGGCGTTGCCCCACATGATCGCGCCGACGTCGAGGCCGTGCGACGCAGCCCAGGACGCCACGGTATCCACCCAGGTGCCAATGGCGTCGACGTCGATCTTTGCGCCGCCGCCGCCGGCCCAGCCGGAGGCCGTCACCGCCGAGACCGGCCAGTCGCTGCCCACCATGAGTCGCTCGGGCCCGAAGGCGTCGAGGGCGACATCGAGGAACGGCTGCACGTGCGCGGGGGTCCACTCGCCGCCGGCTTCGGCCGGGAGGCCGGACAGCTTGCAGAACACCTGCTCGTGGGCGGCGAGGGCGTGCAGGGCATCCGTCCATTCCGGCGAGGGCATCGCCGGCGCCCGCGCCGTGCCGACCGCGGGCTTGCCGAGATGATCGAGCACCGTCCGCAGATCCGGCACGTCGCCGGCCAGGGCGGCGACATCCCGCAGCTGAGCCGCCCCGCGCACACACGCGTCGAAGGTCATGTCGCGCGCCACGAGTGCCGCGACGCCGGAGCGGAAGGCGCGGGAGGACGCGAACCCGTCCGGCTCCCCCTGCAGCAGATGGCGCACCCCGACCACCAGGCCGTGATGCGCGAGAGCATCCAGATCCTCCTCGGTTCCGGCGCCGCGATCGAGGCGCACGCCGGCCACGATGCCGCGGATCCCCGTGCGCCCAGCCAGGGATCCGACCCACTCGACCTCGTCGATGAACTGCTCAGGCGCGCAGTCGGCCTGGACGAAGACCGCCCCGTGCTCGTGGTCGGCGCGACGCGACGCTGCGAGCTCGTCCGCGGCGAACCGGGCACGCAGCGCCCCCTCCAGCCACGCATACTCCAGAACCCCGGGGTCCCACAGGTGCAGATGCGAATCGAGAACGCGCATGCCACCATCCTGCCCCAGACATCGGATGAATAGTTATGATGACGCACATGGCTGTCACCGACGAGGCGATCGAGAAGATCAAGGCGATGATCGTGTCCGGCGAGCTGCGCCCCGGCGACCGACTGCCCCCCGAGAAGGAGCTCGCCGAGCGTCTCGGCCTCTCTCGCAACTCGATGCGCGAGGCGGTGAAGGCACTCGAGGTCATCCGGGTGCTCGACGTGCGACGCGGCGACGGCACGTATGTGACCAGCCTCGAACCGCACCTGCTGCTGGAGGCGATCTCCTTCGTCGCCGACATGCATGACGACGACTCGCTGCTGGAGATCTTCGCGGTGCGACGGATGCTGGAGTCCCAAGCCACCGGCCTGGCCGCGACCCTCGGCACCGAGGACGCCATCGCGGCGCTGTACGAGGAACTCGAGTCCGTGCAGGCCGGGGTGAGCATCGACGACCTCGTCGAGCACGACATCCGCTTCCACCGCGAGATCGTGCGCATGGCCGGCAATGCCTATCTCGCGAGCCTCATCGAGAGTCTCAGCGGCCAGACCGTCCGGGCACGCGTGTGGCGTGGCCTGACCGAGCAGGGCGCCGTCGAGCGGACGCTGTCAGAGCATCGTGCCATCGCGGACGCGATCGCACAGCGCGATCCGAACCTGGCGACCTCCCTCGCCACCGCGCACATCGCCGGTGTGGAGCGCTGGCTGCGCCAGGCGGCGACCGCCTGACGCGCGCTACGCGCGGATGCGCCCCATCGCGGCGTCGAACTCCGCCGCCGAGCTGTCGCTGACCTCGTGGAAGAGCAGCTCGTCGAGCACGTCCGGTGCAGCCGTGAAGTACGGCACGCCGGCCAGGCGCAGTGAGACGATGTCCTCCGCCGAGCGCAGGCTCGCCGCGAGCACGTTGGTCTCGCTGCCCGCGCACACGGCCTGCATCCTGGCGATCAGCGCGCCACCGTCGACCCCGGCGTCGCGCAGACGCCCGAGGTAGGGGGCGATGTAACGGGCGCCGATGTTCGCCGCAGCGAGCGCCTGCCCCGCGGAGTAGACCGCGGTCACCAGCACGCTCACCCCGTCATCGACCAGAGCGGATGCCGCGGCGAATCCCGCGGCGGTCGCCGGCACCTTCACGGCGACCCGATCGCCGAGCGCCCGGATCGTGTCGGCGTTGCGCAGCAGCTCATCGCGGCCCTGGCCCCAGGTCTGGAAGAAGATCTCGCGTGCGCCCTCGCTCACCCATCGGGCGTAGAGCTCGGGGATCTCAGCCGTCGTTCGTCCGCCGCGCTCGAGGATCGTCGGGTTCGTGGTCACCCCGTGCACGACGCCGGCGGCCAGCAGCCGGGACACGCGCTCGAGGTCGGCGCTGTCGACGTACAGACGTGGGGCGAGGGCGGGAGCAGACATGGGAGGACTCTTCAGGCGTGGAGGGGTCGCAACCTGTCGTTACAGGTCTGGATTCGGCTAATGTAATGACAGCTGTCGGCGAAGTCAAAAGAGATCAGAGCGCGATGCCCACCTCCCCCCCTGCAGGACGCACCGGCGTCGTCATCGTCGGCAGCGTCACGGCAGACGTGACGACCTTCTCGCAGCGCCTGCCCGCCCGGGGCGAGACGATCCTCGGGGATCAGTTCACGCTCTTCCTCGGCGGCAAGGGCGCCAACCAGGCGGTCGCCGCGGGCCGCGCAGGGGCGCAGACCTCCTTCGTCGGCTGCGTCGGCGACGATCTGTTCCACGACCTCATCGTCGACGGACTCACCGAGGCCGGCGTCGATCTCGCCCACCTGCGCACGGTGCCCGGTCCGACCGGCATCGCGCACATCCGCGTGGATGCTTCCGCGCAGAACGACATCGTCATGGTGCCGCTCGCCAACGCGGAGCTGAGCAAGGAACAGATCGACACGGCTCTGGACGCCTTGGCGGTTACCAGCTCGGTTCTGCTCACCCAGCTGGAGACGCCGTCCGCACTCACCGCCCACATCACTGCACGCGGACAGGAGCTCGGCTTCACGGTCATCCTCGATCCGGCGCCCGCCGCACCGCTTCCGGCCGAGGTATGGCGCAGCATCGACATCGTCACACCGAATGAGACCGAGGCATCCGTACTCAGCGGCATCGAGGTGACCGATCCCCCGAGCGCCGAGCAGGCCGGACGCTGGTTCCTCGATCAGGGCGCAGGGGCTGCGGTCATCACCCTCGCCGGGCAGGGCTCGTGCGTCGTGACCTCCGACGGCGCGACGATCGTCCCCGCGTACCCGGTCGACGCGGTCGACACCACCGCCGCCGGCGACGCCTATGCCGGTTACCTCGGCGCAGCGCTCGCGAACGGTGCGCCCCTCACCGATGCCGTGCGTCTGGCCACCGCGGCCGGAGCACTCACGGTCACCAAGCACGGCGCGTCCCCGAGCCTCCCCGTCCGCCGCGACGTCGACGCCTTCCTGGCCTCGCGCGCATCCTGAGCAGGAGCCCTCATGCGAAAGACATCGACGACGATCAACCCCGCGCTCTCCCGCGTCATCAGCGAGACCGGTCACACCGACCTCATCGTCGTCACCGATGCCGGTCTGCCGATCCCGCCCGCATCCGAGCGGATCGATCTCGCCTATCGCCCCGGCGCCCCGGCGTTCTTCGATGTGCTGGACACGGTGCTGGCCGAGATGGTCGTGGAAGGGGCGACGGCGTCCGCGGAGATCGCCACCCACAGTCCCGAGGTGCTGGCGCAGCTGCGAGAGCGACTGCCCGGCATCGAGATCGAGCTCGTCCCCCACGTCGACTTCAAGAAGCTCACGCGCGGCGCTCGTGCGTTCGTCCGCTCCGGTGAGTTCACGCCGTATGCGAACGTGATCCTGCACGCGGGGGTGGCGTACTAGATGTCCGCCACGGCAGGCGCGGATGCTATCGATCGCCACTCCGCCGCCCCCATGTACGACCAGCTGCGGCAGCTGATCATCGACGGCATCGAACGCGACGGCCTGCAGCCCGGGGATCCTCTTCCCGGAGAGCACCGGCTGTGCGAGCGGTACGGCATCTCGCGCACCGTCGTCCGGCAGGCGCTCGCGCAGCTGGAGCACGAGGGTCTGGTGGAGCGGGTCAAGGGAAAGGGCACGTTCGTCTCCCGCCCTCGCACGAGCGAGTCGCTGGTGCACACGCTGATCGGCCTGTTCGACGACGTCGAGCGGCGCGGTGGTCACGTGCACAGCGACATCCTCCGGCACGAGCGCGAGAAGGCCGATGCGGATGTCGCGGCGGCGCTCGAGGTGCCGGTGGGCTCTCCCGTGGTCGCGCTGGAGCGGCTGCGCCATGTAGACGGGGAGCCGTGGTCACTCTCCACGACATGGATGCCGGAACAGGTCGGCGCGCTCACGCTCGGGGTGGACCTGTCCGAGGCCTCCCTCTACCGGTTGCTCGCAGAGCACGGCATCCGGGCGACCGACGGTATCCGCTCGGCGGAGGCGACCGTCGCCACCCATGACCAGGCACAGCATCTCGACGTCAGCGCCGGATCGGCGCTGCTGCGCTTGCGGAGCATCAGTCGCGACGCGTCCGGCACCCCCATCGAATACTTCATCGCACTGCATCGTGGCGATCGATCCCGTTTCGAGTTCCAACTGAGGCAGGAGCAGTCCCAGGCCTCGCTGCTGCATGTCGATGACACCGGCGGGACCTCCCGGGCGGGCACCGTCTCCGGCTGAGGCGCTTGGGCCGGGAGGCGATGACGGCGGACAACGAGTGCCCGCTCAGTTGTCATTACAAGTCGGGATCCGGAAGAATGGGCACAATCTCTCAAGGAGCCTCATGACCGACCGTCTCGCCCGCGCCCGCACCACCGGGGTCCTCGCCGTGCTGCGCGCCCCCTCTCCGGAACTCGCCCTGGAGACGGCGGAGGCGATCATCCGCGGAGGTGTGACCGGCATCGAGGTCACCTACTCGACTCCGGATGCCCCCGCCGTGATCCGTGAGCTGGTCTCACGACACGGCGACGCCGCATATGTCGGCGCCGGTACTGTGACCACCACGGCGCAAGCGCAGGACGCCGTCGCCGCCGGCGCGGAGTTCCTCGTGAGCCCCGGGACCCTCCCCGACCTCACCCGCGCGATGCGCGACACCGGCGCGGTGGTCATGACCGGCGCGATGACCCCGACCGAGGTCATGGCCGCGCTCGCGCTCGGTGTCGACGTGGTGAAGATCTTCCCGGCCTCCCTCGGGGGGCCGTCGTACCTCGGCGCTCTGCGCGGACCGTTCCCCGATGCTCCGCTCATGCCCACCGGCGGCGTCAAGCCGGGTAACCTCGCCGATTGGTTCGCGGCCGGCTCCGTCGCCGTCGGCGCCGGGGGCGACCTGGCCAACTCCGCATCGATCGCCGCGGAGGACTGGGACGACATCACCCGCCGAGCGGCAGACTTCGCCGCAGCCCTCGCCGCCGCTCGCTGCTGAGCGCGCTTCCGACCGGATGGTCGGCCGGCGCCACGCCGGCACCGCTCCCCGGCCGCCCTCTCCCCCGCCCGCGCAGAATTCAGGAGATTCCGCCGCATCCCGCCCCCACAACCCCCCCCCAAACCGCCGGATTCTCCTGAATTCTGACCGACACCGAGTGAGAGCCGCCGAGCCCGCGGCGAAGTCGGTGGCTCGCGGTCTGTGAGCCCGGACGGGCACGGTCGCCGCCCTAGACTGGTCGGCGAGGGCCTTTAGCTCAGCTGGTAGAGCGCCACGTTTACACCGTGGATGTCGTCGGTTCGATCCCGGCAGGGCCCACCATCACGCCGGCGCGGCACCCGCCGCCCCAGCATCCTCGACTGCACCCGGCCGTCGACACGGAGCGGTGCTCCGAACTAGGCTTGTTTCGTGGAACGATACGAGATCCCACCTGGCGGAACGGCTCTGTTCTCCCCCCTCAATCCCGCGGGCCTGGTCCGTCGATGACCGCTCTCGACGTGCTGGTCATCGGCGAGCCGCTGGTGGAGCTGTCCGCGGCATCCCCACTCGACATCGCCGATACGTTCTCGCTGTCGTTCTCCGGCGACGCCCTCAACTCCGCTGCCGCCGCTGCGGCGGCGGGCGCCCGCACGTCCATCCTGACCCGCGTCGGCGATGACGAAGTGAGCCGCCGGTTGCTGCGGTACATGCAGACGCTGGACATCGACACGCGACACGTGATCGTGGGCGCGGAGCACACGGGCGCCTACCTCGTCGGCGCGGATCCCGACGGAACGCGCGATTTCGTCTATCTCCGCTCCGACTCGGCGGCATCACGACTGTCGCCTTCGGACCTCGAGGCGGTCTCCTTGCCCGACGTCAAGGTGCTGCTGGTGAGCGGAATCACCATGGCCATTTCCGAATCCGCTGG
Source organism: Microbacterium wangchenii (assembly GCF_004564355.1). Lineage (NCBI taxonomy): Bacteria > Bacillati > Actinomycetota > Actinomycetes > Micrococcales > Microbacteriaceae > Microbacterium > Microbacterium wangchenii. The sequence continues at coordinate 1,950,949 of NZ_CP038266.1, forward strand.
AGAGGCGATCCTGCGCGCCGTGCGGGAGGTCTCCGCTGCCGGCGGCCGGGTCATCTACGACCCGAACTTCCGCCGGCGCCTGACCACGGTCGAGCGCGCTCGCGAGGCGTTCGCGGCGATCGCGCCGCACTGCCACCTCGTGCTCCCGTCCTGCCCCAGCGACAGCACAGCCCTCCTCGGGACCGCCGACCCGCAGCACGCTGCAGAGCGGGCCCTCGCGTGGGGCGCAGCCAACGTCTGCGTCACCCAGGGGGCGGACGGGGTGCTGTTCCATGACGGCACGACGGCGACGCACATCGCCCCCTCCCCTGCGCCGCACGTGGTCGACGCGACGGGAGCCGGGGACGTCTTCGCCGGCACCCTGGCCGCGTGTCTGTCGCGCGGACCCCTGGGCATCGAGGCCATCACCCTCGCGGGGGCCGCTGCCGCGCTGTCTCTGCAGGGGCAGGGCGGGACCGGGCACCTGCCGACTCTGAGCGAATCGCGGAAGCACGTGGCCTCGCACCACGACGCGGGCTGAGGGCGATCAGGACCAGCCCATGCTGTTCGAGACCTCACGCGCCGTTTCGGCGACGAGGGGGCCTGCCACGCCCGGGGGCATCTCTTCGAGGTCGCCGAGCAATTGCGACACGCTCACGGCAGCGGTCACACGGCCGGTGGCATCCCGCACCGCCGCACCGACGCACACCACCCCGATCTCGTTCTCCTCGTCGTCGAGTGCCCAGCCGCGCTCGGTCGTGAGGTCGAGGTCGGCCTCCAGGGCTTCCGGCGTCGTGCGCGTGTGCGGTGTCCGCGCCGGCTGACCGGCACGCGCGACGATCTCCACGGCCTCTCGCCTCGGCATGCCCGCCAGCAGTGCCTTGCCGATCGCCGTGCAATGCAGGGGGATCGACATCCCGACGCGGGACGCCATCCGGTAGGGCTTGCTCGCTTCGAGCTTGCGCACGTACACCGCCTCATCGCCCGCGAGCTGCGCGAGATGAACCGTTGCACCTGTGCGAGACCGCAACTGCTCTAGGGCAGGGGCGGCACCGGCGAGCGCGTCGTGGCGACCGAACACGCGGCCCGCGAGGCCCATGAGCTTGGGACCGGGCAGGTAGCCGCCCGCGTCGTCGACAGTGCAGAATCCCCCACGGACGAGGTCCTGCAGGATGCGGTGCACGCTGGACTTCGGAAGGCCCGTGGCGCTCACGAGATCTGCGAACCGACGATTGTCGCCCAGTGCGTCGAGCACCGAGAGCACCTTCGAGGTCGCGTTGCCGCGCTGCGATTCGTCCACTCGTGCCTCCTCCGACACTCTAGAACGAGGTCAGTAGGTGATGTGCTTGCCGCCGTCGACGATGAGGTCCACGCCGGTGACCCCCTCGGCGCCGACCAGCCCCAGCACCGCCTGGGCCACGTCTTCGGGTCCGAGGGTGCGTGCAAGCGGCGCTACCTCGCGCTCGCGCGCCGCCAGCTCGGCGAACGCATCACCGTGATGATCGAGCTGCCATCGTGTGGACACGGTTCCCGGGGACACCGAGTTCACGCGGATCTCCGGGCCGAGCGTGGCGGCCAGTGTGCGCGTGAGCTGCACGAGGGCCGCCTTGCTGACGCCATAGGGAATGGACGAGCCGATGCCGCGATGTGCCGAGATGGAGGCGATGTTGATGATGACGCCTCCGCTGGCCTTCAGGAGGGGCGCAAAGGCGCGCGCCGTGCGGAACGCCGCCACGACGTTGACGCTGAGAAGCTCGTTCCACGTCTCGTCGTCGACTGCGTCGAGGTCGCCCAAGGGGATCCACCGCGTCGTCCCCGCGTTGTTGACGAGCAGGTCGCAGCGACCGAACTCCTCCTCGCAGTGCGCCGCGAGCGCGCGTACCTGCGCCTCGTCGCGCACGTCCGTGCGAACGGCGATGACGCGCGCACCGCGGCTCTCGAGCCGCGTGACGGTTTCTCGTGCCGCGTCCTCTGACCCGTTGTAGGTCAGGACGAGGCGCCTCGTCCCCGCTGCCAGGAGGGCATCGGCGATGGCGGCGCCGATACCGGCTGCGCCGCCGGTGATGACCGCGACCCGGTCGCTGCTCTCCATCATGACTCCCCGCTCTCCGACAATTCGATCACCGCGGCGTGGGCGCCGCGACGGGCAAGTGTGTCCCACCGTGCGGCGATCTCCGAGGCGAACCCCTCGGGGGCCACGCTCTCGAGGCCCGCAGCCTGCAACACGCCGGCTGCCCGCTCGACCCATGACCCCGTGTCGGCCCGGGGCGAATCGCTCACGAGTCCCCGCGCGCCGCACTCCGCCCACGCCGCGAGGCACAGGGCCAGCCAGTGAGCACCTCGTCCGCGCCGCGACGCGTCCTGCAGCGGGGCTGACAGCCGCTGCGACAGCTTGTGCGCGCCCCCCGCACCGATCTGATCCAGGCGGTGGTGGATGCGGGGGTTGGCGAAGCGACGGACGGATGACTCCGCTTCCACCCACGGGGAGATGCCGTCGCTCTCGGTGATCGCCGGCACGAGGTCCTCACGGAAGGCGTGCTCCAGTCCCCGCCGCAGCACGGGGTCGCCCACGGCGGCGTGAGTCGTGGAATGCCCCACCAGGAGTCCCAGATAAGCCAGCAGCGAGTGCGGTGCGTTCACCAGGTTCAGCTTGACCGCCTCCCACGGCGCGACAGAGTCCACGAGGACCGCGCCGGCATCCTCCCATCGCGGCCGGGGGCCGGCGAAGCTGTCCTGCAAGATCCAGCGGAAGAACGGCTCCGTCACGACCATCGCGGCGTCGGCGGTCCCCGTCAGCCGCTGGGCCGCCCGGATGACGTCCTCCGTCGGCGCGGGCACGATCCGGTCGACGACGGCATTGGGGAATGTCGCTCTCTCCGTCAGCCACCGGGCAGCACCCTCCTCGCCCCGCGCGAGGGCGAATTCCAGAGCCAGCGTGCGAAGCACGTCACCCCCGCGGAGGATGTTGTCGCACACGACGAAGCTCACCCCGCCCATACCGGCACGCTCGCGCTCCCGCGCGGCGGCGACCACCTGTCCGATCAGGGTCCGTACGCCGCCGTCGTCGAGGTCCTGTGCCACCGCGGCGCGGTTCAGCCTTCCCTCCGGTGTCCTCGGGTAGGCGGCCTCCGTCGCGGTGATGGTGACCACGTGGGTGCTCTCGTCAGCGAGGGAGGCCAGGAGCGCGGTCTCTTGGCCGTGGGCGACGAGGCCGCCCGTGACCACATCGACTCGGTGAGCGTCGGCATGGTCTTCGTCGGCTTCCACCACCGTGTACGCCCACCGGTTCTGCCGCAGCAGGCCGATCACTCGCTCGGACCGCTGCGCGACGGCGACCACGCCCCATCCGTCCTCGCGCTGCGCCCGCGCCGTGCACAGCCACGTGTGCCCCCGCGCGAACGCGCCGGCACCGAGGTGGACCTGCGTACCCCGAGGAGTCATCGGCTCTGCGGGTCACCCGGTCCGAGGTCTTCGATATCGATGTCCTTGCCCTCCTTGGCCGCAGCGAAGGCGACGAAGGACACCAGTGAGAGGACGACGAAGAGGGCCGCGATGAGCCACGGCTGGCCCCCCAGCTGCGCCTGGAGACCTGCAGCGACCAGCGGGGTGAACCCGGCCAGGGCGGCGCCGATCTCACGGGAGGTGGCGAATCCGGAGTACCGCACCCGCGCGCCGAACAGTTCCGCGTAGAACGCCGGCTGCACGGCGATCATGGGGGCCAGCCCCAGAGCGGTGGCCAGGACCAGCGCGATCCAGATCAGCACGGGCTCCCCCGTGTCGATGAGCAGCCAGAAGGGGAAGGCGAACGCGGCCGTGAAGATCACACTGAACAGGTTCAGCGGCTTGCGCCCGATGCGATCGGAGAGCGCTCCATAGACGGGCTGCAGTGCGATCACCACCACGGAGAAGATGATCACGCCCGTCAGCGCCGTCGATCGTGGGAGCCCCAGCGTTCCAGTGACGTAGTTGACCACGAACGTCGCGCACAGGTACACCAGAGCCGTGTCGGCGATGTGGGCGCCGATGCCGATGAGCATGTTCTTCGGGTAGCGGCGCACCGCGTCGAAGACGGGCAGCTTGACCATCTTCTGGGCCTTGCGCATCTCCAGGAAGATGGGCGACTCCTCGACCCGGAGGCGGACGTAGAGCGCGACACCGATCATCAGGAAGCTCACGAGGAACGGGATGCGCCACCCCCACGAGAGCAGGACGTCATCCGGCATCATCCCCACGAACAGGAACACGACCGTGCCCAGCAGCAGGCCGATCTGCACGCCCGTCTGCGCGAAGGACGTGTAGAAGCCGCGTCGGTGCTGGGGGGCATGCTCCGCCAGGAGCGTGGAGGCGCCACCGAACTCGGCACCGGCACCCAGCCCCTGCAGCACGCGCAGCAGCACGAGCAGGAGCGGCGCGAGCAAACCGACGGATTCGAACGTCGGAAGAAGCCCGATGAGCCCGGTGGAGACCCCCATCACGATGGTGGTCAGCACAAGCGTCGCTCGCCTCCCGAGGCGGTCGCCGATGTGGCCGAAGAGGATGCCGCCCAGCGGTCGGAAGACGAAGCCCACACCGAAGGTCGCGAACGCCAGGATGGCGCCGATGGCAGGCTCGCTGTCGGGGAAGAACAGCGGCGCGAACACCAGCGCCGAGGCGGTGCCGTAGATGAAGAAGTCGTACCACTCCAGCGCCGTGCCGACCACCGAGCCGAGGACGACTCGACGGAGGTCGCGGGGGCTCGTGGGAGTGCTGCGCGGGGCCACCGCGGCATCCCCACCGGGATGTGACGTGCTCATGTTCGGTTCTCCTCGTTGAGGTCGGACAAGGGTGTGAGATCCTGCTCCGTGGCCAGCCGATCCAGTGCTTCGACAGTGCCGGGGGCGATGGTGATGCCGGTCGCCAGGCGCTGGCGCCGGGTGTCCCATTCCGGTTCCCCCGGCACCAGGACGCCCTGCGATCCGTCGGCCGGTTCCGATCCGTGCACGCGCGCTCGCAGCGCTTCCACTTCGGCGGAGAATTCGTCCGCGTCGACGAAGGCCGCCACGTCGAGCGCGATGAGCACCGTGCCGAACGTGCCGTCGTAGGACGGCGAGCTGGCGCTGCCGGTGCGGCTCAGGAGTCCACCGACCACGTCCGCGATCAGGCCGAGACCGTAGCCCTTGTGCCCACCGAACGGGAGAAGCGACCCTCCGGCGTAGAAGTCTCCCGGATCGGTCGTCCCGCGCCCATTCGCGTCGAGGACGAGTCCTTCCGGGATCGTCGCGCCGTTCGCCACCGCGACGGCCAGCTTGCCTTCGGCTGTCGCCGACGTCGCGAAGTCGACGACGACGGGCGCGGCGCCCCGTCCGGCGGGGACGGCCCACGCCAGGGGGTTCGTTCCCAGCAGACGTGTGCGCCCGCCCCACGCCGCCACGGTCGGGTCCGCGTTGGCGAGCGCGAATCCGACGAGCCCTTGCTCGGCGATGCGCTCCACATACTCGCCGAGGCGCCCGACATGCTGGCAGCGACTGAGCACTGCGGCTCCGACCCCGTATCGCCCTGCACGCGTCGCCGCCTCGCCGGCGCCGAGGCGAGCGGTCAGCTGACCGAACGCGTTCGCTCCGTCGACACGGGCGACGGCCGGCGCTGGGGCCTCGATGACGCTCGGGACCGCGGCCGGATCGAGGCGCCCTTGCCGGATGAAGTCCGCGTAGGGAGCGATCCGGCGAACGCCATGCGAGTCGTGGCCTCGCAAGTCTGCCTCCACGAGCGACTGCGAGACCGTCGCCGCCGTCTGCTCCGGCGCTCCGAGAGACTCCAGAAGACCGTGCGCCCACTTCCGCAGGCTCTCGGCATCGAGAATCACAGATCCTGTGCTCACGTCGACATCCTCGTCTTCTCGCGCTCGTGCGTTGTTCCGTGTGCCGGAACTTAGTTCCATACCGCCGTCGAGGCTACCGGATCGCCGGCCGCAGGGCAAAGAGCTGTTCCCTTCCCGGCCGCCCGACCGCGCTCGCCGGGGTCCCGTCCGGCGGTCCGGTTACCGCCGGACTCGGTAGGCTGGGTCCAGGTGCGCGTTGTACAGAGCGGACAACGCTTCGTGCGCACCCTTGGCGATTGCCTGGCACGATCTGCCAGCCGAAGAAAGGTCTTCCGTGACTGTTCACGATCAGGATCCGTACTCACAGGGACCGCTCGACAGCGATCCCGACGAGACCGCTGAATGGCAGGAATCCCTCCAGCAGCTCGTGCAGGCCAAGGGCCACGGACGCGGCCGGGAGATCATGCTGAGCCTCCTGAAGGCGTCCAAGGACCTGCACCTGGGCGTCCCCATGGTCCCCACCACCGACTACATCAACACGATCGCCCCCGAGAACGAGCCGGAGTTCCCCGGCGACGAGGAGATCGAGCGCCGCTACCGCGCGTGGATCCGGTGGAACGCCGCGATCACCGTGCACCGTGCGCAGCGGCCCGGCATCGGCGTGGGCGGCCACATCTCCACGTACGCCTCGTCGGCGGCGCTCTACGAAGTCGGCTTCAACCACTTCTTCCGCGGCCATGACCACCCCTCCGGTGGCGACCAGATCTTCATCCAGGGCCATGCCTCCCCCGGCACCTACGCGCGCGCGTTCCTCGAGGGACGCCTGACCGAGGCGCAGCTCGACGGCTTCCGTCAGGAGAAGTCGGCCGCGCCCAACGGCATCCCCTCCTACCCGCACCCCCGTCTCATGCCGGAGTTCTGGCAGTTCCCGACCGTCTCGATGGGCCTGGGACCGATCAACGCCATCTACCAGGCGATGACCAACAAGTACCTCACCAACCGCGGTATCAAGGACGCCGGCGACTCGCACGTGTGGGCCTTCCTCGGCGACGGCGAGATGGACGAGGTGGAAAGCCGCGGACAGCTGCAGGTCGCCGCCAACGAGGGCCTGGACAACCTCACCTTCGTCATCAACGCGAACCTGCAGCGCCTGGACGGCCCCGTCCGCGGAAACGGCAAGATCATCCAGGAACTGGAGAGCTTCTTCCGCGGCGCCGGATGGAACGTCATCAAGGTGGTGTGGGGGCGCGAGTGGGACGACCTGCTCAAGCGCGACACGGATGGCGCGCTGCTGAACCTCATGAACGCCACCCCTGACGGTGACTACCAGACCTACAAGGCCGAGAGCGGCGCCTACGTGCGCGAGCACTTCTTCGGGCGCGACGAGCGCGCCGCCGCGCTCGTGAAGGACTATTCCGACGAGCAGATCTGGAACCTCAAGCGCGGCGGTCACGACTACCGCAAGGTGTACGCCGCGTTCAAGGCTGCCGTCGAGCACAAGGGCCAGCCGACCGTCATCATCGCCAAGACCATCAAGGGCTACGGCCTGGGTCCGCACTTCGAGGGCCGCAACGCGACCCACCAGATGAAGAAGATGACCCTCGACGACCTCAAGCTCTTCCGCGACGCGATGCACATTCCGATCAGCGACGCCCAGCTCGAAGAGAACCCCTACCTGCCGCCGTACTACAACCCCGGCGCCCAGGACGAGACGATCCAGTACCTGCTCGAGCGCCGCCGCGCCCTCGGTGGGTTCCTGCCCGAGCGTCGCACGCACCATGTGGGCCTGTCGCTGCCCGGTGACGACGCCTACGCCCTGCCCAAGAAGGGCTCGGGCACGCAGGAGGTCGCCACGACCATGGCGTTCGTGCGCCTGCTGAAGGATCTGCTGCGCGCCAAGGACTTCGGCCACCGCATCGTGCCGATCATCCCCGACGAGGCCCGCACCTTCGGGATGGACGCCTACTTCCCGACCGCGAAGATCTACAACCCGAACGGTCAGCACTACACCTCGGTCGACCGTGAACTGCTCCTGGCCTACAAGGAGAGCCCGCAGGGTCAGATCGTGCACGTCGGCATCAACGAGGCCGGCGCCCTCGCGGCGTTCACCGGCACGGGGACGTCGTACTCCACGCACGGCGAGCCGCTCATCCCGGTGTACGTCTTCTACTCGATGTTCGGGTTCCAGCGCACCGGAGACGCCCTGTGGGCGGCGGGCGACCAGATGGCGCGAGGCTTCCTCATCGGCGCCACCGCCGGGCGCACCACCCTCACCGGCGAAGGCCTGCAGCACGCCGATGGTCACTCGCCGCTGCTGGCGTCGACCAACCCGGCCGTGATCACCTACGACCCCGCGTACGGGTACGAGATCGCGCACATCGTCCGCTCCGGCATCGAGCGCATGTACGGCGGCAACCACCCCGACCCCAACGTCATGTACTACCTCACGGTGTACAACGAGCCGATCGTGCAGCCCGCCGAGCCGGAGGACGTGGACGTGGACGGGATCGTCCGGGGCCTGCACCGCATCTCCTCGGGTTCGGGCGACGGCCCCCGCGCGCAGGTCCTCGCCTCCGGCGTGGGCGTGCCGTGGGCCCTGGAGGCCCAGCAGCTGCTGAAGGACGACTGGGGAGTCGCTGCCGACGTGTGGTCGGTGACCTCCTGGAACGAGCTGCGCCGCGACGGCCTCTCCGTCGATTCGCACAACTTCCTCCACCCCGAGGAGGCGCCACAGACGGCGTACGTCACCGAGAAGCTCGCCGGGGCCCCCGGCCCCGTCGTCGCCGTCAGCGACTTCGAGCACGCCGTCCAGGAGCAGATCCGCCCCTGGGTGCAGCACAACTACTTCACACTCGGTGCCGACGGCTTCGGCTTCTCCGACACCCGCCCGGCCGCCCGCCGCTTCTTCAAGATCGACGGGCCGTCGATCGTGGTGCGGACGCTCCAGGCACTCGCTGCCGAAGGCGCCGTGGATCCGCAGCTGTCGGTGCAGGCGATCGAGAAGTACCGCCTGCACGACGTGACGGCCGGCACGAGCGGGAACGCCGGCGGCGAGAGCTGACCCACGGATGACCGCGGGTAAGGCCGAGCCCGCCGAGAAGGCCGAGACGCTGGCGTGGCTGCGCCGGATCTCGGGGGATCTGGCGACGGCGACCATCAAGCGCCTCGACGACTCCCTGCCCTGGTACGCCGAGATGCCACCGGCCCGCCGCTCAGCGGTGGGCCTGGTGGCGCAGGCGGGCATCACGTCCTTCATCCAGTGGTACGACGACCCCACCTCCACCCCGTGGATCGCCGCCGACATCTTCGCCGCCGCGCCGCGTGAACTGCTGCGCAGCGTGAGCCTGCAGCAGACGCTGCAGCTCATCCGGGCGACCGTCGAGGTGACGGAGGAGCGCGTCACCGGCCGCAGCGAGGACGTGCGCGACGCGATCCTGCTGTACTCGCGCGAAGTGGCCTTCGCCGCCGCAGACGTCTACGCCCGCGCGGCAGAGGCGCGCGGGCTGTGGGACGCACGCCTCGAAGCTCTCGTGGTCGATTCGATCCTCACCGGCGAAGCGGACGAGGAGCTGCCCAGCCGCATCGCGGCGCTCGGGTGGCACGGTCACGGGGAGGTCGCGGTGCTCGTGGGCACCACTCCCCCGCAGCTCGACGTCGATCAGCTCCGGCGCACCGCTCGCAAGCTGGGCGTGGACGTGCTGATCGGCGTGCAGGGCACGCGGCTGGTCCTCGTCGTGGGGCGGGCGCAGCTGGCACGCAACGAGAAGACCAGCCCCGAGCTCCCGTTCGCCGAGATCGCCCGCCGCCTGGAACCGGGGTTCGGCACAGGGCATCTCGTTCTCGGCCCCACCGTCCCTGCGCTGGTCGATGCCGGGCAGAGCGCCCGCGCCGCCCTCGCGGGGTTCGCCGTGGCGCGCGCCTGGCGCGGCGCCCCCCGTCCCGTCGAGGCGGACGACCTGCTGCCCGAGCGGGCCCTGGCCGGCGACCCCCTCGCCAAGCAGACGCTCGTCGAGCGTATCTACCGCCCGCTGCACACCCACAGCACCGATCTCGTCTCCACCCTGTGGAGCTACCTCGACAACGGCCGTTCCCTCGAGGCGACCGCGCGAGAGCTGTTCGTTCATCCCAACACGGTGCGCTACCGCCTCAAGCGCGTGTCCGAGGTCATCGGATGGGATGCGACCGGTCCGCGCGAAGCGCTCATCCTCCAGACGGCCCTGATCCTCGGCGCGATCGGAACGGATGCGACGCGCCGCCGCCCCACCACCCTCCGAAGGACACCGCAATGATGTGGAGTGCCCACAAAGGTCTCGCCGATACTTGTCCGATGATCTCCGAAAGCGTGCCGCTCTTCCTTGACAGGATGGAACGGTGATCATCGCCGTCTTCCCCGGACAGGGCTCGCAGACCCCCGGATTCCTCTCTCCGTGGCTCGCCCTCGACGGTGCGCGGGAGCGGCTCGAGCGCGCGTCGGAGGCCGCCGAAGTCGATCTCATCGTCGCGGGCACGGAATGGGACGCCGACCGTATCCGCGACACGAAGGTCGCCCAGCCGCTCATCGTCGCGGCGAGCCTGCTGTCGTGGGCAGCGCTGGTCGATGAGGCCGGGACCTCGGCAGCCGGGGTCGCGGGGCACTCCGTCGGCGAGATCGCCGCGCTCGTTGCCGCCGGCGTGCTCTCGGAGCGCGAAGGGATGCGGCTGGTCGGTCTACGCGGACGGGCGATGGCGGATGCCGCTGCCATGGAGCAGACCGGCATGAGCGCCGTGATCGGCGGCGACCACGCCGCCGTCCTCGCGCACCTGGAGAACCTCGGTCTCACCGCGGCCAACCACAACGGCGGCGGCCAGATCGTCGCGGCAGGAAGCCTGCCCGCACTGGCCGAACTCGCCGACGCCCCCGTCACCGGCAGCCGCGTGATCCCGCTCCAGGTCGCCGGCGCGTTCCACACGCGGTACATGCAGCCGGCGGTGGAGGTGCTGCGCACGGCGGCTGCCGGGCTCACCGCGCCGGCTCCCGCCCTCACGCTCTGGACCAACGCCGACGGATCGATCATCGCCGACGGCCGCGCGGCCCTCGACCTCCTGGTGTCGCAGGTCGCCTCGCCCGTGCGCTGGGATCTGTGCATGGAGTCGTTCAGTGCGCACGGCGTCACCGGCGTCATCGAACTCGCCCCCGCCGGTACGCTGACGGGGCTGGTCAAGCGGGGCCTGCGCGGCACCCCTACCGTCGCCGTCAAGACACCTGACGACATCCCCGCCGCCGTCGCGCTCCTGAAGGGACACACCGCATGACCGCCGTCCTCCGGCAAGCGCAGGGCCCGGCCCACACGCGTATCTACGCCTACGGCGCCGCGCGCGGTGAGAACGTCGTCCCCAACGACGACCTCGTGGGACCCATCGATTCCAGCGACGAGTGGATCCGCCAGCGCACCGGCATCATCACGCGCGTGCGGGCCGCCGCCGATACGACCGCGATCGAACTGGCCACCGCCGCTGCCGCCGAGGCCGTGGAGCGCTCGGGCGTCCCCGCATCCGACATCGGCGCCGTCATCGTGGCCACCGTGACGAACCCGAAGCAGACCCCCTCCGTCTCGGCCATCGTCGCCGACCGCATCGGCGCCAATCCGGCCGCCGCCTACGACGTCAACGCCGCGTGCGCGGGCTTCGCCTACGGCGTCGCGCAGGCCGACGCGCTCGTGCGGGCAGGCGTCGTGCGCCACGCCGTGGTCGTGGGCGCCGAGAAGCTCAGCGACATCGTCGACCCCACCGACCGCAGCATCTCCTTCCTCCTGGGCGACGGAGCCGGCGCCGTCGTGATCGGCCCGAGCGACACCCCGGGCATCGGTCCGACCGTGTGGGGCTCCGACGGATCCAAGTCCGACGCGGTCGGGATGAACCACACCCTCGTGGACTTCCGCGAGGGCCGCGCGCCGTGGCCGACACTGCGCCAGGAGGGCCCGACGGTCTTCCGCTGGGCGGTGTGGGAGATGGTGAAGGTCGCGCGGCAGGCCCTCGAAGCCGCCGGCGTGGAAGCATCCGACCTGGCGGCCTTCGTGCCGCACCAGGCCAACATGCGCATCATCGACGAGTTCGCCAAGCAGCTGGGGCTGCCCGACACCGTTGTGATCGGCCGCGACATCGCCACCACCGGCAACACTTCGGCCGCATCCATCCCCCTGGCCACGCACCGGCTCCTGGAGGAGCACCCCGAGGTCAGCGGCGGACTCGCGCTGCAGATCGGTTTCGGCGCGGGCCTGGTGTACGGCGCGCAGGTGATCGTGCTCCCGTAGCCTCCGCGGCTCGGACTCTAGACTGAACAAGGCCCTCCGGGGCTCGCGAACCCCAAGAACAGGAGAAACCCATGGCATTCACCAACGAAGAGGTCCTCGCCGGACTCGCCGAGCTCATCACCGACGAGACCGGCATCTCGGCCGACGAGGTCGCGCTGGAGAAGTCCTTCACGGATGACCTCGACATCGACTCGATCTCGATGATGACGATCGTCGTGAACGCCGAGGAGAAGTTCGGCGTGACCATCCCCGACGACGAGGTCAAGAACCTCAAGACCGTGGGCGACGCCGTCACCTACATCACCACGAACCAGGCGTAATCGCTTGCCGGTGGGGGTTCGCCCCCACCGGTTCCCTGAGGAACCCCAATGAGCACCTCTCGCATCGTCGTCACCGGCATCGGCGCATCCAGCCCCATCGGCGGAACCGCGCCGGAGAGCTGGTCCGCCCTCCTGGCCGGGGAGTCCGGCGCCCGCAGCCTCGAGCACGACTGGGTCCAGGAGTACCAGCTCCCCGTCACCTTCGCCGCCGAGGCGAAGGTGCGGCCCGACACGATCCTGCAGCGGCCCGTGGCCAAGCGCCTCGACCCGGCCTCGCAGTTCGCCATGGTCGCGGCGATGGAGGCGTGGGAGGATGCCGGCAGCCCCGAGGTCGACCCCGACCGGCTCGGCGTCGACTTCGCCACCGGCATCGGCGGCGTGTGGACCCTGCTCGACGCGTGGGACACGCTGCGTGAGAAGGGTCCGCGCCGGGTCATGCCGATGACGGTGCCCATGCTCATGCCCAACGCCGCCGCCGGGAACCTCTCGCTGCACTTCGGAGCGCGTGCGTACGCGCGCACCGTGGCCAGCGCATGCGCATCGAGCACGGAGTCGCTCGTGAACGCCCTCTCGCACCTGCGGGACGGGCTCGCCGACATCGTGATCGCGGGAGGCACCGAGTCGGCGATCCATCCGATCACCCTCGCCTCCTTCGCCTCGATGCAGGCGCTGTCCAAGCGCAACGACAGCCCGGAGACGGCCTCGCGACCGGCCAGCATCGATCGCGACGGCTTCGTGATGGCTGAGGGGGCGGCCGTACTCATCCTCGAGACCGAGGAGCACGCCCGCGCGCGCGGCGCGAAGATCTACGGCGCCCTCGTGGGCGGCGGCGTGACCGCGGACTCGCACCACATCACCGCCAACGACCCGGAGGGCAGGGGCGCGGCGCGCGCCGTGCGCCTGGCGCTGGAGATGGCCGGCGCGTCCCCCGATGACGTGACGCACATCAACGCCCACGCGACGTCGACACCGGTCGGCGACCCCAACGAGTATCAGGCGCTGCGCGCCGTGTTCGGCAGCCGCGTCGACGACATCCCGGTGTCGGCGACGAAGGCCTCCACCGGACATCTGCTCGGAGGAACCGGCGCACTGGAGGCCATCTTCACCGTCCTCGCCCTGCGCGACCGCGTCGCGCCGCCCACCATCAACCTCACCGAACAGGATCCCGACGTGCCGTTCCGGATCTCGGGTGAGCCCATGGAGCTCGGCGCGGGCGACCACCTCGCCATCAGCAACTCGTTCGGATTCGGCGGGCACAACGCCGTGGTGGCCTTCGCCTCCGTGTGACCCTTTCATGACGAAGACCCCGTGCTGAGGCACGGGGTCTTCGTCATGTGTCGGGCGGGCGACACGGTGTCCCAGCCGCCGGGTGTCGTCACCGGCCTCCGGTACCCACGCGTCGCACCGCCCGAGGTCTGCGGGTCATCCCACCTTGTGCAGCCAGACCACCGCGGCGTCATCACTGGCGTGCCGGAAGGGCTCGAGCTCCTCGTCCCACGCGGCGCCCAGCGCCACCTCCAGTTCGCGGCGCAGCTCGTGAGCGTCACCTGCGGAGACCTCCATGGCATAGCGCAGGCGGTCCTCCCCGATCACGACGTTGCCCGCGGCATCGGTCTGGGCGTAGTGGATGCCCAGACCCGGCGTGTGCATCCAGCGTCCGCCGTCGCTGCGGGGCGTCGGGTCCTCCGTCACCTCGAAGCGGAGGTGCTCCCAGCCGCGGATGGCCGTCGCCAGTGCCGCGCCGGTTCCCACCGGACCCTCCCAGTAGAACTCGGCCCTGCGGGCGCCGGCTAGTACCGGTTGGTCCACCCATTCGAAATTGACGGCCCGGCCGAGGGAACGACCGACCGCCCACTCGAGGTGGGGGCACAACGCGCGTGGCGCCGAGTGGATCAGAATCACTCCGCGCGAAGACGTGCTCGCCATGATCTCTCCTTCGTCAGGTACGTCTTCCCCTACGACCTGACCGGATACCGGCGTATTCGGTTGTGCTGCCGCCATTATCGCCCCCCGATGCGCGAAATGACAACCACGCGCGGCGCGACCCGCCGATGCGACTTCCACGCGCCTCGGCGGGTCGGGCGGACGTTCAGGCGATCAGAGCCTCGACGAGCTTCTCGTCTCCTTTGTTGACCGCCTTCACGACGGCGTCGTAGTCGCCCTTCTCGATCGCCTTGGCGATGTGCTTGCTCGCCTTCTCGACGGCCTTGTCGACGCGGTCCAGATAGTGGTCGTCGACGACGGCGACGATCGCCGAGGATCCCACGGGCAGCCACTCGTCGGCGTCCACTCCGATCTGCTTCTCTTCGTGGCGCTGGATCAGCTCGCCCGCTCCGGCACCGACGCCGGCTCCCACGACCGCCCCGATCACGCCGGTGAGCAGCAGGGGCGGTGCGAACAGCCCGATCACCAGACCGGCGACGGCGCCGATCGTCGTTCCGTACGCGACCACTCGACCGCCGTGCTCCTTCACATGCACCTTGCCTTCGGCATCACGCGAGAGGACCACGGCTGCCACGACATTGAGGTCGTCGGTCTGCTTGATCTCGGTGAAGTCGTCCTTCGCGGACGATTCGTCGTCGTACGCCGCGACGACCAGGGAGTAGTTGGGGTCTGCCATGGGGGAAGTCCTTTCCGTTGCCCTCACTGTCCGCCGGACATCGGATCGAGGCCAGAGCACTAGGTCCTGACGAGGCAACGCTCACCGCCCACCGGTTCCGCACGAGGCCGACGCGGGCGGACACGCCCCGGATCAGGGGGCGGACGCGGCGTGGGCGAGTTCCCTGCGGCGCGCGCGCACCCGCACGACCAGCTTCCGGGCCTCCTCCACCCACAGGACGATCGACGCCATCGCCAGGCACACGATCCAGTGCCCGAGCGGGAGCGTCTCGGTGCCGAAGGCCGCCTGGAGCGGCGCGAGCGACACGACGGCCACCTGCAGGACGACCGCCAGTGCCACGGCACCCCACAGCCATGGATTCGAGAAGAGCCCGCGCACCACGCTGGACTCCGCCGACCGGGCCGTGAAGGCGGTGATCAGCGCGGCGAAGACGAGTGTGGTGAAACCCGCCGTGCGCGCCACATCCAGGCTGTCGGTGCCGCCGGGGATGAGGCCGCCCGGCAGGAAGATGTCCATCGTCAGCAGGGTCACGATCGAGATCACCAGGCCCGTCACCGCGATCCCGACCCACATGCGGCCGTCGATGGCGCGGTCGTCGAGACCGCGCGGGGCACGCGCCATGACATCGTCGATCTCGGGATCGACGCCCATGGCCAGGGCGGGTCCGGAATCGGTGACGAGGTTGATCCACAGGATCTGGGTCGCCAGCAGAGGCAGCACGAGCTCGCCCTCACTCGCGGCACTGAGCCCCAGCGCTCCGGCGAACACGATGCCGAAGAAGACGGTGAGGACCTCGCCCATGTTCGAATACAGCAGGTAGCGCAGGAACTTCCGGATGTTGTCGAAGATGACCCGCCCCTCGCGCACGGCCTCGACGATGGTCGCGAAGTTGTCGTCGGCGAGCACCATGTTCGCCGCTTCCTTCGTCACCTCGGTTCCGGTGATCCCCATCGCGATCCCGATGTCGGCGGATTTCAGCGCCGGCGCATCGTTCACCCCGTCGCCGGTCATCGCGACGATGTACCCGTCGTCCTGCAGGGCGTCGACGATGCGGAGCTTGTGCTCGGGCGCGACGCGCGCGAACACAGAGTAGGCCCGCACCGCCTCCCGCAGTCCGGCGTCGTCCATGCCGTCCAGGCGCGCGCCGGGGAGCGCCTCCTCCCCGCCGGCGATGATGCCCAGGTCGCGGGCGATCCGCGCCGCGGTGACCGGATGGTCGCCGGTGATCATGAGAACGCGGATGCCGGCGGCGTGGGCCTCGGCGATCGCGGGGCGCACCTCCGGGCGCGGCGGATCGATGATGCCGACCACCCCGACGTAGACCAGATCCCGCTCGTGCGCTTCGTCGATCTCGACCGCATCGCCTTCTGCCTGCAGTTCGGGCGCGACGCGGTAGGCGACTCCCAGAGTGCGGTAGGCAGCCTGCGACAGGGCGTCGACGTCGGCGAGGGCGCGCGCGCGGCGGGCCGCATCCAGGGGCACGACGGATGAGCCGACCTGGACGTGCGTGCACCGCTCCAGCAGAACGTCCGGCGCTCCCTTGCTGAAGATCACCACCGCGCCGTCGCTGTTGCGGTCGGCGGTGGACATCATCTTGCGCTCCGAGCTGAACGGCACCTCCCCCACCCGATCGAAACGGGAGACGAACTCTCCCGCGCCCTCGAGTTTGCGCGCCGCGACGAGGAAGGCAGCCTCCGTGGGGTCTCCCTGGATGGTCCAGGTCCCGGCATCCTCGGTCAGTTGTGCGTCATTGGCGAGGGCACCGGCAGCCAGTGCGAGCTGCGCTTCGTGCCGCAGGTCGCCGGCGGTGAGATCGCCTCCGGCAACGGTGACGCGCCCCACCGGCGCGTACCCCACCCCTTCGATGTCGACGGCGCCGGATGCGGTCAGCACCCGCTGGATCGTCATCTGGTTGGTCGTGAGCGTGCCGGTCTTGTCGGTGCAGATGGCCGACGCCGATCCGAGGGTCTCGACGCTGGAGAGCTTCTTGACCACGGCATTGCGTTTGGCCATGCGCTGAACACCCAGGGCGAGGACCACTGACAGGACCGCGGGCAGACCCTCGGGCACCGCCGCAACGGCGAGGGACACCCCCAGAAGCAGCACCTGCACGAAATCGGCGGCCGTGTCGATGCCCTGGATGAGCGCGATCGTGATCATCACGACGATCGCGATCACGATCACGATGCGCCCGAGCAGGTTCCCGATGTGGTTGACCTCGTTCTGCAACGGCGTGGCATCCTGCACCGTCTGATCGAGCATGGTCGCGATGGCGCCCATCTCCGTCGACATGCCCGTCGCCGTCACCACCGCCCTGCCCGTGCCCCGGTTCACGGCAGTGCCCTTGTACACCATGTCGGCGCGGTCGCCGAGGGGGATGGACTCGGTCCCGTGGAGGGTGTCGGGCCGCTTCTCCACCGCTTCGCTCTCACCCGTGAGCGACGCCTCCGCGATCCGCAGCGTGTTGGCGCTGAGAAGGCGGCCATCGGCCCCGACCTCATCGCCCTCAGCCAAGACCAGGACGTCACCGGGAACGAGTTCCGCGCTGGGGACCGTGGTCTTCTGTGCGTCGCGGAGCACCGTCGAGCGGGTCCTCGTCATGACCGAGAGCGCAGCCACCGCATCCTCGGCCCGTGCCTCCTGGATGATGCTCAGGGCGACGTTGACGAGGATGATGATGAGGATCACGAGCGCGTCGATGGGCACTCCGTGGGCGCCTTCCAGGACCCACGCGATCACCGAGATGGCCACCGCCGCCAGGAGCAGCAGCGTCAGCGGATCGGCGAGCTGGGTCAGGATGCGCCGCCACAGGGGATTGCGCTCCGCGCTGCGCAGTTCGTTCGGACCGACCTCGGCGAGACGTCGGGCGGCCTCCGCCGCCGACAGGCCGCGATCGGGATCGACATCCAGCGCCCGTGCGATGGCCGCCGCATCCGTGCGGACAGGATCGGGGATGCGGTACGGCGATGTCGCGGCTTCCGGGGGGTGCGCCATGCCCCCAATCCTCAGGTGACCGCACAGCACCCGCAAGGGTCGCCCACGGGCGCGCACAACGGGGCGCCGGCGCAAGCGTGCCGGAGGTCTGTCGACAGGACCAATGGCACTTCCCGGCCCTCTCCAAGTGCGTGAGGGTGGCCGTGCTGCTCTGGCAGCGCACACGGCGGACCGACGTCCGGCGCGCACTCGGCGAAAGGACGAAACGATGGCACGCAATCTGGTTCGATTTGACCCGTTCACAGGGCTCGACGCCCTCCGTCGGAGCGTCATGAACGACCTGCTCCCCGACGTGCGCGGCAAGGTGCCGACCACGGACATCTACACCGAAGGCGACAAGTCGCTGATCGTGGAAGCACACCTCCCCAACTTCGACGAGAAGGACGTCACGGTCACGGTCGACCGCGGCGCACTGGTGATCTCGGCGGAGCGACGGGAGAAGGAGGAGGACAAGGACAAGAAGTACGTCATCCGCGAGAGCAGCAGCAGCTTCTACCGGAGCATCTCCCTCCCCGAGCAAGCGGAGGAGGGCGACATCAGCGCGAAGTTCACCAAGGGCGTGCTGAAGGTCACCATCCCACTCAGCGGAGGCACGACGCCGCGCAACATCGCCATCGGCGGTGGCGACGAGGGGCAGGCCACGTCATGACCGACGTGTCCACCGGCGCCCGGTCCGTCTCCCGCGTGCGCGAGGTCACCCCCAGCGACGTCCACCTTCCCCCGACCGAGCCGATCGACGTGACGGCGCTCATCGCCGCAGCCACCGCATCCGGCCAGCCCGGCGCCCGCTGATCCGCCGCCGGCCTCGTTCACCGAGACGCCGGGGGCGCCCCGATCGCATCGGGGCGCCCCTCGTTTCGTCGGTGAGGTGGGTCAGGCCTCGCTCATGACGGTCTGGTCGGCCTGACCTCGGGCCGCGAGGGCCGCGGCACGCGCCGCGAGGCGACGGGTCTGCTCCGCCTGGCCGGCCTCGAGGATCTCCTGCGACACTTCGTAGTTCGGCACGTGGGTGCGGCCGTTGTACTTCTCGATGTACGCGTCGAGCTCGGGGCCGGACGTCCACGACGTGATGAGGCAGTACCGCGGGTCCTTGCCCGGGTGGGTCGCGGCGTGCCACAGACGCTGCGTGTCGACGATCAGCTGCGCGCCGGCCGGCAGCGCGATCCGGTACTCCACGCTGGGGTCGGTGCGGTTGTCGCGCAGGACGAAGAAGCTGTCCTTGTCGTCGGTGAGGTTGAAGAACCCGCGCACGACCCAGCCGGTGCCATCCGGGTTCAGGCGGTTGTTGTCGTCCTGGTGCAGGTTGTAGAGGCAGTCGGCGTAGGTGTTCGGCTGCAGCTCGATGATGCGGCAGCGGCCGACGTTCGCGCCCGGCTCCTGTGCGCGGCGGACGAGGTTCGGCGCCTTCTCGACCTGCGAGGGGATCCAGATGCCGTCCTTGTCGGTGCGCGGCGTCTTGCCGCTCCAGAAACCGCCGCACTCGATCTCGCCGTCCTTGGAGGCCAGGGGGGCGAACCGGGTGTCTCCGGAGGACTTCCAGTCCACGTACTCCAGGTCGAGCCACTCCTGGGGGTCGAGTTCCTGGTTGTAACGGTCGAGGACGACGTAGCCGGTCTCTTCGAGAGCGGCGGACTTGATGTAACCCATGAGGTGAGTCATGCCTTCCGTAGGGGGCCAGTACGTTTTTCCAGGCCCTGGTAAGGCAAGCCTACCTGCGGCCTCTGCGAGCCCTCGGGGAGGCGGGCCGGGGAAAATCGCGCTCCCCGTTCGTTCAGGCCCCCTCGGTTAGACTCGCGTGGGCTTCCGTGCGCCGATCCGGACGACACGCGGCCCATTCGTGCGAGTGGAGGTCGAACGGGTCATGGTCAGCGCCACGAATGTCGATGCGAACGCGGTCAACACCGTCGGCTGGCTCTCCTCCCCCGGCACGAACATCGTCGTCCCGGTCTACCAGCGGCAGTACCGGTGGGACATCGGCGGATGCGAGCAGCTGCTCGCCGACATCCGTGCCGTCGCCGACGCCGATGAGAGGACGATGCACTTCATCGGCTCCATCCTCTCCGCCGCCAACAGCGACCGCGCCGACGGGGCCGCCGAACTCGTTCTGATCGACGGGCAGCAGCGCATCACGACCCTCATGCTGCTGGTCGCCGCGCTGCACCACACCGTGCGCGGCACCGACCCCGCTCTGGCTGCCGACCTCGAACGCGTGCTGGTGCGGGCGGCCGACCCCGCGCGGACGAAGCTGCGCCCGCACCGCGCCTGGGCCGACCTGTTCGAAGCCGTCGTCCTGGACCGGCTCGAGGACGGCGGGGATCGGGAGTCGCGCTTCAACGACAACTACTCGTTCTTCCGCAGTCAGGTGAGCCTGGATGAGGCGCCCCGCATCTGGCGCGGACTGCAGAAGCTCGAGCACGTCGCGATCACCCTCGGCGCCGGCGCCAATGCGCAGCAGATCTTCGAGAGCCTCAACTCCACCGGTGAGCCGCTGCGCGACCACGAACTGATCCACAACTACGTCCTGATGGGGCTCACGCACGCGGAGCAGACGGAGATCGAGGACGAGTTCTGGGTGCCCATCGAGCAGAACACCGGCGACTCGATCGCCGCGTTCTGGCGCCACTACCTCGTCATGCGGACGGGGCGCGAGGTGACCACGATCGGCGAGCGGGGCGTGTACGACGCGTTCCGAGCGGAGTTCCCCCGGCTGGAGCGCGCGGGTCTGCGCACGGCGGCGGCGGAGTGGAAGGCGTACTCCGAGATCTACCGCGTGCTGCTGGACCCCGCCCACGCGGCCGATCCCGACATCGCGCGTGAACTGCACTACCTCAACGTGTTCGGGCGCGGCATGTACCCGCTCATCATGCAGGCGTACGGCGATCACGAAGCCGGTGCCCTCTCCACAGCCGACCTCGTGCGCACCATCCGCTACGTCCAGTCCCTGCTCCTGCGGCGCACCGTCTCGGGCCTCACCAACGCCCGCCTCGTCGCGCGGCTGTGCCGGGCCCGGGCGGACGGCAACGACGCGCTGGAGCGTGCGATCTCGCGCATCACCCCTTCGGATGAACGGGTTCGAGTGGGTCTGAAGTACAGCGATCTGCCGCATCCCGCATACGTCCTCGGCCGCCTCGCCGGCGTCGACGCTCCCACGGACCTGGAGGTCGAGTACATCTTCCCGCTCGCACCGGGCGACGCCTGGTCGGGCGACGGGGCGCGGCCGTGGTCGCAGTACAGCGAGGACGAGCAGAACAGCCACCGGGCGCTCGCGAAGACCCTGGGGAATCTGACACTCCTCGAGGAGGGGCTCGCCGAGCGCGCCGCCGACCGGTCGTTCCCCGACAAGCGGGATGCCGCGTACGCTCGCAGCTCGATCGACCTGTCCGCCGAACTCGCCGATGTTCCTGCCTGGGGCACCGCCGCCATCTCCGCCCGCTCCGCGGCGCTGAGCGAGCGGTTCCTGCAGCTGTGGGCGAAGCCGCCTGTCGTGGCCATCGACGACGACGACCTCACCCCCATCCTGGATGCCAGGAAGCGCCGTGGATGGCCACGCGGCTGGCAGCGGGAGTGGGACTACGTCGAATACCGGGGCGAGCACTGGGAGGTCTACGACGTCAAGCACCTCTTCAACCGCATCTTCAAGCGCCTGTGGGCCGACTCCCGCGAGTCGGTGATCGATTTTAGCGCCCGCCGCGGCGGGCCCGTGTACGACGCGCAGTCGTGGAACGGGCAGTGGGACGCCCTCGACGACGCCCACTTCCTGTACATGGGGTGGGACTCCCGATACATGCTCGCCGCCGTGCAGGGGGTGCTCGAAGAAGCCGGCTTCGCGTCGGAGGTCTTCGTGAAGTACTCCTACATCGGCAACGCGATGCCCTGACACGGGCGGAGGACGCTGCTGCGGCGCGCCCGCCCGGGAACGCTGCGGAGGGCGCGCGCGTGGGTAGGCGCATGGTTGCGTGAGGGGCGCACAGCGGCTATCCCTCGAGGTCGCTGACGTCCCATGCGGGCGAATCCGTGCGGGGCACATGCTCCCCCACGAGGGTGCGGAGGGTCTCGACGACGCTCGCCAATGACGCCGCCCCCACCTGCTCCTCCCACTGTGCCCGGAGCTCGTCGAAGATCTGCTCCCCCTCCCGGAGCATGGTCAGTCCGCGATCGGTGACGCGAACGCGAAGGCGGCGCCGATCGGCTGGATCGGGCTCGCGTGTGACATATCCGCGCTCCTCGAGCACGGCGATCGTCTTGGCCGCCGCCTGCTTCGTCACCGAAGTCGCGCGCCCCAGATCGGAGGCGCTGTCGGCGCCGGCGATGATCGCCCGCAGAGCGAAGTCGTGGAGCGGCCGGACGTCTTCGAATCCCCGTGCCGCCAGCTCCGTCGTGGCCTGGGCGGCGAGGGTGCGAAAACCGCCGAGGAGGAGCAGGGCGAGTTCGGCGCCGGACCTGGACATCCACCCAGCGTACGGAATATCCCCGAAGACAACCGGGTTGTCTACTATGAAGACAACGACGTTGTCCATTAAGGAGCATCATGACGATCATCGCGCCCGCCGGAGCCACGATCCCCGGCGTCACCCATCACCTGGCCGCCATCAACGGGACCGAGCTGCATTACGTGACCGCGGGCGACAGCGGTTCACCCATCCTCCTCGTGCACGGCTGGCCGGAAACCTGGTGGGCGTTCCGCACGCTCATCCCCCTGCTCGCACGCACGCACCGCGTGTTCGCCCTCGACCTGCGCGGCTTCGGAGACTCCGGGGCCGGGGAGACGGAGTACGGAGAAGCCGTCTCCGCCGAAGACCTGCACCAGCTGGTGGCGCACCTCGGCGCGGGCGCGGTGCACGTCCTCGGGCAGGACATCAGCGGCGGCACGGTCTTCCGCTTCGCCGCAACCCACCCCGCCGACGTGCGGAGCCTCATCGCCATCGAGAGCACGCTGATGGGCTACGGACTCGAAGCCCTCGCCGACGTCAACGGCTTCGGTTCGTGGCATGTCGGCTTCCTCGGCACGCCGGCGATCGCGAGCATGCTGATTCCCGGTCATGAGCGGGACCTCATCGCCGGCTGGGCCTATGCCAACATGAACGGCACACCCGGGGCCGTCTCGGAGAGCGACCTCGACGAGTTCATCCGCACCTACTCCCGCCCCGGCGCGTGGCGCGGTACGGAGGGCCTCTATCACCAGCTCTTTCTCGACAAGGGCGAGACCAGGGCTCTCGCCGAGGCGCACCCGATCACAGTGCCCGTCCTCGCCGTCGACGGCGCGAACGCCCCGTTCACCGCGAACACCTTCCGCCAGGTGACCGCGGGCGAAGTCACCTCGGTCCATATCCCTGGCGTCGGACACCTCGTGGCGCAGGAGGCACCCGATGCGCTGGCCGCGGCCATCCTGCACTTCACAATGCGGGTCGAACAGATGCGGGTCGAACAGATGCGGGTCGAACAGATCCGGTAGGGCGGGTGGGACTTGAACCCACGATCGTCGGGTTATGAGCCCGCTGCCTTGACCAGCTTGGCCACCGCCCCCTGATCCTCCGAGCCTACCGGCCCGGACGGAGGGGGGCGGTGATCAGTCTCGGCGAGGCTTCTTGCTGCTCCGGCCGCGCGGGATGGGGAGCTCTTGGGAGTCGCTCACGATCTGCGGGTGATGCCGCGTGAGCTGGATGACTCCCCACATCGCCACGGCGCCGGCGATGGCGAAGCCCACCAGCGCCCACACCGGCGCGGTCGAGGCCTCCCCCAGCACGAGCAGTCCGATCAGCACCGCCACGAGCGGATCGATGACGGTGAGCCCGGCGATCACGAGGTCGGGCGGCCCGACCGAGTACGCCGTCTGCACGAAGTACGCGCCGATGGCGACGGCGGCCAGCAGCGCCACGACGCACAGCAGCGTGAGCCACTCGAAGTCGCCGCTCTGGATGCGGCTGATCACGACCTTGGCGAGCGTGGCGACGAAGCCGTAGATGACACCGGCCGCGGTGATGTAGAACAGCGCGCGCATCCGCTTGCGCAGCCACAGCCACAGCACCGCGAAGACCACGATGACCACGGCCAGGATCGCCAGGATGATCACCAGTTCACGGGAACCGACCTGATGCTCGGTGGCGAAGAAGGCGGCGATCGTGACGAAGGTGAGGATGCCGCCGATGCACGCGACGATGGCGATGATCGACTGACGCGTGGGCTTGTGCCCCGACAGGCGGGCGTTCAGCAGGGTTGTCACGACGAGCGCGACGGCACCCAGGGGCTGCACGAGGATCAGCGGCGCCACCGACAGCGCGCCCAGCTGGCACACGATCGCGAGCCCCAGCATGACGGTGCCCATGACCCACGAGGGCCGGCGAAGCAGCCCGAGGAGCTGCCCGCCGTTCAGGCCTGAGGTGCCGGCCTTGCCGGAGAGCCGCTCCACCTTCGCCACGCCGCGGTGCTGATACTGCGCGCCGAAGGACATGAAGATCGCACCCAGCAACGCCAAGGGGATCCCGAGCAGGATCCCGGGGTCGCGGAAGATGCCGACGAGTTCGTCGGTGACATCCCCCAGCGAGAGGTCGACGCCAATCACCCCTCGACACTATCCGCCCGAGCCGCTCGATAGGCTCAAGGCGTGGCCGTTCTCCCGATTCGCATCATGGGCGATCCCGTCCTGCACGCTCCCGCCGACCCTGTGACCGAGATCACCGACGACATCCGCCGGCTCGTCGCCGACATGTTCGAGACGATGGATGCCGCGCCCGGCGTGGGCCTCGCCGCGCCGCAGGTGGGTGTGGGACTGCGGCTGTACGTATACAGCTACGCCGACGACGAGGGCGCACCCTGGCGCGGTGTGATCATCAACCCCGAGCTGTGGATGCGTCCGCTCGAACCCGGCGCCCCCGACCCCGACGACGAGTCGGAAGGATGCTTGTCGTTCCCGGGCGAGCGATTCCCCCTCCGCCGTTCGGAAGAGGTCGTGGTCACCGGCACCGACCTCGACGGCGAGGCTGTGCGCATCCAGGTGTCGGGCTGGCGCGCACGGATCATGCAGCACGAATTCGATCACCTCGACGGCGTGCTCTACATCGACCGCCTGGATGACAGCGACTGGAAGACGACGCAGAAGATCGCCCGCAAGCGCGGATGGGGGCGCCCCGGCAACGCGTGGCTCCCGGGCGTGGACGACCTGGACGCCTGACCCCGCGCCACCTGGCACATCCCGCCGGAGCTCGCCACCCCGTACGTGCGCCGGAAGCCATGCGCTTGAGTGGGGGCATGGAAGCATCCGATCGTTCGACGCCCCTGGCCGTGCTGTTCGACATCGACGGGACTCTCGTGGATTCGAACTACCTCCACGTGGATGCGTGGTCCCGCGCGTTCGCCGAGGCGGGCACCCCTGTCGACACATGGCGGATCCACCGCGCCATCGGGATGGACTCCGGCAAGCTGCTGGACGAGCTCCTCGGCGACGCCGCCGACTCGGCCGGACCGGTCGCGAAGAAGGCGCACGCGCGGTTGTACGCGGGCATGTCCGAGCGCCTGCGCGTTTTCGCCGGCGCACGGGAGCTTCTGCAGGTCCTCGCCGATCGCGGGCACACCATCGTCCTGGCGACCTCCGCCCCGCCGGAGGAGCTCGAGATGCTGCTGGAGGTGCTCGACATGGGCGACACGCTGGACGTCGTCACCTCGGCTCAGGATGCCGAGACCGCGAAGCCCGATCCCGACATCCTCACCGTCGCCGTCGAGCGCGCGGGCGTGAGCCCCGACCGCGCCGTCATGGTCGGTGACGCGGTGTGGGATGTGCAGGCAGCGGCGCGCGCCGGCGTCCCGTGCGTCGGCGTGCTCAGCGGTGGGACCGGGCGGGACGAGCTCCGCGCGGCCGGCGCGGTCGCCGTGTACGACGACGTCGCGGGCCTGCTGCGCGAACTGGATGCCAGCCCGCTCCGCAGCGCCCCGGAATAACGCGCTGACCTGGAGTGTTGTGCCCAGCGGAGGAGAAGGTATGAAAGGTGATCGAGTAGAGATCGTGGTCGACGCGGGCGGTGGTGTCGCTCGCACGTATGACATCGAAGCCAGCCGTGCAGGCCGTCGGCTGGACGTGACCCACGGCCGGGGTCTGGTGGAGGTCTCCGAGGTGACCCGCTCGGGTACACCGGTGCGCACGGCCCGATTCATGGCGAACCGGGTGATCGCGCTCGTGGAGCACC
This sequence comes from Microbacterium wangchenii, assembly GCF_004564355.1. Lineage (NCBI taxonomy): Bacteria > Bacillati > Actinomycetota > Actinomycetes > Micrococcales > Microbacteriaceae > Microbacterium > Microbacterium wangchenii. Next base: position 1,977,126 of record NZ_CP038266.1, read on the forward strand.
CCGCCGATGAGAGCGCCGCCCGACCGGAGGAATACGCGCCGCTGCGCCGCGCCGCGTGACGCGGGCGCGCACCGTCAGGCCGAGTGGGCCTCGCGGTGCGCGTCTTCCATGGCCGTCGACTTCAGCTGAAGGATGGCGAGGGCTTCGTGGAGGGCCCCCACGGGGGCCTCGATCTCGTCGAAGTGGTGCAGGAAGCCGTTCGCGTCGCGTGCGGTGACCGTGACGAACGCGTGTCCGTGGCGCGGTACGCGCTGACCCTTCGTCCGCATCCTGCGCTCCCCCATCCGCCCCGCTCCTTCCGCTGGATCCGAGGCTACCCGGCACCCGTGCACTGCGGCGGCCGGACACGCGAGAACCGCTTCCCGATGTCGTCGCTCGCGTCGCGTGCAGGAGCAGACAAAGGGAAAGGCCCGGGGTGGAAGCCCGGGCCTTAGGTGAGAGCCGCGTTAGATGACGCGGTACTCTCGCTCCCCGGCTTGGACTCGAACCAAGAACCTATCGGTTAACAGCCGATTGCTCTGCCAATTGAGCTACCGAGGAATATGCTCCGCGTCGTGCGCGCAACCCCACCATGCTAGCAAAGCATCGCGCCAGTTCCGAACTCAGCGCACCGCCGCGCGTTGCGCGTCGGTGCCGTCGGGGGTCCACAGGAGCGCGTCGGCCCCGTGCCCGTACGCGACGGGGTGCCCGCCGCGCAGCACCAGCACGTCGGCGTCCAGTTCGCGCGCCGCATCCGCATCGTTGGTGACCATCAGCGCGGCCATCCCGTGATCGTCGCGGCGGCGGAGAATCGCGTCCCGCGCCGCCGTGCGCACCTCGATGTCGAGGTTCGCGTAGGGGTCGTCGGCGACCAGCAGCCGCGGCTCGAGCACGAGGGCACGCGCCAGAGCGACACGCTGGCGCATGCCGGCGCTCAACTCGTACGGGTACTTCGCCGCGGCGCCCAGGGGCAGCTGCATCTCGTCCAGGAGCGTCGCCACGCGCACGGCAAGCGCACGCCCGTTGACGCGTCGGTCGCGACTCGTGATCGGCTCGGCGATCACCTCCGACACGGTCAGCCGCGAGGGCAGATCGGCGCCGGCGCGCTGCGGCATGTAGCCCACCACATACGTGAGCTGACGGCGTGCGCGGCCGGGATGGCGCGCGTCGATGCCCTCGACGGTGGCTGAGCCGCCCGCGGCGCTCAGGCCGTCTTCGGTGCGACCAGCGAGGAAGGCCGCGAGCGTCGACTTGCCGGCACCGGTGGGGCCCATGACGGCGAGTACGCCTCTGCGGGGCAGAGTGATCGACACCCCCTCGACCACGCGTGCGCCACCACGAGCGACGGACAGATCGTCGGCGCGGACGGCGATATCCGCTTCGGTGAGGCGACGCACCCCTCCATCCTGCCGTGCGGAGGAGCGGTGCGCTACTCGGCTTCGATCAGGCGCTGCCGCTCGCGGTCGAGATCGCGCAGCCGGATGCGGAAACCCCTGCCCTCCTCGGAGTCGGCGGGCACGCGCTGGATGGCACCCAAGAGGTCGGTCTTCTCGCGTTCGAGAGATCGTACGACCAAGCGGCGCGCGAGGTCGTTCGCAGACGCCACGGCGTGGTTCTCGTCGCGCGCCGGGAAGTCGGCGGTGAGGAGCTCAGCCGCGAGAGAGCGGAACGGCTCCCGCACAGACCCCACGACGTCGGCGGCCCATCCCGGCCGCGTCACATCGGCACCCGCGGCGATGGCGGCACGCACCACCTCCAGCGCGGGCGAACGGAACGTCACCGCCAGAGCGCGCGACAGCATGACGGGGTCCACCCGGTGTCCGTACTGCAGGAACGACATCAGGGCATCGCGCTCGAGCGCCGTGTCGCGGTCCCGCGGCAGCGAGGCGATCGACACGCGCACCTGCACCGGCTGCTCGTCCCCGGCAGCGGCCGCGCGCTGCGCGGGCGCGGGCTCGGCGCTCCCCGTGCGCGCCGCCGCGCGTGCGGCCCGCTCGACGGCGGAGGCGACCTCCGGCAGATCCAGTCCGAGCCGGCGCGCCAGCACGCGCGTGTACCCCGGCCGTAGCGACGGGTCGCGGATCTCCGCCACGATCGGGGCCGCGGCGCGGAGGGCTCCCGCGCGGCCTTCCACCGTGGCGAGGTCGAAACCGGCCAGGCGCTGGTCGATGACGAACTCGAACATCGGGGCCTTCGTGTCCAGCAGCGCCCGCACCGCGCCGTCCCCGCGCTCGAGCCGCAGGTCGCACGGGTCCAGGCCACCCGGCGCGACGGCGACGTACGTCTGGGCCGCGAACCTCTTCTCCTCGCCGAAGGCCCGGAGCGCGGCCTTCTGGCCCGCCGCATCCGGATCGAACGTGAAAACCACCTCCCCCGACGCCGAGTCGTCGCCCATGACGCGTCGGAGCACCGTGATGTGGTCGGTGCCGAACGCCGTCCCGCACGTGGCCACCGCGGTCGTGACACCCGCCAGATGACAGGCCATGACGTCGGTGTACCCCTCGACCACGACCACCCGGTGGGCGCGGGAGATCTCCCGCTTGGCGACGTCGAGGCCGTAGAGCACCTGCGCCTTCCGGTAGATCGGCGTCTCAGGGGTGTTGAGGTATTTCGGGCCGGGATCGTCGTCGTAGAGCTTGCGTGCGCCGAACCCGATGACCTGACCGGTGACGTCGCGGATCGGCCACACCAGGCGCCCACGGAACCGGTCGTACACGCCACGCTGCCCCTGCGACACCAGCCCGGCCTGGGTGATCTCCTCGCGCGTGAACTTCTGCGCCAGCAGGTGATCGGTCAGCGCAGACCATCCCTTCGGCGCGTATCCGACACCGAAGTGCGCGGCGGCACCGGCATCGAAACCGCGCTCACCGAGGAAGCGACGGCCCGCCTCCGCGTCGGGGTCGGACAGCCGCGCACGGTAGAACTCCGCCGCGGCGGCGTTGGCGGCGTACAGGCGCGACCGTCCGCTCGTCTCGGGCGCGGCTCCGCCGTCCTCGTAGTGCAGTGTGTAGCCGACCCGTGCCGCCAGTCGCTCGACCGCCTCCGTGAACGAGACGTGGTCCATCGCGCGCAGGAACGAGTACACGTCGCCGGACTCGCCGCATCCGAAGCAGTGGTAGTAGCCGACCTGCGGGCGCACGTGGAAGCTCGGGCTGCGCTCGTCATGGAACGGGCACAGTCCCTTGAGCGACCCGACGCCCGCGGCCTTCAGCGCGACCCGCTCCCCCACGATGTCGGCGATGTTCGTGCGGGCCTTGACCTCGTCGATGTCGCTCTGACGGATGCGGCCGGCCATCAGCGTCCGGCCCCGCCCGAGCGGGCCGCCCCCGGAGCCCAGATGCCGATGGAGGCAGCATCCACCTCGCCCACGAGCCTGCTGTGCCACGCCAGCGCGAGCTGATCGGTGAGGCTGGCGACCTGGTCGACCACGACGCGTCTGCGCTGCGCGTCCTCCGCCGCCGCACCGAAGTCCGCCGCATGCAGCGGGTCCAGCGCCTCCGGCGCCTCCCACAGCGCGGTGGCCAGCCGCTTGAGCACGCGGCGCTGCTCCTTGTAGAGCTCCCGGCGCCCCTCGATCGAGACGACGGTGGCGCCGATGATGCCCTTGAGCACGGCCATCTCGGCCTCGATCACGCGCGGCACCACCACGTGGGCACGGTAGCGCGTGAGCGTCTCGACCGGATAGGCCTCGCGCGTCGCGGTCGTCGCCGCCCGCGCGAATCGCCCGATCAGATCGCTCGTGAGGTTCTTCAGTCGCGCCAGCGCGGGGCGCGTACCGTCGAAGCCGTCGATCCACTCGGGAAGCCGCATAAGCCGAAACAGGGCGTCCTCCAACTCGTCGCGGGCGAAGTCGTAGCCCACCCACGTCTGGATCGCCGAGAGCAGGGCGCCGTGCTCGGCCGTGTCGGACAGGCGGGACGGATCGAGGTAGCGGTTCGTGATGGCGTCTTCGAAATCGTGCACCGAGTAGGCGATGTCGTCGGAGAGGTCCATCACCTCCGCCTCGATGCAGCGCACCCGGCCCGGCGCACCCTCCCGCATCCACCGGAACACCGGCTCGTCCTCGGGGTACACCCCGAACTTCAGCCGGCCGCCCGGATCGGGCACGGGATGATCCACCGTCCACGGGTACTTGCACGTCGCATCCAGGCTCGCCCGAGTGAGGTTCAGTCCGTGACTGCGTCCCTCGGCGTCGATCACCTTCGGCTCGAGACGGGTCAGGATGCGGAGGGTCTGCGCGTTCCCCTCGAAGCCGCCGATGTCCTCGGCCCACTCGTTGAGCGCTCGCTCGCCGTTGTGACCGAACGGCGGGTGGCCGAGGTCGTGACTGAGGCATGCCGTGTCGACCACGTCGGGCGAAAGCTGCAGCGCCGTGGCCAGTTCGCGACCCACCTGCGCGACCTCGAGCGAGTGCGTCAGGCGGTTGCGGGCGAAGTCGGCGGGGCTGGCGGGGCTGAGCACCTGCGTCTTGGCGGCGAGGCGTCGCAGCGCCGCGGAGTGCAGCACCCGGGCGCGATCACGCGCGAAGTCGTCGCGACGGGATCGGTGCTCCTCCGGCTGGAAGCGGTCGGCGTCGGGGTCGCCGTAACCGGCGGGGCGGGCAGACCCGCCGGTGACGAGGTCAACCGCCACTGGAATCCAGCTCCGCTTCGGCCAGGTCACGGGAGGCGGCGTCACCCAGTTCGCGGGAGAGCAGCCACCCGTCCGGGAGCGCGGCGCGCTTGGGGCTGCCGGCGCGACCGCGCTGGCCCTCGGCGGCCGCACCGGGGTAGGGCGCATCGAGTTCGAGGCCGGACAGCAGCTCGTCGATCTCCGCGAGGGTCGACACCGTGGCCAGCGCGGCGCGCACATCGCCGCCCACCGGGTAGCCCTTGAAGTACCACGCGACGTGCTTGCGGATGTCGCGGCACCCGCGGGCTTCGTCCTCCAGGAATTCCACGAGCAGCTCGGCGTGGCGACGGAACGCGCGCGCGACGAAACCGAGAGTGGCATCCACCGGCGCACCGGCCGCAGCGGTGGCAGAGCCCAGCGCGCGGGCGAGATCGCCGAACAGCCACGGGCGGCCGAGGCAGCCGCGCCCCACGACGACGCCGTCGCATCCGGTCTCCGCCATCATGCGCACCGCATCCTCGGCCGACCAGATGTCTCCGTTGCCCAGCACGGGGATGCTCGTCACCGCGTCCTTCAGCGCCGCGATCGCCGGCCAATCCGCGACGCCGGAATAGAACTGCGACGCCGTTCGGGCGTGCAGGGCGACGGCGGCGACGCCGGCGTCCTCGGCGATGCGGCCGGCCTCCAGGAACGTGAGGTGATCGTCGTCGATCCCCTTGCGCATCTTCACGGTCACGGGGACGTCCCCGCCGGCACACACGGCACGCGTCACGATGTCGCGGAACAGCGACGTCTTCCACGGCAGCGCCGCTCCCCCGCCCTTGCGGGTGACCTTGGGCACGGGGCATCCGAAGTTCAAGTCGATGTGATCGGCGCGGTCCTCTTCCACCAGGATGCGCACGGCCGCCTCGACCGTGGCGGGGTCGACGCCGTAGAGCTGGATCGAGCGCGGCGTCTCGGACTCGTGATGGCGGATGAGGCGCATCGTGGTCGCGTTGCGCTCCACGAGGGCCCGCGTCGTGATCATCTCGCTCACGTAGAGACCTGCGCCGTACTCGCGACACAGCCGGCGGAACGCCGTGTTGGTGATGCCGGCCATCGGCGCGAGCACGACGGGCGCGTCGAGCACGTGGGGGCCGATGCGCAGGGGGCGCGTCGGGGCGAGGGCGGTGGTCACCGTCATATTCTCCCAGACGAACGGAGCCCGCCGCCGCGCACAGGACGTAACCTGAGGAGATGACGACGGAGTCCACAGATCTGCGCAGCATCCCCTTCCGCACTGCCGAGGGGAGCACCGCCACGCTGGGCGACTACGGCGACGGTGTCGTGATGGTCGTGAACGTCGCCTCCAAGTGCGGGCTGGCTCCCCAGTACGAGAAGCTCGAGCAGCTTCAGCGCACCTACGGCGACCGCGGACTGACGGTGCTCGGCTTCCCCTGCAACCAGTTCCTGGGCCAGGAGCCGGGTTCGGTGGAGGAGATCCTGGAGTACTGCTCCACGACGTGGGGCGTGACCTTCCCGATCATGGACAAGGTCCGCGTCAACGGATCGGCGGCCGCGCCGGTCTACAAGGCGCTCAAGAGCGCGCCCGACCTGGACGGCAAGCATGGTCCCGTCCTGTGGAACTTCGAGAAGTTCGTGATCACGCCCTCCGGCGGTGTGCACCGGTTCCGCTCGCAGGTCGCCCCCGATGACGAGGCGATCGTCTCCGTCATCGAGGACGCGCTCCCGCGCTGACCTGCCGTCACCCCGCCGCAGCGTTCGCCGGCTGCCCGGCGCGCTCCGCCCACAGCTGACGCGTGATCTGGGCGAAAGCCTCGGGGGGCTGTGCGCCGCTGACACCGTACTGACCGTCGATCACGAAGAACGGCACGCCGTTGATGCCATAGGCGACCGCCTGCTCCTGATCGGCCCGCACATCGCCGAGGTGGCGCTGCGACTCCAGCGCCGCGCGCGCCTCGTCGGCGGGGAGGCCGACGTCGGCTGCGAGCGACACCAGCTCGTCGGTGCGGCCGAGATGGCGTCCTTCGATGAAGTACGCGGACATCAGCCGCTCGACCATCTCCAGCTGGCGGCCGTGCGCCTTGGCGAAGTGCAGGAGTTCGTGGGCCTTCACTGTGTTGGTGTGCTGGAGCAGATCGAACCGGTACGCGAGCCCGGCTTCGGCGGCGACACCGGTGACCCGCTCCAGCATCTGGCCGGCCTGCTCGCGGGAGATTCCCTTGTGCCGGGGGAGGTAATCGACCTGGCTTCCCTCGAAGTCGACCGGAGTATCCGGAGACAGCTCGAACGAGTGGTACTCCACCTCCACACGCGGGGCGTCGGCGTCGGCCGCCACCTCCGCGAGGCCGCGCTCCAGGTTCCGCTTGCCGATGTAGCACCACGGGCAGGCGATGTCACTCCATACGTCGATCTTGATCGCTTCACTCACGACACCTGCAACACTCCGCCGCCCATTGCGTATTCCCGCCGCGGCATGATCCGCAGTGAGGTTTCGTCAGATGCCGCCCGGAGAATCCACGGCGGAACCGAAGCGCCGGTCGCGGTCCAGGTACAGGTCGATCGCCTCCCACAGGTGGGTGCGCCGGAAGTCGGGCCACAGCGTGTCCAGGAAGACGAGCTCCGCGTACGCGGACTCCCACAGCAGGAAGTTCGACGTGCGCTGCTCACCGCTGGAGCGCACGAACAGATCGACGTCGGGCATGTCGGGCTGGTACAGGTGACGCGCGACCATCCGCTCGGTGATGGCGGATGGCTTCAACCGTCCCGCGGCGATCTCCTCCCCCATCCGCCGCATCGCATCGACGAGCTCGACGCGCCCGCCGTAGTTGACGCACATCGTGAGCGTGAGAACGTCGTTGCCGGCCGTGAGCTGCTCGGCGAACTGCAGCTCCTTGATGACCGATCCCCACAGCCGGGGCTTGCGGCCTGCCCACCGCACGCGCACGCCCCACTCGTTGAGCTGGTCGCGCCGGCGGTGGAGCACGTCGCGGTTGAACCCCATCAGGAAGCGGACCTCGTCGGGCGAGCGCTTCCAGTTCTCGGTCGAGAACGCGTAGACCGACAGGTGCTTCACACCCGCCTGGATGGCGCCTGCCACGACGTCCAGCAGCGCCGCCTCCCCCGCCCGGTGACCCTCGACGCGGGTGAGGCTGCGGCGGTTCGCCCAGCGGCCGTTGCCGTCCATGACGATCGCCACATGCCCGGGCACCGTGCCCCGCGGGTACGACGGCGGGTACTCGCCCGTCCAGTCCACGGGCCGGAAGGGCACCGCGTCGCGATGCGTGTACGGCTTGGGTGCCATCATCCGGCTTCCACGTGGGCCAGCGAGCGGATGCCCCGCTCCAGATGCCACTGCGCGTACGCCGCGATGAGTCCGGAGGCTGCGCTGGTCGCCGCCGGTGCGGCCTCATCCACCTGCTGCCAGTCGCCGCGCAGGAGCGAGCGCAGCAGCGACGCCGTCGGGGCCGCCACGCGCGCCGAACCCACCGGTGCGCACGCGGCGCACACCATCCCCCCCAGTTGCGCGACGAATGACTCGTGCTGGCCGGGGGCGGCGCACCGGGCGCATTCGTCCAGCCCCGGCGCCCAGCCGGACAGCGCCATGGCCCGCAGGAGGTACGAGTCCAGCACGCTGCGCGACGCGTGCTCTCCGCGGGCGAGTGCGCGCAGACCGCCCACCAGGAGGAGATACTGCTGCGGAGTGGCCTCGGCCTCGTTCAGGCGGTCGGCGGTCTCCACCATGGCGTTGGCGGAGGTGTACCGGTCATAGTGCACGGCGATGTCGGCGCCGTACGACCCGAGGGACTCCGCCTGCTGCACGACGTCGAGTGAGCGGCCCTTGTACAGCATCACGTCGGCCACCATGAAGGGCTCCAGGCGTGATCCGAACCGGGACGACGTGCGGCGCACGCCCTTGGCCACCGCGCGGATCTTCCCGTGCCGGCGGCCGAGCATCGTCACGATGCGGTCCGCTTCGCCCAGCTTGTGGGTCCGCAGGACCACGACCTCGTCGCGGTAGGTGGGCACCGTCCCATTATCCGCCCGCCCGAGGGTTCCCCGCGAAGCGCGCGCCAGGAGAATGGGTCCATGACGTCGCAGATGCTCATCATCCCGCTGTGGGCCGACCTCCTCGCCGTGGGCCTGGGCGGCGTGCAGGGGGCGCTGTTCGCTTCAGGCTTCCGCGGTCAGCAGCGGCTGGACCTGCTGGGGGTGGCGATCATCGGCATCATGATCGGGATGGGCGGCGGCCTCATCCGCGATCTGCTGCTGGGAGTGGTTCCGGCGACGCTGCAGAGCAACTGGTATCTGCTCACCGCCTCCGGCGCCGCCCTGGTGGGGATGCTGCTGGCCGGGATCTTCCAGCGGCTGAACGCCGCCATCATCGCGCTGGACGCGCTCGTGATCGGCCTGTTCGGCGCGTTCGGGACGAGCAAGGCGCTCGCCCTCGGCCTCCCGCCGGTGCCCGCTGTCTTCGTCGGCGTGTGCTCGGCGGTGGGCGGCGGAGTGCTGCGGGACATGATGATGGGCCTGCCGGTGGCCATCATGCACGTCGGATCGCTGTACGCCGTGGCCGCCGGCGCGGGCTGCGCCGTCCTGGCCAGCGCCGACGCCCTCGGCGCGCCGCTGGAGTACGCGGCGGTCGCGGGCATCATCGTGACGACGGTGATCCGCATCCTCGCGGTGATCTTCGACGTGTCGCTGCCCGAGCAGCGCATGCTGCATCGGCGCAAGGTCGCCGTGGAGACCTCGGCGATCCCGGTCGTGCGCCGGCACGACGCCGACTGACCCGGTCCGCCCCTCCCTTCCCGCCCTCCCCTTCCCGCGAGACCGCACGCCGCCGACGAGACCGCGACATCATGTCGCGGTCTCGCCGGTGGCGTGCAGTCTCGCGGCGGCGGAGCGCGCGGGTCGGCGGAGGCGGGCGGGCCCGGCGGGTGCGTCGGAGGGTCAGACCGCCGCGAGCGAGGGCGCCTCGCGGCGAGCCCGGATGGCGCGGTTCACCGCGGAGACGACCGCTTTCAGCGACGCGGTCGAGATGTCCCCGTCGATGCCGACGCCCCACAGGCGCTGGTCGTCGACCTGCAGTTCGACGTAGGCCGCGGCCTGCGCGTCGCCGCCGGCGCTCAGGGTGTGCTCGACGTAGTCGTACAGCGAGATGTCGAACCCGCGCGTGTGCAGGATGTCCAGGAACGCCGCGATCGGGCCGTTCCCGTGGCCGGTGGCATCCTCCACGTCGTCGCCGTCGCGGAGACGGACGTTCAATTCGACGTCGCCGGTGAGATCGCTGGAGGTGCGCGTGCCGACCAGCTCGAACCGGCCCCAGCGGTCGTCCGCGACGGAGGTGGGGAGGTACTCGTCGGTGAAGACGTCCCAGATCTGAGCGCTCGTGACCTCGCCGCCGTCGGCGTCGGTCTTGGCCTGGATGACACCGGAGAACTCGATCTGCAGCCGCCGTGGCAGGTCGAGGGCGTGATCGGTCTTCAGCAGGTAGGCGACGCCGCCCTTGCCCGACTGCGAGTTGACGCGGATGACGGCCTCGTAGGACCGGCCGAGATCCTTCGGGTCGACCGGCAGGTACGGCACCGCCCATTCGATCTCGTCCACGGTGACGCCCGCCGCCTGCGCGCGGGCCTCCATCGCCTCGAAGCCCTTCTTGATGGCGTCCTGGTGCGACCCGCTGAACGCGGTGAACACGAGGTCGCCGGCCCAGGGGCTGCGTTCGGGCACGGGCAGCTGGTTGCAGTACTCGACCGTGCGCTTGATCTGGTCGATGTCGCTGAAGTCGATCTGCGGGTCGACGCCCTGCGTCAGCAGGTTCACGCCCAGCGCGACGAGGTCGACGTTGCCGGTACGCTCCCCGTTGCCGAAGAGGCATCCCTCGATGCGATCGGCGCCGGCCATGTAGCCCAGTTCCGCGGCCGCCACGGCGGTGCCGCGGTCGTTGTGCGGATGCAGCGACAGGATGACGTTCTCGCGGTGGTTCAGGTGCCGCGACATCCACTCGATCGAGTCGGCGTACACGTTGGGGGTCGCCATCTCCACCGTGGCGGGCAGGTTGATGATGACTTTGCGCTCGGGGGTCGGTTCGAACACCTCGAGCACCTGGTTGCAGATGTCGGCGGCGAACTCGAGCTCGGTGCCGGTGTAGCTCTCCGGGGAGTACTCGTAGAAGACCTCGACCTCGGGCACGGTCTTCTCGTACTGGCGGCACAGGCGCGCGCCTTCCAGGGCGATGTCGATGATGCCCTGCTTATCGGTGCGGAAGACGACCTCGCGCTGGACGATGCTCGTGGAGTTGTACAGGTGCACGATGGCGCGCTTCGCGCCGGCCAGCGACTCGTACGTGCGGGCGATGAGGTGCTCGCGCGCCTGGGTCAGCACCTGGATGGTGACGTCGTCGGGGATGAGGTCTTCTTCGATGAGCTGACGGACGAAGTCGAAGTCCAGCTGGCTGGCGCTGGGGAACCCGACCTCGATCTCCTTGTATCCCAGCCGCACGAGCAGCTCGAACATGACGCGCTTGCGCTCGGGGGTCATCGGGTCGATGAGGGCCTGGTTGCCGTCACGCAGGTCGACGGCGCACCAGCGCGGCGCGGCGGTGATGCGCGCATCCGGCCACGTGCGATCGGGCAGATCGACGCGGATCTGCTCGGAGAACGGACGGTACTTGTGCGTCGGCATGCCCGACGGCTGCTGGGTGTTCTTCATGAGGGGTCGCTTCCGGTTGTCGAGGATTCGGGCCGACGACAAGCTCCGCGACGAGGAAGGCCCTTAGAACGAGGCCTCGCCGCGGCAGCTAAGAAGGAGCAGCCCGCCGGAAAGCACGCTGTCAGGCTACACCCGCTCGCGCGCGCGGTCGAACGCCGTGAGACGATCTGGGCTGTGGAGACACTCTCGGGTATGCGCCTGATTCTGCGTTCGGCCCTCTTTCTCCCTCTCTGCGCGGCGGTGGCTCTGGCCTCCGGATGCGCGACCAGCCCGTCGGCCACCGGAGGGCAGGAGCCGGCGCCGCCGGCGGAAGTGGTCGAAGGCTCGGGGATGGTGCTCGACCAGGGCGACGGCGCGGAGCTGTGCCTGGGACCGGTGGCCGAGTCCTTTCCCCCGCAATGCCGCGGCATCCCGCTGGACGGCTGGTCGTGGGACGAGGCCGTGCCCGAGAACTCGTCCGGCGATGTGCGCTGGGGCATGTACGCGGTGCAGGGCCGCTACGACGGCGAGACGCTCACGGTGACGACGGATGCGACGCCGCTGGCCCTGTACGATCCGGAACCCTTCCCATGGCCGGCCGGCACCGGCACTGCTGAAGAAGCGGAACTGTCCCGGATCGGCGAGGAGGCCCTCGGCCGATACGGCGACGCCTTCCTGTCCGCCGGTTCGCGCGACGGCCGGCTGGAGGTCGTCGTGGTCTGGGACGACGGCACGTGGCAGCGCCAGGCCGACGCCGAGTACGGCGACGGTGTGGTGGTGGTGACCTCGGCGCTGCGCCCGGTGCGGGAGGGCTAGAAGCCCAGGCGACCCAGCTGCTTGGGGTCGCGCTGCCATTCTTTGGCCACGCGCACGTGCAGTTTCAGGAACACCCGCGTGCCGATCAGCGGCTCGATCTGCGCCCTCGCGCGCGCACCCACGTCCCGCAGCCGGGAGCCCTTGTGGCCGATGATGATCGACTTCTGGCTGTCGCGTTCGACGACGACGCTCGCGTGGATGTCGGTCATGGATCCGGTCTCCCGGGCGGCGATGTCGTCGATCGTGACGGCGATCGAGTGCGGGAGCTCGTCGCGCACGCCCTCCAGCGCCGCTTCGCGGATGATCTCGGCGATGCGGTCTTCCAGCGACTCGTCGGTGACGACGCCTTCCTCGTACAGTGCGGGCCCCTCCGGCATCAGCGAGAGCAGCCCGTCAGCGAGCACGTCCAGCTGATCGTGGGTGAGGGCGGACAGCGGGATGACCGCGTGCCAGTCCTCCCGCAGCGCGTCGACCTCGATCAGGCGTTCGGTGATCTGCTCGCGGGATGCCGCATCGGTCTTGGTCACGATGGCGACCTTCTTCGCACGCCCGTATCCCGACAGCGAATCCGCGATCCGTCGGTCGCCGGGCCCGACCTTCTCGGTCGCCGGTACGCAGAACGCGATGACGTCGACGTCGCCGAGCACCTGCTCGACGAGGTCGTTGAGGCGCTGGCCGAGCAGCGTGCGCGGCCGGTGGATCCCAGGGGTGTCCACGATCACCAGCTGCCCACCGGGCCGGTTGACAATGCCGCGGATGGCGCGGCGTGTCGTCTGCGGCTTGTCGCTGGTGATCGCGACCTTCTCCCCGACGAGGGCGTTGGTCAGCGTGGACTTGCCCACGTTGGGCCGCCCCACGAAGGTGACGAAGCCGGATCGACGGTCGAGTGCGGAGGCGTGGTCCATCAATTCTGCATGTGTATCTGTTGGCCCTTTATCAGCGGGTACGAGGCCAGGGCGGTGCCGTCGAGGTCTTCCTTGTGCATGTCGACGCCGGTGACCTGGCTGTTCTCGTAGGTCGTGTAGTAGTAGATGCCCTGATCGGTGTTGCAGCAGGACGAGTAGATCGTGATCTCGAACTTGTCCCCGACATGCACGCATCCGCGCTGCTGGGCGACGGAGCCGAGGATGTGGAAGAACTGGCTGATCGACTCCGATTCGGAGTCGCCCGAGACCGAGTTCATCTTGGTGAACACGGCCTTGACGAATCGGGAGGAGGACGACAGATCCCCGGGCAGGCCGATCGCTCCCATGCCGCGGCTGTAGGTGTCCAACGGCAGCTCTTCGGAGAACCTGTTCTCCGGAGGGTAGGTGGACAGGTGCATGAAGTCGTTCAGCTTGAAGCTCTGGATGTCGAAGGTGGGGTTGTTGGCGAGGACTCCGGTGGGGTTGTCGTAGACCTTCAGCCCCTCCTTCACGCTCTCCACAGTAATCGACTCGTTCCGGTCGGAGATGATCCAGTGCAGCGGCGAGAGCGGGTAGGCGTCACTGAAGTTGATCTTCACGAGGTTCAGCGATGCGAGCGCCGTGCGCGCTTGCGCCACCGTCTCGAACTGCCCGAGGATCCACGGGATGAACTCGAACGGCGTGACGTTGGTCTTGCCCTCGGCTTCGGGCTTGTAGTCGGCGTTGTCGGGGAAGTTCAGCCCCGCCATGCTGAGGCCCTTCTCATTGGTCGCGTCGTAGTACAGCGGATAGTCGTCCACGACCGTCGCCATCCCGATGATGGCGTGATGCGTGGGAAGGGTCTGCTCCTTGCGGAATTCGAAGGGGAAGTTCCGCGGCGTGACGGTGACCGCCTCGTTGTAGGAGTACTCAAGGTCCAGGTTGCGACCGAAGTAGTGGTCGTTGGTCGTGTAATTGGTTGCCGTGCACATCTGACTGCCTCCGACTTTCTTCAGGACCGAGCGTCGGTGAGAAAGGCGCTGGGGCACTCATCCTAGGCAGGGTTGTCAGTGTCCCGTCTAGAGTCCACCCGGATCTCACCGGTGCGCGGACGCGTCGGTGGCTCCTCGGATGCGGGCTCCTCGGCGCGCTCGACGAACACCGTGGAGATCCCCCGGCCGCGTCCGCGGGAGGCACCCCCGGTCATCACCAGCCCGGCGTACTCGGCGGTCGCCCCGGGCTGCGGGATGCGTCCGAGAGCCTTGCCGAGCAGTCCGCCGATCGAGTCGACGTCCTCGTCCTCCACCTCGATGCCGAACAGGTCGCCCACCTCGTCCACGCCCAGCCTGGCGCTGACGCGGAACTTTCCGGGCTCGATCTCGGTGATCTCGCTCGAGCGTGCGTCGTATTCGTCGGAGATGTCGCCCACGAGCTCCTCGATGAGGTCCTCCAGGGTGACCAGGCCCGACACGCCGCCGTACTCGTCGATGACGAGGCACACGTGCACGGCATCGCGACGCATCTGCTGCAGCAGCGTCTCGGCGCGCATCGACTCGGGGACGAACACCGCCGGACGGGCGATGCGGCGGATCGGAGCATCCCGCCACCCCTGCTCGTCGCGGAACCCGAACTGCACGAGGTCCTTCAGGTACAGCATCCCCACCACGTCGTCGGCTTCGTCGTCGATCAGCGGGACGCGCGAGATCCCCTTCTCCAGGAACAGCGTGAGCGCCTCGCGGGTGCTGGCACCGGCGTCGACCGCGACCATGTCGGTGCGCGGCACCATCACCTCGCGCACGTAACGGTCGGTGAAATCGAAGACGGAGTGGATGAGCTCGCGGTCGTCCTCTTCGATGAGTTCATTCTCGGCCGCTTCGTCGATGATGCTGAGCAGCTGCTCCTCGGAGGCGAAGGAGGAGCCGGGTGAGACGCCGGGCGTGACGCGGTTGCCGAGCGCCACCAGGCCGTACGCGAGCGGGCCGAGGATGATCCGCAGGCCCCGGACCACCGGCGCGGTGGCGCGCAGGAGACCCCGGGCGTGCTGGCGTCCTACCGAGCGGGGGCTGGCACCCACGGCGACGAAGGAGATCCCGGTCATGATGATGGCGGCGGCCAGCGTCGCCCACCACAGGTTGTCGAACAGCAGCACGAAGGCGACCGTGACCAGCACCGCGGCGCTGGTCTCCGCCAACACGCGGATGAAGGAGACCGCGTTGGCGTGTGCGTCGGGGTCGGCGGCGATCCGCCGCAACGACGCGGCGCTCCGGCCCTCGGCGGCGAGGTCGGCCAGGTCGGAGCGTGAGGTCACACCCAGCGCGGCCTCCACCGCGACCATGAGGCCGCCGAAGGCGACCAGCAGGAGCGCGCCGACGAGCAGGAGCGCTTCGGTCATGCGCGACGGCGGCGTTCAGCCGACTGGAAGCCCACGATGAGGTCCTTCTGCAGCGCGAACATCTCCCGCTCCTCGGCCGGCTCGGCGTGGTCGAACCCCAGCAGGTGGAGCAGGCCGTGCGTCGTGAGGAGGATGAGCTCGTCCTGGGTCGAGTGCTTGGCGGCGGCCGCCTGAGCCTCGGCCACCTGGGGGCAGAGGACGATGTCGCCCAGGAGTCCCGCGGGCGTGGGCATGTCTTCGGTGCCGGGGCGCAGTTCGTCCATCGGGAAGCTCAGCACGTCGGTGGGGCCCGGCTCATCCATCCACTGCACGTGCAGCGCCTCCATGGCGCCTTCGTCGACCAGGACGATGGCGACGTCGGCGTCGGGGCTGACGTGGAGTTCGTCGAGGTTGTACTCCATGAGGCGCAGCAGCACCTTCTCGTCCACCTCGACGCCGGACTCGTTGTTGATCTCGATGGTCATGATCGGCCTCGCCTCGGCATGTGGTCGCGCGGCCCACCGGTGCGGCCGGAGCGGCGCTCGGCGCGATTGGCGAACTCCCCGGCCTCGTCCCGCTCGCGCTTGGCGACCAGCCGCTTCTCGTCGTACTCGCTGTACGCATCCACGATGCGCCCGACGAGCGTGTGGCGCACGACGTCGTCGCTCGTGAGGTAGGCGAAGTGAATGTCGTCGACCTCGGAGAGGATGCGGGTGACCAGGCGCAGGCCGGAGGTGCCCTGGGGCAGGTCGACCTGCGTGATGTCGCCGGTGACGACCATCCGCGTGCCGAAGCCCAAACGCGTGAGGAACATCTTCATCTGCTCGGGCGTGGTGTTCTGGGCCTCGTCGAGCACCACGAACGAATCGTTGAGGGTGCGCCCGCGCATGTACGCGAGGGGTGCGACCTCGATCGTTCCCGTCGCCATGAGCTTGGGCACGATCTCGGGGTCGATCATCTCGTTGAGCGCGTCGTAGAGCGGTCGCAGATAGGGGTCGATCTTGTCGGTGAGCGTGCCGGGGAGGAATCCGAGCCGCTCGCCGGCCTCGACGGCGGGACGGGTCAGGATGATGCGGCTGACCTCTTTACGCTGGAGCGCCTGCACGGCCTTGGCCATCGCGAGGTACGTCTTGCCCGTGCCGGCCGGCCCGATCCCGAACACGATGGTGCTCTCGTCGATGGCGTCGACGTAGGCCTTCTGCCCGAGCGTCTTGGGCCGGATGACCTTGCCGCGCGACGACAGGATCGCCTCGCCGAGCACTTCGGAGGGCCGCGGGCCGCCGCCGGCGTCGGCGCTGCTGCGCAGGATGCGGCTGGAGCTGGAGACGTCGGCGGGGTCGAGCCCGTGCCCGGCCTTGGTCATCGCCAGCAGTTCGTCTACGAGCGACCGTGCGCGGGCGACCGCGTCGGAGGGCCCGGTGAGGGTGATCTCGTTGCCGCGGACGTGCACGTCGACGTCGGGATGCTCCTTCTCCACGACCCGCAGCAGCCGGTCCTGCGGGCCGAGGAGCTGGACCATGGCCACGCCGTCGGCGTAGACGTGGTCCACGGTGAGGTCGGACTCGTCAGGCACCGAGGCTCGCTTCGTCGAGGTCGCCGCCGAGCACATGGGCGTGGACGTGGAACACCGTCTGTCCGGCCTTGGGCCCGGTGTTGAACACGAGCCGGAAGTCGCCGCCGGCGTGCTCGGCGGCCACGCTGTTGGCAAGGCCCACCAGCTCGGCGAGGAGGCTCGGGTCGCCGGCGGCCAGCTCGACGACGTTGCGGTACTCACCCGTCTTGGGGATGACCAGCAGGTGGACGGGAGCCTTGGGGGCGATGTCGCGGATGACGAAGGCGTTCTCGGTCTCCGCGATGATCTCGCCGGGGATTTCGCCCTCGAGGATGCGCGTGAAGATCGACGGTTCGCTCATTGGTCCAGTCTATTCACCGGCCACCCCCACGAGGCGAGCACCCGCAACCGGCTCAGCGGCCGGTGGGGAGGGAGCGGAGTCACCAGCGGCGGAGGGCGACGTTGGCCACCGAGAGCGCCGCCGCGCCGGCGGTCGAGGTGCGCAGCACCGTGGTTCCCAGGCGCACCGGCTCCGCCCCCGCCGTCGACAGCGCCGACAGCTCATCGGGCGATACACCACCCTCGGGCCCGACCACGAGGGCGACGTCGCGCGGATCCGCCCCCAGGTCCAGGGCTGCGAGCGGCCGCGTCGCCGACGGCTCGAGCACCAGCATCCGCACCCCCGGCAGCATCCGCGTGAGACCGGCGGTGTCGACAGGTCCCTCCACGTCGGGCAGCCACGCGCGGTGAGCCTGCTTGGCCGCCTCCCGCACGATGGTGCGCCAGCGGGCGAGGGCCTTGTCGACCTTGCCGTCCCAGCGCGACACGCTGCGCTCCGCCTGCCACGGGATGATGCCGTCCACGCCCAGCTCGGTGGCAGCCTGCACCGCGAGCTCGTCCCGGTCGCCCTTGGCCAGAGCCTGCACGAGGATCAGCCGCGGCGTGGGGGCGTCGACCGTCGTGCGTGTGGCCACGCGCACCACGACTTCGCGCGCCGACACGTGCGCCGCCGCGCCCTCCAGCCACACACCGCGGCCGTCGCCCACCGTCACCGTCTCCCCCGCACGCAGACGCCGGACGTTCGCGGCGTGGTGCGCCTCGGTTCCGGTGAGCACGACGTCATCGCCCGGCTGTGCATCGGCGGCGGCGTCGGCGAGGAAGTGCAGCGCCACGGGTCAGCTGTTCCGGAACCGGTCGCGCAGCTTGGCGAACAGGCCCTGGTGGAATTCCGCGAGGCGCGGCCCGGGCGCCTTCGTCCGGCGGGCGAACTCTTCGATGAGGGCACGCTCCTTGCCGTCCAGGCGCGTGGGGGTCACGACGTGCACGCCGACCCTCAGGTCGCCGCGCTGCGTCCCGCGCAGCGGGGTGATGCCGCGGCCCTTGATGGTCAGCACATCACCGGACTGCACGCCGGGACGCAGCTCCAGCTGCACTTCGCCGTCCAGCGCCTCGATCGTCGTCTCGGTGCCCAGGATGGCGTCGGGCATCGACACCTCCAGCGTGGCGAGCAGGTCGTCGCCCTCGCGGCTGAACACGTCGTGGGCGGCGACATGGATCTCCAGGTACAGGTCGCCGTTGGGCCCTCCCGCAGGGCCCACCTCGCCGGAGCCGGGAAGCTGAAGGCGCAGCCCCGTCTCCACGCCGGCGGGGATGTCCACCGACACGGTGCGGCGCGCCCGCACACGCCCCTGACCCTGGCAGGTCGCGCACGGGTACGGGATGGTCGTCCCGTAGCCCTGGCACGTGGTGCACGGCTGCGAGGTGACGACGTTGCCGAGGAGGCTCCGCACGGTGCGCTGCACGTTCCCGCTGCCGTGGCAGATGTCGCACGTGACCTCGGATGTGCCGGGCTGGCAGCACGAACCCTGACACGTCTCGCACAGCACGGCGGTGTCGACCTCCAGGTCGCGGTGCGTGCCGAAGACGACGTCGCCGAGATCCAGGTTGACCCGCACGAGCGCATCCTGACCCCGTTCGCGCCGCGACCGGGGCCGGCCGGCGCGTCCGCCGCCGCCGGCACCGCCGAAGAAGGTCTCGAAGATGTCGCTGAAGCCACCGAATCCCGCGGCCCCACCCGCGCCGGCGAACGGATTCGAGTCGCCGCCCATGTCGTACCGGCGGCGCTGATCCGGGTCGCTCAGCACGTCGTACGCGTGCGTGACGAGCTTGAAGCGCTCCGCCGCATCCTCACCGGGGTTGACGTCGGGGTGCAGCTCGCGTGCCAGTCGCCGATACGCGCGCTTGATCTCGTCGGGTGCCGCGTCGCGCGCGACGCCGAGGACCTCGTAATGGTCAGCCACAGTCGCCTTCCTGCCCGCTCTCAGCGGGATCGTTCGGAGACCGGATGCGCCTCAGCGGCCGTTCTCGTCCTCTTCGAGCATCCGGGTCAGATAGTGCGCGACGGCACGGACCGCCGCGAGGTTGGAGGGGTAGTCCATCCGGGTGGGACCGAGCAGCCCGACGCGGGCGCCGCTGGCGGGTGCGTCGTAATCGCTCACGAGGACGGATGCCTCGGTCAGGCCGAACGGCTCGTTCTCACGTCCGATACTCGCCGACAGGCCCTGATCGTCGGCGACCATCTCGCTCATCAGGCGCAGCAGCGTCACCTGCTCCTCGATCGCCTCCAGGAGCGGGTAGATGCTGCCCCGGAAGTCGGATTCGCGGCGCGCGAGCGTGGCGGCACCGGCCATGACGAGGCGATCCTGCCGGAATTCCTCCAGCTCCTCGGCCAGGACCCGCAGGATCGGCTGCGCCATCGCATCGACGCCGCCGGCAGGGGTCGCGCCGCCGCTGAGGATCGTGGCAAGTCGCTCCGACGCATCCCGCACGGAATGCCCCACGACGAGACCGCCGATGCGGCTGCGCAGCTGCGCGAGGTCGGCGTCGGTGGGCTCTTCGCGGGAGAAGGCCATCCGCTGCGTCACGCGTCCGGTGTCGGTCACGACGACCACGAGCATGCGGCCACCGCCGAGGCTCACGAGCTCGACGTGGGTGACGTTCGCCGTGGCGAACGAGGGGTACTGCACCATGGCGACCTGGCCCGTGAGCCGGGTGAGGGCCCGGACCGTGCGTCCGAGCAGGTCGTCGAGGTCGCCGGAGTCGTCGAGGAAGGAGGCGATCGCCGAGCGCTGTGCCCCGGAGAGCGGACGCAACTCGGCCAGGTGATCGACGAAGACGCGGTAGCCCTTGTCGGTGGGTACGCGCCCGGAGGAGGTGTGCGGAGCGATGATGAGCTCCTCGTCCTCCAGCAGCGCCATGTCGTTGCGGATGGTGGCCGCCGACACGCCGAACGCGTGCCGCTCCACGATCGCCTTGCTGCCGACCGGTTCCCTCGTGTCGACGAAGTCCTGCACGATGGCCCGCAGCACTTGGAGCCCGCGTTCGGTGACCATGGCACTCCTCTCCACCGACTGGCACTCTTACACTCTGAGTGCCAATTCTAGCGGAGAAGTCCGAACGGCCGCCGAGGCTCACTGCGTGAGGGTGCGCACCACGGCATCGGCGAGCAGGCGACCCCGCCGCGTGAGCACGACGTGACCGCGCACCGCGTCGGCGCCCTCGACGAGGCCGTCGGCGACGAGACCGGCCACGGCGTGCCGCCCCTCGCCGAGCAGTTCCGCGACCGGGTAGCCCTCCCGGATGCGCGAGCGCAGCAAGACCTCTTCCAGGCGCCGGGATGCCGCATCCGGCCGTTCCCGCCCCGCCGCCGGCGACGTGCCCTGCGCGAGCCGGGCGGCGTACGCGGCGGGATGACGCACGTTCCACCACCGCAGGCCGGAGACATGACTGTGCGCGCCCGGACCGTAGCCCCACCAGTCGGCGCCGCGCCAGTACGCGAGGTTGTGACGGGAGCGGTGCTCGGGCCCACGTGCCCAGTTGGAGACCTCGTACCATTCCAGGCCGGCCGCGCCGAGCAGGTCGTCGGCCAGCTCGTACATGTCGGCCTCGAGGTCATCGTCGGGCTCGGCCAACTCCCCGCGGCGGATCTGACGGGCCAGCTTCGTGCCGTCCTCCACGATCAGCGCGTAGGCGGACAGATGGTCGGGCTCGAGCGAGATCGCCTCCTCCAGCGAGGCGCGCCAGTCCTCCAGCGACTCCCCCGGCGTGCCGTAGATGAGGTCGACGCTGACGTCCAGTCCTGCGCGGCGGGCGGCGGCGACGGCCGTGCGGACGTTGGCCGGATCGTGCGTGCGATCCAGCGCCGCCAGCACGTGCGGGCGGGTGGACTGCATGCCGATCGACATGCGGGTCACCCCGGCCGCGGCCAATTCGGCGGCCACCGCATCCGTCACGGTGTCAGGGTTGGCCTCCACCGTCACTTCGGCCCCCGGCACGAAGCCGAACGCGCCGCGCACGCCGTCGAGCATGCGCGCGAGGTCGCCGGCGGGAAGGAGCGTGGGTGTGCCGCCGCCGAGGAAGACGGTGGATGCGGCGCGCAGCGGTCCCGCGGCCGCCATGACGCCGACCGACAGGGCGACCTCGCGCAGCAGCGTGTCGGCGTACTGGTCCTGCCGAGCACCGCGCAGTTCGGAGGACGTGTAGGTGTTGAAGTCGCAGTACCCGCACCGCACGCGGCAGAACGGCACGTGCAGGTAGACGCCGAAGTCGGCGCCGGCATCCGTGTGGAGGTCGGCCGGAAGCGCGCCGTCGGCGGGCGCCGGGTCGCCGAGAGGAAGGGCGGCGCCCATCAGGACGACGTGGCGTACAGCGGCGAGATCGCCCGCAGGTAACGCTGGAAGAGCTCGCGCCGGCGGTGGCGGACGAGACGCGGATAAAGACGGTAGATCAGCGCGGCGGGTGCATCGAAGGCGCGCACGGTGAACCACACCTCGTCGTTGTCGCGCCACTCCACCAGGAAGAACTCCTCGCCGCTCACGACGGAATCCCCCACGGTGCCGAGGATGAACCCGACCCGGCGGGGCTCCTCGACGACGGAGATCACCCGCAGCTCCGCGTCGGCGCGCAGGCGCCGCACGCGTCCGTGCAGGCGGACGGTCGTCCCCGGTGCCACGAACGGCATGCCCTCGGCGTCGAACCGCTGCTCGGATTCCAGGCGGCTGGGCGCGATCGGATTGCCCTCGGCGTCGTACCCGACCCCGGTGTACATGGGCCCGGGGGCCGGCCGCACATCGGTGATCGTGAGCCCGCCCTCCCGCTGCGCCGCCCACGACAGCAGCGCCTCGCTCGCGGTGGTGAAGCGGTCTTCGCCGCTGCCGATCCGCCAGCTCTCCTCGGCCGGGATCGAGCGCTCGGGCGGGTACTGGAGGAGGTCGGGGGCCTGCGTGCCCCCCACGGCGGCGTAGTCCACCGTCTCGTCTCGAAAAGTCCCGCGGCGCATGCCTTCCAGGCTACTTCGCGTTGCCGCGTGATGTCTGCGAGCGCTCCGGCCGCGGCGTCAGGGATGCACGTGGGCGTGCTCGTGGCTGTGCACGGGCGTGACTCCCGGCCGCGTCCACTGCGCCGTCGGCCGCCCCTCGCTGCGCCAGAACGAGTGCGGTGAGACGGGCCACCCCTCCGGGGAGTCCTCCCACTCCTCGCGGCGCCCGTAGGGGGTCAGGTCCAGCAGGTGCAGCGAGCTCATGATCGTCTCGACACCGCGCCCGTACGTCTCGTACGTGAGGAAGACGCGGTCACCGTCCCGCAGGTAGCACGCGATCATTCCCCCGCCGGCGATCGCCGGGTCGCTGATGCCGCGCGTGGAGTACCAGGGATGCACGTAGCCCATGAACTCCCGGAACGGTGCGACCTCTTCGTACGGGCCCTCCGTGAAGACGGCGAACGACACCCCGGCCTCGCGGAGGTAGACCGCATCCCGGAAGTCCCAGATGCTGATCGTGCACCCCTCGCACTGCCCCTCGAACGGCTGTCCGTCGAACCACATGTGCTTGTAGACGACGAGTTCGTCGCGGCCGTCGAAGATGTCCAGGAGCGAAATCTCTCCGCTCGGTCCCCTCAGGGTCACCGGGTCGATCTCCGTCATCGGGAGCCTTCGGCGCTCCGCGGCGATCGCGTCGCCCTCGCGAGTGTGCGCCTTCTCGCGTGCGAGCAGGACGGCGCGACGGCGGTCCCACTCCTCGCCGTCGACGATGGGGGGCAGTGGTGTGCGGGGTGCGTCCATGCGACGTACGATAAACCTATCGTCCAGTCGTGTAAAGATTGCGACGACATCTCGGGAGGGCAGGCCGACGTGCCGATCAAGCACACCTACGCCGAGCACGGCGACGCCTGTCGCGCGGCCAACGCGCTCGACATCGTGGGCGACCGCTGGTCGTTGATCATCGCCCGCGAGGTGATGCTCAGCCCCAAGCGGTTCGCCGACCTGCTCGCCTCGGTGCGCGGCATCACCCCGAGCGTCCTCACCGAGCGGCTGCGTGCGCTCACCGGATCGGGCGTGATCGAGAAGGTCGTGCTCCCCGATCTCGGGCGCACCCGGATCTACCGGGCCACCGACTGGGGACGCGGCCTGGAACCGGTGCTCGAATCGCTCGGCCGGTGGTACACGAGCGGGCCCGAGCCCCAGACCGAGGGTGGGATGACCCCGGACGGCGTCGTGCTCGCGATGCGGACGATGGCCCCCGCCACGTCCGCGTCCGTCGCTCCCCTCGCCCTCGTGCTCTACGACGAGCGCGTCACCGATTCGCCGTCGTTCGGCTACGCCGTCACCTCCGCCGATGGGCGTCTCACCGTCACCCCGGGCCTCCCCGCGTCCGGCGCCCCCACATCCGTCCGCGCCGACGCGACGGCGTGGAGCGAACTGCTCTTCGGCAGCACGCCGCTCGCGTCCGCCGAGGCCACCGAGCAGGTCGTCATAGCGGGCGACCGCGACGCGGTCGCCGATCTCATCGGCCTCTTCCGGGCCGGGTGAGCGTCGCTACTTCTGCTTGCCTTCGACGTCGCCGGAGAGCGCGGCGATGAACGCCTCCTGCGGCACCTCGACGCGACCGACCATCTTCATGCGCTTCTTGCCCTCTTTCTGCTTCTCGAGGAGCTTGCGCTTGCGGGTGATGTCGCCGCCGTAGCACTTGGCCAGAACGTCTTTGCGGATCGCCCGGATGTTCTCACGGGCGATGATGCGCGCGCCGATCGCGGCCTGGATCGGGACCTCGAACTGCTGCCGTGGAATGAGCTTGCGCAGGCGCTCGGTCATCATCGTGCCGTACGCGTAGGCCTTCTCACGGTGCACGATCGAGGAGAACGCGTCGACCGCTTCGCCCTGAAGCAGGATGTCGACCTTCACGAGGTCGGCCGTCTGCTGGCCGGCCGGTTCGTAGTCGAGACTCGCGTACCCCTGCGTCCGGCTCTTCAGGTGGTCGAAGAAATCGAAGACGATCTCGCCGAGCGGCATGATGTACCGCAGCTCCACGCGGTCCTCGCTGAGGTAATCCATGCCGAGCAGCGAGCCGCGGCGCGACTGGCACAGTTCCATCACGGTGCCCACGTAGTCCTTGGGCAGGAGGATGCCGACCTTGACGATGGGCTCGGACACCTCTGCGACGCGCCCATCCGGATACTCGCTGGGGTTGGTCACCGAGATCGTCTCGCCGGTGTCGGTCGTGACCTCGTACGTCACCGACGGTGCGGTGGTGATGAGGTCGAGATCGAACTCACGGGACAGCCGCTCGGTGATGATCTCGAGGTGCAGGAGACCCAGGAAGCCGCAGCGGAACCCGAAGCCGAGCGCGACTGAGGTCTCCGGTTCGTACTGGAGCGACGCATCCGACAACTTCAGCTTGTCCAACGCCTCGCGGAGGTCGCCGTAGTCGCTGCCGTCGATCGGGTAGATCCCGGAGAACACCATCGGCTTGGGGTCGGTGTAGCCCGGCAGGGCCTGGGTGGCGGGCTTGCGCGCCGTCGTGATGGTGTCTCCGACCTTGGACAGGCGCACGTCCTTCACGCCCGTGATGAGATACCCGACCTCGCCGACGCCGAGCCCCCGGGTGGGGACGGGCTCCGGGCTGGAGACCCCGATCTCGAGCAGCTCGTGGGTGGCCTTCGTCGACATCATCTGGATGCGCTCGCGCGGTTCCAGTGCGCCGTCGATCATGCGCACGTACGTGACCACGCCGCGGTACGCGTCGTACACCGAGTCGAAGATCATGGCGCGCGCGGGGGCGTCGGCGTCGCCGCGCGGCGCGGGGATCTCCTGCACGATGCGGTCCAGCAGCTCTTCCACGCCCTGGCCGGTCTTCCCACTGACCCGCAGCACGTCCTCCGGCTCGCCGCCGATGAGGCCGGCCAGCTCGGCGGCGAACTTCTCCGGATCGGCGGCGGGGAGGTCGATCTTGTTCAGCACGGGGATGATGTGCAGATCGTTCTCCAGCGCCAGGTACAGGTTCGCCAGGGTCTGGGCCTCGATGCCCTGGGCAGCGTCGACGAGCAGGATCGCCCCCTCGCATGCGGCGAGGGACCGACTGACCTCGTAGGTGAAGTCGACGTGACCGGGCGTGTCGATCATGTTCAGGGCGTAGGTGCCGGACTCGGACGCCCACGGCATGCGCACGGCCTGGCTCTTGATCGTGATGCCGCGCTCGCGCTCGATGTCCATGCGGTCCAGGTACTGGGCGCGCATGTCGCGGTCGGCGACGACACCGGTGATCTGCAGCATCCGATCGGCCAGCGTCGACTTGCCGTGGTCGATGTGGGCGATGATGCAGAAGTTGCGGATCAGCTCGGGAGGGGTCGCAGACGGCTCGAGAGGCTTCAGGGCACGGGGTGACATGTCCCGTCGATTCTACGGGGGCGGCGCCTGAGGAACGGGCAGCGTCGTTTCCCGGCCCTCCCGCCGAGAGTGCATCGAGTCGGCGAGAGTGCATCGGATTCGGTGCACTTTCGCCGAGGTGATGCACTTTCGAGGCGCGAAGGAGGATCGTCGCCCGATCGCCACGAGTTGTTCACAGGGCCGAAACCGCGTGTCGGAGGGCGTCCCTAGGATCGGACGCAGGTCCCCCCGACCTTCCCCATCTGCGGGCGCATCGCAACGAACGCGTGCGCTCCCTCTCGGAAGAAGATCCTGTGACGACGCATCCCCTCGTCCCTGCCCACCGTCCGACGCGCACGGGGAGGAGGGGGCGTGCGGCGCTGTCCGCCGCGCTCGCCGCGGCCCTGACTCTCGGCACGGCGGCGTTCGGCATCCCCGCGTCCGCCGCGGGCGCCCCCACCGCCGTTCCGATCGCCGACATCCAGGGCACCGTCGACGCGACGCCCTGGGCCGGCCGGACCGTCACCACCGAGGGCGTCGTCACCGCGCACTACGCCACCGGCGGGTACGACGGCTACGTCATCCAGACCCCTGGCACAGGCGGCGCGCTGGATCTTCCGGCCCACGCGGCCTCGGACGCGATCTTCGTGTACGCCCCGGGCGCCGTCGGCGAGGTAGCCCCGGGCCAGACGGTCCGCGTGACCGGTGAGGCCGGCGAGTTCCAGGGCCTCACCCAGTTGCGAGTCTCCCCCGGCGGCGCACAGGTCATCGCCGACGGCGAACCGCCCCTTCCCATCACCACCCCGTGGCCATCGGAGCCGGCACCGCGCGAGAGCATCGAGTCGATGCTCGTGCTGCCCGCCCCGGAGACGTTCACGGTGACCGACACGTACGGCATCAACCGGTTCGGCGACGTCGCGCTGGCGGCGGGCAGCGAGCCACTGCGGCAGCCGACGGATGCCGCGCGTCCAGGCTCGGCGGAGGCCGCCGCCGTCGCCGCCGACAACGCCGCGCGGCTCGTGCTCCTGGACGACGGCGCGTCCGGCACCTTCGGCACGTCGTCGAACACGAGCACGCCGCCCTACCTCTCCACCGCCGAGCCGGTCATCGTCGGCGCGGGCGTGACGTTCAGCGAGCCGGTGATCGCCGACTTCCGCTTCGACGCATGGCGTCTGACGCCCACCCGGCACATCGTGGGGGACGGCTCGGGCCAGGACGGGGTCATCTTCGAGAACACCCGCACCGACGCGCCCGCGCCGGTCGGCGGCGATATCAGCGTCGCCTCCTTCAACGTCCTGAACTACTTCACGACCCTCGGCGACCAGACGTCGACGTGCCGGGCCT
Organism: Microbacterium wangchenii; assembly: GCF_004564355.1. Taxonomy (NCBI): domain Bacteria; kingdom Bacillati; phylum Actinomycetota; class Actinomycetes; order Micrococcales; family Microbacteriaceae; genus Microbacterium; species Microbacterium wangchenii. The sequence goes on from NZ_CP038266.1 coordinate 2,004,071, forward strand.
TCTCCGACCGCTCGGGCGATCCGGTCACCGTGCGCGACGGATGCGATCAGCGCGGCGCGTGGGGAGAGGAGGACTTCCAGCGCCAGCAGAGCAAGATCGTCGCGGCGATCAACGCGCTGGACGCGTCTGTGGTCGGCCTCATGGAGATCGAGAACTCCGCGAAGCTCGGCGAGTCCGCCGACGAGGCGACGACCAGTCTCGTCGCGGCGCTGAACGCCGGCGCCGGGCGCGACAAGTGGGCCGCCGTCCCATCCTCGGCGCAGCTTCCGGACATCGCGCTGCAGGACGTCATCACCAACGCGATCATCTACCAGCCCGCCCTCGTCACCCCGCAGGGCACGGCGCAGGCGCTGGGCACCGCATCCGCGCCGGGACAGCCGTTCGAGCAGGCGCGCGAGCCGATCGCGCAGGTGTTCGCCCCGGCAGCGGGCGGCGAGGACGTGCTCGTCGTGGTGAACCACTTCAAGTCCAAGGGGTCCCCTGCCACCGATGCTCCGGGCGATCAGGAGGAGAACAGCAACGGGCAGGGCGCGTCCAACGCCACGCGCGTCGCGCAGGCCGGAGCGCTCACGGCATGGGTCGACACGATCCAGGGCGACACGGAGTCGGTGGTCCTCGTCGGGGACTTCAACTCCTACGGTCAGGAGGACCCGCTGCAGGTGCTCTTCGACGCCGGCTATGTCGACGCGGAGGCGCACTTCGACCTCGGCGAGTCCAGCTACTCCTTCGACTCCCTCTCCGGCTCCCTGGACCATGTTCTCCTCAACGAGGCCGCCGTCGCGCGGGCCACCGGCGCGGACATCTGGGGGATCAACTCCGGCGAGGCCCTGTACCTCGAGTACAGCCGGCACAACTCGTTCCCGACGCTGTTCGAGCAGCCCGGCCCCTACCGCTCGAGCGACCACGACCCGATCACCGTGGGCCTGGCTGCCGGAACCGCAGCGCCCACGCAGATCGACGTCCTCACGATCAACGACTTCCACGGCCGCCTCGAGGCCAACCCGTCGGGGGACGAAGCCGGTGCCGCCGTCATCGCCGGAGCGGTGCGGGCGCACGAGGCAGCGAACCCGAACACGCTGTTCGTGTCGGCCGGCGACAACATCGGAGCATCCACCTTCACGTCGCTGATCCAGCAGGATGCGCCGACCATCGACACGTTGGTGGCCGCAGGACTGGACGTGAGCGCCGTGGGCAACCACGAGTTCGACCGCGGATTCGACGACCTCGTCGACCGCGTGCTCCCCCGCTTCGGCGGCAACACCGACCCCGCCGCCGTGACGCCCGCGCAGCGCGCCGCGGGCGCGGCGTTCGGCCTCGGCGCCAACGTGTATGCGAAGGGCACGAAGAACCCCGTCCTGGCGGAGTACGTCATTCAGGACGTCGACGGCGTGGCGGTGGCCTTCATCGGCACCGTGACCGAGGACACCCCGGGCATGGTCGATCCCACCGGTGTCACCGACGTCGACTTCGGCGACCAGCGGGAGGCCGCCGACCGCGTCGCCGCCGAGCTCACGGCGGCGGATGCGGCGGATGTCATCGTCCTGCTGACCCACTCGGGCGCCGCCACATCCGGCGACTGCGCGGCACTCGCGGCCGACCGCGCCGGCTTCGGCGCCCTGGCGGGCGGGGTGTCGCCCGACATCGACGCCATCGTCTCGGCGCACACGCACCAGACCTACGCGTGCGACGTCCCCGTCGACGGCGCCCCAGGTCAGACCCGCCCCGTCGTCCAGGCGTCGGAGTACGGCAAGGCGATGGGCAGGCTGCAGATCGCCTACGACGAGCAGGCGGACCGACTCGTCTCGATCGCCGCGACGACGTTCCCGCTGAAGGGCGCGTACACCGCCGACGCCGACATCGCAGCCCGCGTGGACGCGTACGTCGCCGAGGCGGATGTCATCGGCGCCGAGCCCATCGGCCGCATCAGCGGCGACATCCTCCGCGGCGGGACGCCTCCGGGCAACGACCGCGGCGTGGAGTCGTCGATGGGCAACTGGGTCGCCGACGTCTACCTGTGGGCCACGAGCGAGAATCCCGCCTTCGCCGGGACGCCGGCCCAGATCGCCCTCATGAACCCGGGCGGGCTGCGGGCCGATCTGCTGCGAGGCGAGGACGGCATCGTGACGTACAAGGAGGCGGCGCTCGTCCAGCCGTTCGCCAACACCCTCGTGACCGTGACGCTCACCGGCGCGCAGATCGAGGAGATCCTGCAGCAGCAGTGGAAGGCGGAGGGCGATCGCCCGAAGCTGCATCTGGGCGTGTCGGAGGGCTTCGCCTACGAGTACGTCCAGGACCCGGACGACCCGCGCACAGGACGCGTCGTGTCGATGTCCTACCAGGGTGCGCCGATCGCCCCGACCGACAGCTTCACAGTCGTCACGAATTCGTTCCTCGCGAACGGGGGCGACGGCTTCCTCACCTTCGCCGAGGGAACCGACCGCGCCGACACCGGTCAGGTCGACCTGGACGCGACGCTGGCCTTCTTCGAGGCGTTCGACCTGGTCGACCCGTCGCCGCTGGGGCGCGCCGTGGCGACGTCGGACGTGCCTGGTGAGCCGGGAGAACCCGGTGAGCCGGGTGAGCCGGGAGAGCCGGGCACAGGGACGCCGCCTGCTCCGGTGAACCCGGGTGGCGCCGCGCCGGAGCCGGGCGAGCAGAGCGGCGGCGACTGGGCCGACGTCGTCCTGAGCAACGGAGGGCGGGTCGAGCAGGGCGGCACCCTCACCGTCGCGATGTCGGGTCTGACCCCGGGACAGCAGGTCGCCGCGACGGTGTTCAGCGACCCGATCGCGGTCACGGGCATCCCCGCCGCCGACGCCGCGGGGCGCACGTCCTTCGCCGTCGTGATCCCGTCCGATTTCGATCTCGGCGCGCACCGCCTCGTGATCACGTCCGCGGGCCTTGATCCGATCAGCGTCGGTCTGTCGGTGGTGCCGCGCGGGGCGCTGGCGGTCACCGGCTCCCAGCCGCCGCTCGGTTTCGTCCTCCTCGGCGCGTTCCTCCTGGTCGCCGGCGGATTGGCGTTCGCCCTGCGGCGCGCCTGACCCTCATAGCGAGAGTGCATCGACTCGGCGAGAGTGCACCGGATTCGGGGCACTCTCGCCGTCTTGATGCACTTTCGGGGCGCGTGGGAGGCGTCGTTAGGCTGGAGGACATGACGGTCCAGGTGGTGCTCGTGCACGGCATCCGGACGTCGGCCACGATGTGGCGCGCACAGGTGGAATACCTGCAGGAACGCGGGACGCCGGTGACGGCCGTCGACCTCCCAGGGCACGGATCCCGCCTCGGGGGGACGTTCAGCCTGGAGGGCGCCTTCGACACCATCGACACCGCCGTCCGGGCGGCCGCCGAGCGCGGACCCGTCCTGCTGGTGGGCCACTCGATGGGCGGACTCCTGTGCATCGAGTACGCCGGCGCCGCCGACGCGCCGCCGGTCGCGGGCCTGATCGCCGCGTCCTGCACCGCCATCCCACGGGGCGTGGGGCTGTCCGCCTACCGGATGATCGCGCGGGGCTTCGACGCGCTGCCGGGCCGCGGCATCAGGATCACGAAGTACATGCTGAGCAGGACGCTCCCCGCCGAGACCCGGGAGGACTTCGGCGCCGGCGGCTACGCCTTCGACGCCCAGGATGCGGCGATGGCCAGTCTGTCGGTACTGGATCTGCTCACGGCCCTCCGCCGCATCCGCGTGCCGCTGTGGTTCGTCAACGGTCAGTACGACCAGCTCCGGATCAACGAGCGACTGTTCCGCAAGATCGCTCCCGACGCCGAGCTCATCGTGGTGCCGCGCACCACCCACCTGGTCTCGGCCATGCGTCCCGAGGTCTTCAACGCGGTGCTGAACCTGGCGATCACGACCATCGACCAAGACTGATAGACTCGGTGATTGGCTTGCGTGTGGGTTCCCACCCTCACGACCGCCGTGCGACACCCCTCTCTTGTCTCGCGGCATTGACCAGATCACTCCGAACGAAAGACCGTCGAACGTGGCGAATATCAAGTCGCAGATCAAGCGCAACAAGACCAACGAGAAGGCGCGTGCGCGCAACAAGGCCGTCAAGAGCGAGCTGAGGACCGAAGTGCGTCGTACGCGCGAGGCCATCGCCGCCGGCGACAAGGCCGCCGCGCAGAAGGCACTGGTCACGGCGACCAAGAAGCTCGACAAGGCCGTGAGCAAGGGCGTCATCCACGAGAACCAGGCGGCGAACCGCAAGTCGGCCATCGCCAAGCAGGTCGCAGCCCTCTAAGACCCTGATGAAGGCCCGTCCCGTTCGCGGGACGGGCCTTCATCGTGCCCGGGCGCAGCGGAGCCGCGGAGGCCCGCCGCGAACGGCACACGCGCGATCAGGACGCGAACGGAGCGCGCGTGGCGATCACGGTGATCATGCGCTCGAGCGCGAAGACCGGGTCGCGCGAGGCGCCTTTGACCTCCGCATCCGCCCGCGCGGTGGCGTGGATCGCCATGCCGAGGGTCACCTGCGACCACCCGACGAGGTCGCGCCGCGCGCGGTCGACCTGCCAATCCTTCATACCGAGGCGCGCGGCGAGGGCACGAGAAGGCTCCCGGCTGCCGGCGACGCGGGCCATCGTGCGGAGTTTGGATGCCACGGCGGCGACGAGGGGCACCGGGTCCGAGCCCGACGCCAGCGCGTGCCGCAGCGCCAGCAGGGCGTCCCCGTACCGTCCGGCGATCGCGAAATCGGCGACGGTGAAGGCCGAGGTCTCCACGCGCCCGCCGTAGTACCGCTCGACGATCCGGTCGTCGATGTCGCCGGGGACGTCGGCGATGAGCTGCTGGCACGCGGAGCCGAGTTCGGTGAGGTCGTCGGCGAATGCCGATACCAGAGCGCGCAGCGCCGTGGGGGCGATCCGCTTGCGTGCAGCGGAGAACTCCCCCGCAGCGAAGTCGTAGCGGTCGGAGTCGCGTTTGATCGCCGGGCAGGCGATCTCGATGCCGCCGCCCTCGCCGGCGCGGATGGCGTCGAGGAGCTTCTTGCCCCGCACGCTCGCCCCCGTGTGCCGCAGGATGACGGTGGCCCCCTCCTGGGGCTGCGCGAGGTAGCCCACGGCCTCGGCCAGGAACGCGTCGGAGCACCGCTCCACGCCGGAGACGCGCACCAGCCGCGGTTCGCCGAACAGCGACGGCGAGGTGACGGCCAGCAGGGTTCCGGGCGCGTAGTCGTCTGCGCGCAGGTCGGTGACCTCGAGACTGGGATCCTCCGCCTTCAGATATTCGCGGATGCCGGCCGTCGCCCGCTCGGCGCAGATCTCCTCGGGCCCCGAGATCAGCACGATCGACGCGGGCTGCGGATCGCGCCACGACACCTGAGGGATCGCCGAGCGCGCTTTCGCAGGCGCGCCGCGCCGGGATGTCGAAGCCATGCCACCAGCCTAATGACCGTGTGCGACGCCGCCTTCCCGCCACAGCCGCAGCGCATCGTCCTGCCGCCACACCGCGACGGTCCCATCGACGTCGGTGCGCGCCACCCGCGTGCCGCCGGTGCGCAGCAGGGTCAGGAGGCTGGCCCGCGGATGCCCGTAATCGTTGTCGCGGCCGACCGGGATGAGGGCGAGCTCGGCGTCGATCGCGTCGTAGAGAGCGGGGTCCTGGTCGGCGCTGCCGTGGTGGGCGACCTTCACCACGGCGTAGTCCTGCGAAGATGCACTCGCCCGCATGCGCGCCTGCGGTTCGGCCGAGAGGTCGCCCAGCAGCACCGTCGCCGGCAGACCGCCTCCCCGCACATCGATCGCGATGCTCGCGTCGTTTCCCGCCTCACGCACGGATGCGGCCGGCCACAGCGCACGCACGGTGGCGGCGCCCAGCGGGACGGCGTCGCCCGCGAGTGCCTGGTGGTGCTCGGCTCCGGCCGCCTCCAGCCGGGCCAATGCGCGGGCGCCGTCGGTGTCGGGCGGGCCATGCCACACGCGGGCCACCCGCCCCATGACGGCCTCCACTCCCCCGGCGTGGTCGGCGTCGAAGTGCGTGAGCACGAGCAGATCGAGCCGGTCGATACCGAACCGGTCCAGGCACTGCTGGAGGAGGTCGGGGGCGGGCCCGGTGTCGATCAGCGCCACGGACGACTCCGAGCGCACCAGCACGGCATCCCCCTGCCCCACATCGCACATCGCGATCTGCCATGCGGCCGGAACCGTCCACGGCGCGGTCACGCTAACCAGCGCCGCCTGCGCCGCGCCCCATCCCGCCGTCGCCGTGAGCACCGCGATGCTCGCCCCGCGCAGCATCCGGCGTCCACGCATGCCCGCAGGCATCAAGAGCGCCGCGATCAGTGCGGCGCACACGATGCCCAGCGCCACGGCCCCGGGAACCCCCTCCAGCCAGGGCAGCCGCTGCGCGGGGAGCGCGGCGACCGTCTCGGCGATGCCGGCGATCCACGCCGCGGGAACCCACGCGATCGCCACCAGGCCGTCCCGCACCACCGGCAGCGGCGCCGCCAGGCACGCGAGGAGCCCGGTGACCGTCGCCAGCGGCGCGGCCGGCCCGGCGAGCATGTTGGCCGGCACACCCAGGAGCGCCACGTGCGGATCGAGCACGATCAGGAGCGGCCCGCACGCCAGTTGCGCCGCGAGCGGAACGGCGATGGCCAGCGCGAGCATCCGCGGCATCCACCGACCCAGAACGGCGGCGAGGGGGCCGGCGAGCACGAGCAGCGAGGCGGTGGCGGTCGCCGAGAGGGCGAAACCCCACGTCAGGGCGAGCCACGGGTCGAGCATCAGCAGCACGGCCACGGCGACGCTCAGGACCGCCAGGCCCGACCCCGCGCGACCCAGCGCCATCGCGAGCATCGCGATCGAGGCCATCGCACCGGCGCGCACGACACTGGGTTCGGGGGTCACGAGCAGGACGAACAGGGCGAGCGCGCCGAGGCCCGCGGCCGCGCGCACCCCCCGGCGAGCCCCGCACAGTGCCGCGATGCCGAATGCCAGCCCGACCACGATGGCGCAGTTGGCGCCGGAGACGGCCGTCAGATGCGTCAGCGCGGCGCTGCGCATCGACTCCTCCAGCGTGGCGTCCACCGCCGCGGTGTCGCCGAGGGCCAGACCGGGGATCAGCGCCGCCCCCGGGGGCGGAAGACGTGCAGCCGCATCCGCCAGGCCGCGGCGCAGCTGGGCGAGCGGTGCCAAGATCCCCGCGGGCGGGTGCACCACCTCCACGGGAGCCGATGCACGGATGACGGCCACCTCCCGCTCCCCCGCCTCGGGCGGAAGCGGGACGCCGGGCACCCGGACTCGTGCGCCCAGGTCGACGCCCGCCAGAGACGCCGCATCGGCCGCCCGCACCCCCACGCGGACCACGACCGCGCTGGAGACGGCCTCGGCGCCGGCGCGGATGGTGTGGGCGGTCGCGTCGAACCACACGTCTCCGGACGAGGACGGATCGAGCCGGCCCGTCACGACGGCCTCCACCACGACCGCGCGCCCCGGTTCCGCGACTGAACGCGCCTCCGCACGCGAAGGCTCCACGACCCCGACGTGCGCGCACACCGCGCCGCCGACGGCAAGGCACACCGCCACGACGCCCCACCCCGCGCGTGGCCGGGTGGTCACCAGCATCCCGCTGATCACCGTCGCCGCGCCGGCACACAGGGCGACCGCCGCCCAGCCCGCCCACGGCGGGGCGAGGACCGCGAACGCCGCGGCCGCCCACGCGGTCGCCGCCACCGGCACCACGCGCGCGCCGCGCCGCGCGTTCACACCCGCACCTGCTCACGCAGGCCCGCCAGGAGCTTCTCCCCGATCCCGGGCACGGCCAGAAGGTCCTCGACGCTCGCGAACCGCCCGTTCTCCTCCCGCCACGTCAGGATGCGGTCGGCCAGCGCAGGCCCGATCCCGGGGAGCTCCTCCAACGCCGCCGCATCCGCGGTGTTCAGGTCGACGACCGGATCGCCCGGTGACGCCGCTGCCGGGTCCGGCACCGCACCCACGACGGGGACGAGGAGCTGCTCGCCGTCCTGCACCGCGCGCGCGAGGTTGACGGCGCCGCGGTCGGCGTCGGGCGCGAAGCCACCCGCAGCCGCGATCGCGTCAACGGCCCGCGCGGCCGGCTCCAGCGCGTACAGCCCGGGCGCGGCGACGGCCCCGGCGACATGGACGTACACGACCGCCGAGGCCGACGGCGCGGACGGCGCCGCGGAGGCCAGCGGCACGGTCTCGGCCGCGCCGGAGGAGCCCCGGACGATGCCGATGCCGACGGTCACGGCGAACACCGCCAGCACCAGGACGATGGCCGCTCCCACGCCCAGCCGCCGGCGGGCCCGGCCCCGCTCATGTCCCGACTCCACGCGCGTCACGCTAGGGCGCGGCGGAGCGCGGAGGGCGGCGGGTCGAGCCGTCCGTGGATCGTGGTGCCTGCGATGGCGACTGGGGAGGAGAGGCCTTCGGCGAGCCGTGCGAGAATCCGGGAGTGACGCGCGCGAGTAGTACCTCCTCAGCCGCGGCACGGAAGCGCACGGGCACGTGCACGCCGCGCCGGCGTACACGCGTGCGCACGCGGCGCCGAGGCACCCGTGCAGCACGGGCGAGGCGTGCCCGCCGCGTGCGGATCGCGGTGACCTCGGTGCTCACCGCCGCCGGCGTCGTGCTGCTCGCCGGCGTCGCCGCCCTGATCGGCACGGCCGTCCAGACCTTCGAGGACGCGGCGCAGAACCGAGACGAGATCGGTGGCTTCTCCGCCCCCCCCGCCCCCGGTGGCGCCCCCGCCGGCGTACGACGCCGACCAGCTCGGCAATGCGGCAACCATCATGGCTGCGGGCGGTGATCTCGGGTTGTCGCGGCGCGATCAGGCCATCGCCGTGATGACTGCGATGGGCGAGTCGTCACTGCGCAACATCGCCTACGGCGATTGGGAGACCAGCGGCGTGACCAACCCCGATGGATCGCGCACGACGTCGATCGGCCTGTTCCAGCAGCAGGACGGCTGGGGCACGCGGGAGCAGCGCCTCGACCCGTACACCGCCGCGACCCTCTTCTATGCCGCCATGCTCGAGAAGGTCCCCGAGCCCGAGCGGCAGCAGACCGAACCGACCCTCGTCGCCCATCGCACGCAGATCAACCGAGACCCCCAGCACTACGCGAAGTACTGGTCTCTTGCCGTCCGCGTCGTCGAGGAGCTCTCCGGAGAGCAGATCCCCGGTGTCGCCGCCCCCTGAGCGCGGCCTCGACCGCGCTCAGGGTCGCGAGCAGATCACTTCGTGGAGAAGCTGACGACCTTCGGCGCGCGCACGACGACACGGGCGACCTCACGGTCACCGAGAGCACGCTGGACCTTGACGTCGCCGCGGGCCAGCGCCTCCAGCGCGTCGGCGTCGATGCGGGCGGGCACCTCGAGAGTGGCACGCACCTTCCCGTCGACCTGGACCACGGTCGTGACCGTCTCTTCCACCAGCAGTGTCGGGTCGGGCGAGCGCCACGTCACGAGACCGACGAATGGCTCGTAGCCGAGCACGGCCCACATCTCCTCTGCGGTGTGCGGTGCGAACAGATCCAGCACCATGGCCGTCACCTCCGCCGCCTCCCGCACGGCCGGATCGCTCGCGCCCGGTCCGGAGTCGATGGCCTTGCGCGTGGCGTTGACCAGCTCCATCAGTCGCGCGACGACGACGTTGAACTTGGTCTGCTCGACCAGTCCCGGCGCGTCGGCGAGCAGACGGTGGGTCACGCGGCGCAGCGCCGCATCACCCTCCGCCCACACCACGTCGGGGCTGCTGTCGACGTCGTGCGCGACGCGCATCGCCCGGGCGAGGAACTTCGCCGCTCCGGTCGTGGAGACGTCGTCCCAGTCCTTGTCGTCCTCCACCGGCCCCGCGAAGGCCAGCGCGACGCGCAGCGCGTCGGCGCCGTGGGTGTCCAGCTCCTCCTGGAACAGCACCAGATTGCCCTTGCTCTTGGACATCTTCGTGCCGCCCAGGATGACCATGCCCTGGTTGATGAGGTTCGAGAACGGCTCGGTGAACTCCACCATGCCCATGTCGAACATCGCCTTGGTCACGAACCGCGCGTACAGCAGGTGCAGGATCGCGTGCTCGACGCCGCCGATGTAGAAGTCGACCGGCCCCCACTTGTCCGCCTCGCGGCTGGAGAAGGGCTGGGTCTCATCGCCCGGAGAGAGGAAGCGCATGTAGTACCACGAGGAGTCCACGAACGTGTCCATCGTGTCGGGGTCGCGCCGGGCGGGTGCGCCGGTCTCCGGGTCGACGGTTTCGACCCATCCTGTCGCCGCGCCCAGCGGCGAGGTGCCCTTGGGCGTCAGGTCGAGCCCTTCGACGTCGGGCAGGCGCACGGGAAGCTGGTCCTCGGGGACGGGCATGATGCGGCCGTCGTCGGTGTGGATCATCGGGATCGGCGTGCCCCAGAACCGCTGGCGCGAGATCAGCCAGTCGCGGAGCCGATACGTCTTGGCGGCGCGGCCGCGGCCCGTCGACTGGAGGATGTCGATGACCCGCGCGATCGCCGTGCGCTTGGAGAGCCCGTCCAGCGGCCCGGAGTTGATCATCCGGCCCTCGCCGGTGAGAGCGACGCCCGTGCGGGCGGGGTGGACCTCATCCAGCTGCCCTCCGAGCGGATCGATGGGCACACCGTCCTCGTCCACCTCGATGACCGGGATCGCACCCGTCACCGGCGCCGTCGTGTCGACCACGACGGTCACGGGCAGATCGAACGCGCGGGCGAAGTCCAGGTCGCGCTGGTCGTGCGCCGGAACGGCCATGACCGCTCCGTGCCCGTAGTCGGCCAGCACGTAGTCCGCCGCCCAGATCGGCAGCCGCGCGCCGTTGACCGGGTTGATCGCGTAGCGCTCGAGGAAGACACCGGTCTTGGGCCGGTCGCTGGACTGGCGGTCGATGTCGGTGGTCTTGCGCACGCCGTCCAGATAGCCCTGGAAGCGCATGCGGGCCTCCGGCGAGGCGTCCGCCACCAGCTCGGCGGCCAGGTCGGAGTCGGGGGCGACGACGAAGAACGTTGCGCCGTACAGCGTGTCGGGGCGCGTGGAGAACACCGTCACGCTGCCCGGGCGGCCTTCGATCTCGAAGTCGATGTCGGCGCCGACCGAGCGGCCGATCCAGTTGCGCTGCATCTGGATGACCTTCTGCGGCCAGAAGCCCTCCAGCTGGTTCAGGTCGTCCAGCAGGCGGTCGGCGTAGTCGGTGATCTTGAGGTACCACTGTGTGAGCTTCTTCTTCACGACCTCGTTGCCGCAGCGCTCGCAGCGACCGTCGACGACCTGCTCGTTGGCGAGCACGGTCTGATCGAACGGGCACCAGTTGACCGGGCTCTCCTTGCGGTACGCCAGCCCCCGCTCGTACAGCTTCAGGAACAGCCACTGGTTCCAGCGGTAGTACTCGGGGTCGCTGGTGTGCAGCACGCGGCTCCAGTCGAAGGAGACGCCGTAGTCGTGCAGGCTCGCCTTCTGCTGGGCGATGTTCGCGTACGTCCACTTCACCGGGTCGGCGCCGCGCTGGATGGCGGCGTTCTCGGCCGGCAGCCCGAAGGAGTCCCACCCGATGGGATTCAGGACGTTGTAGCCGCGGTGACGCCAGAACCGCGCGACGATGTCGGAGTAGAGGTAGTTCTCGGCGTGGCCCATGTGCAGGTCGCCCGAGGGGTAGGGGAACATCGCCAGGACGTACTTGCGCGGACGGGAATCCTCCTCGCCGCCGGCACGGAACGGGTCGTGCTCGGCCCAGAGGTCCTGCCACTTCCGCTGGATCGCGTGCGGGTCGAATCCGCCGCTCTCGGCAGCGGTCGGGGGGGTCGTGGTTCGGGACACGGAGAAGCCAATCTGGAACGTCGGGTTTCACGCCGAAGGCGCTCTGTCAACGTTACCGGACCGCCGTCCTCACCAGCCGGGAGGCAGCCCCGCGCCCAGCGCGGCCAGGGGGGCCCGCGCCTTCAGCGCCACCTCCGCGACCTCGGCCTCGGCCTGGGAGCGCCACGTGATGCCGCCGCCGGCGCCGACGTACGCTCCGCCGGGGCGGGTGAGGATGCTGCGGATCACCATCGCGAGGTCCCCCGACCCGTCGCTCCCGATCCACCCGAAGCATCCGGCGAAGACGCCGCGCGGCCCGCCCTCCAGCTCGTGGAGGATCGACATGGCCGACAGCTTCGGCGCCCCCGTCATGCTGCCCGCCGGGAACGTCGCCGCCAGGACGTCACCGACGGTCGTTCCCGGATCCAGCGTTCCGGCGATCGTGCTGACCAGCTGGTGCACCGTCGGATACGTCTCCACCTCCAGCAGCCGTTCGACCGTGACGCTGGCCGCATCGCACACGCGCGAGAGGTCGTTGCGCATCAGGTCCACGATCATGACGTTCTCGGCGCGCTCCTTCGGATCGCTCCGCAGATCGTCCACGAGCGCCGCATCCGCCGATGCATCCGCGCCCCGCCGCCGTGTCCCCTTGATCGGATGCGTGCGCAGTGTCCCCTCCGCCAGTTCCAGGAACCGCTCCGGGGTCGCGCTGACCAGCGCGACGTCCCCGAACCGGAGGAGGCCGCCGTGGTGGGAGGGCGCCGCCCGGCGCAGGCGGTCGTAGACGGTGAGCGGGTCGAACTCCCCCGCGATCTCGAAACGCGTCGTCAGGCACAGCTGGTAGGCGTCGCCTTCGCGGATGGCGTCGCGGCAGCGCTCGATCAGCGCGGCGTACTCCGCCGGGGCATGCCGCGCGGTGGCGCGCGCCTCATCCGCCGCCCCGGGCGCCGCGACCGGCGGCGCCGCCAGCAGCCGCTCTGCCACCTCGTGCCCGCGGCCCGATTCCGACACGACCCACACCTGCCGGGCAGCGTGGTCGAACGCGATCAGCTCGTCCGTCCGAACCCACATCTCGTCGGGGATCCCGTCACCGCGGCCGCGGACGGGGGCGCCGGCCGCCCCTGCTCCGGCCTCATATCCCACCCAGCCGACCCAGCCGCCGAGGAACGGGCCGGCCGGCGACTGCTCCGGATGCTGCGTCGCGTCCACCGCTCGCACCCTGGCCGGATCGTCTTCGGGCTCACCGGCACCCACCCAGCTCCACCCCGCTTGCGCGTCCGGACCGGCATCGAGCCAGAACACGTGGGAGCGGCCGGCGGCGAGAGCGGCGAACGCGGCCGCGGGGTCGACCCACCGTGGGAGGGGCGCGGCGGAAGTCGGCGGAAGCACGCTCTCAGGCTAGAGGGGGTGAGCAGCTCTAGGCTCTCTCCCGTGAACGAGATCCTCACCGGCGTGCTCGACGTGGTGCAATCGGTGGACCCCGTCCTGCGCACGCTCGTCGCCGGCCTGGCGATCCTGCTGGAGACCAGCGTCCTGGTGGGCCTGGTCGTCCCCGGCGACACGATCGTCATCGTCGCCGCGACGGCGGTGTCGTCGGTCGTCGAGGCCGTCGCGCTGGGTGTGGCCGTCCTCGTGGGAGCGCTCATCGGCGAGAGCATCGGCTTCGCCCTCGGCCGGTTCCTCGGTCCCCGCATTCGGAGCTCCCGGCTGGGCAGGCGCATCGGGGAACGCAATTGGGAGCGGTCGGAGCGCTATCTGCGGCGCCGCGGCGGCCCCGCGATCTTCCTGTCGCGGTTCCTGCCGGTGCTGCATTCCCTCGTGCCGCTCACGGTGGGGATGAGCGGCTACAGCTACCGGCGATTCCTCGCGTGGACCGCCCCGGCATGCCTGATCTGGTCGTCGCTGTACATCTCCGTCGCCGCTCTGGCTGCCGGAACGTACCGCGAGCTCGCCGACACGCTGCACTCCGCGGGCTACATCTTCGTCGGCGTGCTCGTGGCCTTCCTCGTGCTCGTCTACGTCGGGAAGAAGGTCATCGAACGCCTCGAGCGACGACACCTGGACGCGTCGGAGTCCGAGGACGTGGAAAGCTAGGGGGGATGTCCTCCTCCCCGCCCGAACGCACCAAGGTCCTCTGGCTCGCCCGTCTCGAACGGCGCGTGCACTCCTGGCGCGAACGCCGAGCGCGCGCGAGGGGCCTCCGACCCCAGGTGACCGGCTTCCCGGGCTACGGCGGGGAGGACTGGGTGCGCGTGGTCGGGCGGGTCCTCATCGCCCCGCCGATGCGCAAGGACGCCTCCGGGGAGTACGCCAGCGTGCGCGGATGGCGCAGCTTCGTCGCCGTCCCGGTCGGGTATGCGCAGGTGCGGATCGCTGTGGAGGGCGCCGTTCACGACGTGGTCGCCGATCGCGGCGGCGTCATCGACACGGTGATCCCTGCGCGCCTCGATCCCGGCTGGCAGACCGTGACCATGTCGGTGGAGGGCAGCGAGCCCGTCGAGACGCGCGTGTTCATCGTCGCCTCCGACGTGCGTTTCGGTGTCGTCTCCGACGTCGACGACACCGTCATGGTCACCGCTCTGCCCCGGCCGCTGCTGGCGGCGTGGAACTCCTTCGTCGTCGACGAGCACGCCCGCCAGCCGGTGCCGGGAATGGCGGTCCTGCTGGAGCGGCTCACGCGCGAGAACCCCGGCACACCCGTCCTGTACCTCTCGACGGGGGCATGGAACGTCGCGCCCACCCTCATCCGCTTCCTCCGCCGACACCTCTTCCCGCCCGGGTCCATCCTGCTCACCGACTGGGGGCCCACGCACGACCGCTGGTTCCGCAGCGGACAGGACCACAAGGCGAGCAACCTCCAGCGCCTGGCGGCAGAATTCCCCCGCATCCGCTGGCTCCTGGTCGGCGACGACGGCCAGCACGACGATCAGATCTACACGAAGTTCGCCATCGAGCATCCCGGCCACGTCGCCGCGGTGGCGATCCGCCGGCTCTCGCCGACGGAGGCGGTGCTCGCCGGTGGCCGGACGGTGGTCGACGACCACTCCGCCGCCAACGTTCCGTGGGTCACGGAGTCCGACGGGGCAGGTCTGCTGGAGCGGCTGGAGGCCGTGGGGATCGTCTCCACCGACCCGCACGCCTGAGGTCGGCGGTCTCGCGTACCGTTGACGCATGTGCGGTCGATTCTTCGTTGCCAACGTCGGTTCCGAGCTCGTGGGCGTGCTGCGCGTGGATGCGGCGGCGGAGGATCTGCCCGAGCCCTCGTACAACATCGCCCCCACCGCTTCCGTGGCGATCGTCCTCGACTCGGCCAAGACCGACCCGCCCACTCGTCGCCTGGAGCCGGCACGGTGGGGGCTCGTGCCGAGCTGGGCAAAAGATCCCAAGATCGGCGCGCGGGCGTTCAACGCGCGCAGCGAAGAGCTCGAAGACAAGTCGATGTTCCGCCGCGCGCTGCACAAGCGCCGGGCCGTGATCCCTGCGACCGGCTATTACGAATGGAAGGCGACCGATTCGGGGAAGGTCCCGCACTTCATCCACCCCGCCGCGGGCAGCCCCATGTTCTTCGCCGGGCTGTACGAGTGGTGGAAGAACCCCGCCGTCCCGGACGACGACCCGGACCGCTGGCTGCTGAGCTTCACGATCCTCACCCGCGACTCCATCGGGCGCCTGGGTTCGATCCACGACCGGATGCCGCTGTTCATGGACCCCGACCATGCCGACGCGTGGCTCGACCCCTCCACCGAGAACGTGCGTGACGTGCTGGACGCCGCCATCGACGCCGCCCCGGCGATCGCCGAGACCCTCGAGGACCACGTCGTGTCGAAGGCCGTGGGAAACGTCCGCAACAACGGCCCTGAGCTGATCGAGCCTGTCGAGGAGTGACCCGCACCCGTGACGAGACCCGCCCTCACCGCGCGGGGCGAATGGCCGCCGGGACTGGCGTACTTCCGCCTCGGCGCCGGCGCGCAGACGGTGTTCTTCCCCGGGCTCTCCGGAACGCCTGACCTCCCCTCAGGTGCGGACATGTGGATGCAGCGGCAGCTGCTGGCGCCACTGACCCGGGGCCGCGAGCTGATCTGGATGAACCGGCGCAGGGACCTCACCCCTCCCACCACGATCGCCCGCATCGCGCAGGACGGCGCCGACGTGATCCGCGCCCAGCTGTCGCCTCCGGTGGACGTCATCGGGCTGTCCACCGGCGGCAGCGTCGCGCTGCAGCTCGCCGTGGACCATCCCGAGCTGGTCCGGCGTCTCGTCGTGGCCGCCTCGGCGTGCCGGCTGAGCGATGAGGGGCGCCGTGTGCAACGCCGCCTCGGAGCCGCCGTGCGCGCCGGCAGGCCGCGGCAGGCGGGCGCCGCCGGCATCGGCGCGATGGCCGCCGGATCGTGGGGTGCCGCCGTGTTCGGCGCGGTGGGCTGGCTCATGGGGCACACCGTCTTCGGCCGCTCCGGTCCCGACCTCCTCGCCGTCGTCGACGCCGAGGACACGTTCGACGTCACCGACCGGTTGGGCGAGATCACCGCCCGCACGCTGATCGTGGGAGCCGAACGCGATCGGTACTACTCCGCGGAGCTGTTCCGCCGCACGGCCGAAGGCATCCCGGACGCGCAACTGGTGCTGTATCCGCGCACGGGCCACCTGGGCACGACGCTGCGGCGGCGGTACTACCGGGACGTCCGGGAGTTCCTCGACGGCCCGTGAGCATCAGGAGAGCGGAGCGCCGAACCACCGTTCGAGCGCAGACGTGAGACCGGCTTCGTCCTCGCCGGCCCACGCGATGTAGCCGTCCGGCCGCAGCAGCACGGCGGCCGCATCCACCCCGTCGCTGTGCTGCCGCACGTGATCGACGCGGTCGGCCCACCCCGCGACGGCGGTGAGCCTGCCGGTGCGATCCAGCAGCAGGCCGCGCCCGCGGCGCATGTGCTCGTACAGGCGTCCCCGCCCCAGCGGTACGTCGCGCATGCGGCGACCGACGAGGTCGGGTCCGGGCCCGAGGTCGTACCGGATGCCGATCCCGGTGATCTTCTCCACGAGATGACGGTTGACCCCGTCGACGCTCATGAGTTCGGTGAGCAGCCCTCGCACGGCCCGGGGACCGGGGTCGGCGGACTGCAGCTCCCCCAGTGCGCGGGTGGTGGCCAGCACGTCGGCGGCGACCGGACGGCGTTCGCTCTCATAGCTGTCCAGCAGCCCCACCGACGCGCGGCCGGTCACCTCGGCGGCGAGCTTCCAGCCCAGGTTGACGGCATCCTGGATGCCGAGGTTCAGTCCCTGCCCGCCCTGCGGCGGATGCACGTGCGCGGCATCGCCTGCCAGCAGCACGCGCCCCACGCGGTACCGGTCGGCCAGCCGGGTGGCATTCGTGAAGCGCGACAGCGAGCGCGGGTCGTGCACCCCGAAATCGGTGCCGGCGTAGGCCTGCAGCTGCTGCGTCACCTCCGCCAGGGTGGGCGGCGCGGCGCGGTCCTCGGCGACGGCGGCGGCGCGGACGAGCACCCGGTAGAACCCGTCACCCGACGACCCCAGCCCGAAGTCGTGGTGGACGCGGCGCACCTCCGCCATGGTCGCGGCGATGTCCTCCGCCGAGGCGGTCACCCGCATCTCGCCCAGCAGCCACTCCGCGGTGGCCGCCTCACCGTCGAAGGCGATCCCCAGCAGCCGGCGCACGGTGCTGCGCCCGCCGTCGCATCCGACCACGAAGCGGGCGCGCAGCACCGACCCGTCCCCGAGCGTCACGTCCACCCCCGTCGCATCCGGTGCGAGAGCCGCCACCTCCGCGCCTCGCTGCACCCGCGCGCCGAGCCTCAGCGCGTGCTCCGTCAGCAGCCGGTCGGTGACGGGCTGCGGAATGCCCAGCACGTAGCCGTGCGCCGTGTCCAGGTCATCGGGCCACGGCGCGTCGATGCCCGCGATGAACCCCGCCATCCGGTGCTGGGTGCCGTGCGCCAGGAACTCCTCCAAGAGTCCGCGCTGATCCATCAGCTCGATGCTCCGCACGTGCAATCCCAGCGCCCGCACCTGCCGCGTCGGTTCCAGGTCCCGCTCCAGGACGAGCACCTCCACGCCGTGCAGCCGCAGCTCGGCGGCCAGCATCATCCCCGTCGGCCCCCCGCCGACGATGATCACATCAGTCATCCCGTGTCCTCTCCCCCGCCCGGGATCCGGGCGCGACCGCCCATCCTGCCCCCGCACCGGGGTCTTGCCGCAAGCCCCCGTCCGGGCGATATCCTGGACCTGGCAGGGTGATCCCCTGCCTTTCGCGTCTCCGGGCCGGGGATGGCTTTCCGGCGCGGCGCCTATCCTCGAAGGATGCCCGTCGACGTCTCCGACCCCGTGCTGACCGAGCCCGTGACGCGGGACGCCGTGGTGCGCGATGCCGTGGTGCTGGATGCCGCGGACTGGCGAGCACGGGCCGAGGCCCATGCCGAGCGGGCCGACGCGCTGACCGCGGGCCGCCGGGCTCGCGCCGCGCGGGGGCAGACGCATCCCGTCGAGGACTTCCTCTTCACGTACTACTCCTACCGCCCCGCACTGTTGCGCCGGTGGCACCCCGGGGCCGGGGTCGAGCTGGCCGACGCAGGCGAGCGCATCGCGTGGCGGTGGTACCGTCCGGGCGCCGCGCCCGGCAGCGCCCGGGTCGACGTCGAACGCCACGGTGCCGAACGCGGCGACCTGGTCCGCAGCATCCGCGGGGTGCTGTCGGCGACCGCAGGACGCACCGCGGTGTTCGGATGCTTCGGACTGCACGAGTGGGCGATGCTGTACCGAAGCCCGGATACCCGTCACAGTGCTCCGCTGCGCCTGGGGCAAGCGGGCACCGACGCCGTCGTGGAGGCGCACGACCTGAAGTGCACGCACTTCGATGCGTTCCGTTTCTTCACCCCGGACGCCGTCCCGCGCAACCGCGACGCCCTCTCCCGCGAACGGCAGATCGCCTTCGAGCAGCCCGGGTGCCTGCACGCGGGGATGGACGTGTATCGGTGGGCCATGAAGCTCGGTCCGCTGGTGCCCGGCGAGCTGCTGCTGGACTGCTTCACGCTGGCCCGCGACATCCGCGAACTCGACATGCGCGCCTCCCCGTACGACCTCAGCGAGTGGGGCTACGCCCCCGTCGCCATCGAGACCCCCGACGGCAAGGCCGAGTACGTACGACAGCAGCGCGGCTTCGCCGAGCGTGCGGGTGTCCTCCGCGCTCGGCTCCTGGCTCTCGTGGCCTGACCGGCCCGCGCAGGCCCGCCGCGCCCCGCCCGACCCGGCCCGTACCCGAACTCCGCAAAAGCGCCGGGCGAGGGTCAGCCGCACCCCGGAATCCGGCGGCCCCGCGCCCGTCCGGCGGCCGGATTTGAGGAGTTCGGGCACGATGGCGCACCGCTCCCCGGGCACCGCGCGAAGCCCGCGTCGGCGTCGTCCGCCCCGTCGTCGGCGTCGGCGTCGGTGTCGGCGCGGGGGGCCCCGACCTACCCGCCACCCGCACCGCCTCAACTCCTCAAAAACCCAGCTCCAAGCGCAGCCCACCCTCGGAATCCCGCGACCCCGCGCCCGTCCGGCGGCCGGATTTGAGGAGTTCGGGCACGCGGCCCGTCGAGCCCGCGGCGTCGTCGCGGCGTCGACGGCGTCGCGGCGTCGACCGCGTCGGGGGGGGCGCCCCGACCTACCCGCCACCCGCTCTGCCCGAACTCCGCAAGTTCTCGGTACGCGGCACAGCCGAACCCCAGAATCCCGCGGACCTCCGCCACTGTGGCGGGCGGATTTGAGGAGTTCGGGCACCGGCGCGGAGTTGGGGCAGGACGGGCGCCACTCGGGCACCGGCCGCGCCCCGGGTCGGTCGCCGTCTTGCGGGGCGGGGTGTCTCAGCCCGCGGGGGTGCACTCCGGGCACGGGACGAAGCCCGCACCGGCGTCGGCGCGGGCGAGCCGCAGCGCCGCCACACGGGTGGCGGCCTCCTCGAGCCGGGCGGCGGGCAGCGCACCCGACTCGACGGCAGCGACGATGCCGTCCACCATGCGGGGAGCGGAGTCGGCCGTGCTGAACATGACCGAGAGCACGAGGTCGCTCCCCGCGGCCAGGGCGGCGACGGCGTTGGCGACGGGATCGGCGTAGGCCGGATCACCGGAGGCCTGCAGCATCCCGAGATCGTCGGTCACTGCGACCCCCGTGAAACCCAGCTCCTCGCGCGCGATGCGATGCCACTCCGGCGACAGGGACGCCGGCAGCTCGTCCACGGCGGGGTACCGGAGGTGTCCGAACATCAGCAACGGAGCACCGGCCTCGATGCCCGCGGCGAAGGGCACCGCATCGGTCGATCGCCACTGCGCGAGTGTCATCCCGCTCTCCGGGATGCCCGCGTGAGAGTCGCCGGGCGCCGCACCATGCCCGGGGAAGTGCTTGAGGGTGGATGCTGCCTGCACGCCCTCCCCCGCCACGGCGGCCGTGACACGCTCCGCGGTTGCTGCGGGGTCGGCCCCGAGACTCCGGCCGAAGATGAACATCGACCGATCGCCGGTGACGTCGGCCACGACGCCGAAGTTCACGTTCAGGCCGGCACGATCCACCAGCGCCGCGCGAGCGGCGAACGCGTCCCGCGCGGCATCGGCGCCGGCATCGCGCAGAGTACGTGCGCCGGGGAAGCCGTCCCACGGGAGGCGGGAGACATCGCCGCCCTCCTGATCGATCGCGATGAGCGGCGGGAACGAGGGGTTCGCGGTGAGGGCATCGGTGAAGGCGCGCAGCGACTCCTCATCGCCGGGGACGTTCGACCCCATCAGGATGAACCCTCCCAGCCCGTTGCCGGACACGTACGCGGACGCTGTGCCTGGGTCGACCGTCGGGATGTGCCCCATCACGACGCTCGCCGCCTTCTCCCCCAGCGACATCTCGGCGGTGAGCTCGGCGGCGCGCGCGAGCCGCTCCTGCGCACCCTCCGGCGCCGCGACGACACGCACCTCGGGGGTGGTTTCCTCGCTGTCAGCGTGCACGGGCAACGGCGGGACGGCCACGGCTAAGAGGAGGACCGCGGCGGTCCCGAGCAGTGCGCGCGGGAGCCGGATCATACGCGCGAGCCTACGCGGCGTGCCTGGCGGTCTCCTCAGTCCGCGGGGCCGCCGTCCTCACGCTCGGAGTGCGAGACCGGCATCCACGCGCCGGTGCGCAGCGCGTCGCGGGCGACCGCGATCTCCTCCGCGCCGCCCGGCTCGGCGTCGCTCCGGGCACCCGCCGGCCGCCGGTCCTCTGCGGCGGTCATGCGCGACCGGTCTCGCGGGGCCACGTGCCGGAGGCGGACGCGCGCCGATAGGTGGCGTCGAGGAATCCGCGCAGCGCGGCGTCCGGATCGTCGGCCGCGCGCACCCGCTCGTACGGCAGCACGAACTCCCCCAGGTCGCCGTCGAAGTACGCACCGTCGACGTCCAGGGCCCGGTCCCGGTATCCGGGCGGTTCGGGGTAGGCGTACGAGTAGAAGGCCCCCTCGGCCGCCCCGCCGGGCCAGTATCCGGCGCTGGAGACCTCGGAGTCGTAGGCCTCGTGCATGACACGATCGGGGCAGTTGGGCGCGCCGCCCGGATGCTGGGGAGCCGGTCGCCCGGAGAACCGGGAGGTGGCGAGGTCGAAGGCGCCCCAGAAGAAGTGCACGGGGCTCGCCTTTCCGCGGTAGGCCGCGCGGAACCCGTTCAGCACGCGCGACGCGGAGACCAGCGACACCCAGAACCGGTGCGCTGCCTCCGGGTCGTACGGGGCCGGCCGGGTGTCCTGATCGAACGGCACCACGTCGGGCAGCTCGACGGGCACGGAGTGCAGCTCGACGTCGGCCCCGAGCTCGGCGAGGAGGCCGGTGAACTCGGCGTAGAAC
This sequence comes from Microbacterium wangchenii, assembly GCF_004564355.1. NCBI lineage: Bacteria > Bacillati > Actinomycetota > Actinomycetes > Micrococcales > Microbacteriaceae > Microbacterium > Microbacterium wangchenii. Next base: position 2,025,679 of record NZ_CP038266.1, read on the forward strand.
TCCGCGATCGTTCCCGGGCGCAGCGCGATGTCACCCTCGCCCCCGTCGGTGTGCAGCATCCGCAGCCGGTGGTCGACGAAGTCGAACCGGATCTCCAGCCCTCCGGCTTCCAGCGGCATGAGCGACGTGGTCAGCCCGCGGCTGTCGACGTACAGCGGCACGTTCCACCAGTGGTTGACCAGGGGTGTGAGAGCGAGGCGCACCTTGCCCGCCATCTGCGTCCACAGATGCAGCGTGTCCCGGGTGCCATCCCACTCCTGCACCGGCAGTGCGGGCCACGCGTTCTCGGTGCTGGGCATGGGCATCCGTCCCTCTCTCGCGGCACGGTGCGCCGCTCACGTCCAGGATGACCGCATCACCGCCGCATAGCGAGAGGCGACTTCGTCATCGGTTCTCGAGAACGGCCGACAGAACCACATCCCGCTCCTTCTGGGCCTGCGTCAGACGGCTTCCCGCGCCCCGCCTGCACCGGAGGCCTGCAGGAGCCTCGCGCCGGTGCGCAGCGTGGGCGCGGCCAGGCGCCGGTGGATGCGGGATACCTGCGCCCACACGAACCGGCGGCGACGGGAGTGGAACGCGAAGGCGGTCGTCAGACTCACCGACCCGGCGGATGTTTCGATCAGGAGCCGACCGACCGAACCGGGGCCGACGGCACCGAGGAGGACGTGCGTCGCGTGTGACGCGTGGATCCGCCATCCGGCCACCGCATCCGGGCGGTCGTCGGGTCCCACCTCCAGTCCGAGCACCGTGTGGAAGATCAGCATGCGGCTGGCCCGGTCGATGCCCTTTTCGAACGTCGCCTCCGCCCACCGTCGGGCATCGGCGCGAACGTCGGTGACGAGGGTGAATCGATCCGCATACGTCGGGGTGATGTCCAGGAGATCGGGTGTGTCCGCGACCCGCAGGATCCCGCCGTGGACGTGCCCTCCCGAAGCGGCGGGGGTCGTGCGGGTCATCGCACCTCCAACTATTCGCGGGCGTACAGTTGAGACTGTATCCGCCACGGGCGGGGGCGACAAGGGGCGGGAGTCGGCATGGTGAACCTGAAGACGACGAGGTCCGCATGGATCGACGCCGCCGTCGCCCTCCTCACCGACGAGGGCGTCGAGGCCGTCGGGGCCGAAGCGCTCGCGCGTCGCCTGGGGGTGAGCAAGGGCGGCTTCTACGGCTACTTCGGCGATCGGGCGCGATTCCTCGCCGAGCTGCTCTCGACGTGGGAGCACGCCGCCACCGACGGGATCGTGACCCGCGTCGGCGTCGACGGCGACCCTCGCGAGCGCGTACGGGAGCTGGCCCGGGCGCTGCGGTCTGAGGAGCCCTCCATCCTGAGCGTGCAGACCGAGGTGGCGATCCGGGACTGGGCACGGCGGGATCCGGGCGTCCAGGCCGCCGTCCAACGGGTCCAGGTTGCGCAGGCGGCGTTCCTGCACGCACTCTTCCGCCAGTACTGCACCGAGCGCGAGGCACGCTACCGCACAGTGGTGGCGATGTCGGTGCGCCTGTCGACGCATTTCCTTCCGGACGAGGAGTCCGTCGATCTCGTGGTCGCCGAACTGCTCCGCTGAGACCGGATGGCTGCCTCTCCACGCGCCCGGATGCGTGACGCCGGCACCCCGACGAGAAGAGCCCCCGCGATCGCGGGGGCTCTTGTTGTGGACCTGAGGGGACTCGAACCCCTGACCCCCTGCATGCCATGCAGGTGCGCTACCAGCTGCGCCACAGGCCCGGATGTTGCCTCACGTGGCAACCCCCCAAGGTTACTACATTCCTGACCCCCGCTCGAACCAAGGCGGGTGTCTGCGCGGCCCGATATCGTGCTTTCAACGAAGGGAACGCCCATGCCCTCTCTCGGCAACATCGTCTTCTACGCCGACGACCCGCCCGCGCTCGCGCGGTTCTGGTCCGACGTCTTCGGGTATCCGCATTCGACGTTCGAGGGCGAGCTTCGGGAGACACTGCTGGCCAGCGGTCTGACCGAAGACGACCTCGCCCATCGGGGGCTGGCCGAGGATCCCACCGGCCGCGGACCGCGCCTGTTCTTCCATCACGCCGACGGGCCGAAGACCGAACGCAACCGCATCCACATCGACGTCACCGCCGACCGGCCCGACGGACAGTTGCAGATCTCGCCGGAGCTGCTGGATGCGGAGAAGGACCGGCTCGTGGGACTCGGCGCGCAGGTCGTGCGCCTCGTGGAGCAGAACTGGGGTCCGTGGCCCGAACGCTACTGGCAGATGCGCGACCCGGAGGGGAACGAGTTCTGCCTGCAGTGAATGCGAGCCGGGGCTATTCCGCCGGCGTCGGCAGGTCGATCGGGACGAGCGGGCAGTCCTTCCAGAGCCGCTCGAGCCCGTAGTACACGCGCTCCTGTTCGTGGAACACGTGCACCACCAGGTCGCCGAAGTCCAAGAGGATCCACCGGGACTCGGCGCGGCCCTCGCGGCGCAGCCGCTTGTGACCGGCTTCGAGCAGCTTGGCCTCGACCTCGTCCGCGATGGCGGCGACGTTGCGCTCGTTGCGCCCCGTGGCCAGCAGGAAGATGTCGACGAGCGGGAGCGGCTGTGACACATCCAGCGCGATGAGGTCTTCGGCTCCCTTGGAGTCGGCGGCATGCGCGGCGATGTCGAGCATGGTGCGAGAGGAGTCGGTGGCGGCCATCAGAATACTCCGGTCGTCACGGCGAGGATGAGCACGCCCACGAGGGCGAGGGCGAGCACGCCGGCGGTCACGACCAGCGCCAGCATGAGCTTGTTGCCCTTCTCCGGCGCCGGCGGCCGGATGATCTCTTCTCCGGAGTGGCGGGCTGTGCTGATCGCGGCGCTCGCGGCGATGGGCGTCGGGGACGACGAGGCCGGCAGTTCTCCGTCGATGAGGGTCGCATCGACATCCTTGCCGTCGGTGGTGCCATGCGCGTGGCCGTTGGATCCGAGCCCGGCGGGCAGGTCGAACGAACCGGTGATGAGCACTTCGCCGGTGGACGAGATGGGAGCCAGCGGCGTGGCGGTGGGGGTCTGCGAGAGGATCAGGGCGTTGGGCGTGGACGTCGAACCCGATCCCGAGCCACTGCGGGCGATCAGCTGATCGAAGGACGGCGGGATGGAGACCGCCGGCTGGTCGCCCGCGAGGAGCCCCGATCCGAGCGCCGGATTGACCACAGAGGAGACGGGTGCGTCCTCTTCATCGCTCTCGACGGCATCATCACTCTCGACGGCGGTCTGAACCTCGGACGCTGCCGCAGGCTCCGGCTCCGGCTCGGGCTCAGCGAGGTCCTGCGCGGGTTCGTCGTCGGTGACAGCGGCGGTCGCCACCGCCGACACGGGCGCAGCTGCGGCCTCGGCCTCTTCGGGCCGGTCGTCCTCGTCGGCCGGATCCGGTGCCGTCGCCGGTTGCGTGGCCGGCGGGACGACCGTCGCCGCCTGCAGGGGGATGGCGTCGACCTGGATGACGGGAACGGATGCGGTGCGGATGCGCTCCTGCGTGCGGGCCTGGCGCCGCGTCAGGGGAGATACACCCAGATCAACGGCGGCATCGGGCAGCGGCGCCGGAGGGACGGGAGCGGGGGCGGCAGCGCGAGGAAGCGGAGTCGGGGCGGCGGGCGCCACTGGCTCCGGGGCGGAGCTCTCGCGGGCGTCGGCGTCGACCTCTGCGTCGGCCGGCGTGATGATCGGGGTCGCCCCCGTGGCGCGGATCTCGCGCAGACGGCGACGGGTCAGTGGGGTGGATTCGGGCTGATCTGGTGTGCTCATGCCTTGCTCCGATAGAGGTGGTGCTTTGCGATGTACTGAACGACCCCGTCGGGGACGAGGTACCACACGGGATGTCCTTGACGCACCCGATCACGACAGTCGGTCGACGAGATGGAGAGCGCGGGGATCTCGAGTTGGCTGACGTCTTCGGTGGGCAAGCCTTCCGTGCTCAGTACGTGGCCGGGTCGTGAGACTGCGACGAAGTGCGCGAGGTCCCACAACTCATCATGGTCCCTCCAACTGAGAATCTGCGCCACCGCGTCGGCACCGGAGATGAAGAACAGCTCGGCGTCGGGCCGCTGGGCCTTCAGGTCGCGGAGGGTGTCGATCGTGTAGGTGACTCCCCCGCGATCGATGTCGACGCGGCTGACCGTGAACTGCGGGTTCGACGCCGTCGCGACCACCGTCATGAGGTACCGGTGCTCGCTGGAGGTCACATGCTCCTTGTGCCACGGCATTCCGGTGGGGACGAACACGACCTCGTCGAGGTCGAAGCTCTGGGCGACCTCACTGGCCGCCACCAGGTGGCCATGGTGGATGGGATCGAACGTCCCACCCATGACCCCGATCCGCGGCGCGCGCTCCCCCGACATCCAGTGGGCCTAGTGGCCGTGTCCCTCTCGGGTGGGCGCGGGATGAGTGCGCGCGTAGGCCTCCGCCTTCGGCGCGTGGCGGTTCGCGACGTTGCGGTAGGACAGCGTGACGATCCCGAGGAAGGCGAACACGACCAGCGCCACCGCTCCGTACCAGAACGTCTCGAGAGCGACGTTCCCGTGGTGCTCCGCTTCCGCAGCAGCGAAGGCGATCATCGTGGCGGTGGTCATCCGGTCTCCGTTCGGGTCGAGCGCGGCGCGCCCTGCCATTTTAGTGCGCTCATGCGCGGATCTGCCCGTCACCGCGCGCCAGCCACTTGGAACTGGTCAGCTCGGCCAGACCCATGGGTCCGCGGGCGTGTAGTTTCTGGGTCGATATCCCGACCTCGGCGCCGAAGCCGAACTCGCCGCCGTCGGTGAAGCGTGTGGAGGCGTTCACCATCACCACCGCGGAGTCCACCTCCGAGAGGAACCGCTCGGCGCGCGCGGGGTCTTCGGTGATGATCGACTCGGTGTGGTGGGTGGAATACCGGCGGATGTGGGCCAGCGCCTCGTCGAGATCGTCGACGACGCGTACGGCGATGTCGAGGCTGAGGTACTCCGCGGCCCAGTCCTCCTCGGTGGCGGCGACGGCGTCGGGGTGCAGCCGCACCACGGCCTCGTCACCGTGCACCGTCACACCGGCTTCGGTGAGCCCCGCCAGGACGCCGGGGAGCACGCGGTCGGCGGCGTCACGGTGCACGAGCACGGTCTCCACCGCGTTGCACACGCTCGGACGCTGCGCCTTGGCGTTGACGATGATGTCCCGGGCCCAGTCGGCACGTGCGCTGGCATCCACGACGATGTGCACGACGCCGGCGCCGGTCTCGATGACGGGCACGAGCGATTCGGTGACGACGGTCTCGATGAGCTGCGCACTGCCGCGCGGCACGAGCACGTCGACGATCCCGCGCGCCTGCATGAGTTCGCGCGCCCCGTCGCGGCCGAACTCGTCCACGGTCTGGACGGCCTCGGGGTCGCAGCCGTGCTCGCTGAGGGCACCGCGCATGCTGCGCACGAGCGCCGCGTTCGTCCGCTCCGCCGCCGTGCCGCCACGCAGCACCACGGCGTTGCCCGACCGAAGCGCGAGGGCGGCGATGTCGACGGTGACGTTGGGGCGCGCCTCGTAGATCGTGCCGACGACTCCGAACGGCACCGCCACCTTCTGCAGGCGCAAGCCGTTGGGGAGCACTCGCTCATCGAGCACCCTGCCCACCGGGTCGGGCAACGCGGCCACGGCGCGCACCGCATCGGCCAGCGCGGCCACGCGCGGCCGGTCCAGGCGCAGCCGGTCCAGCAGCGCGTCGCCGATGGCGTGCTCGCGGCCTCGGGTCAGGTCTTCGGCGTTGGCCGCGACGATGTCGTCGGTGTCGGCCTCGAGCCGGTCCGCGATCGCGTGCAGCAACTGTTCCTTCGTCGCGTCGTCCAGCAGTCCGATCGAGCGCGACGCGTCACGGGCGAGCAGCATCCGCTCACGGGCGGACGTGGCGACGGTGGTCATCCTGTCAGTCTATCGACGGGGTCCGGGCACGGTTCCGACCGGACCGGTGGGCAGCGGGCGGGCGACATCGGCCGGAACGAACCACGTGCCGACCTCCCGTCCGCCCAGAGCGTCGCTGACGAAGTCGGCGCTGGTCACGAGCACGCCGACCCCCGATGCCGCGGCCAGACGAGCCGCGGACACCTTGGTGGCCGCTCCCCCGGTGCCGACGCTGTTGACCACGACGGTTCCGAACTCATAGCCCTGCATGTCGTCGTCGGCTTCGACCGTGTCGATGGGACGCGCTCCCGGCTCCCCGGGAGGCCGGGTGTAGAGGCACTCGATGTCGCTGAGGAGGACAAGCGCGTCGGCCCCGATCAGTTGGGCCACGAGTGCCGCGAGACGGTCGTTGTCGCCGAAGCGGATCTCCTGTGTCGCGACGGTGTCGTTCTCGTTGACGATCGGAAGGATCCGCAGACCCAGCAGCCGTTCCATGGCCCGGCGGGCGTTGGAACGCGGGGTGGGGTGCTCGAGGTCGCCGGCGGTGAGCAGCACCTGCCCGGCGAGGAGGCCGAACCGGTCGAGGGAGGTCTGGTACCGCCACATCAGGACGTTCTGTCCCACCGCGGCGGCGGCCTGCTGCGTGGCGAGATCGTTGGGCCGCCCCTCCAGCTGGAGGAAGGGCAGCGCGGTCGCGATCGCGCCGGAGGAGACCAGCACGATCTCCGTGCCGCGGCCATGGGCGGCGGCCAGAGCCTCGACGATCGTGTCGATGCGATGGGCGTTCTCGCCGCTGATGGAGGAGGATCCCACCTTCACCACGACGCGGTCGGCCGCAGGGATCGCTCCCCGCGTGAGTGCCGTCATCCCTGCGCTCCGTCTCGGCCCGCGCGCCTTTCCGCTTCGAGCTCGGCGCGCGCGTCGGCCTTGGCGTCCATGCGCTCGTGGTAGCGCTCGCGCCGCTGGGCCGTCGTGCGACGGGTGCTGTCGTCCAGGCGCGGGTCGCTGCCTCGAGGGGCGACCATGAGCTCGGCGGCCGAGGCCAGGGCGGGCTGCCAGTCGAAGACGACTCCGTCGCCCTCGCCGATGACGACGGTCGCACCCGGGGTCGCGCCCACGCGGAACAGCTCGTTCTCGACGCCCAGACGCTCCAGGCGGTCGGCGAGGTAACCCACCGCTTCGTCGTTCTGGAAGTCGGTCTGCTGCACCCAGCGCACCGGCTTGTCGCCGATGATGCGGTAGAGGGGCCCGTACGACCCGCCCTCCACGCGGACGCTGAACTCGCGCTCGGATCCCTTCGGCCGGATGACGATGCGCTCCTCCGGCTGTGCGGCGGCCTGCTCCGTGCGGTGCTGGGCGATCAGGTCGCCGAGCGCGAACGTCAGCTCCCGCAGCCCCGTTCGGCTCACCGTGGAGATCTCGAACACGCGGAGGCCGCGCGCTTCGAGCTCGGGGCGGACGAGGTCGGCGAGGTCCTTCGCCTCCGGCACGTCGATCTTGTTCAAGGCGATCAGCTGAGGCCGATCGAGCAGCGGCACCTGCCCCTCAGGGACGGGGTAGGCGGCCAGTTCCGCGAGGATGACGTCGAGGTCGCTCAACGGGTCACGGCCCGGCTCGAGCGTCGCACAGTCCAGGACGTGCACCAGGACGGTGCACCGCTCGACGTGGCGGAGGAACTCGAGGCCCAGTCCGCGGCCCTCGCTCGCGCCTTCGATGAGGCCGGGGACATCGGCGATGGTGTAACGCACATCGCCGGCCTGCACGACGCCGAGGTTGGGGTGCAGGGTCGTGAACGGATAGTCGGCGATCTTGGGGCGCGCGGCCGAGACCGCCGCGACCAGGCTCGACTTGCCCGCCGAGGGGAAGCCCACCAGCGCCACGTCGGCGACGGTCTTCAGCTCCAGGACCAGGTCGCCCTCCCACCCGGGGGTGCCCAGGAGGGCGAAGCCGGGAGCCTTGCGCTTGGGTGAGGCGAGGGCGGCGTTGCCGAGGCCGCCCTGTCCGCCCGGAGCGGCGACGAAGCGCATGCCCGGGGTGATCATGTCGACGAGGGTCTCGCCGTCGGGCGATTTCACGACGGTGCCCACCGGCACGGGAAGCTCGAGGGACTCACCGGCGGCGCCCGAACGGTGATCGCCCATGCCGAAGCCGCCGTTGCCGGCCGAGCGGTGCGGCGAGTGGTGGTAGGACAGCAGCGTCGTCACCTGCGGGTCGGCGATGAGCACGACGTCGCCGCCGTGCCCGCCGTTGCCGCCGTCGGGGCCGGCCAGCGGCTTGAACTTCTCGCGACGCACCGACACGCAGCCGTTGCCGCCCTTGCCGGCACGCAGGTGCAGCGTCACCTGGTCTACGAACGTGACCATGTGGGTTCCCTTCGTGCTTGGCGGACGGATGCGGCCGGCGCCATCAGGCGCACCGCGGGATGAAGCGAGGGGGTGGGCGTACGCCCACCCCCTCGGTAAACAGTGTCGGTGCTGCGGATCACTCCGCGGCGGCGACGATGTTGACGACCTTGCGGCCGCCCTTGCTGCCGAACTCCACAGCCCCGGCCGACAGCGCGAAGAGCGTGTCGTCTCCGCCACGGCCGACGTTGGCGCCGGGGTGGAAGTGGGTGCCGCGCTGGCGGACGATGATCTCGCCGGCGCCGACGACCTGGCCGCCGAAGCGCTTCACGCCCAGTCGCTGGGCGTTGGAGTCGCGACCGTTACGGGTGGAGCTTGCGCCCTTCTTATGTGCCATGTCTACGTCTCCCTGGCTTACTTGATGCCGGTGATCTTGACGCGCGTGAGGTCCTGGCGGTGCCCCTGGCGCTTCTTGTAACCGGTCTTGTTCTTGAACTTCTGGATCACGATCTTCGGGCCGCGCTCCTCGCCGAGGACCTCGGCGGTGACGCTCACCTTCGCGAGCTTCTCGGCATCGGTCGTGACAGCGTCACCGTCGACGAGGAGAACCGCGGGAAGCTGCACCTTGTCGCCCACCGATGCGGCGAGGCGGTCGAGCACGACCACCGAGCCGACCTCGACCTTCTCCTGCCGGCCGCCGGCGCGCACAACTGCGTAAACCACTTCACACCTGTTTCGTTCGGGAGCGCACGGCTCCGGTTTGTCTGATGACGGAAAGTCTTGGTGCGGTTCCCCGTCTCACCACCCGCGATTCGCTGACGAATCGTCTCATCGCGGTCATAGGAGGGGCGAACGCAACGCACCAAGGGTCGAGTTTACCCGATGGCCGAACGCCTGGCAAAGTGGCGACCGCCAGCCGCGTGTCGGGGCGCCCCGCATAGGATCTTCTGCGTGGCGATCCTGATCGACCAGCCGATGTGGCCGGCACACGGGCGCCTGTGGGCGCACCTGGTCAGCGACTCCGATCTCGGGGAGCTCCACGCCTTCGCGCAGGCCCACGGCATCCCCCGCCGCAGCTTCGATCTGGACCACTACGACGTGCCCGAAGAGGCGCACGCACGCCTCGTCGCCGGCGGCGCCGAGCACGTGGACGGCCGGGAGCTGACGCGCCGCCTCATCGCCTCGGGGCTGCGGGTTCCGGCGCGCGATCGGCGCCGGAACCGCTGACGGCTCAGTCCTGGTCGGAGGGCGAGGCCTGCACGGGTGTCCCGCTGAGGGCAGCCGTGGTCACGCGCCGCCGCGACCGCCCCTGGCCGGGCGCCTTGGGCTCGGGAAGGGCGTTGAGCACCGAATCCAGCAGCAGGTCCTTCTCGGTGCGCTCGGACTTCGACGCATCCGAACGCTTCTTGCGGGTCTTCCGCGCCGGAGCCGGCGCCTCGACGACCTGCTCGACCGGATCAGGCGCGCCCTGCGGGCCGTCTTCATCGGCCGCCGGGGTCGCGATGGTGGAGGCGGCGATCTGCGCGAGCGCCGACTTCACGCCCTCGGTGATCACGTGCGTCCCGCCGGAGCCGCCGTTTCCGCCGGCGTTGCCGTTGCCGTTGCCGCGTCCCCTGCGCCCCGAGGAGGGCGCGGCGCTTCCCGAGCGATGCTTGACGACGGGGTCGTGATGCACGATGACGCCGCGACCGGCGCACACCTCGCACGGCTCGCTGAAGGTCTCCAGCAGCCCCAGACCCAGCTTCTTGCGCGTCATCTGCACGAGGCCGAGGGAGGTGACCTCGGCGACCTGGTGCTTGGTGCGGTCACGGCTGAGGCACTCCACGAGACGGCGGAGCACGAGGTCGCGGTTGGATTCGAGCACCATGTCGATGAAGTCGACCACGATGATGCCGCCGATGTCGCGCAGGCGCAGCTGGCGGACGATCTCCTCGGCCGCTTCGAGGTTGTTCTTGGTGACGGTCTCCTCGAGGTTGCCGCCTGAGCCGACGAACTTGCCCGTGTTGACGTCGACGACCGTCATGGCCTCGGTGCGGTCGATCACGAGCGAGCCACCCGAGGGCAGCCAGACCTTGCGGTCCAGCGCCTTCTCGATCTGCTCGGTGATCCGCAGGTCGTCGAACGGGTCGCCGTCGCCCTCGTAGGTCTCGACGCGCTCGAGCAGGTCGGGGGCCACGCCGGCGAGGTACGACGAGATGGTCTGCTGCGCGTCCTCACCCTGGATGAGCATCTTCGTGAAGTCCTCGTTGAAGACATCGCGCACGATCTTCACCAGCAGGTCGGGCTCGGAGTGCAGCAGCGCCGGCGCCTGGATCGACTCGACCTGCTTGGAGATGTGCTCCCACTGCGCGGTGAGCCGCTGCACGTCGCGCGTGAGCTGGTCTTCGGTGGCCCCTTCGGCCGCGGTGCGCACGATGACGCCGGAGGATTCGGGGAGCACCTCCTTGAGGATCTTCTTCAGCCGTGCCCGCTCGGTGTCGGGGAGCTTGCGGGAGATGCCGTTCATCGCGCCGCCGGGAACGTACACGAGGTAGCGACCGGGGAGGGAGATCTGGCTGGTGAGGCGGGCGCCCTTGTGGCCCACGGGATCCTTGGTGACCTGCACGAGCACCCGGTCACCAGACTTGAGTGCGAGTTCGATGCGGCGCGGCTGGTTGCCGGTCTCGACGGCATCCCAGTCGACCTCGCCCGAGTACAGCACCGCGTTGCGGCCCCGCCCGATGTCGACGAACGCCGCCTCCATGCTGGGCAGCACGTTCTGCACGCGCCCGACGTACACGTTGCCGATGAGGGACGCGTCCTGGTTGCGGGCGACGTAGTGCTCCACGAGCACGTTGTCCTCGAGCACGGCGATCTGGACGCGCCCGTACTTGGAGCGGACGACCATGACGCGGTCCACGGCCTCACGACGGGCGAGGAACTCCGCCTCGGTCACCACGGGGCGACGCCGCCCCGCCTCGCGGCCGTCGCGACGGCGCTGCTTCTTGGCCTCCAGACGCGTGGATCCCTTGATCCGCTGCGGCTCCGTGACGTACTCCACGGCGCGCTGACGGGGAGCCGGCGGCAGTTCGGCCTCGCCCGCGTCGTCGGCGCCGCTGGAACCGCGCCGGCGGTTGCGGCGGCGCGCCCCGGCCGGCCCGGCCGGCTCCTCCTCGACCGGGCGCGCCGGCAGGACGGGGATCTCGGGAGCGTAGAAGTGCAGCGCGGTGCTCACCGACGACACGAAGGTCTCCGGCAGCAGGCCCAGCGACACCGCCGTCGGCGGTCCGGAGGGCTGCTCCGGCTCGGCCGTCTGCGGCTCGGATGCGGCGGGCTGGTCCGGCTGCGCCTCCGGCGCAGCCGCGTCGGCCTGCGCTTCGGTGTCCGGGGCGGCAGCGTCGGCTGCGTCGGGCTGCGCCGCGGTGTCCGGGGCAGCGGCGTCGGCCGCCTCCGGGTCCGTGGTCTCCCCCGCGTCCGCCGCAGCCGCGTCCCCGGCATCCGGGGCCGTGGCGTCAACCGCATCCGGCGCGGTGGCGGCCTCCGGCGCGGGGACCTCTGCCACGTCTGGCGTCGAGCTGTCCGGCTCGGGCAGTGTGAGCGCGGCGGGGGCGCCCTCGTCGCCTTCCACGGCCTCGACCGCGTCGAGCACGGCTTCCGCCTCGGTCGTGGCGGGCGAGGCGACGGAGGAATCCGGCGCGCTCAGGGTCTCGTCGGTGTGTTCCGGCTGGTTTTCTGTTGCATCGGCCATCTCTGGCGTACTCCTCGAGGGCGACACCGCGCGTCACCCGGAAACTCATGCGGCGCCGCACCCGGCGGTGCCACGAACTCTCTCGGTCTGCAGCCGGCCCGAAGCTCGTACTGCGAAAGGCGTCCATCGCCCGAAGTCTGTCGTGATGCGGTTGCGGCGCGGCCGCGGTGCATCGTCGTCCATTATCGCACTTCCGGGGGCTGCGCGCAGGCAACTCACCGAACCCGGGCTTATCTCCGGCGCGCGCGGGCCTGCGAATCCAGGCCGTGGTGCCATAATCCCGCCATGACCACCGCGCCCTCACCTGCTCGACCGAAGGCTCTGGCGGTATGGCTGGTGATCGCCGGGGTCATCGGATGGTGGGCGGCGTACTCGCTCACCATGGAGCGTCTTCAGCTCCTCGCCGACCCCGGATCCACGGCCTCGTGCGACTTCAGCGTCCTGATCCAATGCGGCAAGAACCTCGACTCGTGGCAGGGCAGCGTCTTCGGCTTCCCCAATCCGATCCTCGGGCTCACCGGGTGGATGGCCCCCGTCGTCGTGGGCATGGCGCTGCTGGCCGGCGCGCGATTCGCACGCTGGTTCTGGTGGCTGTTCACCCTGGGAACGGCGGGCGCCTTCGCGTTCGTGGTGTGGCTCATCGCGCAGAGCATCTTCTCGCTGTCGACCCTGTGCCCCTGGTGCATGGTGACGTGGGCCGTGACGATCCCCACGTTCTACGCCGTGCTGCTGCATGTGCTGCGGGAGGGGATCATCCCCGCCTCCCCCGCGGTGCGACGCGCCGCCGGCACCCTTCTGAGCTGGCTGCCGCTGCTGGTCGTGCTGTCGTTCGCCGTCATCGCGGTGATCGCGCAGCTGCGCCTGGATGTGATCGCCTCGCTATGAACGTGCGACGCAGTGCGGTCGCCGTGACACTGAGCGTTCTGCTCGGCGCGACGATGGCCGCGTGCGCGCCGTCGTCTCCCGAGCAGGTGTGCGTTCCCGAACTCGCCGTCACCCCCGAGGACCCGCGCCCCGGACGCATCGTGACGGTCCAGACCGTGCGCGCATGCCCCGTCGCAGCCGACGAGGGGGTGCGCTGGGAGATACGCATCCAGCCCGAGGACGCCACCATTCCGCTGGCGCGTGCGTTCGTGGCGCCCGAGGCGGACGGATCGTTCGCGGTGCGCATCACCGTCCCGCCCACGATCGGACCGGGGCCGGCGATCGCGCACATCGCGAACTACTGGGAGTCGGCGACGTGCCCCGACGGCGCGAGCTGCGCCGCCGCATCCGTCACGTTCGACGTGCGCGAATAGCCCAGCCGATCACTCAGCCGAACCAGATCTCGAGCTCGCGGGCCGCGGACTCGGGGCTGTCGCTGCCATGGACGAGGTTCTGCTGCACGGCCACGCCCCAGTCGCGCCCGAAATCGCCGCGGATCGTGCCGGGTGCCGCGGTGGTGGGATCGGTGGTGCCGGCCAGCGACCGGAATCCCTCGATGACCCGGTTGCCGGCGAGGCGGATCGCCACGGCCGGGCCCGACATCATGAACTCCAGGAGCGGCTCGTAGAACGGCTTTCCCTCGTGCTCGGCGTAATGGCGCTCCAGGCGCGCACGGTCGGGCTCGACGAGCCGGATGTCCACGAGCGCGTAGCCCTTGGCCTCGATGCGGGCGAGGATCGCCCCGGTCAGCCCGCGGGCCACGCCGTCCGGCTTCACCAGGACGAGGGTCTCTTCGGTTGCCATGTTCATTCTCCGTTCGAGGGTCCGTGCACGGCGGCGTTGCGTCGATCCAGGGCCGCCCCCTTGATCGTCGCATACGCCCACATGCCGCCGAAAATGAGCGCCACGACCACCAGGGCCGGCAGCAGCAGGCCGCCGAGGGCCAGGATGATCTGCAGCACCCACCCCACGACGATGGCCCAGCGGTGCCGCAGGAGCCCCGCGGTGATGACCATGAGCAGCGCCAGGACGCTGCCGGCCACGACTGCCCACCACGGCTCGATCCCGGGCGGCACCTCCTTCAGGCCGAACACGACGAGGCCGCCGAGGAAGACCACGATCGACTCGAAACCGAGGACGACGGCACCCAGCGACTCCGCCGCGCCCCGTGGCCGCCGGACGCGCGGACTCATCGCTGCCACCCGTCCTTCCAGCCTTCGACATCGGCGACGCGCAGCGCCTCGCCGGCCAGCACCACCGAGCCGGCGATCACGACCGCGCGGCGATCGGATGCCGCGGCCCACTCGCGCGCCGCATCCGCGGCGTCCTCCACCCCGTGATGCACCGTCACGGGCAGCCCGGACGCCTCGGCCAGGTCGGCCAGCGCGTCGGGGTCGCTCGCCCGCTCGGAGTCGGGGGCGGTGGCGAACAGGTGCGCGGTGACGGGAGCCAGGGTCTCGACGATCCCCGCCGCGTCCTTGTCGCCCAGCACGCCGAGCACGACGCCCCACTCGTCCACGTCGAACGACTCGCGCAGGGCGGTGACGAGAGCCCGGGCACCGTGGGGGTTGTGGGCCGCGTCCACGAGCACCGTGGGATGGGCACCGACCAGCTGCAGACGCCCGGGCGAGGTCACCTGACCCAGACCGTCGCCGACGACCTCTGCCGTCAGCGGCTGCGATGCGCCGCCGATGAGGGATTCCACGGCGGCGATCGCCAGCGCGGCGTTCGCGCCCTGGTGCGCCCCGTACAGCGGCAGATACTCCTCCGCATAGGTGCCGGCGAGGCCGCGCACCGAGATCTGCTGTCCCCCCACGGCCAGACGCTGCTCCGCGAGGGCGAAGTCCTCGCCCTCGAAGGCGATCGTCGCCCCACGGGCGGCTGCGGCCTCGCGCAGCACGCGGGCGACGGCCGCATCCTGACGGGCCGAGACCACGGCCGCGCCGTCCTTGATGATGCCGGACTTCACGCGCGCGATCTCGGCGAGCGTCGAGCCCAGCCGATCGGTGTGATCCAGATCGACGGGGGTGATCACGGCGACGTCGCCGTCGGCGGTGTTCGTGGAGTCCCACGCCCCGCCCATCCCCACCTCCAGCACGAGGACATCGACGGGGGCGTCGGCGGCCACGACGAAGGCGAGCACCGTGAGCAGCTCGAAGAACGTCAGCGGAGCGTCGCCGGCGCCGGCCAGCTCCGCGTCGACGAGGTCGACGAAGGGGGCGATCTCGTCCCACGCGTCGGCCACGGCGGCGTCGGAGACCGGCTCGCCGTCGATCAGGATCCGCTCGGTGAAGCGCTCCAGGTGCGGGCTCGTGAACATGCCGGTGCGAAGGCCCAGCGCGCGCACGAGGCTCTCGATGATGCGGCTCGTGGACGTCTTTCCGTTGGTGCCGGTGATGTGGATCACGCGGTAGGTGCGCTGCGGATCGTCGAGCAGCTCGAGCACCCGCCGCGTGCGCTCCACGCGCGGCTGCACCCACTGCTCGCCCTGTCGCTGCAACAGCGCGGTGTACACCGCGTCGGCTCGCGCGCGGTCGTTCATGCGTCCTCCTCCGTTCCCAGGCGGGTCACCCCGACGCGGAACGCGCCGGCGTTGGCGAAGGCACCCGCGGGGAACTCGCCGGTGTGCTCGGCGTCGGCGTCCGGCGTCGAGCGCAGCGTTCCGCGGGCGAGCACCGTGGCACCGCCGGTGACGACGCAGGCTTCGCGGGCGAGGGTCTCCCCCGCGATGTCGGCGACGTCGAAGGCCGTCGTCACCGCGGCCGCGTCGGCGTCGTCGTCGAAGGCGAGCACGAGACGGATGCGGTCGCTCACGTCGAAGCCCGCGGCCTTCCGCGTGTCCTGCACCGCGCGGACGACGTCCCGCGCCAGGCCCTCGGCCTCCAGCGCCTCGTTGGTCGTGGTGTCCAGGACGACGAAGCCGCCGGTGGGCAGCACGGCCAGTGCCTCGCCCTCGGGGCGTCCCGCCGTCTCGACGAGGAGTTCGTACTCGCCGGGCTCCAGCGCGATCCCTCCGGCCGTCACGACACCGTCGACCTCGTGCCAGTCGCCCGAGCGCGCGGCCTTGATCGCCTGCTGCACGAGCTTGCCCAGGCGCGGACCTGCGGCACGCGCGTTCACCGTCAAGCGGTGCGAGATGCCGTATTCCGCGGCCGTCTCCGGCTCCAGCTCCACCAGATCCACGCGCTTGACGTTGAGCTCGTCGCGGAGGATGCCCTCGAACTGCCGCAGGGCGTGGGCGTTGTCCATCACCACCGTCAGGCGCGGCAGCGGCAGACGCACCCGCTTGCCCTCCTTCTTGCGCAGTGCGTTGGCTACCCGCGAGACCTCGCGCACCGCGTCCATCGCCGCGCGGATGTCTTCCGCGCCGGCGAAGGCGGCCGCATCCGGCCAGTCGGCCAGGTGGACGCTGCGGCCGCCGGTGAGGCCCTGCCACACCCGCTCGGTCACGAGGGGAAGCAGCGGGGCGGCGACGCGCGTGAGGGTCTCGAGCACCGTGTAGAGCGTGTCGAACGCCTCGGTCGAGGACGGGTCGTCCTCGCTGACTCCGAGCCAGAACCGGTCGCGCGAGCGCCGGATGTACCAGTTGGTCAGCACCTCGCCGAAGTCGCGCAGCCGCTCGCACGCGGTCGTCGAGTCCAGTGCGTCGAGGTCGGCGGCGACGTCGCGGACGAGCTCCCCGGTGAGGGCGAGGATGTAGCGGTCGAGCACGTCGGTGGAGTCGGTGCGCCACACCGCCTCGTACCCCCCGGTCCCTGAGCCGGTCGAAGGGCCGGCGACGTTGGCGTAGGTGGCGAAGAAGTACCACGCGTTCCACAGCGGCAGGAGGAACTCCCGCACGCCGGCGCGGATGCCCTCCTCGGTCACGACGAGGTTGCCCCCGCGCAGCACGGAGCTGCCCATCAGGAACCAGCGCATCGCGTCGGATCCGTCGCGGTCGAACACCTCCCGCACGTCGGGGTAGTTGCGCAGCGACTTCGACATCTTCTGCCCGTCGCTTCCGAGCACGATCCCGTGCGCCGAGACGGCCTGAAACGCCGGCCGGTCGAACAGGGCGGTGGACAGCACGTGCATCACGTAGAACCAGCCGCGCGTCTGGCCGATGTACTCGACGATGAAGTCCGCCGGTGCGTGCTCGTCGAACCACTGCGCGTTCTCGAACGGGTAGTGCACCTGGGCGAACGGCATCGAGCCCGAGTCGAACCAGACATCGAGCACGTCCTCGATGCGCCGCATGGTGCTCTGCCCGGTGGGGTCGTCGGGGTTCGGCCGCGTGAGCTCGTCGATGAACGGGCGGTGCAGGTCGACCTCGCCCTGCTGGTTGCGGGGAAGGCGGCCGAAGTCGGCTTCCATCTGCTCCAGCGAGCCGTACACGTCGACGCGGGGGTAGGCCGGGTCATCGCTCTTCCACACCGGGATGGGTGAGCCCCAGTACCGGTTGCGGCTGATCGACCAGTCGCGGGCGCCTTCGAGCCACTTCCCGAACTGCCCCTCCTTGACGTTCTCGGGAACCCACGTGATCTGCGCGTTGTTCTCGATCAGGCGGTCCTTGATGTCGGTGACCCGGACGAACCAGCTCGACACCGCCTTGTAGATGAGCGGGTTGCGGCACCGCCAGCAGTGCGGGTAGGCGTGCTCGTAGCTCGCCTCGCGCACGAGCCGTCCGCTCTGGCGCAGCAGCCGGATGAGCGGCGTGTTGGCGTCCATCCACAGCATCCCGGCGACGTCCGCGACCTCCGGCAGGAACCGCCCGCCGTCGTCGAGGGAGAGGATCGTCGGCAGACCGGCGGCATCCGCGAGCCGCTTGTCGTCCTCACCGTAGGCGGGCGCCTGGTGGACGATGCCGGTTCCGTCAGTGGTGGTGACGTAGTCGTCGGCGAGGATGTGCCACGCGTCCTGCGTGCCCCACTGGTCGGCGTCGGCGTAGTAGTCGAAGAGCCGGTCGTAGGCCACGCCGACGAGTTCTGCACCGAGGACCGTCTGCTCCACGGCTGCCGCGGCCTCCTCCGCCGAGGCGTAGCCGAGGTCTTTCGCGTAGCCGGGAAGCAGGTCCTCGGCCAGCAGGTAACGGTGCGCGGAGGTCTCGATGGCGTCGTCGGCCTCTCCGCCGGGGGTGCGGTGCACGTCGGCGGCGCCGGCCGGACCCCCCGGGACCACGACGTAGCGGATGCCGGGGCCCACCGCGAGGGCGAGGTTGGTCGGGAGCGTCCACGGCGTCGTGGTCCACGCCAGTGCGCGGACGCCGGTGAGTCCGAGGACTTCCGCCTTGGCCCCCACGAGCGGGAAGGTGACGGTGACCGACGGGTCCTGCCGGGTCTTGTAGACGTCGTCGTCCATGCGCAGTTCGTGGCTGGAGAGGGGGGTCTCGTCGCGCCAGCAGTACGGCAGCACGCGGTAGCCCTCGTACGCGAGCCCCTTGTCGTACAGGGTCTGGAAGGCCCACAGGACCGACTCCATGTACGTCGTGTCCAGCGTCTTGTAGCCGCGGTCGAAGTCGACCCAGCGCGCCTGGCGGGTCACGTAGTCCTGCCACTCGTGCGTGTACTCCAGCACCGACGAGCGCGCCTTGGCGTTGAAGGTCGCCACGCCCATCCGCTCGATCTCGTCCTTCTCGGTGATCCCGAGCTGCTTCATCGCCTCCAGCTCGGCGGGCAGGCCATGCGTGTCCCAGCCGAACACGCGGTCGACCTTGCGGCCGCGCATGGTCTGGAACCGCGGGAAGACGTCCTTGGCGTAGCCGGTGAGCAGGTGGCCGTAGTGCGGCAGTCCGTTGGCGAAGGGCGGGCCGTCGTAGAACACCCACTCCTCGGCGCCGTCGCGCTGCGCGATCGACGCGCGGAAGGTGTCGTCGTCGCGCCAGAACGCGAGCGTGTCGGCCTCGATGGCCGGGAACCGTGGGCTGGGCACGACGGCCGCCGGGCTCGTGGATGCATCGGCAGCGGGTCCGAACGCGGACTTCGGGTAGGTCATCTCTCTCCAGCAGGTCGGTGTTCACCTGCGAGGACGACCCTTGCGGACCGCGGTACCACCCCGCGTGACTCCCCGGCGTTTCGCGCCGAGCGGAGCCCTCTCTCACTGCGGCTGTGACGGGCCTGACCCGCTCGGTTCTACTGGGGGCCGATCGCCCTGTTCTTCCGAGAGCTCCCCGGTGATGGCCGGATCGATGCTCGTGTGCACGATTGTACCCGCCCGCGGGCTACCGCGCGGCGAGCAGCTCCTGGGTGAACGGATGCTGCGGCGCGGCGAACACCGCCGCCGTCGGCCCCGCTTCCACCACGGCGCCCTCCTGCATGACGACGACCTCGTCGGCCACGGAGGCCACGACGCCGAGGTCGTGCGAGACGAACAGCATGGTCAGCCCCCGCTCCCGCTGGAGCCGGTGGAGGAGGGCCAGCACGCGTTCGCGCACGGTGGGGTCCAGAGCCGACACCGGCTCGTCCAGCACCAGGATGCCCGGGGCCGGCGCGAGTGCCCGGGCGATGGCGGCGCGCTGGCGCTGTCCGCCGGACAGCTGCGCGGGGCGACGGCGGGCGAGGGCGGGGTCCAGGTCGACCTCCGCGAGCAAGGCCACCACCGCGGCGTCACGTTCCGCACGCGGCATGCCGCCCGCTGCCAGGGCCTCCCGCAGCGACCGGCCGACGCTCCAGCGCGGATCGAAGGCGCCCAGCGGGTTCTGGTGCACGAACTGCACGCGGCGCCGCAGGGCCGCGTCATGTCCGCTGCCCCACGTCATGCCGTCGATGCGCACCTCGCCGGCGTCCGGCCGCGTGGCACCGACGATCATGCGGGCCAGCGTCGTCTTGCCCGACCCCGACTCGCCGACCACGGCCAGGGTGCGCCCGGCCGCCACGTCCAGGGAGACGTCGCGCACGGCGGGCCGGTCGAACGACTTCGTCACGCGCCGCACGGTGAGCACCGCCGGACCCTCCGGGGCCGACACGGCACGCGGCTCGTGGCGCGCCGCATCCACGAGCGCCCGCGTGTACGCATGGCGTGGCGCACCCAGGACCTCGGCCGCGGTCCCGGTCTCCACGAACCGGCCGTCGCGCATGACGGCGATGCGGTCGGCGATGCGCCGCACCGCGGCGAGGTCGTGACTGATGAGGACGACCGCGACGCCGCCGTCGGCGATGTTCCGGAGGAGATCGAGCACGCGCGCCTGGACGGTGGCATCCAGCGCCGTCGTCGGCTCGTCGGCGATGAGGATGGCCGGACGGGCGGCCAGCGCGGAGGCGATCAGCGCGCGTTGACGCTGACCGCCCGACAGCTCGTGCGGGTACTGGCGGGCACGGCGCGGCGGGTCCGGGAGAGCCACGTCGGCGAGGAGATCGTGCACACGCGCGCGGCGCGCGGCGCGCCGCATCCGCGGCTCATGCAGCCGCAGCGGCTCGGCCACCTCCGCGCCGATGCGCCGCAGCGGATCCAGCGACACCAGGGCGTCCTGCGACACCAGAGCGACGCGCGCTCCTCGCAGCCGGCGCCAGCCCGGCTCCCCCAGCGCCCGGGCGTCGACGCCGTCGACCTCGAGCTCGTCGGCGGTGACGACGGCGCTGGCGGGGGTCAGCCCCAGCAGGGCGCGGGCCGCGAGCGTCTTGCCCGCGCCGGACTCCCCGACGATCGCGAGGCACTCCCCCGGCGCGACGTCGAGGTCCACCCCGTCCACGACGGCGGATGCTCCGAACGCGACGCGCAGGCCCCGCACCCGCAGCCCGGTCATGGCGTCCGCCCGTCCGCGCGGGCTCGGAGGGTGCGGCCCGCAACCGTCGCCGCCACCACCGTGAGGGTGATCGCGACGCCGGGGAAGACGGCGACCCACCACGCCTGCCCCAGCACGTTCCGCCCGCCCGAGAGCATCAGCCCCCACTCGGGGGTGGGCTCGGTCGGGCCCAGGCCCAGGAAGCTCAAGCCGGCCGCGGCCAGGATGCTGGAGCCGATGCCGATCGTCGCGAGCACGCTGAGGGCGCCCAGCACGGCCGGAAGCACGTGCCGCGCGAATGCCGCCGGCGCCGGCACACCCAGGATCCGAGCGGCCTCGACGTGCTCTGCGGTGCGCAGCGTCCGGGTCTGCGCACGAGCCAGACGCACATACACGGGGATCGCGGCGATCGTCACGGCGATGGCGACGTTGGCGCTGCCGGGGCCGAGGACGGCCACGACCACGAGCGCGATCAGGAACTCCGGGAAGGCCAGCAGCACGTCGGTGGCACGCATGGCCACCGCATCCACCAGTCGAGGCGCGACGCCCGACAGCGCCCCGATCACGAGGCCGATCGCGAGAGCGAGGCTCGTCGCCAGCAGCCCGATCCCGAGGGACCGCGACGCGCCGTACACGACGCGGGAGTACACGTCGCGCCCGCTCTGGTCGGTGCCGAAGAAGTGCTCGGCGCTGGGAGGAAGAAGCGCCTGCGTGACGTCGGTCTGCAGCGGGTCGGCCGTCGCGAACACCTGCGGTGCGACGGCCATCAGCGCCACCACGACCAGCACCGCCACCGCGGCGCTGAGCCGCACGCGCCCCCCGACGCTCATGACACGCTCCGCACCCGCGCGGCCGTGGCGCCGGCATCGCGCAAGCGCGGATCGAGGATCGGGTACAGCAGCTCGACGACCAGCGTGACCACCACGAAGACCAGCGCGCTCAGCAGGATGATCCCCGTGACCACCGGCAGGTCGCGATCGGTGATGGCAGACAGGGTGACCCTGCCCAGGCCCGGCCGCGCGAAGACCGTCTCCACCAGCACGGCCCCGCCCAGGAGCGATCCCACGAAGTACGCCGCGAGGGTGACGGCCCCCGTCGCGCCATGGCGCAGGGTGTGGTGCAGCGTGAGCCACGCGGTACCGGCACCCCGTGCGCGCACCGTGGTCGCGAAGGGCTGGCGTTCGGCCGCTTCGATCCCGTCCCGCAGCACCTGCCCTAGGAGGGCGGCCACCGGCAGGGCGAGGGTCACGGCGGGGAGCACGAGAGTCGCCGGGTTGCGGGTGCCGGACACCGGGAACCATCCGAGCCCGAACGCGAAGACGCTCAGCAGCACGAGTCCGATCCAGAAGACCGGGGACGACAGGATGATGAGCTCCACGGTCGCGACC
The DNA here is from genome assembly GCF_004564355.1 of Microbacterium wangchenii. NCBI lineage: Bacteria > Bacillati > Actinomycetota > Actinomycetes > Micrococcales > Microbacteriaceae > Microbacterium > Microbacterium wangchenii. The sequence continues at coordinate 2,047,614 of NZ_CP038266.1, forward strand.
GTGCCGCGCGCGACGCGCCCCCGCGCCAGGAGCGCGACGGCGAGCGCCAGCACCGCGGCCAGAAGGAGCGCCGTCGCCGTCAGCTGCAGCGTGGGCGCCAGTTGCCGGCCGATCACCTCGGCCACCGGCATCCGCAGCTGATACGACTCCCCCAGGTCTCCGCGCAGCAGACCGCCGAGGTACGCGATGTACTGCTCCCACGGCGGTCGATCCAGGCCCAGCTCGGCGCGGATGCCGTCTTTGACGGCGTCGCTCACCTGCGCCTGCGGCCCGAGCATGACGTCGACCGGATCTCCGGGGATCAGCCGGAACGCGATGAACGCGAGCGTCGCAGCCCCCCACAGCACCACGACGACGGAGACGGCCATGCGCCCCAGGCGCGCCAGCACGCGCGCAGCACCGTCGCGGGTCATCGTCTCCTCCGGACCGGGTGCCCGACGCCGTGCGCGCCGGCGTCAGTCCAGCGTGACGTCGTAGAACAGCGGGCGCCCGTACAGATCGTAGGCGAGCCCGGAGACGGTCTCACCGACGGCTGTGATGAGCGACGGGCTGTACAGCGGCACGATCGCGACGTGCTGGGCGTTCCACTGCTGCACCTGCGCGTAGATGTCGGTGCGGGCGTCCTGATCGGTGGTCGCGATGCCCTGCGCGAGCAGGCCGTCCACCGCGGGGTCGCTGACCTGCGAGGCGTTCTGGAATCCGTCGCTGTGCAGGTGGCTGCGCAGCAGATCCGGATCGACGCCGGAGAAGCCCCAGTCGGTCAGGTCGAAGGTCTTCGGCTCGTACTGCTCGTTGTAGGCGCCGGGTTCCAGTACTTCACGCACGATCTCGAATCCGACCGCCTTGAGGTCGGACTGGATCGCATTGGCCAGGGCCACGCGGTCATCCGGCACCGGGGTCCACGCGATCCACCGAGCCGACAGGCGCGCTCCAGCCTTCGTTCGGTAGCCCTCGCTGTCGCGCTCGGTCCACCCGGCCTCATCCAGGAGCTGCCCTGCCCGCTCGGGGTCGAACTCCCACGTCCCCTCCAGCGAGGGGTCGTACGCGGGCGTCGTGGATCCCAGGATGCTCCATGCGCGCGGGAACTGCCCGTGGAAGATCTCCGTCACCGCGGTGTCGATGTCGATGGCGCGTGCGAACGCCTGGCGCACGCGCTCATCGGCGAACACGCCGTACGCCTCGTTGAGGTACAGGGAGTACGGCAGCCCGGGGTACTCCACGGAGTCCACGGTGAGGGAGTCCGGCAGCTCGGCGGCCAGGTTCGGGGGGATGTTGCTGGCCAGGTCGGCTTCGCCGCTCTCCACGACACCGGCGCGAACGGACGCCTCCGGCAGGATCTCCACGCGCAGGGTCTCGAACTGCGCAGCATCCCCGCCCGACGGGCCCCACGCGTAGTCGTCGTTGCGGGTGTACACGATCTCCTGGTCGGGGGTGTACTCCGTCAGCTCGAACGGGCCCGTGCCCACCGTGATCCCGGGGCCGCCGGCCTTGAGCTGGTCGGCGGACTCCTCCAGCACGGCCGGCGAGTAGAACCCGAGCAGCGCCGTGCTCGCCGCCTGCAGGAACGGCGCGTACGGCTGCGTGAAGCTCACGCGGACGGTGCTGTCGTCCACGACCTCGGTTCCGGCGTAGAACTCGCCGCCGAGCATGCTCGCCGCCTGGGCCGATGCGGTCTCCGGGTCGGCGATGCGATCGAAGTTGGCCTTCACCGCGGCCGCGTCGAAAACCTCGCCGTCGTGGAAGGTGACGCCCTCGCGCAGCGTGAACACGTAGGCGGCGCCGTCGTCCTCGATCTCCCACTCCTCCGCGAGCCACGGCGAGAACGAGCCGTCCGGCTCCTGGTGCACGAGCGAGTCCAGGACCACGCGCTGGATCATGGCCGAGACATCCAGCTGGCTGGTCTGCGGGTCCATGTGCCCGGCGGACAGGTTCGCCCCTTCGATCGCCCAGACCACCTCACCGCCGCCGTCGGCGTCGCCACCGGAGCCGGCGCACGAGCTGAGAGTCAGTGCCGCGATCGCGGCGAGCGCGGCGGGGAGGAGCCGGCGGAAGCGGGGAGAAGGCATCGTGGACCTCGAGACAAAGAAGGGGTGTAGCCAACCGTATCCAATTTCTGGACGCAGTCGATCAACGCGGTCGCACGCCCCCGCATTCCCGCTCGGGCCGAACGCGGCCGTAGCCGAACGATAGAATCGACGGGATCCCACACTCAGGCACGCTCACACAGTGCCGCACATATCCAGGAGACCCGATGGCCGACGCGCACATTCCCGACAAGCCCGCCCTGGAGGGTCTCGAGCAGAAGTGGGATGCGGCGTGGTCCGCGCAGGGCACGTACCTGTTCGACCGCGCACGCGCACGCGACGCCGGTCGCACCGGCGTCTTCTCCGTCGACACCCCGCCGCCCACGGCGTCGGGGAGCCTGCACATCGGCCACGTCTTCAGCTACACCCACACCGACGTCAAGGTGCGCTTCGAGCGCATGCGCGGCAAGACCGTGTTCTACCCGATGGGCTGGGACGACAACGGCCTGCCCACCGAGCGGCGCGTGCAGAACTACTACGGCGTGCGGTGCGACACCTCGCTGCCGTTCGACCCCGACTTCACTCCTCCGTTCCGCGGCGACGCCAAGAGCCTCAAGCCGGCCGATCAGATCCCGATCAGCCGCCGCAACTTCATCGCGCTGTGCGAGCAGCTGACCCTCGAGGACGAGAAGCAGTTCGAGGATCTCTTCCGCCAGCTCGGGCTCTCGGTGGACTGGACGCAGACCTACCGGACGATCTCCGACGACACCATCCGGACCAGCCAGCTCGCCTTCCTGCGCAATCTCGAGCGCGGTGAGGCGTATCAGTCGATGGCCCCGACGCTGTGGGACATCGACTTCCGCTCCGCCATCGCCCAGGCCGAACTGGAAGACCGCGACCAGCAGGCGTCCTACCACCGCGTCGCATTCCACAAGACCGACGGATCCGGCGACATCCTCATCGAGACGACGCGTCCCGAACTCCTCCCCGCATGCGTGGCCCTCGTGGCCAACCCGGACGACGAGCGCTACCAGCCCTACTTCGGCCAGACCGTGCGCACGCCCCTGTTCGACGTCGAGGTCCCCGTGCTCGCGCACCCGCTCGCGCAGAAGGACAAGGGCACCGGCATCGCCATGATCTGCACCTTCGGCGACGTCACCGACATCATCTGGTGGCGCGAACTGGATCTGCCCAACCGCACGATGCTGGGCAAGGACGGCCGCGTACTCCCCGAGGCTCCCGACGTGATCGTCACGGATGCGGCGAAGGCGGCGTACGCGGAACTCGCGGGCAAGACCGTCTTCAGCGCCAAGAAGCGCGTCGTGGAACTCCTGCAGGAATCCGGTGAGCTGCTCGAGGTCTCCAAGCCCTTCACCCACCCGGTGAAGTTCTACGAGAAGGGCGACCGTCCGCTGGAGATCGTCTCCACCCGGCAGTGGTACCTGCGCAACGGCGCCCGTGACCCCCAGCTGCGCGAGACCCTCATCGAGATGGGCCGCGGCATGGGCTGGCACCCCGACTTCATGCGCGTCCGATACGAGAACTGGACGAACGGCCTCACCGGCGACTGGCTCGTCTCGCGCCAGCGCTTCTTCGGCGTGCCTATCCCGGTCTGGTACGCCCTCGACGAGAACGGTGAGCGCGACTACGACCGCGTCCTGACGCCCGACCCGGCGCGTCTCCCGGTCGACCCGACCACGGACGCACCCGACGGCTACACCGAGGATCAGCGCGGCGTGCCCGGAGGGTTCGAGGGCGAGAAGGACATCTTCGACACGTGGGCGACGTCCTCCCTCACGCCGCAGCTGGCCGGCGGATGGCAGCGCGACGAGGAGCTGTGGAACCTCGTCGCCCCGTTCGACCTGCGCCCGCAGGGGCAGGACATCATCCGCACGTGGCTGTTCTCCACGATGGTGCGCAGCGTCCTGGAGGACCACCGCGCACCGTGGACGGATGCGGCCATCTCCGGCTTCATCGTCGACCCCGACCGCAAGAAGATGTCCAAGTCCAAGGGCAACGTGGTGACGCCCGCCGACATCCTCGACGCGCACGGAACCGACGCGGTGCGCTACTGGGCCGCATCCAGCCGCCTCGGCGCCGACGCGGCGTTCGACCCGCAGAACCCGACGCAGGTCAAGATCGGGCGTCGCCTCGCGATCAAGCTGCTCAACGCCGCCAAGTTCGTCCTGTCCTTCCCCGTGCCCGAAGGGGCGGAGGTCACGCACGCACTGGATGCGTCGATGCTCGCCGCGCTCGACCGGGTCGTCCGGGATGCGACCAAGGCGTTCGACGCGTACGACCACGCGCGCGCTCTGGAAGTGACCGAGGCGTTCTTCTGGACGTTCTGCGACGACTATCTCGAACTGGTGAAGGAGCGCGCGTACGACCGCACGGATGCGGGTCAGGCGTCCGCAGCCCTCGCGCTGCGCACGGCGCTGTCCACTCTCGTCCGCCTGTTCGCCCCGGTGCTCGCCTTCGCCGCGGAGGAGACGTGGTCGTGGTTCAACGAAGGATCGGTGCACACCGCGACCTGGCCTGAGCAGCTCGGCATCGACGGCGACCCTGCGGTCCTGTCCGCCGTCGGCGAGGCCCTCATCGGCATCCGCCGCGCCAAGACCGAGGCCAAGGTGTCGCAGAAGACCGCGGTCGCCTCGATCACGATCGCCTCGCCGCGCGCGGACGCCCTGCGACTGGCGGAGGGCGATCTGCGGGCGGTCGGTCGCATCGAGCAGCTCGAGATCATCGACGGGGAGGCGACGGCCGTCGTCGCCATCACGCTGAGCCCGCAGGAGGACTGATGCAGCTGGGAACACGTTGGAGCATGGGTGAGCGGCCCCCGGCAGCGGTGCCGGAGGCGTTGCACGCTCAGATCGCTGCTGTGGAGCGCCTGATCCCGGCCGACCAGCTGGCCCACCAGCCCACGCCGCGATGGACGCTGACGTGGCTCGAGCACCGGCCCGTCGCGGAGTTGGACACCGGCGTGATCGTCACGCTGAGTCCTGACGGGGAGGTCGTCGTCCGCAAGGACGACGACACCGGGATCTCTTAGCCCTCACCCACGGATGCGGCGTCGGCCTCGGCGCCGGCTTCCCGGGTGCCGCGGATGAGCAGGCGCGCGCTCACGAGCGCGGCGACCAGGACGACGCCGGCGGCGATGGCGAACGGCAGGCGCAGATCGAACCGGGCCACCCATCCGCCGATCACCGTCGCGATGGGGAACAGTCCCCACGTCAGCATGCGATTCACTCCCAGCACGCGTCCGAACAGGTGTCCCGGCACGATCTGCTGGCGAAGCGCGCCCCACGGCACGTTCCAGATGGAGACGGCGAAGGCGAACACCGCGTACGACGCCGCCGCCGGCAGGGGACCCGGCGCCAGCCACGTGCACGCCAGGCCCACGGCGCACACGAGGTTCGCACTGAACATCACCGCTCCTCGTCCGAATCGCTCGACCAGTCGCGATGCGACGAGGGCGCCGAGCACGGCTCCGACGCCGATCCCCGCCGTGACGAAGCCGATCGCCGCCGGGGGCACGTGCTGCTCGTCGAGGAAGTACAGCACCATGGTGGCCTGCGCGAACGTCAGCGCGGAGCCGATGACCGAGGTGAACACCACCATGGCGCGCAGATAACGGTGCCGCCACAGGTAGCGGAGCGCCTCGCGCGCGGGCACCGCGGCAGGGACGGCCTCGCCCGGGTCGGGTCCACGCAGCGGCCGCGCAGCGGTGGCCGGCAGCAGCAGGGCGAGCAGCACCGGCACGACGAATCCCACGGCGCCGGCCCACAGCGGCACAGCGATGGCCACGCCGAACAGCACGCCGCCCACCGGTGCGGCCACGAAGCTGTCGATCGTCACCTGAGCGGTCTGGATGCGTCCGTTCGCGCGGTCGAGCTGATCCCGGCGCACCACGCCGGGCACCACGGCGTTGGTGGCGTTGTCGAACAGCGTCTCCCCCACGCCGAACAGCAGTGTGCCGATCAGCAGGGCCGTGATGTCGAGGGTGCCCCACACCGCGCACAGCGAGAGCCACAGCGCCACGGCCGCGCGCAGCCCGTTGGCGACGGCCATCACGACGCGTCGATCGAATCGGTCGACGACCATGCCGGCGGGAAGCCCGAACACCAGCCACGGGAGGAAGGACACCGCCGACAGCAGCGCGATCAGCAGCGGGTCGCCGGTGAGCGTCGTGGCCACCAGTGGGACGGCGATGCGGCCGATGCCGTCCGCGAGGTTGCTGAAGGCGGCAGCCGTCCACAGCTTCCCGAAGTCGCGTCCCAGCGGCTTTCGACGCCCGGCACCGGCCGACACGGTCACACGGTCACCTCGGAAGAAGTCCCATGTGCACCGCGGCGGCGTGCTCGTGCATGCGCGGCATCCGGCCCGCACCCGGGTGGGCAGTCGCGGCGGAGCGCTCGGCTCGAGCGTGGATGCGGGCCTGAGCGACGCGCTCCAGTTCGCGGGCGAGCCACAGGAGCAGCCGATCGGCGGACGACGGCGCGAGCGAGCGAGGGGTGGTCGATGCGAGGGAGGTCATCTCAGGCTCCTTCCGGGGGCAGCGGGAAGACGTCGGATCGAATGGTCACGGGCCGCACGTCTTCGCCCTGCTGATCGCGATAGGTGTCGACGGTCTCGTCGATGATGGTCTGGATGCGGCGGGTGAGGTCTGCCAGCTGTGCCGCGGTCAGCCGCGCCGTGCCCGAGGAGATGATCGAACCCTCGCGCCACTGCTCCGGCTCGGTGTCCATCGCGGTGGCGACCCATGCCATGAGCTGCTGATGGCGCCGGTTGAGGGTCTCGGTCATGACCACCTGCATGGCTGCGCGACCCGCCGGCGTGCGTGCGGCTTCTGGGGCGGAGAGCTCAACGCCGCCGATGGGGCGCTCCCACCACCGCTCCCGCGCGGTGCCGCGTCCGGGCACCTCCCGGATCAGGTCCTGGCGCGCCAGCGCGCGCAGGTGGTAGCTCGTCGCGCCGGAGGACTCCCCCGTCAGCGCCGCGAGTGAACTGGAGGTCTGCGGACCGTACTGGCTGAGGATGTCGTAGATCTGAACGCGCAGCGGATGAGCCAGCGCACGCAGGGCTCCCGCATCCAGCACCCGCGTGGCGGGCTCCCGTGATGCCCGGCCACTCGTCCCGTCGTCCATACTTGCAAAGCTATCTTTGCAAGCTGACTTTTGCAAGGGCTTCTTTGCATAGACGCTTCGTGTCCGGCGCCTCGTCGCTACGCTGGCGGAATGGAGCGCACCAACCCCGTCCTCGCCGAAAGCTCACTTCCCCACGGCCTGCCCGATTACTCCGCGATCCGGCCGGAGGACTACCTTCCCGCCTTCCAGGAGGCGTTCGCCGCACAACGGGCTGCCGTGAGCCGCGTCACCTCTCAGGACGACTCCCCCACGTTCGAGAACACCGTGCGCGCACTCGAGCTCAGCGGGGAGCTGCTCGAGCGCGCCGCCCACACCTTCTACACCGTGGCCTCGGCCGACGCCACGGCGGAGATCCAGGAGATCGAGGAGGCGCTCGCGCCCCTTCTGTCGGCGCACCAGGACGCCATCGTCCTGGACGCGGGTCTGTACGCCCGGATCAGCACGCTGCACGAGGCACTCGACGACAGTGCGGGGACGGAGGAAGAGCGCTATCTCGTGCAGCGCTGGTTCCGGGAGATGTCACGGGCGGGGGCAGGGCTCGACGATGCCGCGAAGGAGCGCTTGATCGCCCTGAACCAGCGACTGTCGGTGCTCACGACGACGTTCGAGAAGAACCTCCTCGCCGACACGAACGAGCTGGCCGTCGTCTTCGAGGATGCGGCCGAGCTCGACGGTCTGACGGAGGGGGAACTTTCGGCGACGGCGCAGGCCGCCGCCGATCGTGGGCTCCCCGGCGCGCACGTCGTGTCGCTGACGCTCTCCACCGTTCACCCTTATCTGTCCTCTCTGACGGTGCGCGAGAGCCGTCGCCGCATCCTCGCCGCCTCCCGCATGCGGGGGGCTCGGGGGAACGCACACGACAACCGCGATGTGCTGCGCGAGATCGTGCTGCTGCGTGCCGAGCGGGCACAGCTGCTCGGCTACCCCGACCACGCCGCGTACGTCACCGCCGACGAGACCGCCGGCTCGCCCGAGGCCGTGCATGCGATGCTCCGGCGGTTGGCCGCCCCGGCGGCCCGCAATGCCGCTCACGAGCAGGAGAAGCTCCAGGCGATCGTCGACGGCGAGGCCGAGCCGTTCGCGCTCGAGGCGCACGACTGGGCCTACTACACCGAAAAGGTGCGCGCCGTAGAGTACGACCTCGACACCGCGGCGCTGCGGCCGTGGTTCGAGGCCGAGCGAGTGCTGCACGACGGCGTGTTCTTCGCCGCCGAGAAGCTCTACGGCATCACGTTCCGTGAGCGCGACGACCTGCACGCCTACCATCCGGACGCGCGCGTGTTCGAGGTGTTCGAGCCGGACGGCTCCTCCCTCGGCCTGTTCGTCCTGGACCTCTACACGCGCGACACCAAGCGCGGCGGCGCGTGGATGAACTCGATCGTCGCGCAGTCGGAGCTCTTCGGCACGACACCCGTGGTCGTCAACAACCTCAACGTCGCCAAGCCCGCGCCGGGTACTCCCACGCTCCTGACCCTCGACGAGGTCACGACGCTCTTCCACGAGTTCGGTCACGCCCTGCACGGGCTGTTCGCGCGCGTGGCGTATCCCCACTTCGCCGGCACTGCCGTCTTCCGTGACTTCGTGGAGTTCCCGAGCCAGGTCAATGAGATGTGGATGCTGTGGCCGGAGGTGCTGACCAACTATGCGCGCCACATCGACACCGACGAGCCGCTGGCGCAGGACGTCGTGGACCGGCTGCATGCGTCGGAGGCGTTCAACCAGGGCTTCGCCACGAGCGAGTACCTCGCCGCATCCTGGCTCGACCAGGCGTGGCACTCCCTGTCGGCCACCGCTGCCGCGGAGAGCATCGACGTCGCCGCGTTCGAAGCCGCGGCTCTCGCCGACATCGGGCTGGACAACCCGGCCGTCTTGCCGCGGTACGCCTCGACGTACTTCGCCCACATCTTCTCCGGCGACTACAGCGCCGGGTACTACTCCTACATCTGGAGCGAGGTGCTCGACGCCGACACGGTGGAGTGGTTCCGCGAGAACGGGGGGCTGCGCCGCGAGAACGGCGACCGGTTCCGCCGCCGTCTGCTCGGTGTCGGAGGCGCGAAGGATCCGCTCGAGGCCTACCGCGACTTCCGCGGCCGGGATGCCGAGATCGGGCCCCTGCTGAAGCGCCGCGGCCTGGCCGGCTGACGGCGCGTTACCGTGCGAGGTCTCCGACGAACGATCGCACACGCGCGGCCAGTTCGTCGGGGATCTCCGCCGCGGTGAAGTGGCCTCCGGCGGAGAGCCGCTCGAACACCCGCAGGTCGCGGTAGAACCGGCGCGCGAGCACTTCGGGGTAGTCGTGCTCGTGCCGCTGGATGAAGACGGCCGCGGGCACATCCGTCGGCGACATGGCCGCCGGCTGGTCGGCGCCCTCGTAGTACGGGCGGAATGAGGTGCCGACGGACTGCGTCACCCAGTAGATCATCGCCTCGGTCAGGAGCCGGTCACGCCCGATGCGGGTCTCGATGGCCCGCGGGTCGTCTGCGGGAACGTCGGCCCACTCGACGATCTTCTCCACGATCCACGCCAGCAGCCCCGCCGGCGAGTCGTTGAGGGCGGTCGCCAGGGTGTCCGGACGGGTCGCCTGGACGTGCCCGTACGCACCGTGGAGGCCGTGGTCGGCGGCCAGGCGCGCGAAGAACGCCCGCACCTCCGGTTCGGTGGCCGCGTCGCGCTCGGACTGCGTGCCGAAGTGCGCGTGCGTCGCGACGATCCCGCGTACCGCGTCGGGATGGGTGGAGGCGAGCAGGTCGTTGACGTTCGCCGACACGTCCTCCCCGTACGTGACGTACCGGTCGTACCCGAGCGCGTCGGTCATGAGCGTGTGCATCGTGTGCGCCAGACGCTCCTCGGTCATCGGCGCGTCGCGATACGGCGAGGAGAAGGCGAACCCGGGGAAGCTGGGCACGACGACGTGGAAGTCGCGCAACCGCTCGGCGAACTCCAGCTGCAGCGCGAAGGTGTGCGGCCACCCGTGCATCACCAGGAGGGCGGGCGCATCGGGGTCGGGGGCACGCAGGTGGACGAGATGGATTCGGGCACCGTCGATCTCCGCGGTGAACTGCGGATACGCGTTGAGCTGGGCCTCCCGCGCACGCCAGTCGAAGTCGATCCACGCCGCCACGAGGTCGCGCAGGTAGGCCGCCGTCATGCCCGAAGGCATCCGACGGGGCGAGTCGTCGAGGAACCGGGTGCGCCCCAGCCGTTCGCGGAGGTCGGCGAGGACCTCGTCGGGGACGGCGATGCGGAACGGTGCGACCAGGATCATGCGTCCACGCTAGAGGTGGTCGCCGACACCGCAGCGGTCAGGCGCTCTTGCGCTTCTGGTGCAGCACGAGGGTGGGAGCGGCGCGCTCTTCGACGGCGGCACGCGTGATGATCACCTTGGCGACGTCATCGGCCGAAGGGATGTCGAACATGATCGGGCCGAGCACGTCCTCAAGGATCGCGCGCAGTCCGCGTGCACCGGTCTTGCGCCCCACCGCGAGATCCGCGATCGCGCGCAGGGCCTCCTCCTCGAACTCCAGCTGCACGCCGTCGAGCTCGAACATGCGCTGGTACTGCTTCACCAGCGCGTTCTTGGGGCCGGTGAGGATCTCCATGAGGGCGTCCTGATCCAGCGGCGACACCGAGGCGACGACGGGAAGCCGGCCGATGAACTCGGGGATCAGACCGAACTTGTGCAGGTCTTCGGGCAGCACTTCGCTGAAGAGGTTGAGGTCGCCGCCCTTGTCGTGCAGCGGGGCGCCGAAGCCGACGCCGTGCTTGCCCACGCGCGAGGAGATGATGTCCTCCAAGCCGGCGAAGGCACCGGCGACGATGAACAGGACGTTCGTCGTGTCGATCTGGATGAACTCCTGGTGCGGGTGCTTGCGCCCACCCTGGGGCGGCACCGACGCGACGGTCCCCTCCAGGATCTTCAGCAGCGCCTGCTGCACGCCCTCACCCGACACGTCGCGCGTGATGGAGGGGTTCTCGGCCTTGCGGGCGATCTTGTCGACCTCGTCGATGTAGATGATGCCGGTCTCGGCGCGCTTGGTGTCGAAGTCGGCTGCCTGCAGGAGCTTGAGGAGGATGTTCTCGACGTCTTCACCCACGTAGCCGGCCTCGGTGAGCGCGGTGGCGTCGGCGACGGCGAACGGCACGTTCAGGCGCTTGGCGAGCGTCTGGGCCAGGTAGGTCTTGCCGCAGCCGGTGGGACCGAGGAGGAGGATGTTGCTCTTGGCGATGTCGACGTCTTCGGCACGCTGTTCGGCGGGCTGAAGCGTGCCGTGCGCGCGGATGCGCTTGTAGTGGTTGTACACCGCCACCGACAGCGCCCGCTTGGCGGGATCCTGGCCGACGACGTACTCCTCGAGGAACGAGAAGATCTCGCGCGGCTTGGGCAGATCGAAGTCGGAGACCACGCCGGAGGACGACTCCGCCATCCGCTCCTCGATGATCTCGTTGCACAGCTCGACGCACTCGTCGCAGATGTAGACGCCGGGACCGGCGATCAGCTGCTGGACCTGCTTCTGGCTCTTCCCGCAGAAGGAGCACTTGAACAGGTCGGCGCTCTCACCGATGCGTGCCATGCGCTCCTCCTCGTCGCGTGCAGGACCTTGGTCCAGGGTGTATCGAGCCTAACCTCTGCAACCGACATCGGAGCGTATTGCGACGCCGTTCCGGCAACGTGTGGGCAACGCCGAAGCCCCCGCCGCGATGCGACGGGGGCTTCGGCATAGGCGTCAGCGCGTGAGCGCCGCCGTGGGCGTGCGCTTGCGGGTCGTGAGCACCTGGTCGACGAGGCCGTACACGACGGCCTCCTCCGCGGAGAGGATCTTGTCGCGATCGATGTCCTTGTTGACCTCTTCGGCCGTCTTGTTCGAGTGCTTGGCGAGGGTCGCCTCCAGCCACGTGCGCATCCGCATGATCTCCTGCGCCTGGATCTCGATGTCCGACGCCTGGCCGTGGCCGGCCTCGCCCATCGCAGGCTGGTGGATCAGGATGCGCGCGTTCGGCAGCGCCAGGCGCTTGCCCGGCGCTCCCGCTGCCAGCAGCACGGCCGCCGCCGACGCGGCCTGGCCGAGCACGACGGTCTGGATCTGCGGCGACACGTACTGCATCGTGTCGTAGATCGCCGTCATGGCGGTGAAGGATCCGCCGGGCGAATTGATGTACATGATGATGTCGCGGTCGGGATCCTGGCTCTCCAGGACCAGCAGCTGCGCCATCACGTCGTCGGCGGATGCGTCGTCGACCTGAACGCCGAGGAAGATCACGCGGTCTTCGAACAGCTTGTTGTAGGGGTCCTGGCGCTTGTATCCGTAGGCCGTGCGCTCCTCGAACTGCGGGAGGACGTAGCGGCTGCCGGGCATCTGCAGCGCCTGGGGCGCCGCGCCACCGAAAGTGGGTGTCTGCATATCGGGAATGTCCTTCTCTTTCGACGCGGGTCTCAGGCGTCCGCGCCGTTGTCGGCGGTGCCGCCGCCGCCGATGACGTCGGTGGCGGATTCGCGGATGTGGTCGACGAAGCCGTACTCCAGTGCCTCCTGGGCACTGAACCAGCGGTCGCGGTCGCCGTCGGCGTTGATCTGCTCGACGGGCTTTCCGGTCTGGGCTGCGGTGATCTCGGCGAGGCGCTTCTTCATGTCCAGGATCAGCTGCGCCTGGGTCTGGATGTCGCTGGCCGTGCCGCCGAAGCCGCCGTGCGGCTGGTGCAGGAGCACGCGCGCGTTGGGCGTGATGTAGCGCTTGCCCTTCGTGCCGCTGGTCAGCAGCAGCTGACCCATGGATGCGGCCATGCCGATGCCGACGGTGACGATGTCGTTGGGCACGAACTGCATGGTGTCGTAGATCGCCATGCCGGCCGTGATGGAGCCGCCGGGCGAGTTGATGTAGAGGTAGATGTCCTTCTCGGAGTCTTCCGCCGCCAGCAGCAGGATCTTGGCGCAGATCTCGTTCGCGTTGTCGTCGCGCACCTCCGAGCCGAGCCAGATGATGCGGTCCTTCAGCAGCCGGTCGAAGACGCTTGTTGCGACCAGGGGTTCGGGCATGTGTGCTCCAATTTCCGTTCGATCTGGCATTGAATCTACCGGCGCTCCCCGGGTGGGGTACGCGTGTTCGCCGTCGGCAGATCAGGCGCGTCGGTCCGCGATCTCCCGCGCGTACCCGGTCACCGATCGCGTGTACCGGGGCAGGTGGGGAGCGAGCGCCTGCAGCGCCACGGCCGCCGCGCGCTCGGACTCACCGGCGGAGACGAGCGCGAGGGCGAGGAACGCCGCGACCGCGTCGTGCAACGCCGTGCCCTCGGTGTGGGCGTACTCCGCCTCCAGCAGTCCGAGCGCCTCGTCCACGCGACCGAGATTGCGCAGGGTGCTGGCCAGCTGGATCACGGCCTGCGTACGCACGTCCGGGGCGAGCGGGCCGCGCAGGGCCGCCCGATACAGCGGCTCGGCGTCCTCCTCCATGCCCGCGGAGTCCCGCGCACCGGCGCGCTCGTACAGGGCGCGGGGATCGTCGGCATCCCGCTGCGCGGCCAGTGCGTCGATCGCGGCGATCCGCTCCAGGTCGCTGAGGGCGGCGTCCGCCCACACCGCCTCGACGCGCGTGGCCCATTCGTCGGTCATGCTCATCCTCCCGCGAAGAAGGGGGTGGGCGCCGTGGCTCCCACCCCCTTCTCACGAACCGTCGGTCACTCCGCGGCGTCGGTCTTCTTCTTGGCCGGGGCCTTCTTCGCCGCTGCCTTCTTGGCGGGAGCCTTCTCGGCCGGCGCCTCGTCGGCCGCAGCATCCTTCGCGGCGGCCTTCTTGGCGGGGGCCTTCTTGGCGGGAGCCTTGTCGGCGGCCGGTGCCTCGTCGTCAGCCTTCTTGGCGGCCTTCTTCGCGGGCGCCTTCTTGGCGGCCTTCTTCGGGGCCTCCTCGGCCTCGATGATCTCGTCGGCGTCCGCAGCGGCGTCGGCGATCTCCTGCGCCTCCTCCACGACCTCTTCCTCGGCGGCGGCCTCGTCCTCGACGGCGACGAAACCGGTCAGGTCGACCGGCTTGCCGTCGGTGTCGACGACGGTGACCTTGCTCAGCGCCACGGCGAGGGCCTTGTTGCGCGCGACCTCACCGACGAGGGCCGGCAGCTGGTTGCCCTGCTGCAGCGCGTCGACGAACTCCTGCGGCGCCATCCCGTACTGGGCGGCGGACTGGATGAGGTACTGGGTCAGCTCGTCCTGCGAGACCTGGACGTTGGCCTGCTCGGCGACCTTGTCCAGCAGCATCTGCGTGCGGAACTGCTTCTCGCTGGCCTCGGTGACCTCGGCGCGGTGCGCGTCGTCCTCGAGACGGTTCTCGTTCTCGAGGTGGGTGTGCACCTCGTCCTCGATGAGCTGCGGCGGCACGGGGATCTCCACCTGCGCGAGCAGCTCTTCGACGAGCTTGTCCCGCGCGGCCGAGCCCTGGGCGAACGTGGACTGCTGAGCGACGCGCTCCTTGAGGCTGTCGCGCAGCTCGCCGATCGTGTCGAACTCGCTCGCGATCTGGGCGAAGTCGTCATCGGCCTCGGGGAGCTCGCGCTCCTTGACGGCGACGATCGTGACGGCCACCTCGGCCTCTTCGCCGGCGTGGTCGCCGCCGACGAGCTTGGAGCGGAAGGTCGTCTCCTCGCCCGCGGTGAGCGACTCGATCGCCTCGTCGATGCCCTCGAGCAGCTCGCCGGAGCCGACCTCGTACGACACGCCCTCGGCGCGGTCGATCTCGGCGCCGTCGATCGTGGCGACCAGGTTGAGCTCGACGAAGTCGCCCGTGGTGGCGGGGCGGTCGACGGTGACGAGCGTGCCGAAGCGGCCGCGCAGGCGGTCGAGCTCCTCATCGATCGCGGCGTCGTCGACCTCCGCAGCATCCACCGTGATGGTGATGCCCTCGTAGGCGGGCAGGTCGAACTCCGGACGCACGTCCACCTCGACCTCGACGACGAGGTCGCCGGAGAAGTCCTTCAGCTCGGGCAGCGACACGACCTCGGCGCTGGGGCGGCCGATGACGCGCACGCCCTGGGCTTCGACGGCCTGGCGGTAGAAGCTGTCCAGGCCTTCGTTGACGGCGTGCTCGAGGACCGCGCCGCGGCCGATGCGCTGGTCGATGATCGGAGCCGGCACCTTGCCCTTCCGGAACCCGGGGATCTGCACGTCCTGCGCGATGTGCTCGTATGCGTGAGCGATGCTCGGCTTGAGCTCGTCGGGCGAGACCGTGATGTGCAGCTTGACCCGCGTGGGGTTGAGCTTCTCGACGGTGCTGTTGACCATGCCTGTTCGTTCTCCTCGTGTGTTCCGCGCGCATACGCGGGCGGTCGTAGGTCCGGTTCGTGGGGTTTCGTACGTCGGGGCGACAGGATTTGAACCTGCGGCCTCCCGCTCCCAAAGCGGGCGCTCTACCAAGCTGAGCTACGCCCCGGGCGATGCGCTCGTGCGCGCACGACGAACGGCCCCGCAAAGTCTAGTCGATCCGTCCACGCTCAACCTGTGCCGCCCACGCCGGGGCCCGCGGCCCGGCCCCACGACCGCGCCAGTTCGGCGCATCCGCGCCATTTCTTTACGTGGCGGATGCACCGAAGTGGCGCGGACCCGAGGCCCCGCGTGGCGCTCGTCGGGAGAGGCGCCGACGTTCGGTTAGACTCGGGATGCTGCGGCGTGAGCCGCTGCGGGGATGTAGCTCAATGGTAGAGCCTCAGTCTTCCAAACTGATGGTGCGGGTTCGATTCCCGTCATCCCCTCCACTTCCTTGCCTCGGGCCCGCTGCGGCCGTGCCCGAACTCCTCAAATCCGCGCGTTCCTGAGCGGCCAGACGGGTTTTCGCCGCCTCCTGCGCGGAGATTTGAGGAGTTCGGCTCCACCCGCGCTGACCGGGCGCGCAGGAACCGGTCGCGCCGCGGGGACGCGCTGTGCCTCCACTCCCGGCCCTCCACTCCCGGCCCTCCACTCCCGTTCCGCCTCCGACCACGCCGCGCCCGAACTCCTCAAGCACACCGCCCCAGACTGCGGCTGGGCCCATTTCCACCGCATGCGCGCGCGGATGTGAGGAGTTCGGGACCGGTCGCACCGAACGGCGGGACTGCGGCCGGCGCGCCAGGGCCCTATGGTGGGCGCGGCGCTCTGCTCCGCGCTGGACACGCCGGCTGGACGCCGGCCACCCGCGACGGAAAATCGCATCCACGTCGGAGCATCCCGTGCGTATCCTCCGACCTCAGTGCGATCCTCCGACCTCACTGCGATCCTCCGACGTGCCTGCGTGGGGGGACGCCGAGGCCGGCGCGTCAGAGGGCGGCGGCGTGGGTGCGGAGGTGGTCGCGGTAGACGTCGGCGTTGCGGCGGAGGCGCGCGCGCTCGTCGTCGGTGAGCTGGCGGCGCACCTTGGCGGGCACACCGGCGACGAGGGAGCCGTCCGGGATGACGGTGCCCTCCAGCACGACCGCTCCCCCGGCGATCAGGCACCCCGCGCCGATGACGGCGCCGGAGAGGATGACGCTGCCCATGCCGATGAGAGACCCGTCGCCGATCGTGCAGCCGTGGACGACGGCGTTGTGCCCGACCGAGACGTTCTCGCCGATCTGCACGGGCGAGTCCGCATCCACGTGCACCGAGACGTTGTCCTGGAGGTTGCTGCCTGCCCCGACCGTGATGGGGGCGCTGTCGGCGCGCAGCACGGCGTTGTACCAGACGCTCGCCTCCGGGGCGAGGCTCACGGCACCCACGACCCGGGCTCCGGGCGCGACGAACGCCGACGGATCGATCGACGGGGTGGCGTCGGGAAGGGCGAGAACGGTGGCGTCGGCGGCGATCGTCATGCCGCGAGCCTACTCAGGCCGCGCCATCGCCTCGCCGACGGCGGTCGCCAGCCACGGCGCGAGGGTGTCGGCGAAGGTGACGGTGAGGTGGTCCTGGTCGCGGTACACGTTGGCTCCGCCGACCACCGGTGAGCAGATGTCCCCCGCGCAGTACACGTCGGTGAAGTCCAGGAGCGTGACGCCGTCGGCGCCCTCGGCCGCCGCGCGGACGGGATCCTCCCCCACCAGCACCTCCGACCGCGGCGCGTCGCACTCGGCGGCGTCGCGGATGCGGAGGCATTTGTTGGGATCGGTCTCCCACACCGGGTTGTCCACCACCGTGATCACCGGAACGCCGCGGTCGGTCATCGTGGCCCACGCTTCCCGGTAGCCGGCCACCGCGGCATCGAAGGACGAGTCGAACCCGTCCGCGGAGTACGGCGTGGTGGCGATGGCCGCCGTGAAGACGGCATCCGTGTCGGAGGCGGCCAGCTCATCGGCCACCCCCGCGCGCCACTGGGTGCACGCCTCTCCGAATGCTCCGGGCGTGGACAGCGGTGTGGCGTTCCACGGGCACGCGCCCTTGAAGAACGTGACCAGACGCCACCCCTCCTCGTCGGCGATCCGCTGGAAGGTGGGCAGCAGCTGGTAGGCGTGGCTGTCCCCCACCAGCGCGACCGTAGGGGCGTCGGCGGCCTCCGAGCCGAACTCGCACGAGACGACCTCCGCGTTGTTCAGCTGTACGAAGCACTGCTCGTCGGCCGGACGGTCCACGCCCGCGAAGCCGGGAGCAGGCAGCACGGTGTCGTCCCATTCGGTCCCGCCGCACTCCTCCGACAGGACCGCGGCCGCGCCGAAGCAGTCGGGCGGATCCTCGCGCAGCTGCTCGAGGGCCTGCACCCCGTCGCGGTAGGCGGGGGCGTTCACGGCCCATGCCGCGCCCGCCGTGCCGCCCACCAGCAGCATCGCCGCGAGCGATGACCACAGCGTCACGCGCGCCCGGCGGGAGGTCAGCGCCCGCCAGGAGCGGGTGGGATCCTCCACGAAGCGCTTGGTCAGCCACGCCAGGACGAAGCACAGGGCCAACAGCGCGACGCGGTGGTAGATCGTCAGGCCCCAGAAGGGCACCGACGGCGCGATCACGATGAGCGGCCAGTGCCACAGGTACAGCGAATACGAGATGTCGCCGACGAACTGCGCCGGCCGCAGCGACAGGATCCGCGTGGGATACCACCACCGCGCGGTGTTCGACGCCGCGATGACCGCTGCCGCACCGAGGGTGGGGAGGGCTGCGGCGTAGCCGGGGAAGGGCGTCTGCCCGTCGAAGCGGAACGCGACGAAGACGAGTGTGAGGATGCCGCCCCATCCGAGCACGAAGCTGACCACCGGATGCTGCACCCGCAGCAACGGCACGAGAGCGATCATCGCCCCCACTCCGAACTGCCACATGCGCCCGAAGGTGACGAAGTAGGCGGGGGCGGGGTCGGTGAGGGTGAACACGACGCAGAACACGAACGACGCCGCCGACACGAGCCCGAGCACGACGAGGACCGCGCGGCGGGTGGACCCGCGGAACCACTTCACGCCGATCCATGCCGCCAGCAGCATGAGCAGCGGCCACATGACGTAGAACTGCTCCTCCAGCGACAGCGACCAGTAGTGCTGCACCGTCGTGGGCTCCCCGCCGTGGCCGAGGTAGTCGGCCGAGGTGAGGGCGAGGAACCAGTTCTCCACGTAGAAGGTGGATGCGACGATCTCCTGCACCTCGTTCGGCAGAGCCGAGGTCGGGGTGAGGTACGGGGACATCGCCACGAGCGCGCAGAACAGCAGCACCAGCAGCGACGCGGGCAGCAGCCGACGCGCCCGACGTGCCCAGAACTGCGCGAGGCGCACGGTGCCGGTCGCGGTCAGTTCGCGCATGAGGTGCCCGGTGATGAGGAAGCCGGAGATCACGAAGAAGACGTCGACGCCGACGTACCCGCCGGGCAGCCGGCCGGGCCAGAAGTGGTAGAGCACGACCAGAAGCACGGCGATCGCGCGCAGGCCCTGCACGTGCGGCAGGAAGCGCGCCGGCTCCGCGTGCTCGGGAGAGCGGTCGGCAGGGATCCGGCGACGCAGCTGCGCCGGATCGCCGAGGTTCTGCGGAGCGGGGAGCGGGTCGGCGGAAGGCACCACTCGACGGTAGTCGACGCAGAGCCGGCGGCCTGGGATTTCGCCCCTCGACGCGGTGTAAGCCCAGCCTTCGCTTCCTTGCGGAATGCCTCGCGCTGAGTAGCGTTGTCTTCCTCGGGCATCCCGTGCCCAGTACGGAGGCGAGAAGACATGACTGACACGCACACCACCCCGGCCACCGCGGCCGACCCCACCGTCGCCGCAGCCGCTGCCCAGTTCCTCAGCCCGGTCGTGGCTGGTCTGACCGCCCTGTCGGTCAACGGCAAGCAGGCGCACTGGAACGTGCGCGGATCCAACTTCATCGCGATCCATGAGCTCCTCGACACCGTCGTGGACCACGCCCGCGAGTGGGCCGACGACGCCGCGGAGCGGATCGTCGCCCTCGGCCTGCCGGTGGACGGACGCCTGTCCACGACCGCGGAGAAGACGACGTCGGCCGTTCCGGCGGGCTTCACGCCGTGGGAGGACATGGTCCGCACCGTCATCTCCGACATCGACGGCGTCCTCACCGACCTGCAGGCCGCGATCGAGGGGCTCGATGAGATCGACCTAACCAGTCAGGACGTCGCGATCGCGATCAAGGAGGGGCTGGAGAAGGACCGCTGGTTCCTCTTCGCGCACCTCGCGGAGTAAGCACGCTTCGACCAAGCCCCCGGCGCTGCCGGGGGCTTCGTCGTGTCATCGGGCGTGGGTGACCCGCCCGGCCACGAGCGTGGTCCGCACCTCCATGCTCCGCAGTCCGGCCTCGCCGGCGACGCGCGGATCGGTTGCGCATACGGCGAGGTCGGCGACCGCCCCCGGTTCGATCCTCGCAGGCGCGCGTGAGCCGCCGGCAGTGGATGCTGCCAGCGCGGTGGCGAACGGAAGCCGCTCGTGCGGCAGCCACGGGTCTCGCCCGTCCCGGGTGCGGAACACCGCGCCGGCCATCGCCGCCCACGGGTCCAGCGGCGTGACCGGAGCATCCGAGCCCAGGAGGAGGTTCGCCCCCGCATCGGCCAGCGACCTGAGCGGGTACGGCTGGGCCGTCTGCGCGGCCCACACGGTGTCGACGAGATCGCGGTCGTCCAGGGCGTGCTCGGGTTGCACGCTCGCCGAGACCCCCAGACGCGCGAAGCGCGGGATGTCGGTGTGTCGCACGAGCTGGGCGTGCTCGATGGATCCGCTCGCCCCCGTCGCGGCGAACGCGTCGAGGGCCGCGGTGTTCGCGACGTCGCCGATCGCATGCACGGCGCACTCCAGGCCCGCCGCCGTCGCGCGGGTCATGAGCTCGAGCAACGTCTCGCGGTCGACGGTCAGCACACCGTGCCCGCCCTCCGCGTACGCGTGCGAGCACGCCGCCGTGCGGGTGCCCAGCGATCCGTCGGTGATGACCTTGAGCCCGCCGACGCGGACGAGGCCTTCGGGGTCGCCGTCGACGGGGTCGTCCGTGCGCAGGCCGGCGGAGATCGCGAGGTCGAGGTGCTCGGGGTAGATCCCGTACCGGATGCGCAGCCCGTCGAAGCCGTCGGCGGCGCGGCGCTGCCACGCGTCGTGGTTCCATGCCATGTCCAGGTCGACGATGCCGACCACCCCGCGCGCGGCCGCCGCGCGGGCGAAGGCGCTCACCCGCCGGTCGCCGGCGGGTGCGTCCACGGCGTTGAGCCGGCGGGAGATCTCGAACGCATCCGCCTCCCGCAGCACGCCGTCGGCGGGGGCGGGGAACCGCTCGCGGCGCAGCGCCGCGGAGTTCAGCCACACGCTGTGCACGTCGGCGTTGATGAGGTAGGTGGGCACCTCACCCGTGGCCCGGTCCAGCACGTCCAGGCTCGGCGCGTCCGGCCAGAACGCGTCGCGGAAGCCGGTGCCCACGCGCCGGCCGTCCTCGGGTGTCACCGAGCCCATCACCGCCGCCGCTTCAGCCGCGGATGCGGCATGTCCGAGGGGCGCCCGCTCCCCGGCGAGGGCCGCCTGCAGCACGTGGACGTGATGGTCCCACAACCCCGGCACGATCCAGGCGCCGTCGACGTCGAGCACCTCTCCGACCGCGCGCAGCACACCCGTCGGAGCGATGTCGGCGATGCGACCGCCCGCCAGGACGATGTCGACGGGATCGTCGTCGGGAAGCAGCTCGCCACCCGGGCCTGCGATGCGCGCCGCTCGGATGGTGCCGACGTGCGCGCCGATCACGCGCGCGTCCGCGCGTCGGCTGCCCGCTGCATCTCGGCGGCCAGCCGCGGCTGCGCGTACGGACCGTCGCCGGAGAGCTCGGCGATGATGGTCTCCACGACGCCGGGCTCCTTGTTCTGACTCAGCTTGCGCTTGGCCACCACACGCGAGGGCGTCAGGCGGAAGCCGACGGTGCCCTTCTCCAGCCGCTCCACGAACGCGGCGTCGTTCGGCCGCTCCCACAGGGGGCGAGGTTGGGGCAGTGCGCTCTCGAAGCGCGCGACGAGGCGATCGAGCACCTGCAGGTTCTCCTCGGGCGTGAGCAGCTCCGGGATCCCCGTCAGGTGGGCGGAGACGAAGTTCCAGGTCGGCACGGATGCCACGTCGCCGTACCAGCCCGGTGAGATGTACCCGTGCGGACCTTGGACGACGACGAGCAGCTCGCGGTCGCCGAGCCCGTGGATGAGGTCGTCGGGCTTGCCCACGTGCCCGACGATGGTGAGGTCGTCGCGGTCCTCATCCAGCATCACGGCGTAGTGGGAGGCGACCATGCCGTCCGCCGTCGCACTGACGAGCGTGACCCACGGGTTCTCCTCCACCAATCGCCGCAGTTCGCCCACGTCGGTGACCGCGAAGCTCGGGTTCTGTCGCATGGCTGCCAGCCTATTTGCGACGGCGGGGCTCGTCATCCGCCGTCACGTGTAGGACTCCACGCGCTCGACGGGCAGGCCAGAGCGCCACGCGTTCAGGGCCAGCGCGACCGCCACGGCGATCAGGCCCAGTCCGATGCCGACGGCGCTCCATCCGAATCCGGGGCTGTGCAGGTGCACCCCGAGCGGGCTCAGTCCCAGCGCGGCACCCGCGAACCCCGCGACCGCGAGCTCGGCGCGCCAGATGTGCGAGAACGCGCGCCACCACAGCTGCGATCGCGATCCTTCCCGGATCGCGGCGGCATGGCGTGTCAGCGCCCGATTGAACGTCAATTTCTTCAGCAGCGACACGGCGACCATGGCTGTCAGGACACCGCTGATCACGCCGTAGACCGACACGGTCAGCCAGAACTGCTCGGCGGCGGAGGATCCATCCGGGATATGGAAGGCGCCCTGCGCGTCTCGGACGACGGGCATCACCATTACGAGGAGCCAGGCGGCCAGCGGCAGCGCCAGGAGGACGGCGTGTGCACCGACGCCGAGCGGGCGCAGGTCGACGGAGAAGCTGCCCCCTGACCGCGAGCCCGGTGTCACGCTCCACCGGCCGCGCCACGCGTACTGCCCGAAGAAGAAGGCCACCATCGACAGCAGGAGCATGAGGGTCGGGAATGCGATCGTGGTGGTGCCGGCGACGTCGTCCTCGAACACCGTGGCGACGGAGTCTCCGCCCGCCGTGAGCGCGAGCAGCCACGCCACGGCTCCGGCGGCGACGGCCAGCGCCGCGACGCCGACGAGGTTGCCGGCCACGGCGACGATGCTCCCCCGCCGAGGGGCGGAGCCGCCCTGACGCGGCGCGGGGGCACCGCGCGACCCCTTTTTCTTTTTCTTCTTGGATGATGCCGTGCGGGTGGCGCGGGCCATGGGGTTCCCCTCGGGACGG
Source organism: Microbacterium wangchenii (assembly GCF_004564355.1). NCBI lineage: Bacteria > Bacillati > Actinomycetota > Actinomycetes > Micrococcales > Microbacteriaceae > Microbacterium > Microbacterium wangchenii. Next base: position 2,070,468 of record NZ_CP038266.1, read on the forward strand.
CCCGAGCCCGTCACAGCGGGAGGGACAGGTGGTGCCGGTGCAGCTCTGGGCGGACCGTGATCACCGCTGGCAGGAAGGGCACCAGTATAGGTTCCGGCCCGCCGCCTCCTCGACGACGATCTCCGTCCCGCACACGCGGCAGGGCAGGCCCGCACGGTGGTACACCCAGTGGCGGTCGTCCCGGCTCGCCATCGCACGCCGGTACGCGTCGGGATCGAGGTCGTCCATCGTCATCATCTGGCCCGTGTCGACGCCGATCGTCAGGAGCCGCGCCCAGTCCCGCCACAGTCCGCGGACGAGCTCTTCGGGAACATCCCGCCCCGGGGTGTGCGGGTTCAGGCGCGCGCGGAACAGCAGTTCGGCCCGGTAGACGTTGCCGATGCCGCTGACGACGGACTGATCCATCAGGAGCAGGCCGATCGCCGTCGCCCGTCGCCGCACTGCGCCCACGAAGCGCTCCTCGCCGGCGTCGGCACCGTCCACGAGCGGGTCGGGGCCGAGTTTGGCGACCGTCGCGGCGACCTCGTCCGGAGTCTGCAGCACGCACGCGGTCGGACCGCGCAGGTCGGCGCACGTGACGTCGGTGAGCAGGCGCAGCCGCACCTGTCCTACCACCGGCGGCGGCCATTCGAGCTCCTCCTGGAGCCCCGTGGTCTGCTCGGACATGCGCACGCGCCCGCGCGCCCTGCGCGGGGCACCGATGGAGGACAGCGAGTTCTCGCCCGCGGCATCCAGGATCGGATCGTCGCCGACGTCGGTGCCGCGCTGGTTGGTCTGCCCCATGCGGCCGTTGGCCGAGGCGATGGTGGGATCGACGAGGATCTCCCCGGCGAAGTCCCACGCGCCGTACAACCCCAGATGCACCCGCAGCCACAGGTCGTCCTCGAACTCGAGGAACATCTGCTTGCCCACCGCGCGCACAGACGTCGCCGCGCGCCCGGAGATCACCTCGGCGCCCTCGGCGAACCGCCCCTGCGGGCTGGACGCGGCGACCACGCGTCCTACGAAGTTGCGGTCGAACTGGCGGGCGATGCGGTGGACGGAATGCCCCTCGGGCATCAGCCTGCCTCGGGGTCGAACCCGTCGCCGTCGGCGAGCACGTCCGGCTGCGTGACGGCGGCCCTCGGGTCGGGCAGCAGCGCGCCGTCGAGTTCGAACGCCGCGATCTGGGCGATGCGGCGGGAGTGCCGCTCGTCTCCGGAGAACGGCGTCGCGACGAACCGGTCGATGAAGGCGGATGCTTCGTCGAAGGTGTGCTGACGGGCGCCGATCGCGATCACGTTGGCGTCGTTGTGCTCACGGGCCAGTTCCGCGGTGGCGATGCTCCACACCAGGGCTGCCCGCACGCCGCGCACCTTGTTCGCCGCGATCTGCTCGCCGTTGCCGGAGCCGCCGAACACGACGCCGAGCGCCTCGATGCCGTCCTCCTGATCGCGGACGACCGCCTGCGCGGCGCGGATGCAGAAGGCCGGGTAGTCATCCAGCGCGTCGTACTCGAGCGGACCGTGGTCGATGACGTCGTGTCCCTGCGCGCCGAGGTGGTGCTGCAGTTGCGTCGAGAAGTCCATACCCGCGTGGTCGGTGGCGATGTGGATGCGCATGACTGTCATCCTAAGGAGCCACGCCGGCGGCGGCCGGCTTGAACCCCGCCCGCACGTTCTCGCAGCAGCCGGGGCGGCAGACATCGAACCACGGGCCCAGCGCGGTCGCGTGCGGACGTTCGGCGGCGGGGGTCCCCCGCAGCCGCTCCTCGATGAGGTCGACCAGGCCCGACACGTACGCCGGGTCCACGCCGGGCGTCGGCGTGCGGACGGCCCGCAGGCCCGCCTCGGCGGCAGCCTCCATGGCCTCGGTGTCGAGGTCCCACAGAACCTCCATGTGGTCGCTGACGAACCCCAGCGGCACGATCGCGACCGCCTCGACGCCCTCGGCGGGAAGTCCCGCGATCACGTCGTTGACGTCGGGTTCCAGCCACGGCTGCTGCGGCGGTCCCGACCTCGACTGGTAGACCAGATCCCACGCGACCTCGGCGACGGATTCGGCCAGTTCGGCCATCACCAGTTCGGCGACGGCGCGGTGCTGGGCCGCGTAGGCGCCACCCTCCCCCAGGTCCAGGTCGCGCGGTCCGGAGCGCTCGGCATCGGCGATCGGGATCGAGTGGGTGGAGAACAGCACGCGGATCGCCTCGGGCGCGATGCCGTCGGCGAGGAAGTTCCGCACAGCCGTGCGCACGCCCTCGATGAACGTCGCGACGAAGCCGGGGTGGTCGAAGAACTGCCGCACCTTGTCGATCGTGACCGTCTCACCCAGCCCGGTGGACTCCAGCACCCGGGCGAAATCCTCCCGATACTGGCGGCAGCTGGAGAAGGAGCTGTAGGCGCTGGTGGCGATGGCCAGCAGCGTCGTATCGCCCGCGGCCGCGGCATCCTGCACCGCCTCTTCCAGGTAGGGGGCCCAGTTGCGGTTTCCCCAGTACACCGGCAGCCCGAGGCCCCGGCGCTCGATCTCGGCTTCCAGCGCGGCCTTCAGCGCACGGTTCTGCGCGTTGATCGGGCTGACGCCGTCGAAGTGGCGGTAGTGGTGCGCGACCTCCTCCAGGCGCTCGTCGGGGATGCCGCGTCCGCGGGTGACGTTGCGCAGGAAGGGGATGACGTCCTCCTGCCCCTCGGGCCCGCCGAAGCCGGCCAGGAGGATGGCGTCGTAGGCGACGGGCTCTTCGATCCACGGCAGACCCGAACGCGCGGCGGGGCTGGCGTAGGGAACGGGCTCGGTGGCGGGGGGCTGGGGAGCTTGTGGCGGCACCTCTCCATCTTCTCACCGTCCCCGCGCCCGCTCTCCGTTCCCGGGGAGCCCGGCGCTAGGCTGTTACGGTTGCCGCCGGCGCCAGCAGCGCCTCGCGACATCCCGCCTCTTACCCCTGGGAGCATGCACGTGCCTGGAGAGAACCTCACCCGCATCGAGGCGCAGGAGCGCCGCGCCGTCGTCGACACCCACTCGTACGAGGTCGCCCTCGACCTCACGCGGGGCGCGGAGGTGTTCGGGTCGCGGACGGTCATCCGCTTCGCCGCCGCCGAGGGCGCAGACACCTTCGTCGACCTGATCGCGCGCGAAGTGCGCGAGATCACCCTCAACGGCCGTCCGGTCGACCTGGCCGCCTTCTCCGACTCGCGCATCGCGCTGAGCGGCTTGGCCGCCGAGAACGAACTCGTCGTGGACGCGGACTGCCTGTACACCAACACCGGTGAGGGGCTGCACCGCTTCGTCGACCCGGTCGACGAAGAGGTCTACCTGTACTCGCAGTTCGAGGTTCCCGACTCACGGCGGATGTACGCCGTCTTCGAGCAGCCGGATCTGAAGGCCGCCTTCCAGTTCACCGTCACCGCCCCCGAGCAGTGGGCGGTGGTCTCCAACTCCCCCACGCCCGAGCCGCAGCGCCACGGCGACGGGACGGCCACGTGGACGTTCGAGCCCACGCCGCGGATCTCGTCGTACATCACCGCGCTCATCGCCGGCCCCTACGAGTCGACGTTCTCGGAGCTGACCAGTTCCTCCGGCCGTGTCATCCCGCTGGGCGTCTACGCGCGCAAGAGCCTGTGGCAGTACCTGGACGCCGACTACGTCTTCGACAAGACGCGCGAGGGCTTCGCCTACTACGAGGAGAAGTTCGCCTACCCGTACCCGTTCGCCAAGTACGACCAGCTGTTCGTGCCGGAGTTCAACGCCGGTGCGATGGAGAACGCCGGAGCGGTCACCTTCACCGAGTCGTACGTGTTCCGCAGCAAGGTCACCGACGCCATCAAGGAGCGTCGCGTCGTCACGATCCTGCATGAGCTCGCGCACATGTGGTTCGGCGACCTCGTGACCATGAAGTGGTGGAACGACCTGTGGCTGAACGAGTCGTTCGCCGAGTGGGCGTCCACGATCGCCACCGCCGAGGCCACCGAGTGGACGCACGCGTGGACGACGTTCAACGCCATGGAGAAGACCTGGGCCTACCGGCAGGACCAGCTCCCCTCCACGCACCCTGTGGTCGCCGAGATCAACGACCTCGAAGACGTGCAGGTCAACTTCGACGGCATCACCTACGCCAAGGGCGGTTCGGTGCTCAAGCAGCTGGCCGCCTGGGTCGGCATCGAGCAGTTCTTCGCCGGCGTCGCGGCGTACTTCGCCAAGCACGAGTGGTCCAACACCGAGCTGCCCGACCTGCTGTCCGAGCTCAAGGCCACGAGCGGCCGCGACCTCGCCGGCTGGTCGAAGAAGTGGCTGGAGACGGCGGGCGTGAACACGCTCTCGCCGCTCATCGATGAATCCTCCGACGGCACGATCTCCCGCTTCGGGATCGTGCAGACCGCGCCTGCGGACTACCCGACGATCCGTCCGCATCGCCTGGGCGTGGGGTTCTACGACCTCACCGACGGCGCCCTCGAGCGCACGCACTACCTGGAGCTGGACGTGGACGGCGACCGCACCGACGTGCCCGAGCTGACCGGCCACCGCCGCCCCGACCTCGTGCTGCTGAACGACAGCGACCTCGCCTACGCCAAGATCCGGCTGGACGAGCGGTCGCTGCGCACCGCCATCGCGCACCTGAAGGACATCAGCGACCCCCTCGCCCGCTCGCTGGTGTGGGGCGCGGCCTGGGACCAGACGCGGGATGCCGAGGCCTCCGCGAGCGACTACGTCGACCTCGTGCTGCGCAATATCGGCGCCGAGACCGAGTCCACCACCGTCCGCACGACCCTTGCGCAGCTGCAGCTCGCGGCCAATTCCTACGTCGCCCCGGAGACCCGCGACGCCACGCGCGAGCGGGTCGCGGCAGGCCTCTGGGAGCTGGCGCAGGCCGCCGAGCCCGGCAGCGACAGCCAGCTGCAGTTCGTCACCGCGTTCGCCTCGGCCGCGGCGACCGCCGACCAGTGGGACCAGGTGCGCGCGCTCCGCGACGGGCAGACGCGGCTGGAAGGCCTCGAGATCGACACCGACCTGTCGTGGCAGCTGCTGGTCTCCCTCGCCGCCGGCGGACGTGTCGGGGTCGCCGAGATCGACGCCGCCCTCGAGGCAGACAACACCGCGAAGGGCGGGGAGTTCGCCGCGCAGGCGAAGGCTGCGCTGCCGGATGCGGCGGCGAAAGCCGCGGCCTGGGACGCGCTCGTCGCCAACGACGAGGCGCCCAACACGATCGTGCGGGCGGCGGCCGCGGGCTTCGTCCACCCCGCGACGGTCGACGCACTCCGGCAGTTCGTGGCGCCCTACTTCGACATGCTGCTGCCCATCTGGGAGTCGCGGACCTACCAGATCGCGCAGTATCTGATCGTGGGCCTGTACCCCGCGCCCCTCGCCGACGTCGCACTGCGCGATGCCACGCGCGCGTGGCTGGCGGAGCACCCCGACGCCCCGCCGGCCCTCCGCCGCCTCGTTCACGAGAACCTCGCGGGCGTCGAGCGCGCCCTCGCGGTGCAGGAGCGCGACGCGGAGTAGCGCGGCACGCCGCACGGATGCCTCGACGCCCAGCCGGCGCCGAGGCATCCGTCGTTAGCATGGGAGGGATGTCCGCTCCCACTCCCCCGCCCGAGACCGACGTGACGAACCCGGATTTCTGGGTGCGTGTCGGGGAGGTCGCCCTCGATGTCGGCCTCAAGGCCCTCAACGTCGTCGTCGTGATCGCGGTGAGCGTGCTGCTCGCGTGGCTCCTCCGGTTCGTGATCCGCCGCGTCGTGGGGCGCATCGTCAACGGTGCCAAGAGCAAGGCGAACGTCGACGACACGCAGGCGCTGGAGCGCTCGCCCCTGAGCGCGGTGCGACTCGTGCAGCGCACGCGCACGCTCGGCTCCATCCTGCAGAACATCGTCAACGTGGCCGTCGTGGTGATCGCCCTCGTCCTCATCGCCGGCATCGTGGCCCCCGACATCCTCGCCTCGCTGACCCTGCTGACCGCCGCGATCGGCGCGGGCCTGGGTTTCGGCGCGCAGAACATCGTCAAGGACGTGCTCAACGGCATCTTCATCGTCGCCGAGGATCAGATCGGCATCGGCGACGTCGTCGATGTCGGCCTCGCCACCGGCGTGGTGGAGTACGTCAGCGTCCGGATCACGCACGTCCGCGACGTCAACGGCACGCTGTGGTACGTCCGCAACGGCGAGATCACGCGCATCGGCAACATGTCGCAGGGCTGGTCGCGCGTCATCGTCGACCTGGCCGTGCCGGCGGACGCCGACGTCGGCGAGGTCGAGTCTGCGATGCTCGGGGCCGCCCAGACCCTCACGAAGGATGCGAAGTGGCGCACGCGCATCATCGAGCAGCCCGAGATCTGGGGCCTGGAGTCCGTCAGCGGCGACGCCCTCGTCATCCGCATCGTCTTGAAGACCCGCGCGAACGCGAAGGACGACGTCGCCCGGGAGCTGCGGATGCGGCTCAAGCGCGCGATCGAAGAGCTGGGGCTGAAGATCCCTCAGCTGAACTCCATCGTCCTCTCCGGCCCCGAGGGGGCGCAGCGCGTGCGGGGGGCCAACCCGCCCAGGACGCGTCCGAACCCGGTGACACCGGAGCGCCCCGTGTGGAAGCCGCGCCGCAAGCGCGCGGGCGCGGAGGACGCCGGCGGCAAGGACACCGGCGCGAAGGACACCGGCACCTCCGCGACGGCGCCGAAGACTCCCCTCGCGCCCAGGACGCCACCGGCCGAGCGCGCCACCGGGAAGCCCGCGCCGGGCAGCACCGAGGAGCCGGGCGCATGAGCGAACCGTTGAGCTTCTTCGACGAGGTCGGCGGCGAGGCGGTGTTCCGCCGCCTGGTCGAGGTCTTCTACCGCGAGGTGGCCCTGGACGACGTGCTCAAGCCGATGTATCCGGAAGAGGACCTGGGGCCGGCGCAGGAGCGCCTGACCCTCTTCCTCATGCAGTACTGGGGCGGACCCACCACCTACAGCCAGGGCCGCGGTCACCCGCGCCTGCGGATGCGGCACATGCCGTACGTCGTGGACGCGGATGCGCGCGACCGGTGGCTGCGCTGCATGCGCACCGCCGTCGACGAGCTCGAACTGCCTCCCCTGCACGAGGCCACCCTGTGGGACTACCTCTCCCGCGCGGCCTATGCCATGGTGAACACGATGGACGCGACGGGCGACCGGGGAGCCCGGTCATCGCTGCCACTGGCGGGAGACGACCGCCGCTGACCGCCGGGACGACGAAGGAGTCGCCATGACCGTCCGGACGCACGACACCGACGTGCTCATCATCGGGTGGGGCCTGGCGGGCCTGGTCGCCGCACGCGAGGCCCTGCGCGCGGGGAAGCGGATCGTCGTGGTCGATCAGGAATCGCGCACGAACCTCGGGGGTCAGGCGTGGTGGTCCTTCGGCGGCCTGTTCTTCATCGACTCCCCCGAGCAGCGGAGACTCGGGATCACCGACTCGCTCGACCTGGCCCGTCAGGACTGGTTCGGCACGGCCGGTTTCGATCGGCCGGAGGACGCGCGGCCGCGGGAGTGGGCCGAGGCCTACCTCGCCTTCGCCGCCGGCGAGAAGCGCGCGTGGCTGAAAGAACTCGGCATCGGGTTCTTCCCCATCGTCGGGTGGGCCGAACGCGGCGGGTACACGGCACTGGGCCCTGGCAACTCGGTACCCCGCTTCCACATCGCGTGGGGCACGGGCCCCGGCATCGTGGCGCCGTTCCAGGCCGCACTCGAAGAGGCAGAACGCGACGGGCGCGCCGTCGTCCTGCCGCGCCATCGGGTGACGCAGCTGCGCACCGCCGGAGGCGTCGTCGTCGGCGCGGCCGGCGACGTACTGGCACCCACGGGCGCGCCCCGGGGCGCGGCATCCTCGCGCGAGAGCATCGGCGGCTTCGAGGTGAACGCGGCGGCCACCGTGGTCTCGGCCGGCGGCATCGGCGGAAACCAGGACCTCGTCCGCGCGCAGTGGCCCGCCCGCCTGGGAGAGCCGCCGCGGTCCATGGTCACCGGCGTGCCGGCCTACGTGGACGGGTCCATGCTGGACATCGCCGGCGAGGCGGGGGGCCGGCTCATCAACGGCGACCGCATGTGGCATTACGTCGAGGGCATCCGCAATTGGGACCCGGTATGGCCCTCGCACGGCGTCCGCATCCTGCCCGGCCCCTCCTCGCTGTGGCTGGATGCCACGGGCCGTCGGCTGCCCGCTCCCCTGTTCCCCGGCTTCGACACGCTGGGGACTCTCGCCCACCTGCGCGCCACCGGCTACGACCACTCGTGGTTCGTCCTGTCCTCGCGCATCGTGGAGAAGGAGTTCACCCTCTCCGGCAGCGAGCAGAACCCCGACCTGACCGGCAAGGACCTGGGCCTGCTCGTCCGTTCCCGCCTGGGCAAGGGCGCGGCAGGTCCGGTGCAGGCCTTCCTGGACCACGGGGAGGATTTCGTCGTGCGCGAGGACCTCGACGGACTCATCGCCGGGATGCGGGCCCTGCCCGGCGGGGAGGCGCTGGACGCCGCCTGTGTGCGCGCGGAGGTGGAGGCCCGCGACCGCGAGATGGCGAACGACTTCACCAAGGACGCGCAGATCGCGATGCTCCGCTCCGCGCGCGCCTTCCGCGGCGACCGCATCATCCGCACGGCCGCACCCCACCGCATCCTCGACCCCGCCGCCGGCCCGCTGATCGCGGTGAAGCTGCACGTCCTCACGCGAAAGTCGCTGGGCGGCCTGGAGACCGACCTGGGCGGCCAGGTGCTCGGCGACACCGGCGCACCGGTACCGGGCCTGTACGCCGCCGGTGAGAGCAGCGGGTTCGGCGGCGGCGGGATGCACGGCTACCGGGCGCTGGAGGGGACGTTCCTGGGCGGCTGCCTGTTCTCCGGCCGCGCGGCCGGACGCGCCGCGGCCGCGGCCCAGTAACCCCGGTCGGCCCTCACTCCGGGCCGGTGCGGCGCACGGGCGTCAGCCCGGCGCGCACGGGCCCGCGCACCAGCACGTGTCCGCGCCGGAGCGAGATCCGCGTCCACGGGCCGGCGGAGCGCATGCTCGCCGTCTCCTCACCGGCGATGAAGCCGAGGGCGAAGGCCGCGAACGCCACCCCCAGCGGCAGGCCGCCCAGGGCGTCGTCGGGCGGCCCCCACACCTGGGCGCGGACGGCACGGACGGCGTCCTCTCCGGCGTCGACCGGCACCCGGTCGGCGACGGCGGCGATCCCCCACTGCGCGCGCGCGGCCAGGACGGATGCGGTCAGCTCGCCCGCCGCGGCCCATCCGCCGCGCGGCGGCGACACACCGGCCCAGCTCGCCGAGAGCGCCGTGGCCGGCAGCGCCACGGCCGCCGAGTCATCCAGCGCCGTCGTGAGCGCGTCGGCGGCGACGACGAGGTCGCATTCCAGCTCGGGATCCACGCCCATCGCGCGCATCCCCAGGATCGTGGGCGTGCTGTCGCCCAGGCCGCGCGGGGCCAGCGGCGCGCACGTCACCACGAGCGTCCCCGCCGCCGCGCGCAGCCGCACCGCGCCGTCCCCGAGCCGCGAGGCGCGGGAGGCGAAGGTGAGCAGATCGGCCGCGGCCAGCGCGTCGGGGAAGATCAGGCGCGGGGACACCCGGCCTAAACTATCAAGGGGCGGTGGACACCCGCCGGTAGGAGGACGAGTGTCGGACGCGGTCGACCCGGTGCAGGCGCTGCTGGATGTGCTGGATCTGAAGGATGCCGGCGCACGCACCACCGAGGACATCTTCACCGGCACGTCCCAGCCGATGCCCACGGGGCGCGTGTACGGGGGTCAGGTGCTGTCGCAATCGGTGGTCGCCGCCGCGCGCACGCTGCCGTCCGATCGCATGATCCACTCCATGCACGGGTACTTCCTGCGCCCCGGCGATGTCGAGGACGGCATCACCTTCTCCGTCGATCGCATCCACGACGGCCGTTCGTTCTCCACCCGGCGAACCCAGGCGTACCAGGCGGGCGTGCCGATCTTCTCGATGATCGCCTCGTTCCAGGACGAGGACCCCGGCGTGGACCACCAGGAGCCGATGCCCGACGTCCCCGATCCCGACGACCTGGCCGATCCGGCGCTCGGCCCCGAGGCGCAGCATCCCATGACGCGGCGGCTCTTCAATGCGCGGCCCGTCGACCTGCGCCACGTGCCCTCTTCGATCTACTTCGAGGTCACCGGCGACCCCGCGCCGCGCCAGGCGGTGTGGATGCGCGCACGGCGGCGCCTCCCCGACGACCGGCTGCTGCACCGCGCCGCTCTCGGCTATCTGAGCGACCTGACGATCCAGGAACCGATCCTGCGCGCCCACGGCATCCCGTGGTCGTATCCGGGACTGCGCGTGGCGAGCCTGGATCACGCCATGTGGTGGCACCGGGACGCGCGGGTGGACGACTGGCTGCTCTACGTGCAGGAGTCCCCCAGCGCCCGCGGCGGACGGGGGCTTGCCACCGGGCGGATCTACACCCGCGAGGGCGTCCTGGCCGCCAGCGTGGCGCAGGAGATCATGGTGCGCATCCCTCAGGACTGACGGCGCCGCCGGTAATCGATCGGCTCGTCGAGGAACGGCGTCCACGCGGCGCGCTCCTCGGCGCTCCAGCGCTGGGGGCGGCCGGTGGCGGTGTCGACGATCACGACCACGGCCGTGGCCCGCGCGTACAGCACCTGCTCCTCGTCGCCGAGCGGGCTGTACACCTCGAAGCACACGTCCGCGCTGGAACCGCCGATGCGCCCGATCCACAGCTGCACGTCCAGCGGCCGCTGCCCGTACGGCACCGGCCGGTAGTACTCGATCTCCTGGCGGGCGATGAGGGTCGCACGGGCGCCGCCGTTCTCCAGCACGTCCATGTCGAACACGGCCGTGGGAAGCGGCTCCGCGGTGCCGTCGCCGCGCCAGAAAGCCCGCAGCCGGGCCTCTTCGAGCAGCTTCAGCATCGAGGTGTTGTTGACGTGACCGAGCGCGTCCAGGTCGCCCCAGCGCAGGTGGATGGGGATGTGCAGGCGCGGCCGGTCAGTCACGCGTGAGCTTGCGGTAGGTGGAGCGGTGCGGGTTGGCGGCATCCGGGCCGAGGCGCTCGATCTTGTTCTGCTCGTAGGCTTCGAAGTTGCCCTCGAACCAGTACCACTTGTCGGGCTGCTCCTCGGTGCCCTCGTACGCCAGGATGTGCGTGGCGATGCGGTCCAGGAACCACCGGTCGTGCGTGATGACCACCGCGCAGCCGGGGAATTCCAGGAGGGCGTTCTCCAGCGACCCCAGGGTCTCGACGTCGAGGTCGTTGGTCGGCTCGTCCAGCAGCAGCAGGTTGCCGCCCTCCTTGAGCGTGAGCGCGAGGTTCAGGCGGTTGCGCTCACCACCGGAGAGCACGCCGGCCTTCTTCTGCTGGTCGGGTCCCTTGAAGCCGAACTTCGACACGTAGGCGCGCGAAGGGATCTCCACCTTGCCGACCGTGATGATGTCCAGCCCGTCGGAGACGACCTCCCACAGCGACTTGTTCGGGTCGATGTTGGCGCGCGACTGGTCGACGTAGCTGATCTTGACCGTCTCGCCGATCTTGAGCTGGCCGCCGTCCAGCGGCTCCAGGCCCACGATCGTCTTGAACAGCGTCGTCTTGCCCACGCCGTTGGGGCCGATGACGCCGACGATGCCGTTCGGCGGCAGGCTGAAGCTCAGTCCGTCGATGAGCGAGCGGTCGCCGAAGCGCTTCTGCAGATTCTTCGCCTCGATCACGACACTGCCCAGACGCGGCCCCGGCGGGATCTGGATCTCCTCGAAGTCGAGCTTGCGCGTGCGGTCGGCTTCGGCGGCCATCTCCTCGTAGCGCGCCAGGCGCGCCTTGGACTTGGCCTGGCGTCCCTTGGTGTTCGAGCGGACCCAGTCCAGTTCGTCGGCGAGCCGCTTGGCCAGCTTGGCGTCCTTCTTGCCCTGGACCTCCAGGCGCTCGCGCTTCTTCTCCAGGTACGTGGAGTAGTTGCCCTCGTAGCCGATGAGGCGGCCGCGGTCGACCTCGGCGATCCATTCGGCGACGTTGTCGAGGAAGTACCGGTCGTGCGTGACGGCGATGACGGCGCCGGGGTATTTCTGCAGGTGCTGCTCCAGCCACAGCACGCTCTCGGCGTCCAGGTGGTTGGTCGGCTCGTCCAGCAGGAGGAGGTCGGGCTTCTGCAGCAGCAGCTTGGTCAGCGCGACGCGGCGCTTCTCACCACCGGACAGCGGCGCGATCTCGGCGTCGCCGGGAGGCGTGCGCAGCGCGTCCATCGCCTGCTCGAGCTGCGAGTCGAGGTCCCACGCGTCCGCGGCGTCGATCTCCTCCTGCAGCGTGCCCATCTCCGCCAGCAGCGCATCGAAATCGGCGTCGGGGTCGGCCATGAGACCGGAGATCTCGTTGAAGCGGTCGACCTTCGCCTTGATCGCGATGCCGTCCTGGATGTTCTCCAGCACGGTCTTGGATTCGTCCAGCTCCGGCTCCTGCATGAGGATGCCCACGGTGAAGCCCGGGCTGAGCTTGGCCTCACCGTTGGAGGGAGTGTCCATCCCTGCCATGATCTTCAGGATCGTCGACTTACCCGCACCGTTCGGACCGACCATGCCGATCTTGGCACCGGGAAGGAACGCCATCGTGACGTCGTCGAGGATCAGCTTGTCGCCCACGGCCTTACGGGCGCGCACCATCGAGTAGATATATTCCGCCATAACCTGTCCAGTCTACGGTCCGCCGCCTGGACGCCGCCGTCACCAGTCGATCGGACGGGTGTTGCCGACGAGGCAACCGCCGGACTCGAGCCCGGGCATCACGGCGGTCACCGGGTCGCCGGTGGCGGGTCCCACCTGCCCGATGAGGCACTCCTCGCCCCACCGCACGGAGAATTGGATGCTTTCGGCGGGGTTGCCCACCGTCGACTCGTCGGCGGTGACCTGCATCGCCGTCCGATCGAATCCGGCCGCGGTGAGAGCGTCGATATAGGCACGCCCCGCCACTCGGTCCGGGTCAGGTCCGGCCCACACCGCCTGGACGATGCCGGTGAAGAAGGGCAGGTTGTCCTCGGCGGTGCCGTCGGGCACCAGCGCCGGCGCGGCCGGCGTCGGCGGAGCGTCGGACGGCGTGGGCGCCGGTGACGCGGCCGTCTGCGTGGGAGCAGGCTCGGATGCGGGGGTGCACGCCGTGGCCGTTGCGGTCAGCGCTCCGGCGAGCAGGAGGGCGGCAAGACGCCGGGTCAGGAGCGTTCGGGCCACGAGGGCAGTCTATGCCGCCTCAGAACGGCGTCTCGTCCGGGCCCCCCGAGGCCGCGGAGACCCTGTCCGCCCCGGCACCCACCAGATCCCCGGCCGGGATGGTCCAGCCGCTCGCATCGGTGGCGCCGGCGGCGGCCTGCTCGCCCGTACGGGCCTGCTCCCCCGCTCCCCGGTCGGCGTCCCCGCCGTCCGCGCGCTGGTAGGACGTGGTGCCCCACAGCAGGTCGTGGCCGACGGAGTCGGCGTCGATCTCGGCCGTCGTGCCGCGTTTGCTCCCGGTGTCCCAGTCGCGCAGCCGCAGTCGTCCGGTGACGACCACCCGGTCGCCCTGATGCAGCGACGCGTAGGCGTGCTCACCCAGCCCGCGGAAGGCGGACACCGTGAACCAGTTCGTGTACTGCTCGACCCACTTCCCGCTCCCGCGGTCGAACCGGCGGTGCGGGGATGCCACGCGGAACGAGGTGACCCGCACGCCTTCGGCGATCGTGCGCTGCTCGGGCTCGGTGGCGATATTGCCGGTGACGGTGATGATCTCGGTCATGTCGCATCCTCTCGGTCGGATGCTCCGGTGACCGCGTGCCCGTCGGGCACCGGAGCTGTCACCATCGTCGCGAGCGGATGCGGGCCCTGGACGGCCACGCACCTGGGCTGGGGACAGGCCGCGCTGCACGCGGCCTGGGGAGGAGACTCAGCCGGCCAGGATGTAATCGGCGAAGCGGGCTCGCACCTTGCTCACCTTCGGGACGGCCACGGCCAGGCAGTACCCCTGCGTGGGATTATTCGCGAAGAAGTCCTGGTGCTCGTCCTCGGCCGGGAAGAACTCCCCGAGCGGTTCGATGGTGGTGACGACCCCGCCGTCCCACCACTGCGATGCGCGGTCGCGTGCTGCCTCGAACAGCCGGCGCTGCCCGTCGTCGGCGAAGAACATCGCGCTGCGGTACTGCGTCCCGATGTCGTTGCCCTGCCGGTTCAGCTGCCGAGGGTCGTGCATCGTGAAGTACGCGTCGAGGATCACCTCGGGCGGGATGACGTCGGAGTCGAAGGAGACCGCGACCGCTTCGGCGTGCCCGGTGCGTCCCGTGCACACCTGCTCGTAGGTCGGGGCGGGCATCTCACCCCCGGTGTAGCCGGAGACCACAGAGGTCACGCCGCGCAGCACGCGATACGCCGCATCCAGGCACCAGAAGCAGCCGCCTGCCAGCACGAACGTGGTCATGAGTCCTCCTCTGGTCCGGCCCTCGCCTCCACGCTACGCGCTTCCCCTGCCCGCCCGGCGGCGCAGCGATGTCGGAGGGGGTGCCTACCGTGGACACCATGATCACGATCGACACGCCCGAGCTGCCGGCACTGGCCTGGGCGCGCGTGCAGGTCGTCGGCCGGGGCCGGTGGCGGGTGACCGACCGCTCCGGACGCGTTCTCGGGCACGTGCACCGCGTCGCCACCGATCGGGGCTGGCGGTACGCCGCCGAGCGCTTCCACCTCGCGTCGCGGTCGTTCCGCCGGCTGGGCGAATTCTGGACGCCGGATGAGGCACTCGAGTGCCTCAGGTATCAGCGCTGACTCACACCACGGCGTCGAAGCGCTCGGCGCGGCCCAGCGGCGCACCCGCGATCACCCCGGGCCACGTCTCGGCGAGGATCCCGGCCGCCCGCACGAGCTCGTCCGGCGGTGAGGTGAACGGAACGCGCAGGTGCCGGTCGTGACCGCCCTCGACGGCGAACCGCGCGCCGGCCGACAGGTACAGCCCGCGCGACCGTGCCGCGATCACGAGGGGCGAGCTCAGCGGGGCATCCAGCTCGACCCACAGCGACACCCCGCCCCGCACCTGCGGCACCTCCCATTCCGGCAGCAGCGCGGCCAGCGCCGCGCTCAGCGCGTCACGACCAGCGCGCAGACCCGCGGAGCGCTGGGTGATGATCTCGGCCATGCGGGGCAGCAGCGCGGCGGCGACGGCCTGCTCGAACTCGGGGGTGCCGAGGTCGTGCACCGGCCGCGCCGCTGCGAGACGACGGATGATGTCGGCCGATGCCCGCACCCACCCGACCCGCAGACCGCCCCACACCGTCTTGCCGAGCGAGCCGATCCGGACCACGCGGGTGTCGCCGGCGAACGGCTCGGGTCCGCCGTCGTCGTCGATGGCGAGGTCGGCGATCGTCTCGTCGACGACGAGGAGAGTCCCGACCCTGTCGGCCGCCGCAGACAGCGAGCCGACCTCGCCGGGCGTCATCGTGCGGCCCGTCGGGTTCTGGAAGGAGGGCATCAGGTAGGCCAGCACCGGCAGGGTGCGCGCGAAGGCCTGCTCGGCGCGGTCCAGATCCCATCCCTCCCCCGTGGTCACCGGCACCGCGACCATCCGCGCCCCCGCCCGGCGGAAGGCATCGGCGGCATGCGGGTAGGTCGGCGTCTCGATGAGGACCCGGTCGGCACGGCCGAGCAGTACGGCGGCGATGAGATGGATGGCGCTCTGCGCACCGGAGGTGACCAGCACCTCGTCCGCCCCCGTGGGGATGCCCCGGTCGCGGTAGCGCCGGGCGATCTGCTCCCGCAGGACCGGGTGCCCCACGACGTCGTACCCCGAGCGCGCCACGAGCGTCGTCGCCCCCGTGGCGACCTCGGCGATCACGCCCGCGAGTCCGGGCCACGCCGAAGGCGAGGCCTGCTGCAGATCGAGCGCGTCGGACACGCCCGGGCGGACGCCGGGGTCGGTGCGGACGAGCGGGAGGGTCACGCTCCCCGATCCGCGGAGGCTCCGGATATGGCCGGAGTCACGGAGGCTGCGGTATGCGGCGGCCACCGTGGTCCGGCTCACACCGAGTGCCGACGCGAGCTCCCGCTCGGCGGGCAGCGCCGTGTGCGCCGCGAGGCGGTTGTCCAGGCACAGCAGGCGCACGGCATCGGCCAGCGCCTCGTAGGCCGGATCACTGCTGCGCCACCCGCCGAGACCGGTGGCCAGCGCCCGAGCGGAGATCCGCGAATCCATGCATGCCACCGTAGCCGTATTGGACCGTACGTCGAGGGCCAATCCGGTGATGGGATGGTTCCGTGCCTCGCCGGATCCTTCAACTGCTCATCGGTCTCGCGCTGTACGGGTTCGGCTGCGCCTTGACGATCTCGGCCGGTCTGGGGGTCGACCCCTGGACGGTGCTCGCCGAGGGGCTGTCGTTGCGCACCGGCATCGGCGTGGGATGGATGACGAATCTGCTGGGGGCGGTGGTGCTACTGGCGTGGATCCCGCTGCATCAGCATCCGGGCATCGGCACACTGGCCAACATCGCCCTGGTGGGGACGGCGATGCAGGCCACGCTCGCCGTCGTGTCCACACCGTCGGCCCCGCTCCCCCGCATCGCCATGCTCGCGGCCGGAGTGGTGTCGGTGGCCGTGGCGTCGGGCCTGTACATCGGCGCGCGATTCGGTCCCGGGCCCCGCGACGGGCTCATGACAGGCCTGAATGCGCGCTTCGGCACGCCCATCTGGTTGTGCCGCCTCGGCGTGGAGGGGTCGGTGCTCGTCCTGGGATGGTGGCTCGGCGGCACCGTGGGGATCGGGACCGTCGTCTTCGCGGTGTGCATCGGCCCGCTGGTGCACATCGCGCTGCCGTTGTTCGACATCCCACCGGACGGCACCGGCGCGCCTGTGGGCGTCGTCAGTGCTCGCGGTACTGCGCGGGCTCGGCCCCTGGCTTGAGGTGGGACTGCAGCGCGCGCTTGGCGATGTCCATCGACGGATACGTTCCCAGAGCGGCATCCGCACCGGCCATGTGCACCGTGTAGCCCTCGCCGTCCTTCTGGATGGTGCCCACCACGCCGGCCGGTCCGTACGCCACCCAGAGGCGGCGTGTGCTGGTTTCGGTCATCGTCGATCCGTCCCTTCACTGGTGCGCCTCCGACGCTACGCCGCGCGACGGCGGGGCACCAGTGCACGCGGGCTCGCGCATCGGTACCCTGGGAGATCGACCCCCAGTAGCTCAGTGGATAGAGCAGCGGCCTTCTAATCCGCCGGTCACACGTTCGAATCGTGTCTGGGGGACGTACGGCACCGGCGGGTTCCTCCTCCTCATTAGGATGGGGGACATGGTGGGAGCTTCCGAGAACGACCGCCTCGTGTGGATCGACTGCGAGATGACGGGACTCGACCTCACCGTCGACGAACTCGTCGAGATCGCGGTCGTGGTGACCGATTTCGAACTGACCGTGATCGACCCGGGGTTCCAGATCGTCATCAAGCCGGACGAGTCGGCCCTGGCGAACATGAGCGAATTCGTCACGGAGATGCATCGCACCTCCGGGCTGCTGGAGGAGATCCCCGCGGGCGTCTCCCTGGCGGACGCCGAGTTCCAGGCACTGGAGTACATCCAGCGGTTCGTGCCGCTCGAGGGCAAGGCCCCGCTGGCAGGCAACACGATCGGCACCGACCGCATGTTCCTGGCGAAGTACATGCCGCGCGTGGATCGCTGGCTGCACTACCGCAACGTCGACGTGTCCAGCATCAAGGAGCTGTCGCGTCGTTGGTATCCCCGGGCCTACATCCATGCTCCGGCCAAGAACGGCGGCCACCGCGCCCTCGCCGACATCCACGAGTCGATCCGCGAGCTGGCGTACTACCGCGGCGCCGTCTTCGTTCCCGAGCCCGGGCCCTCCAGCGACGACGCGCGCGCCGTGGCGGCGACGACGGTGTCCGCGTATCCCTTCGCGATGTGAGAGAATCGTTGGGTTGCCCCGCGTGAGCGGGGCGCATGGTGGGTATAGCTCAGTCGGTAGAGCACCTGGTTGTGGTCCAGGGGGTCGCGGGTTCAAGTCCCGTTACTCACCCCAATCCGTGGTACCTCCGCGCCGCCTCTTCGCCCCGCACCAGCGGGTCGTGGAGGGCGACGCGCGGCGCGGGTCGGCTAAGTTGGAAAAGTCCTCGCCTGACCCTGTGAACATGCCTCCACACCCTTCCCGCCGCCGCACAGCCCCGTCGCCGTCATGATCGATCTAGACGACGACGCCTCGGGGTTGGGCAGCATGGATGCCGCGACCTTCGAGCAGCTCGTGATCGATGAACTGGACCGCCTCCCCGACGACATGGTCGATGGACTCGACAACGTCGTCTTCGTGGTGGAAGACCGCCCGGAGGACGGCTCGCTCGACCTCCTCGGACTCTACGACGGCTGGTCGCTGACCGAACGCGACCGGTACGGCAGCTCCGGCGAACTGCCCGACCGCATCATCCTGTACCGCGAGTCGCACCTGGCCGCGTGCGAGAGCCTGGAGGAACTGCGCGACGAGGTGCACACCACGCTCGTCCACGAGATCGCCCACTTCTACGGCATCGACGACACACGCCTGCACGAGCTGGGGTGGGCATGACCGGCACCCTGACCGAAGAGGACCTCCGGCGCGACACCGCCGCCGTCGCCGACCGCCCCTGGCAGACGGTGGTCTGGAACGATCCGGTGAATCTGATGAGCTACGTCGTCCACGTCTTCCGGACGTACTTCGGCTACCGACCGGCCGAAGCCACCCGCCTCATGCTCGCCGTGCACCACGACGGTCATGCCATCGTGGCCGAAGGCCCGCGCGAGCAGATGGAACTGCACACCGCGGCGATGCACGACTACGGATTGTGGGCCACCGTGCGGAAGGCCCCCGAATGAGCGGCCGCCTGCTGGTGCTCGAGCTCACCACCATCGAGGTAGCTCATCTGATCGCCATCACCGAGCAGTTCCTCGAACTGGTCGGCGATACCGGTTCATCGCGCGATCCGGCGGTGGCGCGCCTCGTGCCCGACGCCTACCCCGGCGATCCGGACGCGTCCGGCGATTTCCGCCGGCTCACCTCCGGCGACCTCCTGGATCGCCGCGCGAACGACGCGCGCACGCTGCTGGGCACGCTCGCCCAGCACGGCCCGGTCGCGCCCGTCTCGGAGCTGGACGAGCACACCGCGATGCGTCCGCTGACGGTGACCCTCGACGCGGAGGAGTCGGCCGCATGGCTGCGCACACTGGCCGCGCTGCGGCTGGTCCTGGCGTCGCGCATGGGCATCGTGGACGAGGACGACGATCCGATCGACGATCCGCGCGCCGTCCTGTACGACTGGCTGGGCCAGCGCCTGGACGCGCTCGTGGCCGCGGTGGGCCCGGCCTGACCGCTGTCGGGAGAGAGTGCCGGTGACGCGTAGGCTCGGGAGTTATGGCCGCCGGCGCAACAGTCCACACGTTCAGCGTGAATCTGGCCGATGTCGACCGCGGCGTGTACGAGGAACTATCGCTGCGCGTGGCGCGCCACCCGTCCGAGACCGACGCGTTCATGATGACGCGCGTCCTCGCGTACTGCCTCGAGTACGAGGAGGGGATCGCCTTCAGCGAGGGCATCTCCGCCACGGATGAGCCGGCCGTGCTCGTGCGCGATCGCACCGGTCGCGTCACGGCGTGGATCGAGGTGGGGGCACCGGATGCCGAGCGCCTGCACTACGGCAGCCGGCTCGCCGACCGCACCCGCGTGTACACCCACCGCGATCCCGCGAAACTCGTCGCGTCGTGGGCGGGCAAGCGCATCCACCAGGCGGACGCCATCGTGGTGCACAGCTTCGACGCGGGGTTCATCGACGCCGCTGCATCCCGCCTCGAACGGCGCAGCACGATGACCCTGTCGATCACCGAACGCCGTCTCTACCTCGAACTCAACGGCGCGACCCTGGACTCCGCCGTGCACGACCTCGCCCTGGACGCCGCCTGATCACGGCAGAGTGAAGCTCGCCGTGGCGTGGCGCTGCGGATCGTCGGAGCGGAGATGCGCGTCCTCCTGCGCGGCCCAGCGCTGCCAGTGCGGTCGATAGCCCTCGCCGTCGCGCGCCAGTGCCCGCGTCCGCCGGGCCGGCTCGGGAGCGTCCAGCCACACCCGCACGTCACCGAGCAGGGCCGTGCGGGGCGTCAGGAGGCCGGAACCTTCGACGATGAGCGGCAGCGACGGGTCAACGGCATGCGCCTCGGCGCGTCGGCCGCCCTCCCAGTCCCAGCGCTGCCAGACGCCGACCGCGCCGCGCGCATGGGGCACGAGGATCGCGGTGCGCGCGTACTCCACGCCCTCGGTCAGGCCGTCCCAGCCGGGGTAGAGGGAATCCAGCGCGACCAGCTGCACGCGACCGCGCTGCGGCCAGCGCGCGACGAGAAGCCGCGCGAGCGACGTCTTCCCGGCGCCGCTCCGGCCGTCGATCAGGACGACCGGGTTGGCGGCGGCGACCCCGCGGACGGCATGTGCGACCGCATCCGCCGCCGACTCCAGCGCGCGGGCGAACGGGTCGGGACTACTTCTTGAGTGCCCGGACGACACGGCTGAGGGCGCGACCGGCCACCCACACGAACGGGATCGCCACGGCGAGGAACGAGACGATGTTCGGCTCGAACCGCAGGTCGTCCCCACGACGGATGTACGCGCCGAGGGGCACGGTGTAGCCGCCGCCGCCACCGCCGCCGTTGCCGGACTCGTCGGCCCCGCCGCCGAAGCCCGTCCAGGTGAGGGCGACCGGCACGAGACGGACGCCGTCGACGTCGAGCTGCTCTCCGTATGCGGCGGTGACGCCGAACTGCGCGGCTTGTTCACCGAGTTCGAGTGCGATGTTGGGCATGGTTCCACCGTAGCGCCCGGCAGCGACAGTTCCCAGCGTCACTCCCCGGACGGCAGCGGATGCGACGGCAGCGACCCGCCGTCGCGCCGCGGGCCGAGCAGGGCTGCGCGCGTGACGGCGCCCCGCCCGAAGCGCTCGGCGGCCCCGTCGAGCGCATCCTCCACGGCGCGCCACTCCTCATCGTCGTCCCACAGCCCCAGCGGCCCGGCGGCGGTCCGCAGCTTCTCCGCGCGCACGCCGATCAGCCGCACCGGGAGGGGCCGGGGGATGCCGTCGAACAGCTCGATCGCCGCCTCCCCGATGCGCTGCCCGACGGCGGTGGGCTCGGCGAGGGTGCGCGAACGGCTGAGCGTCGTGAAATCCGAGAACCGCACCTTGATCGCGACGGTCGCCGACTCCACGCCGTGCCGGCGCAGGCGCACGCCCACCCGGTCGGCGAGGCGGCGCAGCTCGACGTGCAGCACGCGGGTGTCGGCGATGTCGACCGAGAACGTCTCCTCGTGGCCGATGCTCTTCTCGACGTGCTCGGTCTGCACCTCGCGCGCGTCCAGGCCGTGGGACAGCTGCCACACCCGCTCCCCCATCGCCGGCCCGAGGGCGCGATCGAGGATGTGCCGCGGCGAGGCGAGCACATCGGCGACGGTGCGGATGCCGCGGGATTCCAGCGCCTCGGCGGCCTTCGGGCCGACACCCCACAGCGCCCGCACCGGCCGGGCGGCCAGGAACGCCAGCGTCTCGGCCTCGGGCACGACCAGCAGGCCGTCCGGCTTGCTGATCGTGGAGGCCATCTTGGCGACGTGCTTGGTCGCCGCCGCACCGACACTGCACGTGAGGCCGGTCTCCTCCAGCACCCGGGCCCGCAGCATGCGCGCGATCTGGGTCGGGCTCCCCCACAGCCGGCGGGCGCCGCGGACATCCAGGAACGCCTCGTCGATGGAGAGCGGCTCCACCAGCGGGGTGAAGTCGCGGAAGATCTCCATGACGCGACGGGAGAGCTCGGTGTACCGGTCGAAGTGCGGCATGACGACCACCGCGGTGGGGCACAGGCGCAGCGCCTGCGACACCGGCATCGCCGAACGCACGCCGAACCGCCGCGCCTCGTACGAGGCGCTGGAGACGACCCCGCGACCTTCGGGCGAGCCGACGATGATCGGCTTGCCCGTCAGCGACGGGTCGTCCAGAACCTCCACCGAGGCGTAGAACGCGTCCATGTCGACGTGCAGGATGCCCGCGCCGGTGTCGTCGGCGCCGTCGGCGGAGACGATACGTCCCGATCCGTCGCCGCGTCCCATACGTCCATTCTCCCCGTCGCCGCCGACATCCCCGCACCGCCCCGAATCAGGAGAATCGCCCGAGTCAGGACCGGATTGCTCCGGATGCTCCTGATTCGGGCGATTCTCCTGATGTGGGCTACTGCGCGGCGCGCTCCAGCACGAGCTCGCGCACGCGCGCGGCGTCGGCCTGGCCCTTCATGGCCTTCATGACCGCGCCGATCACCGCTCCGGCGGCCTGCACCTTGCCGTCGCGGATCTTCGCGAGGACGTCGGGCTGGGAGGCGAGGGCCTCGTCGATCGCGGCCAGGAGCGCGCCGTCGTCGGAGACCACGGCCAGGCCGCGGGCATCCACGACCTCCTGCGGCGTGCCCTCCCCCGCGATGACACCCTCCAGCACCTGGCGGGCGAGCTTGTCGGTGAGCGTACCGGCGTCGATGAGGCGCTGCAGCGCGGCGACGTTCTCCGGCGAGACGAGATCGGGAGCCTCACGGTTCTGCGCGTTGGCGATGCGGCTGATCTCGCTCATCCACCACTTGCGGGCCGCGGCGGGCGACGCACCGGCGGCGACCGTCGCCTCGACCTCGGCCAGCAGGCCGGCGTTCACGACACCCTGGAAGTCGATGTCGGCGAAGCCCCACTCGCCCTGCAGCCGGCGCCGGCGCGCGGCCGGCGGCTCGGGCAGAGCTGCCCGCAGCTCCTCGATGAGCTCCTCGGAGGGAGCGACGGGGAGCAGGTCGGGCTCGGGGAAGTAGCGGTAGTCGTCGGCGTCCGACTTCGGGCGGCCGGGCGAGGTGGTGCCGGTGTCCTCGTGCCAGTGCCGGGTCTCCTGGATGATGGTGCCGCCGGCGGCGAGGATCGCGGCCTGGCGCTGGATCTCGTACCGCACGGCACGCTCCACCGAGCGCATCGAGTTGACGTTCTTCGTCTCGGTGCGCGTGCCGAGCTTCTCCTGCCCCCGCGGGCGCAGGGAGACGTTGGCGTCGCACCGCAGGTTGCCCCGCTCCAGACGCGCCTCCGAGATGCCGAGGGACAGCACGATGTCGCGGATCGTCTGGACGTACGCCTTCGCGAGCTCGGGAGCGGACCGCTCCGCTCCGAAGATCGGCTTGGTGACGATCTCCACGAGCGGCACGCCGGCGCGGTTGTAGTCGACGAGGGAGTACTCCGCCCCCTGGATGCGGCCGGTCGAACCGCCCACGTGGGTCAGCTTGCCGGCGTCCTCCTCCATGTGCGCCCGCTCGATCGGCACGGTCACGACCGTGCCGTCGGGAAGCTCCACCTCGACCGAGCCTTCGAAGGCGATGGGCTCGTCGTACTGGGAGATCTGGTAGTTCTTGCCCAGGTCGGGGTAGAAGTAGTTCTTCCGTGCGAACCGGCTCGAGGGCGCGATCGAGCAGCCAAGGGCGAGCCCGAGCGAGATGGAGAAGCGCACGGCCTGTTCGTTCACGACCGGCAGGGCTCCCGGGAGCCCCATGTCCACGGGCGCCACGAGCGTGTTCGGCGCGGCGCCGTGGTTGTCGGAGTGGGCGGGGTTGGGCGCTCCGGAGAACATCTTCGTGCGCGTGTTCAGTTCGACGTGCACCTCGAATCCGAGGACCGGCTCGAAACGTTCGAGGGCCTCGTCGAAGTCCATCAGCGTGTCCTTCGCCATCAGCGGCTCCCTCCGTCCAGGGCGGGTGCACGGTCCAGCAGCGGGCCGCCCCACTCGTCCACCAGCAGTGCCTCCAGGGCGGCGCCCACGCGGTACAGGCGGGCATCCTCCCGCGCCGGCGCGAGGAACTGGATACCCACGGGCAGCCCGTCCTCGGCGGCGAGACCGGAGGGGATGGAGATCCCCGGCACGCCGGCGAGGTTCGCCGGGATGGTCGTGACGTCGTTGAGGTACATCTGCAGCGGGTCGTCGATCTTCTCGCCGAAGCGGAAGGCCGTCGTGGGAGCCGAGGGCGTCGCGATGACGTCGACCTGCGCGAAGGCGGCGTCGAAGTCGCCCTGGATGAGCGTCCGCACCTTCTGGGCGCTGCCGTAGTACGCGTCGTAGTACCCCGCCGACAGCGCGTAGGTGCCCAGGATGATGCGGCGCTTGACCTCGTCGCCGAAACCGGCGTCGCGGGTGGCGGCCATGACCTCCTCCACGGTGGCCGCGGCGTGCGGCGTGACCCGCATCCCGAACCGCACCGAGTCGAACTTCGCGAGGTTGCTGGAGGCCTCCGCCGGGAGGATCAGGTAGTACGCGGCCACGCCGTACTCGAAGTGCGGCGCGCTGACCTCGACGATCTCGGCGCCCTGCGCCGCCATCGCCGAGAGGGCGTCGCGGAACGACGACGCCACCCCGGCCTGGAAGCCGCTGTCGGCGAGCTCGCGGATGACACCGACCTTCAGTCCCTTCAGGACCTGTCCGGTCGCGCCCTCGCGGGCGGCATCGGCGAAGGACGGCCACGAGTCGGTGAGCGAAGTCGCATCGTGCGGATCGTGTCCGGCGATGACGTCGTGCAGGAGCCCGGCGTCCAGCACCGTGCGCGTGACCGGCCCGACCTGGTCCAGGCTCGAGGCCAGCGCGATCGCGCCGTAGCGGCTGACGCCGCCGTAGGTGGGCTTCATCCCGACCGTGCCGGTGACGTGCGCCGGCTGGCGGATGGAGCCGCCGGTGTCCGAGCCCAGGGCCAGCGGCGCCTCGAAGGCGGCCACCGCCGCCGCCGATCCGCCGCCCGAGCCGCCGGGGATCCGCTCACGGTCCCACGGGTTGCGCGTCGGGCCGTACGCGGAGTGCTCGGTGGAGGACCCCATGGCGAACTCGTCCATGTTGGTCTTGCCCAGCGGCACGAGACCGGCCGCGCGGGAGCGTGCGACGACCGTCGCGTCGTACGGCGACAGGTAGCCCTCGAGGATCTTCGAGCCGCTCGTGGAGGGCATGTCGGTCGTGACGAGCACGTCCTTGATCGCCAGCGGCACGCCCGCGATCGGGCCGAGCTCCTCGCCGGCCGCTCGACGGCGGTCGATGTCGGCGGCGACGTCGAGGGCATGGGCGTTGACGTGCAGGAAGGCGTGCAGGTCGCCGTCGACGGCGACGATCCGGTCGAGGTGGGCCTGCGTAGCCTCCACGCTGGAAACCTCACCGGCGGACAGGCGCGCGGCGAGATCGGACGCGCTCAGGCGCGTGAGGTCGTCGGTCACTGCTCCTCCCCCAGGATCGCGGTCACGCGGAAGCGGTTGTCCGCCGCATCCGGGGCGTTCTGCAGCACCTGCTCCAGGCTCAGCACGTCGCTGGGCACGTCGGTGCGGAACACGTTCTGCAGCGGGATCGGATGACTCGTCGCGACGACCTCGGGCGTGGCGACCTCCGAGACCTTCGCGATGTTGTCGACGATCACGTCGAGCTGGCCGGTGAGGCGCTCGACCTCCTCGTCGCTGAGCTGGATCCGGGCGAGCACACCGAGATGGCGCACGAGATCGGGGGTGATTTCAGACACCCCTTCAGTCTAGGTTCTGCCGCACGACCCTCCGATGCACCCGGCGCGGAGGCGGGAGGGGTCGTGACGGACGAAATAGGGTGGCGGGATGACCACGTACGACCCGCCGCGGCCCTGGGTGAACAGCTACGCCGACGGCGTGCCCGCCGACCTCGATCCCGTGAGCGGGTCGCTCGTCGACATCGTCGCGGCATCGGCGCGCGATTATCCGGATGCTCCGGCCCTGGAGTTCTTCGGTCGCACGACGTCGTACCGCGAGCTCGAGCAGCAGATCTCCCGGGCAGCCGAAGGGCTGCGGGCCCGGGGCGTGCGGGCGGGAGACCCCGTCGCCATCGTCCTGCCGAACTGCCCGCAGCACATCGTGGCGTTCTACGCGGTCCTGCGCCTGGGCGCCGTGGTGGTCGAGCACAATCCGCTGTACACGCCTCGCGAACTGCGCAAGCAGTTCGAGGACCACGGCGCCGCGCACGCGATCGTGTGGAGCAAGGTCGTCGGCGCGGTGCAGGCCTTCCCCGACGACCTCCGCGTCGACACGCTCGTGTCGGTCGACCTCACCCGTGCGATGCCGCTGGCCACGCGCACCGCGCTGCGGCTCCCCATCGCACGGGCGCGGGAATCCCGGGCCGCCCTGCATGAGAAGGTCTCCGGAACGGTGACGTGGGAAGAGCTGCTGCGCGCCGAGCCGCTCCCCGCCACCTACCCCCGGCCGGCCACCGACGACCTCGCGATCATCCAGTACACCTCCGGCACCACCGGGACCCCCAAGGGGGCCGCGCTCACGCACCGGAACCTGCTGGCCAACGCCGCACAGGCGCGCGCGTGGGTGCCCTCCATCCACCGCGGCGACGGATGCGTCGTGTACGCGGTGCTGCCCATGTTCCACGCGTACGGCCTCACTCTGTGCCTCACCTTCGCGATGTCGATGGGCGCCCGGCTGGTGCTCTTCCCCAAGTTCGACCCCGACCTGGTCCTCGCCGTGACCAAGAAGCGGCCGGCGACGTTCCTGCCGCTCGTGCCGCCGATCGCGGAGCGGCTGCTGACGGCGTCGCGGGAGAAGGGCATCTCCCTGGCCGGCACGGGAATCGCGATCTCGGGCGCGATGGCCCTGCCGCACGACCTCGTGGTGCCCTTCGAGGAGGCCACCGGCGGGTATCTCGTCGAGGGCTACGGGCTCAGCGAATGCGCCCCCGTGCTGATGGCCAACCCCGTCGCCGACAACCGCGTACCCGGTACCGTCGGCCTGCCGCTGCCGGGCACCGAGTGCCGCGTCGTGGATCCCGACGATCCCCGCACGGACGTGCCAGCGGGCGAACGCGGGGAGCTCGTCGTGCGCGGACCGCAGGTCTTCGGCGGCTACTACGGCAAGCCGGAAGACACCGAAGCCGCCTTCGTGGACGGCTGGTTCCGCACCGGCGACATCGTCACGATCGACGAGGCCGGCTTCGTGCGCATCGTCGACCGCATCAAGGAGCTCATCATCACCGGCGGCTTCAACGTCGCCCCCACCGAGGTGGAGAACGTCATCCGCCAGCATCCGCACGTCGCCGATGTCGCCGTCGTGGGTCTTCCCAGCGACCGCTCGGGCGAAGAGGTCGTGGCCGCCGTCGTCCTGGACGACACCGACGACGACGTCGACGTGGAGGCGATCCGCGCGTTCGCGCGCAGCATCCTCACCCCCTACAAGGTGCCGCGGCGCATCTTCGTCGTCGATGAGCTGCCGCGCTCGCTCATCGGGAAGGTGCAGCGCCGTCAGGTGCGCGATCGTCTGCTCGCGCTGACATCGGGGGCCTGACGGCGGCTGTCCGTCGGGGTCCGCGGGGGGCCCGATCCCCGTGGAAACAGCACGGTAACGCGGAGGAACCGGCGCCGAAATCCGCCCTCGCAACACTGGGGTCCTCGACAGAAAGCGACGGACCCCATGGCGACGACCGTTCCCCCGGCCCTCATCAGCGAACCCCCGGCCCCGAGCCGGACCCGACGCTACGGGCGGGCGCTCCGCCACCCGGCCGCCCTCATCGGCATCGCCGCGATCGCAGGGATCGCCTTCGGATTGCTGGTGGGCGACTGGGCGGCCAACCTCAAGTTCATCGGCGACCTGTTCATCCGCCTCATCCAGATGTCGATCGTGCCGCTGGTGATGGCCTCCGTCATCGTCGCGACCGGCTCGCTCACGGGCACCGGAATGGGGAAGCTGGCCGGCCGCACGTTCTCGTGGATGATCGGGTTCTCCGCCGTCGCCGCCCTCGTGGCATGGGGACTCAGCACCCTCATCCGGCCGGGCGCCGGGATGGTCTTCGACGGTGAGCTGGATCCCGCCCTGCAGGAGTCGGCCTCGCAGGCGACGGGGTGGCAGGAGACGATCCTCGGATTCGTCTCGACGAACATCTTCTCGGCGATGTCGACGGCCACGATGGTGCCGATCATCCTGTTCTCGCTGCTGTTCGGTCTCGCCCTGAACAGCTACATCGCCAAGACCGGCAGCCGCCTCGTGCTGGATTTCCTCGATCAGGTGCAGCAGATCGTCCTGACGATGATCCGCTTCGTGATGTACATCGCCCCGATCGGCGTCTTCTGCCTGCTCGCGGCGCTGGCGGGCGACGTGGGTTTCGCCGTCATCACCTCGGCCGTGGCGTATCTCGGCACGACGCTCCTCGGTGTGGTCATCATCACGGTGCTGTTCGTCGTGGTCGTCACCGTCCGCACGCGCCTCAGCCCGTGGCGCCTGCCGGCCAAGCTCGCCGAGCAGACGGTGGTGGCCATCACCACGACGAGCTCGGCGGTGACCTTCCCCACCGTCCTGCGCAACGCGGTCGAAAAGGTCGGGATCAGCCAGCGGGTGGCGAACTTCACGCTCTCGGTCGGACTCACGATGGGCTCGTACGGCGCAGTCCTGAACTACATGATCGTGGTGATGTTCCTCGCCCAGGCGGGACGCGTGGAGTTGACGGTCGGCCAGGTCGTGCTGGGCATGGCGCTGGCGATCCTGCTCAACATGGGCACGATCACCGTCCCGGGCGGCTTCCCCGTCGTCGCGATGTTCCTGGCGACCTCCATCGGCCTGCCCATCGAGGCGGTCGGACTCCTCATCGCCGTCGACTGGTTCACCGGCATCTTCCGCACGTTCCTCAACGTCAACGGCGACACGATGGTCGCGATGCTCGTGGCGCAGTCGACGGATGAGATCGACCGCGACGTGTACAACGGCACGGCGGACGCCGCCCCCGCGCACATCGACGTGGCCGACCACGGCGACCGCTTCGCCCGCGCCGACGCCGCCGACTGACCCCTCATCCGCGCCGGCCGGCCTCTCCTCCGTCGAGGGGCCGGCCGGTCCTTGCGCCGGTCGGAGCGTCGGACCGCGTCTTGACATGGTGTGCGCTCCAGGTGGTTTCATGCCCCCATGACGACAGACACCGCCGGCATCGCCCTGGGCACGATGTATTTCGGAACGCGGCTGGATCGGGCCGCGTCCTTCGCGATCCTCGATCGTTTCGTGGAACGGGGCGGACGCTGGCTGGACACCGCCGACAACTATGCGTTCTGGGTGGACGAGTCCGGCCTGGGCGGCGCCAGCGAGACCGTGATCGGAGCGTGGCTGCAGGCGAACCCGGGAGCGCGCGACGAGGTTCTCCTCTCGACCAAGGTCGGCGCGGATCCGACCGTGGCAGGAGCTTGGCCCGAGTCGATGGAGGGGCTGCGGCCGCAGACGATCCATGCCGCCCTCGACCGCTCCCTCGCCCGGCTGGGCACCGATCACGTCGACCTGTACTGGGCGCATGTGGAAGACCGCTCGGTCGACCTCGACGCCCAGGTGGAGGCCTTCGGCTCGGTCGTCGCAGACGGCCGGACGCGCCGGATCGGAGCATCCAATCACGCGACCTGGCGGGTCGAGCGCGCCCGCGACCTCGCCCGCTCCCGCGGAGCGGAGCCCTTCACCGCCGTGCAGCTGCGGCACACGTACCTCCAGCCGATCCCCTTCGCTCCGCTTCCCGACCAGGGGCACGTCGTGGCGACCCCCGAAGCGCTGGACTACGCGGAGTCGGAGGGACTGGCCGTGTGGGCCTACAGCACCCTGCTCACCGGCGCGTACACGCGGGAGGAACGCCTGCAGGAGCCGTACCGCCACCTGGACACGCGGCGTCGGCTGGAGGCGCTGGATCGCGTCGCCGAACAGGTCGGCGCCACGAGGAACCAGGTCGTGCTGGCGTGGCTTCTGGGGTCCACCCCACGGATCACCCCCATCGTGGGCGTATCCGGCATCAGCCAGCTCGACGAGACGATGGACGCGCGCGACCTCCACCTGGATGCCGACGCGCGCACCCTCCTCGACGAGGCGGCGGGCCGGTGAGCGCGACACTCACGATCGGCGAGGCGAGCGCGTCCAGCGGAGTCTCACCGGACGCGCTCCGCTACTACGAGGAGGAGGGGATCATCGGGCCGCTCGGCCGGGACGCCTCGAACCGTCGGAGGTTCAGCGAGAGCGACATCGCGTGGATCGGTGTGGTGACGTGCATGCGGGAGGCTGGTCTGGGGATCTCCGAGCTGCGGGTGTTCGCCGCGCTGCTGCGCGGCGGCGACACGTCGGAGGACCCCGTCACCTTTCTCCGGGGTCGGCGGGCCGCGCTCGCTGCGCGCGCCGACCTTCTCGCGCAGGCGATCGACGTCCTCGACGACAAGATCTCGTACTTCAGCCGGATGTCGGCGTCGGAGGATGGCACGAGCGCGCACGTCTCCGGCTAGCAACGACCGCTGCCTCGCCGCGGGCCGCCGGGGCCGCTGTCAGCGCTCGCGCTCCTCGGGGTCGAGCCCGTGGGCTGCGCGCCCGCCGTCGACCGGGATCACCGCACCGGTGAGGAAGGACGCCGCATCCGACAGCAGGAACCGGATGACGGCGGCCACTTCGTCCGCCTCCCCCATGCGGCCGAGCGGCTGCAGGCGGGCGATCGCTGCGCCGAAGGCGACGCGATCGGGCTCGGGCAGCTCCTGGAGGTGCCGATCGGAGCGGGCGGTGCGGATGGATCCGAGCGCCACCGCGTTCACGCGGATGCCGTCGGGGCCGCCGTCCACGGCCAGGGCGCGCGTGAGTCCTTCCACGGCGGCCTTGGCCGTGGCGTAGGCGAGGCTTCCGCGCACGGGACGCGCCGCCTGATGCGAGCTGACGTTGACGATCGCACCGCCTCTTCCGCTGCGGCGGAACTCCCGCACGGCGGCGGCGCATCCGACCACGGCGGGGCGCAGGTTCGCGTCGATCGCGGCCATCGCCGCGTCGCCGCCCGCCTCGTCCAGCCAGACGTCGGAGAACAGCGCCGACACGTTGACCCAGCCGCCCAGTCCGCCGAGTCCTTCCGCCGCCCGTACCGCGGCGCCGGCGACCTCGGGGTCTCCCCCGTCGCCGCGCACGACGGCGATCCCATCGGCGGATGCGACGGGCGCGACGTCGACGGCGACCACCGGTGTGCCGTCCTGTCGCAGCGCGGAGACCAGCGCCGAGCCGATGCCGCCTGCGGCACCGGTCACGACGACGGCGCGGGTCATCCCGCGTCCGGTGCGATCGCGTCCAGCGCGGCGGGACCCTCCGTCACGAGCACGTGGAACTGCGCCGCGTCGATGATGCGGACGCCCAGTTCTTCGGCCTTGCCGAGCTTCGATCCGGCGCCGGGCCCCGCGGCGACGAAGTCGGTCTTCTTGGACACGCTCGATGCCGCCTTGCCGCCGGCGCGCAGGATCGCCTCCTGCGCGCCTTCGCGCGTGTAACCCTCCAGCGACCCGGTGGCCACGACCGTGACCCCGTCCAGCACCCCGCCGCCTTCGGCCGCGGCGCCGGGGCCGGGGTGGCCGGGGGTGGCGAGCTGCGCGCCCGCCGCGGCCCAGCGCTCGACGATCTCGCGGTGCCAGTCCACCGCGAACCAGTCGGTCACCGCATCCGCGATGATGCCCCCGACACCCTCGACCGCGGCGAGTTCGTCCCGCGAGGCCGCGCGGATGGCATCGACCGAGCCGAACCACTGCGCGAGGGCGCGCGCGGCCACCGGGCCGACGTGGCGGATGTTCAGCGCCACGAGGAAGCGCCACAGCTCCTTCGTCTTGGCCTTCTCCAGCTCCTCCAGCAGCGTCACCGCCTGCGCCGACGGCTGGGGTCCGGTGGCGCCGGCCTTCCTCTCCGCGGGACTGGGGTTGCGCCGGAACGGCGCGCGCCGCACCGGGTCGCCGGTCTTCTCGTCGACGCGGGGCTCGCCGGTCTCGGTGTCGCGGACGATCACCTCGATCGGCACGAGCTGCTCCAGAGTGAGGTCGAACAGGCCCGCCTCGGTCTCCAGCGGAGGCTGCTCCGGCACGCTCGGCTGGGTGAGGGCGGCCGCCGTCACCTCGCCGAGCGCCTCGATGTCCAGCGCGCCGCGCGAGCCGATGTGCTCCACGCGTCCGCGCACCTGAGCCGGGCACGCCCGCGTGTTGGGGCAGCGCAGGTCGATGTCGCCCGCCTTCGCCGGGCTCAGCGGGAACCCGCACTCCGGGCACTCGGTGGGCATCACGAACGCGCGTTCGCTGCCGTCCCGCAGCTCCACGACCGGGCCGAGCACCTCCGGGATGACGTCGCCGGCCTTGCGCAGCACCACCGTGTCGCCGATGAGCACGCCCTTGGCCTTGACGACCTCCTGGTTGTGCAGCGTCGCCTGCCGCACGACGCTGCCGGCCACGCGGGCGGGAGCCATCACGGCGAACGGCGTCGCACGTCCGGTGCGGCCGACCGACACGACGATGTCCAGGAGCTTCGTGTTGACCTGCTCGGGCGGGTACTTGTACGCGATCGCCCACCGCGGCGCGCGACTGGTGGCGCCGAGCTCGTCGTGCAGTGCCAGCTCGTCGACCTTCACCACGACGCCGTCGATCTCGTGCTCCACGGCGTGGCGATGCTCGCCGTACTCGGCGACGAACGCGAGCACGCCGTCGATGTCGTCGGACGTGCGGAAATACGGGCTCGTCGGGAGGCCCCACTCGGCCAGCAGCCCGTACACCTCGCTCTGCGACGACACCGGCGGCGCCGGCCAGGCGCCGATCCCGTGCACGAACAGCCGCAGCGACTGCAGCCGGGCGCGCCCGGCCTCCAGCTCGAGTCCGCTCTTCTTCTCCAACTGCTGCCGCAGTCCGCCACTGGCGGCGTTGCGGGGGTTGGCGAAGGCGGGGAACCGCCGGGCGGCGCTGCGGGATGCCTTCTCCTCGTCTCCCCCGCGCGCGAGGGAGTCCGCGACGACCCGTTCGCGCAGGCGCGCCTGGAGGGCGTTGAGCTCGTCGAACGCGGCAACGGGGATGAACACCTCGCCGCGCACCTCCACCAGCGGCGGATGGCCCGTCCCGGACAGACGCTGCGGGATCCCCGTCACCTGCAGCGCGTTCCCGGTCACGTCCTCCCCCACGCGCCCGTCGCCCCGGGTGGCGGCCGAGGTGAGCACGCCGTTCTCATAGCGCAAGCTGATCGCGAGCCCGTCGATCTTCAACTCGGCGAGCCAGCGGACCGACCGCCCGGCGGAGGCGGAGGTCTTGACGCACCAGTCCCGCAATTCGTCGGAGCTGAACACGTTGTCCAGGCTCAGCATCCGCTCGGCATGCTCGATCGGCGCGAACATCGTGCTCTCGGCGGCGCCCACCGACTGGGTGGGGCTGTCCTGCCCCTGCAGCTCGGGGTAGAGCCGCTCGATCTGCTCGAGGCGGCGCATCCACTCGTCGTAGGTGGCGTCGTCGACGATCTCGGCATCACGCCCGTAGTAGGCATCGCGCGCGTCGACGATGCGCGTGGTGAGGTCGGCCGCCTCCGCGCGCGCCTCGTCGAGGGTCAGGTCGGGGAGTTGATCACCGTTCGCCACCCGGCCAGTCTAGGGAGCACCACCGACGCCGCCCGGCCCCTTGCGCAGGTCAGGCGGGGACGGGAACCGCCGACACCGTGCGGTCGATCGTGAACTGGCCGATCACACGGGTGCCGTCGTAGAGGACCGCCGTCTGGCCGGGGGCCACGCCGTCGAAGGGGACGTCGGGGACGACGGAGAGCGTGCCGTCCACCCAGCTCGCGCGGGCGGGGACGGGGTCGGCGTGCGCACGAATCTGCACGTGGCACGCGAACTCCCCGGGCTCGGGCGCGCGACCGGCCCACGTGTATCGCGAGCCGGAGATCTCGGCGGTCGCGAGGGCCTCCTTCGACCCGACCACGACGGTGTTGCTCACCGGACGCACCTCGAGGACGAATCGCGGCTTCCCGTCGGGTGCCGGTGTGCCCAACTGCAGCCCGCGGCGCTGTCCCACGGTGTACGCGTGGGCGCCCTCGTGGGAGCCGACGACCGCACCGGCCCGATCGACGATGGGGCCCTGCTCGGCCCCGACCTTCTCGGCGAGCCATCCGCGTGTGTCACCGTCGGGGATGAAGCAGATGTCATGGCTGTCGGGCTTGTGCGCGACGGTGAGGCCGCGAGCCTCCGCCTCGGCACGCACGAGCGCCTTGGACGGGGTGTCACCGAGCGGGAAGTACGTGTGCGCGAGCTGCTCGGCGGTCAGGACGCCCAGGACGTACGACTGGTCCTTCGCCGCATCCGACGCGCGGTGCAGCTCCCGCCCGTGGGGCCCGTCCACCAGCGCGGCGTAGTGCCCCGTGCACACGGCGTCGAAACCCAGTTCGAGGGCTCGCTCGAGCAGCGCGGCGAACTTGATCTTCTCGTTGCACCGCATGCACGGGTTGGGCGTGCGGCCGGCGCGGTACTCGGAGATGAAGTCGTCGATGACGTCGTCGCGGAAGCGCTCGGAGAAATCCCACACGTAGAACGGGATGCCCAGGCGATCGGCGGCACGGCGGGCGTCCATCGCGTCTTCGATGGTGCAGCATCCGCGGCTGCCGGCGCGCAGGGTTCCGCCGGCCCGGGAGAGGGCCAGGTGCACGCCGACGACGTCGTGCCCCGCGTCCACGGCGCGGGCAGCCGCGACCGCGGAGTCCACTCCACCGCTCATCGCCGCCAGAATCCGCATCCTGCCAGTCTACGAGCGGAGCCCGGGCGTGGGCTGGACGGACGGCGGGTGCTCCGCCGTCACCGCGCAGAACTCAGGAGATCCGGGCCTTTCACCGCCCCGGAGCCCACTCCCATCGGCGTGTCTCCTGAATTCTGCACAGCGCCGGGTGGGCACGACGGATGCGGCGCCACGCGCACCCCGCCGCCGGACCCGCATCCCCGCCGTCACCGCCGCTCGGCCGCGGCCACCGCCCCGCGCAGAACTCAGGAGATCCGGGCCTTTCACCGCCCCGGAGCCCACCCCCATCGGCGTGTCTCCTGAATTCTGCACAGCGCCGGGTGGGTACGACGGATGCGGCGCCACGCGCACCCCGCCGCCGGACCCGCATCCCCGCCGTCACCGCCGCTCGGCCGCGGCCACCGCCCCGCGCAGAACTCAGGAGATCCGGGCCTTTCACCGCCCCGGAGCCCACCTCCACCGGCGTGTCTCCTGAATTCTGCACAGCGCCGGGTGGCGGCCGGACGGCCGGGCGGAGCGCCGGAGTAGCGGCGTCAGCGGCGAGCGCGGGCGGCGGCGGAAGCGGCCCGCGCGTACGCGTCGGGGAGCGCCTCGAGGAAGGCGGCGACGTCGGCCGCGGTCGAGGTGCGCCCGAGGGTCAGGCGCAGCACCGAGCGCGCCTCGCGCTCGGTGCGACCCAGGGCGAGCACGACGTGCGACGGCTCGGCCACGCCGGCCTGACAGGCCGAGCCTGTCGAGACGGCGATCCCGGCCTGATCCAGCAGGAACAGCAGCGTCTCCCCCGCGGCGTCGGGGAAGAGCACGTGCACGTTGCCGGGGAGGCGCTCCTGCGGGTCGCCGAGCAGCTCCACCCCCGGGACCAGGGCGCGGATGCCGCGCACCAGCGCATCGCGCAGCTCCGACAGCCGCGCGTCCTCCGCGTCGCGCTCGGCCTCGGCCAGCTCCGCGGCCACGGCGAACGCGGCGGCCCCGGCGACGTCCTGCGTCCCGGCCCGGAGCCCCCGCTGCTGCCCCCCGCCGTGCACGAGCGCGCCCAGGCGCGCCGAGCGGGCCACCACGAGCGCGCCGACCCCGACCGGGCCGCCCACCTTGTGCGCCGACAGGCTCATCCCGACCAGCCCGGCCCCGCCCGGAGCGTCGCCTCGCCATCGCGCGAAGTGCACCGGCACGTGTCCCAGCGCCGACACGGCGTCCAGGTGCAGCGGCGCGCCGGCGCGGGCGGATGCGGCGGCCAGGGCCGCGGCATCCTGCACCGTGCCCACCTCGTTGTTGGCCACGAGCGCCGTCGCGAACGCGGATCCGGCCGCGGCCTCCCCGAAAAGGCCCGGATCGATGCGTCCCACGCCGTCGAGCGGCACACGGAGGACGCCGGCGCCCTCACGCTGGACGAGCCACGCGACGGTGTCCGTCGTGGCGTGATGCTCCCCGTCGGGCAGCGCGATGACACCGGGGCGGTCGCCGCGCGCCCACCACAGGCCCTTCACCGCCGTGTTGATCGACTCTGTGCCGCCGGAGGTGAAGACCACCTCGACGGGGTCGCATCCCAGGACGGCGGCGAGACGCTCGCGGGATTCCTCCAGCACGCGGCGCGCGGCCTGACCGCCGCCGTGGATCGAGGAGGGGTTGGCTCCGACGGATGCGGCGGCCAGCCACGCCTCGGCGGCTTCCTGCCTCAGCGGGGTCGTCGCGGCGTGGTCCAGGTAGACCGGCATGCGCCACCTCCCGTCGTCACGCGCCCGACGCACGACGTAACTACTGTAGATCGCATGGCGCGACCCGAACCTGCTCTCGTGCCTCCTGCCCGCGCGGGCCTGCTGGACGCCGTCTACGACGACCTCGGGGTGCGCCAGGGGCCCGAGGGCGGCACGCTGCGGGTGTGGTCGGGGCATGCCGACAGCGTCGAGCTCGTCGTCTTCGACGACGTCGACCTCGACTGGGCGGTCGCGACCCTTCCCCTCGTCCCCGTCGGCGGTGGGGTGTGGGCCGTCACGACGGAGCTGCTGCGGCCCGGGGCGCGGTACGCCGTGCGCGCCGACGGTCCCCCCGCCCCGGGGAACACCTTCAACCGCGAGACCCTCCTGCTCGATCCCTATGCGCGCGGCATCGTGGCCGGCGGGTTCGGCGATCACCGCGCCGTCGTCGTGGACGGCGGGTTCGACTGGGGCGGGGTGACCAAACCCGCCGTGCCGATGGATCGCACGGTCATCTACGAGGCGCACGTGAAAGGGCTCACCAAACGCCACCCCGGCGTCCCGCCCGCCCTGCACGGCACCTACGCGGGGCTCGCCCATCCCGCGATGATCCAGCACCTCCTCGACCTGGGCGTCACGAGCGTCGAACTGCTCCCCATCCACGCCTTCGCGACCGAACCGCGCCTGCTGCATCTCGGGTTGACGAACTACTGGGGCTACAACACCGTCAACTTCTTCACGCCGCACGCCCGCTACGCCACCGCAGAGAGTCGTCGCAGCGGGCCCGAGGCGGTGCTGCGGGAGTTCAAGGGCATGGTCCGGCTGCTGCACGAAGCCGGGCTCGAGGTCATCCTGGACGTCGTCTACAACCACACCTCGGAGGAGGGCGTGGGCGGCCCCCGCTCCAGCCTGCGGGGGCTGGACAACCGCTCCTACTACCGTCAGCACGACGACGGGACCTATATCGATGTGACCGGATGCGGCAACTCGGTCGACACCGCCACCGACGCCGCCGCGCGGCTCGTGCTGGATTCGCTGCGGTACTGGGCCAACGACGTGCAGGTGGACGGCTTCCGTCTGGACCTCGCCGTGACCCTCGGCCGGGACGGCGCGCACACGTTCACGCCGGATCATCCGCTGCTGCGCGCCATCGTGGACGACCCCCTCCTGGCGGGGGTCAAGACGATCGCGGAGCCGTGGGATGTCGGCCTGGGCGGATGGCAGACCGGCAACTTCGGCACCGGTTGGCACGAGTGGAACGACCGCTACCGCGACCGTGTGCGCAATTTCTGGTTGAGCGACGTGGACTATGCGCGACGCGCCGACACGTCCCCGACCGGAGTGGGCGGTTTCGCGACGCGCCTGGCGGGATCGTCGAACACGTTCAGCGCCGAGCGCGGTCCCCTCGCCAGCGTCAACTTCGTCACCGCCCACGACGGGTTCACGCTGCACGACCTGGTCTCCTACGACGTCAAGCACAACCTCGCCAACGGGGAGCACGGCCGCGACGGCGCCGACACGAACCGTTCGTTCAACCACGGCACCGAGGGTCCCACCGACGATGAGGGCATCCTCTCGGTGCGCCGGAAGGCGATGCGCAACCTCCTGGGAACGCTGCTGCTGTCCGCCGGCATCCCGATGCTCACCGCCGGCGACGAGTTCGGCCGCACGCAGCGCGGCAACAACAATGCGTACTGCCACGACTCCGCGCTGACATGGCTGTCGTGGGACCACGCGCCGTGGCAGGACGATCTCGCCGCGCACGTGCGGCGCCTCCTGCAGCTGCGACGGGAGAATCCCGCCCTCCGCCCCAGCCGGTTCGCGCGTCTGGGCGAGCACATCCCCTCGGCCTCGGTCATGCAGTGGTACGACGAGCACGGCGAGACGATGTCGATCGAGCGGTGGACCAGCGCGACCCACCGCACGCTGCAGTACGTCGCCGCGTCCACCCCCGAGCACGAACCGCACAACCGCATCCTGCTGATCGTGCACGGCAACGAGGCCCCCATCGAGGTGACCCTGCCCGAGTTGGAGGGAGCCGAGCGATTCGTGTCGCTGTGGACCAGCCTCACCGACCGCCCGGCCGAGGACAGGCCGGAGTTCGCCGCCGGCGACGTGGTCACCATGCCCGACACCTCGATGCACCTGTTCCGGGTCGTCTGACCCAAAACGGGGCCGCTTGTCAACCGCCGGCTCTCACCTGTGCCGCTTCCGGCGGCCGGGGTAGGTTCGGATGGTGGCAGCTCCGACACGATCTTCGACCCCCCGTCCGTGGCGCAGCGGCAGCGCGATCCCGGTCCGCCCGGCGACGGATTCCGTCGTCGCGACGGTGACCCCGCGCATCCCGATGGCCGCCCCTCGCCCCTCGGTGCCCGGCGGACGTTTCCGCCCGTCCGCCTACGTCGAGGAGGCCGTGCCGTTCACGGTCACCGCTTTCCGCGAGGGGCACGACCTCATCGGCGTGCACGTGCGCCTGTTCTCCCCCGCCGGCGACGAGTCGCTGCATCGTCTATCGCCCCTCAACGACGGCCTCGACCGGTGGTCGACCCTGGTCGCCCCGCTGGAGCAGGGCGTGTGGCGGTTCCGCTTCGAGGCGTTCGCAGATGATTTCGCCACGTGGCAGCACGCGGCAGAGGTGAAGATCGCCGCCGGCGTGGACACGGCGCTCATGCGCACCTCCGGAGCGCTGCTGTTCGATCGGGCCGTCGCCGACAAGTCGCGCCCCCGCGCCGAGCGCACCGCGCTGCAGGGGGCGGCGCGGGCGCTGCGGGATACCGCCATCACCGACGAGGTGGCGCTGGGGATCGTGACCGACCCGGAACTGGCTGCGTACTTCGCCGAACGCCCGCTGGCGATGCTCGGCTCCGTCGGTGACGAGCTGGAGCTGCTCGTCGAACGGCAGCGTGCCGGTGTGGGCGCGTGGTACGAGTTCTTCCCCCGCTCCGAGGGCGCGCGGCGCCTCAAGGACGGCACCGTCAAGAGCGGCACCTTCCGCACCGCGGCCAAGCGGCTTCCGGCCGTGGCGGCGATGGGCTTCGACGTGCTGTACCTGCCCCCGATCCATCCCATCGGACAGAGCAACCGCAAAGGCCCCAACAACACCCTCCACCCCGCCCCGGGCGACCCCGGATCGCCGTGGGCGATCGGATCTTCCGCGGGCGGCCACGACGCCGTCCACCCCGACCTGGGCACCCTCGCCGATTTCCGGGCGTTCGTGCGGGCTGCGCGCGGTGCCGGAATCGAGGTGGCCCTCGACCTGGCCCTGCAGGCTTCCCCCGACCACCCGTGGGTGAGAGAGCACCCGGCGTGGTTCACGACACTTCCCGACGGCTCGATCGCCTACGCCGAGAACCCGCCGAAGAAGTACCAGGACATCTATCCGGTCAACTTCGACAACGATCCGGAAGGGATCCGCGCGGAGGTGCTGCGGATCGTGCGTCATTGGATCGCGCAGGGCGTGCAGATCTTCCGCGTGGACAACCCGCACACCAAGCCGCTGCAGTTCTGGGAGTGGCTCATCGCGACGGTGAGCGCCGAGTCCCCCGACGTCGTGTTCCTCGCCGAGGCGTTCACGCGCCCCGCTCCCCTGCAGGGACTGGCGATGGCCGGCTTCCAGCAGAGCTACACCTACTTCACGTGGCGCAACACCAAGGAGGAGCTCGCGGAGTTCCTCACCTCCCTCGCCACGGAGACCGACGATTTCCTCCGGCCGAACCTCTTCGTCAACACCCCCGACATCCTCACCGAGTACCTCCAGTTCGGCGGGCGCGCCGCCTACAAGGTGCGCGCGGCCATCGCGGCCACCGCCGCCCCCAGCTACGGCGTGTACGCCGGATACGAGCTGTTCGAGAACGTGGCCAGGCCCGGCTCCGAGGAGAACATCGACAACGAGAAGTACGAGTACAAGTTCCGCGACTGGGAGGGCGCCGAGGAGCGCGGCGAATCGCTCGCGCCGTACCTGCGGATGCTGAACGCGGCGCGCCGCGCGCATCCCGCGCTCGGGCAGCTGCGCAACCTCTCGGTCCACTGGAGCGACGACGATTCGATCCTGGTGTACTCCAAGCACCTGGATGCCGCGCTCTCGCCCACCGGCGCATCGGACACCGTCCTGGTGGTGGCCAACGTCGACCCGCACTCCGTCCGCGAGACGATGGTGCACCTGGACACGACGCTGTGGGGCATCGCCCCGGGCGAGCCGTACCAGGTGGAGGATCTCGTCACCGGCGCGGTGTGGACCTGGACCGATCACAATTTCGTGCGTCTGGATGCGTTCACCGAGCCGGTGCACCTCCTGCATGTGAAGGAGTCACGATGACACCGTCCACCCTCCCCGACGACGCCCTGCTCGACGCGGTCGCCGCCGGCACGCATCACGATCCGCACTCGGTGCTGGGCGTGCATCCCGCCGGCGACGGCGCATGGGTGATCCGCACCCGGCGGCCGCTCGCGGCCACGGTCACGGCGAACCTCGCCGACGGCTCGTCGGCTCGCCTCGAGCACGTGCGGGCAGGCATCTGGGAAGCGCGCGTGCCCCGCCAGCCCGGGCCGTACACGATCACGTCCACCTACGAAGGCGGCACCGATTACACCGCCGACGACCCGTACCGGCACCTGCCCACCCTCGGCGAGATGGACCTCCACCTCATCGGCGAAGGGCGGCACGAAGAGCTGTGGCGGGTCCTGGGCGCGCACGTGCGCACGCTCGACGGGTCCCCCGGCGTCGCCTTCGCGGTGTGGGCGCCCGACGCCCGCGCCGTGCGCGTGGCCGGCGACGTCAACGGCTGGGACGGCACCGCGCACGCGATGCGGTCGATGGGCGGCAGCGGAGTGTGGGAGCTGTTCGTGCCGGGGATGGCCGCCGGCGACACCTACAAGTTCGAGATCCTGACCCGTCGGGGCGAGTGGATCCTCAAGGCCGACCCGATGGCG
Organism: Microbacterium wangchenii; assembly: GCF_004564355.1. Taxonomy (NCBI): domain Bacteria; kingdom Bacillati; phylum Actinomycetota; class Actinomycetes; order Micrococcales; family Microbacteriaceae; genus Microbacterium; species Microbacterium wangchenii. Next base: position 2,111,602 of record NZ_CP038266.1, read on the forward strand.
CGGTTCGCCGAGAAGCCCCCGGCCACCGCATCCGTGGTCACCGAATCGTCATACGCGTGGGGTGATGACGCGTGGATGGCGCGGCGCGCGCGCACCGCGCCGGTGTCGGCTCCGATGTCGATCTACGAGATCCATCTGGGCTCGTGGCGCCCGGGCCTGACGTACCGCGACGCGGCCGATCCGCTCGTCGAATACGTCACCGCGCAGGGTTTCACGCACGTGGAGTTCCTCCCGCTGGCCGAGCACCCGTTCGGCGGGTCGTGGGGATACCAGGTCACGGGGTACTACGCCCCCACCAGCCGCTTCGGACAGCCCGACGACCTGCGCTACCTCATCGATCGCCTCCACCAGGCCGGGATCGGCGTGATCATGGACTGGGTGCCCGGGCACTTCCCCAAGGATGCCTTCGCGCTCGCCCGCTTCGACGGCGAACCCCTCTACGAGCACCCCGACCCGCGCCGCGGCGAGCACAAGGACTGGGGCACGCTGATCTTCGACTACGGGCGCAACGAGGTCCGCAACTTCCTCGTCGCCAACGCCCTGTACTGGCTCGAGGAGTTCCACGTCGACGGGCTGCGCGTGGATGCGGTGGCCTCCATGCTGTACCTGGACTACTCCCGCAACGAGGGCGAGTGGGCGCCGAACCAGTACGGCGGCCGCGAGAATCTCGAGGCGATCCGCTTCCTCAAGGAGGTCAACGGCACCGCGTACAAGCGCTACCCGGGCATCGCGATCATCGCCGAGGAATCCACCAGCTTCCCCGGCGTCACCGCCCCCACCGATCATGCCGGGCTCGGCTTCGGGTTCAAGTGGAACATGGGCTGGATGAACGACTCGCTGCAGTACATGGCGCGCGACCCGCTGTACCGCGGCCACCACGAGGGCGAGCTGTCGTTCTCGTTCGTCTACGCGTTCAGCGAGAACTTCATCCTCCCCGTGAGCCACGACGAGGTCGTGCACGGCAAGGGGAGCCTCTTCGGCCGCATGCCCGGCGACCACTGGCAGAAGCTCGCCAACATGCGTGCCTTCCTCGCGTACATGTGGGGCCACCCCGGCAAGCAGCTGCTGTTCATGGGGCAGGAGTTCGGGCAGATGTCCGAATGGGCCGAGGGGCGGAGCCTGGACTGGTGGATGCTGGAACAGCCCTCGCACGCGCAGTTGCACGACTTCGTGGCGACGTTGAACCGGACCTATCGCGAGCAGGCGGCGCTGTGGTCGCGGGACTCCGACGGCGCGGCGTTCACGCGCCTGGGCGCGCCGTCCTGGAACTCCAACGTGCTCGCGTTCGCGCGACGCGATTGGCACGGCAACACCGTCGCGGTCGTGTGCAACTTCTCCGGCGCCCCCCTGCACGGCTATGAGCTGACTCTGCCCGAACACGGTGTGTGGGAGGAGATCCTCAACACCGATGCCGCCGAGTACGGCGGTTCGGGCGTCGGCAACCTCGGGGTCGTGCACGCCGACGACACCGGGCGCGCGGTCCTCAGCCTGCCCCCGCTGGGGGTGCTGTGGCTGCACCACCGTCGCGACAATGCGCGCCTCCCCGCGCCCGGCAAGGGCTGAGGGGCGGCACGGCCGTCGCCGGTGAACGTCACCCCGCGAGGCACTCCCCGATGACGCGGACGGCGTCGGGGAAGGCCCCGGGATTGGGCCCGGAGTAGTTCAGGCGCATGAAACGCCCCGTCGGCTCGGCGGGGAACCAGTCGTCGCCCGTCGCGATCGCGACCCCGCGCGTCTCGCACTCGCGGGCCAGGCGCGCCAGGTCGGTCTCGTCGGGCAGCTGCACCCAGAGGTTCAGACCGCCGGCGGGGACGGCCTCCAGGTGGGCCGTCGGAAGGTGGGTGCAGACGGCGTCGACGAGGAGGTCCCGGCGGGCGGCCAGCTGCTCGCGCACGCCGCGCAGGTGCGTGCGCCACCCGGGTTGGGTGACGACATCCAGCGCCGCGGCCTGAAGCACGCCGCTGACGTAGAGGGAGTGGGCCTGAAGGTCGGCGAGGATGCGCTCGCGCGCAGGACCGCGGGCGATCAGGCCGGCCACGCGGAGAGCCGGGGACACGCTCTTGGTGAGCGACCGCACGTACACCACGTGCCCGGCGTCGTCTCGCGCGGCCAGCGGCGACGGTGCGGTGGAGATCCCGAAGTCATGGGCCCAGTCGTCCTCGATGAGGAACGCGCCGTGTGCGCGGATGACGCGGAGCACCTCCTCCGACCGGGCCGGCGACCACTGCGCTCCGGTGGGATTGGCGTAGGTCGGCTGCGCGTAGAACGCGCGGGCCCCCGTCTCGGTCAGCGCTCGGTCCAGTTCTTCAGGGTCGGGGCCGTGAACCCCTGAGGCGAGAGGGACGACCTGCACTCCGGCCTGTGCCGCCGCCCCGATCGCACCCCAATAGGTGGGCGACTCGATCAGGAGCGGCATGCGGGCCCCCACGAGGCTGCGGAACAGTGTGCTGAGACCGCTCTGGCTCCCCGGGAGGACCATGACGTCCTTCGCCGTCGGGGCGGCCAGGCCGGCCGGCGTGACGGCAGCCAGTTCCGCTGCGAACCAGGCCTGCAGCTCGGGGATTCCGGCCGACGGCGGTCGGGTGACCGCGACGTCGCCTCGGGCCGCCCGGGCGAGGGCCGCACGCACCAGCCGATGCGGAAGGAGATCTCGCTCGGGATAGCCTTCGTGCAGCGCGACGGCCTCCGGCGAGGTCGGACGCAGGGATGAGGACTGCGCCACACGAGCGGCGGGCGCTCCGAGGGCCGCCGTCTGCCATGCATAGTCGTGCGGCCGGGTCGCCCGCGGCCTGCTCACGAAGGTGCCGGCGCCCGGACGCGTCTCGATGAGGCCCTGCAGGGTCAAGGCGTGCAGCGCCTTCTGCACGGTCACGGGGCTCGCACCATGGGTGCGCGTCAGCGAACGCGTCGAGGGCAGCCGGGCGCCGGGCGGGGCGGCCGCGACCCACGAGCGCAGTTCCGCCGCGATCCGCGCACTGCTACTCTCTCCCATGAGACCAGAAGATAGCGCTATCGCGCGGATCCGTCCACCGCTACACGGCCGCGGGGCGGGGCTCTGGTGGGGTGCCCTCGGCGTCATCGCGTTCTCCTTCACGATGCCGTTCACACGCGTGGCCGTGGAAGACGGGGCGATGTCCCCGCTGTTCGTCGGCTCTGCCCGGGCCGTGCTCGCGGCTGTCCTCGCCGGCGCTGCCCTCGCCGTCACCCGCCAGCGCGTGCCGCGCGGCACCCAGTGGGTGCGCGTGGGGATCGTGGCAGCCGGCGCCGTGGTGGGCTTCCCGCTGCTGACCTCCTACGCCCTGACGGGGGTCCCGGCCAGTCACGGGGCGGTCGTCGTCGCCCTCCTTCCCGCGATGACCGCCGTCATGGCCGTGGTGCGCGCCGGCGAGCGGCCCCGGCCGTGGTTCTGGGTCGCCGCAGGCGTCGGGGCCCTCGCGGCGGTTTCCTTCGCCGCGCTCCAGCACGGCGGCCTGGGCGCGGCGGGAGCGCCCGACCTCCTCCTGTTCGCCGCCGTGATCGTCTGCGCGATCGCGTACGCCGAAGGCGGGCTGCTCTCCCGCGAACTCGGGTCGTGGCAGACGATCTCGTGGGCACTGGTCCTCGCCGCCCCCCTCATGCTGGTGCTGACGGGCATCGCCGTCGTCGACACGCCGCCGGAGGGCACGGCACGCGAGTGGGCGGCGCTGGCCTACCTCGGGGTCATCAGCATGTTCCTGGGCTTCGTCGCGTGGTACCGAGGTCTCGCCATCGGCCCGATCGCGCGCGTCGGTCAGGTGCAATTGGCGCAGCCGGTGCTGAGCATCGTGTGGGCCGGCCTGATCCTGCACGAGCCGATCACCTGGACGACGATCGTGGGGGGCGCGGTCGTCGTTGCGTGCGCGCTGCTGGCCGTGCGCACGCGCGGCTCGGCAGCGGGACGCCCGGCCGCCGGAATACCCTCTGGGGTATCGGGTTCCGTGGCAGAATAGCCGTCTGCGCGGGCGGATCGCGCAGGAGGGAGGCGGACATGGGCGCGACGACGAACATGGATCGGCAGCGTCGTGACGACGCCGAAGCACAGGCTCAGCAGCGCAAGATCGTGAACCGGCTGCGCCGCGCTCAGGGGCAACTGGCTGCGGTCATCACTGCCGTGGACGCGGGAGCCGATTGCCGCGACGTCGTCATTCAGCTGTCCGCCGTCTCGAAGGCGCTCGACCGCGCGGGCTACGCCATCATCGCGTCGGCGATGCGGACGTGCCTCGCCGATCCCACCGACGATTCCGTCACTCCCGACGAGCTGGAGAAGCTCTTCCTGACGCTCGCCTGAGCGACGGCGCGCCGCCGCGACTCAGCGTCCGAACAGCCGCGCGAGGAAGCCGGTCGAGGGCGCGCTGTCATGCCCCGGGCACCGCTGGGCGCGCGGCACCCCCGCCATGACCTGGTCCACGTGCTGGCCGCATCCCGCCCACGTGGTCTTCCCGCACGTCGCGCATGTCGCTGCTCGCCACATGATCGATCTCCTTCATCCGCCGACGAGGGCGGGTTCCTTCTCGAGGATGCGGTCGGTGTCGTCACCGAGGACGGCGCGGAGGGTCTGCATTCCGCCCGACAGCGACGCCGAGTCGATGCCCGCGTGCGCCAGGACACGATGGGCGATGGCGGAACGCACGCCGGAGGCGCACAGGACGCGCACCGGCCGTCCGCCTGCGTGCTCGCGGACCTCGTTCAACCGGCCGCGCAGTTCGGTGTGCGGGATGTGGAGAGCGCCGGGCAGGTGGCCGGACCGCCACTCCTCTGCACGCCGTACGTCCAGTACGAGCGCCGACGCTCGCACCTCGTCGACATCGTCCGCGTACCACAGCGACAGCGTCCCGTTGCGCACGTTCTCCCCCACCATGCCGGCGAGATTGACGACATCCTTCGCCTGCCCATACGGCGGGGAATACGCCAGGTCGAGATCGATGAGGTCCTCCACCGAGAAACCGGCGGCGATCGCGGTCGCCAGGACATCGATGCGCTTGTCGACACCGTCACGACCGACCGCCTGAGCGCCGAGCAGACGGCCGCTGCCCGGATCGAAGTGCACGACCAGGTGGACCGGGCTGGCGCCGGGGAAATAGCCTGCATGCTGGTTGCCATGCAGGTGCAGAGTGCGATGTGCCACACCCGCTGCCGCGAGCGTCGCACGATTGGCACCGGTGAGCGCCGCTGTCCGTGCACCCACCCGGACGATCGCCGTGCCGGCGGGCCGGGGAATCGGGCGAGCGAGCCCCGGTCTCAGAATGTCGTCGGCGACGAGCCGTCCGGCACGGTTGGCCGGCCCGGCCAGCGCGACGGGACGTCGGGACCCGGTGATCGGATCGATGCTCGCGGTGGCATCCCCCACCGCCCAGATACCAGCGACGCCGGTCCGGCCATGCTCATCGACGATCAGAGCGCCGCCGTCACAGGGGATGCCCGCGTTCTCGAAGACGGCCGTGTCCGGACGCACGCCCACCGACACGACGACGAGATCCGCGGACAGGCGGGTGCCATCGGCGAGGACCACGGTGTCGGCGGCTGAGCCGGGCTCGACGGCGGTCGCCGCGACTCCGGCGTGCACGTCCACACCGAGGCGGCGCAGCTCCTGGGACACCTCCCACGCCAGCTCCCGCTCGAGCGGCGGCAGCGGGTGCGCGGCCAGCTCCACGAGGGAGACCTCGAGCCCCTGCGCGGCCAGCGCCTCGGCAGCCTCGACTCCGATGAAGCCCGCCCCGAGGATCACCGCCCGCCGCGCGCCCGAGCCCACCTGACGACGCAGGGCGACCGCATCCTCGACGGTGCGCAGCGTCCGCACGCGCGGCGACCGGATCCCGGGGATGGGCGGCAGGGACGCCGCCGCGCCGGGCGAGAGCACGAGCGCGTCGTAGGACAGCTGCTCCACACCCCCGTCGGAGCGGACGGTCACCGTCTTCCCGTCAGGATCCACTCCCACCACCTCATGCCCGGGACGGACGTCCAAGGCCAGGGATGCCCGGAGTGACGCGGGCGTCTGCACGAGCAGGGCATCGGGATCCTCGATCTCCCCGCCGACGAAGTACGGCAGGCCGCAGTTGGCGAAGGACACGTGGGCACCTCGCTCGAGGACGATGATCTCGGCGTCCTCGTCCAACCGTCGCGCGCGAGCGGCGCAGCTCATCCCCCCGGCCACCCCGCCGACGATGACGATCCTCATCTTCTCTGCTGCCGTGACTTCGCCCACGCGTGACTCCTTCTGATCCTGCACCCATCGTAAGTTATACCCCCTGGGGTATAACTGGGACGGCTTTCAGGGACAGGACGCAGGCGTTTCCGGGCACGCAGAATCCCCGCCCGCGGGAGGCCGGGCGGAATGGGAGCGAAGCTTCAGAACAGAAGCGAGGACAGACGTCCGCGAGCCCGCGTGACACGCGGGTCGGCGTCGCCGACGAGCCCGAACAGCTCCAGCAGCCGCTCGCGGACGGGCGCGCGCCGATCCTCGGGCAGAACGGAGAACACGTCCAGCAGCCGATCGAAGGCGTCTTCGACGTGACCGCCGGCGACGTCGAGGTCGGCGACGAGGAACTGGGCCTCCAGGTCCGCGGGGTCGGCTGCGGCGGCGGCACGGGCGGACTGCAGGTCGGCGCCCTGCACGCGAGCGAGCAGGCGCACCTGACCGAGGCCTGCGCGCGCATCCGCATCGTGCGGATCCTCGGCCAGCGCCTGCTCGTAGGCACGGACGGCACGGTCGTAGTCGCCGCTCTCGATCGCCTCGAACGCCTCCGCGTGCAGTGGCGGCAGCGGCGGGTCGGCGGGGGCCTCGTCGCTGTCGGCCTCCGGCGCGCCGGACACCGCGACGGTCCCCGTCACGCCGTTCTGCGCCGCCAGCTGCAGCAGCTGAGCGAAGACCTCCCGCACCTGCTGTTCGGGCACGGCCCCGGTGAACAGCGGAACAGGCTGCCCGCCCACGAGCGCGACGACCATCGGGATGGACTGCGCGCGGAAACCCTGCGCGAGCTGCGGGTTCGCGTCGACGTCGACCTTGGCCAGGACCAGCCGTCCCCCGAGCTCGGTGACGACCTTCTCCAGGATGGGCGAGAGCTGCTTGCACGGTCCGCACCACTCGGCCCACAGATCCACCACGACGGGCACCGTCCGGGAGAGCTCGAGCACCTGGCCGAACGTCGCGTCGGTGACATCCATCACCAGCGAGGACACGGCGCCGGCGGGCGCTTCCGCCTGATCGCCCGTGGGCGCGGCAGGCGTCTGCGGACGGTTGCGCAGAGCGGACAGATCGACAGCGCCGCGCAGGACGGAACCAGGCTGGGGAGTGCTCACTCGAGGACCTTCGCTTCCAGGATGTTGGACCGGTAACCCAGGAGGCGAATGGGTTCGTTCTCGCCTTCGAGGGGGACGTAGAAGAAGAGCTGATCGGCGTAGGTCGTCTGGAAGCCGGTCGCCGACTGCTCCACGCCCGTCAGCGCGCGCACAGCCGGGTTCTCGGGCAGCCGGATCACCGCGTCGGCATTCGTCGGACGGACGATGTCGCTCTCGCGGACCTCCACGGCCACGATGGCCCCGCCGTCCAGCGTCGTCAACGCCATGGGCGCACCCGCTCCCGCCGTGGCCTTGAACTCCAGGCTCGAGGTGCCCGACCCGGTCTGGTTGAGCTGATCCAGGCGCTGCTGCTGGTTCTCGCGGATGCTGGGCAGGAGCAGGTCGCCCGCGGTGTCGAAGTCGTTCCAGTACGCGCTCTTCTCGCCGTTGTTGATGAGGTCGGCGTACGCCGCGGCGACCTCATCCGGGCGCAGGCGCAGGAACGGGGAATCCGGCGGTGCCAGCGCGGCGCCGACGTAGGTGGCCGGCAGGTCGGGCAGCAGCGTCGCCGCCTCCAGGCCTGCGATGTAGGTGGCCTTGTACTCCGACCACGGGTCGGCCTGGGTCATCACCATGATCGTGGGCGCCACGGTGGTGTCATCGGAGGCTTCCACGACCGTCATGAACGAGCGCGGCCATTCGTCGAAGGCCTGCGGCAGCACGATCTCGACCGGGCGGTCGGGGATGGGTGCGAGCGGGGTCTGGTCGGGAAGCTGCGCCCGCAGGCCGTAGTTGGTCTGCCGTTCGGCCAGCGCGGGGCCGGCCAGACGCGACGCGGCCAGGTCGGCGTCGGCCGCGGCGTCCGCCTCCGCCACCGTCGAGGCGATGCGCGCGAGGATGCGTTCGGCCTGAGTCTCGGTCACCGCCGGCGACTGCTGTCCCTCCGGGACGATGACCGACGACGTCGGCGACGGGGTGGGCGAGACGGCGAGGTCGGGCCACGCATCGGAGGAGCAGCCAGCGAACAGCAGGCCCGACATCGCGATGGCGGGGACCACGACGAACGACCGCCGTGCCTTGATCGCCCGGCGCCGCCCCGAGCTGATGACGCCCTTCTTGCCGCCTTCGACGGCCAGGTCGATGGGTTCGGTGGGCGGCAGGGGCAGCCCCTTGCGCCGCGGGCCGCGCGAGCGCCGAACATGGCGGATGCCCAGCAGATAGAGGATCACGCCGGCCACCAGCACGATTCCGCCGCCGACGATGAGCGGGCCGGCCCACGGGGTGCTGCGGTCGACCGGCCAGGTGACCGAGATGTCGGCGGGGGCCGGGGCGGTGCCGTCGGATGCCACCAGGACACTCATGTCCTCGGGCAGCTGCAGGGGCGTGGACAGCCGCCGCTCCTGCTGGAACTCGTCCAGCCACAGGTCCGATCCCACGGGGGTGCGCCCGGCGGACTCCGTCTCCTCCGAATCGTCGGCGCGTTCGGCCGCGGCCTCGTCTCCCGCGGGGGCGGCCTCGGGCTCCACCACGCGCGTGCGGAACTCCTCCCCGTCCACGGTGATCCGGTTGTAAGGAACGTCGGCCAGCCAGGCCTGCACATCGGCGGTGCGCCCGTACGCGGCGAAGATCGTGCCCTCACCCTCGACCGTGAGCGTCTGGGCGCCGGGGAACAGGTTCAGGACCTCGCCGTCGATGACGGTGTAGGCCTCCTCCTCGCCGGCGGGCAGAGCGGTGGCTTCGGCGGGGGGCGGTTCGAAGATCGTGCGCTGCGCGATGCCCGCACCGATCATCAGCGCAGCGATGACGAACGCCGCGACCGCCCACACGAAACGCACGAACCATACCTTCCCGATGCCGGCCCGTCGGGTCGGGCCACGCACACACGACATTCCAGCGTAGCGGGAACGACCTGAAAGTCGACCGGGAGGGGGTGCCTGCCGGGTTTGCGGGCCGCCGGTGCGTATCCTGACGGAACGAGATGGCGGCTTCGGCCGCAGCCGGACAGGAGCCCGCGTGAAGATCCACAATCCATTCCGTGTCGCCCTCGTGGCGACGCTCGGGGTCGGCGTCGGCCTGCTGCTGATCAACAGCGTGCAGACCCTGTCCACGATCCTCCTGTACGTCGGCACGGCGCTGTTCCTCTCGCTGGGCCTGGACCCGGTGATCTCGTGGCTCGAGCGGCGCAAGCTCCGCCGCTGGGCCGCCGTGCTGATCACGATCCTGGGGGTGCTGGGCATCTTCGCCGGCATCATCCTGACCATCGTCCCGGTCATCGTGAGTCAGGTGGCTCAGCTGGTCAGCCAGATCGAGGAGATCGCCACCGACCTGCAGTGGGACGACGTCGTGCAGGACGCACGCGCGTGGGCGGAGGACACATTTCCCGCACTCGATGTGGACAGCGCATGGGGCTACATCGAGAACTGGTGGACCTCGCTGGACCTCGGCACGATCTCCAGCGACGTGGGTGAGGGGATCCTCGGCTTCGTCGGCGCCGTCGTGGTGGGCCTGGGCGGCGCCTTCATCGTGCTGATCCTCACGATCTACTTCACCGCGTCCACCCCGGCGCTGAAGGCTGCCGTGTACCAGCTCGTGCCCGCCTCCAAGCGCGCACGGTTCATCGACCTGGCCGAGCAGATCACCCGTTCAGTGGGTTACTACGTCATCGGGCAGGCGAGCCTGGGCGTCATCAACGGCGTGCTCAGTGCGATCCTGCTCTCGATCATCGGCGCTCCCTTCCCCGCCGTGCTCGCCGTGGTCGCGTTCTTCTTCTCGCTGATCCCGCTCGTGGGGACCCTGACGGGATCGACCATCATCGTGCTGACGTGCCTCCTCCCGGGGCTCGGCTCCCCGACCACCGCGCTCATCGCGGCGATCTACTACCTGATCTACATGCAGATCGAGGCCTACGTCGTCTCTCCGCGCATCATGAACCGCGCCGTCGCGATCCCCGGCGCCGTCGTCGTTATCGCCGCCCTCGCCGGCGGATCGCTCCTCGGTCTGCTCGGCGCGCTGGTGGCGATCCCGGTGGCCGCGAGCATCCTGATCATCTACCGGCAGGTGCTCATCCCGCGGCAGAACGAGCGGTGACGCTCAGTCCTGCGGCACCGGACCGTCCCACGTGGCGGGCAGGGGCAGTGCCGCAGGATTGACCACACCCACGATCTCCGACAGCACGCGGCGGGTCTGACTCTCCCCCACCCACAGGTGCTTGCCCCCCTCCACCGGGACGAGCATGGCCTCCGGCACGGCCGCGAAGCGTTCGGCGGCCTCGGCGGGGCGGAGGTAGTCGTCGAACTCGGGGACGACCACCACCAGGCGGCGAGGATCTCCCGCCCACCCCGCGAGCTCGTCGGCGCTCGTGCGGTGCAGCGGCGGCGACAGCAGGATGGCACCCTCGACGTCGTGCTCGCGGCCGTACTTCAGCGCCAGCTCGGTGCCGAACGACCAGCCCAGGAGCCACGGATGCGGCAGTCCCCGCTCGGCGGCGAACCGCACCGCCGCCGCGACGTCATGGCGCTCGCCGGCGCCGCCGTCGAAGGCTCCCTCGCTCCTTCCCCGCGGCGAGCTCGTGCCGCGGGTGTTGAAGCGCAGCACGGCGAGGTCGGCCAGCGCGGGCAGGCGCGCGGCGGCCTTGCGCAGGATGTGCGAGTCCATGAATCCACCCGCGGTGGGCAGCGGATGCAGCGTCACGAGCGTCGCGACCGGATCGCGGCTCTCGGGGAGCGCGAGCTCGCCGACGAGGGTCAGCCCGTCGTCGGTGTGCAGCTCGATCTCCTCGCGGCGCGCGGGCAGGGCGAGCGGTCCTCGGATTTCCATGTCAGCCGATCCTCCAGCAGTGGGTGTGCCAGTGGCGGCGGGCGGCGAGGTCGGCGGCGTCACCGAGGACGCCGTCCGCCCGCCACACCACCACGTGGGCGACACCGGGTTCGACCGTGCCGCCGCATCCGGGACACGTGTAGGGCTTCTGTGCGGCGTGGGCGGCGACCGGTTGCACGGTCCATTCGACGCCGCGCCGGCTCTCGGTGCGCTTCCATCCTGCGATCAGGCGCGCCAAGGAATCATCACCGGATGACTGCGGCCGGCGCCGCTTCCCGCGGGCCACCGGTCAATACCAGCCGCGGCTCTGCGAGCTGCCCCAGGCCCCGCACGGGTCGCCGTAGCGACTGCCGATGTACCCCAGCCCCCACGCGATCTGCGTCGCCGGGTTGGACTCCCAGTCGGCGCCCGCGCTGGCCATCTTGCTCCCCGGCAGCGCCTGCGGGATGCCGTACGCGCCGCTGGAGGAGTTGTACGCGTTCACGCGCCAGCCGGATTCCTTCTGCCACAGCGCCCGCAGGCACGCGAACTGGTCGTCGCCCCAGCCGCGCGCGAGAACAGCCTCGTAGGCGATCGCCTGCGCGGTGCCGGGGTCCGGCGCCACGAAGGGGGGCTGCCATCCCGACGATGACGAAGCCCCCGCCGGCGCCGCCACGCTTCGCGCGGTGGCAGTGGGGGTGGGCGTGGGCTTGGGGGTGACGTACACGGAGTAGGTGCCGCGCTCGAGCGCGGCCGGGGTGATGGCACCCGGGGCCGGCGAGTAGCTCTGCGTGTCGGCGAGGGCGTTCTCGAACAGCGAGACCCGATCCGGGTCGACCTCCGCCAGCGCCGCCCCCGTGGGTCCGACGTACGCCGCCACGAACCCCAGCGCGGACAGCGCGGCGAAGACGGCGAGCACCCCGCGCCGACGCGACCAGCGGGGCGTCCGGCGCGGCGGCGTGGGCGGGGGCACCACATCGAGACCGTTGGCCGGCCTGCGGACGATCGGTCCGGAGGTGGCGCGCGTCATCTCGGTGCCGGAGGTCACAATGCGCTCGATTCTAGCCGCCTGCCCCATCGCCCGCCATCCGCCGAGCCGGGGGTACAGGACCCCGCCGCACGGCGCGGACGACGTCAGCCGACGGCGAGCATGACCTCGACCACGGCATCCAGCACCGCGTCGACCTGGTCCTCGCGATAGCCGCCCCGCTGCATCCGGAACGCCACGGCTCTGACCTGGTCGGCCGTCACCGGCTCCCCCGCCGCGAGGTAGCGCGCGATCTTGTCGGCGACCAGGTCGACTTCGTCCACGCGATAGCCGTACCGCAGCACGCCGACGCGGTCGAAGCGCTGTCCACGCGAGCGCAGCAGCCGGTCCAGGACCACCTGCGCGGTCTCGCGCGACTCCGCGACCCAGGCCCGCGCGCCGCGCCGGTTCATCGCCCACTCGCGCTCGCGAGCGGCGAAGGCGTCCTCGATGCGCCCGAGCGCGGCATCGACGGGGGCGATGGCGTACCCGTGACGGACGAGCGGGAACGCCGTGGCGCGCACCTCCGTCGAGCGCAGCGCATCGGGCTCGTCGGATTCGAAGGCGGCACGGGCCCGCTCGAGGAACGCATCCACCGCGCGCTTCTCGTAGCCCTTCTGCCGACCGGTCGCGTCGGGGAACGGCGGGCGGGTCTCGGTCGCGGCCTCCTCGGCCGGGCGCTCCGTCTCGAGGGTCATGTCACCACCAGAGGGCTCAGGAGATAGAACAGCGCCAGGGCTCCCGTGGCCGAGGGGAGGATGGAATCGAGTCGGTCGAGCACGCCGCCGTGGCCGGGCAGCCACGAGCTCATGTCCTTTATGCCGAGATCGCGCTTGATCATGGACTCACCGAGATCGCCCGCTGTGGCGGTGCCGAGGATCACCGCGCCGAAGATCAGCCCCGCCCACCACGGGAGGTGCAGCATGTACAGCGCCAGCAGGACTCCGGCCGCAAGCGCGGCGACGGCGGCGCCGGCGAAGCCCTCCCACGTCTTCTTGGGGCTGATCCGCGGGGCCATCAGATGACGCCCGCCGCGTCCGAAGGTCAGACCGGAGACATACGCCCCGGTGTCGGCGGCGACCGTCACGATGAGGAAGGCGAGAACCCACCACTCCCCCTCGGGCTGAGCGAGCAGCACCATCGCGAGGCTGCCCATGAACGGCACGTACAGCTGAATGAACCCCGCGACCAGGACGTCGGAGAGCACCGCGCCGTACGAGCGGCCGTCGCGCGCGAACATCTGCCCGAGCAGGCGCCACACCACCACGAGCACGACCGCCGCGATCACGGCGACCCAGTGCAGCCACAGGCTCGTGAATGCACCCGAGAGCAGCAGGAGCGTGCTCGCCAGCAGCTGCGGGACGAGGTCGACGCGACGTCCGGAGGCCTGCAGGGCGCGCGCGAACTCGAAGACGGCCAGTGATACCGCGGCGATCGCGAAGACCAGGAAGATCCACTTGACGAACAGGAGGGATCCGAGCACCGCTGCGCCGGCGGCCAGGCCGATGAGGGTCGCCAGCAGCAGGTTGCGCCCCGTGCGCTGTGCGATGCGCGCGTTGGCCTCTTCGAACTCGGCGCGCGCGTGCGCGACCTGGCTCTCGAACTCCGTGCGTGCGGCGCGGATGTGCGTCTGGAAGCCCGCCCCGGCGTCGGCGGCGCTCTGCGCACGGCGCGCACGGGCCGCGTCGCGTCGGGAGAGCGGCGCGTCCGGGGGTGACGCGCTTTCCGGGCCGGAGGGGTCGGTCATGGGGTCTAGACCTCGAGGAGCTCTGCCTCTTTGCGCTTGAGCGCCTCGTCGATCGCGTCGACGTGCGCCTTGGTCAACGCATCCAGCTCCTTCTCGGCGCGGACGAGTTCATCCTCGCCGACCTCGCTCTTGAGCGCATCCAGCTCGTCCTTGGACTTCCGGCGGATGCCGCGGACGTGCACCTTCGCGTCCTCGCCCTTGCCCCGGACGATCTTGACGAACTCCTTGCGGCGCTCGGCGGTGAGCTCGGGCAGCGTGACGCGCACGATGTTGCCGTCGTTCGTCGGGTTCGCGCTGAGGTTCGGCATGTCGCGGATGGCGGTCTCGATCGCCTTCAGGGCCGACTTGTCGTAGGGGGTGACCACGAGGGTGCGGGCTTCGGGGTTGTTCAGCGAAGCCAGCTGGGCCAGCGGGGTGGGGGAACCGTAATAGTCCACCATCACCTTCTGGAACATCTGCGGGTTCGCGCGCCCGGTGCGAACAGTGGCGAAGTCTTCTTTCGCAGCTTCGACGGCGCGGTCCATGCGCGTTTCGGCGTCGGCCAGAACATCGGCGATCACGGGGACTCCATTCGTTGGGCTCGACGTCTCAGTCTAGACAAGCGCGCGCCATCCGGCGGGCGCACGCTCCGCTCACGCGGTGACGCGGGTTCCGATCGGCTCGCCCAGCAGGGCGCGCGTGACGCTGCCGGCCGGCACCATGCCGAACACGCGCATGTCCATGCCGTTGTCCATGCACAGGCTGAATGCCGTGGAGTCGACGACTTTGAGCCCGCGCTGGAGGGCGTCGCGGTAGGTGATGGTGTCGATGCGCGTCGCCGTGGCGTCGTGCCGCGGATCGGCGGTGTAGACGCCGTCCACGCCGTTCTTGGCGACGAGGACCTCCGTCGCGCCGATCTCCAGCGCCCGCTGCGCGGCGACGGTGTCGGTGGAGAAGTACGGCAGGCCGGCGCCGGCTCCGAAGATGACCACGCGCCCCTTCTCGAGGTGGCGCTCGGCGCGGCGCGGGATGTACGGCTCGGCGACCTGGGTCATGGAGATGGCCGACTGCACGCGCGTGGCCGCGCCGGCCTGCTCGAGGAAGTCCTGCAGCGCGAGGGCGTTCATGACCGTTCCCAGCATGCCCATGTAATCGGCCCGGCCGCGGTCCATTCCCCGCTGGCTGAGCTCGGCGCCGCGGAAGAAGTTCCCCCCGCCCACGACGACGGCGACCTCGACACGATCCACCGCCGCGGCGATCTCACGGGCCATCTGGCTGACGACGTCGGGATTGACACCCAGCTGCCCTCCGCCGAAAGCCTCACCCGACAGCTTCAGCAGGACGCGGCGGCGTCCGGTGGCCTCATCGATCACGTGTCATCCTCTCGTCGGGTACAACTTATCGTCGGGCATGGGAAAGGCCCGCACCGGTCAGCGATGCGGGCCTTCCACACGTGTTACGCGCCGACCTTGAAGCGAGCGAAGTCGGTGATCGTGATCCCGGCGTCCTTGGCGACCTGAGCCACCGACACCTTGTTGTCCTTGGCGTAGTCCTGGTCCAGGAGCACGACCTGCTTGAAGAACGCGTTCACGCGACCCTCGACGATCTTCGGCAGCGCCGCCTCCGGCTTGCCCTCGTTGCGGGAGATCTCGGTGACGATCTCGCGCTCCTTCTCGACGTCGGCCTCGGGCACGTCCTCGCGGGCGAGGTAGGTCGGGTTGGCGAACGAGACGTGCTGCGCGATGCTGCGAGCGGCCTCTGCGTTCTCGCCGCTGTAGGCGACGACGACACCGATCTGCGGCGGGAGGTCCTTGCTGGTCTTGTGCAGGTACACCGAGAAGTGCTCGCCGGTCAGCGTGCGCACGCGACGCAGCTCGACCTTCTCGCCGATGATGGCGGCCTCGTCCGAGATCAGCTCGGCGACGGTCTGCTCACCGGCGGGGGCGGCCAGGGCCGCCTCGGCGGAGTCGGCGGAGGCGGCGGCAGCCGCTTCCACGACCTTGTCGGCCAGCGCGATGAACCGCTCGTTCTTGGCGACGAAGTCGGTCTCGCACGCGAGCTCGAGCAGGGTGACCTTGCCGTCCTGCTCACGCGCGGTGACCAGGCCCTCGCTCGTGGAGCGGTCGGCGCGCTTGGCGTTGCCCTTCGCGCCCTTCAGACGCAGGATCTCGACGGCCTTGTCGACGTCGCCGTCGGCCTCCTCGAGCGCCTTCTTGGTGTCGACCATGCCCGTGCCGAGCTGCTCACGCAGCGCCTTGATGTCGGCGATCGTGAAGTTTGCCATGTGTGGTGGCTCCTAGTTCTGGTGAGTTCTGAGGGAGACGTCGGCGAGGTCGCTGGTCACGACCTCGCCGACGGGAGTGTGGTGCGGGCGCCGATTACTTCTCGGCGGACTCGGCCTGAGCGGCCTCGTCGGTGGTCTGCTCCGCGGCGGCGGCTGCCTCGGCGTCGGCGGCGGACTCGGTCGCCGCTTCGCCCTCGATGGCCTGCTCGTCGGCGATGAGCTCGTTCGCCTCGGCGGTGGCCTCGGCGACATCCGCGACCTTCTCGGTCTCGGCGGAGGACTGCGACGGGGCACCCTGCTCGAGCAGCTCGCGCTCCCACTCCGCCAGCGGCTCGGCGACCTCGGTCGCCTCCCCGGCGGGCTGGTGACGCTGGATGAGGCCCTCGGCCGCGGCGTCGGCGATGATGCGGGTGAGCAGGCTCACCGAGCGGATCGCGTCGTCGTTGCCGGGGATCGGGTACTGGAACTCGTCGGGGTCGGCGTTGGTGTCGAGGATGCCGATGACGGGGATGCCGAGCTTCTTGGCCTCATCCACGGCCAGGTGCTCGCGCTTGGCGTCGACGACCCAGATGGCGGACGGGGTCTTCTGCAGGTTGCGGATACCGCCCAGCGACTTGTGCAGCTTGTCGAGCTCCCGCTTCTTCAGCAGCAGCTCCTTCTTGGTGAAGCCGCTCTCGGCGGGGTTGTCGTAGTCCAGCTCCTCGAGCTCCTTCATGCGCGCGAGACGCTTGGAGACGGTCTGGAAGTTGGTGAGGAGGCCACCGAGCCAGCGCTGGTTCACGTACGGCTGGCCGACGCGGGTCGCCTGCTCGGCGAGGACTTCCTGCGCCTGCTTCTTGGTGCCGACGAAGAGGATGGTGCCGCCGTGGGCGACGGTCTCCTTGACGAACTCGTACGCCTTGTCGATGTAGGACAGCGACTGCTGCAGGTCGATGATGTGGATGCCGCTGCGCTCGGTGAGGATGAAGCGCTTGACTTTCGGGTTCCACCGGCGGGTCTGGTGTCCGAAGTGGACGCCGCTGTCGAGCAGCTGGCGAATGGTGACGACGGCCATGGCCGTTCTCCTTCTCTGGGCGCGGATGCGCCTGGGTTGCGGTTGGTTTCGCGCCGGCCCGGATGGGCGGCGAGCCTGGTGTCCGGCACGCATCCGCTCCCGGGCGAAAGCTCGGGAGACCGGTGGATGCGGGATGCCGCGCGGTGCAGTTCGCAGGGAACCGCGGTGCGCTGTGGACACGCGGAGTCACCCCGACGGACGGGGTGCCCTTCTACTGTACCAGCCGCGCCTCCCCAGCACCCCGCATCGCCGGCACCGTCCACCGGAGCCGTTTCCGCCCGCCGGTGGGCAGTGGTCGCGCGCGATCCTGGGGCGATGCCGCACCCGTTCCGCAGCGCCGTGACCGTGGCCGTCGCCGCAGTGTGGGCGGTGACCACTCCTGCCTCAGCGCCCCTGATGGAGCGCGGATGGACGTGGCCGACGGCGCCGGTGCAGATCGTCCGCCCCTTCGCCGCGCCCGCGCACGCGTACGGTGCGGGGCACCGCGGCATCGACCTGGCCGCCGACGGCGCGGTGCGCGCCCCCGCCGACGGGGTCATCGCCTACTCCGGCACCGTGGTGGATCGGGGCGTCCTCACGATCGATCACGGTGACGGGCTCGTGACGACCTTCGAGCCGGTGGAGTCGGCGCTGCGTCCCGGCGACGCCGTGACTCGCGGGCAGGAGGTCGCCGAGGTCGCCTCCGGAGGCCATACCGCCGAGGGAGCCGTGCATTTCGGAGTGCGGCTGGACGGCGACTACATCAACCCGCTGCTGCTCCTGGGCGGCGTGCCGCGCGCCGTCCTCCTGCCGTGCTGCTGAAGGCGCGGATCACTGGATGGAGTTGCGGGCCCCGCCGTCGGAGATGACCGCATCGTCGTCGATGCCGCGGACGACGTTGTCGTTCCCGTCCACCGTGACGGCGTCGATGGAGTCCGTCGCGGTGACGGTGTTGCGGTCTCCGGTCATGATGAGGTCGTCGAGATCGCGCGCGGTGACCGTGGAGTCGTTCCCCACCAGCGTGAGCGAATCCGTCTCCCCCACCGTGACCGTGACACGGTCGCCTTCGATGCCCAGCACGTCGATGTCGGCGGCCGAGAGGTCCACGGCGAGGTCGTTGCCCTGCACCTGCACCGAGGGGCAGTCGCCGCGCACGGCCAGGGAGGGCGAGCCCGCCGTGAGCGTGAGCGGTGCGCCGGCGCAGTCCTGCGCGGTGCCGGGGTCGGCCGGGGCTGCTGTCGGCGTCGCCGGAGGCGAGGACGTGGCCGACGGCACGGGCCGGGCCTCGTCGGAGGGCAGGCGCGTCACGACGGGGTCGGGCGCGGCGCATCCGGACAGGATCGCCGCCGATGCCACCAGAACGGCCAGGTGTGCGCGTCGAGTCATGTTTCCACGGTAGGTCCCTCGCCCGGCGAACGAGGAGATCCGGCCGATCGAAGGTCCGAAAGACCCGGGTGCTCTCGATCCGCGAGAGTCCTCGATTCCCGCGCAGCTACGCGCGAGGGTGCGCGAGCCGGTACGACTCCTTCAGGCGCTCGCTGGAGACATGCGTGTAGATCTGCGTCGTGCCCAGGCTCGCGTGTCCGAGGATCTCCTGCACGGCGCGGAGGTCGGCGCCGCCGTCCAGGAGGTGGGTTGCGGCGGAATGGCGCAGCGCGTGGGGCCCCACCGCCGCCGATCCCACGGCCGGCCCGACCGTGCGGGTGACCAGGTCGTACACCGTGCGCACCCCCAGGCGCCGTCCGCGGACGCCGAGGAAGAGTGCGGCCCCGGCATCGTCCGCGCGCGCGGCGAGCGCGGGCCGGGCACGCACGAGGTACCCGTCGAGGGCCCGGGCGGCGGCGCCGCCGTACGGCACGACCCGCTCCTTCGATCCCTTGCCCAGCACCCGCACGGTCCGCCGCTGCGGGTCCAGGTCATCCACGTCGAGTCCGCACAGCTCCGACACGCGCACGCCCGCGCCGTACAGGAGCTCGAGCACGGCGGAGTCGCGCAGCGTCACCGGGTCGCCCTCTGCGGCGCGGACCGCGAGCTCTTCGAGCACCTCGCGCAGCGAGTCGGCCGAGGCGACCTGCGGCAGCGTGCGTCCGCGTTTGGGATTGGTCAGCCGGAGCGTCGGGTCGGACTCGATGAGGTGCTCCTCCCGCGCCCAGCGGAACAGTCCGCGCACGGCGGCGGTGCGCCGCGCCAGCGTGCTGCGCGCCAGCCCGTGCTGCGCCGCGCCCCATGACCACTCCCGCAGGTGCTCGACGTCCACCTCCGCCAGCGGCGCGTCGCCGACGGTGGCGATCAGATCGTCGAGGTCGGACCGGTAGGCGCGCACCGTCGCCGGCGCAAGCCGCCGCACCGACTCCAGGTCGGCGAGGTAGGCGTCGGTCGCGGCACTCAGCAGCACTCTCCCAGAATGCCCCGCCGCGCCGCCCGTGGGGGGCGGGCGCGCGGCGGGTCACCGGGTCGGCGCGCGTCGCCAGCCGTCCCCGTCGGCCAGGAGGTCGCCGGACAGGGCGGCCAGGCCGAGCAGCGCCTCCACCTCCGCCGGCGCCAGGCCACTGCGCCGCGCCAGCTCGAGGGCCGGCGTCGCGACACGCGTGCTCGCGGCATCGAGCAGGCGCGTGAGCTCGGAGGTGCGGCTTCCGGTCGCCACTGGCGCCGCCACGGTGAACCCGAGAAGCTCTCGCACGTCGTCGGCGCCGGTGATGCACACCCCGTCGAACTCCCGCAGGATGCGGTGCGCCCCCGCGGATGCGGCGCTGGTGACCGGCCCGGGAACAGCACCGAGCGCCCGGCCGAGGGAGGCCGCGTGCGCGGCGGTGTTGAGCGACCCGCTGCGCACGCCGGCCTCCACGATGATCGTGGCGTCGGACAGCGCCGCGATGAGCCGGTTGCGCGCGAGGAACCGCCACTTGCTGGGTGCCGTGCCGCACGGCGTCTCCCCCGCCACCACGCCGTGGCTCGCGATGCGGCGGAGAAGGTCGGTGTGACCGGTCGGATACGGGCGGTCGACCCCACCGGCCAGGAGGGCGACGGTGCGGCCGCCGGCGGACAGCGCGGCCCTGTGCGCGGCGCCGTCGATCCCGTAGGCGGCGCCGGAGACGACCGTCACCCCCTCGCCGGCCAGCTCGGCCGACAGCTCCGCGGCCACATGCTCCCCGTAGCCGGTCGCCGCGCGGGCGCCCACCAGAGCGACCGCGGGCGTGACGTTCCAGTCGCCGGGCGTCCCCTGCATCCACAGCGCATGCGGCGCGTGCTCGCCCAGGTCATCCAGGCGGGTCGGCCATTCCGCGTCCCCGGGTACGACGAGCCGGGTTCCCGAACGCCGGGCGCGCTCCAGCGCCGTGGCGACGAGT
Source organism: Microbacterium wangchenii (assembly GCF_004564355.1). Lineage (NCBI taxonomy): Bacteria > Bacillati > Actinomycetota > Actinomycetes > Micrococcales > Microbacteriaceae > Microbacterium > Microbacterium wangchenii. Next base: position 2,132,107 of record NZ_CP038266.1, read on the forward strand.
GCGGGGTCGGCCCGCGGCATCCACCGCTCCCGCGCGGTCGCCATCTCCCGCGGCGACACGGGCGACTCCGCTGCGGCGCCGGAGAGGGCGTGCCGCAATGCGGGCGCCGCGCCCAGGTGCGCGATCAGCGCTCCGGCGACGCGGTCGCCCGGTTCGGTGAGCACGCTCCACACGGCACGGGCGTACACGTCGGCGGATGCAGCGGATGCGGCGCGCACGCCGCGCAATGCCGCGGTGGACGCGTCGGCCGACAGATCGAATCCACTCATGCCATGACCCCTCTCTTGAGGAAGAGGGCGCGTCCGATGTCGCCGACGTCCACGGTGGCGCGCCCGGCGAGGTCGGCGAGGGTCCAGGCGACCCGCAGGACGCGGTCATAACCGCGCAGCGTGAGCGCGCCGCGATGCAGGGCGGCATCGAGCGGCCGACGCACGATGGGCGCCAGGGCGAGCGGGCCCTGGCGAAGCCATGTCCCCGGCACGTCGGCGTTGCGGCGCCACGGTGTCTCCTTGAGCCGCGCCAGGGTGCGCTCCCGTGCGGCGAGCACCCGTCCGCGCGCGGCGGCGCTGGTCGTCACGTGTGGTGCCGCGTCGCGGTGGGCGACGGAGACCCGCCGCAGCGACAGCTCGATGTCGATGCGGTCCAGCAGCGGGCCGGACAGGCGCCCGAGGTAGCGGCGGATCGCGTGCGGCGGGCACACGCACGTGCCGCCGGGAACCCCGTACTGACCGCACGGGCATGGATTGGTCGCGAGCACCAACTGGAACCGGGCCGGATAGGACGCGTACGCCCCGGTGCGGTGGATGGCGATCGTGCCGGACTCCAGCGGCTGCCGCAGGGCATCCAGCGCCGATGCCGCGAACTCGCCCGCCTCGTCGAGGAACAGGACTCCGCCGCTCGCACGCGCGATCGCACCCGGGCGCACGACGCGCGACCCGCCGCCCACCAGAGCGCCCACGCTCGCGCTGTGGTGGGGCGCCTCCCACGGAGGCGTGCGCGAGAGGCGGGTCACCTGGGCACCCGCGAGCGAGCGCACACACGCCGCCGTGAGCGCCGCATCGTCGTCCAGGGGCGGCAGGATGCCCGGCAGCCGCCGCGCGAGCATCGTCTTGCCCGCACCCGGCGGTCCGCTCAGCAGAACGTGATGCCCACCGGCGGCGGCGACGACCATCGCCTCGACCGCCTCGGGCTGCCCGATGACGTCCGAGAGGTCGGGCACCTCGTCGGACGCCACCGGCTCGACCCCGCCCTGTACGCTCACGGCGTCGAGTTCGGGAGCATCGGTGGCCGCTCCGTGCCAGCGCAGCACGTCGGCCAGGCACACGGCGCCGAAGACCTCGATGCCCTCCACCAGCTCCGCCTCCGCCAGGTTGGCCCACGGGACGACCGCGCGGGCGACGCCACCGCGTGCCGCCGCGAGCACGGCGGGCAGCACCCCCGGCAGGGGGCGCAGTCGGCCGTCCAGCCCGAGCTCGCCGATGTGCACGGTCGAGGCCACACGCGCCGCATCCACCGGATGCTCCGTGGCCAAGGCCGCGACGGCGATCGCCACGTCGAAGCCGGACCCGTGCTTGGGCACGCTCGCCGGAGAGAGGTTCACCGTCAGGCGACGCCGCGGAAGGGGCAGGTTTCGATTGGCGCACGCATTCGTCACCCGCTGCACGGCCTCGCCGATGGCCTTGTCGGGGAGGCCGATGACCCGGAACCCCGGTGTCTGCGGCGTGAGGTCGGCCTCCACCTCGACGACGGCGCCGTCCAGCCCTGACAGCGCGATGGACAGCGTGCGCGCGGTCGTCACAGCGCATCCTCGAGGTGCTCCAGCATCGCGGTGGCCGGATCGACGCCGGTCAGCGCGATCGCGTCCACGCGCAGCCGCCGGCCGCGCGCGTCGGCGGGGTGGGACGCGATCCACGCCAGCGCCAGGCGCCACAGTCGCGCCGCCTTGCGCTCGTCGATGGCCTCGAGGGGATGGCCGAATGCGTCCGAGCGGCGGGACTTGACCTCCACGACGACGAGGTCGCGGCCGCGCACGGCGACGAGGTCGATCTCCCCCTGAGGGCACCGCCAGTTGCGGTCGAGGAGGGTGTACCCGTGCGCCCGCAGGTGCGCGGCCGCACGATCCTCGCCCGCCCTGCCGAAGTCGTCCTTGGCTGCCATGCGCTCAGCCTGACGGCGCGCGAACCCCCGGACGCGGGTGGTCGCGTCATCCGGGGACGGCGCGTGAAAGCCGGCGCCTGGGGAGGAGAGGTGGGCTCAGCCGTCGAGGGAGAGCTCTTCGGGAAGCTGGAAGTCGCGGCGCGACAGCTCCTCGACGTTGACGTCCTTGAAGGTGAGCACGCGCACGGACTTCACGAAGCGGTCTGCCCGGTAGATGTCCCACACCCACACGTCGTTCATCGAGATCTCGAAGTAGAAGTCGTGCTCGGTGTCACGACGCACGACGTTCACCTCGTTGGCGAGGTAGAAGCGGCGCTCGGTCTCGATCACGTACTGGAACTGCGAGACGACGTCGCGATACTCGCGGTACAGCGCGAGTTCGAGTTCGCGGTCGTAGTCCTCGAAGACATCGTCATCCATGGTGTCTCCATCCTAGGGCGCGGCATGCGGGTGCGGTGGGCGGAGCCCCGCCGCGTGGTCGGTCAGAACAGCGTGGGGGCGTCGGCGATCGCCCACGACTGTCGGTGATGCGGGCTCATCCCGTGCGCCCGGATCGCGTCGCGGTGCTCGGGGCTGGCGTAGCCCTTGTTGCGCACCCACTGGTAGGCCGGGGTCTCGTCGTGCAGGCCGGTCATGACCGCGTCACGGGCGACCTTGGCGATGACGGATGCCGCGGCGGCGCTCGCGCAATCGCGGTCGGCTTTGATCACGGGCGTGACGCGGAGCCCGGATGCACCGGCGGCGGTGATGTAGTCGTAGTTGCCGTCGAGGATGACGATCGCCTCTTCGGGGACCACACCGTAGGTCCGCAGGTCGGCGATGGCGCGGATCGCCGCCAGCCCGAGCGCCCGCATGATCCCGACCTGGTCGATCTCCGCCGAGCTCGCCCACCCGACGGCGCTGGCGGCGACCCACGACGACGCCCGCGCTGCCACGTCGGCACGCTTGAGCTCGGGCACGAGCTTGGAATCGCGCAGTCCGGCGGGGATCCGTTTACGTGAGCGCTCCGGGTCGATCACGGCCGCACCGACGGCCACCGGGCCTGCCAGGGCACCGCGGCCCACCTCGTCGCACGCGATGACCAGCGCGTGCTCCTTCAGCAGGCGCCGCTCGAGCGTCAGACGCGGCTCCACGACCGTCACGGCGCATCCTCGGACGAGGGAACGCCGGCGAAGACGTCATGGTGGAAGTCGATCGGACCGAAGCGGCTCACCGGCCACGTCTTGAGGAACGCCCGGCCCACGACGTTCTCCAGCGGGACGAAGCCCTCCCCCGGTTGGTCCTGGTTGTACCGGGAGTCACGCGAGCTGTCACGGTTGTCGCCCAGGACCCACAGCGACCCCTCCGGCACGTCGATCTCGTACGGCACGGGCTCGGCGGCGTCGCGGCCGGGCGGAAGGTTGAGGTAGTCGGTCTCGTCGATGGGGACGCCGTTGACACTCACCTGCCCGAGCGCGTTGCAGCAGACCACGTGGTCGCCGGCGACGCCGATCACCCGTTTGATGAGGTGATCGTCGCTGTCCGGCGCGGAGAGACCCACCAGCGACAGGAGCCACTCCCCGGCCTCCACGATCGGGGGGCGCGGGGCTCGGACGGTGGGCGGGAGCCACCCGCCCGGATCGCGGAAGACCACCACGTCGCCGCGCTCGTAGCCGCCGAACCGGGGCGTCACCTCGTCGACGAGGATGCGATCATCCACGAGCAGGGTCTGCGCCATCGACGCGGATGGGATGTAGAACGAACGCACGACGAAGGTCTTCACCAGGAACGACACCAGGAGCGCCACCACGACGATGACCACGACGTCGCGCAGGAAGATCAGCCAGCCGCGCCGGCGATCGTGCTCCCCGCCCGCGGGACCGGCGGCGGCCGCCGGGACGGATGCGGTCTGGTCGCTGCTCATGGGGATCCTTCACACCGGGCCCGCCGAGGACGACGCGGACCGCCCGTCAAGCGTCGCACACCTGGCGCGCGCAGCGGGAATCCACCCAGCGGTTCTGCGGGAAACGAGAAACGCCCCGGCCGGAGCCGGGGCGTTTCGGTACGGAGGCGCTCAGCGGTCGCGCTTCTCCTTGATCTTGGCCTTCTTGCCGCGCAGGGCGCGGAGGTAGTAGAGCTTGGCGCGGCGGACGTCGCCGCGGGTCACGACCTCGATGTGGTCGATGACCGGGCTGTGCACCGGGAAGGTGCGCTCGACGCCCACCTGGAAGCTGATCTTGCGGACGGTGAAGGTCTCGCGCACGCCGTCACCGGAGCGACCGAGCACGATGCCCTGGAAGATCTGGATACGAGAGCGCGTGCCCTCGGTGATGTTCACGTGCACCTTGACGGTGTCACCGGGACCGAAGTCGGGGATGTCGGAACGGAGCGAGGCCGCGTCGACGGCATCGAGGATCTGCATGATCTTCTCTTCCTGCGACCGCCACAGGTCGATCGCACGATGGTTGGTGAGGTTCGGAGTGTGCCCGAGGCCGCGGAACGCGGCGGTCTCCCCTGTGGCAGAGCCGGTCAGGGCACAATGATCCATTCTGCCATGGATGCGGAGCGCCCCCAAACCATCAGGCGTCCGGCGGGCGCTCCACGACGACGATCACGGGCGTCTCAGCGGCCTTGGGCTGCGCCTGCGGCTGAGGCTGCGGCGGAAGGTAGGCCGTGCCGTCGGCGGCGCGCAGGTAGGCCCGGGTGCCGTCCCGCGCCTCGCGCCACAGCTGCCACAGCGTCAGCCAGAACAGCGCGACGGCGACGAACAGGGTCAGCACGAGGACGGGCGCGAACCACGTGGCGTTGAACAGTCCCGTCGCGATGATGAGGGCATGCCAGACCCCGAACCCCAGCACGTCCCACCACGACACGGCTCGCGTCAGGCGCACGCTCGAGCGCGCCCGCACGAGGAACGCGAGGATCAGCTGGGAGACGAACACCGAGGGCATCGCGAGGAACAGCACCCACAGCAGCGCCCACCCGCCGGCGTCGAACGCGATCCAGCCGGCCAGCAGCCACGCCGGGAGCACGACGGCGGCCGGGAACAACCACCAGAAAAACGCGCGACGAAGCCACATGCTCCGATGCTAACGCGGGGGCCGCGCACCCGTCCCGGGCCCCGGATTTCCCTCGGCATCCTCTCGGCTGGCGCATGACGGAGAATGGAGGGGACGGAAGGACATCCATGATCGAGTTGCGCACCCCGGCGGAGATCGAGGCGATGCGGCCGGCCGGCCGCTTCGTGGCGGAGGCGCTGGCGACCCTGCGCGATGAGACCAAGGTGGGCACCAACCTGCTGGCGATCGACCGTCGCGCCCACGACATGATCCGTCGTGCCGGAGCCGAGTCGTGCTACATCGACTATCACCCCTCGTTCGGGGCGAGCCCCTTCGGCAAGGTCATCTGCACGTCGATCAACGACGCCGTGCTGCACGGGCTGCCGCACGACTACGCGCTGCGCGACGGCGACCTGGTGACGCTGGATTTCGCCGTGTCCGTGGACGGCTGGGTCGCCGATTCGGCGGTCTCCTTCGTCGTGGGCACACCGCGCGACGAAGACCTCGCACTCATCGACACCACCGAGCGTGCCCTGGATGCGGCGATCCACGCCGCGACCGTCGGAAACCGCATCGGCGACATCTCCGCCGCGATCGCCGCCGTCGCCCGCGCCGACGGGTACTCCATCAACAACGACTTCGGCGGGCACGGCGTGGGGCGCGAAATGCACGGCGACCCCCACGTGGCCAACGACGGCAAGCCCGGACGCGGCTATCCGCTGCGCGCAGGCCTCGTTCTGGCCCTGGAGCCGTGGTTCCTCGCCACCACCGACAAGCTCATCACCGACCCCGACGGCTGGACGCTGCGCAGCGCCGACGGGTCGCGCGGCGCGCACTCCGAGCACACCGTGGCCATCACCGAGGAGGGGCCCGTCATCCTGACGGATCGGTCCTTCCTCGGCGTGGACTGATCCGGCCGGATCAGGGCAGCGGAGTACTCACTCGGCCAGGAGGTCGGGGCGGCGCAGGCGCGTACGCTTCATCTGCTGTTCGCGGCGCCACGCGGCGATCGCGCCGTGATTGCCGCTGAGCAGGATCGGCGGCACCTCCCGGCCGCGCCACACGGCCGGCTTCGTGTACGACGGGTACTCCAGGAGACCGTCTTCGTGGGACTCCTCCACGAGGCTCTGCGGATTGCCGACGACGCCGGGGATGAGCCGGCCGATGGCTTCGATCATCGCCATCGCCGCGACCTCGCCGCCGTTGAGGACGTAGTCGCCCAGGCTGATCAGCCGCACCTCGCCCAGGGTGGCGGCCTCGGCGAAGACCCGCTCGTCGATCCCCTCGTAGCGACCGCATCCGAAGACCAGGTGCGGCGCATGCGCGAGTTCGCGCGCGGTGGACTGGCGGAACACCTCGCCGGCCGGGGACGGGAAGACGAAGACGGGGCGCTCGCGCGTGTCGCGCACGATGTCATCCAGCGCCTCGCCCCACGGCTCGGGCTTCATGACCATGCCGGCTCCGCCGCCGTAGGGGGTGTCATCGACGGTGCGGTGACGGTCGTGCGTCCAGTCCCGCAGGTCGTGGACGCGGATATCGAGCACGCCGGCCGCGCGGGCCTTGCCCAGGAGCGACACCTCGAGCGCGTCGAAGAAGGACGGGAAGATCGAGACGACGTCGATGCGCACGTCAGTCCTCCCGGGGCTCGTCCTCGTCGGATGCGGGAACGGCTTCGGCCGGCTCCGGCTCGTCGTCGGCCGCCGGGGGCAGCTCCTCGAACAGCCCGGGCGGCGGGGTGACCACCACGCGCCCGGCGGAGACATCGACCTCGGGGACGATCGCCTTCACGAACGGCACGAGGACCTCGCGCTCGCCCGCCGTCACGATCAGCAGGTCCTGCGCGGGCATGTGGTCCACGCGCGCCACGCGTCCGACCACCTCGCCGTCGCGCACGACGTCCAGGCCCACCAGCTGGTGGTCGTACCACGCGTCGTCCTCGGCGGGAGAGGTCGCGGCATCCTCATCGATCCAGAGGATGGCGCGGACGAGCTCCTCGGCGGCGGAACGGTCGTCCACGCCCTCGAAGAAGGCGACGGCGTGACTGTTCATCCAGCGGAACTCCCGCACGGTGAGCGTCTTGCCGTGCCACGGCGAGGACGTCGGCACCTGCAGTGTGAACGTCGCGCCAGGGACGAACCGGCCCTCGGGGTCATCGGTGTACAGCTCGAGCTTGAGGGCGCCCTTGAGCCCGTGCGCCTTGACCAGCCGGCCCACGCGCAGTTGCGTGCGCGGGGGCTTGGCGGGTCGGGGCTGTGCTGCGTCCGACATCAGTCGTCGGCGACGTCGACGCGAACGCGACGACCGTCCGCGAGCGCCGAGATGAGAGTACGCAGCGCTTTGGCCGTGCGTCCGCCGCGCCCGATCACGCGCCCCCGGTCGTCCGGGTGCACGCGCACCTCCAGCACGTCGCCTCGCGGGGACGTGCTGGAGCGGATGGTCACGTCGTCGGGGTGATCCACGATCCCCTTGACGACGTGCTCGAGCGCGGCGGCCAGCAACGGTTTACTCGGAGTCGGACGCCGCGGGGGCGTCGTCGGCGGAGGCGTCGGCCGCGGGGGCCTTCTTCTCGGCCTTGGGCTTGACGACGGACTTCTTGGACGAGTCGACCTCGAACGGAGCCTTCGGCTCGGCGACGCGCACCTTCGAGGAGGTGTCCTTCTCGCCCTTGAACTTGGCCCAGTCACCGGTGAGCTTCAGCAGCGCGGCGACCTGCTCGGTCGGCTGTGCGCCGACGCCGAGCCAGTACTGCGCGCGGTCGGAGTCGACCTCGATGAACGAGGGCTCCTCGGTGGGGTGGTACTTGCCGATCTCCTCGATGACACGACCATCGCGCTTGGTGCGCGAGTCGGCGACGACGATGCGGTAGTAGGGCGCGCGGATCTTTCCGAGACGCTTGAGACGGATCTTGACAGCCACGATTCTCCTGGTGGTGTGGAAGGTGACGAACCGGTCGCCGGAGTGGGGTACGCATCCGACGGAAGCTCAAATGGTCGGACCGGGGCTGGATAGAGGGTCGAGCACACGGTCCAGCCCTCTATTCTGCCAGACATCGGGGGATGCTGCGAAACGAGCGGTCGCGGTGCGTCCCCGTGTCAGACTGTCGCCATGACGGTCCCGTTCGCGCCCTCCGCACGTTCGTCGGTCGGGATCGAGTGGGAATTGATGCTCGCCGACCGCGAAACCGGCGATCTCGTCCCCCGCGCGCCCGACATCGTCGAGCCGCTGGAGGAGAGCACGAAGCTCGAGCGCTTCACCATCACGCAGGAACTGCTCACCAACACCATCGAGCTGACCAGCGGCGTCGGCGACACCGTCGCGGCCGCCGTGGATGACATCGCCGACGCGATCGCCGCCGTCCGCACGCAGACCGAGCCGCTCGGCGTCGAGCTGCTGTGCGCCGGCAGCCACCCCTTCGCGCAGTGGTACGACCAGCAGGTGACCGACAAGACGCGCTACCACAAGCTCATCGAGCGCACCCAGTGGTGGGGACGGAACATGCTCATCTGGGGCATCCACGTGCACGTGGGAGTGGAGGACGTCAACAAGGTGTTCCCCCTCATCGACGCGCTCTCGGTGTACCTGCCGCACCTGCAGGCGCTGTCGGCGTCGAGCCCGTTCTGGGCGGGAGAGCGCACCGGCTACGCCTCCAACCGCGCGCTGGTGTTCCAGCAGCTGCCCACCGCCGGGCTGCCGTGGCAGCTGGAGAACTGGGCCCAGTACGAGGCGTACCTGGATGACATGATGCGCACCGGCGTCATGGCCGACGCCACTGAGGTGCGGTGGGACGTCCGCCCCGCACCGCGCTGGGGCACGATCGAGATCCGCGCGTGCGACGGGATGTCGACCCTCCCCGAACTCGCCGCTGTCGCCGCGCTCGCCCAGACGCTCGTGGAACGCTTCTCGCGCGACCTCGACGAGGGGCGGCCGATCCCCCGCATCCCGCCGTGGTACATCCGGGAGAACAAGTGGCGCGCCGCCCGGTACGGCCTGGGCGCGCGCATCATCGTCGACGCCGAGGGGACGCAGGCGCCCGTCGTGGACCACCTCCGAGAGACGATCGACGAGGTCGCCGACATCGCCGTGGAGCTGAAGTGCGCGCGCGAGCTCGCCGCGCTCGAGACGATCCTCACGACCGGCGGCAGCTCCGCCCGTCAGCTCGCGGTGGCCGAGGCCGCCGACGGCGACCTGCGCGAGGTCGCGCAGCACCTCATCCGGGAGTTCCGCAGCGGGCCCACGCTGCGCGAGCACCTCCGCTCCTTCGCCTCCTGACCGGCCGCCGCTGGCCCGAATTCAGGAGAATCGCCGGAGTCAGGACCGAATCCGCTGCATCCCTCCTGATTCCGGTCGATCTCCTGAATCCGGTTGGTCATGATGAGCGGCTGGCGAGGTGGAGACCCTGCGCGATGGCGAGCACCACGGTCTCCTCGACGTACGCCCAGTCGAACAGCACCTGGTGGAAGTCGAACCGGAGCACCGTATAGCCGCGGAGGCGGAGGCGAGCGTCGTGGGCGATATCGCGGCGGCGGTCCGCGGCCCGGTGATGGGCGAAGCCGTCCAGCTGCACCACGAGCCGCTCCCCGATGAGCACGTCCACGGGGTGGCCATCGAGCCAGACCTGCTGGCGCAGGGCGATCCCGAGGGCGCGCATGCCCGCGAGAAAACGGGTTTCGAGTCCGGAGTCCGAGAGGAGGGATGCCGCGTCGGCCAGCTCCCGCGCCGCGGGGCTCCCCCACTGGACGGCCTGCAGGATGGGCGCCTCGGCGAGCCGCAGCCGTAACGCGGACTCCCACACGGCCATCGCCTCCGTGCGTGGCAGACACCGCGCGGCGTGGAACAGCACGTTGACGAGCGGGTCTTCGTTCGACGTCGGGGCGACCGGCGCGGGCCCCGCCGCCCAGTGCACCACGAGGCCGGCGGCGTCGAAACGAGCGGCGTTCGCGGCGACGGCGACGTGCACCCCGTCGTGGTTCGGGACCCACAGCCCGACGAGGACGGCCTGCGTGACGCACGTCGTCCGGCCGCTGACCGCTGCTGCCGCCACGCGGCGGGGATCGGCGTCAGGTGCGACGAGCCAGGAGCGGCGAACGCGGCGGAGCAACCCGAGTTCCACCGCGCGGGCGACATCGGTCTTGCCGAATCCCGCGGCGCGTGCGGCCGACGTATGGGCCACACCCTTGCCCTCGCGGACCCAGCGCAGGAGGGCGACGTGTCGAGACATGTCCTGAGCGTGCCGCCCGACCGCGACGGTCGGCGCCGTCGCACGCGATCCGTGGAGAGGACACGCCGATCGCCGCGTGGGGAGGAGACTCCGCCGCATCCGAATTCAGGAGATATGCCCGGATCAGGACGCCTGGGGCCTACTTCGGCCTGAATTCAGCGGATCTCCTGAATGTGGGCGCGGCCGCACCGGGACGGCGGCGGGTCAGCCGCGGCCGAGGAGCTTCTGCAGTTCGGCGAGGTCGGACTCGCTCGGCGCAGCCGCGCCGGCGCCGCCACCCAGGCCGAAGCCCGAGCCCGTCGGTGCGGCGGGGGCGGATGCGGCCAGGCCGGCGTTCTCCGCGGCCCGCTTGGCCGGATTGCCCGAGCGCGAGCCCTTCGACTTCTGCTGCTTGCCGCGCTTGGACGAGGCTCCGGGGCGACCGGCGCCGGGGACGGGACCCATCCCCGGGATGTTCGGCACACCGCCGCGGGCCATGGTCTTCATCATCTTCGCGGCCTGCTCGAAGCGCTGCACGAGGGAGTTCACGTCGGTCACGGTCATGCCCGAACCGCGCGCGATCCGCAGGCGCCGCGAGCCGTTGAGCAGCTTCGGGTTGCGCCGCTCGGCGGGCGTCATGGAGCGGATGATGGCTTCGGTGCGGTCGATCTCGCGTTCGTCGAAGTTCTCCAGCTGCTGCTTCATGGAGCCGACACCCGGGAGCATCCCGAGCATCTTCTTCATGGAGCCCATCTTCTTCATCTGCTGCATCTGCTCGAGGAAGTCCTCGAGCGTGAAGGTCTCCGTCGCGAGCTTCTCGGCGACCTTCATCGCCTCTTCCTCGTCGAAGGCCTGCTGCGCCTGCTCGATGAGGGTCAGGATGTCGCCGAGGTCGAGGATGCGCGACGCCATACGGTCGGGGTGGAACGGCTCGATGTCGTCGAGACCCTCACCCGTGGAGGCGTAGATGATGGGTCGCCCCGTGACGGATGCGACGGACAGGGCGGCACCGCCACGGGCGTCGCCGTCGAGCTTGGACAGCACGACGCCGGTGAAGTCGACGCCCTCCTGGAACGCCTTGGCGGTGTTGACGGCGTCCTGACCGATCATCGCGTCGATGACGAACAGGACCTCGTCGGGGTCGGTCGCGCGGCGGATGTCGGCGGCCTGCTTCATGAGCTCGGCATCCACGCCGAGGCGTCCGGCGGTGTCGATGATGACGGTGTCGTGCTGCTGACGACGCGCGTACTCGACCCCGTCACGCGCGACCTTCACCGGGTCGCCGACGCCGTTGCCCGGCTCGGGGGCGTAGATCGCAGCTCCGGCGCGCTCAGCCACCACCTGCAGCTGGTTGACGGCGTTGGGCCGCTGGAGGTCGGCGGCGATGAGAAGCGGCGTGTGTCCGTCCTTCTCCAGCGAGCGGGCGAGCTTGCCGGCGAAGGTCGTCTTCCCCGAACCCTGGAGGCCGGCGAGCATGATGATGGTCGGCGGGTTCTTGGCGAACTGCAGGCGACGCTGCTGGCCGCCGAGGATCCCGACGAGCTCCTCGTTGACGATCTGCACGACCTGCTGGGCCGGGTTCAGCGCCCGATTGACCTCGTCGCCGAGGGCGCGCTCGCGCACCGCCGCGGTGAAGTCCTTCACCACCGGCAGCGCCACGTCGGCCTCGAGGAGGGCGCGACGGATCTCGCGGACCGTTCCGTCCACGTCCGCGGGCGTGAGCTTGCCCTTGGTCCGGAGGTTGCGGAAGGTCTCGGTGAGCCGATCGGAGAGCGTGCCGAAGGTAGCCATGATGCGGCAAGTTTACGCGAGCGCGCCGTCCGCCTGGTCGAGGCTGTCAGCGCGCGGCACGACCGCCAGCGCGGCCGTCAGCACATCGCCCAGCTCGATGCGGCCCGGACCCCGCGCGGCCCATCGCCAGATGGCCGCGAGCACGGCTCCCCCGTAGGCCGCGCCGAGCACCTCGGCCTGAAGCGGATCGACGCCCTCCCGCCGCAGGCGCTCGGCGACCGCCTCGGCGATCCGCGCCCTGCGCACCCCCGCCTCGCGCTGGAGTTCGTCGCGGATCCCCATCGCCTCGGCCTGCGCGGCAGCCAGCGCGAGACTGTCGGGCCGGAAGCCGTCGGCGAGGGCGGTCACGGCGCTGCGCACGCGCGCGTCGGCGTCGCCGGCCGGCTCGTCGCGCAGTCGCCGCGTCAGCGCGAGGATGCGTTCATCCAGAGCCGCCCACAGCACGTCGCCCTTCGAGGCGAAGTAGTTGAAGAAGCTGGAGCGGCTCACCCCGGCCCGCGTAGTGATGTCGGAGACGGAGGTGGCGTGATATCCCTGCTCGAGGAACAGCTCGCACGCCGCTTCGGCGAGAGTCTCGCGCGACGACGCCTTCGGGCGCCCGGTACGGCTCTCACTCGACATTCCTCCAGGCTAGTCGGCGCGGATTCGCCGCCGATCGCGGCGTGGGGTCCGGCTTCGCGCAGGCGGTCCGACTCAGACGGTCGGCCAGACGTAGGGCAGATCGTCGGGGATGTCGCCGAAGATCGGCCGGTAGTGCTCCGGGTCCTTCCGGATGAGGTTCGACCGATGCGAGAGGTGGAAGGCCTCGTCGCCGAGCCACGGCGGCACGTCGAGCTCTTCCTGCGGGACGCCGTCGATCTCCGGCGCGAACGCGAGCAGCTTGTCGCGCACGGTGTCGGCGCGACCGGATGCGATCCACTCGTCGGTCATCGCCAATCCGTAGGCCACGAGCGCGGGCACGTACCCGGTCCACATCTTCGCCGCCGGATGGTGGCGCCACCCGTAGCCCGGAACCGTCTGAGCGCGGAGCAGCTGGAACGCCTCGACCCTCTGCTTACCCAGTCGTGGGCGGTCCAGCACGCGCGCAGACTCGCGGAACGACGGGTAGGGCAGGAAGGTCTGCACGCCGGGGCGGTCAGTCCGCGCTCGTGACCGACTGCACGTGCCCGTCGGAGGCGAGGTTCACCAGCAGCACGTCGTCGGTGGCGTCGGGGTCCAGCGCGTACTCCAGCACCGCGAAGGGCTCGCTGCCGCCGTGCTCGTCGGCGAGGATCGTCATGCTCATCAGCTGCAGGGAGCGGATGACGTCGACCTGCACGTCGCCGGAGACGTCGACCATGAGGTCTTCCAGCTCCTCGCCCAGCACCTGCTGCTGCTGGAGGATGTACTCGATCACCTCGCTCGTGCGGTCATCGAGCTCGGACACCATGGCGTTGCGGGCCGTGCGGTCGATCGCCTCCAGAGACGACACCATCGCCGCGGCGACATCCAACGCCCCCTGCGACACATCGTCCTGGTCGGGAGCGGTCAGGTCGACCGTCACCGTCTGGTCGCCCAGTTCGACGTTCTCGGACCAGAAGATGGATCCGTCCGGGCCCGACTCTAAGAGTCCGAAGAAGTCGTGCTCGATCGCCATGGCCCTATGAAACCAGTCCCTTCGGTAGTGCGGTAGTCGCCGTGGTCAGTCCACGAGCGACGCGGCGAAGACGTGCGGCGTGAAACCGGTCAGGTCGCCGACGCCCTCGCCCTGGCCGAGGAGTTTGACCGGGATGCCGGTGCGCTCCTGAACGGCCAGGATGAACCCGCCCTTGGCCGACCCGTCGAGCTTGGTGATGACGAGGCCGGTGACGCCGGCGTGCTCGAGGAAGGCCTGTGCCTGCATCACACCGTTCTGCCCGGTGGTGGCATCCAGCACGAGCAGCACCTCGCTGATGGGGGCCTGCTTCTCGATCACGCGGCGGATCTTGCCGAGCTCGTCCATGAGCCCGCCCTTGGTGTGCAGGCGCCCTGCGGTGTCGACCAGGACGATCTCGGTGCCGGTCTCCTTCGCGTACGTGATCGTCTGGAAGGCGACGGATGCCGGGTCCTGGCCCTCGTGCTGGGGCCGGACGATCGCCGCTCCCCCGCGTTCGGCCCACGTCGCCAGTTGATCGACGGCGGCGGCGCGGAAGGTGTCGGCGGCCCCCACCACGACCGACCTGCCGTAGCGCTGGAGGAACTTCGCGAACTTGCCGATCGTCGTGGTCTTGCCCACGCCGTTGACCCCCACCACGAGCACGACGGCAGGGCGCTCGGTGAGGCGCAGCGTCGTGTCGAACTTCGCGAAGTGCTCTTCGAGGGTCTCCCGCAGCATCCGCTGGAGGTCGCGCGGATCGGTCGTGCGGAATCGCTCGACCTTCTCCCGCAGCTCATCGACGATGCGTTCGGTGATGTCGGGGCCGAAGTCGGCGGTCAGCAGCGCCGTCTCGAGGTCTTCCCACGTCGTCTCGTCGATCGTGGGCTTGACGAACAGTCCGCGCAGCGCGCGACCGAGCGACCAGGAGTTCTCCGCCATGCCTCCAGCCTACGGGCCGCGGTCAGGCCGACGCGCGATCGCCCACGCGCTGGCCCACGACCGCCGAGACGCCGTCCTGGCGCATCGAGACGCCGTAGAGGGCGTCGGCGATCTCCATCGTGCGCTTCTGGTGCGTGATGACGATGAGCTGGCTGCTCTCGCGCAGGCGTTCGAAGACGCCCAGGAGCCGGCCCAGGTTTGCGTCGTCGAGTGCGGCTTCGACCTCGTCGAGGATGTAGAACGGGCTCGGCCGGGCCTGGAAGATCGACACCAGGAACGCCACCGCAGCCAGTGACCGCTCCCCGCCGGAGAGGAGCGACAGCCGCTCGATCTTCTTTCCGACCGGGCGCACCGACACCTCGATCCCCGTCGTCAGCGGAGAGTCCGGGTCTGTGAGGGTGATGCTGCCGGTGCCACCGGGGAACAGGATGGGGAAGACCTCCGCGAACGCGGCCTTGGTGTCTTCGAAGGCGGCGACGAAGATGGTCTGCATCCGCTCGTCGAGCTCCTCGATGATGGTCATCAGGTCTTTGCGCGTCTGCGTCAGGTCGGCCAGCTGCTCCGTGAGGAAGGCGTGACGCTGCTCGAGGGCGGCGAACTCCTCCAGAGCGAGGGGGTTCACCCGCCCGAGCTGGGAGAGCTTGCGCTCCGCGTCGGCGAGGCGACGTTTCTGGGCGGCGCGGTCGAAGGCGACCAGCGGCGGCTCCTCACCCTCCGCGACCGGCGTATCCGAGGGGATCGGCTGTTCGGGACCGTATTCCCGAACGAGAATATCCTCGTCCAGCCCCAACTCCGAGTGCACGCGCTCGAGGAGGCTCGTCACGTGCAGGCGCTTCTCGTGGATCTGCAGCTCCAGGCCGTGCACGTTCTCGGTGAGCGCGCCGAGGCGGTCTCGCAGGGCGGCCTCCTGGCTGCGGGCCTGCGCCAGTTCGGCCGTCACGGCCGTGCGTGCCGACTCGGCCGCGGCGAGGTCCACCCGCGCCTGGCTGACCGAGCGGTCGACGGAGTCCAGCAGCGCGGGGAGCTGGGCCGCCACGTCGGCGGCGATCTCCCGTTGCGCCCGCCGCACGACGGCGCGCCGGGCGGCTTCCTCGGCGGCCGCGCGTTCGCGCTCCCGCTGGCGTTCGAGCTGGATGACGCGGGCCTCGCCGGCGCGCACGCGCTCTCGGAGCGTCTCGACCTCCAACCGCGCGCGCATCTCGGTGTCGCGCGCCTCTTCCAGAGCTGCCAGCAGGCCGTCGCGGGCGGACGCGTCGAGGATCGGGCGGGGCGCCTCCAGCGCCCGCTCCAGGGCGCTCCGCGCTGTCCGCTCCGCGGCCTCCGCGTCGGCCACGGCGGCCTGGGCCTGGGCGAGTCCGGCCTGGAGCCGGTCGCATTCAGCGACCGCGGCCTCGTGGCGGACCGTGGCCCGGTTGACCTTCTCCGCGTGCGCGGCCAGCGCGGCGTCCTGCGCGCGCAGGGCGTTCAGCGTCTCACGGGCGCGCTGACGCGCCGCACCCTGGGCGGCCACCGCGTCCGACAGCGCCTCGCGCAAGGAGTCGGCGATGACCGTGATCTCGGCGAGCCGCTCGGCGGCGGCGTCGCGCTCGGCGGCCAGTTCGAGGCGGGAACGGCCGGCGCCGGAGCCGGCGCGCACGGTGACGGCCGTGACGACCTCGCCGGCCCGCGTGACGATCGTGAACGGAGCGGCGGCGTCCTCGAGCTCGGTCAGCGCCGCGCGGGCGGCAGGGAGGTCGTCGGCGACGAGCACCCATGACAGCAGCGCGCGGACTCCCTCCGGAGCCGTCACGACGTCGGCGGCCGGGACGACGCCGGAGATCGCGGGCGGTTGCGACCGGCCGGGCGTGGCCTGGGCGGTGAGGATGTCCACGACCCCCAGGTCGCCGTCGCGCGCGAGCAGCGCCGTGGCGAAGGCGTTGTCCCGCGTGTCGACGAGGAGGCCTTCGGCCAGCGGCCCGAGGGCCGCCGCGATGGCGGCCTCATAGCCGGAGCGGACCTTGACCGCGTCGCTGACGAGCCCGCGGATGCCGGCGCCTCCTCCCGCCACGAGCTCGGCGGCGGCGTTCCGCACATCCAGGGCGCGGCCGAGGGCCGTCGTCTGCGCGGTGAGCGCCTCCCGCTCGCGTTCGGCGGCGTGGAGCCGTTCACGCAGCTCCGCCACGGTCGTCTCCGCCTCGTTGGCCTCGCGCTGCGCGCGTTCGTACGCGGCGGAGTGCTCGGCGGCCGACTCCTCCGGGGCGAACTCGGGCTCGAGCCCCTCCCGCTCGGCTTCGGCTTCCGCGCGACGGACGAGCGCGGCATCCAGCGCCCGCTGCTGACGCTCGACGGCCGATCGCACCGCTGCCAGGGCGGATGCGGCGGCCTCGGCCGTGCCGCGCAGGGCGGTGATGCGCATGTCGTGCTCGGACACCAGGGCGCTCTGTGCGGCGATGTCCACGTCGAGGGCATCGAGTTCGGCGCGGGCGCGGGTGACGCCGCGGGCGGCTTCGGCGGCGGCATCCTGCGCATCGCCCAGCCCGGCGGAGATCTCGTCGATCTCGGCGCGGGCGTCATCGATCATGCCGCGCGAGACGGTGGCGGAGAACCCGGCGGGGTCGTCGTCGTCGGCCGAGAGAAGGGTGAGGCGCTGCCCCGCGAGCGAATAGAGCCCGCGCAGCCGCTCCTGCACCTGCTGAAGGGAGAAGGCCACCCGACGCGCCCGATCGACCGCTTCCGAGCGCTGGTCGTTCTCCAGCCGCTCGATGCGCACCCGCAGGTTCTCGGCCTGGTCCTGCAGGACGACCCGTTCGGTGTGCCGTTCGTTCTCCGCGCGGGCGTGGTCGGCCAGCTGGGTGCGCAGCGCCACGAGTTCGTCGGCGAAGAGGCGGGCCTTGGCATCACGGACGACGGCGGCGATCGTCGCCGCTTCCCGCGCGATCTCGGCCTGGCGACCGAGGGGCTTCAGCTGGCGCCGCAGCTCGCCGGCGAGATCGCTCAGGCGGGTGAGGTTAGTCTCCATCGCCTCGAGCTTGCGAAGGGTCTTCTCCTTGCGCCGGCGGTGCTTGAGGATGCCGGCGGCCTCTTCGATGAATCCGCGGCGGTCCTCCGGCGTGGCCTGCAGCACGCTGTCGAGGCGGCCCTGGCCGATGATGACGTGCATCTCGCGGCCGAGTCCGGAGTCGCTCAGCAGCTCTTGCACGTCCAGCAGGCGACAGGTCTCGCCGTTGATCGCGTACTCGCTCGCGCCGTTGCGGAACAACGTGCGGCTGATCGTGACCTCGGCGTACTCGATGGGCAGCGCGCCGTCGCTGTTGTCGATGGTCAGCTGCACCTCGGCACGGCCGAGGGGTCCTCGCGTGGAGGTGCCGGCGAAGATGACGTCCTCCATCTTGCCGCCGCGCAGGGTCTTGGCGCCCTGCTCCCCCATGACCCAGGCCAGCGCGTCGACAACGTTGGACTTTCCCGAGCCGTTGGGGCCGACGATGCACGTCACACCTGGCTCCAGTGCGAAGGTCGTCGGCTGCGCGAACGACTTGAAGCCCTTGAGCGTGACGCTCTTCAGGTGCATGGATGCGCCTTCCCGGCCGGGTTCCTCACCGGCTCACGGTACCCGAACGCGTCTGGGAACCTTGCGCGGCATGCCGTACCGCCGCCCCTGCATCCGCCCCGACACGCCCGGGAGAGGGCAGTTCCTGAGAAAACCCTTGACGGCGTCGGGTTCCCCGCGCTAGCGTCACAGGTCGCGTCTGAAGTCGAGAGGAGGTCCAGCATGATTCAGCCCACTGCGTATCGCATCGCTCCGATGGGGAACCCGTCCGGGGTCTTCGCTGTGACCGTCTCCTTCTGCGCCACTCCCACAGCCTGCTGAGCGGGCTCCAGGAGAACTCCGCCCTCTTCCGGGCGGAACGGCCCTGTGTCCGCCCTTGCGGCTGCGGCCCGCCCGGCGCCGCCCGGCCTCCGCGCGCTTCTCGCCGCGCCCCTGCGCCCTCATCGGGCGATGACCTCCACGACTCACGAAAGCCTCCTCATGAACACCCCTCTCGACCTCGCCCGCTCTCGCGACCTCGCCGAGCACGATGTGTTGCACGAACTGCGCTCCCTCGCGCACGACGTGCGCCTCATCGACCGCATGTCGCTGCGTCTGGGACTGTGGCTGCTGCTGCGCGGCACCCGCAGCATCCAGCCCATCCCGTATCGTGACGCCCACACGCGGCGGCGGTCGGCCCTGCGCGCCCGCGAGGCGCGCGAACTGGCCGCCCAGCGAATGGCCGCGCTCCTGCCCACCCGCCCGTGACGACAAGGGTCGGGGCCGTCGCACGGCGGCCCCGACCCGGCACCCCCACCCCCATCCGTGTGAAGGAAACCCGATGAGCACCTCCCCTGCCGGCCTGGAACTGCGCCCCCTCCCCCTCCCTGCCTCCGTGGACGCCGACGATGCGGGCGACTTCGTGGAGATGGTGCGGGTGCGCAACCTCATCTCCACCGAGATCTCCGGCCATGACGACTTCCATCTCGCTCCGCACGAGCTGCTGCCGGCGTACGCGCCGGATCCGAACGAGCGACGGATGCTGTGGGTCGTCGTCCTCGACGGCGAGATGGTCGGGCGGGTCGGCGTGGACATCCCGCTGGAGGAGGGCTCGCGCGTCGCGTACTGGCTCGTGGAGCTGCGCCGCTCGGTGTGGGGCCGCGGCATCGGCACCGCCGCCTCTGAGCTCGTCGAACGCACCGCCCGCGCCCACCGGCGCACAGTGCTGCAGTCGTGGGCGCAGCATCCGGCCTCCGCCGACCCCCGTCTTCCGTCGCCGACCGGATTCGGCAGCGTCCCCCGCGATCACTCGGCGCGCTTCTACCTGCGGCACGGTCATACCCTCGAGCAGGTCGAGCGCATCAGCGCCCTCGATCTGACCGATCCTCGCCTGAACGCCCACCTCCAGGGGCTGCTGGAGCAGGCGACGGTGGCCGCCGAAGGCTACCGCGTCGTGCAGTGGGAGCTGCCGACGCCGCCGGAGTTCGTCGAGGGGTACGCGTGGATGAAGTCGCGCATGATCACCGACGCACCGGCGGCCGGCCTGGAGTTCGACGAGGAGGTGTGGGACGCCGACCGGCTGCGCCGCCACGAGCGGTTCTACCTCGACGCGCGTCGCCGGATGCTGGTGACCGCGGCCCAGCACGTCGACTCCGGCGACATCGTCGCCTTCAACGAGCTCGTCGTGGGAGGCGACGGCACGCAGGCCACGCAGCAGGAGGACACGCTCGTGCTCTCCGAGCACCGCGGCCACCGGCTGGGCATGCTCGTCAAGTGCGCAGCCCTCATCGCGTGGCGGAGCGTCGCGCCCGGCTCCCCGCGCGTGCTGACCACCAATGCCGAGGAGAACCGACCCATGCTCGACATCAACGAGGCGATCGGATTCGTACCCATCGCCTACGAGGGCGGCTGGAAGAAGGTGCTCTCCCCCGGCGAGTGAGCCGGCCGGGGAAGGCGCTGGCAGTGCGGGCAGTAGTGGCTCGAGCGGTTCATGAACGACACCCGGACGATCGGCCGGCCGCACCGCGGGCACGGCTGTCCCGTCCGCCCGTAGGCGTTCAGCGAGTGGGCGAAGTAGCCGGCTTCACCGTTGACGTTGACGTACTGCGCATCGAAGCTCGTGCCGCCCTCGGCCAGTGCCTTCTCCAGCACCGCCCGCACTTCCGCGAGGAGCCGCCGGGCGGAGCGCGTGGACAGGACCTGAGCGGGCGTCTCCGGATGCAGACGCGCCGCCCACAGTGCCTCGTCGGCGTAGATGTTCCCGATGCCGCTGACGGTGGTCTGATCCAGCAGCACCCGCTTGATGCCGGACTTCTTGCCTGCCAGCGCGGCGCGGAAGCCGGCAGCGTCGAACGCGGGGTCCAGCGGGTCGCGCGCGATGTGCGCGGCCTGCGACGGGACCTCCGCCCGCGTGCTTCCCCAGCCGCCGGGCGCACCGTCCGGCGTGGGGACGAGGGCGTCGACCGCGAGGGAGCCGAACGTGCGCTGGTCGGCGAACACGACGGCCAGCTCGCCATGACGGGGCGAATCCACGTCGATGCGCACGCGTTCGTGACGCTCCGCCGGCGCGCCCGCGGCGCGCAGCAGCAGCTGTCCACTCATCCCCAGATGCGCCATGAGGGCCTCGGGCCGCTCCGGCGCCGGGCCGGCCAGCGGCAGCCACAGGAACTTGCCGCGGCGCGCCGCGCCTTCGATGGTCCGGCCGATCAGCGCCGCCTCGAACTCGGATGGGGTGCCGGAGTGACGGGTGAGCGCCCGCTGGTCCAGCACCGTCACGCCGCTGATGCGGGCGTCGGTGACGGCGGGTTCCAGCCCCGCGCGGACGACTTCGACCTCGGGGAGCTCAGGCATGCGCGCTGAGGCGGCGCCACGCGGTGAGAGCCGCGGCCATCTCCGCCTGCTTCTTGCTGGAGCCCTCGCCGGTACCGGCCAGCTCCCCCACCCGCACGGTGGCCGTGAACCGGCGATCGTGGTCGGGGCCACGCGCGTCGACTTCGTACGCCGGTGCGGGCATGCCTCGGCGCGCCGCGAGTTCCTGCAGGCTCGTCTTGGGGTCCATCGCCGCACCGTAGCGGTCGGGATCGGCCAGAAGAGGCTCGACGAGGCGCAGCACCAGTGCCGTCGCGGCATCCGGACCGGCCGAGAGGTACGTGGCGCCGATGACGGCCTCCATCGTGTCGGCGAGGATCGAATCCTTGTCGCGCCCCCCGGTGAGGTCTTCCCCGCGTCCGAGACGCAGGTGCGCGCCGAGGCCGATCGTCCGTGCGACCTCGGCGAGGGCGACGGTGGACACCACGCTCGCCCGGCGCTTGGCGAGCTCGCCTTCGTCGAGATCCGGATGCTGCGTGAACAGTCGCACGGTCACGGCTTGGCCGAGCACCGAGTCCCCGAGGAACTCGAGGCGCTCGTTGTGCGCGATGCCGCCGTTCTCATACGCGAAGGAACGGTGCGTCAGCGCAAGCGACAGAAGCTCGGGGTCGATGTCGACCCCGAGCTCGTCGGTGAGCGCCTCGCGCTCAGGCACGTCAGACGTCGGCGACCTTGCGGCCCTTGTACTCCAGGAACAGCTCGGTGCCCTGCGAGTCGGTGACCACCTTGGCCTGGTGAGGACGGCTGTACACGACCTTGCCGTTCTCGATCGTCTTGACCAGCGTGGGCGCTTCGGCCTTCCACTGCGCACGGCGCGAACGGGTGTTCGAGCGGGAGACCTTCCGCTTCGGGGGGTTACCTGCCATGTCTAGCTCTTTCCTGTGTTCTCTACGTCGCGGCGCGGTGCGTCGGCGTCGGGCTCTGGGGTGAAATTCTGCAGGGCGGCCCATCGGGGATCGACGGATTCCTGCGGCCGCTCCGTGGTGTTCTCGGTCAGTCGCTCGCCCGTAGCCGGGTCAAGGCCGGGGCAATCCGGCTGACACACCGGCTGGAACGGAAGCGACAGGACGATCGCGTCCCGAACGAGGATCTCCAGATCCACACGGTCGTCGCGAACCTCGAAGTCCTCCGCTTCTTCCCCAGGATACGCGAAAAGCTCCTGAAACTCGACTTCGACCGGCTGAGCGATGTCGGTCAGGCATCGCCCGCACACACCGGAGTAGGTCGCTCCGGCCGTACCGGAGACCAGCATGCCCTCATGGACGGATTCCACGCGGAGGTCGATGTCGATCGGCTCCCCCTCGGGCACCGATACGAGGCCCTCGCCCCATTTGTCGGGTGCGGGGACCTCCAGCTCGAACTCGCGCATCTCGCCGGGGCGGCGCATGATGTCGCGCACGGCCACGGAGAAGGGTCCAGGTCGGTTTCTCACGGTCGTCAATGCTACCCGCGTCCGAGCGGGCGGGATCCCTCAGTCGCGCGCGCCGGTGTCCAGGAACCGCGCGACGGCGGGCGGAACGAACGGCGACACGTCGCCGCCCAGCGCCGCCACCTGGCGCACGAGCGAACTGGACACGAGCGCGTGGGCGGGGTCGGGCAGCAGGAACACCGTCTCGACGTGGGCGAGGTGCCGGTTGACGATCGCCATGGGGGTCTCGTAGGCGACGTCGACCTGCGAGCGGATGCCCTTGACCAGCACGCCCGCTCCGACATCGGTCGCGTAGTCCACGAGCAGCCCCATCGTCCACGACGCCACGACGATCTCTGCGCCGTCGATGCCGCTCTCGGCCACGGACTGCTCCAGCAGGGTGAGCCGCTGGGCGATGGGAAGCATGGCCTCCTTGCCGGGGTTGTGCACCACGAGGACGTGCAGCTCGTCGTACAGCCCGGCGGCCCGGCGGATCACGTCGAGATGTCCCAGGGTGGGCGGATCGAACGATCCGGGCACCACGGCGATCCGACTGTTCATGACCCTCACCCTATCGGGACGGCCCTCACCCCTTCGCCAGCGCGGCGCGCTCCTCCGCGCTCACGCGGCGCTCGATCGCGGCGGCGAGTCCCCGGTGGGCAGCCAGGGCCGGATCCTCGGCGAGGACCACCTCGGCGGCGGCGCGCGCCTGCGTGATGAGGTCGGCGTCGGCGACGACGCGCAGCAGCCGCAGCGAGGAGCGGGCGCCGGACTGCGCCGCTCCCAGCACGTCTCCCTCGCCGCGCAGCTCCAGGTCGACCTCGGCGAGCTCGAACCCGTCGAGGGTGGCGGCGACGGCTTGCACGCGGGCACGGGCGGGGCTCCCCGGCCGCGCCTCGGTGACCAGCAGGCACAGCCCCGGCACTCCCCCGCGGCCGACGCGACCGCGCAGCTGATGCAGCTGCGACACGCCGAACCGGTCCGCTTCGAGGATGACCATCGTCGAGGCGTTGGGCACGTCGACGCCCACCTCGACCACGGTCGTCGCGACGAGCACGTCGATGTCTCCGCGGGCGAAGGCCTGCATCACCGCGTCCTTCTCCTCGGCGGGCATCTTCCCGTGCAGGATCTGCACGCGGATGTCTGCGAACGCCGGATGCCGCGACAGCACGTCGGCCACCTGCACGACGCCCCAGCGCGTGCGCGAGGACTCACCCGCGTCGTCGAGCACCTCCTCGCCGGTGTCGTCCTCCGCGCCGGTCTCGGCGTCGATGGCCGCGCACACCACGAACGCCTGGCGGCCCTGCGCGACCTCCTCGGCCACGCGGTCCCACACCCGCGCGAACCACGCGGGCTTCTCGGCCACCGGCGCCACGAACGTCTGGATGCCGGCGCGCCCGGCCGGCATGGTGCGGATGGTGGAGACGTCGAGGTCGCCGAAGACGGTCATCGCGACGGTGCGCGGGATCGGGGTGGCGGTGAGGACGAGGGTGTGGGGTGCCGTGCCCTTGGCGCGCAGGGCCTCGCGCTGGTCCACGCCGAACCGGTGCTGCTCGTCCACGACGACCAGTCCCAGGTCGGCGAACGTCGTCGAAGAGCTCAGCAGCGCGTGCGTGCCGACGACGATGAGTGCCTGACCCGACGCCACGCGCAGGGCCGCCCGGCGTCGCTCGGCCGCGGGGAGCTGACCGGTCAGCAACGTGGGCATGAGCTCCGGTGCGAGCGTCGGTCCCAGCATCCGTGCGATCGACCGCACGTGCTGGGCGGCGAGCACCTCGGTGGGGGCGATGAGCGCCGACTGGCCGCCGGATTCGGCCACCTGCAGCATCGCGCGCAGTGCCACGAGCGTCTTGCCCGAACCGACCTCGCCCTGCACGAGCCGGTTCATCGGCCACTCGCCGGCCAGGTCGGCGGCGATCCGGTCGCCGACGACGACCTGGTCAGGCGTGCGCTCGAACGGCAGCGCGGCGTCGAAGCGCTCGAGCAGCCCGCCCGGGGCCGCGGAGCGCTGCCGCGCCGACAGCGCACGCACGGCCTGCCGCTGCTGCAGGAGGGCGGCCTGGAGCACGAAGGCCTCGTGCATGCGCAGCGTCGCCACGGCGGGTCCCACCTGCTCCTCCACCTCAGGGCGGTGGATGCGCTCGAGCGCCGTCCGCGCATCCAGGAGTCCGTGGCGGCGTCGCAGGTCGTCCGGCAGCGGATCCTCGACGTCGCCGAGCCCGTCCAGAACGAGCGAGATGGTCTTGTGGATCAGGGGGCTGGGCAGCGAAGCGGTCGCCGGGTAGATCGGGATGGGCAGCTGCGCATAGCTCTCCGCCGTCATGCGGGCGCTCTCGACGTCTTCGAAGAGCTCGTAGTCGGGATGCGTCAGCTGCGTCGCCCCGCGGTACTCGCCCACCTTCCCCGAGAACATGCCGCGTCGCCCCGGCTGCAGGTCTTTCAGGCGCCACGTCTGATTGAAGAACGTCAGCGTCATGCGCCCGTCGCCGTCGCTGATGACGACCTCGAGGATCGACCCCTTGCGGTTCTGCATGCGGCGCTCGCCCGCGCTGACGACTTCCGCGACGATGGTGACCGGCTCCCCGAGCGGGAGGGAGGCGATGGGGGTCAGCTCCCCGCGCTTGGCGTACCGGCGGGGGTAGTGCATGAGCAGATCGCCGACCGTCGTCATGCCGAAGGCGCGCTCGAAGGCCCCCGCGGTCTTGCCGCCGACGGCACCGTCCAGGCGCGAGGCGAGGGAGAGGCCGGGCATGATCCGAGTCTAGGCATGCGCGACGACACCGATTCTCCGCTCATGCCTTTGTAGGCTGGGACGGTGACACGCATCATCGCCGGAGCCGCGGGCGGCACGGTGATCGCCATCCCCTCCGCCGGTACCCGGCCCACGAGCGACCGTGTGCGCGAGTCGCTGTTCGGTGCGCTGGATGCGGCCGACCTCCTCCACGGCGCACGGGTGGCCGACCTGTACGCCGGCTCCGGCGCGCTGGGACTCGAGGCGGCCAGCCGCGGCGCGGCGGCCGTGGACTTCGTGGAGAAGGCTCCCGAGGCCGCATCCGTCCTGCGCCGCAACGCCGCGCGCGTCGCGCAGTCCGGGCGGCTGTCCGCGCCCCTCCGGGTGCACCGCGCCGCGGTGACGACGTTCCTCACCGCCGCCGCTCGCGGCCCGTACGACCTGGTGTTCCTCGACCCGCCCTACGACCTTCCCGATGCCGACCTGGCCGCCGCCCTCACTGCGCTGGCCGGCCGCCTGAGCGAGGACGCCGTGGTGATCGTCGAACGCGCGCGCCGCTCCCCCGAGCCGCCATGGGCGGATGCCGGACTGGAGGCCCTCCGCACGCGGGCCTACGGCGACACCGTTATGTGGTGGGGTCAGCCGCGCCCGGCGTCCCAGTCGCGGTAGGGGTCCCAGCCGCCCCGGCGCTCGTACGCGACGCCGTCCACGGTCAGGGCAGCCGCACCGCGCTCCCGGACCACGCCGATGCGCCGCCCGGCCGAGGTCGTCCCCGGCGGCACGGTCAGCAGCAGCGCGTGGTCCTCGCCACCGGTGAGGGCCGCCGCCGCATCCTCTCCCAGGGTGGAGCGCTCGAGGTCGAGCGTGACACCTGAAGCCTGCGCCATGCGGGTGGCATCCAGTGCGAGCCCGTCTGAGACGTCCATCATCGCCGTCGCTCCCGCCGCGGCGGCATCCGCTCCGGCCGCGACGGGCGGACGGGGTGCGAGCTGGCGGGAGACGGCGTGCGCCGCGTCCGGCGCGAGCGCCCCCAGGGCCGCCGCCGTGACCGGCAGCGGTTCTCCCCCGGGCCCGCTGAAGCGGTCGAAGAGCACCGCGAGGCCGCGGGCCGCGATGCCGAGATCGCCGATCACACGCACCTCGTCGCCCGGCCGCGCACCGCTGCGGCGCACCGGATCGCGTCCGTCGAGGGAGCCCAGTGCGGTGACGGCGATCGTCAGGGTGTCCGACACCGTCAGATCGCCCCCCTCCACAGCGCAGCCGGGCGCCAGCTCGGCGCACGCGGCGGCCAGGCCGTCGGCGAGTCCTTCGACGAAGGCCGCCGGCGTCTCATCCGGAAGCGCGAGGGCCACCAGCAGAGCCGTCGGACGCGCCCCCATGGCCGCCACATCGGCGAGATTGACGGCGGCCGCCTTCCAGCCCAGCTGGAACGGGGTGGACCACGCGAGACGGAAGTCCGGACCGTGCACGAGCGTGTCGGTCGTGGCCACCACGCGCCCGTCAGGCGCCGCGATCACGGCGGCGTCGTCACCGGGACCGACCACAGCCGCCGAGGCCGGCAGTCGGCTCAGGATGCGGCGGAGGATCTCCGCCTCGCCGGTCGCGCCCACTGTTGCACCCACACGACCCACGCTACCGGGCGGGTTAGCCTGGAGGAGTGATCCGCCCGCGCCGTCCCCTCGCCGCGGTGGCACTCTCCCTGCTCGCCGCTGCGACCCTGTCCGGCTGCGCCGGGACGGTGTCGCTGCAACCTGCAGCCAACGCCGGCGACCCCGCGTGCGCCGCGGTGTCGGTGCGCCTCCCCGACCAGGTGTCGGGGCAGGAGCGCCGCTGGACGGATGCGCAGGCCACTGCCGCGTGGGGCAGCCCGACCGCGATCATCCTCACGTGCGGTGTGGAAGAACCCGGCCCCTCCCCCCTGCGCTGCGAGACGGTCGAGGGCGTGGACTGGCTCATCGACGAATCGGAGGCGGCCGACGATCACTACCGGTTCACGACCTTCGGGCGCACCCCCGCCGTGGAGGTCTACCTCGACTACGACGTCGTGCGCAGCGGCGACACCCTCCGCGCGCTCTCGCCGATCCTCAACCCGATCCTGGAGAAGACCGGCTCCGTCTGCACGCCGCGCGCCTGAGCCGGCGCGGCCGGTCGATCAGGCGCGGGACAGCCCGTCCTCGATGAGCTCGCTCACCAGCTCCGGGTAGCTCATCCCCGACGCGATCCAGCATCGCGGGAACATCGAGATGGGCGTGAATCCGGGCATGGTGTTCACTTCGTTGACGAAGAACTCCGTGCCGGTGAAGAAGAAGTCCACGCGGGCCAGGCCCTCCCCGCCCAGCGCCTCGAACGCGCGCGCGGCGATCCGCTGCATCTCGGCCAGCTCGCCGTCGCGGAGGTCGGCCGGGCAGACCAGGTCGATGCCGGGAGCGCCGAGGTACTTGGCCTCGAAATCGTAGAAGTCGCGCCCGCTGACGACGATCTCTCCCGCGACGCTCACGCGTGTCGGGGCACCCTCGCGTCCGGGGAGCACGCCGCACTCCAGCTCCCGCCCGATGACGGCCTGCTCGACCAGGACGACGGAGTCCTCCGCGAAGGCCACCTCCAGCGCCGGCTCCAGCTCCTCCCACGCGGAGACCTTGGTCACCCCGACGGAGGAGCCCGACCGGTTCGGCTTGACGAAGACCGGAAGGCCCAGGGCGGCGATGCGGCGCTCGGTCTCCTCGCGGTCGCGGGCGAGATCGGCCCGGGTCAGCGACACCCACGGGACCACCGGGACGCCCGCGGAGCGGAGCACGCTCTTGGTCACGTGCTTGTCCATGCCCAGCGCCGACATGAGCACCCCGGCGCCGGCGTAGGGCAGGCCGATCAGCTCGAGCATCCCCTGCACGGTGCCGTCCTCGCCGAAACGGCCGTGGAGGATCGGCAGCACCACGTCGATGTCGCCCAGGGAGCGCTCGCCCGACTCGTCCAGCACGGTCAGCTCCCGCGTCGCCGTGGACTCGGGCCAGCGGATGCGGGTGCCGTTGTCGGCGACTTCGGGGAGCGTCGCACCATCCAGCGCGAACTTGTCGGGATCGTCCTCTTCCAGCACGAAGGCGCCCTCGCGGGTGATCCCGACCGGGATCACGCGGTAGCGCTCACGGTCAATCGCCCGAAGGACGCCGCCCGCCGTCGCGGAACTGATCGAGTGCTCGCTGGATCGACCGCCAAAGAGCACCACGACCACCGGCTTGTCCATTCTGCGTCCTTTCGCCCGTGGGCTTGTCATCATCGGTGGTGAGGTGCGGGGCGATGTCGCGGGGATCCATGGTGCCGTCCAGCACCATCTTCACCTGCTCGACGATGGGCATCTCCACCCCCACTTCGCGGGCCAGCTGGAGCACGGGAGCGACGGAGGCGAGCCCCTCGGCGGTCTGCTGCATCTGCTTGATCACATCGGGCAGTGTCACTCCCTGCCCCAGCAGCCTTCCGGCGGTGTTGTTGCGGCTCAGCGGCGACTGGCACGTCGCGATGAGGTCGCCCAGACCCGCGAGCCCCTGCAGCGTCTCGGGGTGCGCGCCCTGTGCGACGGCGAAGTCGGTCATCTCGACCAGGCCACGCGTGATGATCGACGCCTTGGTGTTCTCGCCGTACCCGACGCCGTCCACGATGCCGATCGCCACGGCGATGAGGTTCTTCAGCACGCCGCCGAACTCCGTGCCGATGACATCGGTGTTGACGAAGGTGCGGAAGTACCGGTTGCGCGCCCGTAGGGCCACCGCCTCGGCGGTGGCCTGGCTCGTGGAGGAGATCACCGCCGCCGTGGGCTGCTCCCGCGCGATCTCCAGGGCGAGATTCGGCCCGGATGCGACGGCGATCCGGGCCGGGTCGCACTGCAGACCCTCCTCGATCACCTGGCTCATCCGCATCCCCGTCGCCTTCTCGACGCCCTTCATGAGCGAGACGATCGGAGCGTCCGAGGCCGCCACGAGCGGACGCACGGCGGCGAGGTTCTCCCGCAGCGCCTGACTGGGCACGGAGAGGTAGACCTGGTCCGCGCCCTCGAGCGCCTCGGCGAGGTGCGATGTCGCCGTCATCTGGTGCGGCAGGTTGATGCCCGGAAGATACTGCGTGTTGCGGTGCGCCTGGCGGATCTCCTCCGCCTGCTCGGGCCGGCGCGACCACATGGTCACGTGCGCGCCGCCGTCGGCGAGCACCTTGCCGAACGTCGTCCCCCAGCTGCCCGCACCGAGCACCGCCACGCGCGGCAGCGGGGCGTCCTGCCTACGGCTCAAGGCGACCCGTCTCCTTCTGCCCGTGCACTGCGGGGTCCCACCGCTCGGCGGGAGCGGGGATGCCGCGCAGCTGCGAGAGCAGATCCGTGATCCGATCCATCACCACCGACGTCGCCTGCATGAGGACAGCCGGTTGCGTGCTGCCCTCCCGGTAGGCGGACAGATCCACGGGGGGCCCGAACACGATACGCACGGGACGGCGCAGGGGCCACAGCCGGGGCTTGCCGTACCGGGGCATGATCTCCTGCACGCCCCAGTGGGCGACCGGGATGATGGGCAGATCACCCGCGAGCGCCAGGCGCACCGCTCCGGTCTTGCCCCGCATGGGCCACAGGTCGGGGTCGCGGGTGAGCGAGCCCTCGGGGTACACGACGACGCCGCGGCCGTGCGCGACGAGCTCCTCGGCGCTGCGGATGGTCTCGCGGGCCGAGGCCCCCGACGCCGTCCGTGCCACCGGCACCATCCCCGTGGCCCGCAGTGCTGCGCCCAGCACCGGGATGCGGAACAGGCTCTCCTTCGTGAGGAACCGCGGCGCCCGGCCCAGCCGCCACACGGCGACCGCCACGACGCACGGGTCGAACTCGGAGAGGTGGTTGGGCGCCAGGATGTACGGCCCCTCCTCAGGGAGGTGCTCCTGGCCGGATATCTCGATCTTGGCGAGCAGGCTGACGGCAGGCTCCACCACGGCCCCCAGGAGCCAGAAGACGCTCGGTCGTGACTTCTCGCGCGACGCGCGACGACGGGATGCCACGGCTATCCGATGACGTCGAAGTCGGCGCCGACCGCGTCGAGCTTGGCGAGGAACTTCTCGTACCCGCGGCGGATGATGCCGATGTTGCGGACCACCGACTCCCCCTCGGCCGCGAGTGCGGCGATCACGTAGCTGTACCCGCCGCGCAGGTCGGGCACCACGACATCCGCGCCGTGCAGAGGCGTCGGGCCCTTGATGACGGCGGCCTGCTCGAGCGAGCGGCGGGGCACGCGGCGGTCGGGGCTGTCGATCCCCTGCGGGTGCACCACGATGTCGGCGCCCATCTGCACGAGGGCGGCGGTGAACCCGAGGCGGTTCTCGTACACCGTCTCGTGCACGACGGAGGTGCCCTCCGCCTGTGTGAGGGCGACGATGAGGGGCTGCTGCCAGTCGGTCATGAAGCCCGGGTGCACGTCGGTCTCCACCATGACGGGCTTGAGGGCGCCGTCGCGGCGGAACCGGATGCCGTCCTCCTGCACGTCGAACCATCCGCCGGCCTTGCGGAACACGTTCAGGAACGTCAGCATCTCCTGCTGCTTGGCCCCGCGGACGAAGATCTCACCGTCGGTGGCCAGGGCGGCGCACGCCCACGACGCGGCCTCGTTGCGGTCGAAGATCGCCCGGTGGTCGTAGCCGCGGAGCGAGTCGACGCCCTCGATGAGGATCACGCGGTTCGGCTCGTAGGAGATGATCGCGCCCATCTTCTGCAGCACGGCGATCAGATCCATGATCTCCGGCTCGATGGCGGCGTTGCGCAGCTCGGTGACGCCCTTGGCCTTGACCGCCGTCAGCAGCACCTGCTCGGTCGCGCCCACGCTCGGGTAGGGCAGCTCGATCTCGGCGCCGTGCAGGCCGTCGGGGGCGGTGATCCGGATGCCCTCGTAGCTCTTGTCCACCACCGCGCCGAACGCGCGCAGCGCATCCATGTGGAAGTTGATCGGCCGGTCGCCGATCCGGCAGCCGCCGAGGTCGGGGATCAGCGCCTCGCCGAGGAGGTGCAACAGCGGTCCGCAGAAGAGGATCGGGATGCGGGAGGCTCCCGCGTACGCGTCGATCTCCTCGAAGTGGGCCGTGGCGGCGCCGCTGGGGTCGAGGTGGATCTCTCCGTTCTCACCGTCCTGGACGCGCACGCCGTGCACCTCCAGCAGGGAGCGCACGATCTGCACGTCGCTGATGTCGGGCACGTCGCGCAGGACGCTGGGGGTCTCGCCGAGGAGCGCTGCCACCATCGCCTTGGTGACGAGGTTCTTCGCTCCCTTGACCTCGACGTCTCCACGCAGCGGGCGGCCCCCGCGGATGGAGAGGACCTCACCGGATTCGCCGGCGGGCCCGGAGTAGGCGGGACCGGCGTCGGGGACGAGTGCTCTCATGCAGGGGACCTCACTTGGTGTTGACGAGGGGATGGCGCCGGCCCGGGTGAGGCCTGACGTGGCTTACCGGACAGGGAGCGTCCGCGGCCGCCATCCCTCGCGGCGCGCCTCGAACTGCGCGATCTTGTCTTCGTTCCGCAGCGTGAGCCCGATGTCATCGAGCCCCTCGAGAAGCCGCCACCTAGTGTAATCGTCGATGTCGAACGCGACCCGGAGATCGCCGATCTCCGCTTCCCGCTTGTCGAGATCCACCGTCATCCGCACCCCCGGTTCGGCGTCGACGGCCGCCCAGATCCGCTCCAGGTCGCCCTCGGTGATGACGCCCGTGACCAGGCCCTGCTTGCCCGCGTTGCCACGGAAGATGTCGGCGAACTTGGGGCTCAGCACGACGCGGAAGCCGTAGTCCCGCAGCGCCCACACGGCGTGCTCGCGGCTGGATCCGGTACCGAAGTCCGCACCGGCGACGAGGATCGACGCGGCCGAGAACGCCGGCTGGTTCAGGATGAAATCGGGGTCCTGCCGCCAGTTGGCGAACAGCGCGTCCTCGAAGCCGGTCTTGGTGACCCGCTTGAGGTAGACCGCGGGGATGATCTGGTCGGTGTCGACCGCGGATCGCTTCAGCGGCGCGACGACACCGGTGTGGGTGACGAACTTCTCCATGTCAGGCCTCCGCCCCGATCGTCGCGGTCTCGTGCAACGGCGCCAGGTCGCTGGGACTGGACAGCGTCCCGCGCACCGCCGTGGCCGCAGCCACCAGCGGCGAGACCAGATGCGTGCGGCCGCCCTTGCCCTGACGGCCCTCGAAGTTGCGGTTCGACGTCGACGCGCACCGCTCGCCGGGGGCGAGCTGGTCGGGGTTCATCCCCAGGCACATGGAGCAGCCGGCGAAACGCCATTCCGCCCCGAACTCCTCGAACACCTTGTCCAGGCCCTCGGCCTCGGCTTCCAGGCGTACGCGCGCCGAGCCCGGGACGACCATGACGCGCACGCCGTCGGCCTTGGTGCGACCGCGGACGATCGAGGCGAAGGCACGGAGGTCTTCGATGCGGCTGTTCGTGCACGAACCCATGAACACCGCATCCACCCGCACGTCCTTCAAGGGAGTCCCGGGGGTCAGATCCATGTACTGCAGCGCCCGCTCGGCGGCGACCTGCTCGGCGGGGTCCGTCATCGCGGCGGGGTCGGGGACGACGTCGCTCAGCGAGACGCCCTGACCGGGGTTGGTGCCCCACGTCACGAACGGCTCCAGCTCCGCGGCATCCAGGAACACCTCGGCGTCGTAGACGGCGCCCTCGTCGCTGGGGAGGGTGCGCCAGTAGGTGACGGCCTCCTCCCAATCCTGGCCCGTCGGCGCGTGCGGGCGCCCCTGCAGGTAGGCGAAGGTCGTCTCGTCCGGGGCGACCATTCCGGCGCGCGCGCCGGCTTCGATCGACATGTTGCAGATCGTCATGCGGCCCTCCATCGAGAGGGCGCGGATGGCGCTGCCGCGGTACTCCAGCACGTACCCCTGCCCACCGTTGGTGCCGATCTTGGCGATCACGGCGAGGATGATGTCCTTCGCCGTCACGCCGGGCTTGAGGTCGCCCTCGACGGTGATGGCCATCGTCTTGAAGGGCTTGAGCGGCAGGGTCTGCGTCGCCAGGACGTGCTCCACCTCGCTCGTGCCGATGCCGAAGGCCATGGCCCCGAAGGCGCCGTGCGTGGAGGTGTGCGAGTCGCCGCACACGACGGTCACGCCGGGCATCGTGAGCCCCAGCTGCGGCCCGACGACGTGGACGATCCCCTGCTCGGCGTCGCCGAGGGAGTGCAGGCGCACCCCGAATTCGGCGGCGTTGCGGCGCAGCGTCTCGATCTGGGTGCGGCTGGTCAGATCCGCGATCGGCTTGTCGATGTCGAGGGTGGGGGTGTTGTGGTCCTCCGTGGCGATGGTGAGGTCCAGGCGCCGCACGGGACGCCCCTCGGCGCGCAGTCCGTCGAAGGCCTGCGGGCTCGTGACCTCATGGACCAGGTGCAGGTCGATGTAGATCAGGTCGGGCTCGCCGTTCTCGCCCTTGACGACGAGGTGGTCGTCCCAGACCTTCTCCGCCAGCGTGCGGGGGCGGTCGGGGATCGACGGGATTTCGGGGTGGGCGGTGCTCATGTGTTCTGCCGTTCTCCTCGGATGGGGATCAAGCCCGCGACGAACTCCGCGACGAGAGAGGCCTGTTACGAGGTCTCGCCGCGGCCGCTAAGGAGAAGGCGAGCGATCCGCACGCGCCCACGATACCACCGGGTCCGACGGCACCGATCACGGCGCGTCGGAGCCCCGATCCGGCCCCGCCCCCGTGTCGTCGTGCCCGGCTCAGCCCTCGCCGCGCTCGGTCGCCGAGCGCTCGACGGTGGGCGGCGTGCCCTTCTCGTCCGCCACGCGGGATGCGGCGGCCGTTGCGGTCGCGGCCGTCCGGCGGTCGCGCGCCGAGGCGAGGAGGCTCGCGATCGTGGCAACGGCCATGGCCACGACGATCACGACGAGGGAGGCCATGGTGGAGATCTCCGGCGCCCATTCGATGTGCTCGCCGCCGTTGATGAACGGCAGCTCGTTCACGTGCATGGCGTGGAAGACGAGCTTGACGCCGATGAACGCGAGGATGAACGCGATCCCGTAATGCAGGTAGCGCAGGCGGTCGAGGAGATCGCCGAGGAGGAAGTAGAGCTGGCGCAGCCCCATCAGCGCGAAGATGTTCGCGGTGAAGACGATGAAGGCGCTCTGGGTGATGCCGAAGATGGCGGGGATGGAGTCGATCGCGAAGAGCAGGTCGGTGACGCCGATCGCGACGAAGACGATGATCATCGGCGTCCACATCTTCTTGCCGCCCACGACGGTGCGGATCTTGGATCCGTCGTACTCGTCGCTGATGTCGATCATGCGGCGCAGCTGGCGGACGACGAAGCCCTCGCGTTTGGCGTCGTCGTCGTGGTCTCCGCCGGGGAAGGCCTGGCGGATCGCGGTGTAGACGAGGAATGCACCGAAGAGGTAGAAGATCGGGCTGAAGTTCTCGATGATGGTGGCGCCGACGAGGATGAACGCCCCGCGCAGCACGAGGGCGATGATGATGCCGACCATCAGCACTTCCTGCTGGTATCGGCGCGGCACCGAGAACTGCGACATGATCAGCACGAAGACGAAGAGGTTGTCGATCGAGAGGCTGTACTCGGTCAGCCATCCGGCGATGAACTGGCCCGCGTACTCGCCGCCGGCGAAGACCCACATGAGGCCGGCGAAGATGAGGGCAAGCGTCACGTAGAACACCACCCACAGCGTCGACTCGCGTGTCGAGGGGATGTGCGGCCGCTTGAGGATCAGCAGCAGGTCGGCCAGCAGGATGAGGGTGAGCACGACCAGCGAGCCGATCTCGAACCAAAGCGGCAGTTCCAGGTCCATCGGGGCCTTTCAAAAAGGGTGAGGGGTCGGTAGACGCCGAAAGTCTCTCCCCGCGACGCGTGTCGCGGCGCGTACCCGGGGTCCGCCGAGGGGCCCGTGATGACGGATGCGCGCTGTCGGGATACTCCCTCTCGCGGCGTCGAGTCTACCGTCATGACCGCACACCGATCGGATGCGAGACGATCCCTGCCCGGCGGACACCTCCTCAGTGAGAGACAATGGGCCGGCGGCGCGGGGGCGCAGCCGGGGACGGGACGACATGACGCAGGAGCAGGTCGACGACGCGACGCTGGTGGCACGCGCCGCGGGCGGATCGGAGTCCGCCTTCCGTGCGCTGTACCGCGCGTATGCGCGACCGGTGTACTGGATCGCGCACCGCCTGCTCGAGAACGCCTCCGACGCCGAGGACGTGACGCAGGAGACGTTCGTCCTGGCGTGGCAGAAGATCCCCCGGCTGCAGCTGCAGGGCGCCTCGCTCCTGCCGTGGCTGGCGACGATCTGCCGGCTGCAGGCGGCCAACCGCCTGCGCGCCCGGCGCCGCGACCGCAACCGCTCGGCGGAGCTGGATGACCGCATCCCCGACACCATCGACGTCGAGAAGCAGGTGATCGACTCGGTGACGGTGGCCGCGATCCTGCGCGAAGTGGACGGCCTCAGCGACCTGGACCGCGAGATCTTCCGCCTCTGCGCCGCCGAGGGGTATGCCTACCAGGCAGCCGCCGAAGAGCTCGGCGTCGCCCACGGGGTCGTGCGCAACCGTCTCTCCCGCATCCGCACACGTGTGCGCGGTGCCGTGACCGAGACGGAGAACGCATGAACACGCACGACCTGGATGCGCCGGTACTTCCCGAATTCACCGACGAGCGCGTCGCCGCGATCGAGCGTGACGTGTTCGCGCGCATCGCGGACGACCGCCGGCGGCAGCGGCGGCGCCGCACACTCGCGTGGTCCGTCGGGGGCGCCGCGGCCGCGGTCCTCGTCGTCGCCGCGGTCATCGCCCCCGGTCTCATGGCGTCGCTGTCGGGCGGGGCGGACAGCTACTCGGTGGCGCCGGCAACCGACTCGGGCGGCTCGGAGTCGGCGGCGGCCGACCGCGCGACGGTGGGCGAAGCGGCCGTCGGCGAGAGCGTCCGCGCGGTGATCTCCACGGCATCCGCGACGGTCGTCGTGGAGGACGTCGCCACCGCGGCGCAGCGGATCGCCGACGACGCGGAGGCACGCGGCGGGTATGTGGAGTCGCTCAGCGTCGACGCCGCCGCCGAGGGGATCACGGGGGGCGCGCCGGTCGACGGCCTGCGCTTCGACACCGACCAGGTGCTCATCGAGCCCGCCCCCGGGCCGGGCTCCGGTGCCGGTCGGGTCACGGTGCGCATCCCGGACGAGGATCTGGACGCCGCCATCGCCGCCCTCGCGGAGGTGGGCGAGGTCACCTCCTCGACGGTGTCACGGCAGGACGTCACGGATCAGGCGATCGATCTGCGTGCACGCGTGGCGGCGGGCGAAGCATCCGTCGCCCGGCTCACTGAGCTGCTTGCTCAGGCCGCCGACGTCGCGGACCTGATCGCCGCCGAGACCGCCCTCGCCGAGCGGCAGGCGGCGCTGGAGTCGGACCGCCAGCAGCTCGCGTGGCTCGAGGGGCAGGTGGACCTCTCGACCCTCACGGTGCAGCTCGTGCCGCGTTCGACGCCGGTCGAGGCCGACCCGGCCGGATTCACCGACGGCGTCATGGCGGGATGGAACGGGCTGGTCGCCGCCGCCAACGGCGTCGTGATCGCCGTCGGCTTCCTGCTCCCCTGGCTCGCCGTGGCCGCGGGAGCCGGGGCGGTCGTGTGGGGCATCGTCCGCCTCATCCGCCGTTCGCGCCGGGTGCGGGGCGGACGGCGCTCCCCCGGCGACGCTCCCCCGGCTCCCTGAGCCGCCGCCGCGCCGTTCAAAACTCAGGAGACACGCCGAGCCGAACCTCGGATCGGCCGCTCCCGGGCCCGATTCTCCTGAATTCTGAACCGACGAGTCAGACGACCTGGCGGCCGCACATGCCGCACTCGCCGGTGGCGGAGACCTCGACGAAGCAGTCCGGGCACATCGCGCGGACGGTGTCGGTGTCGACGGTGCGGCGCACGGGCGCCTCACGGCGCGGGGCCTTGGCCGCCGCAGGGCGGGCGGCACGAGGAGCACGCCCGGCCGGTGCGGCCGCCGCCGCGGGGGCGGGGGCTGCGGGCGTGTGCGCGGCGCAGTAGAACCGCACGAAACCGGCGTGGTGGTTGGGGTGACGGTGCTTGACGGCCCACAGCTCGGTACGTGGCAGCGGCTCGCCGCTCGCCCCACACGCGAAGCACCGTGTCGGCTCCCCGGGGGCGGCCTCCGCCGCCGGAGTCGGGACGTCGAAGGGGATCGCGTCCCGCCAATCGGATGACTGCACAACCCGCATGGCGTCTCCTCCCACTCCACCTTCCACGGTACGCGACTCCACGCGCTCCGGCGGCCACCTCGCGGTGACCTCGTCAGCGGCGCGGCGGCACTCCGGCCAGCAACTCCTCGAACACCCGACGGGCGTCCTCCT
This sequence comes from Microbacterium wangchenii, assembly GCF_004564355.1. Lineage (NCBI taxonomy): Bacteria > Bacillati > Actinomycetota > Actinomycetes > Micrococcales > Microbacteriaceae > Microbacterium > Microbacterium wangchenii. The sequence continues at coordinate 2,169,732 of NZ_CP038266.1, forward strand.
CCCGGGCGAGAGGTGCGGCCTGCCCCGCCCACAGCGACAGCAGCTCGCCGCGATCCTGCTGCGCCGCGGCGGCGCGGAAGCCGCCGGTGAGCCAGTTCTGCACCGGAAAGGGGGCGATCGCCCCCGCCGCCTCGATCTCCTGGACGGCGCGATTGGGGATGCCGCGCGCCAACCGTCCGCTCATCGCCCGCGTGAGCACCGTCTCCTCGGCGGAGGCGGCCGGGATGCCGGCGCGATGCGACTCGGGCGCGGCGGACTGACGCGTGCGCAGGAACGCCGTGCCGACCTGCACCCCGGCGGCACCGAGGGCGAAGGCGGCGGCCACACCGCGACGATCCGCGATGCCGCCCGCGGCGATCACCGGCACCGCGACCGCATCCGCCACCTGCGGCACCAGCGCCATCGTCCCCACGAGGGACTGCTCGGGGCCGCGCAGGAACGACACGCGGTGCCCGGCGGCCTCGAACCCGGTCGCCACCACCGCGTCCACTCCCCCCTCTTCCAGCGCGAGGGCCTCGGCGACGGTGGTCGCCGTTCCCACCACCGCGATGCCGCGGGCATGCGCGCGGGACACCATGTCAGGTGTCGGCACGCCGTAGACGCAGCTGACGGCGGCAGGCGCGGCCTCCAGCACGGCGTCCCACTGCTCCTGCACCGCCGGCACCACCGCGTCGGGCACCGCCGTGGGCACGGTCGCCCCGACGGCGGCGTACAGCGGCGCGACGGCGCGTGCAGCGCGGGTGAACTCCGCCGTCGGAGCGCCCGGGTCCGATTCCAGCGGCAACCACACGTTGAGGGCGAACGGACGGTCGGTGGCCGCGCGGAGAGCGCGGACGGTCTCCGCGATGCGGTCGGGCGCATACCCGTACAGACCGTAGGAACCCAGGCCGCCCGCCTCGCTCACGACGGCGACGAGCTCCACCGACGACAGCCCGCCGAACGGTCCCAGCACGATCGGGTGCTTCGTCCCGAGCATCCCGGTCAACGATTCCGCCACGTCACTCCTCTTCCTCGCGTGGTGCTCCGCATCGCCAGCACACCGCCCGCTCCACGATGGCGCCGCAGTCGGGGCACGTGGCTGCCAGCCAGCACGCGGGATCGCCGCCCGCCGGCGCGTCGTCGCGGCGCTCGAAGCTCACGAGGCCATTGTCCCCGCACGCCCCGATCCTCCGCATCCCTCGACGCCATCCTCGGACGCCACAAACGGGTGCCGGCGGGAAAACACCCCACGACTTGCCTTTTCCTGGTTCCGGGCTATGGTGAGGGCCATGTCCCGTTCCCCCCGTATCAGCGCCACGACCCCCGCCTCGCGCGGCGGCTTCTCGGCGCCCGGGACGCGACTGTCGAGCGGCCGAGCGGGGATCCTGCCGCCGCGGATGAGCGCCACGGGAGGCGTTCTGCTCTTCCGCACCTCGCACCGCGCCCCGCCGCCCTGAGCCTCTCCCGGCTCATCCGGCGCGTCGCATCTGCGGCGCGCTTTTCGTTTATGCGGTGCGGAGCGATCCGTCACCGCGCCCTCCGGCGCACCCGCCGACCGAAAGAGAAGAGAACCATGCGCACCGAAGACGCCACCTCGACCCTGCCCGCCGCGGGCCTCGACCTGACGGCCATCCGCCGCACTCTTCAGAGCGAGCTGACCGAGCGGGAGGAGAGGATCCGCCAACTCTCCCCCCACGCCGCCCCTCACCTCGACCCCGTCGCGTGGTCTGCGCTGGCGGCGGCCCGCCGCGCCGTCGAGCAGATCACCGCAGCCCTGGACAGGCTGTCCGCCGGGACCTACGGACGCTGCACCCGCTGCGACGGCGCGATCCTGCCCGCCCGCCTGGAAGTGCTGCCATCGGCCCCCACGTGCATCGATTGCCAGAACCGTGTCGAAAACGCATAGCGATCCGAGACCGCCCGCGCGCGTGGCGATCCTCGGGGACCCGCTGCCATGCCTGCGCGACCTGCGGGCACGCCCCGAGGCGGAGAGCTTCACCGACGTGGCGGACGTGCAGGGAGGCCACTCCGGGGCGGTGGTGGGAGTGGATGCGACGGCGGCGGGCAGCCGGGCGGAGCTGCGCGGGCACCTCCGCTGCATCGGCGACCTCGGCGAGGAACTGTGCCGGCGCCTGCCCGCCCTGGAGCACCTCATCCTCCTGATCGACCGCGTCGCGCTGCCTGCGGAGGACGTGCGGCGCGAGTGCGACACGGCAGCCCGCCGCATCCACACCCGCCTGGAGCAGGCGGGCGGGCGCTCGGTCATCGTGACCGCCCTGCTCACCGACGGATGCGACGACTACGCCCGGCTCGCCGACCGGGTGCTGGCCCGCTCGCGTCAGGCCGAGTCGCTCGACGCGGGCGTCGCACTCCTGTGGCGCGAGATCGCCCGCACGCCGATCGGGAGAGTCGCAGCCAACGACTACGTGTGACCCGTCAGCGTTCGGCCAGGAGCTTCTCGCGCACCTCCCGGCGCAGCACCTTGCCGATGAGCGAGCGGGGCAGCTCATCGACGACCACGAACCGGCGCGGCACCTTGTACGTGGCCAGGTGCGTGCGGCAGTAGTCCCGCAGGCCCTCCACGTCGAACTCGGCGCCGGGGCGCAGGACCACTGCCGCGGCGACGTCTTCGCCGCCGTCGCGGCGCGGCAGCGCCACCACGGCGGCCTCGGCCACATCCGGGTGCGTCTGCAGCGCGTCCTCGACCTCCGTGGGCGAGACGTTGAAGCCGCCGGTGATGATGAGCTCCTTGATCCGGTCGACGATCGTGACGAAGCCGTCGGGCGAAACGGATGCGATGTCGCCCGTGCGCAGCCAGCCGTCGGCCAGAAGCGTGGTGGCGGTCTCTTCGGGTCGCTGCCAGTACCCCTGGAAGACCTGGGGGCCGCGCAGGAGCAGCTCCCCGGTCTCGCCGAGCGGACGGTCGACGCTCGGATCGTCCGGATCGACGACGCGGATCTCGGTGCTGGGGAACGGCACGCCCACCGTCCCGGGGCGGCGCGTGCGGCCCATCGGGTTGCCCACGGCCACCGGCGAGCTCTCCGTCATCCCGTACCCCTCGACGAGGATGCCTCCCGTCGCCTCCTCCCACCGCTCCACGGTCGCGACCGGCAGGCTCATGGCGCCGGAGATCGCGAACCGCACCGTGGAGAGGTCGATCGTGCCGCGGGATGCGGCCCGGGCGAGCCGGTCGTAGATCGGCGGTACGGCGGGCAGGAAGGTCGGCGGGCTCTTGCGGGACGCCTCCGTGACCAGGTCCAGGTCGAAGGTGGGGAACAGCACGAGCCTGGCGCCCATGCTCATCGCGAAACTCAGGCACAGGGTCATGCCATAGGCGTGGAAGAGCGGCAGCACCGCATAGAAGGTCTCCTCGCCGTCCACGAGCCCCGGCACCCATGCGCGCCCCTGCATCGCGTTGGCACGGAGGTTCGCGTGCGAGAGCATGGCCCCCTTCGGCGAGCCGGTCGTGCCGCTGGTGTACTGCAGGAGGGCGATGTCCTCCAGGGCGGGGCGGGGCGTCCGGCGCGGCAGCGGGCGGTGGTCGAGGAGCTTCTTCCACGCGATCCGGCGCTTGGTCCCGGGGGTCGTACTCAGGCGCTCCCGCGACTCCCGGGCCTTGGGGATCGGCAGGCGCAGCGCGGCGCGTTTGCCGAGCGGCAGGGCCTCGGTCATGTCGACGCTGACGATGTGCTCGACGGCGAGGTCGGACGGGAAGCCCGCGACGGTGTCGACGCACTTGTCCCACACGATCGCGAATCGCGCCCCGTGGTCTTCGAACTGGTGGCGGAGTTCACGGGCGGTGTAGAGCGGGTTGTGCTCCACCACGATGGCGCCCAGGCGCAGCGCGGCGAAGAAGGCCACGACGTGCTGAGGGCAGTTCGGCAGGACGAGGGCGACCCGGTCGCCCTTGCGGACGCCGAGGCGCCGCATCCCCTCGGCGGCCCGCGCGATCTGCTCGCCCAGGCTCCGGTAGGTCGTGACCGCGCCGAAGAACTCCAGCGCGGGCCGGCGTCCGAACCGCGCCACGCTCGCGTCGATCATGTCGGTCAGGGTCTGCGAGGGCTCCGGGATGTCGGCGGGCACACCTTCGGCATACGCGTCGAGCCACGGACGGGAGGCGTAGGGGTGGGAGGGCATGTGTCCATTTTCCCTCGCCGCTGCCGGCGCACCGACGAGGAAGCTCGCCACCAAGAGATGTGGTAAGGCCTCGGCGAAACTAGGCTGCGGCGAGGAAGGGGCGCTGGTGATAGCCCGACGAGTCGACCGTGAGCACGGTCGACTCCGGCACCTCGATGAAGGCTCCGGGCAGGTCGTTGAGCGGCTCGGACACGATCAGCCGGGCTCGCGGGCCGAAGAGCTTCAGCCGTTCGGCGTCGGGGTACATCGCCTGCAGCGTTTCGACGTCGGCGGAGTGGAACAGGGTCCGCGTCCGCCGCTCGGACGAATACCGGAACGCCCACACCGTGGCGCCGTCGGAGACGGCGACGGTCCCCTGCAGCGGGAACGGCACGCCGTGATCGCGCGCGACGTCCTCCACGTGGCGGATCGCCGCGCCCAGACCGGCGATCGGGTCGTCCTGCAGACCGAGCGTGAGGGCGAGGTGGAAGAGCACCTCCGAATCGGTGCTGCCGAGGATGTGCGGGTACAGCGACGGGTCCACCGCGAAGGTCAGAGCGCGCTTGAGCGTGGGGAACTGCGCGATCGACCCATTGTGCATGAACATCCAGTTCTCGTAGCGGAACGGATGGCAGTTCGTCTGCTGCACGGGTGCCCACGTGGCCGCCCGAACGTGGCTGAAGAACAGCGAACTGCGGATGCTGCGGGTGAGTTCGCGGAGATTCCGGTCGTTCCAGGCCGGCTCCGTGCTGTGGAACAGCGCCGGCTCGCTGCCGTCGTCGGGGTACCAGCCGAACCCGAACCCGTCGCCGTTGACCGTCTCGGCACCGAGGGCGGAGCGGAGGGACTGCGCGACCAGCGAGTGCTGCGAATCGAGGACGACCGTGGAGGGCCGGAGCGCTTCACCCGAGTAGGCCAGCCATCGGCACATGTCGCACCGCCTTCTCGCCATCCGGGCCGTGACGACACGATAGGTCAGGAGGGCATCGGGCACCAGTGACCGCGATCGCCCCGGAAACCGAGAAGCGCCCGTCCGTTCGGACGAGCGCTTCTCGGTGTTGGTGACCCCAGCGGGATTCGAACCCGCGTTACCGCCGTGAGAGGGCGGCGTACTAGGCCGCTATACGATGGGGCCGTCAGGCAACCGTTCGATTATGCCACGGCCCGAACGGCCCGACCAAATCGGCGCGCCCCGGCGGCGCGTCGGTTGCCGTCGCCGGGCTGGGGCGGTTGACTCGCTGGTATGCGAGTGACCAAGTACGAGCACGCGGCGCTGCGCCTCGAGGTGTCGGGCAGGCAGCTGATCATCGACCCCGGTGTGTACACCACACCCCTCACCGACCTCGGGACCGTGATCGGCATCGTGCTCACGCACGAGCATCCGGATCACTGGACGCCCGATCACCTCGACCGCATCCTCAAGGCCACCGGCGGCGTGCCGATCTTCGCGCCGGCCGGCGTGGCGGCAGCCGCCGCCGGTTACGACATCACGGTGGTGGCCCCCGGTGACCGCGTGGAACTGGGGCCCTTCCACCTGGAGTTCTTCGGCGGGCGGCACGCCGTGATCCACGAGTCCATCCCCGTGATCGACAACGTGGGCGTGCTGGTGAACGGGGTCTTCTATTACCCCGGCGACTCCTACGCGGTCCCCAGAGGCGCCGACGTGCAGCTGCTGGCGGCGCCGATCGGCGCGCCGTGGCTGAAGATCGGCGAGGCGATGGACTTCGTCCTCGCCGTGGCGCCGCGCCGTGCCTTCGGCACGCACGATATGACGCTGTCGGTGGCGGGACGCGGAATGGGCCGCGCGCGGCTGACATGGGCCACAGAGCAGGGCGGCGGGGAGTTCCTCGAACTGGAGCCCGGGGACAGCGCCGACATCTGACGGCGCCCGGTCCTCGCGCGTCAGGGAGCGTCCAGCGGAGCGCGGACCCACACGTGCACGCGCGATCCGACGTGCTCGAAGCGCAGGAAGCTGTCGGGCGGCAGGTCGCCGAACACCTGTTCCCGCATCCCCCGCCACACCCGCAGGTCGATGACGGGATCCAGGCCCGCCGGAGTGCAGTTGAAGCCCAGCACGCCGTAGCGGTCGGCGTCGATCACGAGGCACCGGTCGCCCGTGTCGGCCAGGACGACCCACACCTGAAGCGACTCGTACGCTTCGAAGCGCTGCACCTCGGCGACGGTGACCCCGGCGGCGTCCAGGAACCCCTGTCGCGCCAGGCGTTCGCCGTCGACGCCGGCGGGGATGCGTCCCAGACTCCGGTCGGACTGCGGCGCCGCCAGCTGCGCCCCGCCCCACGCGATCGCCACGACGAGCACGAATGCGACCGCGACCGCGACCATGCGCCGGCGGGCGATCCATCCCTTCGCCGACGCTGCGGCATCGCGGAGGCGTCGCCGCAGCGGGGTGCGGGTCACGGGCTGCGGGGCAGGCGCCGCGGGCTCCTGGGGTGCCCACGCGTCGCGCGCGACCGGTGGCGCGGCATCCGTCGCCGGCGCGGGGCGTTCTGCTCGTGGAGACGGCGCGGGGACGGAGGCCGGGTGCGACGCCGACTCGAGCGCTGCCAGACGGGCCAGCGCCGCCGTATCGGCGGCGATGTCGGGGTGGGGCCCGTAGGCCCGCTGACGCAGGGCGGCCAGCTCCTGAGCTTCCTCAGGACTCAGCGCCGTCGCGTCCATGATTCATTATCGCCACCGCAGCCCCGGGGGCTACCGGTCCCGGCCCGCCGATGCACGCGACGCGCTCATCCGGGGGCCCCCGTGACGATGGTCCCGCCGGCGGGAAGACGGCCGCCGAAGGTGACCGGAATCGCAGCCGCCGACGACGGATCGGTGCCGTCCATCGCCTGCACGTGCACATGGGGCTCCGTGCTGTTGCCGGAGTTGCCGCACTCCCCCACCCCGTCCCCGACGGCGACGCGCTCGCCGGGCGCGACCCGGATGCTCCCCCGGCGGACGTGGCACACCGCGACGACGACGCCGGAACGCGGAGCGATGAGAACGTGATTGCCCGCCAGCGCCTGCCAACCCGCCGCCACGCGCCCGGCCTGCGCGAGCGCGTACCAGAGCGAGGGAAGGCCCCGGAAGGCCGCGTGGTCGTCCTCCCCGTCGTGCACGGCGACGACCGTGCCGGTCACAGGCGCCAGAACCGGCCGCCCGAATCCGACGAATACGTCCGCCGGCTCGGGGCGCACGAGCGTGCGGCCCGTGATCGCCCCCGACCGGCCGGCGCCGTCGACGGGGACGAAGTCGATCGCGAAGGCGGTGGCGAACCGCTGCGTGCCGTGACTGGGTACGCGATCGGCGGGGCTGTTCTGCACGAGGCAGCGCCCCCGGAACGGATACGCGAGGTCGATCCCGGCTCTCTCGCCGTGATGATCCCGCTCCAGCGACGCCATGCGCCCAGTGTGCACCCACGTCACCGCGAAGACGGGCCGGCCCGAACGACGGCGGGAAAGCAAGAAGCCCGGCTCCGCGTGAATGCGGACCGGGCTTTCTGCGTCTTGCTGGGGTACCTGGACTCGAACCAAGAACAACGGTACCAGAAACCGCCGTGTTGCCAATTACACCATACCCCACCGGGTCAGAACCGAAGTCCTGCCGAGGATCGAGTCTACGCGACGGCGACGGCGGCTCCAAACCGGCGTGTCATCGCGCCAGGTGTTCGACCAGCGCGCCCAGGCGCCGGATGCTCTCCGGCTTGCCCAGCAGCTCCATCGATTCGAACAGCGGCGGCGACACACGGCGCCCGGTGAGGGCGACGCGCGGCGGCCCGTAGGCCACGCGGGGCTTGAGCCCGAGCTCCTCCACGAGCGCGCGGGAGAGCGCTTCCTGCACGCCGGCGGCGGTGAACTCGGCCTCCGGGACCAGTTCCAGCGCACCCACGCACGCCACCAGCACCTCCGCGGCGTTGGCCGGGAGCCCCTTGAGCGCATCCGCCTCGTACGTCACGTCGTCGACGAAGAGGAAGCCCAGCATGCCCGGCACCTGTCCCAGCAGCTGCACCCGCTCCTGGACGAGCGGGGCGGCAGCGTCGATGAGCACCTGCTGCGCGGGCGTGGGTGGCTCCTGCACGAGCCCGGCGTGCGCGAGGTAGGGCACGATGCGCTCCGCGAAGTCGGCAGGCTGCAGCATCCGGATGTGGTCGCCGTTGATCGACTCGGCCTTGGTCTGGTCGAACCGCGCGGGATTCGGATTGACGTCGGCGATGTCGAAGGCGGCCACCAGCTCGTCGAGGGAGAACACGTCGCGGTCGGGAGCGATCGACCATCCGAGCAGCGCGAGGTAGTTGAGCAGGCCCTCGTGGATGAAGCCCTTCTCGCGCTGGAGGAAGAGGTCGGCCTGCGGATCGCGCTTGGAGAGCTTCTTGTTGCCCGTCTCCCCCAGCACGAGCGGCATGTGCCCGAACCGGGGGACGAAGTCGGTGACACCGGCGTCGATGAGCGCGCCGTACAAGGCCAGCTGACGCGCCGTGGACGGCATGAGGTCTTCGCCGCGGATGACGTGCGTGATGCCCATCAGCGCGTCGTCCACCGGGTTCACGAACGTGTAGAGCGGCACTCCGCCTGCCCGCACGAGAACGAAGTCGGGGAAGGTGCCGGCGGGGAAGGTGACTTCGCCGCGGATGAGGTCGACGTAGGTGAGGTCTTCGTCGGGCACCCGCAGGCGCCACGCCGGCTCGCGCCCCTCGGCGCGGAAGGCGGCCTTCTGCTCGTCGGTGAGGTGGCGGTCGAAGTTGTCGTAGCCCAGCTGCTTGGCTCGGCCGTTGGCCTCGTTGCGTGCGTCGATCTCGGCGGCGGTGGAGTAGCTCTCGTACACCGCCCCGGATGCCACGAGCTTCGCCAGCACGTCGCGGTACACGTCGTGACGCTGCGACTGCCGGTACGGCGCGTGGGGCCCGCCCACCTCGACGCCCTCATCCCAGTCGATGCGCAGCCACCGGAGCGCGTCGAGGAGCTGCTGGTAGCTCTCCTCGCTGTCACGGGCGGCGTCGGTGTCTTCGATACGGAAGACCAGCTTGCCGCCGTTGTGGCGCGCGTACGCCCAGTTGAACAGCGCCGTGCGGATCAGTCCGACGTGCGGAAGCCCCGTCGGCGAAGGGCAGAAGCGGACGCGGACGTCGGCGCCGGAGGCGGTGGTGGTACGGGGATCGGGCGAGGAAGGCATCCGTCCGATCCTAGTCGCCGGAGCCGAGCGCTTCCCGGGCCCACGGACCCTCGAGCACGTCGGCCACCGTCTCCAGCGTCGCGCGGATGAGGGGGACGCGGTCCGCCCCGCCGGCGGTGACGACGTGCAGTGCCCGCGCCTCGGTGCGCGGCAGCCGCCGCGCGGTGATGCCGGCCAGCAGCGGGAAGGACGCCAGCGCCATCGCCGGCAGCAGCGCGACCCCGAGCCCCTGCGCGACGAGGCTCTCCACGGCGACGTAGTTGTCGGTCTCGTAGCCGATGTCGGGCGTGAACCCGGCACGGGCGCACGCTTCGAGCAGGTGCCCTCGGCACTGCGGGCATCCCGCGATCCAGCGCTCCCCCGCCAGCAGCGCGAGCTCCGCGTCGGCGGGAGCCGCGGCCGGGTGGCCCTCCGGCATGACGACGTACAGATCGTCGTGACCCACCGTGCGCACGGAGAGCCCCGTCGCGCTCTCCCCGTGCGGATCGCCGCGATCGCCGGCATAGCTGAAGGTGAGGGCGATGTCGGCGCGGTCCTCGCGCACCGCGGCGATCGCCTCGGCCGGCTCGAACTCCACGAAACGGAGTTCGACGCCCGGCCGCCTCATCGAGATCGCGGCGATGACGCGAGGCACGAGCGTGGCGGACGCGGACGGGAAGGCAGCGATGCGCACGCGCCCCGCCCGCAGCCCGCGGAGCTCGGCGAGGTCTCCAGTGGCCGCCTCCAGTGCGGTCGTCACCACAGCGGCGTGGCGCGCGAGCACCCGTCCGGCCTCCGTCAGGCGCACGCCGCGGCCGACCCTCTCGATCAGCGGCATCCCCGCCTTCCGCTCGAGGCGGCGCAGCTGCTGGCTGACGGCGGGCTGGCTGTAGCCCAGGTGCCGCGCGGCGGCCGTCACCGAGCCATGATCGGCCACCGCCTTCACGACGCGCAGGGCGTGCGCGTCGACGCCGTCATCGACCAGAGGGTGATCGGTCATCCCCGGATCATAAGCGCGGGGCATGGATGGCATCCAGACCCTGTCGTGGTGCGATGCCTCGCGAGGGAGGAACCTCGAAGCGTGACCTCACCATCGCCCCTCCCCCTCGCCGATGCCCGGAGCGCCTTCACCGGTGGCCGCGACTACCTGTCCGCCTGCACGATGGGCCTCCCCCCGCGCGCCACGGTCGACGCCGTGACCGCCGACCTGGCCGCAGCCGCCGCCGGCCGCCCCGACGTGGCGGCGGCCGTGCACGACACCGAGCGGTCGCGTGCCGCGTACGCGCGACTGGTGCACGCGGAGGTGGACGACGTGGCGATCGCCGCTCAGGTCTCGGTCGCGGTATCGATGGTCGCCGCGTCCGCCCCCGACGGTGCCGAGATCCTGTGCGCCGACGGCGACTTCTCCTCCGTCATGCTGCCGTTCGCGCAGACCGGCCGCGGCGTGCGCGTGCGCACGGCGCCCCTGGCCGATCTGGCCGCCGCGGTCGGTCCGGACACGTGGCTGGTCGCGTACTCGCTCGTGCAGTCGGCCACCGGCGAGATCGCGGATGCCGACGCGATCGGCCGCGCAGCGCGTGCGGTCGGCGCATGGACGCTGTGCGACCTCTCCCAAGCGGTGGGCTGGCTGCCGGTCACCGCCTCCTGGTTCGACGCGAGCGTGTGCCACGCCTACAAGTGGCTCTGCGCGCCACGCGGGGTGGCCTTCGTCACCGTGACCAAGGAGTTCGGCGAGCACCTGCGGCCGGTGCAGGGCGGCTGGTATGCCGGTGAGGATCCGTGGGCGTCGTGCTACGGCGTCGACATCGAATTCGCCGCATCCGCCCGCCGGTTCGACGTGTCGCCGGCGTGGCAGGCGTTCGTAGGCGCCGCCCCGGCGCTGGAGCTGTTCGCCGACGTGGACGCCGACGCGCTGCACGATCACGCCACGGGGCTCGCCGCCGCATTCCGCGAGGGGATGGGCCTCCCCTCGCCCGCGCGGCAGTCGGCGATCGTGACGTGGCCCGACGCCGATGGGGCCGCACTGGGGCGCCTGCGGGCGGCGGGGATCACGGCGTCCGGACGCGCCGGACGCGCGCGGGTCGGGTTCCACCTGTTCAACGACGCCGAGGACGTCGCGCGGGCTCTCACCGCGCTCGGGCGTTGACGGCGACGGGGGCGCCGATGGACACGGCGACCACGAGAACGAGAGCCACGAGGGCGAGCCCGCCGTAGCCGATGCCGGCCAGCACGAATCCGGCCACGACGGCGCCGGCGGCGCCGACGAGGCTCATCGTGAAGTCGCTCAGCCCCTGGCGGCGCGTGCGGATCTCCTCCGCGGAGACCTCCGTCAGCAGCGCCGACCCGGACACGGTCGTGGCGCTCCATCCGAGTCCGAGCAGGACGAGCGCCGTGGTCACGGCAGGCATGCTGTCGGCTCCCACCGCCGCCAGGATCAGTGCGGCCGCCAGGAGCACCTGACCCACGAGGATCGTCCAGCCCCGCCCGATCCGGTCGGAGAGGATTCCGAACACCGGTGACAGCGCGAACATCCCGGCGACATGGAGGCTGATGGTCAGGCCCACCACCGACAGGCTGGCGCCGTGATGCACGAGGTGCACGGGGGTCATCGCCATCACCGAGACCATGACGGCGTGGGCGCCGGCCACCGCGAAGATGGCGTACCGGGCCACCGCGGGGCGATCGGGATGCGTCATCGCCCCTCCCGATGCGGCGTCGCGCACCGCCACCCGGGCGGCCAGCAGCAGTGGATCCGGGCGGAGCCACACCAGGTACACGACGACCGCCAACACCTGGCCGACGATCGTGAACAGGTACGGGCCGGTGAGGGCGGGCATGGCGAACACGGCGCCGATCGCCTCACCCGGCCCCACCAGGTTCGGGCCCAGCACGACACCGATGGTGGTCGCCCACACCACCAGCGACAGCGACCTGCCGCGCGTGGCGTCGGTGGCGAGGTCGGTGGCGGCGAAGCGCGACTGCAGATTCACGGCCTGCCCCGCACCCACGAGCGCGAACGCGATCAGCAGCAGAGGGAAAGAACCCACCGTGGTGGCGACGAGGACGAGGAGCACCCCGGCGAGGGCGACGAGCATGCCGGTGGTCAGGCTCAGCCTCCGTCCGCGGCGCCGTGCCAGTTGGGCGAGCGGGATCGCGGCCAGCGCCGTGCCGAAGGTGAGGGAGGCGGTGGCGAGCCCGGCGACGGACTCATCGCCGGCCACGTCGGCCGCCAGCAGGACGCCGAGCGACAGGCTCGCCCCGAAGGCCACACCGCCGAGCACCTGGGCGGCGGCGAGGACGGCGACCGTGCGACGCTGGATGCCGGCGAGCCGGGAAGCGACGGGAAGGTCGGTGTCAGGCATCCCGCGCCGTGTTGCGGAGCACGCCGATGCCCGAGATCTCCACCTCGACGGCGTCGCCTGCCTCGAAGGGTCCGACACCGGCGGGCGTGCCGGTGAGGATGACGTCGCCGGGAAGCAGCGTGAACGCGGCGGAGGCGTACGCGATGATGTCGGCGACGGAGTGGATCATGTCCGTCAGGGGTGCCTGCTGCTTCACCTCGCCGTTCAGGCGCGTCGTCAGCACGGCGGCGGTGGCGTCGAACTCGGTCTCGATCACCGGCCCGAGGGGGCAGAAGGTGTCGAATCCCTTGGCGCGGGACCACTGCCCGTCGCTGCGCTGCAGGTCGCGGGCCGTCACGTCGTCGGCGACGGTATAGCCGAAGACGTACTCGAGCGCGCGCTCGGCGGGGACGTTCTTCGCGATCCGCCCGATGACCGCCGCCAGTTCACCCTCGAAGTGGGTGTTGTGCGACTGCGGCGGGCGGACGATGACGTCTCCGGGGCCGATGACGGCGGTGTTGGGTTTGAGGAACAGCAGCGGTTCGGCCGGGGCCTCTCCGCCCATCTCGGCGGCGTGATCGGCGTAGTTCTTGCCGACGCACACGACCTTGGAGCGCGGGATGACCGGCGCCAGGAGCGCGACGTCGCCGAGCGGCACGCGCTCGCCCGTCGTGTCGAATCCGGCGAACATGGGGTCTCCGGCGAGGACGACGAGTTCGCCCTCGTCGACGATGCCGTAGCGGATGGCGTCCTGGTGGCTGAAGCGCGCGATCTTCACCCGCTCAGCCTACCGACCGCCACCCCCACCGCACCGCGTCCCCCTCCCCCCTCCCCGCTCGAACCCGCGAGACTGCACGCACCCGGCGAGACCGCGACATCATGTCGCGGTCTCGCCGGTGCGGTGCAGTCTCGCGGTCCGGGGTGGGTCCGCGGGGCGGGCCGGCGGGGCCGGCGGGCGGGGCGGACCCGGAGCGGTCAGGCGTCGAGGCGGACGAGCCAGTTGTGGCGGTCTTCGGCGCGGCCGTACTGGATGTCGGTCAGCTCCTGGCGCAGCTCCAGGGCGAGGGAGCCGGTGGGCTGCTGGTCGATGAAGTCGCTGCCCTTGAGCGTGCCGATGGGGGTCACGACAGCGGCGGTGCCGCACGCGAAGACCTCGGTGATGTCGCCGGATGCGACGCCCTCGCGCCACTCGTCGAGCGAGATCGCGCGTCCCTGCACCGTGTGCCCGCGGTCGCGGGCGAGCTGCAGGATCGAGTCGCGCGTGATCCCCTCGAGGATGCTCGGGGACTCGGGGGTCACGAGCGTGCCGTCCTTGTAGACGAACACGATGTTCATGCCGCCGAGCTCCTCGACGTTGCGCTTCTCGTCCAGGAACACGACCTGATCGCACTCGTGCTCGTACGCCTCGGACTGCGGCAGGAGGCTCGCGGCGTAGTTGCCGCCGGTCTTGGCCGCTCCCGTACCGCCGCGGCCGGCGCGCGCGTAGTCCTCGCTGAGCCAGATCGACACCGGCTGCACGCCGCCCTTGAAGTACGCGCCCGCAGGGCTGGCGATGAGGTAGTACGCCACCTTGTGCGCGGGGCGGACGCCCAGGAACGCCTCCTTGGCGAACATGAAGGGCCGCAGGTACAGGCTCTGGTCCTCGCCGGAGGGCACCCAGTCGCCGTCGAGGGCGATCAGCTCCCGCAGCGACTGCACGAAGTACAGTACGGGCAGCTCGGGCAGGGCCAGGCGCCGTGCGCTGCGCTGCATCCGCCGTGCGTTCTGATCGGGGCGGAAGGTGTGGATCGAGCCGTCGGCATGACGATAGGCCTTGATGCCCTCGAAGACCTCCTGCCCGTAGTGCAGCACCGCGGCGGCGGGGTCGAGGGAGATCGGACCGTACGGCGACACGCGCGGGCGATGCCATCCGCCGCGCACCGACCAGCAGATGTCGACCATGTGGTCGGTGAAGCTCATGCCGAATCCGGGGTTGGCGAGGATCTCCGCGCGCTGTACCGGCGACTTCGCGGCGAGGTTGCGGGTGACGGCGAACTCGAGCGGGTCGAGTCCGGTGTCGGGATCGGTGTCGATGAGAGTCATGTTCGTCCTGGCGGGTCGGGGAGCAGTACGGCGGCGCGAGCTCGGTCTCAGACTACGCCTGGAGCCGAGCGACGATCGCGTCGCCGATCTGCGTCGTGGTGCGGGCGGTGGCGCCCCGGGCTGCGATGTCCTCTTCGACCGCGTGGGTGATGCGCTCGGCCGCCTCCCGCAGCCCGAGGTGATCGAGCAGGAGGGAGACGGAGAGGATGGCCGCGGTGGGGTCGGCCTTGTGCTGTCCCGCGATGTCGGGCGCCGATCCGTGCACGGGCTCGAACGTCGAGGGGAGGACGCCGTCGGGATTGATGCTGCCCGAGGCGGCGAGGCCGATGCCACCGGTGACGGCGCCGGCCAGGTCCGTGAGGATGTCGCCGAAGAGGTTGTCGGTGACGATCACGTCGAAGCGGCGCGGGTTCGTGACCAGGAAGATCGTGGCCGCATCGACGTGCAGGTAGTCTACGGCCACCTCGGGGTATTCGGCCGAGACGGCGTCGACGACGCGCTTCCAGATGCCGCCGGCGTGCACGAGCACGTTGGTCTTGTGCACGAGTGTGAGCGCGCGGCGCCGCCGCTGGGCCAGTTCGAACGCGTAGCGGACGACCCGCTCTACGCCGAAGGCGGTGTTGACGGAGGTCTCGTTGGCGATCTCGTGCGGTGTGCCGCGGCGGATCGAGCCGCCGTTGCCGACGTAGGCGCCTTCGGTCCCCTCCCGCACCACGACGAAGTCGATCTCGCCGGGGTCGGCGAGCGGACCCGTGGAACCGGGGTACAGCTTGGAGGGGCGGAGGTTGACGTACTGGTCGAACTCGAAGCGCAGCCGCAGCAGCAGACCGCGCTCGATGTTGGCGTCCTTCAGCCGCGGATCGCCGGGCACTCCCCCGACCGCGCCGAGCAGGATCGCGTCGTGCGCGCGGAGGGCCTCCAGGTCGTCGTCGGTGAGCGTGTCGCCGGTCTCGAGGTAGCGCCCGGCGCCGAGGGAGAAGTGCGTGCGCTCGAACGTGACGTCGCTGCCGGCCGTCACGGCGTCGAGCACCTTGACCGCTTCGGCGATGACTTCGGGACCGATGCCGTCGCCGGGGACGACGGCGAGCTTGACGACACGCGACATGGCACTCCTTGCAGGAACCGGCGCGTCAGGACTTCGCGCCGCGGGATCCTCCCAGGCTAGCGGCCGCGACGACCCCGGCCACGACGATCAGCCCCGCGCCGATGAGTGCGGTCACGACCACGCCCGAGTCGAACGCATGCGCGGCGGCCTCATGCAGGGCAGCCCCCACATCGGGCGGCAGGGCGGATGCGGCGGCCACCGCTCCCGCGAGGGTCTCGCGCGCAGCATCCGCCGCGGCATCCGGAACTCCCGGCGGGATGACCAGGCCGGCGCGATACAGGGCGGTGAGGATGCCACCGAGGATCGCGGTGCCCAGCACCGCACCCAGCTCGTAGGCCGTCTCGGACACGGCGCTGGCAGCGCCCGACTTCGCCGAGGGGGCGCTGGAGAGGATCAGCTCGTTGGAGACCGTCTCGGCCGCGCCGATGCCGATGCCCAGGGCCGCGAAGGCCGCGATGAGCACGGGCAGGTTGCCGGCGGCGAAGGCCACCACGGCGTACGCGACGACGGAGAACAGCAGCGCGGCAGGCACCACGATGCGGGCGGGGAAGCGCTTGGCGATCGGAACGACGAGGAGGCCGGAGGCGATCATCGCCACGAGCCCTGGCACGAGCGCGAGCCCGGCCTGCATGGGCGGGAGCCCTACGACCAGCTGCAGATGCTGCGCGGCGAAGTACAGGAAGCCCACGAGTCCCACGACACTCAGGAGATTGACCACGATCGCCCCCGAGAACGTGCCCTGCCGGAACAGGCTCATGTCGAGCATGGGGGTCTCCAGGCGCAGCTGCCGCCGGACGAAGAGCACGCCCACGGCGACCCCGAGCACGAACATGACGGGCGCGATGCTGACCACGCCGTGCACCGCGAGCTCCTTGATGCCGTAGACGATCGGGATCATCGTCCCGAGCGACAACAGGATGCTGAGCGGATCGGCGCGCCCCGGGCTGGGGTCGCGGCTCTCCGGGACCAGGAGGGGTCCGAGGATCAGCAGCGGGATGAGGACCGGCACGGCCAGGAGGAAGACCGAGCCCCACGCGAAGTGCTCCAGGAGGAGCCCGCCCACGATGGGGCCGAGGGCCGAGCCGGCCGAGAACCCGGACGCCCAGATGGCGATGGCGATGCGGCGCTGGTCACGGTCACGGAAGATCGTGCGCAGGAGCGAGAGCGTCGAGGGCATGAGCATCGCCCCGAACACGCCCAGGAGCGCCCGCGCGAGGATCAGCAGCGACGCCGTCGGTGCGAACGCGGCCAGGGCGGAGACGACCCCGAAGCCGGTGGCGCCCAGCAGAAGCATCTTGCGGCGCCCGAACCGGTCGCCGAGGGTGCCCATGGTCACGAGCAGGCCGGCCAGCACCAGCGGGTAGGCGTCGATGATCCACAGCTGCTCGATACTCGTGGGTTCGAGGTCCAGGGCGATCGCCGGCAGCGCGAAGCTGAGCACGGTGTTGTCGACCGAGACCAGGAGCACCGGCAGCATGAGCACGACGAGCGCCACCCAGCCGCGCCAATCGGCTCGGAGGGTGGGCAGGGTCGAGGTGGGTTGTGACATCTGAAGCATGTGCGCGCGAAAGCCTAACTGAACCGTCCAGCCGGTATAGTAACACGAGACCCTTTCCCCACCCCTGGACCCGAGCACGCCATGAGCAGACCACCCCGCGCCCGCGAGAGCGTCCTGGACGCCTTCGCCGCCATCCTCGCCGCCGAGGGCGACCGGGCCGCCACGATGGATGCCACGGCCCGCGCCGCGGGGGTGTCCAAGGGCGGGCTCCTGTATCACTTCGCCTCGAAGGACGCGCTCGAAGCCGGCCTCATCAGCCGCATGGAGGCCCTCGCCGCCGAGGACATCGCGCAGATCAAGCAGTCGCCCGAGGGTGCCGTGGCCGCCTTCATGCGCACGTCGCTGCACAGCGGTACGCCCTTGGACAACTCCATCGTGGCCGTGTCGCGCCTGGCGCAGAACGGCTGCGCGCCCGCCGTGGCCGCCCTGCGCCGCATCCGGGAGTCGTGGGAGGAGGCCATCCGCCCGCACGCGCGCGACGAGACCGCTCTGCAGCTGATCATGCTCGTCAGCGACGGTCTCTACTTCAACAACGCCCTGACGGTCGGCTCCGTCCCCGGCCCCGTCCCCACCGGCGCCGAGCTGGACGCGCTCATCGCGCTCGTGCAGTCCGCCGCATCCGCCGACTGACCCGGCGGGGCGCGCGGATCAGGACTCGGTGATCTCGATCTGGCGGAACATGTCGGCGCCCACCGCTTCGCGCATCTTGGTCAGGATGGCGTCGGGCACCGGCGAATCCACCGTGAGCACCGAGAGCGCACGGCCACCGTCATCCGGCGCGACCTGCAGGCCCGCGATGTTGATGTTCGCGTCCCCCAGCTCCTTGCCGTAGATCGCCACGATGCCGGGGCGGTCCTTGTACCGCATCACGACGTGGTAGCGCTCCAGCGGCACCTCGATGTCGTACCCGTTGATCTCGACGACCTTGGGCACCATGCGGGTTCCCGCGAGCGTGCCGGCGACGGTCAGCACAGACCCGTCGGCGAGCGTGCCGCGCAGGATCGTGATGTTGCGGTACAGCGGGCTCTCCGGCTCGACGATGAGACGCACCTCGAGGCCGCGCTGCTCAGCGAACAGCGGCGCGTTGACGTAGGAGACGCTCTCGCTGACGATGCGGCTGAAGATGCCCTTGAGCGCGGCGAGGCGGTAGACGCTCACGTCGTAGGCGGCCAGTTCGCCGCGCACCTCGATGTCCAGGCTCGTGACCGCGCCGTCCGCGAGGCCGCTGAAGAACTGCCCGAGCATCTCCGCGAGGGCGATGCCGGGGCGCACGAACGGGTCGATGACGCCGCCGGCGACGTTGACGGCGTCGGGGACCAGGTCGCCCTCGAGCGCGAGCTTGACCGAGCGGGCCACGGAGACGCCGGCCTTCTCCTGCGCCTCGTGGGTGCTCGCGCCCAGGTGCGGCGTCACGACGACGTTGGGGAGGTCCAGCAGCCGGTGCGCGGGGCCGTCGGCGGCGGGCGGCTCGGTGCTGAACACGTCCAGACCCGCGCCCGCGATCTCACCCGTCGTGAGTGCCGTGTACAGCGCGTCCTCGTCGATCAGCCCGCCGCGCGCGACGTTGACGACGTAGGCGGTCCGCTTCATCCGCTGGAGCTGCTCGAGTCCGATCATCCCGGTGGTCTCGGGCGTCTTCGGCATGTGGATCGTGAGGAAGTCCACCTGCTCGAGGAGCTCGTCGAGGGTGACCAGCTGCACGCCCAGCTGCTGCGCGCGGGTACTGGTGACGTAGGGGTCGTACGCGATGACGCGCATGTCGAATGCCTGCAGGCGCGCCGCGATGAGTGCACCGATGCGGCCGAGCCCGACGATGCCGACGGTCTTCTCGAACAGCTCGGTGCCGGTGAAGGCGCTGCGCTTCCACTGCCCCTGCGCCAGCGACGCGTGCGCGGCGGGGATGTGCCGGGCGAGGCTCAGGATGTGGCCGACGGTCAGCTCCGCCGCCGAGACGATGTTGGACGTGGGCGCGTTGACGACCATGACACCCGCCGTCGTGGCGGCCTTGATGTCGACGTTGTCCAGTCCCACGCCCGCACGGGCGACGACCTTGAGCTTCGGCGCCGCGGCCAGCGCCTCGGCGTCGATCTTCGTCGCGGAGCGCACGAGGATCGCGTTCGCGTCGGCCAGTGCGGCCAGGAGGGCCGGGCGATCGGTGCCGTCGACGTGTCGCACGTCGAAGTCGGGACCGAGCGCGTCGATCGTTGCGGGAGAGAGTTCTTCGGCGATGAGGACGACGGGGTTCGTCACAGAGGGATCCTTCTGGCGCACGGGTGAGGCGGGTTACGGCGCCGCCCACCTCCGGCCACGGAGGGGCGGCGAGGCCTCCGCCAGCCTAGCGCGGGCTCGCCCGTCTCCCCGACCGTATGACGGCCGCCCTCAGCCGCCGTACAGCGAGAACGACGTCACGGCGTAGGCGAGGATGTTCGTCCAGAACGCCGCAGCCACGGCGAGGCCGGCGACCAGGACGAGGGCGAACTCCCACGTCCGGCGGCGCCATCCGATGACGAATGCGACGGCGAAGGCGATCATCGGGAAGACGATGGGCAGGATGTGCACGAACCAGCCCCACCCGTTCAGCCCGAGAGGGCCGGACGCCTGGCGGATGAGGAGGTCCACGGCGCTCCACACGAGGTACGCGTAGAACAGCCCGATGAGGCCGGCGACGGCGAGGGCGCGCCACGGAGGCGTGGTGGCCCGTGCGCGTGCGGTGTCCGCGGTCATCCGAATGCTCCCGTCAGGAGGAACGGCCACGGCACCAGCAGCACGACGCCCGCGATAAGCCACGTGAAGCGCACCCATGTGCGCGAACGGCGCGTGAGGGAGTACGCGGCGGCGAACCAGATCAATGGCGCGGCGGCGGCGGCGATCGTGATCGTGATGAGCGCCACCGAGGGCACCGGGATGGCGCCGACGGACTGCAGCCGCACGCTCACGATGAGCCACCCCACGGAGTAGAGGATGAACGCGGCGGCGATCATCCCGACCCCGACGAGCCCCGCGTTCCCCAGGGGTGTGGGCTCTGCGTCGGCGGCGGTTTCGACCGCGCCACTCCCCCGGCCCACCGCGGTGAAGCCGCGCGGGAGCTTGCGCGACTCCGGCGCATCCGATGGTCTGCTCGACGCGCGCGGCGGCCGGCCGGATGGGCGCGGTGGGGCGGGCGCCGCCTCGGTGCCGGGGTCGAGCGTGGGGTCGTCGTCGCCGCCCCAGCTGAGGGCGTCGTCGTCGCGTCCGGTGCTCACTCCCCCAGCGTAATCCCCGTCGCATCCGCGCCCCCAGTCCACGCCCTTTCCGCGCGTGCGCGCCCCGCGTGCGTGCGCCCCTTCCGCGCGTGCGCCCTTTCCGTGCGCCCCCAGCCCTCCGCGCCCCACATCCGCGCCACTTCGGTGCGTCCGCGCCGCTTAGAAGCGTGGCGGATGCACCGAACAGGCGCGATCGTGGGATTGCGGGGCGGCGGGGCGGCGGGCCGGCTCAGTCGAGCGGCAGTGCGGCGAGGATCGCGTCGATCTCGGAGCGGGCGCGCTCGCTGCGGTCGCCGATATCGGACAGGCGGCCCAATTCCGCGGTGTCGGACCTGTCGCCGGCGTGCGAGCGGGCCAGGGCGATGTTGGCGCGCAGGTTGATGAGGGCGGCGCCCAGACCCGCCCGGAGCGATTCCGAAGCCACGCCGGTGTCGGCGACGAGGTGCGGATTGCCCACCTCCGCGACCAGGCGCAGCTGCGCGACGAGGGCGATGCCGACCTCAGCCAGGTCGGCGGAGGATGCTGCGGCCGCCACGGCCGCGTCGTACAGGCGGGCGCTGCGGTCGGGGCCGTCCTCGCGCAGGGCGGCGCCGAGGGCGACCGACCGCACGCCGTCCTCCTCGGATGCCCGCAGGGACGCCGCGCGCAGCTCCCGGACCCGCTCGCCCGCCTCGGCGGCGACGGGCTCGTCGGGCGTGTACCCGCACACCATGTGCAGGAGGGCCGCGGCGAGGGCCATCATGACGCCGGCGGCCGATCCTCCGCCGGGCGCTCCGGTGGGCTCGGCCAGGCGCGCGAGCCACTCGTCCATGGCCAGGGAGGTGGGAACATCCGGATCGCTCTGCATCCGTTCACGATAGCCCCGGAACGCACGGATGCCCCGGACCGCAGTGGCCCGGGGCATCCGTCGAGGAAGGTCAGCGCGCGGCCGAGCCCTCCGTGTAGTCGCTGTCGGTCTGCTTCCACGCGAACAGCGAGCGCAGCTCCCGGCCGGTGGCCTCGATGGGGTGACCCTGCTCCTTCTCGCGCAGCGCGAGGAACTCGGGGGCACCGGCATCCTGGTCGGCGATGAAGCGCTTGGCGAACGCGCCGGACTGGATGTCGGCGAGCACGGCCTGCATGTTCTCCTTCACGCGCTCGTCGATGACGCGCGGGCCCGAGACGTAGTCGCCGTACTCCGCGGTGTCGGAGATCGACCAGCGCTGCTTGGCGATGCCGCCCTCCCACATCAGGTCGACGATGAGCTTGAGCTCGTGCAGCACCTCGAAGTACGCGATCTCGGGCTGGTAGCCGGCCTCGGTGAGGGTCTCGAACCCGTACTGGACGAGGTGGCTCATGCCGCCGCACAGGACCGCCTGCTCGCCGAAGAGGTCGGTCTCGGTCTCTTCGGTGAAGGTGGTCTTGATGACGCCGGCGCGCGTGCCGCCGATGGCCTTGGCGTACGACAGCGCGGTGTCCCACGCGGTGCCCGACGCGTCGCGCTCGACGGCGATGATGTCGGGGATGCCGCGGCCGGCGACGAACTCGCGGCGCACGGTGTGACCGGGGGCCTTCGGCGCGACGAGGATCACGTCGACGCCCTCGGGTGCGTCGATGTACCCGAAGCGGATGTTGAACCCGTGCGCGAAGGCGAGGGTCTTGCCCGGGGTCAGGTTGTCGCGGATGCTGTCGCTGTAGATGCCGCGCTGGTGCTGGTCGGGCGCGAGGATCATGATGAGGTCGGCCCACTTCGTCGCGTCGGCGACGGAGAGGACCTGGAATCCGTCCTCCTGCGCCTTCGCGGCCGACTTGGAGCCGTCCTTGAGCGCGATGGCGACCTCGACGCCGGAGTCACGCAGGTTCAGCGCGTGCGCGTGGCCCTGGGAGCCGTATCCGACGATCGCGACCTTCTTGCCCTGGATGATCGAGAGGTCGGCGTTGTCGTCGTAGAAGATCTCTGCCATGGGGTTCTTTCTCTTTGGTGGGTGGGATGCTGTCAGCCGCGCAGGACGCGTTCGGTGATGCTCTTGCCGCCTCGGCCGATGGCGACGAGGCCGGACTGCGCGAGTTCCTTGACGCCGAAGGGCTCGACGGCGCGCAGGAACGCGTCGACCTTGCCGTGGTCGCCGGTGATCTCGATGACGAGCGCGTCGGGGGCGTAGTCGACCACCGATGCGCGGAAGAGGTTGACGACCTCCAGCACGTGCGAGCGCGACGCGTTGTCGGCGCGCACCTTCACGAGCATGTGCTCGCGCTGCACGGAGCTGGCGGGGTCGAGTTCGACGATCTTGATGACGTTGATGAGCTTGTTCAGCTGCTTGGTCACCTGCTCGAGCGGGAGGTCTTCGACATCCACGGCCACGGTGATCCGCGACAGGCCCGGGATCTCGGTGACCCCCACCGCGAGCGAGGAGATGTTGAAGCCGCGGCGGGCGAACAGGCCTGCCACACGCGTGAGCAGACCGGGCTTGTCCTCCACGAGGAGGCTCAGCACATGACTGGGCATCGTCTCAGTCCTCCTGCTCGAAGGCGGGCGAGTGGTCGCGGGCGTACTGCACGTAGCTGTTGCTGACGCCCTGCGGCACCATCGGCCACACCATGGCGTCGGCGCTCACGACGAAGTCGATCACGACGGGCCGGTCGTTGGTCTCCAGGGCCGTGCGGATGGCCGCATCCACGTCCTCCTCCTTCTCCACCCGCAGGGCGAGGCATCCGTATGCCTCGGCGAGCTTGACGAAGTCGGGGATGCGGATGCTGTCGTGGCCGGTGTTCAGGTCGGTGTGCGAATACCGGCCGTCGTAGAACAGCGTCTGCCACTGGCGCACCATGCCCAGCGAGGAGTTGTTGATGATCGCGACCTTGATCGGGATCTTGTTGATGACGCAGGTGGCGAGCTCCTGATTGGTCATCTGGAAGCAGCCGTCGCCGTCGATCGCCCACACCACGCGGTCGGGCTCGGCGACCTTGGCGCCCATGGCTGCCGGCACCGAGTAGCCCATCGTGCCGGCACCGCCGGAGTTGAGCCAGGAGTTGGGGCGCTCGTACTTGATGAACTGCGCGGCCCACATCTGGTGCTGGCCGACGCCGGCGGCGTACACGCCCTCGGGCCCGGTGAGCTCCCCGATCCGCTGGATCACGTGCTGCGGGGAGAGCAGGCCGTCTGTGGTCGGGGCGTAGCCGAGGGGGAACTCCGCCCGCAGCCCGTCCAGGAACGACCACCACTCGGAGATGTCGGGCGTACTCGTGCCGACGACGTCGCGGTACGCGGCATCCAGGTCCACGAGCACGTCACGCAGATCGCCCACGATCGGCACGTCGGCGACGCGGATCTTGGAGATCTCGGCGGGGTCGATGTCGACGTGCACGACCTTCGCGTCGGGGGCGAACAGCGCCGCCTTGCCGGTCACGCGGTCATCGAAGCGCGCGCCGAGGGAGATCAGCAGGTCGGATTCCTGCAGCGCGAGCACGGCGGGGACCGTGCCGTGCATGCCGGGCATCCCGAGGTGCTGCGGGTGCGAGTCGGGGAACGCGCCGCGGGCCATGAGCGTGGTCACCACGGGCACGCCGGTCGTCTCGGCGAAGGCGAGCAGCTCCTTGGACGCGCGGGAGCGGATCACGCCGCCGCCGACGTACAGCACGGGCTTCTTCGCGGCGGCCAGCAGCTGCGCGGCGGACTGGATCTGCTTGCCGTGCGCCTTGGTCACCGGACGGTAGCCGGGAAGGTCGATCTTCGGTGGCCACACGAACGGCGCCTCGGCCTGCTGCGCGTCCTTCGTGATGTCCACGAGCACGGGGCCGGGGCGGCCGGTCCCGGCGATCTCGAACGCCGCCGCGATGGCTCCGGGGATCTCCTCGGCGCGCTTGACGAGGATCGAGTGCTTGGTGATGGGCATCGTGATTCCCACGATGTCCGCCTCCTGGAACGCGTCGGTCCCCATGAGGGTGGAGAAGACCTGCCCCGTGATGCAGACGATCGGCACCGAGTCCATGTACGCATCGGCGATGGCCGTGACGAGGTTGGTCGCGCCCGGTCCCGACGTGGCGATGGCGACGCCGGTGCGTCCGGATGCGGCGGCGTAGCCCTCGGCGGCGTGGCCGGCGCCCTGCTCGTGCCGCACGAGGATGTGGCGGATCTCGGACGTGTCCATGAGCGGGTCGTAGACCGGCAGGATCGCGCCGCCGGGCAGACCGAACACGTCGGTGACACCGAGCAGCTCGAGGGAGCGGACGACCGCCTGCGCGCCCGTGAGCACGGGCGCGGGCGCGGTGCGAGCGGGTGGCCGGGGAACGGCCGTGGCGGATTCGGCGGGCATGGTGATTCCTCGCATGCAGATGGTTGAAGGGACGGCGATTACCCCGTGACCGCGCCCTCCGCAGCGGAGTGCACGAGCTTGGAGTACTTGGCCAGGACGCCACGGGTATAGCGCGGGGGGAGGGGCTCCCAGCCAGAGCGGCGGGAGTTCAGCTCGGTCTCGTCGACGAGTAGGTCGAGAGTGCGAGCCGCGATATCGACCCGTATCAGATCACCATCGCGCACGAAGGCGATGGGACCTGCGTCCACCGCTTCGGGTGCTATGTGGCCGATGCACAGGCCGGTTGTGCCGCCTGAGAATCGTCCGTCCGTCAAGAGTAGTACATCTTTTCCGAGGCCTGCGCCCTTGATGGCGGCGGTGATGGCGAGCATCTCGCGCATGCCGGGGCCGCCCTTGGGGCCCTCGTAGCGGATGACGACGACGTCACCGGCGGTGATCTCCCCGGCCTCCAGCGCGTCCATCGCGGCGCGCTCGCGCTCGAACACGCGCGCGGGACCTTCGAAGACGGCGGCGTCGAATCCGGCGGTCTTCACGACCGCCCCCTCCGGTGCCATCGAGCCGTGCAGGATCGTGATGCCGCCGGTGGCGTGGATGGGGTTGTCGAAGCTGTGGATGACGGTGCCGTCGACGGGGTCGGGGTCGAGGTCGCGGAGGTTCTCGGCGAGCGTCTTACCCGTCACCGTCAGGGCGTCGCCGTGCAGCAGTCCCTCGTCGAGCATCGCCTTCATGATGACGGGGATGCCGCCCTGGCGGTCGACGTCGTTCATGACGTAGTTGCCGAACGGCTTCATGTCCGCGATGTGCGGGACCTTGTCGCCGATGCGGTTGAAGTCGTGCAGGTCCAGCTCGACCTCGGCCTCGCGCGCGATCGCCAGCAGGTGCAGCACGACGTTGGTGGAGCCGCCGAGAGCCATCGCGAGGGCGATGGCGTTCTCGAACGCCTCCTTCGTGAGGATGTCGCGCGTCGTGATGCCCAGGCGGAGGAGGTTCACGACGGCTTCGCCGGAGCGGTGCGCGAAGTAGTCACGGCGGCGGTCGGCCGACGGCGGGGCGGCCGAGCCGGGGAGGCTCAGCCCCAGTGCTTCGGCGACGGAGGCCATCGTGTTGGCGGTGTACATGCCACCGCAGGCGCCCTCCCCCGGGGCGAACGAGCATTCGATGCGCTTGAGGTCGGCCTCGCTCATACGCCCGGCCAGGCACGCCCCGACTCCCTCGAAGGAGTCGATGATCGTGATCTCCTTCTCGGTGCCGTCCGACAGCTTGACCCAGCCGGGTGCGATCGACCCGGCGTAGAGGAAGACGCTCGACAGGTCCAGGCGCGCGCTGGCCATCAGCATCCCGGGGATGGACTTGTCGCAACCCGCCAGCAGCACCGTGCCGTCGAGGCGCTCGGCCATGACGACGGTCTCGACGGAGTCGGCGATGACCTCGCGCGAGACGAGGGAGAAGTGCATGCCCTCGTGGCCCATCGAGATGCCGTCGGAGACCGAGATCGTGCCGAACTGCAGCGGGTAGCCGCCGCCGGAGTGCACGCCCTCCTTCGCTCCCTGGGCGAGGCGGTCGAGGCTCAGGTTGCAGGGAGTGATCTCGTTCCAGCTCGAGGCGATGCCGATCTGGGGCTTGTCCCAGTCCTCGTCGCCCATGCCGACGCCGCGGAGCATGCCGCGGGACGTGGTGGCTTCGATTCCGTGGGTGACCACGCGGCTGCGCGGCTTGATGTCGATGGTGCTGTCGGGCATTCTCGCAGTCTATTCCCGACGCGCTCCCCGCATCCGCGCGAGCACGTCCAGGAGGTCGGCGAACGCCGCGATGTCGGCGACGGTGACGGTGGCCGCGGTCTCCCCCGGCCCCACCCGCACGCCCAGGTCATCGCGACCGAGCGAACGGATGGCGTCCTCGTCGGTGACGTCGTCACCGGCGAAGAGCACCGCCGTGGCGCCCGTGCGTTCGCGCAGTGTCCGCACGGCGGTGTCCTTGCCCTCGTGCCGGAACGCGTACTCGAGGATGTTGTGGCCGGTGCGTCGCCGCCACGCCGGCGCGTTCGCGCGCACGAGGTCGTCGACGACCCGGTTGGCGTGCTCGGCCGTCACCGCATCGGCCCGGCGGGTGTGCACGCCGAGCCCGAAGGTCTTCGGCTCGATCCACACTCCTGCCATCCCGCGCGTGGCCTCTTCGGCGAGGCCGCGCAGGCGGTCACGGAGGGCGACCTCCTCGGCATCCTCCTGGGGCTCGATGGCGCCGATGCCGGGCTGCCAGTACTCGGCGCCGTGCGACCCCGCCAGCCACAGCGGCGAGGCGTCGTCATGTTCGGCGATGATGCGGAGATCACGCAGGCTCCGCCCCGAGACGAGGGCCACCACGGTGTCGGGCAGGGCGGCGAGCGCCTCGACGGAGCGGCGTGCGGCCGGCAGCATCCGCGCGTCCATGGGCTCGTTCTGCAGCGGCGAGAGCGTGCCGTCGAAATCGAGCGCGACCAGCAGGCGCGGGGTGCGGGCGAGGGGCTCGAGGAGGTCCTCTGCGACGGTCGTGATCATGCCGTCACCGCCTTGGCGCGGTCGTGGAAGACGGCGAGCGCGTCGAGGAAGTCACGCGACCAGTCTTCGACATCATGTTCGCGCACGCGCCGTCGCAGGGCCCGCATCCGCCGGCCCTGTTCACCGGCGGGCATGTCGATCGCCCGCATCACCGCGTCCTTGAGCCCGTCGATGTCGTGCGGGTTGACGAGGATCGCGCTGCCCAGCTCGTCGGCGGCGCCGGCGAACTCGCTGAGCACCAGAACGCCGCGATTGTCCACGCGACTGGCGACGTACTCCTTGGCCACGAGGTTCATGCCATCGCGCAGCGCGGTGACGAGCATGACGTCGGCGGCGAGGTACAGGGCCACCATCTCTTCGCGCGGATACGCCTGGTGGAGGTAGCGGATGGCCGTGTGCCCCATGGTGTCGTAGTCGCCGTTGATGCGCCCGACGGTCAGCTCGATCTCATCGCGGAGCTGGATGTAGGCCTCCACCCGCTCCCGGCTGGGACTGGCCACCTGGACGAGGGTGACGTCGTCGACGCTCACGCGGCCGTCTTCGAGCAGCTCCCCGAACGCCTTGAGACGATGGCGGATGCCCTTGGTGTAGTCCAGGCGGTCCACCCCGAGCAGGATCTTCTTCGGGTTGCCCAGGCTCTCCCGGATCTCCAGCGCGCGCGCCTGGATGTCCGGACGCTGGGCGAGCTCGATGTACGAATCGGCGTCGATGGAGATCGGGAACGCCTTCGCCAGGGCCGTCCGCGTGCCGCCCGCGCCGTCGGGCACGGAGATCCCGGACGCCTTCGTCTCGTAGCGCAGCTGGCGCCGCACCGCGCGGGCGAAGTTGCCCGCATCGGCGACGCGCTGGAAGCCGATGACATCCGCACCCAGAAGCCCCTCGAGCACCTGCCGACGCCACGGCAGCTGGGAGTACAGCCCGTATGCCGGGAAGGGGATGTGGTGGAAGTAGCCGATCGTCAGGTCCGGCCGCGCCTCGCGCAGCATCTTCGGAACGAGCTGGAGCTGATAGTCCTGCACCCACACGATGGCGTTCTCCGCCGCGACATCCGCGGCCGCGTCGGCGAAGCGCTGGTTGACCTTGACGTAGGCCTCCCACCACTGCCGCTTGAACCGGGGGGCCGCGATGACGTCGTGGTACAGGGGCCAGATCGTGTCGTTGGAGAACCCTTCGTAGTAGTTCTCGACGTCGTCGGCGGAGAGGTTCACCGGGACGAGGTGCGTCCCCTCGAAGTCGAACGGTTCCAGGTCGAGGTCGGCTTGACCGGCCCAGCCCACCCAGGCACCCTCGGCCTTGCGCATCACCGGCTCCAGCGCGGTCACGAGACCGCCGGGCGAGCGGCGCCAGCCTCCCTCGTCGTCGGGGTCGGCGTCAGCGATGCGGTCGACCGGGAGACGGTTGGCGACGACGACGAACTCTGCCTGGGTCACGCGGGCTCCTCCATGCGGTGTTCCCCCCAGGCTACCCCGCAGCCTCCGGCGCTCCCGGGCCCTTGCATGTCAAGCCCGCGCATCCCCTATCGTCGGCACCGATAGCGTGGGCGCATGCGCAAGTACCTCTTCGGCACCGGTCTTGTCAGCGCCATCACCGGCGGTCTGACGCTCCTGCGGAGCCTTCGCAGCAACGACCCGTTCACCTGGCGCACCGCGCTGGCGTTCCTGAGCTGGGGCATCTCGCTCGCACTGGCCATCGGCAGCGTCGTCGACACGCGCCGGGCCACGCGGGGCGGCATCGTGCCGTCGGACTCCCCCGTCTCGGGCAAGGAGCAGAAGCTGCTCCGCAAGCGCCTGCGCGCCTGACCCCGCCTCCCGTGGCCGCCTCCTCCCCCGTCCGCGGCTCCGTCGTGCTCATCACCGGCGGAGCGCGCGGCATGGGCGAGCTCTACGCCCGGCGGGCCGTCGCCGCCGGTGCCCGCGCCGTCGCCCTGTGGGACATCGACGCCGACGCGGCGACCGCCCTGGCGCACGATCTCTCCCGCTCGGGCACGGACGTCCGCCCCTACCGCGTGGACGTGTCGCAGCTGGCGGACATCCAGACGGCGGCGGCTGCGGTACGGGCCGACCTCGGGTCACCCGACATCCTCATCAACAACGCCGGGATCGTCCGCGGCGCACCGTTCTGGGAGCACGACCCGGTGCGCGACATCGAGGCGACTCTGCGGATCAACACCCTCGCGGCGATGTGGCTGACCCGGGAGCTCCTCCCCGACATGATGGCCGACGCATCCCGGCCCAAGCGCATCCTCAACATCGCCTCCGCGGCCGGAACGCTCGCCAACCCCAACATGAGCGTGTACGCCGCGTCGAAGTGGGCGATGATCGGCTGGAGCGATTCCCTGCGGCTGGAGCTGGCGAAAGGCGGGCACCGGCACATCGCCGTGACGACCTACTGCCCCAGCTACGTCTCCACGGGGATGTTCGAGGGCGCGCGCGGACCGCTGCTCACCCCGATCATGACGCCGCAGCAGGCCACCCGAGCCGCGTGGAACGGGATGCTGCGGGGCACGCCGATCGTCATGCGGCCATGGACGGTGAAGCTCGCGACGGCCCTGCGCGGCGTGCTCCCCACGCGGGCGTGGGACCTCGTGGCCGACAAGGTGTTCCGCGTCTACTCCTCCATGGACCACTTCACCGGTCGAAGCGGAGGGCCGCGACTATAGCTCGCGATTCCCCGGCCCGCGAGGGGGTGAGGAGCGCCAGAGCGACGACGCAGGCTGGAAGGGAATCAACGAGAGGACAGCCATGAGCGATGTCGCGAACGAACCCCCCGCCCCCAGCGAGGAGGACCGCCCCGTCCTGACCAACCGTCAGGGGCACCCGGTCTACGACAACCAGAACTCCCGTACGGTCGGCGACCGTGGCCCCGCCACCCTCGAGAACTACCAGTTCCTGGAGAAGATCAGCCACTTCGACCGCGAGCGCATCCCCGAGCGGGTCGTGCACGCGCGCGGCGCCGTCGCGTTCGGTCACTTCGAGGCGACCGGCAAGTGGGGCGATGAGCCGATCGAGAAGTACACGCGCGCGAAGCTCTTCAACACCCCCGGCAAGAAGACCGACCTGGCGATCCGCCTGTCCAGCGTGATCGGCGGCCGGGACTCGTCCGAGGCGGCCCGCGATCCGCGCGGCTTCGCCGTGAAGTTCTACACCGAGGACGGCAACTGGGACCTCGTCGGCAACAACCTGGCGGTGTTCTTCATCCGGGACGCCATCAAGTTCCCCGACGTGATCCACTCCCTGAAGCCGGATCCCGTGACCTTCCGCCAGGAACCGGCGCGCATCTTCGACTTCATGTCGCAGACCCCCGAGTCGATGCACATGCTGGTGAACCTCTTCAGCCCGCGCGGCATCCCGGCCAACTACCGCACGATGCAGGGGTTCGGCGTGAACACCTACAAGTGGGTGAACGCCGACGGCGAGACGGTGCTGGTGAAGTACCACTGGCTGCCGCGCGCGGGGGTGAAGAGCCTCACGGAGGAGGACGCCGCCAACATCCAGGCCACCGACCTCGGGCACGCCTCGAAGGATCTGTACGAGGCCATCGAGTCCGGCGACTACCCGCAGTGGGACCTCTACGTGCAGATGATGAGCGACGACGACCACCCCGAACTGGACTTCGACCCGCTCGATGACACCAAGGTGTGGCCGGAGAACGAGTTCGAACCCAAGCTGGTGGGCACCATGACGCTCACCGCCAACGTCACCGACCATCACAACCAGAACGAGCAGATCGCGTTCGGCACCGGGGTGCTCGTGGACGGCCTGGACTTCTCCGACGACAAGATGCTGGTCGGCCGCACGTTCTCGTACTCGGACACGCAGCGGTACCGCGTGGGCCCGAACTACCTGCAGCTGCCGGTGAACAGCCCCAAGAACGCCCGCGTGTCCACCAACCAGCGTGGCGGGCAGATGTCGTACGGCGTAGACCTCGGCGAAGGTCAGAACCCCCACGTCAACTATGAGCCGTCGACCATGGGCGGGCTCCGGGAAGCCGAGTATCCCACGAAGGACGAGCAGGGACCGGTCATCAGCGGCCGCCTCACGCGGGCGCGCATCCCACGGACCAACGACTACACGCAGGCAGGCCAGCGCTATCAGCTGATGGAGCAGTGGGAGAAGGACGACCTGGTGCGGAACTTCGTCACGCTGATCGGGGAGGCCACCGAGCAGGTCCAGCAGCGGATGGTGTGGCACTTACTCATGGCCGACGACGAACTCGGCCTGCGCGTGGGCGAAGGACTGGGCATCACCGTCGACGAGGTGAAGGACCTGCCGCCCCTGCAGTCCCAGACGCTCAGCGACGACGAACTGCAGCGCCTGGCGAACCTGGGGAAGAACGGCCCACGCGATGTCGCGGGCCTGAAGATGACGCACGTCGTGCCGAACGAGCGCGTCGTGGTCGAGCGGGGCGGCCCCGCGGCGGCGTGAGCGCCCTTCGGAGCACCTCCGCGTAGTGGTGCGATGCCCCGGGACCGGAAGACGGTCCCGGGGCCTAGCGCTCTTCGCCGAACAGCTTCGCCAGGAGCGGTACCGATTCCATGCCGTAGGTGACTCCGCCGACGGGGACGCGGCCATCCACGGCGGCCGCGACCTCGGCCACCACCTCCGTTCCGAAGCCACCGCAGAGCTCGATCGACTGCGCTCCGTCATCGACGAGCTCGACCGCGACGGCCACGGCGGCAGCGGGATCCGGGACGGCGACGATCGTCGTCTTCAGTCCACCCCGATCGATCACCGCGCGGTCCTGCGCAGGATCCTCCTCACCCACCCCCAGGTAGATGAATCCCCACTGGTGAAAGCTCATGTCGACCTCCCTTGAACGGATGGATTCACCAACGCCTCGCCGGGGAGGACGATTCCTTCGCGCTGCCGAGAGCGGAACGCATCCGCGCCGCCAACCGCTCAGGCGATCGTCATCCAGCGTTCACACGCGGGGAACACGATCGTCGCGGGTTGGGGCGCAGCATGGAGTCACCGTTCCGGGCTCTGGGGGCTCGGTATCCGGGTAGGGCTCTCTGCGTGCCGACGGCGCTGCGGATGGGAGCACCGCCGTCCATCGGGAGGGGAACCCCATGGCACGCATTCCATCCGCACACCATCACCGCCGCCACGGCCATGCCCAGCGCGAGCAGCCGGAGAAGGGCGGGGAGCCGACGCCCGTCATGATCCTGCTGGTCGTGGTGGCGACCATCGGGGTCCTGGCGTACACGGGGTTCCTGCTCGCCCCGGGCAGCCGCGGCGATCTGCTTCCGTACGTCATGATCATCGCCGCGGAGTCCGTCCTGGTCGTCCAGGCGCTGCTGTCGATGTGGACGATCCTCTCCAGCGGCCGCAACCCGCGCGACTATGCCGCGCACGACGCCGCCGCGCGCCTCCTGCCGCGCCTGGCCCGCGGCGACGACCGCATCCACCTGCGTGGCCGCCCGATCGTGATCGATGTGCTCGTGACGGTGTACGGCGAAGAGCTCGACACGGTCCGCCGCACGGTCACGGCCGCCGTGGGGATGCGGGGGGCGCACCGCACGTGGGTCCTCGACGACGGCCGATCCGACGACGTGCGGACCCTGGCCGAGACCGCCGGCGCGCGTTACGTGCGCCGGCTCAGCTCCCACGGCGCCAAGGCCGGGAACATCAACCACGCCCTGACGCTGGCCAAAGGCGACTTCTTCGCCATCTTCGACGCCGATTTCGTGCCGGTGCCGACGTTCCTGCTGCAGACGATGCCGCTGTTCGTGCACGACGACGTCGCGTTCGTCCAGACCCCGCAGGTGTACGGCAACCTGCACACGGTCGTCGCGCGCGGAGCCGCGTACATGCAGACGGTCTTCTACCGGTTCGTCCAGCCCGGTCGCAACCGCTTCAACGCGGCGATCTGCGTGGGGACGAACGTGGTCTTCCGCCGGACGGCGATCGACGAGGTCGGGGGGATGTACACCGACTCGAAATCCGAAGATGTGTGGACCTCGCTCCTCCTGCATGAGCGGGGCTGGCGTTCGGTGTTCCTCCCCGACGCGCTCGCGGTCGGGGAGGCACCCGAGACCATCGAGGCGTACAGCAAGCAGCAGCTGCGCTGGGCGACCGGGGGCTTCGAGATCCTCCTGCGCCACAATCCACTGAGCCTGCGACGCCGCCTGACGATGGATCAGCGCATCCAGTACCTGGTGACAGCCACCTTCTACCTCACCGGCATCTGTCCGCTCCTGCTCCTGCTCGTGCCGCCGCTGGAGATCTACTTCGACCTGCGTCCGATGACGCTGGAGACCACCGTCCTCACGTGGGCGCTGTACTACGGCGGCTTCTACGCCATGCAGATCCTGCTCGCCTGGTTCGCGGTCGGATCGTTCCGGTGGGAGACGCTGACCCTGGCGACGGTCTCGTTCCCGATCTACGCCAAAGCCCTGTGGAACGTGCTGCTGGGGCGTGACATCGGATGGCACGTCACCGGTTCCGCGTCGCGCCGCTCACCCTTCAACTTCGTCATCCCGCAGACCCTGTTCTTCGTCTTCCTCGCGCTGACGACCCTCGTGGCCGGCTGGCGTGACGTCGACAACGGCGCGCTCACCCTCGCGACCGCCTGGAACGCCACCAACACCGTGATCCTCGGCGCGTTCCTGGTGACGGCGCTTCGCGAAGCGCGCGCCATGGCACGACCGCAGGAACGCCCCGCACCCTCCGCAGCGCCGGTCGTGACCGCCCCGCTGACGGTGGTCGCACGGCCGCTCCCCCTCGCCGCCCGCCCGGCGGAGCCCGCCGCCGACGAACCGGCCCTCGTCCCGGCGGGAGGTGCCCGATGACGTGGGCGAACCGGCTGAAGATGACCGCCGGCCTCCTCATCGTCCTCGTCCTCGTGGCCGCCTTCACGGTCGTGTTCAACCAACGGCAGCAGCGGGTCCTCTCCACGAGCGCCGCGATCGTCGCGGAGAGCTACCCGGTCGGCACCGATTACGGCGGCATCGTCACCCGGCAGTACGTCGAGGTCGGTGATGAGGTGGCCGTGGGCGATCCGCTCTTCGACGTACGGAGCCTGCACCTGCAGCGCGACATCGCCACGGGCCAGGTCGCGGATCCGGCCCTCGCCGCGGGCGTCTCGGCGGACGGCACGTCCACCATCGCCGCGACGGTGGACGGCACGGTGCGGGAGATCGCCGTGCCGCAGGGAGGCTTCGCTCAGGCCGGGGGCATGCTCGCGACCGTCGATGAGAATTCCTCGCTGTTCGTGGAGGCGGAGTTCCAGCTCTCCGCACGCGACTATGCGCGCATCGCCGAGGGGAACGACGTCGAGCTGCTGCTGCCCAATCAGGCGCTGCTGGAGGGTGCGGTCGTCGGCATCGACGTGACCACCGTCGAGGGGCAGGCGCTGTCCACCGTGCGGATCGAGAGCCGAGACCTGTCGGACAAGAGCGCCACAGGGATGTTCCAGGCCGGGACTCCCGTGCAGGCGACCCTGCAGCTGCGCCAGGACGGGCCTCTGGCCGGGGTGGGCGACGCCGTGCGCGACCTCCTGCGGAAGGTCGGCCTGTGACCGCCCGCCGCCTCCCGGCGGCGCTGGCGGTCGCCGCGGTTCTCGTCTTCAGCGGATGCACCGCCACGACGCCCGCGGACCAGGCGGCGCCCACCGGCACGGCCGAGCCGTCGACGTCCATCGCCGCCCTGCCGGTGGAGAGCGTGGCCGACATCGGCGAGGCCCGCCTCGCGGAAGATCTCATCCCCCCGACCAACCGCTGGTACTCCGGACTGGTCTTCGGCGCACAACCGCAGCCGGTCTATCCCTTCCCCCTCGCCTTCGCCGCCGATGACGACGCGTTCACCGTCGACCTGCCGGCCGTGACCGCGACGGAGAAGACCATCGCCGCCTCCTTCGGCGCAGGACTGCGCATCGGGCTGGACGCCGACCGTTTCGCGGCGGTGCGGGCCGATCCGGTGTCGGTCACCCTGCGCTGGTGGAGCGGCGACGACCCGATCGGCGACGTCACCATCGCCGAGGGATCCCCCGTCGTGGGCTTCACCGCTGCGCGCGAGAGCACGCTGGTCCCCGCCGCGCCGCTGCGCTCCGCGGGAGATGACGTGTGGACGGCGACGGCGGACGACACCGCCTTCGGCGTCGTCGCGCGGGGTGCTCGCTGGGACGGGAAGGCCCTGACCGTGCCGGAGGGCGGTCACGCCCAATGGTTCGCGATTCCGGAGGACTCCGACGTGAGCGCGTGGGCCGAGGCTCTGGATGCGCCCGTCGACGGGGTGCACGTCGAAACCGGCGCCGCGAGTGCGTCCACGCGCCTGACCTACACCGGGACGGACAGCACCGTGCTCGTGCCGTTCCCCACTCAGGCCGGCGCGGGCTCGGACTGCGATCTGGGCACCTTCGCCACCGCCTACGGCGAGGCCGACGCGTGTCGCGGCACGGAGCTCGCGTGGACCGTGCCCGAGACCTCGCCCCGCGCGGCGTTCGACCTCGGCGCGATCGACGATGAGACCCGCGCCGCCATCGCGGCTCAGGCCGCCGCGGATCTGGATGCCACGCCTCCCCTCCCCGCCGACACCTACTACGGGGGGAAGGCTCTCGCCCGGCTCGCCGCACTCCTCACCCTGGCCCGTGACCTGGGCGACACGGCGCTGGCCGATCGCGTCGCCGTGAGGTTGTGGACGGAGCTGGCACCGTGGGCCGAGGCGGACGGATGCCGCGAGCGGGACAGCCGCTGCTTCGTGTACGACGACGCCCTGCGGACCGTCGTCGGCAAGACGCCGACCTTCGGGTCGGAGGAGGGCAACGACCACCACTTCCACTACGGCTACTTCCTGACCGCCGCCGCCGCCCTGGTCGCCGCGCAGCCCGAGAAGGCCGACGCGCTGGCCACCGTGATGGACATCCTCGCCGCCGACATCGCCGCCGGCGCCGCCGAGGAGGCGCTGCCGCGCCTGCGCGTGTTCGATCCGTACCGCGGCCACTCGTGGGCGTCTGGACTTTCCCCCTTCGCGGACGGCAACAACCAGGAATCCAGCTCGGAAGCCGTCGCGGCGTGGAACGGCCTGGCACTGTGGGCCGAGATCCGCGGCGACGACGGACTGGCCCACACCGCCCGATGGCTGCTGTCGGCGGAAGTGGCCGCAGCCCGCGCCCTCTGGCTCGAGCCCGACTCCGACACCCTGGCCGAGGGGTTCGATCATCCCGTCGTTTCGCTGACGTGGGGCGGCAAGCGCGACTACGCCACGTGGTTCAGTCCCGAGCCGTCGGCGATCCTCGGCATCCAGGTGCTTCCGCTGACCCCCGTGGCCCTCGACTACCTGGCGCAGGACCCGGGCCGCGTCGCCCGCAACGTCGCCGACGCCGGCCCGCAGGCGTTCAGCGGACCGCTGGGCGAGTACGTCCTGATGTATTCGGCGCTGGGCGGCGCCGCCCCGCATGCCGCCGCGACGGAGGCCCTGGCGGCGCTGCCCGCCGACGGCCTGGACGACGGAAACTCCAAGGCCGTGATGATGGCCTGGCTCGCCGCGATCGAGGCCTCACCTGGGCGTTGAGTGCGCGCATCCGCGGCCTCCGGCGAGAACCCGGAAACGAAAAAGCCCCGGAAACTGGCGAGAGTTTCCGGGGCTTCGTGCACCCCCAGGGACTTGAACCCTGAACCCACTGATTAAGAGTCAGTTGCTCTGCCGATTGAGCTAGAGGTGCAGGTCGCCGGTGCCGTTTCCGGCGGGGCGAACCGAGGGATCACATTACCATCCTGATCCGCCCCGCCGCGAATCGAGCAGGCCCGGCGCCTGTAGCCTGGACGCGTGTGCCCTGCCGCCGACGCGCTGCCTTCCCCGACCGGTCCGTATGCCGACGATCTCGTTCTCGCGCTGCGACTGGCCGATGCGGCGGACGCCGTCACGATGGCACGCTTCGATGCCGGCGATCTGGACGTGACCGCGAAGGCGGACGCGTCCTATGTCACGGAGGCGGATCTGGCCGCCGAGCGGGAGATCCGCGCGATCCTCGACGCCGAGCGTCCTGACGACGGTGTCCTGGGGGAAGAGTACGGATCCCGCGGATCCGCTGCGCGGCGCTGGATCATCGACCCCATCGACGGTACGCACAACTATCTGCGCGGCATCCCGGTGTGGGCGACGCTCATCGCGCTCACTGTCGACGGAGCTCCGGTGGTCGGGGTCGTGAGCCAGCCGGCCATCGGGCGCCGGTGGTGGGCCGCGGCATCCGCCGGCGCGTGGACCACCGCATCCGATGGCGGCGTGCGTCGCATCCACGTCTCGGACGTGTCGTCGCTCGAGCAGGCCAGCGTCAGCTTCCAGAGCATCGCGCAATGGACCGACGCGGGGCACCGGTCGGCGCTGCTGGAACTCTCGCGCAACGTGTGGCGCGACCGCGGCTACGGCGACGCCCTCCCCTACATGTGGCTCGCCGAAGGCCGGCTGGAGATGGTCGCCGAGTTCGACGTGAAGGAATACGACATCGCCGCGCTCGCGCCCATCGTGACGGAGGCCGGCGGCCGGTTCACCGCCTACGACGGCTCCGATTCGCTCACCGCCGGCTCGTCACTCGCCACGAACGGCGTCCTGCACTCCGCCTTCCTCGACCTGCTCCACGCCACCGATGCCCGCGACGTGAAAGAGCTCGCATGAGAATCCCCCGCCTCGTGACCTCGCTCGCGATCGCCGTCCCTCTCGTCCTGCTCGCGGGCTGCGCGAACGAGACCACGCCGGAGACGACCCCGACGACGCCGGCTCCCCCGACCGCCGTGCCCACCTCCCCCGCACCCACGCCTTCGGGCGACGGGTCCGGAACCGATCCCTCCGAGCCGACGTGCGAGACGATCGTGCCCGCGGGTGTCGTCGACGAGTTCCAGAAGGTCGGATGGAGCGCGCAGCCGCAGCCCTTCCGCATCGGCGGCATCGAGATCCCCGGCGGGATCCAGTGCACGTGGGGCGACTATTCCGTCGCCACCGACCACGTGCAGATCTTCGGCTGGGCCCCCATCGAGGATGCGCAGATCGAGCGCGCCCAGTCCGAGCTCATCGGATCGGGCTGGCGGCGCGAGGAGGGCGAAGACGGGTTCTACGTCACCGAGAGCGCCGACACCGTCATCGCCCCCGACGAGAACGGGTACGGCTTCACCTACTTCTTCAGCGACACCTGGGTGACGATGGCCGACACCAAGCAGGGCCTCGTGCTCGTGGAGTGGCCCCCGCGCTGACTTCGCCGTGGCGCCGCTGACGCGGCGGCCTCGTCTGCCCGTCCGGCCTCGTCGGCCCGAACTCCTCAAGACCGGGGCCTCCGCCGCCCCATCCGCCCGGTTTCGGCGCATCCCGGCCCGGATTTGAGGAGTTCGGGCGCGGCCCGGCACCCGCATCGGCATGCAGGCGGGCCCGCCCCTACAGGTAGGCGGACGCCGCGTCGTTCACTGTCCCCGGCAGCCCTTCCCGCCCCCACCGCGCCCGAACTCCTCAAGACCGGGGCCCCCGCGGCCGCATCCGCCCGGTTTCGGCGCATCTGCGCCCGGATTTGAGGAGTTCGGGCGCGGCCCGGCTCCCGCATCGGCACGCGGGCGGGCCCGCCCCTACACGCAGGCGGGCGCCCGGAAAGGTAGGGCGGGTGGCGGGGCGTTGATGGCCCCCGGGCAGCCCTTCCCGCCCCAGCCCCGCCCGAACTCCTCAAGACCGCGACCTCCGCCGCCCGATCGGCCCGGTTTCGGCGCATCCCGGCCCGGACTTGAGGAGTTCGGGATCGACACCCCGGAGAGCGACACGCGTCGGGCCGCTTCAGGCGCGCTTCAGCTTCGGACGGCCAGACTGGGGAGCGATGCGGATTCTGGTGGTGGACGACGAGGTGCGCCTCGCCGACGGCGTCAGGCGGGGCCTGGAAGCCGAAGGCTTCGCCGTGGACGTGGCGCACAACGGCGTCGACGGACTGTGGCGGGCGCGCGAGACCCCGTACGACGCCATCGTCCTGGACCTCATGATGCCCGGGATGAGCGGATGGAAGGTGTGCGAAGCGCTGCGCGCCGAGGAGAACTGGACGCCCGTGCTCATGCTCACGGCCAAGGACGGCGAGTGGGATCAGGTGGAGGCGCTGGAGACGGGGGCGGATGACTACGTCACCAAGCCGTTCTCGTTCGCGGTGCTCGTGGCCCGGCTTCGCGCGCTCATCCGTCGCGGTGGCGTGGAACGACCCGTGATCCTCGAAGCCGGCGACCTCCGTGTCGACCCGGGAGCGCGCCGGGTGTGGCGGGGCGAGACGGCGGTGTCGCTCACCGCCCGGGAGTTCGCGGTGCTGGAGTACCTGCTCCGCCACCGCGGACGGGTCGTCTCCAAACGCGACCTCATCGCGGGCGTGTGGGACGACGACTTCGACGGCGATCCGAACATCGTCGAGGTGTACGTCGGTCACCTGCGACGAAAGCTCGACCGGCCCTTCGGTCGGGAGGCCCTCGAGACGGTGCGCGGCGCCGGCTACCGGCTGGCGGCCGACGGTGGCTAGGCGGATGCTGCGGTCGGTGCGCGCCCGCACGACCGCCGGCGCGACCGCCGTCGTGGCGGTGGCACTGATCATCGGCGCATTCGCCTTCTTCGGCGTGCTGACGGCGAGCGTGTTCGAATCCGCCGAGCGCGCCGCCGAGAACCGGGCGGAGGAACTGGCCGCGCGGATCGAGGACGACTCCGCCCAGTTCATCTCCACCCTCGACGAGGAGGTCGTCCAGGTCCTCGACGCGAACGGCGAGGTCATCGCGTCCGGCGGCGACGCCGGCTCAGAGCCCCTGCCCACGGGCAAAGCCCCCGGTGTCGTGCGCGTCGACGGGGAGCCGGTGTTCCTGGTCACCGAAGACCTTCCCGGCGGACGCGTCCTGGCCCTCGGCGTCTCCGTGGAGGACGAGACCGAGACCCTCGGCACCGTCGCACTGCTCCTGACCGCGGCCGTGCCGGTACTCGTCGCCCTGGTGGCGGCCACGACGTGGATCGTCGTGGGTCGCGCGCTCCGGCCGGTGGAACGCATCCGCGCGGATGTGGACGGGATCACCGCGGAGCGCCTCGACCGCCGCGTGCCCGTTCCCGACTCCCAGGATGAGATCGCCCACCTCACCAGAACGATGAACGGGATGCTCGACCGCCTGGACGCGAGCGCGCAGGCCCAGCGCCGGTTCGTCTCGGATGCCTCGCACGAACTCCGCTCGCCCCTGGCCACCATCCGCCAGCACGCCGAGATCGCGCAGACCCACCCGGACACCACCTCGGTGGGCGAGCTCGCCGACCTCGTGCACGAGGAGGGGCTCCGGATGCAGGGGCTCGTCGACGCCCTCCTCCTCCTCACCCGGCTCGACGAGGGAGCGGCGCCGCCGCACGAGACCGTCGACCTGGACGACCTCGTGCTGGCCGAAGTGCGTCGGCTGCGGCAGTCCGGACGAACGGTCGACGGGTCGGGTATCGGCGCGGCCCGCGTCGCGGGAGATCCGAGGCTTCTCGGCCAGCTCGTGCGCAACCTCGCCGACAACGCCGCCCGCCATGCCCGCAACCGGATCGCGTTCACCGTGGGCGAGCACGCGGGCACGGTCGTGCTCGAGGTCGAGGACGACGGCTCGGGCATCCCCGAAGCCGAACGCGAGCGCGTCTTCGAGCGGTTCGTGCGGCTCGACGAGGCCCGGGCACGCGACGCCGGCGGCAGTGGCCTGGGCCTTGCGATCGTGCGCGCGATCGCCGCCGCGTCCGGAGGCAGCGTGAGCGTGGCGGAGTCGCGATGGGGCGGCGCGCGATTCGTGGTGCGCCTCCCCGCCGCGACCTGAATGCCCCTTCAGGAAGCTTCAGGAGCGCTTCAGCGCCTCACCGGCACCATCGGATCATGACCGATCCCACCACCCCGGACAATTCCACGCCCGACACCCCCGCCGTCACGCCCGACACCCCCGCAGCCCCGACCGACTCCTCCGCAGTCGCGGCCGAGCCCGCGCCGGCACCGGCATCGGCGAAGCGCTCCCGCACACGCCGCTTCCTCATCGCGGGAGGCGCCGTTCTGGCTGCCGCCGCCCTGGCCGGGGGCGGCATCGCCATCGGTGCGGCGATCGCCGACGAGGACGACGACGACGACGACCGTCAGACCAGCATGACCACGGACGCACCGAACGAGGACGATGAGGATGCGGCCGCCGACCTCGGCGACGCCGGCACCTCGTCCGCCGACGAACTGATGGAGATCATCGACGCGGCGGCCGCGGAGGCCGAGGGCGAGCCCGTCGCCATCGACGCCGAGCGTGACGGCGCGTGGGACGTCCAGTTCCGCACCGAGGCCGGCGAGGAGACGGAGGTCCGCGTGGCCGCCGACGGCACGGCGACGGTCATCGCGACCGAGGCCGCCGACGCCGACGACGCCGCGCCGACAGGGTCCCTGGACGCCGACACGGTCGAGGCCCTGGTCTCGGCCGCTCTCGCCGAGGTCGACGGCCGCGTCATCGACCTCGAGATCGACGACGACACCACCTCGCCCTACAGTGTCACCGTCGTGGCGCAGGACGGACGCGCGGTCGACATCGCGCTGGACGCCGAGATGACCGTCGTCACCAGCGACCGCGACTGAGCGGACTCACTCCGTCAGGCGCAGGAGGCGGGCCGCCATCGCATCGGGATCCCACCCGTGATGGCGGCCCGCGATGCGTTCGGCCGCGCCCCCGGTCGCCGAGGCGATGGCGTGCGCGGCGTCGTGCATGAAGGGCTGGGCGTCGTCGGCGGTCAGGGCCAGCACCGGGACGCGGATGGGGGCGAGCAGCTCCGTCAACGGTGCCGACTCCAGCCATGCCAGCGCCTCGACGTCCGCCTCGAACGACGGGGCCATGTCCAGGAGCGACGCCCAGCCGGGGCCGGCCTTCGCCTGCTCCAGCCACTGCGGCGGCATGTCCTTCATGTAGTACTCCACGATGGCCGCCGCATCCCCCGCGCGGACGCGCTGCCGGATACCCTCCAGGAAGCCCGCCGCCTCCCCGCTGCCGTCGAAGGGCAGTTCGAACAGCACCACTCCGCGCACGGCCTCGTTCCGGGCCGCGGCGGCCAGTGCGATCGCGC
The DNA here is from genome assembly GCF_004564355.1 of Microbacterium wangchenii. Lineage (NCBI taxonomy): Bacteria > Bacillati > Actinomycetota > Actinomycetes > Micrococcales > Microbacteriaceae > Microbacterium > Microbacterium wangchenii. The sequence goes on from NZ_CP038266.1 coordinate 2,212,158, forward strand.
CGCCGGAGGACCATCCCACGACGATGGCCGGTCCGACCACGTCCAGGATCGCCTCGATCGCCGCCAGCTCCCGTGCCAGCGTGATGGGAGACGCCGCGGGACTGTCGCCGCGGCCGACCCGGTCGTGCGCCGCGGCGCCGCGCCCGCCTTCGGCGAGGGCGCGGAGGGTGGCAGGGGTGATCGGATCCGTCGCGCGGGTCTGACCCGCCGGCTGCACGAACAACACCCCCGGACCTTCGCCCAGCCTGTCGTACACGATGCGGTCGCCCTCGCTGGTGTCCACGTGATCGGTGATGACGTCGAGCATGGTCCTGTCCTTCCGTGAGACGGTGTTCAGCCTGCTCCGACGGAGCGAGCGGCGGATGCAGCCGAGGGCGCGCCGCGCACGCCCGCGATGGCCGCATCCACAACGGCGCCGGCAAGCGCGTCCACGACGGCCGGCGGCTGCCACTGCAGGGGTCCGTGCACGGCGATGTCGGCGAAGCCGTGCACCGCCGACCAGCACGCCCACTCCGCATGCGGGCGGCGCTCGGGGGCGAGGGCGCCGGCGGCGACCATCGCATCCAGCGCGTCCAGCAGGAGCCGGAACGGCTCGACGACCTCATCGTCGAGGGTGACGATGGCGTCGCTGGGCGTCTGATCGTGCACGGTGAACGCGAGCTCGAACCATCCGCGTTCCCGTCGTGCGAAGTCGATGTAGCCGAGGCCGAGGAGGCGCAGCCGCTCCACGGAGGCGTCGTGCGCGGACAGTCCGGCCGGCGCCGTCTCCAGGCGAGCCGAGATCGCCTGCGCGAGCGCGAGCTGCGCCTGCGCTGCGGCAGCACGCACGAGCTCACCCCGATCGGCGAAGTGCCGATAGGCGGCGTTGGGTGAGACGCCGACCGCGCGCGTCACCTCACGCAGCGTGACCGCGTCGGGACCTCCCGTCCGCGCGGCGCGGAATCCCTCCTCGATCAGCGCGCGTCGGAGGTCACCGTGATGATAGGCCCGCGTCTTGCCACTGGTCATTGCATAGCCCCACCCCGGTGTGTACCGTATGACCACCGAATGTGTACGGCGTCCACATGGAGCCTACTCCCCCTCCTCCTTTTCAGCACACCCCGCGCGGAAGGATCCCGCACATGACCGAACCCGTCGCCACGACGAGACGACCCGACGAAGCGCAATTCACCCCCGGGCCGCGGACGGTGCGCGCGTTCGGGCACGTGCTCGCCAACACCGCGGTGGCCAACGTCACCTCCAGCTATCTGTGGTGGGCCCTGACCTTCTGGGCGTACCTGGAGACCCGCTCGGTGCTGGCGACCGCGATCATCGGCGGCTCGTACATGCTCCTGGTCGCCGCCCTCGGCGTCGTGTTCGGGGTGATCGTCGACCGGCTGAAGAAGAAGGCCGTCATGGTCCTCTCCAGCCTCGTGACGCTCACGACCTACCTCCTCGCCGGCGCGCTGTATCTGTCGTTCCCCGAGAGCGTGCTGGTGAATTGGGGCGGGCCGTGGTTCTGGGTGTTCGCGGGCGTGATCCTGGTGGGTGGCGTCGTGGAGAACATGCGCAACATCGCTCTGTCCACGACCGTGACACTGCTCGTGCCCGCCGATCGCCGCGATCGGGCCAACGGCCTGGTGGGCGCGGTGCAGGGCATCGCGTTCATGGTGACGAGCGTCTTCTCCGGCCTGTCCATCGGCCTCCTCGGGATGGGGTGGACCGTCGTCATCGCGATCGTGGCCACCGGTGCCGCTCTCATCCATCTGCTGTTCGTCCCGATCCCCGAGCGCGGCGTGGCACACGTCGAGGGCGAAGCGGCGAAGAGCATCGGCTTCCGCGGGGTCATCCCTGCCGTCGTGGCCGTCCCCGGCCTCCTCGCCCTCATCCTGTTCTCGACGTTCAACAACCTCGTCGGCGGGGTGTTCATGGCCCTCATGGACCCGTACGGACTCACGCTGTTCTCCGTCGAGATGTGGGGCATCGTGCTGGGTGTCACCAGCATCGGATTCATCCTCGGGGGCGGCCTGGTGGCGAAGTTCGGCCTCGGGAAGAACCCCGTGCGCACCCTGCTGCTCGTGAACGTGGGGATCGCTCTGCTGGGGATGACCTTCGCGATCCGCGAGTGGTGGTGGCTGTACGCACTCGGCGTGCTCGTGTTCATGTGCCTCATGCCGATCGCCGAGGCGGCGGAGCAGACGATCGTGCAGCGCGTGGTGCCCTTCGAGAAGCAGGGGCGGGTCTTCGGGTTCGCCGCGAGCATGGAATCGGCCGCGGCGCCGGTGTCGTCGTTCCTCGTCGGACCCCTCGCGCAGTTCTGGCTCATCCCGTTCATGAACTCCCAGCCGGGGCGTGACTCGTTCGGGTGGCTCCTGGGCCCGGGCGAGGCGCGCGGCATCGCGCTCGCCTTCGTCGGAGCGAGCCTGGTCCTCCTGGTGGTCGTGCTCCTCGCGTTCGTCTCGCCTCCCTACCGCCGGCTGTCCGCGGCGTACGAGGCGGCTCCGCTCGCCGCCGACGCGGACGCGGACCAGCCACCGTCCGGACTCCGGCCGGATCCGGCAGTGCACGCCGGGGCGAGTATCCACGCCGCGTCGGCGGGAGGAGCGACCGAGCCGGCGTGAAAGGATCGGTGAGTGCTCGACAGCTCCTCCCCCGCCTCATCCGAATACATCGTCGCAACCGACGGCGCCTGCAAGGGCAACCCCGGACCTGCGGGATGGGCGTGGGTCGGGATGGACGGCGAATGGGCGGCCGGCTCGGTGCCGGAGGGCACGAACAACATCGGTGAGCTGCTGGCTCTCCTCCGCGCGCTGCAGCACCATGCGGATGTGCCGCACCTGCGGGTGCAGGCCGACTCCAAGTACGCGATCGACACGTACTCGTCGTGGATGGACGGCCACCGCCGCCGCGGGTGGAAGACGTCGACCGGCGCGCCGACGAAGAACCGCGACATCCTCGAACTGCTGATCGTCGCCCGCGATGCGCGCAAGGCCGCCGGACTCCCGCCGGTGACGCTCGAGCACGTGCGCGGCCACGCCGGGCACGTGCTGAACTCGTGGGCCGACAACCGCGCCGTCCGCGCCTCGCACCATGCCGCATCCGGACTCACGCGCGAGTGGTCGACGCGTACCGGTCAGGAGCGCATCGACGTGGCGGCCCTGCCGCCGAGATCCGCGGAGGACAAGCCGGCCAAGCGCCGCTGAGTCACCGGTACGGGTTGACGGCATCCTCTCCGGAAGCCGCGTGCCCCCGGTCCCATGCGTCGCCGCGCGCCTCGAGATCGCGCGAGAGTGCGTCGGCGTCGAGGATGCGCCGCGCCAGTCGCACCCAGTCGCCCCAGGATGCCGCGACCGCGGGTTCATCCGCCCCACCGGCGTGCACGTTCCATCGCTCCGGTGCCTCGGAGGGGCTCATCGAGAGGGTGCCCGCGTTGATCGGGCGCCTGCGCGGATCGGACATGCTCTCACCCTAGTGACGCCGCCGGCGTCTCCCCCGGGCGGCAGCAAGAAGCGGACTACCGCGGGTTCCGGCGTGCGCGGGGCTCCGGCGCGGGAGGCACGGGCTTGGCGGCGACGATGTCACGCACCGCGATGCGCTCGACCCCTCTCTTGCCGTCGACGACGACCGTCTCCGCATCCGCGCTGAGGAGCTCGCCGAGCGCATCCGTCGCCTGCCCCGAGGGCAGGAGGTACCGCACGACCACGCGCGCACCGACGGCGGGCAGGTTCACCATGCGCCGGGGGCGTAGTCCTTCAGGAAGACGCCGAAGAGGTCTTCACCCGCCTCGCCCCGCACGATGGGGTCGTAGACGCGCGCCGCGCCGTCCACGAGATCCAGGGGCGCATGGAACCCCTCCTCCGCGAGACGCACCTTCGTGGGGTGGGGGCGCTCGTCGGTGATCCATCCGGTGTCGACGCTGGTCATGAGGATGCCGTCGGTCTCGAACATCTCCCGGGCGCTCGTGCGCGTGAGCATGTTCACCGCCGCCTTGGCCATGTTGGTGTGCGGATGCCCCGGACCCTTGTAGCCGCGGCCGAACACGCCCTCCATCGCGCTGACGTTCACGACGTAGGTGCGTCGCGCGCTGCTGGCTGCGAGCGAGGGCCGGAGCTTGGACACCAGCAGGAACGGTGCGGTGGTGTTCGCCAGCTGCACCTCGAGCATCTCGAGGGGGTCGACCTCGCCGACCCGCTGCGTCCAGGAGTTCACGTCGTCGAGGTCGGGAACGAGCCCGCCGGCATCGATCGCAGTTCCCGCGGCGAGCCGCTCGAGCGAGCTCGATCCCGCCGCCATCGCCTGCTCGGTCAGTTCGTCCGCACGAGCGGCCGCGGGGGCGAGGATCGGATGCCCGGCGACGGAGCGCTCCAGCGCCTGCGGGTGCCGGTCGTTGGTGTGACCGAACGTCAGCAGCTCCGGGAGCGGCCCGTCGGGCAGCGGCGCAAGCTCCGCGTCCACCAGCGGCTGATAGGCGCCGGGTGAGCGCCGCACCGTCTGGGTCGCGTTGTTGATCAAGATGTCGAGACTGCCGGCGGATGCCACGTCATCGGCGAGTCCGATGGCCTGAGCCGGATCACGCAGGTCGATTCCCACGATCTTGAGCCGATCGATCCACTCCGGCGCATCCGGAAGGCTGCTGAAGCGGCGCACCGCGTCGCGCGGGAACCGGGTCGTGATAGTGGTGTGCGCGCCGTCGCGCAGCAGGCGCAGCGCGATGTACATGCCGATCTTCGCCCGGCCGCCGGTCAGCAGAGCCCGTTTGCCGGTGAGGTCGGTACGCGCGTCACGTTTCGCGTGGCTCAGCGCCGCGCACGAGGGGCACAGCTGGTGATAGAACGCGTCGACCACGGTGTAGGGCTGCTTGCAGATGTAGCACCCGCGCGCCTTCTTCAAGGTGCCCGCGGTGGGCGCCGTGGTGGCGGTGCTGATCGGGATGCCGCGCGTCTCGTCGTCGATACGGTCGGGCGCGCCCGTGGCGGTGGCGGCGACGACCTCCCGATCGGCGCTGGCGATCGCCTCCCGGATCTCCCGGCGGCGCACCTTCTTCACGGCCTTGAACATCCGCGCCGTCGCCCGCCGGACGGCGACGAAGTCGGGGTGGGTCTCGTCGAGCCCGGCCATCCCGTCCAGGACCCGGAGCGTGACCTCAAGATCCACCGGATCGATTCCGCTCGGGGACAGGGCAGCGGCAGGGGTCTCGGGAAGCACACATGATCTTACGACGAGGCCGATGGGCGGATCCTGTACCGTGCCACCGTGACCTCCGTTCTCCACCCCGCTCCGGCACGCCGCATCCACGTCTCCGCGGCGGTCATCGTCGACGCGGAAGGGCGCCTGCTGCTCGTACGCAAGGCCGGGACGACGGCGTTCATGCAGCCGGGCGGCAAGCCCGAGCCCGGCGAGTCGCCGAGCGAGACCCTCAGCCGCGAGCTCGCCGAGGAAGTCGGCGTCTCCGTGGCGCCGGCCGACCTCTCCTCCCTCGGCACCTTCACCGCGGCAGCGGCGAACGAACCGGGTTTCGTCGTGGTGGCCGAGGTGTTCGCCGCCGACATCGGCGAGCAGCATCCGGCCGTGGGCGCCGAGATCGCCGAACTGCGCTGGGTGGGTGCCGATGACGCGGACGGCATCGACATCGCACCGCTGGCCCGCGAGCACTTCCTCCCCCGCTGAGACCGGCTATTCGTCCGCCTGGCCGCCGCCCCAGCGCTCCAGCGCGACGATCGCCTCACGGAGGGCAAGCCCGCGCTCGGTCAGCGCATAGGCCCGCGTGTTGTGCCGGAGCGGCAGGCGAGACAGCACGCCGGCCGCTTCGAGCTCGCGCAGGCGCGTCGCGAGGATGTTCGTCGGCACTCCGAGGTCGCGCTGCAGGTCGCCGTAGCGCTGGGGTCCGTCGAGCAGCCGCGCCACGATGAGCAGGGCCCACCGCGCTCCGACGACGTCGAGGGCCGCGGCGAGGTCGCTCACGCGGTGGCGTCGGCGTTCGGCTTCATCCAGAACGGTGAGTAGTGGTAGCCGTCGGGGTCGTCGAACTGGCGCTGGTACATGAACGGGTAGTCGTCGGTGTCGCCGATCCGCCCGCCCGCGGCGCCGGCGTGCTCGACGAGCGCGTCGACCGCCTCACTGCTGTCGAGGTCGAAGGAGACCGTGACCTTGGAGGGCGTGTCAGGTCCGCCGACCAGTTCCTCGGAAGCGCCGATGCTCGCGTACATCTCGCGGCTGCCGAGCATGACGTACTGCTCCGGCGCGATCGCGAAGCACGACACATTGTGGTCGGACATCTCGGTGTTGAGGGTCCAGCCGAGGGCGGTGTAGAAGGCGGTCGCGCGCTCGACGCTCTCGACCGGGCAGGTGATGAAGAGGCTCATGCGGTAACACTTGCAAAATACAAGTGCGTCGTCAAGGGCCCTGCCGCGCGCGCTAGAGGTACACCTCGTCCGCGAAGACGAGCCGCTGCTCCCAGCGCCCCGGCCCGTCGTCGTTCGGATCGCCGTCGGGGTCGCCCTCGAAGCGCTCCCACTCCTCCACGACGACACGCCACGTCGCCGGGCGGTCGGTCGGGGTGCTGAGCGGGATCGACTCGGGCGATTCGATGTCGGCGGCCCACGCCCACTGCGCGGCGACTTCGCCGCTGCCGGCGCGGACGAGTTCCACGATCCGCTCGTTGCGCCATCCGAGGTCCCCCGGCACCGCGGCATCCGCCCGCTGCAGACGCGCGACGAGATAGCGGTTGAGATCGCCGCCGGGCACCGGGACGGGCCGCGACGGTGCTCCGGCCGTGCCCGTGGCGGTGGTGCCCGACACGGCGACTCGCACGTGGGTCGCGTCGGGACGGCTGACCGTGGTGGTGCGTTCGGGCGGAAGCTGCACGAAGTCCGCCTGTACGGGGTCGGACAGGTGCGCGCCGGGCACGCTGTCGGGCTGGTAGCGGGCCACGGCGAGCCGGACGAAGGGCCAGAACGCTCCGCGTGGATCGACGGCGACATCGACGTACCACAGGCCGCGGTCGGGGTTGAAGCGCGGCCGATAGCCCAGCACGACCACATCCGTCGCCGGCACGTCCTTCGTCGCCGGCAGCGGCAGCGTCACCTGCGCGGTGACGGGCCGCGCGGGGCCGTGCTCGTCGAAGCCGAGGAACGGCATGAGCTCCTCCACGTCGATGAGCGTCAAGGGCCGCAGCGGCATCGTGTTGCCGGTCCAGATCGGGTCCTGCCCCCACTTCGACACGTACGGATACCCCGATCCGAGCAGGTCTGGCCCGTCGCCGGGTGCCGGCGGCGGGCCGGGGAGGTCGTCCTTGGCGCCGAGGGCGAAGAGCACACCGAGCAGCTCCCCCTCGCCGCTGGTGTACCAGGGGCGCTCGAGGTAGATGCGGACGCCCGCCCGGCGGCGGTGCCGGATGGCCATCGGCTGCTCCGGCTCCTCCGCGAGGCGGTGTTCGCCGGCGGGTTCTGCGGCATCGCCGGGCGCGTTCGGATCGGAGTGCGACCAGCGGAACAGCGGGAGCACCGAGTGGATGACCGGTGGCGCCGGCCGCGCCGTCGACGGGACCGACAGCTCGACCGCGTGTCCCACGACGCTGCCCGCCTCGGTCCCGGGCTCTCCCTCGAGCAGCTCAGGCGCGAAGTACTCGCGGAACCGCGTGCTCGCCACGGCGCGGTAGCGCACGCGCCGGTGACGCGTGTCGCCGAATTCGTGCATGGCCCTGTGCAGCGACAGCGTGCCCAGCATCGGGATCGGCACGGTGGCGTCTTCGGCGGTCAGGATCGCGATGTCTTCGTCCGGGCGGATGGGCGTCGTGAACGCCACGGCGGATGCGGCGGCCCGCCGCGTGCCGGCGACGGTGCCGGCAGCGAGATCATCGTCCACGGCGGGGTCGTCGGACACGTCCTCCCACTCCGCGTTCATCGTCACCTGCGCGGTGCTGGGCCCGTGCACGTCCAGCGCTCCGAAGAGTACGCACGAGGTGGCGCCGAGGGCTCGGATGGGGGTCAGCGCAGTGGCATCGGGTCGCTCGAGCGGGCGCGGCACGGCGTGCACGAGCAGCACGTCTTCAGCGGGCGTGAACGCCCACAGCAGTCCGTCCGCGACCGCCTCCCGCACGGCACGGTCGGCTCGGATGGTGGGATCGAGCGTGCGCCACACGCCCAGGTGCTCCAGGCGTGCACGGTCGAGGGCGCTGGAGAGCCGGAAGCGCTGGAGGTCGCCCGGCGGCAGGCGGAAGGCGAGGGACGCCGCATCCGCCGTCGCCCCCAGCCGGTCGGCGCCCTCGAGGGTGAGGGAGAGCGTCGACACGTCGGGCCAGCCCCGGTCGGACACGGCGAAGTCCACGGTGAAGCCCTCGAACTCGAAGGGCGAGGTGAGGGCGCGATCGAGGCCGGCCTCGGGGAACTGCACGGAGATCCCCCGCACGATCGAATCGGGCAGATACGGCAGCGGGATGCGCGCGCCGGGGTTGGCGACGAACTGCCCGCCCGGGATGGGGTCGCCCGGGTGGGCGAGCGGGAGGGTCAGCACGTCGGCGGGGTCGACACCGGGCTGGACGACGATCCGCGGCGGAGGATCGACGGGGATGCGCCCCAGCGGCGTGTCGAGGTCGGCGATGTCGAGGTCGGAGAACGCGCCGTTCTCCCGCAGCGCCGCCGCCAGCGCACGTCGGGGACCGTCGGGTCCGGTCACGATCCGGTCGAACGCGCCGTGCTGCTCGGCCTGCAGCTGGGAGGTCTTCGGCGGCGCGAGATGGCGACGGGCGGCGGCGGAGAAGGCACCCGCAGTCGCGGGATGCGTCGCCTGCACCGACGCGAGGTAGTCGGCCGGCGGGGTGACGGTGAGCTCTCCGGTCGCCGCATCCTGCGTCACGCCGCTGCGGATCACGAGCACCCGCAGCGACTCCCCCTCGCTGTACACCCCGGTCGGCACGATGGCCGGAGCGGGCGCCGGGTCCCACCGCAGGTAGGGGCGGAGGGGTGTGACCGTGGCCAGCGCACGCCCGACGACCGCCGGCGCGAGGTCGCCGATGCGGCCGAGGTGGTCGAGGAGGAGGTCGCGGTACCGCGGGAGTTCCGCGCTGGCGAGCGAGGTGGCCAGCGGCGTGCGCGGCGCGCGGGTAACGGCGTCGTGGATCGCGGCGGTGACCATCGCGCGCCGGCTGGGCGCGGCGTTCTGCGCCGTGAGGTCTCCGCGGACCCCGACGCCGAGCCGCCGCGTGGCGATGCGCCGGTTCACTTCGTCGGCGACCGGGTCGGGAAGCAGGGACCGCAGCGCGGTGGCCGTCCCGGTGGGCGAGGTCGTCGAGGCGGCCGACCGCCCGGTCGAGATGGCGCTGACGGCCGCGGTCCGCAGCGCCGTGGCGACGGGGCCGAACGAGCCGCCGCCGATGCGTTCGGCGCGCCGCTGCGCCTCGGCCCCGAGGACGCGGTCGGCGAGCACGCGCCCGAGCACCGCCCCGCGATCGCGCGGTGGCCGTGCCGGCTGCACGCGGCTGTTGCCGGCGAGGTCGACCTGCCACGCCCGGAACGCGTAATCGCGCCCGAACCGCAGGACAGGGAGCGACCCCGGCAGGACCGTGTGCGACGCGCCGAGCACGTGGCTCGGCACGTGGCGCGGGTCGGCGTCGGGCTCATCGAATCCGCCGGGGCGGTACGGCTGCTCCTCGTAGCCGGCCTGCCCCTCCCCCGCTGCCGGTTCGTTGCGGATGCCGGCACCGGGGCGGGGCGCGGAGAGGCTCCAGCCCTCCCATCCGAAGAGCGCCTCGTGCACGTGGACCGGAGGATCGGGGACGCCCGGCGTCTCGTGCGCCGTGGTGCCCTGCAGGTAGCCGAGCGTCTCGGGGATCGTGACAGGCTCATGCCCCTTGATCTCGAACACGGTGCGGCGCCGGTGCAGCGACGCCCAACGTTTGGCGGTGTCGTCCCACACCTCCACGCGGAAGCCGCGCGTGACCTCTTCGGCCGACAGCGACGCGAGACCGCCGACGCCCGTGCCGAGATCGATGGACGCCCCCAGGGCCGTCTGCCGCGACATCCGCTCCTGCGTGTCGATCGCGCGCCGGCGCCGCGCGACGGTGAACCCGGACGCGCGGAGGGCGGGCGGGGCCGCCGACCCGGGAGCGCCGTTCGCCTCGATCCGGGCGAGCCGCGGCAGCGACCACAGATAGCGCTCGGCCTTGAGCGCCGTGCCATCCGCCTCCAGGTCGAGCACCGTGAAGGTGGGGCCGCCCAGGGCGAGCGCACCGTCCTGCCACTGGTCCGACGCTGGCACGGTCAGGAGGGCGCCGTCACGGGCGGCATGCACCTGCACGCGGGGCGACCGGCACGCGTCGGGCGGCAGGGTCGGCACGGTGATCGTGGCCGACAGCACGGTCGACTTCGACAGCGCGGTAAGGTCGTCCACCTCGAGATCGACCACGAGCCCCAGCATCCGCATGAGCTCGCGATGATCTCCCACCATCGCCAGCCGCTCGTGGAACTCCTGCTCGCGCGGCCCGAGCGGCGTCGGGGTGACGGTCGGATGCTCCGCGTATGCACCCTGAGACTCCGGGCGTTCGTAATACCGGCGCGCGAGGTGCAGCTGCAGCAGGCCCCGGTCGAACCCGGATGCGGCGGCCACGGCCTGCTCCTGCGCGGTGAGTGACCCGGCCAGCAGCGCGTCGAACCGCGCGGTCAGCTCCGCCTCGTCGGGGAACTCGCGCCGGATGTCGGTGTTGAGGTCGCGCAGGATCTGGTCGCGGTCATCCGGTTGGCCGCGCCGGTACGGGCGCGGCGCGCGCAGTCGTTCCAGCTCCTCCCGCGAGGGTTTCGGGTCGTGGCTCGGCTGCATCGGCATGAGCCGGTTCATGTGCCGCGTGGTCGGAAGCGCCGACGGCAGCGGCGGATCGGTCGGGGAGATGAGCGTCGCCTGCATCGTCAGTGCGCGCCCGATCTCCTGCACGGCGGCGGCGTCGAAGCTGCGCCACTGCCGTCCGGAGAAATCCGGCGCCGCCGGTCCGGCGACGGGGGTGGCCGCGGGGAAGACCGCCGCCCACAGCGCAGCGGCGGCCGTCGTCAGACTCGCCCGCGCGTCGAGCGGGCCGTTCTGGTTCCGCAGCACGATCGTCGTGTCGGGATGGGTCAGCGCCCCCACCCAGTCGGGGAAGCACGTGAAGTCTGCGAGCGTCGCGCCGCCGGCTGCATCCGGTACCAGCCTGGGTGCGACGAAGAGCGACACGTGGGGTCCGACCCCCTCGACCCACGCGCGCGGCAACGCGAGGACGGTGAAGATCTCCGTGTTCATGCCGGGAGTCCTTTCGTCAGGCTCTCGGTATCGAACGCGGCCCAGTACTCGTCCCAGTCGGGCCACGCGCCGTCGCGCACCATGAGCTGCGCGAGAGAGGGGTCGCCGTTGGCTCCGGCGAACTGGCGCTCGGCCTCGATCGTGACCGACCCGGAGAAGACGAACACCTCGACCTCGACGGTGATCCGCGCGCGCCCGATCATCTTGCCGGTGTCGGGCCGATACATCAGCTCCATGTACAGCTCGATCGACGCCGAGATGAGGCCGAGCACGTCCACTTCGCCGCGGAGCCGGAAGTAGCCCGTCAGCGAGCCCTTGTCCGACTCGAGCCGCAGGTAGACGCCGATCATGGCCGAGATCGAGCCGCTGGCCACGCCGAAGTCGACCGACAGGGTCGCCCCCGCCTCCAGGCCCAGTTCGAGCACCTCGAGTCCGTCGGGGGCGAGGCGGATCAGAAACCAGCCGCCGCCGCCGATGAACGCGACGGCCAGGGTGAACGGGCGCTCGCGCGTGCAGAAGTTGAACCCGACCGACAGGCTCTTGCCCAGGAACGGCACCTGCAGATCCGCGCCCAGCGACAGGTTGGACAGGCTGAAGACCCCCACGGCGAGCGAAGGCAGCCCCAGGCTGAACCCGGCGGTGAGCCCCTGCGGCGTCACCTCCAGGTGCGGCGGGTCGGAGAACCCGTCGAACGGGATGAGGTCCTTGATCGTCTGCACGAAGCTCAGCACGCCGACGAACTCGATCTCGCCGAGGACGACATCCACCTCCGCCTTGCCGTCGGCTCCGGCGACGAACGCGATGCGCTCGAAAGGCACCCGCATGAGCGGCTCGCTCGGGAACAGGTGCAGCGTGAAGTCGCGCAGCTCGGCGCTGGCCTTCGCCGTCGGCGCCCCCGGACCGCCGGTCTTTCCCTCCACGAGGATCGAGAGGGCGTCGTCGGGCATCGTGATGAGGGGGCCCGCCGCCGGCCAGCCCGTGACGACCTTCGGCGACCATTCGAAGCGGAAGCGACCGGCGGTGACGGTCTCGGCGATGCCGGTGAGCGCGACGATGAGGTCGTCGACGAGGGAGGCTGCGGAGATCGCCGCGTCGAGCGCGTCGATGATCCCGGTGAGCGTGTCGCGCAGGAACGGCGTCTGCTCCGGCAGTTTCGGCCGCAGCGCCGCGAGCGGGGCCCTGACCTGTTCGAGCTTCGTCTTCAGCGTCGACGCCAGATCCTCGGGCTTCGCACTCGTGACGTCGGCGAGTGCGTCCTCGAACGCCTGGGCTGCCGCGGATGCTGCGGCCTCGGCATCCGCCATGAGATCGCGCGTCGCGATGTCTTCGACCACGCCGGCGGCGCGCTGGAGCCGTTCGACCGCGCGCCGGAGGTCGTCGACCAGCTGCAGCGCCGGCCCCAGCGACTGGCTCACGACCTCGGGGATGTTCTCGGCGACGTCCTCGATCAGATCCGCGAGGCTGAAGATGCCGAACAGCCGCGGCAGGACGCCGGCGAGGAACCCGGCGGGGTCGAAGTCGAGCCGCTCGATCTTCGCGAGGTCGTTGACCGGTCCACTCGCGGTGGACAGTCCCCCGACCGCGAGACTCGGGGTGACGAAGCCCCCGGCGCGGTCGCTCGAGGTCGACGGCGCCGTGCCGAACTCCATCACCGCGAGGGGTGCGGGCGGATCGTCGGCCGCACCGGTCCCCGGCACGACAGCGGGAATGGCCGTCGCGCCGTTGAGTACGGCGGCCCACACCTCGCCCCGGTTCTCTCCCTCGGCGACGTACGCGGGGTAATAGCCGATCGTCGTCGCCCCCGTGCCGGTGAGGCGCTCTACGGCGTCGACGGAGACATCCGCCGAGCTCAGGAAGGGCGTGATCGCCCCCGGGGCGGCGCGTCCGCGCAGCCGGATCCGCGCCGTCTCGGTCGCGGAGTTCCCCGCATTCGTGGGCGGCGTGTACGCGAGGGTCTGGCCGTGCAGGTCGATGATGCGGTGCTGGCTAGCGTCGTAGGCCTGCTCGACGGCGGAGACCCCCGTGGCGGTGCTGACGTGGTTCTCCGCCACCCACAGCAGCGGCGTGCTGAAGGCGACGGTGCGGCCCTCGCGGTCGACGGCGTCGATCGTGAACCGGAAGTCGAGGGCATTGATCGCCGGCCAGAAGAACGTCTCCTCGTTCTTGCCGGGATCGTCGATGTTCGGGGTCACGAGCGGACGGATGCCGACGCGCTGGAACGGCGAACCGCGATGAGCCGGTAGCGGGTACTCGCGCACCGGCTCGTCGATGACGAGGAACTTGCGCTGGAACAGCGCTGCGACCGAGGGCGAACGCGTCTTCATCTTGCGCTCGGTGATCTTCACCAGCGCCGTGCGATGACGGAAGGGGAAGAGGAACCCGGGATACATGACGCGCACGTACTGGTCGCGGCCGAAGGGCGCGAGGTGATCCCACGCGAGGATCGACGCGTAATGAGCATCGGTATAGGGCGTGGAGTTCCACGCCCCGTGCAGTTCGAGCCAGGCGCCCAGACCCGACAGCCACAGCTTGTCGGCCCGCACGGGGACGGGTGGAATCGCACCGGCCTTCCCTGGCCAGGTCTCGGCGCTCTGACGCACGAGGATGTGCCGGTCGCGCCGGTTGAGCGAGCCTCGGAAGGGCCGGTCCTCCGCCTCGGAGGGTGAGCTGAGCTCGGCGGGGGCGACCTCCTGCCACTCCGCCGGTCCGTCCAGCGCATCCCGGTCGCGTGCCCAGATCGCCCGTACGGCGGTGCCCGTGGGCGGCTCGGGCGGCGTCGCCGGCGCGTCCGGCTCGGGCGGCGGCACGCGCGTGAGCCGGCTGTGCCACAGCTCCACGTGACGGGTGTCGTCGCGTTCGGCGACGGGGCGCGTCGCGTGCTCCCACCGTCCGGTCCGGTTCGGGGAGATCACGAGGCGGTAGGGCGCCTCGATCGCCGTCTCCCGAGCGCCGGGGGGCTCGCTGAACGTCCCGTCGCCCCGCAGCGTGAGCCGCGAAGGCCCAGGGTCCGGTTCGTCCGGATGCGGAGGCATCCGGTCCGGCGCCGGCGGCGGCCCGCCGGGCAGTCTCACGTCGTCGTCGGCGAGCCGATGCAGCACGGGCCGCAGCCGCGACATCGCGGCGAGCACGCCTTCCGTGGTGAGGTCGATCTCGTCGTCGCCGATCTCGAACACCAGCCGGGTCGAGCGGGCGGGCCGGTAGCCGACGGGAGGGACGGGAGCCGCTGCTGTCGTGCCGACTTCGGAAGCGGCCTCTTCGTGTCCGTGCTGGTAGGGGTAGTCGACGGCCAGCAGAGCGGTCTGGTCGCGCTTGGCGAGGAAGAGCCGCCCCTCCGCTTCGTCCTGCCACAGCTCCGCGCCGTAGAACGTGGCGGTCAGCGCGAGCAGATCGCGCGGGCGCAGGAGGTCGACCATGATGATGTCGCCGTGCGCGTTCGCGACGTCGGCCGGCGTGCTGTAGCTGGTCACCCCGTCCGGCTCAGGGGGTCTCGGCGGCAGTCCGATGTACCTCCAGCCGCCCAGGAACCGTTCCACGTGGGGCGGTGGGACCGTGCGAGCGCTCGCGCTGCGTCGACGTTTCGGCGACATGGCGCCTCCTCGCTGCATCGAGGTGGATCGGGTTCCCAGGTCGCCGTGGTGAGCGGCGCGGCCCGAACGCGCTCAGTATGCTCCCCATCTGCCCCGCCCGATAGAGCGGTCGTGGGGTGCGGCCGCACGGGTGACGGGGACTACCTCGGCTCGCGCCCTCTCGACAATGCGTAACCTGGCGGTTACGCTTCCGGAGTGGACGTCTTCGAGTGTCTCGCCGACGCGACGCGTCGCCGGCTGCTCGCTGCGCTGGCACACGGCGAGCACACCGCCGGCGAGCTCGCCGCGCGGGAGCCGATCAGCCGCCCCGCCGTCAGCCGCCATCTCCGCGTGATGCGGGAATCAGGCCTCATCGGCGTCGCCGCCCACGGCCGTGAGCGGCGGTACCGCCTGCGTGCGGAGACGCTCGAACCGGTGCAGACGTATCTCGCGGCGCTGAGGCATCCGCCCGTGCCCGAGTCGGCGTTCGACGCCCTCGACCTCGAGGTGCGCCGGGCTTCGCGCGACCAACGCCGGTCCGACGGTCCGCCGGATCAAGCCGCGGGCACACCATCCATCGACACCGAGGAGATCGCATGAGCATTCCCACTCCGACCGGGACGGTCGGCGAAGGTCCGCGGGGACGGGAGGTGCAGTTCGTCCGTCGATACCGCGCTACGCCGGATGCGGTGTGGGCCGCCCTCACCGAGTCCGATCGACTGGAGCGCTGGATCGGCCGGTGGGAGGGTGACCCCGCCACGGGCAGGGTCACCTTCTTCATGACGGCCGAGGGCGATGAGGTCGAAGGCGAGGAGGTGTCGATCGTGGAATGCGACGGGCCCACCCGCTTCGCCGCCGACACCCGCGTGGGCGACCGGCAGTGGCATCTCCGCTTCGAGCTGGAGCAGGAGGCGGGTGGCGTGACGGTGCTCACCTTCGCCCAGATGCTGTCCGATGACGACGTCTCGAGCGTCGGCCCGGGATGGGAGTACTACCTCGACCGCCTCACGGCCGTGATGGACGGGAGCGACGTCGATGCGGTCGACTTCGCGGACTACTTCCCCGCGATGAAGGACTACTACGCGGCACTTTCCTGACCGGACCCCCGCCACCCTGAAGGAGCGGAGAGCATCCCGTCGGACGACCTACCAGACGATGCCGCCGCCCATCGAGATGCCACCCCACGTGAGCGCCACGAAGATCGCCGCGAACACGACCGGCGCGATGCCCGTCCCGCTGCGCGCGAGCCCCTTGAGAAGCGCGATCACGGCAAGGATCGCGGCGACGATCGAGAGGCCGCCACCGAGGATCAGCCCGATGAACAGTGGGATCGGCATGAGGACGAGGCCGGCCAGAGCGAACCAGAACGCGGCCCAGGCCGCCGGGTTGGTGCGGCGTTCCACGTAGGAGGACATGCATCGATTATCCCGCGTCCCGGCCGCTACGCGCGGATGCTGCGTCAGCCAACCGAGGCGAGCCCCGGGGTTGCGGTGACGGTGGTCACGACGCGCGCGCTCAGGCGAGACCGACAGCGTCCACCGATTCGCGACGGTGTCACAGATCGGCTCTCTCGGCGGTCATTCCTGGCAGAGGCCCCGCTGTGGGCCGGATCGGAGACCGTGACATGAAGATCGTCGTCGTCGGAGGCACGGGGTTGGTCGGCGCCCGCACAACGGCACTGCTCAGATCGCGGGGCCATGACGTGATCGCGGCAGCGCGGTCGACCGGGGTGGACTCGTACACCGGCGAAGGACTCGACGACGCGCTGGAGGGCGCAGAGGTGATCGTCGATGTATCCAACTCGTCGTACACCGATGAGGCCGCCGCCCGCGAGTTCTTCTACGCCTCGACCTTGAACCTGCTCACCTTCGGTGCTGCGCACGGAGTCCGTCACAACGTCACCCTGTCGGTCGTGAACACCGACAGGCTCGCGCGTGCTCAGGGCGGGTACTTCCAGGCGAAAGCCGATCAGGAGAAGCTCATCACGACGTCGGCGCGGCCGTACACACTGGTCCACGCGACGCAGTTCTTCGAGTTCGTCCGCAGCATCACCGACTCTGCCATGCACGGTGGAATCGCGCGGGTGGCCGACGCGCTCGTCCAGCCGATGGCCGCCGATGACGTCGCGGCGGCGGTGGCGGCCGCCGCGGAGGCCGAGCCGTGCCGCGGCATCGTCGAGCACGCCGGACCCGAGGTCTTCGAACTGCGCGATCTCGCCGTGCAGGAGATGAGGTGGCGGCGGGACGACCGCGAGGTGGTCGCCGATCCGCTGGGCACGTACTTCGGTGCCCGGCTGTCCCGTCGCGACCTCCTCCCCGGCCCGGGCGTGCACCTCGCTGCGACGCGGTTCGAGGACTGGCAGCAGCAGGGGCGCCTGGTCGGTTCGCGCTGACGGGGGCCGCGCGACGGCGTCTTCCGCGCGGAGACAGGGCGGAGTAGCGTGTCGGCCGGTTCAGGCAGCGGAGGTGACATGAGTACCCACGTCGCCGGCGACGACGCTGTGACGGTCTTCGACGCCGAACGACGAAGACTGTTCGGCATCGCCTACCGGATCCTCGGGTCCGCGCCCGACGCGGAGGACGTCGTCCAGGAGACCTGGATCCGCTGGCAGAACTGCGACCGTGGCGGGATCAGGAACACCGCGGCGTTTCTGACCACCGTGACCACGCGGCTGGCGATCAACGAACTGCGCAGCGCGCACGCGCAGCGGGAGACCTACATCGGCCCCTGGCTCCCGACTCCCGTCGACACCTCGAGCGATCCGACGCTCGGGGCCGAGCGCGACGAGGCGCTGAGCCTCGCCGTCCTGCTCCTCATGGAGCGGCTCACGCCGGCCGAACGTGCGGCTTTCACCCTGCGCCAGGCCTTCGACTACCCCTATGGGCAGATCGCGGAGATCCTGGGCGTCACCAGCGTCCACGCCCGTCAGCTGGTGAGCCGCGCGCGCACACACCTGGAGGCAGCGCGCGTGCAGAGCGTCGACGGTGAGAGACACCGCCGCCTGTTCCGGGTGTTCCTCGCCGCCGCCCGCGGCGGCGATCGTGCACGTCTGGAGACCCTGCTGGCCGAGGATGCGGTGAGCTACACCGACGGCGGGGGCGCAGTGCACCGCACCGCGCGCCGGCCGATCGTCGGCCGGGACACGCTGGTGCGCTTCCTCCACGGGGTGTCCACATGGTTTTGGGACGACGTGGAGGTGGAACTCGTCGAGGCCAACGGCCGGGAGTCGGCCCTTCTTCGCCGTGAGGGGTCGGTGTTCGCGCTCCTCACGATCGCGGCGCGGGAGGAGCATGTGTCGCATGTCCTGTGGGTCATGGCGCCGGACAAGCTGGAACCACTGCGCTGCGCGGCCGCGTGAGGCCGGCGTCGCCCCGTCCGGATGCTGCGGGGCGCCTGTGCGGGCGCCCCGCAGTGAGGCTACCGACGGGGCGGGTTGGCGGGCAGCCACTCGTCCAGACGCGTGGCGAAGATCTGCGCTCCGTCCACGGGTACGAGGGTCCGCTCCTCGATGTGCGCCCCGTAGTACGTCGCGTCCGGATCCTGCACCACGTGGCGCGGGTCGTTACGGAAGGCCAGGCCCCGGCGCACGAACTCGTCCATCGTGAACTGCTCGGGGCCGGCGATCTCGATGTCGCCGTTGACCGGTGCGCCCGCCGCAGTGCGCGCCACCGCCGTCGCGACATCCTCCGCAGCGATCGGCTGCATGAGTGCGCCGGGCAGGTGCACGGTCTGGTCGCCGTCCATCGAGATGTCGGCGATGGCTCCCAGGAACTCGAAGAACTGGGTGGCGTGCACGAGGGAGTACGGGATCCCCGAGTCTCGGATGAGCTTCTCCTGCGCGCTCTTCGCGCGGAAGTAGGGAATGCTCTGCGGACGGTCGGTGCCGACGATCGTGAGAGCGACGTGGTGACCGACGCCCGCCGCCGCTTCGGCCGCGAGGAGGTTGGTGGTCGACGTGGTGAAGAACTCCATCACGGCGTTCTCCTCGAAGGAGGGCGAGTTGGAGACGTCCACGACGACCTGGGAGCCGGCCATGGCCTCGGACAATCCCTCTCCGGTCAGACTGTCCACGCCGGTGCTGGGCGCCGCAGCCACGGCCTCATGCCCGTGCTCCCTGAGCTTCGCGACGACCTTCGAGCCGATCAGACCCGTGCCGCCGATGACCACGATCTTTGCCATGTCCTTGCCTCTCCGTTCCGTGGCGCCCCAGCGGCGCCTCGCAAGTCATGACCGCGGGAGTGGCCGATGTGTGACGTCACGAGGATCTGTTCCAGTGCACGAGCTTGTCGGGGTTCACGACTACCCACATCGTGGCGATCCGACGCCCCCGAAGCGCCGTCACGACCACGGCGACCACCTCCGCGCCGCGCCGGACGACGAGCGCCGGAGCGCCGTTGACGGAGGCCACCGTCGCCGCGCTGTCGGCGTCGCGCGGCAGCACATCCACGAGACCGGCCGCGGCGGCATGGCGGCCGCGCACCGGTGCCGAGGGTGCTGACACGCGTCCACCCCCGTCCACGACGAGGGTCACCGCCCTGTGCAGCATCTCCGCCACGACCTCCGCACGGCCGTCGGCGACGGCATCACGGAGAGCGTCGAGTGCAGAGCGGCGGCGCGCGGACCTCCCCCACACGCTCCGTGCCCACGCCGACCCCAGCGGGGTCGTCATCCCCCCGCCGGAACGACGTGTCGCAGCTTGTCAGGGCTCATCACCCAGAGAAGCTGCGCGATGCCGTCGGCGGCCGACGTGATCGTGACGATCGTGGTGACCTCTCCCCCCTCGGAAAGCGTCGCGGCGGGCTGGCCGTTGACCTGCACCCAGCCGATCGTCTTGCCCGTCCAGAAATGACTCGAGAACGCCGCGACGAACTTCGCCACGCGTCCGCGGCCGTGCATGGGAATGCGCGCGGCGAGCTTGACGCCATTGCCGTCGGTGTAGCTGACGACGTCCTCGATGAACAGCTCCTCCAGGGCCGAGACGTCGCCCCCTCGCGCGGCCGTGAGGAAGGCTTCGAGGAGTCGTCGCTGATCCGGAGCGGGTGCAGGGGTGCGCCGACCCTCGGCCAGGTGGCGGCGAGCGCGGCTGACGAGCTGACGCGCGCTCGTGACGCTTGATCGGACGATCTCCGCGATCTTGTCGTACGGGTAGTCCAGGGCTTCCCGCAGCACGTACGCCGCCCGCTCGGTCGGGGTCAGATTCTCGAGCAGCAGAAGCACTGCGAACTGCAGGGCCTCCCCGCGCTCGGCGCCGAGCGCGGGGTCGTCTTCGGTGTTGACCGGCTCGGGAAGCCACGGGCCGATGTAGGTCTCCCGCCGAGCGCGCGCGGACTGCATCTCGTTGATGCAGAGCCGGGTGGTCACCGTCGTGAGAAAGGCGGCAGGTTCCCGCACCGCGCCCTGGTCGCTGTGCTCCCACCGGATCCACACCTCCTGCAGGATGTCCTCCGCATCCGCGACGGTCCCCAGCATCCGATAGGCGATACCGAAGAGCCGCCGTCGCTCGGCGCCGAAGACCTCTGTCGGCGTGCGCGGGTCGGTCATCGCCTGCACCTCTCTTCCTCCCATGGCGTCCATTCGCACTCCGCTCCTCACCTGCGTTCCCGGCACGCACCATCGGCGCCCCTGGACCGTTGACCGGACAGCACGTCACGTTGTGACACGACACGCCGGGGCTACCCCCGACCGGCGCCGGATGGGGCGGAATCGGCGGCGTCGGTCACAGGTGGCCGCTGCGGCCGGTCATAACTCTCAACAGCCCGCCCCGGCTTCGGCCGATCGACATGAGAGGAACACCATGCCCGAACCCGTCCTGGAACCCGACGCCCAGGCGTTCGCGGACGCCGCCGCCACGCCTCCCCGCCTCGCCGACCTCGGCGTCGACGGCGCGCGCGCCCTGCTCGACAGCGTGCAGGCCGAACCCGTCGACAAGCCCGCCATCGACGAGGAATGGATCACCGTGCCCGCCGACGTCGGGGACGTGCGCGTACGCGTCGTCACGCCTCCCGGAGCGCACGAGCCCCTCCCCGTCCTGCTGTACGTGCACGGGGGCGGGTGGGTGCTCGGCAACGCCGGCACGCACGACCGCCTCGTGCGCGAGCTCGCGGTCGGAGCGGACGCGGCCGTCGTCTTCGTCGAGTACGACCGCTCCCCCGAGGCGCGCTACCCCGTCGCCATCGAGCAGGCCTACGCCACCGCACGCTGGATCGTCCGCCACGGGAAGGAGCGGGGCCTGGATGCAGGCCGCCTCGCCGTCGCCGGCGATTCGGTCGGGGGCAACATGGCTGCCGCGCTCGCCATCCTCGCCCGCAGGCGCGGTGATGTGTCGTTCATCCATCAGTCGCTCTACTACCCGGTCACGGATGCCGCGCAGAACACCGAGAGCTACCGCGAATTCGCCGACGGCCCGCACCTCACGGCGAAGGCCATGGCGTGGTTCTGGGACTGCTACCTCCCCGACACTTCGCGCCGTGGAGAGCCCACGGCCTCCCCGCTGCGAGCCGGAGCTGAAGAGCTCGCCGGGCTCCCGGAGACGCTGCTCATCGTCGACGAGAACGACGTCCTGCGCGACGAGGGCGAAGCCTACGGGCGGAAGCTCATCCAGGCGGGCGTCCGCACCACCCTCGTCCGCTACGACGCCACCCTGCACGACTTCATGATGCTCAACCCGGTGCGCCGCACCGCCGCGAGCACGGCCGCGATCGATCAGGCCGTCTCCGCCCTGCGCACGGCATTCGCCTCGCGCTGATCATCCGCATCCCTCTCCCAAGAAAAGGAACAGAACAATGACCGATCCCCAGCCCACCGTCGTCCTCGTCCACGGCGCCTTCGCCGAGTCGGCGTCGTGGAACGACGTCATCGCACAGCTGCTGGGTCACGGCCTCGCCGTCGTCGCCGTGGCCAACCCGCTGCGGAGCCTCGCCGGCGACGCGGCCTACGTCCGCGACGTCATCGCCTCCATCGGCGGACCCGTCATCCTCGTGGGCCACTCCTACGCCGGGATGGTGATCACCGAGGCGGCTTCGCGCAACGACGTCGTCGTGGCGCTGGTGTACGTCGCCGCGTTCGTGCCCGATACCGGGCAGAGCGCCTTCGAGCTGTCGGCGAGCGAGCCGGGGAGCACCCTGGGCGACGCGCTGAACGCGTATCCCGTGCACAGCGGCGGTGACGAGTTCGTCATCCGGCAGGACATCTTCGCCCAGCAGTTCGCCGCCGATGTGCCGCCGGCGCAGGCGACGCTGATGGCGGCGACGCAGCGGCCGGTGACGCAGGCCGCCCTCACCGAGGGCCTCCCGACCGATCGGCCCGCGTGGCGGGACATCCCGTCCTGGCACGTCTTCGGCGAGCTGGACCGGAACATCCCCGCCGCCGTGCATCGCGCGGGAGCAGCACGCGCCGGTGCCCGTGAAACACGCGAGATCGCCGGCGCGTCGCATGCCGTCTCGGTGTCTCAGCCCACGGCCGTTGCCGACACCATCGCCGCCGCGAGCAGCGCCTCCCTCACCGCTCGCGTGGCAGCGGCGACCGTCTGAACCCGTGGGCGGCGCGGGCTCTTCCGCCGGCGCCGCCCGCTCAGCAAAAGGAGCAGAATCATGAGAATCGTCCTCGTGGGCGGAACGGGCCGGATCGGCTCCCGGGTCGCCGCGAAGCTCCTCGGGCACGACGTCGTCCTCGTCGCACGATCGATGGGCGTGGACTCGGCATCGGGGGCCGGGCTGCGTGAAGCGCTGAGTGGCGCGGATGTCGTCGTGGACGTGACCCGCCCGCCCGCTTCCGAGCCCGCTGCGGCCGACGCCTTCTTCCGGCGATCCACGGCCAACCTCCTCCGTGAGGGTCGGAGCGCGGGCGCCGGTCATCATGTCGCGCTCACGATCGTCGGGACCCGCCGTCGCCCCGACATCCGCTACTACGCCGCGAAGGCGATGCAAGAACGCCTGATCCGCGGATCCGGCATGCCTTACACGCTCGTGCACGCCACGCAGTTCTTCGAGTTCGTGGGCGAGATCGCCGACGCAGCCACGGCCGGCGGCTCCGTGCGACTTCCGCGCGCACTGGTCCAGCCGATCGCCGCGGACGACGTCGCGGACGCACTCGTGCGCACCATCCTCGCCCCGCCCGTGAACGACGACGTCGAGATCGCAGGGCCCGAGCGCTTCCCTCTCGATGACTTCGTGCGGCAAGCGCTCGTGGCACGCAACGACTCCCGGCTCGTCCTGGCGGATCACCGTGCACGCTATTTCGGCGGACGCATCGGGATGCGCACCCTCCTGCCCGGCCCGCACGCCGCCATCGGCACCACGCGCTTCGACACGCTGCTCGCCGAGCTGCGCACCAGTGCGGTGACGGCCATCAGCCCCCTGCCCGCGGAGCTGTGATCGCCGTGGCGGAGCCGCTGCCCGGGCAGTGCGAGATCGTGGGACGCGTCGATTCCTCGTCTCGCGTCAGAGCGCTTCCCGGGCCTCTGCACCACTGAACCCCGCCCACTCGCCCTAGTCCGCTGGTGGCGGCCCGCTGGCGATGGCCTGGCGGATCCTCCACACCGGAAAACCGCTCAGTTCGCTGATCAGATCGACGTCGAAGCCGTGGGTGAAGTAGGCCACCCGCACAGCGACGATTCGCCCGGGGCTATCGGCGAAGGCGAGGGCAAGCTCTGTGGCGTAGCGCTCCCATACGCTGACTTCGTTCCCTGGCGCCGGCATGGCCTACTCCCCACCAGCGCTCAGCCTCAGGTCGCTGACGACCCAGGCACCGCCTCCGACCCGCGTGGACTCGACAGAGGCCACGGCGCCACGGCCGCGAGCGTGACGTGGGCCCAGCGCCTTGGCACGATCGGTCACCCGCTGCGCGGCATGGAGGGTCACGGCTGCTCCTTCGGATTCTCCGCGCGGTGTACACGCGCCGAGGGGCTTCAGGGTGCGAGATCAGCACCCAACAGACTGAGGGGCTTGACGGGCCACGAACCGCCGATTAGAAGCCCGGCGAACCCCGCTCCAGCCCACGCGTCTCGTCAGGCGGTGGCTCCTGGCTCGCCTGGGCTCTTGGCACAATGGACTGTGACCTCATCACCCGCCGGCCCGGTCGACGTTCACGCCGGACGACGAATGTGGCAGGAGTATGCCGCGGCGCACCCCGAGGCGGTTTCGGTGTGCTCCGAATACACGATCGAGCACTTCGGCGACTCGGAGAGACTGGCCGACGAACTCTTGGCGCATGTGCTCAGGGGACGCAAGAGGGCGACCTCAGAACTCGTCGCGGACTACATCGCCCGTGGCGATGACATTCCCCCGCGTCGGGTCGCACTGGATCGCCTGCGACGGGCGTGGTGTGCCCAGGATCATCATTCGGACTGTGGAGCTGCGCCTCGGTCCGTTCGCAAGCGCGGACGCCGCGTTCGCTGCGGATGAGGGCGAGGATGACCTGAGCCTGGCGAACTGGCAGCGTGAGCACCGTCGATATTGGACGCGCGTTGCACAGGCGCAAGGGCGCGAGTGGTCGGAGGACGAGGAGATCGTTTTCGAGCGCTTCCAGGTGGTCTGGCCCCCGCAGCACACGTCCTAGAGAATCTCCCCTTCGCACTCGGCGCGACCGGTCACGTCACGGCTCTCGCCGACGTCGCCCCGGCCGCCGGCGACGCGGCAGGATGACGGGGTGAGTTCCTACGTGCGTCCCGCGATCGATGGGCCGGTGTTCCGCGACGCCGACGGTGAGGTCATCGAGTACGGGAACCGGTGGGGCGGGTCACCTCCCGAGGCCACCTACTCGGTGGACACGCACCCGGAGAGGTTTGCGCCACTGCACGCCGTCGCGGACGCCCTCATCGCGCACCTCCGTGAAACCTACGACGTCGAAGTCGATGAAGGCGTGGAGACGGCGGCGGATCTGCTTCACCCCGCGTACCATGACGTGGTGCGCGCAGTGCGGATCCGACCGAATGATCCGGCGGCCGCATCCCTGACGTTGGTCTTCACCGCGTACCCGGGGATCTACATGCACGCCGGGCTGCTCAACGACTTCCATTACCCGGTCTGCGGCTGCGACGCCTGTGACTCGACCTGGGAGGGGGAAGCCGACGACCTCGAACGACAAGTGCTCGCCGTCGTCACCGGGCACTATCGCGAGAGCATCAAGGGCGGCATCCGTCCCTTGGTGGCGCACAGCTTCACCTACCCCGACGGGAGCGGGCGGAGTGGGGAGTCCCGCGCGCAGGACCTTCCCGCGGCACGCGTCAAGGCGGCTCGGCCGATACTCCGCAACGCCCCCGGCGGGTGGGCTGCATGGCCTCGCTCGGCCTCATGCTCTTGATCTGTTCCGGGCGACGGGCCGATCGCTGGCCGCGGGCCCGCCACGCGAGGTAGGTCGACGTCGAGGGTTGCAGTTGCCGCTCGTTCATTGAGCATTCGCTCGCGCGGGTCATACGTGCGCTCGTCGTGGGGCGTTGAAATCGCCTTGCTCGCCAGAGGCACGGCGCGCGCCAGAACCCCTCGTGGGCTCGAGATGGGCCCTCCCTGCGCCGGTCTTCCAGCGGGCGTGGCACGCTGGAGCCATGAAGGGTCCCTCTCTCCGCGCGCGACTGCTCACGGCGCTTTCGGGCGATCCGGACGGCACGCCCCGGTGGGTGCGTGAGCTCGCCGAGGGCGACGACGACGGGTACTTTCCCGACAGGGGCGCGGTCTGGACGGTCCACGCCGGCACCGCGACCTTCGTCGCCGGCATCCGGGCGCTGCTCATCCAAGCCCTCCACCCCGGCGCGATGGCCGGCGTTCACGACTTCTCGCGCTACCGAGAGGATCCACTAGGCCGACTGACGGGCACCGTGCGGTGGATCATCTGCGTCACGTACGGCTCGACGACGCAGGCGAAGAAGGAGACGGCGCGCGTCGGCCGGCTGCACGAGCGCGTAGCGGGAACCTACGCGACGGATGCCGGGGCTCACGCGTACTCGGCGTCGGACGCCCGTCTCGCGGAATGGGTGCACCTCGCCTTCGCAGACGCGTTTCTGGGCGCGCACGAGCGGTGGGGCGGTCCGATCCCCGGAGGTGCCGACGGATACGTGCGCGAGTGGGCCACCGCTGGGCGCCTCATGCACGTGGAGAATCCGCCCGAGACCGAGGCCGACCTGAGGGAGAGGCTGCGGGGGTTCCTCGACCGTGCAGAGCTCCGCCGCGACGAGCGCGTCGACGAGGTCGTGCGGTTCTTGCGTGACGTGCCCTTCACCGGCTCGATGCGACTTGCCTATCGCGTGCTGTTCGCCGCCGCTGTCGCAAGCCTGCCGCGGCCGTACCGCAAATTGCTGGGGGTGCGTCGCACCGTCCTGCCCGTCGTGACGGCGACTCGCATCGTCCTCGCGATATCGCAGCGCGCGCTCGGCGCGGGCCCTCGCGCACAGGATTTCGCTCGAGAGCGGCATCGCCGCCTCGCGCACCAACAAGCCGGGGCCCATCCCGCAGAGTGAGGCTTCACCTCCCCGGCCGTTGAATCGCCCCGCTCCCCATCGAGGATCCGCGCCACGCGGCTTCACAGCGTGCAGGGAGCGTCCGTTTGACGACCGACCGTCGGGCACACCGACGCAAGAGCGGATCGCCATGTGCCGCCATAGTGACGTCACAAATTGCGGGATCGACCACCCCTAGGCTGGCGGCGTCTTCAATGATCGCGAGAAAGTGTGTGACGTTCTACGAGAGCGACTTCCTGACTGCGGAGATTTCGCAACACCAATACGATGCCCCTATGCCGGAACCGGGGCGCATCATCGTCGATCGCGACGAGCCCTTATGACCATCGGCCTCCGCATCGGCGGCACGACCTTCCCTCTCGATAGGAGCGTCTTCACGACCCTCCTAGACAACTCGGTCGCAGGCACTTACAAGGATTACGAAACAGCGCTGGAGACCGGAGCCATCAAGCTTGCAAAGCTTCAGTACCTTGCGGAAAAGGGGGACATACCGCTCCCGCTCTTCTTCGCCCCGCTTCCCCTGGTCCAGGCTCAGGTGGAAGCGAAGACCCAGAAGCTCCTCGCCGGAGTCAGTCGGGACACGTTCTCCATCGGCTCTCGCGCGAGTGTGCAGCTGCGAGACGTCGAGCTCATCGTCAAGGATCTGATACGTAAGCAGCAACTACTGCGCGCCGTCGATGACTCGCTCGCTCGAAACACTATCGTCGGCATGCTCAGCAGATTGGGGCCTTCCCCCGAGGACGATGCAGCCAAGCTGCGATCCGCGATAGGTCTCAGTCAGGATGACCTTCGGGCGTGCCGGAAGAAGGAGACTGCGCTCGAGCTGATCATTGACCGGCTCGAGGACAACCAGGTGCTTGTCTCACGAAGCGTGAACAACTACATGCCGCAGCGACTCACCCACGCGGATGCACGTTTCAGCGGGATGACGGTGCGCGACAACAAGGTCCCTTTCATCTTCCTGGCCGGCGGTGACCACGGCGACCGGCAGGAACCGGTCGGACGAACCATTTTCACGCTGACGCTGATGACGGTGCTGGTGGCACGACGAATCTTCGCGCCGATGACCTGGGATGGCGGCAGCGCGGAGACCGATCCCGGCGTCGAATACGACATCGCTGGCGCAATCCTTATGCCAGCAGATCAGCTCTCGGTTCTACCGCTGTCCTCACTGGATGAGGTGAAGCAGGCGTCCGACGTTTTCAAGGTCACTCCGAGCGCCGTGACAGTACGCGCGATGCGACTAGGAATCGTCAGCGGGGACATCGGCCAGGCCCACCTCGCTGAGCTGCGAAGAGAGTTCGACGGTCGGACTAGTGGCGGCCCGCGCAGCCCCATCCTGCCCGAGAACGCGGTGAAGAAGTACGGCGGGCGGGAACTCTCCCGACGCATGCTCGCGGCGCTAGATACGTCCAAGATCACGCGCGGCGAGTTCTGCCGGGCGGTGTGCTTAAACCGTTTGAAGCCACACCAGATCAACGACTTGCGGCGGGTGATCGGATGACCGGCTTCGGGGAACGCTACATGGTCGACACGAACGCGTTGATCCGGTTGCAGGGCCGCCGTCGAGCCAGCCCGCATTTCCTCGAGCATTCGGTGTTCCCCAGTGAGGTGCTGCGTGAAGCAGGGGGGCTCCCCGACATTGGTGCGTTACGTCGGAACGTCTATCCGACGACCCCCCAAGTCCTGGAATGGCTGGTGCGCGTGATGGCCACCGTGCCCACGTCTGACCGCAAGCTTGTCGACCTATATGCGAACCATGGCGCCGCGGACCCGTTCGTGGTGGCGTGCGCGTTGGACGGACGCCAGCGGGACAACGTCTATCTCGACGCACCCGAATGGATCGTCGTCACCAACGACGATGCGGTTCAGGACAAAGCTAGACAGTTCGGGCTGCAAACTCTCAGCAGCGAAGAACTGTCCGCCATCCTCGACGCTGAGCAAGGGGAGCCTGCGTCGCTCTAGCCCGCTGCTTCAGGTGCCCAGGGACCTCAGGCGCGGAAAATGGAGGGCGGATCGTCACGTCCGCTCGGTGGTCGGCTCGACGGCAGATCTCGACCCCCGGAACCCCTCGTCACGAATCGTCCAGTCCGGGACGTAGCCTTCGGGATCATGCACCCATCGGCCAACTTCGATAGGCAAGGTGAACTCCAGTGCGATGGCGTCTCCATGCCGCAAGAATCGCAACTCTTCAACCTCCAGGCCGGCGCCATACGTGTCCGCGTCAAGGATGCAGTCGATGGTGCCCGTCAGCCATTCGAGCAGCGTCTGCGCGTTCGGCTCGTTCAGCTCCCGCGCGACGCCGTCAACGGCGTGGGTGTAGTGCGGCGAGTTCCAGTTCTTGCCGGACCAAAGGTCCTCCTCTCGCCGCTTGTAGTAGGCAATCACCGCCTCCCCGTAACGGCGGCGCTCGTCCCGCCGGGCCAGTTCAACGTCTCGCTCGGCGACCGCAATCGACGTCTTCGCGAGTCGATTGGCAGACCTGGCGAGCCAGAGCGCCGCGAACGCCGAGGCCGCGGAGACCAGTATGCCCACGATGCCGAGCCAGTCTGGCCCGATCAGGGCCTCATGGATCCCGCCGAGAAGGCAGTTCATCTCGCGGATGGGCGGCAAGTCGTCGCAGGTCACATCCGCAACATAGGGTTCGCGGAGCGGTTGCCCGTGCATCACACAGCACGGTTTCGCATAGCGGCATCACGCTCGCCCGCGCGCCGTTTGCATCCCGCCGACTGGGAAGCGATCACCCCTCGACGTCGCACGCTCACGGCCCGTCCACCGAGCGGCGTGCGCAAGGGGATCGCGATGTTCGACGTTCGTGCACCCGTAAAGGGACGGCTTGCCCGACATGCGCAGTTCCAACGCGTTCTGGAATGCTGTGGGGATGACTCTGTGGTCGCGCCTGTGTAGAAGCGGTGGTCAAGCCGCTCCGGAGGCGGGTCAGGTCCCGGCGACCGAGCCGAAGACTGACCACGCTGCACAGTTCGCGTTGTTGCTCGGCGAACTCGAGCGGCGTCTCGCGAGCCAGGACCGAAGGATGGCGAACGCGGAATCCCGTTCCGGCGTGCTCATCGCCTCGTCAGCGGTGTTCGCCGGGCTCCTGGTGGCAACGCCGATGTCGTACGAAGTGCTCGTGGCGCTTGTGGTGAACATCGCGGCGGCGGGATTCGGTATCGCCACGATCTTCCCGAAGTCGATCGAGGAGCTGAAGCCAGGGAGAGTTCGGCAGCGACTGCTCGAGACGGACGTCGACTCGGCCAGCCTCTACCTAGTTGACCAGTACCTGTCACTAATCGAACGACGAGAAGCGTGGATCTCACTGCGCATGCGGCTGGTCAAGGCGGGCCTTGGCCTGCTGGGCGCCAGCCTCATCCTTGCGGCCGTCGCTATCTCACGTGAGCTGTGAGAGGAGGTGACATGGCGAACAACAACGATGCCTCCTGGCCGCCCAAGCCGGAAACGGACGATGCGGCATTCGAACGCGTGACGGAGGGGCAGGAAACGATTCTCGGTACCGGCGGTCAGCCGCCGCGCGAGCGCTTCATCGAGACCGCACGTCCGCACGACGAGTGACCTCCCGGAAGGGTCCCGGCCGAACGTCGGGGCCCTTCCGGCTGATGGCGATTCGGCGGTGCCGATGTCGGGCGGGTGCGAATAGTGCACGCGTAGGTGATTATCAACCTGTTGCCCACGTGCGCAGCAGCCCTGCGATCAACCGCAACGCGGCGTCTCTCGCCCGCACCTCAACCGGCATGGCTGCGCGTCGGCCGCGGGCACTCAGTGCGCCGCAGATCGAGAGTCCTTTAGCCTCCACGAGGTAATCGGTCACTCAACCGGCTTGGCCTCGCCGTTGATGGCTCCCCCTCTACCCCCCCCCCCCCCCGGACATACTCGGCTAGACGCGCCCGGAGAGGCCCCGCTGACACACGGATGCCTGTTTGGGGATCGAATCGTCGATAGGGTGACGTGTGCCCAACCCCACCGCTCCAACAGGCAAAGTCGACCCCGAGCTCGCGATCGGCAAGATTGGCCGTGCTATTCGTGTCGCCCTGTACGTCGCATTCCTCTTGGGCGCCCTAGTATTCGTCTGCCTCAATCTCACGGACATGGACCCGGGGCCACTGAATCTCGTTGCAGTGGTGGTCGGAGCGCTCGGCACGATCCTCGTGATGGTCGCCGATGTAACCGCGGGACTCAATCTGTATTCGGGCAAGGCCCCGAAGGTCTATCCGCGGGTCTCAGGCTGGACTCGAGTGATCGGCACGGCTGCCCTACTGGCTGCAGCCGTTTATGCCATCTTTGCGGCGATCAACGCGCTCTGACTCGTAAGGGTTCCGGCGCACGAACGGGGCCCACTTTGGAGCGTTGCCCGTTTGGGGGCGTTGCCCGTTTGGGGATCCCTATGCGGGCACTGTCGCTCGGGGGACGATAAGGCGCGCTGTTGAACACTGCCCGCATAGCCGAAGCAGGAGCCGGCAGTTCTGCCGACTCCTGCTTCAACTCTCACATGTTGGCGCAGTGACCGCAGAGGGGCCACCCATTCGTGCCCGATCGGCGGTTGTGGGCTGGGATCTGCTGCCCACTCGGACAATCGCTCTGGTTGTGATGCACGTCGGGGTCGGACTGGTTCGTCGAGTGGTACGTAGAAACTCTCATGCTGGCCTCCATCGGGTAATGCGGCATCGTTGCCGCACGCCCACCGTAGTGAGAGCCTCGGACAGTCGGCGGAAGCGCCTGGTTAGGACCACGAGGCAGCCGATACTGATGGCGGGTTACTCCACGCGGATCCCCTTGCGCATCTCCCCACTTGCGCAACGGAGAACCCCGAATGTCCACCGGCCTGCGGCACGGGCAAGGCGGGCTCGGGCAGATTGTGGCCGAAAGCCAGGCCACGATGAAGGAGACGGTCGCGTTTGAGCGCGAACCGTTGGTGTTGCCGTCACTGGAATCGTCGCCCCTGAGTGTCAGGATCTACTCCGTTGTTCAACCTTGGAGGGTGAGAGCTACCAAGCTCGGAAGAGAGTGTGCAGCGTGATCCACATCCGTCCTATCGCCCTGGTCGCCGTGGTCGGCCTGATCCTTCCCCTTACGGCGTGCGCGTCTGCGGCGGGCAGCTCGCCGTCACTGAAGGCGACGTCGTCTCCGACGGCTGCGCCGTCTGCGGAGGTCGAGTTGCCGTCGCAGGATCGTTCTCGGTGGGTGATGCCGCTCGATGAGTTCCAGGACCCGTCGACGGATGCGCTTCTTAGCTATGCCGAGAACCTGCTGGTCGCGGATTGCCTTGGAGAGGAGGGCATTAGCTGGCCAATTCCGTGGCAACCGACCGATGATGAAAGCTACCTCGAGCCTGAAGCCAACATTTCTGGCTTCCCAGCGCTCACCGTTGCTCTCGCAACGGAGTCCGGGTACCACGTCAACTTCAACCCCGGCTGGAGAGGAATCTCCTATGAGTCCACACACGAGCTGAACGCCATCGCACTCTCGACACCGGGTTTCGAGCCTGTCTTCTCCGCGTGTCTCGACCAGGCTCGCCAGCAGATGCCCACTCTCGCCGTAAGCGAATCCACCAACCAACTGCTCGCGTGGAGAGCCGAGACGGATTTTCTCGCAGAAGACCCTCCTGCTGTCGTGGACGCGGGGGCGCGGTGGCAGCGGTGCCTGAAGGATGCGGGATACGTGTCGGTACCAGACTCACCGTACGAGAAGGACGAAGCGGACTCCTGGATGCCCTCGGACGAGATGATGGCTGAGGCCGGAATTCCGCCTCGCGAGGCTGAATTGACGCAGCAGGAAATAGACCTTGCGGTGGCGGACGCGTCGTGCCGGGAATCCTCGGGCTGGTCGGAGGCGTACTACCAGAAGGTCTGGGAGGCGCAGGCGGAACTCGTGTCCGAGCATGCCGACGAGCTGATCCGCATTCGTGAAGAGTGGGAAGCAGCACGTGAGATCGTGCTGGATGTAGTCGCTGCCCACGCTCCTGCGCAGTGATCGTGCGTCAGGCGGTTCTCGCGGCACGCTTTCGGCCGGCCGAGACCCTTGGACAGGGAATATGGCGATGTCGTGTCAGGATCGGGCGGCAATTGCAACCTTTCTCGATGAATGCTCCACACAGCACACCAACTGCGGCCTGAAGGAGGCGGGTGAACGATCGACGCGGCGCCTTCGAGGCGCTCTTCGCCGAACACCACGCTGCCGTGCTGCGGTATGTGGAGCGACGTGTTGATGACAGAGAACAAGCCCGCGAGCTGACCATGGACTGCTTCGAGATCGCCTGGCGCCGTTACGACCGAGCTGCGCCGTTTCGTCGCCCCTGGCTGCTGCAAACTGCACGCAACCTGGTCGGCGACTCCTACCGGCGCCGCGACCGCGAACGCGAGGGAATGCGAACACTCGCCGCAGCGTCCGACAGGCCGGACACCACTTTCCAGAACGTCGACCTGCGCCTCGCCTTACGACACCTTTCGGCCGCGGATCGGGAAATTCTCGAGCTGTTCTACTGGGACGGGATGACCGCACCCGAGATCGCCCAAATCGTCGGATGCCGTACCTCAGCTGCCTGGAAACGACTCAGCCGGGCACGAGACGCCCTCCGATTACTCCTTGAAGAACCCTGCAGGCCTCCTACCAGCTCCGCCCCCATCAGGAGTGCCACCGCGCGGCAAATGGGAGGGGGTGCGATGGGTTATGTCATGGACTGACGAGAAGATCGAGCGGGTCATGCGCGACATTGACCCGGCAAGGACGGCACCCGACGCATCCCCACTCCCAAGGGAATGGTCCCAGATGCGGAGCATCATGGTCTCCACTCCGCCGCGGCGAAGCATCCTTCGCCCCATCGCTCGATGGGGATGGACCGTACCGGTTGCCGCCGCCGTGGTTGTCGTCGCGCTCACGGTAGGACCGATTGCCGCAACACCCTCATACGCCGCCACACCCCCACCGCTCACGATCCAGCCGCTCGACGACACTATCGACGACGTCCTCAGCGAATCCCTCGACATTCTCCGCGCGGCAACAGCGACGAGACCATCACGGGATGCTGAGGTCGTCCGATGGTCGTTGCGGGAGGACGGCACCGATGACCCGGTCATCGTGCCGGAATGGCAAGAATGGGTGTGGAATGCGGACGGCACTGGCTACCTGTCAGCGAGAGCCGGCGCCCCATACTCTGTCACTACCGATGGGAAGATCGTTGAACCAGTCGGCGACGCACCCGACGAAGGCGACCCGATCGAGACGGCTAGGTCGTCCCCGAGCGATTTCGGATTCTTCCCCGACGAGCCACCCGCGAATGCTCGCGAGATGCGCGACTACCTCACCGTCCAAGCACACCTCCCCAACGATGCGGACGCGCTCGCTTGGTGGGGCGCGATCAGCCTGCTTCGAGACGAATGGACGCTCACCGCGGATCAGCAAGCGGCCGCGCTCGAGATCCTTGCCGCCACAGGGGGACTGAGCGTGCTCGGCACCGTCGAAGACCGATTCGGCCGCGACGGCATCGCACTCTCCGTGACGTCCGCCAACCGCGACCAATTCGGTGCCACCGTCGTGCTGGACGAAGCCAGCCGCCAGATCATCGCAGCCGACATCACCTACAACGGCGGTAGCAACCGTCTCGACCTCGACACCGGATCCGTCATCGAATACTCCGCCTGGCTCCTGCCCCGCTGAGATCGGAGGCCACCCCGCGTTGCTGCCGTTGTGCGCGGGAGGGGGAGGCACCATCCCGACGCCCACCCTCGACACCGCACCGTGAAACCGGACCAGGAGACAGGCAATGAGCTCATACCCGGTCGGTCCCGCCGACATCGAACTACCACCGACCGAGCCCATTGAGATCTCGTGGCCCCTCGATATACCCACGCCGACCCCCCAGCCAGCCTGAACGCTCCGATGCGTGATCGCGTCACACAGGCGTAGCAGAGGGGCACCTCAACCCGGGGTCGGTCACCACGCTAGCCGGTGCCCGTAAATGGATCGTGACGGCCTCAACGCCGCCGTCGATCAGGTCTTAGCGAGATCGAGTGCGGCCCCAATGACAGCGGCAAGGTGCGGAGCGCCGTCGCGATAGCGCTCGATCTGTGTCGCTCTCATGCCAGCGGCGCGCGCGCCGACGACGTCCTGCCGCGGGTTGTCACCGATGAACAGACATTCTGCCGGGGCGATATCGAGTCGAACCGCGAGCGCTTCGAAAGCTCGCGCGTCCGGCTTTTGGACTCCGATCGCCTCGGAGATGCAGACCGCGTCGATAATGTCCTCGACTCCGATCGCTTTCAGCTTCGCGAGCTGTTGTTCTTCGTTGCCATTGGTCAGAACGCCGATGCGGAAACCTCGGCTGCGCAGCGACTCGAGAACCTCGACCACATCTGGGAATGGTCTCCAGGCGGACCTGTACGCCGCGAGGTATCGCGCGAACAGCGCATCGAGACTGGAAGCCGAGTCGTCGAACTCGATACCCAGTGTTGGCAACAGCGTCAGGAGTCGACGTCGACGCTGTTCTTCGAAGGAGCTGAGCCCTCTGTCGGCGACGGTTGAGAACCCGGCCAAAACGACGGGCGAAAAATAGGCCACCGTTTCGTGTTGTTAGTCTGCCGGATCCTGAGTCCTGATGCTGGGGAGGCTGTCGATTCCGCGGCCGCGGAGGCGATAGCTGGCGCCTTTGAGGGTAAGAACGTCGGCGTGGTGGACGATGCGGTCGATCATCGCGGCGGCGACGGCTTGGTCTCCGAAGACGCCGCCCCAGCCGGAGAACGGCAGGTTGCTGGTGAGGACCAGTGAGGCGTGTTCGTAGCGGGATGAGACGAGTTGGAAGAACAGGTTCGCGGCGTCTTGCTCGAAGGGGAGGTAGCCGACTTCGTCGACGATGATCAGCCCGTAACGGCGGAGCCGGGCGAGCTCGCGGGGCAGGTTCCCTTGCCGATGGGCGTCGGTGAGCCGGGTGACCCAGTCGGTCGCTGTGGCGAACAGGACCCGGTGTCCGTGGCGGGCCGCGACGATCCCGAGCGCGGTGGCGAGGTGGGTCTTCCCGGTTCCGGGTGGGCCGAGCAGGACGACGTTCTGCGCTTCGAGGAGGAACCCGCCCGAGGCGAGCGCGGCGATCTGCTGACGGGCTGTCGGTTGGGCGTCCCAGTCGAAGTCCTCGAGCGTCTTCCGGGCGGGGAACCCGGCCGCTTTGATCCGCAGCTCCGCGCCGGACGCGTTGCGGGCGCTCACTTCCCGTTCCAGGACGGCGGCGAGATAGTCCTCGAACGACCAGCCCGCATCCCGCGCCTGATCGGCCATCCGGCCCGCGGCTTCGGTGATCCGGGGCGCTTTGAGCGCGCCGGCGAGATAGGTGATCTGCTTGACCGCGTCGGTCTGTTTGCCGCCCATCACGCGACTCCTTCGATCCCGAACGCGCGGTCGTAGTCCGCGAGATCCCTGCTCAGGTCGTCTCCGACCGTGGCGGGGCGGGGTTGTTGGAACTGCTGCCGCAACCGCCGCGCCGTCTCAACATGAGCCGGGTCGGTGACGATGCTCCCTCGCGCCCAGACCCGTTCGTGGTCAGCGACGATCCGCCCGTCCAGGCGGACTTTCACCCGGTCGAGGTCGGCGGTGACATCGACGATCCGTCCGATCGCTTGCGGGTCGACGGAGTAGTCGGACGCGTCGAGGCGGACGTAATAGTCCCGGCCGAGCCGGACCCGCTCCCGCCAGCCCAGCTGCAACGGGATCGGCGGCAAGGGCAGCATTCTCGATCGGTCGTGCCCGATCAGATCGACGGGACGTGCCTTGATCGTGCGAACGACCCTGCTGTTCGCTTTCTCGAGCCAGTCGGCGAGTTGGGTGTTGAAGTCTGCTGGAGACGTGAAGGTCCGGCCCGGCATGAACGAGGTCTCGAACCAGCCGTTGCGCCGCTCGACGATCCCCTTCGATTCCGGGTCGTAGGGCCGCAACTGCACCACCTTCGTCGCCAGGGTCCCGGCGAACGACGCGACGCCCTGCGCGAGGCGCCCCTTCTGCCCGATCCCGGGCTCGTTGTCCCAAATCAGGCGCCGCGGAACGCGCTCCAACCGTTGGATCAGCTCCCATGACCCGAGCAATAGATCCTCCGTCTTCCGGGTTGGGATCATCCTGGCCGTCACGAACCTAGAGTGCGCGGCGACGATCACCAGCACTGGCAACAGCACGGTCGTGCCGTTCTCGAGTGGGATCTTCCGCGGCGGGAACCACAGATCACACTGCGCCGCATCACCCGCCGCCCAGGTGAGCCGGTCCGCCGGGTCGACCGGGCGATGCTCCGGCCGCAGCCGTCTCACGTTCTCCCGAAACCACGTGATCGACCCCGACCACTCAACTCGCTCCGCGATCACCGTCGCCGGCATCGACGGATGCTCCGCCAGCAACGCGCGCACCCGCGCCTCGAATGGCGAGAACGACGTCGGCTGCGCCGGCCGCTGATACCTCGGCGGCCGGTCCGACCTCACCGCCGCAGCGACGGTATCCCGTGCGATACCGAGATCTCGAGCCACCTGCCGCTGCGGAACCCCATCCGCGACAAGCCGCCTGATCAACGCCCAATCTTCCAAGGAGATCACGCACCCAATCTGGTCTGGGTGGCCTACTTTTCAACCGTCGTTTTGGCCGGATTCTCGAGCGTCGTCGACACCCTCGCCGCCAACGTTCGAACTCGAGCTCCTCGGCGTCGAACCAAACCTGGCGGATGCGCGTCGAAGGCGGGACTCCGAAGGAGCTGACGAACGTATCAACAGCGGTGCTTGCTGCGCCCCGGTGATCGAACAGGGTGCCGTCGAGATCAAACCCCACCGCCCGGATCTTCGACACGACAGCCACGCTAGTCGTTCACCTGGCCCAACCAGCGAAACGATCATCGCCAGACGACAAGCTGAATTGCGGCCGCGTAGCTTGAAGGACACCTCGCCGCCGGATTGCGCGATTCCAGGAACCCGAGCGTAGCCACACGACTCCGCCGCCGCCCGTTCCCTCCCCTCCGCGGACGTTGCCCGGATAGGGATGGACAACCCGACCGCAGCTCGAGCTTCCGAAACGTACGCCCCCTCCCCGACGCCGAGGCCTACATCGGGTCCCTCAGGAACCCGACGAACGCCCTCCCGAGGTCGGAGATCGTGTCTGCCCGATCTGCGTCCCGCCCGAGGTCAGCAATCGCCCGTGTATTCGGTTGAGTCGTGATGAGGAGGCCGTCGTTGGAGAGCTCCTGGAAGACAGGAGTGACGAGGAGCGAGGACTCGGGAAACGCCGCCGCAACGATTGCCGGCAGATCCCGCATTACACCGGATCGCTTCCCGTCGATCACGGGGAAGGACTCCTCCGCCGACACGAATGGCGGCAACGGTTCGATCAACCGCAGCATCCGCACGTGCAGGACGCTGTAGCGGCCGGCGAGGCGAATGAAGAACTCGTTGAGCTCGGGCGGATTTGCGTCGATCTGCGCGTTGATTAGGGCATTGGCGAGGAGTCTCCGTTTCTCGTCGTCGCTCGTCGCTTTCATCGATCGAACGACCTCGGTGAGATTGGCCATGAATTCGTCGGAGGCGACGAGATCCTCGATCGAGGGAAGGCGCTCCGCTTCCTGGAGTTCGCGAATCTGAATCGCGAGATCACTGAGAAAGTGTTCGGTGCGGCGACGTTCCGCGATCTCAACGGGAAGTAGCGACCCGCGGCTTAGGAGCGATCCCCCCGGGAGAAGCTCTAGGAGTCCGGCGGCGAGTTGCGCCGACCCGAACTCGATCGCGTCTTTCGTCGACTCATCCATGCGAGGAGGTTAGCCCTCCGGTGACCGGAAGGGAGCCGCTTCCGGCCACCGCCCGGATGCGGCGAACGGCATTCGAACTTCACGATGCTCGTTCACCTCCCCGACTGCTACAAACCCGACCAGGTCGCTCCCGCGCTGACCCGGAAGATCCAGCAGCTCCCGGTGCAGCTGCGCGGCGCACTGACCTGGGATCAAGGACCGGAGATGAGCGACTGGGAGAAGGTCCGCATCGACACCGGCATCGAGGTGTTCTTCTGCGACCCGCATTCACCGTGGCAGCGCGGCATCAACGAAAACACGAACGGGCGGCTGCGGCAGTACTTCCCGAAAGGCACCAGCCTCGACGGGTTCACCGAAGGCCAGCTCGACGCCGTCGCCCGTGAACTCAACGACCGACCCCGCAAACGGCTCGAGTTCCAAACCCCGAATGAGATCATCAAATCGGTCCTGTTGCGATGACCGCTTGAATCCGCCGATCCCTCTGCAGGCGTCCCCGTTGAGCACCACCTTTACAACCCAGATCGAATGCCACCGAAGCAAGCAGCAGTCCCCACCGTCACCTGCTCGTTGAATCGGTAGCCCACGCGACTGCTTCGGTCACAGCCGTGGACGAACTCATACCGCAGTCAGTCAGTCAGTCAGTCATTCAATCGGATGAACTTGTTCTCGGGTGCGCCATCACGCCACGATGACGCTCAGCCGCCAGGGCCGAGCTGCGCGATCTCCGGACGTCACCAGTGGATACGACCACGGGAAATGACGTGCTGCTGTGCGGAGCATGCGCGATCTATGCTCCGATTATGAATCGGATGCAGCCCAAGTTCCCGACCGCGAGTCTGGTAATCGTTGCACTAATCGGGCTCCTCGCAGGCTGCTCAAGCCAAGCCGGTGCGAATGAGCCAACCCCGAAACTTGAGGAGGCGGCCACCCCCTCCGCATCGGCCAGCGCGAACCTGGACGAGCAAACCTGTCTGGCATTCGGCGATGTTTCCACGATCCTCCAGAACGCTGAAAGGGCCCGACGCGAACAGCGAATGACCCAGCAGGAGTATGACGGTTGGCAGCGCCTCGCCACCCGCGTCTTGGGCCGTATACCCACTTCGGGCGACGGCCCTGTGAGCGACGCCATGGAGGTGCTCCAGAAACTCGCGCCCGCCATTCCTAACGGGATGGCGCGTCCGACAAAGATCGGTACAGCGGAGTGGTGGGCGGCCGCGCCAATTGGCGAAGCTTGCGCCCGGGCTGGCTATCAACTCGCTGGCGAAGGTTTTACTGGCGGCTGAACGCGGGGGCCATCGGATCATGACGGGCCCTAGCAGGATGGCGTCGCAATGTGCCCGACGGCTGAACTCTGGGTTGCGTGTCGGCGCCGGTCTCATCCCTGTGGATGAGGCTTGATGCGCCCTGAACCGGGGGAAGCCGGGAATGATTCAGCAACCGCAGCCCTCGTCAAACGCTGAGGCACGGCATCGTCAAACGAATCAAGTCGAGGTGCTTGAGTATTTGAGACGTTCGCGATCGCGGCACGGGAGTGGCCGCATGGCCGCACTCAAACCGCGCATTCGGCGGCCACGAGCGACGCGCCGAGGCGTTCAGCAAGACAAACGATCGCGAAGCGATACCAGCTTTGAAAGTCATTCATTTGAACGAACTTCTGAGATTCCCTAGGTCCGCCATTCTCCTAGGGAATGCCCGGTCAGACCGGGAATCATCATGACGGCGCCGCCTCAATCCGCGAACTATCACTTCCAGACCTGCCACAGTGCGGGGAGGACACGCCATGCGCGCTCTATCCGGGGGGATTTCTAATGTTCGACGCTGATCGACCGAGGCTTTCGCGGCGGGCGTTGTTGCAGGTCGCCGCTGCCGGTTCTGTCGTACTGGCCGGGAGCCTGCTCCCGACG
Source organism: Microbacterium wangchenii (assembly GCF_004564355.1). Classification (NCBI taxonomy): domain Bacteria; kingdom Bacillati; phylum Actinomycetota; class Actinomycetes; order Micrococcales; family Microbacteriaceae; genus Microbacterium; species Microbacterium wangchenii. The sequence continues at coordinate 2,252,091 of NZ_CP038266.1, forward strand.
TCTCGGGCGGCGGCTGACGTGCAGCTGGCCACGGCCGGGGCTGCGAGAACAAGCAGTCGTGATGCTCCTCTGGACTTCGAAGGCGTAAAGGCCGAGTATCGGCACGCAGTCCTGACGTTCCCGCTGCCGCTCCCAAATGGGTGGGGTTTCCCGCCCGAATCCGAGTGGAGAGACCCTGGGCCGGGCGTGCACTGGGAACGCGGTTGCGGGCGAGCAGAGGCGTTTCTGTCCTGGCAGCGGGCCGTCGCCATCGCGGCGTGGAACGCGCACGAGCAGGGCGATCACCAGAGCGCCCGTCAACTCCTGGACATCCTCGAAGCGGGCCATGACTCCCCCACGCGTCGTGCCGTGATGGAGGACATCGACAATCTGTTCGTCACGGAAGGTATTCGCCCAGCGCGCGCCGGCGAAATGACTGCACGCGGAGCGGTCGCCAGCGACTTCACAGCGTTGCTGAGCCTCGTTGCCGCGTAGCGGACCTCTCGATCCGTCATTCGGCCTCGCATCACGTTCCGACTCACCCGCCCGGAAGAAGCGGTATCAGGCATATAACAACCCAGCAAGACGCGACGAGATGTCGCGCCGTAGAGAGTCCATATAGGAGGGAACCACATGGCATGGTCATTCGCGTATCCCGCGGCGGGGCAGGCGCAAGGCGTTAACGGCTTCCAGTGGTGGGGAACGTGGCGTACGCTCAAGGGCCCTGTTCAGATGCGGCTAACTGACGTGACGTCTGGTGACTACAGGTGGTCGACGTGCACCATGCGTGTGACTTTGCGAAACTCAGCCGGACAGCAGCTCGGGACCGGAGTGCTCTCAAAGACGTGGGGAGTTACACCGGGCTTTACTCAGCTCGCGCATTTCACGACGGCGCAGACGGTTCAGCTCGGCACTTGGTTCGAGTTCGCCAACCTGTCACCCTATAGCGGCGCCGACTGGACATCGACCCTGCGCTGGGACCCTGCGCTGGCTTGAAAGTGCGTTGTCGGCGGGATGAGCGGCGAACCATCTCTCCTCAGAGGTCACGTAGGGGGAACTCACACGGACAGTCGCCTCGCTCATTGCCCCTGCAGCATGCGGCCCCAGCCACGAGGACAAGCCGTCTCGAGTATCTCCGTGCCACCTTGCCCCGACAAACAGACTCGAGGAGTGTCTGTGCTCAGCAACCTCAACGGTTTCCACCTGCACATTGTGCTCGCCGTCATACTCGTTGTATTTGGCGCTGCCACGCTACCGGCATTGGCAAAGAGTTTGAGGCAGTCTGCCCGCGTCTTCCGCGGGGAGATGCAGGACATAGAAAAGGACAGTGGCGAACTCAATTCGTCTGGCGCTGACCCGCGCCCGGCGCCGCTGAAGCTATTTGGCTCCTAGTCGAGCCCTCAAGCCCCTCCTGCCCTGCCAAAGCGGCTCCGTCCGGTCGGGGTCGGCGTGCGGCTGGGCATGCCGCCTCGACCGCCCACGCCAGCCTGACCCGATGCCGGATCGACCGGCTCAGCCACGTCGACGTCCGCACCTGATGAACCCGCACACCGCTACGAACACGCGCATCGGGGCTCGCTGGTCTATGTCGATGTGAAGAAGCTCGGCAACATTCCTGACGGCGGCGGCTGGCGATACGTTGGCCGGTTCCAGGGCGACCGCAACCGAGCAGTCACAGCCAAGCGGACCGCGAAACGAGGGATCGCTAGAGACATGGTCACCGGCACCGCGTTTATCAACACCGTCATTGACAACCACTGAATCCCACTCGCTTCCTTCGTTCTGGGAGCCACAAGGATGCCACGGACAACGCTCGCGGTATGCGCCTCAAGAGAGGCGCGAGGCGGGAGTTACAGCGGGCCACCGCGAAGGAATATTCGTTCACGCGAGGCAGCTCATCGGGCGCATGAGAGCATGAAACATCAGGAACGAGAGCGGGCTGATGACCATCGTTACTCCCTCCGCGCGAGAGGCGACTCCCGCCACCGTGCCGGCAAGGTCAAAGCTGCCGTCAGACAACGTGAGAGTCCTGATGAGCGCTCCGCTATTCGCTGTCATCGTCTTCGTAGCGACAACAGTGCAGGTCCTTGGGAATCCACTCATCGGCACTATGCGCGGCGCCGTTTGGGATCACCCTCTCCCCCTACTCCTGGTCGTCTTCATCGCGGTGGCCACGTGCGCCTTGCAAGCCGCTTGCCTTCTGGCGCTGTCTAGGTACCCGGTCGCCGCGATGCTCGGCGCGCTAACTTGCTATCTTGCGTTCGCCCTAGCGGTCGGCGCGCCGAACTGGACCCCGTCCATGCAGCTCGTCGTCGCCATTGCCCTATTCGCGCTGGCTAGTCAAGCCCGACCAGCCGTCGCTCTGAGCTGGCTCACAGCGGCGATCATCATCACGGTCGTCGTGCTTGCGTTCTGGATCCTGTCTACGGGCGCGCCTCTTGGGATCGTGTCCGGCTTCGCTATCGATCAAGGGTTGGGTTTTGCTGTCCCCGCTGGGGGTGCGACCGCGCTTGGACTGCTTTGGGCCACCCACGCTCGCCTGACCACCGACGCCCGCCTTGAGGCAGCGCGCCTCGCTCGCGAGCAGGAGGCCCGACTGGCCGAAGCGCGAGACATCGAACGCGCGCGGATCGCGCAAGAGTTGCACGACGTCGCAGCGCAGCACGTTGCCGGGCTCATTTCGTTATGCGACGCGTCCCTCACCCTCGCCCCTGAGCAGCCCGACCGCGCGCTGCAACTACTAGAAGAGGTGCGCGCTGAGGGCCGGTTTGCTGCGGCCAGCTTGTACGGCGCCATCGGAGATCTCCGAGCAGTCGACGGTCAGACGATCTCGGTGACTCCGGATCTGCGCAACGTCGACGATCTGATTGCTTTCTGGAGCCGGAGGGGGATGACGGTGAGGCTGCAGAGCGTCGGTGGCGTCGCCGACCTGCCCGCAGTGGTCTCGAGCATCGCCTACCGGGGGATGCAAGAAGCGCTCGCCAACGCAGCGAAGCACTCTCCCGGCTCCATAGTTCAGGTGGACGTCGTCGTACGCAGCGATCGGCTGGAGGTCGCTGTGACGAACTCCGCGGGCTCGACGACTCGGCGTTGCCAGGAACGACTCGGCCTCGGATGGGGGCTGGATGGCCTCCGCAGCAAGCTCCAGCTCGTGGATGGCACACTGCATGCAGCTGCCCTCGACCAGGGAGGTTGGCGCACTCGAATAGACATTCCGTTCCCCGACCTAGATGGGTGAATGACGTTGACTGAGCGACGGCCCCGCATTCGTGTCCTCATCGCCGATGACAACCGGTCGTTCCGTAAGGGCCTTCGACTGCGCCTAGAGCAGGCGGAGGGCATCATGGTCGTCGGCGAGGCAGCAACAGGACGCGACGCAGTGCTAGCCGCGCGGGCCGAACGGGCCGACGTCGTCCTCATGGACTTGGAGATGCCAGGCGTAAATGGCGTTGACGCCACCCGGATCCTCACGAGCGCCGAGGACCGGAAGGTCGGCGTGGTCGTCCTCACAAGCCATAGCGCGGACGCGCATGTGCTGCGGGCTCTGGAGTCGGGCGCCAACGGTTATCTCTTGAAATCCCACGACACTTATCAACTCCTCGAAGCGATCCGAGCAGCGCATCGCGGCGACGCTGTCATGAGTCCCCGAGTCACCGCGCCTGTATTGAGAGAGCTCGCGCGACGTCACGACGTTCGAACGCAGAGCCCCGTGAAGGAGCTTCTGAGCCCGTCTGAGCGACGCGTAATCGTCGTCCTGACGAGCGGCGTAACCACCAACGACGAGATTGCAGCGCAACTCGGTGTCTCGGTGAACACCGTCCGCTCGCATATCCAATCGGCGATGCGGAAAGTCGGGGCCGGCGACCGAACGCAGTTGGCGCTTTGGGGCGTGCGAAACAGCATCGACGACTTCAGCCCGTCATCCAAACGGACTTCAGCCAGTCATCCAAATGAATGAACTCTGACAAGACGCGCTGACAGTCGTCCGATTGGATGAGTACGCGAGTTCGACCTCAGGGTTCGCGGCGTCAACCGCCCGCGACCCTTCTCCCGCCTCTGGACTCGGTCTCTTGAGCGCTCGAGTTCTGACGGACGCCGACTTTGGCACCGGTCGATGGTGCGGTCGTGAGCAAGAATTCGGTCTCACCGTCGTCCCCCAGCCGTGCACGATGTCCTCACGCCGCCATCTGACGGCGTGAAGTAGCCACGTGTGGGGGCAATCCGTGGACCCGATTCATCCGCGCTTTACGCTCGCCGACAGCGAGTTCTACGACGACCCGCGACGACTTCGCGTCGGAGCCGCACCGCGGTTCGTCGTCCCGTCGCATCTCGACTGGGACCGCTGGCAAAGCTCGGGTGACGGGCATTGGTCCTACTGGCTGCCACCGGCTCACGTTCTTCCCGAGCAAGGGTGGAAGATCCACTTGAGCTCGACGGCCAATTCCGCCGCCCGTGTGTTGGACGTCGCCGCGGTGTACTGCCACGAGAATCGCCTCGCGTTCAAGCACCTGCAGGACCATCAGGTGCTTGAGGCAGTCAACGCGAAGGACGCCGACCGCACGGCATCCGGAAAATTCGTCACGATCTACCCGACGTCCCCGGAACAGCTGCAGTGCGCGTTGCGCGACCTCGGCAAGATGACGGCGCGGTACGACGGCCCTCACATCTTGTCTGACCTGCACTGGCACCAGGGACCGGTCTTTGTCAGATACGGCGGTTTTCTTCCGCTTTTCACCGAAGTCGACGGCGAGCGGCTTCCCGCAATCCGACACCCAGACGGCTCATTGGTGCCGGACCTGCGCGGGACTGCGTTCGGGCTACCTTCATGGGTCACAGTCCCCGACCTCCTGTCTCCTCTCCTCGAGGCCAGCAGGGACACGACCGTGCCACCGGGGTTCCCCACCGTCACTAAGGCCTTGCACTTTTCGAACGCCGGTGGCGTTTACGAGGCGGTCGACGGCGGACGAACGGTGGTCGTCAAGGAAGCGCGCCCCTTTGCCGGCCTCACCCCGGACGGCCGAGATGCGATCACCCGCATCACACAGGAAGCGCGCGTGCTTCAATCCTTGGACAACCCCAGTGTGGTGCGGGCAGTCCGGTCCTTTGAAGTGCACGGACATCGTTATCTCGTGACCGAACGGGTCCCTGGCCGGCCGCTCTCTACCGAGGTCGTGTCACGACACCCTCTCGCCCGCGCCGACAGCGACGAAGCCTCTGAGCGCAGCTACCGGGACTGGGCCCTCAACGTGTGCCGTCGCCTGGATGCGGTGGTGGCCGACCTACATGAGGCGGGGTACACCCACGGTGACCTGCATCCCGGCAACTTCTTGATGCGTGGTGAATGCGACGTAGTGCTCATCGACTTCGAGATGGCCCGCCCTGCGGCAGACAATGCGGCCGCCTTAATCGGAGCGCCGGGCTTCACCCCGAACCAACCGAGGCGGGGCACTTCCCTGGACAGGTACGCCCTTGGCTGCATAAAACTGTTCCTTTTCGTCCCCCTCACTCCTCTGATTAACGCGGATCGCTCGAAGGCGCCTGAGCTTGTTCGCTGGGCTCAGAGGCGCTTCGACCTTCCAGATGAGTGGGCGAATGATGTCCTGAAGGACATCGCTCCTGGCACCTCCGAACTCATCGATGTGAGCGCATCGCAAGACATCGACGCGCGCATTAAGCGGCTTCAAACTCAACTTCTCGCTGACGCAACACCTGACCGGAAGGACCGGTTATGGCCTGGCGATCCCATCCAATTCGACCAGCCGTCATTCGCTCTCGCACACGGCGCACTCGGTCCGCTTATGGCACTCCATGACGCTGGCGCGCGCACGCCCGAAGACCTCGTTGATTGGGCTGTCCAATCAACACGAACGGCAAGGGCGGCTGGACCAGGTCTAATGGATGGACTGGCCGGCGCCGCTGTGGCGTTCGGTCATCTGGGACGGCAGGACGCATCGGACGAGGCACTCGCGCGAACGCTCGGGACCGACCTCGGCGACCCACCGCACCTCTATGGAGGGCTGGCCGGCATAGGGCTGGCATATCTCCAACTCTCCGACACCCGCCCGCAGCTACTCGAGGAAGCGTTGAAGATCGCTGTTCGGCTGCGGCGCCATACGGCATCTTGGAGTTCGGACACCAAGACATCGGTTCCCACAGGCACCGCGGGGCTCATGCGGGGCGCGAGTGGTATCGCCCTATTCTTCCTGCACCTATTCGACAAGACCGGTGATCGGACGTTCATCCACCTAGCCGAAGACGGGGTCCGTGCCGACATCCGACTTTGTGCCTTCACCGCAGACGGGTCACTGCAGGTCAACGAAGGCTGGCGAATGTTCCCGTACCTAGGTGCGGGATCGGCGGGTATCGGACACGTACTCGTTCAGCTACTCGATCGACACCCGACGAGCCCTCTTCGCGGGCACCTGGCCGCTCTCACGCGCGCTACGCATTCTGAGCTTGTCTACGAGGCCGGGCTGATCCAGGGACGCGCCGGTTTCATCCATTACTTGTCCGGTCTCGACCAACGAGGGCTGGCTAGCGACGCTGACCGCCGCGCGCTGCGACGCCATCTCGAACGGCTGGACCTGCACGCCATCGCAGGACCCGCAGGTACGGGTTTCGCAGGGCGTGGCTTGCTTCGACGGTCAGGTGACCTAGCGACAGGAGCCGCGGGCGTTCTACACACCCTCGTCGCAGCACGTTCCGGCTGGTCAAGGCGAGCTGCTTTGCCCTTCCTTCCGCTCCCCTCGGAACTATCGCTGCCCTTATCTGGGGCCGAACCGTTGCGAGGAGGTGACACATATGGGGTATCTGCTTTCGTTGCAGGCACTGGAGCAGCGTGAAAGCGAGCGAACCGAAGCCTTTGGCAGCGCGTTCAGCCTGGGGGCCTGCTACAGCGCCATGTCCACCAGCGCTTGTGTGGCTTGAGTGAGTGCCGGCTGCCGGAAAACGCACGCGCTCTCCGGCAGCCGTCGCCTCCTGCGATCTCATAGCGCTCCTCCCTCCCTGCACATGGACGCGGAGGCGAGGCGGCACGCGGCGCGACCAGACCGGAAGAAACTGGACAGCGGCTAGTCCATTCAGATGATTCCTCCCAGTCATTAGAGGCAGCGTCGCGTCCGAGCTCCACGGGCCCCACCGCGCGAGTCTGGGCTCTCCCAGGCGACGTCGTCAGACGGATCGTAAGGTGACCACCTGACTGCCAACACCGGCAAGGAGCGAAGATGAGCGCAGAACCACAATCGAGACCCTCTCACGGGATGGCGGCCGGACGTCGTCGGGTCGTTCGTGTGGCACTCCCCGTTGGTCTATCCGCCCTCGGCCTAGGCGCATTTCTCGGCCTTCTGCCCCCAGGAGATGCCTCGTTTGTGGTGAGCGGCTACCTCCTGCTCTGGGCAGCGCCTTGGCTGACCTCGACAGGTCTGCTGGGCCTCGGGGCTGCCACCTTCGTGATCCAGCCGAGATCGATTCTCGCTCGATTGGCCTTACTGGTGACCGGGATGATCCTCGTCGTTGCATCCGGAGTTGCGGGTCTTGTCGGGTTGCTTTTTGCGAGCTCCGATGTGACTCGCGTGGTCGTTGCAGGCTGCTTGTCGCCAGTCCTCGTGGAAGAGCAATTCGGCGGTGTTGGCACCGTTTGGCTGCTCGATGGGCCTGTCGCGCGCGCCGTCGGCCTGACCCTCACCGACGACTCTTATCGTCCTTTCGCGGATGGCAATTACTCTGCCGACCTCGACGAGACGGAACTCATCGTCTGGTACGGCAGGAGTGTCGATGACAACGCGAATCGTGATGTGGCGACCGGGCCAGACGTTCGCATTCCGCTTCCGAACGCGGTTTCCGAGACCTGCGGGTAGGCGCGATTTCGGCATCGTGAGCCACCACGCGATGAAATCCGTAGGGCCACTCGGCCATCCCATCTCTGATAAGAATCCGGTGCGAGCCGACCCGCCATCTACGAGCGGGACGTGGAAGAAGAGACCGACGGTCGCACTTCAGGTGGACAGATGGGCGGGCGAAACATGACGAATCCCCAAGCAGCACGGCCGACTTCGGTGAGCCGCAGGTCGTTCCTCTTCGGAACTGGATCAGGAGCCGCTCTCTTGTATGCGTCCCTCGGACCAGCGGACATAGCCACCGCCCAGGCCGGCCGGATCGCCTCACCGGTGGACGGTGAGCTCGCTGTAAACGAGCTCACCATCGAGGGCGCCCTCACCGCACGATGCTTCAGCAGCGATTGGTCATCGACGATCGAGCTGGATTTCCCCCTCTCCATCGAGGCCACCATCACGCAGTCAGGAGACCTCGGCATCTCGTTCGACGAACGCCTCTTCGATCTGCAGGCGTCAATTGCAGTCGACAGCGGAAAGGGTCTGACGCTCCAGGAGGCGAGGCGCGGCGCGGGCACGGTGAGCATCCCGTTGCCCCGAGGCAAGCACGTGCTCTACCCCCAAGCATCGGTGCGGAGCCTGTTTCCCTCGGACAACATCGCCGCCCCGGTGGGAACGGTCGTCCGGGCTGGCAACTCTGAAGAGCTCGGCCGCCGGACTGAGGTAGGCGCGACCGCGTGGGGCGCCGAACTGCGAGTGGTGTGGGACGTGGTCGGAGGGTATTCGTACCCTGCGTCGGTGAGCATCGTGAGCGTCGGTCCCAGTCCGGTGCCCGTCGGCACCGTGGTGCTCGCTCGGGTGCCTCGGACAATCAGACCACTCCTGATTTCCGACTCGGACGATTCCCTCGCAATCCAGCCGCTCCGCGTGGACGGGGACCTGTCGCACTACCCCATCGCCCTGGTCGCCCCTCTGCCCGCAGGCGAGAAGCTGACAGTCCAGTTCACCTCTGGCCAGGAAGGAGCGGTTGTCCCTTCCTCTTACTGGCTTACACACGTCCCACAAGTCAGCACCCAGTTCGACGACGCGAGCCGTCAGTCGGCGCGCGATACCGGCAAGTACTCCGTCGCACCGGTAACCGCGTCGGGTTCCTCCCTCACGAACGCGTCCACCCTAGGAGGATCGCGCTGATGTCCGATCCGAAGGTTCTCGAGACGCAGTCTTGGTTGAACGTCACCTACGGTAACCACCCGCAGTGGAACACCGTGACGGTTGACGGTTTCACCGGCTGGGGCACGATCTTCGGATTGATCCGAGGACTCCAGATTGAACTCGGCATCACAACGTTGGCTGACAACTTCGGCGCCGGAACGCTCTCAGCCCTCACAACTCAGTTCGGCTCTCTGAGTTCTACCACCACAAACATGAACTTGATTCACCTCGCGCAAGGCGCCTTGTGGTGCAAGGGGTATTCGGGTGGCTGGACATGGGGTGTTTTCGATCCGAGTCTGCAGAGCTCCGTCATGAATGTCACGGCCGCGATGGGTCTGACTGCATTGCCGTCCATCAGCCCGAAGGTGCTCCGGAGCCTGATGTCGATGGACGCGTACACGTTGCTTCCGGGCGGGGACGCGACCAAACGCGCCGTACAGCAGTGGCTGAACGGCAAGTACAGTCATCGGCGAGATTTTCCGCTCCTGCCGTGCGACGGACTCTTCTCGCGGAATACGCAGCAGGGCCTGATGTATGCCATCCAGTACGAGTTGAACATGGCGGACGGCGTCGCTAATGGCAACTTCGGCTCCGGCACGAAGTCCGGCCTTCAGAACCAGGCCGGGGTGGCCTTCGGAAGCAACGACTACGAGAAGAACTGGGTGCGACTGTTCCAAGGGGCGCTGAGGTTCAATAATCGACCCGCTCCGTTCACCGGCAATTTCAGCACAGCCACCAGGACCGAAACCGAGTCCTTCCAGAGTTATGCCGAGCTTGCAGTTCACGGTGCCGGCGACTACCGCACCTGGGCATCGCTACTCATCAGCACCGGCGACGAGACCCGTCCCGGCATCGCTAGCGACATGGCCACTCAGCTGACCGCCCCGCATTGCGCCGCGCTATACAACGCCGGATATCGCACCGTCGGGCGGTACCTCACAGTGGCAACGAAGCGCTACGTTCCGGGAGAGATCCAGCGTATCCATCAGGCCGGATTGGCCACCTTTCCCATCATGCAGGAAGCAAACACGTTGCCGCAGCACTTCAGCTTCACCAAAGGTGAGGATCACGCCCTCCAGGCAACGCGTCGACTCAGGCAACTGGGTTTCAAGGGGGGAACAACTGTCTTCTTCGCCGTCGACTACGACGCGACGGACGATGGCATCACCTCCAACATCATCCCGTTCTTCCAGGGTCTGAAAGCTGGGCTGGAAAGAACGCGGGTGCCATACAAAGTCGGCATTTACGGTACGCGCAACGTCTGCGCGCGCGTGATCAACGCCGGTCTCGCTACAGAGGCGTTCGTCGCGTCGATGTCTTGGGGCTGGAGTGGCAACCTCGGGTACGCGCTTCCGCCCTCATGGTCGTATGACCAGATCCAAAACCTCACGCTTCCCGGCACGGGCTTAGAGATCGACAAGAATGTGCAGTCGGTGCGGGCATCTCCTGCTGCTCAGTTCGACGTAGAGGCCACACCTGTCGTGGGAGGCGCCTATGACGCGTTCTATTGGATGGTCACGCACGATACGGTCCTTGCCGAAACCACGGGGCCCGTCGAGTCCGCTCGACGCCAAGCAGACGCGGTCCTGTATTACATACAGCGCAAGAACGCCGCGTACCTTGAAACTCAATTCCTCGCTTATAACGCTGGCCCACCTGGACCTGTTTCGTCTCCCTCGAGATACTTCTACGACAATTTCCCAACCTGGGCGACCAGTAGAGAATCGTGGGACGCCGACGCGGCTTTCTTGCCGAACTTCACCGTCGTCAACGGCACGACTGTTGGCACGTCGCACCTCGCGGTGACGGCACGGGGCTACATGAATTGGGGTCGACCCGGACCCAGCTCTTTCGCGGCCGCGACCGTAGCGGACTTGGGCGGCTGGGCGCTTGACCTCGCGACCCTGTGGCGAGACTTCGCAGACATCCACAAGAACGCTCGGCCGGCGTCGTACGCGACCACATACAACTGGTTCAAATCCCGCCTCGGCGTTCGAGATGCGAATCAGTCGACCCAGGGCTCATTCAGTTTCGATGACCTCATCGGGGACATCGACGGCTACCTCATCGGCGGACGAATGTCCGACAGCGCAGACCGCCGTCTCGACGATGCAGTCCGGGAAGTCAGGACAGGTATCGCGTCTTCAGATTTGTGGCGCTATCAGACCTTCTACCACGAGCGTTTCGGCTCGAGCCAAGCGAACGCAAGAGCGGCCGCCATCAACGCCCTAAGTTCTTCGAACTTCTTCGTCGACACCGCGGTTCGTTTCACTCTTGGTGGCCTGAACTTCACGCTGGGAAATGTCTTCAACAGCACCACGCCGTTGCACCCTAATTCCATCGAGCTCGATGCTGTCGGCGACGCATGGAAGGACCTAGTGAAAGGTCTCGCGACCGACGGCACAACGGCCGCGCCGAGCTGAGATGGCTCAGGCGCGCGAGCTGATGAAAGGGATCAGGCTTCTCGAGCATGAGAACGAGTTGCTCCGCCGCGCGGAGGCGTATCTGTCGCAAGCGCGCCTGAAACCCGGGTGGCTGCCAATCTGACGTGCCAGCTCGTTGCTGAGTTCGCCGACGCCGGGATCCTCGTGACGGTGTCGTGCCGGATCGTCAAGCTCGCCCGTCAGTCAACCGAGCGCGGGCCGACGATCCATGCACCGCGGTGTTGCTAGTGGTAGACGGCAAGCGACGAAACTTGCATCTGGCTGACACATCGCGGCCGGGCCTGCGTTCGCCCCATAGGGCAACTTCAGCGCCAGCGGCCACCTCGCGAGGGCCTAAGCGGTCGCCTCGTTGCCAAGCGCCTCGATCGCCCCCCGGCGGCTCTGTAGACTCCCGGCAGGAGGCTCGATGACCATCGAACCGTCGGTGTGGCGAACGAACGACTGTGAGGTGTTCGATCTCGCCCGCGAGGCAGTGGGATATCTCGTCGCGCTTCTGCTCGATCTCACCCGTAGCGGTGCGCTAGAGACCGATGCCGCCATAGATGAGAGCAGGCGCCTCCGGCACGACTTGCTCGAGGCTGGTTTCGACCGCGCGCGATTCAACCAGCTTCTCGCGAGAGTCGAAGCCAGAACAACCGAGCTCCAGGGTTCGCGGGAATGAGCGACCGAGCGCTCCCGGATGACGCCGCGCAGCATATCTTTGATGAGCAGATCGTCCCGGTTCTCTTTCCCGACCAGCCGGGCGGCGACTCACCGAGGATGACGGTCGTCATTGGCCAGCCGGGGGCCGCTGCCATCCGCGTTGCCCGCCAACTTTCCGGCCCCACGGCGGCCGTCCTGAGTGCGACCCGCTATGGATCTGGCTATCGGTAGATTCGCCGGATGGGAGCTTTGCGTGCCGCCATGGTCGGGTTTACCGTCGTTGCGCTTTCGGCCACGTTGTCCGGATGCTCGATTGACTCGGTGATCTGGGGGCCAGACGGTGCCCGAGTGATTCAGACGACCGAAGAGCTCGTCGACGATATGTCCACGGGCGAGGCGTCGGGCCTCATCTGCGACGAGTCCGTCGCGGACCTCGGCGAGGCGACGGATTGGGTCGGCCTGTCGGCTGGCGAGCCGGAACACTTCGTGGCCGACTATTGGGAGAAACAGGCGGCACTCGATCCCCAATGGAGCATCAATCTCGAGGGCCTTCCCGAGGGTTTGTCACCCGGGTCCACGTACCCGGGTGACGTCTTTTACCGCGAGACCGACGAGGGACTGTGCGTGATCGACATCGCCTGGTCCACCCTCGTCGACGTCGGATGACCGTTCCACACCGATCCGCAGGACGCCCTTCCTTGGGTGCCCGCACGTGGGCCGCTTGAGGGCGAGTACGAATGCCCGTGTCACGGCTGGACTACTCTGCCGGAATCAGGCGACGCGTGTCCTCGAGCCGGAACGACGCCGAGCGACGAGGTAGAAAACGAGGCCTGTGGCGAGAACGAGCAGGTTCCAGAAGATGACGAAATAGATCAGACCTACATTCGGAATGGTGAGAGGAGTCCCCGCCATACCGATAAGTGCTAAGACCCCGGAGGCTGCAACTGCAAACAGGGCACCCACGGTTATCAGTACGACTCCGAAGATCTTCACGGTATGCGCTCCTGTAGTGGCTCAACTAAAGGGGACGGCGAGACGCCAACCCGCCAAACTTACCGTCCTCGCGCTGCGACGCCGGCCATGCAGACCGCTATGCGAATCGCGAGAGGACTTCTCGCTCAAAAAGTGCTCGCGCGACGACCGAAGTGGGGCGCCCACTGAATTGCGTTTCGATGTGTGGCTAGGGTGGCGTCATGTCTGGCGCCTCCGCAAATGAATCCATCACCGAGACGGATCACGAGGCGGTCGAACTGCTCCACCACGTGTTGCTGCGCCTGGCCGAGCTGGTCAATGAGCACGAGCGGGTTTATCCGGTGGCGTTGGGCGCGAACTCGGTGCTCGCCGCGGACGACATGGCGACACACCCCCTGGAGATCGGCCACTTCGCCAGTTACTGCCTCCTTCAGGCCGTCGACACCTGTCGCTCCATCGTTCGGGTAGTCCGCGACGAGGCCGGCGGGATCACGCTCCCGATCATGAGCCTCTTCACGCTCGCGCGCGCCGTGATTGAGTGTGCGGCGACTGCGATGTGGGTCATGGCCCCACCCGATCGCCGCACGCGGGTCGTCCGGCGTCTCCAGTTCGAACACAATGAGTTGTCCCACGAGACGGAGTTGACCAAGAGCGCAGCCTCGTCGTTCTCCAAGTCTGAGGAGCAGGCGGCGCTACGAAAGGATGCCAAAAGCCGCAAGAAGGCGAATGCATACATGCGGGCTATCGCGCATGCAAACGGGATCGCCCGCACCGAGTACGAGAACACGCGGCCCGGCCGGGAAGAGATTGTGACCGTCGCGGGCGAAGCTATGAGCATTGAGCATCACGGATTGCCCACGGTGTGGCGTCTATGCAGCGGGCTCTCCCACCCGTCGGTCACCCGTGGGATCAACGTGCTCCAGTTCACTCAGACGAGCGAGAAGGGCGACATTCTCAGCGGCGTGCTGTCCGTCAAGACGGGTAACGCCGTAAGCGTCGTGTCTCTTGCTCACCGGGCGACCACGATCGCTATGAAACATTGGTCTCTGTCGAAGGTGCAGGTGAACCCCGAGCGCCCGGTTCCGAAGCCCGTCGTTCCGAAACTCTGACGTCTTCAGATCACAACGGATTTCGGTCTCAAGCCTGTCTGCCTCTCCGTGAGGTGTGCCTCAGATGGCGACCGATTGCGGGCGCGCCTGTCACGCTCAATCGTCGGTTGGAATGGGCCCTGTGATCGGTTCGAATGTCGGCCGAGCCTCGGTCTTCCACTGCGCCAGCTCGTCGAGGTTGGTCATAGCTGATGGACCGGCTTGCGGTCTCATCCGCGGAAACGAGACGCGATGCCCACGTTGACTGCATCGCATCCGACTGGTGGAATCGGCCAATGGAGATTGTCGGCTGGCTCAGCGTCCTCATCGGTGCCGGGCTGCTGACGTGGTCCTCCCGAATCGTGAACCTTGCGAACGCTGGGCGTCAAGTACCGTACTGGACCAAGCCTGACGAAAGCCCTAGGCGTTCCATCTGGATGCGGGTGCTGGGTGTGTTCTTCCTGTTGGTCGGTGTCTTCATGTTCACGGCGACGCTGGGCTACTGGTCCGTGGCGGTAGTCCTCGCGGGATTCGCTCCGGGAACCGCGCTCATCGCCCTCCACAACAGAAGACTCGCCACGCCCGCGTAATCCTCTACCGCGCTACCTCAACTCCGGCCCGGCTACATCAGCGGGATCGCGCATCGCCCGCGTAGAGCAACCAGCTCGCGCGGGGAGCGTGCAGCGCATAAAGCAGGCTCCGCCGCACCGCCGGGTCATCCGCCTGCTCCGGTTCGGTGAACGACCGGCGTTCGCGCGCCCCTTTACGTAGTTCCCCACGGCCGGGCAGAGTGTCACGGTGCGATACACCGGCGCCGCGATCGTCCTGGGCCTCGCTTCATCGGGTTTCCTCGTTGCAGTCTGGCTTGCGGTCGGCGCGCTCTCCGACGGAAGGACCGGGCCAACGCTTCTCCTCGCGGCGTCCCTCGCAGTCGCATCCTTCGTCGTGGTCGCCTGGGCTGTCGGCAGGATACGTCGGACTCGAGCGATGACGCCCGAGGCGATCATCTCGCCATCGGACGAATCCGAGTAGCAGCCTCGCCCGGACGTCGACCGGCTAAGGGCGGGTCTGGAGTTCAGTCCGTCCGCCTGGCGCCGGATCGCGGAGGCCTACGCGAAACGAGGATGCATCATCGACGTGTTGACGATGAGCCTTATCACCTTGTCATGAGCCGCCGAAGATGCGGAGCCCATTCCGCACCTGCTCAACGAAGAGGCCACCCGAACAGGCCTCGCCTGGGAGTCGAGCACCCCGACGGCCTGACCTCCCAACGACACGACAGTCCGCTCCTGTCGGCGACGGTTGAGAACCCGGCCAAAACGACGGGCGAAAAATAGGCCACCGTTTCGTGTTGTTAGTCTGCCGGATCCTGAGTCCTGATGCTGGGGAGGCTGTCGATTCCGCGGCCGCGGAGGCGATAGCTGGCGCCTTTGAGGGTAAGAACGTCGGCGTGGTGGACGATGCGGTCGATCATCGCGGCGGCGACGGCTTGGTCTCCGAAGACGCCGCCCCAGCCGGAGAACGGCAGGTTGCTGGTGAGGACCAGTGAGGCGTGTTCGTAGCGGGATGAGACGAGTTGGAAGAACAGGTTCGCGGCGTCTTGCTCGAAGGGGAGGTAGCCGACTTCGTCGACGATGATCAGCCCGTAACGGCGGAGCCGGGCGAGCTCGCGGGGCAGGTTCCCTTGCCGATGGGCGTCGGTGAGCCGGGTGACCCAGTCGGTCGCTGTGGCGAACAGGACCCGGTGTCCGTGGCGGGCCGCGACGATCCCGAGCGCGGTGGCGAGGTGGGTCTTCCCGGTTCCGGGTGGGCCGAGCAGGACGACGTTCTGCGCTTCGAGGAGGAACCCGCCCGAGGCGAGCGCGGCGATCTGCTGACGGGCTGTCGGTTGGGCGTCCCAGTCGAAGTCCTCGAGCGTCTTCCGGGCGGGGAACCCGGCCGCTTTGATCCGCAGCTCCGCGCCGGACGCGTTGCGGGCGCTCACTTCCCGTTCCAGGACGGCGGCGAGATAGTCCTCGAACGACCAGCCCGCATCCCGCGCCTGATCGGCCATCCGGCCCGCGGCTTCGGTGATCCGGGGCGCTTTGAGCGCGCCGGCGAGATAGGTGATCTGCTTGACCGCGTCGGTCTGTTTGCCGCCCATCACGCGACTCCTTCGATCCCGAACGCGCGGTCGTAGTCCGCGAGATCCCTGCTCAGGTCGTCTCCGACCGTGGCGGGGCGGGGTTGTTGGAACTGCTGCCGCAACCGCCGCGCCGTCTCAACATGAGCCGGGTCGGTGACGATGCTCCCTCGCGCCCAGACCCGTTCGTGGTCAGCGACGATCCGCCCGTCCAGGCGGACTTTCACCCGGTCGAGGTCGGCGGTGACATCGACGATCCGTCCGATCGCTTGCGGGTCGACGGAGTAGTCGGACGCGTCGAGGCGGACGTAATAGTCCCGGCCGAGCCGGACCCGCTCCCGCCAGCCCAGCTGCAACGGGATCGGCGGCAAGGGCAGCATTCTCGATCGGTCGTGCCCGATCAGATCGACGGGACGTGCCTTGATCGTGCGAACGACCCTGCTGTTCGCTTTCTCGAGCCAGTCGGCGAGTTGGGTGTTGAAGTCTGCTGGAGACGTGAAGGTCCGGCCCGGCATGAACGAGGTCTCGAACCAGCCGTTGCGCCGCTCGACGATCCCCTTCGATTCCGGGTCGTAGGGCCGCAACTGCACCACCTTCGTCGCCAGGGTCCCGGCGAACGACGCGACGCCCTGCGCGAGGCGCCCCTTCTGCCCGATCCCGGGCTCGTTGTCCCAAATCAGGCGCCGCGGAACGCGCTCCAACCGTTGGATCAGCTCCCATGACCCGAGCAATAGATCCTCCGTCTTCCGGGTTGGGATCATCCTGGCCGTCACGAACCTAGAGTGCGCGGCGACGATCACCAGCACTGGCAACAGCACGGTCGTGCCGTTCTCGAGTGGGATCTTCCGCGGCGGGAACCACAGATCACACTGCGCCGCATCACCCGCCGCCCAGGTGAGCCGGTCCGCCGGGTCGACCGGGCGATGCTCCGGCCGCAGCCGTCTCACGTTCTCCCGAAACCACGTGATCGACCCCGACCACTCAACTCGCTCCGCGATCACCGTCGCCGGCATCGACGGATGCTCCGCCAGCAACGCGCGCACCCGCGCCTCGAATGGCGAGAACGACGTCGGCTGCGCCGGCCGCTGATACCTCGGCGGCCGGTCCGACCTCACCGCCGCAGCGACGGTATCCCGTGCGATACCGAGATCTCGAGCCACCTGCCGCTGCGGAACCCCATCCGCGACAAGCCGCCTGATCAACGCCCAATCTTCCAAGGAGATCACGCACCCAATCTGGTCTGGGTGGCCTACTTTTCAACCGTCGTTTTGGCCGGATTCTCGAGCGTCGTCGACAGCTCCAGGGGCGGCACGTTCAACCACCGGCTTCCAGACGTGTAGACCGCTCGCGATCCGCGGATGCGACGATGGTCGGCATGAACGCGCAATCCCTGTTTCCTGGCCCACTGGAGCCAGTGTACGACGCTGTCCGCGCACACGTGCTCGCGCTCGATCACGGCGTGATCGAAGAGTTCAAGAAGACTCAAGTGAGCTTTGGTCTGGCCCGAAAGTTCGTCTGGCTCACCCCGCTCACCAAGACCAAAGCTTTGCTGGTCATCGACATGTGGCGTCGGCACGATGACCCGATGCTTCGCAACGTCATCCAGTATCGGCCTGACAAGTTCACTCACCAGATTCAAGTGCGCATGGCCGCCGAGGTAGACGAGATATCGAGCTTGGGTTGGTTTAAAGAAGCCGCAGCGTGGGGTCGAAATGAGCCACCGGACGAGCCTGTCCCCTAGAGCCACCAGCTCGACGAAGGCGGGCAGAGACTTGCTCCTCAGCGAGTGGCGGGGTCCTTCCGCAAGCGGATCATCATTCGGCGGACCCTCAACGGGATGATGGGCACCGATACTGTGACCGTTGCCTGCTGAGGGACCCCCCAAGGGCACGCGGGAAGTAGTACTAGTTCGGCTCGCTGCTCACGCGCTAACAGGGATATCGGAGTGCGGCCAGAGTGGCTGTCCGGAGAACGCCGCCACAAACGCCACGTCCATTGACTCAACAGGTATTGGAGCGGACTGGCCACCGCCGATGGTCGACATTCCGGTCTCGCCGTCAAAGATCGCCTCGACGCATACGCCCCAGGCGCCCGCCAGACGCGGCGCGAAGTCCCTCCATTCCCACCTTCCATCGAAGCCACCAGGGGATCCCGTAATGACCGTCGCGACGCCATCTCGGGCCACTACGGGGTGTGAGAGGTTGCGCCACGACGATGCGGTCATGTAAGCGAGTCGCGCATATGCCTCGCGAAACTGCGTCGGGTGGAGTGCAAAGCTCCTCGCCGCCGCGATGTGAGGTTGCTGCACCCCCTCGGACCGACCCCAATCCTGCAGAACTGCGATTACGCCGATACGGCCCATACGGATCCCCAGCATCGGGACAAATAGGTCGTCCATATAGTCGAACCGCCTGCGTGGCTGATCGCTATCCAGACACTCGAAGAAATGGAACGTCGCCGGCCCGGGAAACGCTGGCTCCCATCGAACGGCGCCAGAAGCCGCCTGCAGCAAGAAGTGATGAAACGCCACGCTCCTCAGGTGCTCGGCAGGAACGAGCCTTCGACCCTCAGCCTCGCGCACGTACAGCGGCTGCAGACTCTCCTTGTAGACCAGCCCATAGTAGATCTTGCCCAACCACAAGAAGAGGTCTCGGCGATCGAGTGACCTAAACGCATCCGGACCCGCGTCGAATGCGACCTTGACGCGGCTCTCGATCTCACTTAAGTCCACGCCGTTGCACACCGAACAGCACGGGACCGTGAGTTGGCGGTAGCGGAGGGGACGGCCGTCGATGTGATTGACGGATGCATCCCACAGGTCGAGTGCACGGAGCAGCCACTTCGGAAATACGTGCTCACGGGTGCGATCTGCTGAGCCGACCGGGACGTGCTTCCCGCACAAGAAGCAGTATTCGTCCCCAATCTGTTGGGTGCGGTCGGTCAAGAACTCCGCGTGGGGCGATGCAACCTCCGGCGTGGGTTCCGACATCCTCACATTGTGCGTGAGGTAGCCGTCGTCTGCAGGCATCGACATGGTCGCCTGTATGAGAGCCGACATCCGCGCGATCAGCGACCGTCTCACGGGCGTCGAGTTATCCGTGCAATCGCCTCCAGTTCGCGACGGCGTCGAGATGACGCACGATGTTGGAGGAGAGGCGGGCGCTGTTGGATGCGTAGACGCGTCGTTGGACGCGCTGATCACACCTGCGCCGCGGATTGGCCGAAGACTTGCGCGAGGTATCGCTCGGGAGCGTAGCTGACGCCATTCTCGACGACTACGTCGTCTCGGGCGCAGTAATAGGCGTCGCGGAGTCGCCCGTTTCTCCGGTCCCAGTCTTCTTGCCGCGCCGACCACGAGCTCTTCTGCACTTGTTGGGTGAGCAGGGCGATGAGGCCACCGGGGATCCAGGTCACAAAGAGGCTGAGGAATCCTGCCATAAAAGCACCCGCGCCGCGCCCAGAACTTATCGCTGCCCACACGCCGATCGCCGCCGCGAGACCGAACGTCCAAGCCAAGAAGTGTTGCCGCCATGGGAATGTAGGTCTTGACGGCGGCGTGAGTCGCGCCGAGAGCTGCGTAACACTGTCGGAGCCGAAGACCGTCGTATCAACACGATTGCGACCCTCGCGTCGCGCGTAGGTCAATGCGGTGCCTTGGGTCGCGCTGGTCCCTTCGCCGATCACGACCGAAATGCGTCGCATCTGATCACTCGAGTGGCAGATCGGGCAGGTGACTCCGGTCGGGTGGTGAGGCAAAGGAGGAGGGGACGGGACCGGTGGCGTAACGGGCCGCGTATGGCCGCTCCACCTCGCGCCATCCCACCACTGTTCGACGCCGAGATCGGGTGCCTTGACGTACCATCCGGCTGGTGGCATAGGCGGCTGGCTGTTCGACATCGATGTCCCCCGTCGGTGCGATCGACCTAGACCGCACCGTTCCCGCGAAGGATACCCGACATGTCGCTATGCGGCGCCAGGGCGTCGGCCTTCGCCTGCTTCGGCTCCTCGGGCGCTCTTTTACGGACCGGCTCGCGGGCAGCAACCAGAGCCCCTGATCGATCCCTACTTCGGTTGGCCGACCAACCGAAGACCCACCAGCACGAGTCCGGCAGCAAGGGCCGCGGCTCCCAGAGTGAGGATCGCGACGCCTCCAATCGACGAAAGTACCGCGCTGCCCCAGGCGACCAACGCGAGGCCGACAAGCAACAGCGCCCCAACGTATACATTGGCGCTCACGCAAATCAGCGTACCCAGGTGGGAACGGCGTGACGACGAGGGCACCGACCTACGTTCGCATAGGGCTGTAGCGGGGCATGCCTTCCGATTAGCGCGGCGCGGTGAGAATCTCGGCGGCGCCCGTGGTGATCGCGATGGTGTGCTCGCTGTGCGCTGTGCGACAGCCTGTAGCGCTGCGAAGGGTCCATCCGTCCGGGTCAGTGATCAGAGCGTCCGTGTCTTCCATCACCCAGGGTTCGAGGGCGAGAAGCAGACCGGGGCGCAGCTTGTACCCACGGCCAGGGCGTCCAGTATTCGGTATGTGCGGGTCGCCGTGCATGACGGAACCGATCCCATGTCCGCCGAACTCCGTGTTGATCGAGTACCCGGCTTCCTCGAGCACGGAGCCGATGGCGTACGAGATGTCGCCGATACGGTTCCCCGGACGAGCTGCGTCGATGGCGGCCGCAAGAGCGTTCTCGGTGGCCTCGATGAGTCGGATACTGCTTGCGGGTTTGGTCGGCCCGACGATGAAGCTGACTGCGGCATCCGCGGCCATCCCATTCTTGAGGACCGCGAGATCCAGGGTGACAAGGTCCCCATCCCGGAGCGCGTAGTCATGCGGCAACCCGTGAAGAACCGCGTCGTTCACGGCCATACAGATGTAGTGCCCGAAGGGCCCGTTGCCGAACGACGGCGCGTAATCGACGTAGCAGGACTGCGCGCCAGCCGCCACGATGAGCTTGCGCGCCCACTCATCGATATCCAGGAGGTTCACCCCTACAGTGGACCGCTCGCGCAATTCGTGCAGTATGTTCGCGACCACTGCGCCAGCGGACCGGGCACGGTCGACCTCCGATGAACGGAAGATCTCGATCATCAAGCGCTCCAACCAGTTCGGTATTAAAGTACCGGTCAAACTATACCGATATGCTCGACTTCATGATGGTTCGCTTGCCACACACCCCGGAGGATATCGAGCGTGGCCGGCGCCTAGGCGCTCTTCTGCGGCAGGCGCGAGGGAGCCGCTCGATCCTCGAAGTTGCGTCCATGGCAAGGATCTCGCCCGAGACACTGCGGAAGATCGAGGCCGGCCGCTTGGTCACCCCTTCCTTCGCCACTGTCACCGCAGTCGCATCCGCGCTCGACCTCTCACTCGACTCACTCGCCGAAGAGTCCAGCATGCCGGGCGCAGAAGCAGGTCAGCCCCTGACCGCTTGACGCTGACAGCCGTACGCAAGAGGACCGACTACGGGCGGGCCTGGAGTTCAGTCCGCCCGCCTGGCGCCGGAACGCGGAGGCCTACGCGAAACGAGGATGCATCATCGACGTGTTGACGATGAGCCTTATCGCCTTGTCATGCGCCGCCGAGGATGCGGAGCCCATTCGACACCTGCTCAACGAAGACGCCACCCGAACAGGCCTCGCCTGGGAGCCGGGCACACCGACGGCCTGACCTCCCAACGACACGACCGTCCGCTCCAGGGCGGCACGTTCAACCACCATCGGGGAGCTACGCGACACAGAGCCCGGGCGGGCGGTAACGTCGGGAAGGTGAGGGCCAATCCTATGGATGATGCGCGCCCGAACGCCGCTGAGGTCCGGAGCAAGCGCGGCCCGGAAGCGGCGCTCGCCATCGTGATTGGCGGAGTCCTAGCACTAACTTTCGGATGGTCGGCGCTGGGCCTCGTGCGGGACACACTCCACTTCAACTGTTCGTGGGGCATCGGTGGTGAATGGGGCCCGGACGGCACATGGGTGTGCGCCGACGGTATCGGCTACCTCGGTGTGGCAGTCGTGCTCGGCGGGATGTCGGCTCTGATCATCGTTGCCGGGCTCCTCGTTGCGATTGCGGCGCCGTCGCGCGGTCGCTCCGTCATGTTCCTGGTTCTGGCTGCGGTTCCGATCGGGTGGATCGGCTGGTGGACCTACTACGCCGCGACCCTCTACTCCGGCCCCCGACCCGCTGGCGAGACAGGATTGGGCCTCTGGGCCGCTACGGTGCTGCCCAGCATCATCCTGTGCACCGTGAGCCTGATAGTCGGAGCGGCGCGTCCCCTGATGATGCGCCGGTGGTCATTCGTCGCGTTGTGGTGCGGTGTCGGCTTGATGCTCATCGCGACGGTGCTGCAGCTCGGCATCGGCATCGCGACCTTCGTATCGGCCGGGATGCTGGCAGCCGCCGGAGTCGGGCGTGCTCCAGCACGGTGAGCCACCGGTAAGAGGGCGGCTGCGGCCCGTCGAAGGGCACTGTGCACATGACCTACGCCGGCGACTCCCCTAAGGCAATCGGGGCTTTGAACCACGTCAAGTGGCAATGGCGTGGAGGTAGAGATGGGCGAGTTTCGGGCGGTGCGCCACAATCATCGTGTGTCTGTAGAGCAATTGGCTGTAAATGCCGTGAGCGACCGCGTCGCGCTATGCCCGCATCTGAACCCGGAGATCAGCCATGGGGACAAGACCCCGATCACCGACGGGCACATCGATTTCTTCTCTGCGAAGAAGCACAGCAAGAAGACACATGAGGGTCGCGTCCCGGTGCAAGTCAAAGGTCGAGTAACGAAGGCGCGAATCAAGGCTTCTCGTCAGCACCAGTCGTTCTCGGTCGAGCGGGAGGTGCTTGATTTCTTCCGCAGCCATGGCGGCGGCCTCTATTTCTACGTGCCCATGAGGGAGGACGGCAGCGAGCGAGAGATCTTTTACGTGATCCTTCTACCCTTCAAGATTGACCGACTCCTCGCTAACGGCGATGCGAAGCAGAAGTCATTTACGGTCAAGCTAAGTCGGCTTCCCGCGGAGGCGTCGAAGGTCGAGAGAATAGTCCGACTGGCATGGAGCGGACGCATCCAGAGCGCTGCCGGCAGCGGGAACGGTGATCTGGTGAATCAGGCCGAGAGCCTGCGGATCCACTCTCTGATCGGATTCGATGAGGACCGTCCGACCCGGCTGTCCTTGGACGAGACAGACTATGTCGTCGTTGCGCAGCTGAGAGGTGGCCTTGAGGTTGCCATCGACATCGACCTCGAGGTCCTTCCGCACGACTACCTCGAGCGCGACCTAGCAGTCTCCATCCGCTGCGGCGGGGTCGAATTCACCGACGGCTCGGGTCGACGCCTGGACGAGAACACGCATCTTCTCCATCTTTCCGCAGGCCTCGAACTCCGCCTTACGGTCGAAGCCAGCACCGTGAGGACGACCCTTCATCTCACTCGCGAAGGCACCTTCCGCCAGCAGGCCAAGAACGTCGACTTCGTGCTCGCTGCCGCGAGTGGGAGTCCCATTGTCATCGGTGGGTTCTCCGGCGATGGAAGCGACGGTGACCCGAAGCTTGCACGGCAGCTCGATTCGGTCCGCGCTGAACTGGTGCGCCTGATGGAGCTCTTCGACGAGCTCGGCGTAGACGACGCGCTGACATCGACTATTCCGATCGACGACAAGACGAGGAGGATGCTCCTCGCTCTTCACGAGGGCATCTACCAAGATCGTGCGGTCCGCGGAAGCTCAGATGGCACTGGCCGGTATGACATCCCGGTTGGGGAGAAAAGGATCATGGTTATCGTGATGCCAGCTGAGGATGAGGAGCACAGACGCGTCGTGGACCCATTTGATCCGTCCAAACGCGACCGATTCCGCATCTACCAACTCGATGAAGAGGGCTCGCCTCACCCGGTCGACTGGGGAACCGTTTACGAGTCGGTCACGCCGGAGGACATGGCATCAATCCTCAATCTGCGCCTGCACGAGGTTGTCGGCGCCTACGAGGCGCTTGAGGACCGGGCGAGCGCATGGAACAAGGCGAACTTAATGGTACTGAGGCTCCTCTCAGCCGCCGACCTCGCTGAGGATGGGGGCCAGCAACGATATCTGGTTGGCGGAGCTATCGAGCTGTGCAAGTGGCTGATGGGGCAGCAGCCCGACTCGCTCATCCACCGGATCAACTGGTGGCAAATTCAGCATCGACTTGGCGCTCTCACCAACGACGACCGTCAGAGCATCCGAAGCGCCCGTCGCTCCCTCGACCGCAATGGCGAACAGGCGGGTCTCCTGGAAGCCTGCCTCCTGATCCTCCTCGGGGATGAAGAGGAACTGCAGCTGGTTCTTGCCGAGCTCGGCGACCACGAGCTCGATGCGCTGCAAAGCTGGCCAGTGTGGGCATTGCGACGTGAAAAGGCCTCCGAGTCTATCGAGGCATGATCAAGCAATGCCCGCTTGGGGGATGCTGCGGGACACCTGAATCAGATGAGCTGGCGACCACCGCCGTTGCGGGCGTCCACCCTGACTTCGAGGTTCTTGTTTTTCACCGTGCCGTCCAAATCCTTAACGGCGTGGGCGACGGCATCGACATACTTCCCAATGCGTACAAGCGGGTCGGCTATCGCGATCGATCGACGCCACGGCTCGACCTCGAGGGAGAAGGACTCGCGATACTCCCGGCCGTCGCTGTCTTCGTAGCGGACCTCAACCTTCCAGCTCGGGGCTGGCTCGTTGCCCTTCCCGAAGAGCTCTTCCCCGTCCAAGTAGTACTTGAGCGGGCGCGTGTTCGTGAGGGAGCGCAACACCATCGAACCGTCCATCAGGCGATTCAGATCAGCGATCGCCTCCCTCCAACCGTCAGTATTCGGCGTTGAAACCGGCTCAAACGGACGGTCGACCGTCATCGTGACATTGTGCGCGGGAGTCTTTCCGTCGTTCCGAACGGTCACGAACACGGACGCGCCGAGCGTACCCCCACGGCGGGTAACGGTGGGCGTGAACTCGAAGTCGACGACGACATAGGGGCGCGTTAGCGCGATGTTGGACTCGGTCATCGCCTCGTTCGACGCCGCGAGAAGCTTGTTGGAGGCGATAAGCTCTCCAAGCTGTCGGCCAGCTATTACTAATGCGATGATCGCGGCGATCGCCGCCAGCACTGTGCCAATGCCTTGTAGCGCGCTCCAGAAGACTACGTCGGTCATACATCGGTTCTACCGCTGACCTCAGACATCTAGTCCGGAGCACCTCGGTTCTACGCATCCGGATGCGGTCCCGAGTCGCCCCTCACGGTCTCCTGCATGCCGCTCACCGCGCGCAGGGGGGATCGACGCGCGCCATCGCCCGCGCACGCTCAGCCGGTTCTGCCAGGTCACGCCGCGCGCGACGCGCAGCTTTACAAGACTGCCTCAGCCCTTGTCGCGGATCGCGTACCAGCGGTGAGCGATAGCGCGGTAAGCAGAAATCTCGTCTGCGTCGCGCCCCGCCTCTTCGGCCTGCTTGAACGCACGCCACCACACTCGGCCGTATTCGCCAGCCTTGCGCGCGGAGGCGGTGCCGTCTGCTGGCGGAATCGGATCAAAACCTGATGGCGGCTTTGTGCGTGTACGTCCGGCGACCGCCAAACCAGCGGCGCGGCGCGCCATGTCGAGCCATGCGTCACGATCGGCCACCACCTTGACGTTGGCCTCGGCGATCTCCTGGGCGGTGATCAGTCGCGTGGCCGCCTTGAGCTCGGCCTGCGTATAGCCGCGAGGCACCGGAGCATCCACCGCTGCTATGGTCGCCGCCGCGGGACGACCGTCGCTGCCCGGCACCCATACCCGTGTGCCCACCTCCGGCGGAGCCGGTAGATCCCAGGTATAGGCGTAGGCGTGATTCGCGTCGGCGGGCTTGTCGGATGTCAGCTCCCGGAACGACACCAGGACAACACGGGTACGCGCCCTCTTCCGGAACTTGAAGATCATGCTGACAACTGCTCCCGACTCGACTCCGTCTGGCAACCGCGGATCAGACTATCCGCCAAGACCGGGCTGCCTTACGTCTCGGCGTCGCGTCCAGCGACCGCCGAGGGCCGGCTAAAGCCCGTTGCCTGCGGCGCTCGCGGTCGGCGCACGTAAGGGGATGGCCAGCGTGCGATGGCGCGAGTCAGTCTGCCGGCCGGGGCCAGGCTGCAGGCAACTCGAGATTCCCGGATACCTCAATCACCCCTTGGCTCGGATTGATCGCCATCCACTCGCCATCGTGATCACTGAGAAACGCAACAGAGGTCGCGTGGTCCGTCGCGGATTGGAACGGATCCACGCCGAAATACGGGTCGTCGCTCTGGCCGCATGCTGACGGCGGAGACAGTATCTCGATGCGATCTGGTCCGCGTCCCGTGAGCCACTCGTCCACTTCGAACGACCAGACGTTCGCGGTTGCGCCGTACAGCTGCACCGTAGACAGAAGCTCGTCAACATGTCCCACGGCGACGGCATCCGCGGCGTCCGACGCGTCTTCGGGCGTTTCGTAGCCAGCCCACCCTGGACATCCCTGCGACTGCACGCACCCGGTCATCACGGACCCTGCGACGAACAAAGTGGCAGCGATCGCAACGCTGCGGGCTAGGGGCATGCCCTCACAGTTGACCAGTTCCATCATGCGATCGACGATAGTTACCGGTTCGACGCCGGGCCCGTAGACGGATCCGTATTAGTGCGTCGCGGAGATCTGCAAGTCGCTCTCCGCGTGTTGCACCCGGCAACAAATCGACGACTGTCGGTCGCCACCTCCTAGCCTGAGTCAATGCGGCTGATGAAGACGTTGCCCCTACTTCTGCTCTCGCTCGTGCTGCTCACCGGGTGCGTATCCCCGTTCGTCGCGTGCACGACGATCGGCTACAGCAGTGTGGTCAACATCGAACTTCTGGAGCCCCGCCCCGGTCTCGAACTGTCGTTGTGTGGAGGAGAGGATTGCACCCCCGGTCCCGTGGAGATGCCGACCGAGGTGGGCTCGACTCGCTCGCCCATACCCACGGGAGTGTTCGAACTCACCGGTGACAGTTCGAACGGCTGGTCCGCTTCGCTAAGCAGTGCGCAACCGCTCCTCGGCTATCAGCTGACGGATGGAAATGGGTCCGTAGTCGCACAGGGCGTCGCAGAGGCCAACTGGGTGCGAATCGACGGCACGGAGCAATGCGGAGGGAACAGGCTCGCCGAGGTTCGGCTATCCCTCTGACCTTCAGCGTGCACGCAATCATCTGACCCACTGAGCGATCCTCAGCGTGCGGCGTCAGCAGCGCGGCGCGACGCTGGGCGTATGGATGGAATACAGATTGGATACGCCAGGGTCTCGACCACGGATCAGGACCTCACCGCTCAACGCAACGCACTGCTGCGTTTGGGCGTTCAGGACGCGCACATCTACGTCGACCACGGCATGACCGGCGCGAATCGTTCCCGACCGGGATTGCGGGAGGCGCTCGCCGCGGTGCGAAGCGGAGACACCCTCGTCGTGACGAAACTCGACCGGCTCGCCCGGTCGCTGAGAGACGCGCGCGAGATCGCGGACGAGCTGACGTCAAAGGGCGTCGCACTCAGCCTCGGCGGGAACCGCTACAATCCCACCGATCCCGTCGGTCGACTGCTGTTCAACGTGCTCGCCATGGTGGCGGAGTTCGAGCGGGACCTGATC
Source organism: Microbacterium wangchenii (assembly GCF_004564355.1). Lineage (NCBI taxonomy): Bacteria > Bacillati > Actinomycetota > Actinomycetes > Micrococcales > Microbacteriaceae > Microbacterium > Microbacterium wangchenii. The sequence continues at coordinate 2,280,019 of NZ_CP038266.1, forward strand.
AGCATGCGCACCCGAGAAGGGATGGCGGTCGCCCGCGCCAAAGGAAGGCTGAAGGGAAAGCAGCCGAAGCTGTCGAAGACGCAGCGGGCCCTGCTGTTCGAGGTGCACGATCGAGGCGAGTACACCCAGACCGAGATCGCGGAACTGTTCAGCGTGTCGCGCGCCACGGTTTACCGCGAGCTTCAGCATCGCCGTGAGAAGTTCCTCGCATCCTGCGAAGCGCACATCTTTTAAGCACCCTCGGAGCCCCGGTCGCCCTACTCGGGCGTCCGGCTCGACACGGCCGCGGGCCGCTGGGAGATCCCGCCGCGCACCCTCGCGCATCGCCCGGTCGAGCGTCCTGTCTTTAGCGCGCGTCGAGCCCGGGGCCCACGTGGCTCGGCCCGTCCCGCGACCGGCCGACGGGATAGAGTGCCGCGGAGGAGGGCCCATGCTTGCGGGAAGTATGGCTGCACACTCGAGCGTCGCTGCGATCGCGGCCACTACGGCGCTCATGGCCGGCGGGTTCACGGTGGCGCTGATCGCGATCCTCCACGTACTCAAGCCCGAGTATGACGCGTCCTGGCGGATGATCAGTGAGTACTCCCTGGGGCGCCACGGGTGGGTCATGCGCCTCGCCTTCGTCACGATGGCCATAGGCCTTTCTGCGACGTGCGTCGCCTTATGGCCGTTCGGCGGCGCGTGGACGATCGGCCTGGCAGCCGTCGCCTTCGGCGCGCTCGGTGCCGCGTTCATCGATGCCGATCCGATCACGACTCCGCGCGCTGATGCCACGCCAGTGGGCAGGGCACACACGGTGCTGGGCGCGGCCTTGCTGGCCGGCTTCCCTCCTGCCGCGCTGGTCGCGGGGGTGGGGGTGGCGCCCGCCCTCGGCTGGACGCTGGTGATCGCATCCGTTGTTCCGTTGGCCGGACTGGTGTGGTTCCTCGTCGCTTCCGCCCCCGCCCACGGGCAGGGCGGCTCGCCAGAGATTCGAATCGGATGGCCGGACAGGTTCTGCCTTCTCGCCTATCTGGCATGGGTGGTGCTCGCCGCCAGCCGCGTTCTTTCCGTCTCGAGCCTGGGAACTGCGAGGCTACCGTGGTGACCACGCACGCGGTGACGCAGCGGCTTGCGGCGGTCGATGAGGCGAACCTCGTACTCGACCACGTCGGCCAGGTCAACGTGTTCCTCGTCGCCGGGCTGCTCGCGCCAGGCGGCTTCCTCGCCGCGGATGGAACCCCGAGCATGGCGGAACTGCGCGACGCCCTCCGCGGTCGGGTCGCAGCACTGCCCGCGCTGTGCACGAGCGCTGTCGCGTCGGGCCGGTGGCACCGCTGGGTGGAAACGGAACCTGACCTCGAGCATCACATCCGCCTCGTGGAGCCCGTCGACGGCCGCGCAGGTCTCGAGCAGATGTGCGCCGAGCTCATGACCCGGCCGCTCCTTTTGGATCGTCCGCTCTGGGAGATCCTCGTAGTGCCAGGCGCGGCAACGGCAGCGGCCGGCGTCGTGTTGCGCATCCATCACGCGATCGCCGATGGAATGGCGGCGGTCGCGATCGTGCAGCAGCTCTTCGACCTCCGGGAGCCGCGGCAGACGTCGGCGAACGCATCAGGCCTCCACGTGTCCACGGTGGCTCCGCGTCGCGGCCTGCGCCATACCCTGCGTCGGCTGCGTGTCGGTCTGCGTCGCATCCGCAAGACACTGCGGGGTGGTGACGTCGGGCCAACCGTGCTGCTCGGTGAGCGCAGCCCGCACCGCGGCGTCGCGTTTCTGCGTACCGACATCGAGGCGCTCGAGACGCGCGTGCGCCCGCGGGGTGCGACGGTGAACGATGCCTTGCTCGCTGCGGTGGCGTCGGGGTTCAGGGCGGCTTTGACGGCTGCCGGCGAGCCGATTCCCGTCGAGCTGCCGGTGTCGGTGCCGGTGGCACTGCGGCGACGCGGGCCCGCCGGCAACCAAGTGGGGGTCATGCTGGTGCGGCTGCCGCTCGGCGAACCCGACCCCGACGAGCGCCTGCGGCTCATCGCCGAGCAGACCCGCGGGGAGAAGGTGCGGGCAAGAGAGCAGGGCACGCTGGAGTTCATGCGCGGCCCGGTCGGCGCGCGCATCATGGATCGCGTCGCACGGCGGCAGCACCTCGTCGCCGGGTTCGTCACCAACGTGTCCGGCCCCGAAGGCGCCCTGTGTCTTGCGGGCGCCCAGGTCACCGCGCTCTGGCCGGTTGCGGTACTCGCCGGCAACGTTCGGCTCGGAGTCGCGGCGGTCTCCTACGACGGCAGGCTGTGCTGCGGCATCCATTTCGACGCCGCGAATGTGCCGGGCGCCGCGTTCGCGCACGCCATGGCTGAGGAGATGGCACGTCTGGGCGAATGAGCTCAGCGGTGAGACATGACGCCCGCGAGCTCCGCTCCCCAGTGGCGCGCGCGCTCCAACTCGCCATCCGCGACCGGGCCGGTATAACCGTGCACACCGAACGTCTCGGGCTTGGCAATCGGACGGAAACCGAGCGCGACGAGTCGCTTCATCGCCTTCTTCGCCGCCGACCCGGGGAGCCGAGGGCTGACCACCCTCGTGTCGAAGGTCGCGACGGGCACTGCGCGACCGGGCGGGGTCAGCGTTTCGATCCACTCGCGGATGCCACGTTCCGGGAGGTGCTCGGCGCCCTGTTGCTTCGCCGACTCGCGTGTCGAACCAGTCGACATCGAAAAGGCGTGGGTCGGTCCGCCGACCACGAGCAGGTCGACATCGGAGTCCAGCGCGCTCGGCGCCGACGCCGCGCCTACCACCTCGGTTTGTTCGCCGCCGATTCCGGCCGCGATCTCGCGCGCCAGCTGCTCGGTGTTTCCCCAGAGCGACTCGAAGACCACGACAGCGTGCATGATGCCTCCTCCGTGAACGAGAGGGTAGCGGCCCGCGGGCAGATCGGCTATCGGGACGGTTCTCCTCGAGGAGTTGTCGCCTCCTCAGGTCGGCGCGGCCGATCAGACGGAGGCTCTTCTCGGATTCGGCCGGGGGCCGTGTCGGCAACCTGCTGTCGATGCCGACGCTCGATGGTTTGCCCGGCGTAGCTCGCGCTGACGATCAAGACAGCGCCGCCTAGTCCGAGCGGTCCGATCGCTTCGCCGGCGATGAGGACTCCGACAAGCAGGGCCCACACCGGTTCGGTTCCCATCAGGATGCTGGCGCGGGAAGCCGAGGTTCGCTTCACCGCCCAGAGCTGCACGATGAACGCGAACACCGAACACAGCAGTCCAAGGAAGAGCACGTTCGCCCACTGGTGCGCATCGAGCTGCGCGGCGGCGGCGGGAAGGTCGGGTCCGGCCATGGCGGTGAATGTGGCCGCGCACGCGGCCATCTGGACAAGCACCACACCCCAGGTTCCCTCTGGGCGGCCGCGAGTCAGATGCGCGCTCGCCGTCACGTGGAAGGCCCGGACGATCGCGGCGGCGATCACGAGGCCGTCACCGACCGTCGGTGTGCGGAGACCGCCCTCGGAGACGAGGAGCGCGACGCCGACGACGGCAGCTACGGCGGCGATGAAGTACGAGCGGGGTAGCCACGATCGGGACGCGATGCCATCAAGGACGGGCGTCATCACGAGCGCCAGGCTGATCAACAACCCCGCATTGGTCGCGGAGGTCAGGTGCACGCCCCAGGTCTCGAGCCCGATGACGGCCGCTTGCGAGCAGCCCAGGCAGGCCGCGATCACAAGGCCTCGTCCTCTGGGGAGTCGTTCCTTTCGCACGAGACACACGAGCCACGTCGCGGCTGCAGCGACGAGGAAGCGGAGGGCGACGGCCGCGGGTACGCCTGTCTCAGCGGCGAGATCCTTCGCAGCGAGGAAGCTCGCGCCCCAGGCCGCGGCGACGCCGAGCAGGAGCAGATCGACGACGGGTTCGGAGCGCATGCGAGGTGCCATGCCACTACTCTCGAGAGAGCCGATGCGGAAGAACAACGGCCAATGTCTTGATCGACGATTTAGGAACGCTTATGGATCCTGCTCGCCTACGTCTTCTCCGCGAGCTGGGTGACCGGGGCAGCGTCGCGGCCGTTGCGACTGCGCTGCACGTCAGCGCATCTGCCGTGTCTCAGCAGCTCACTACGTTGCAGGCCGGCATACCGGTCCCGCTGACGATGAAGCAGGGGCGCCGACTCGTACTCACGGAAGCCGGTGACGCGCTGGCGGTCGCCTCAGCACGCGTCGACGAGGCCCTCGCCCAAGCCCGAGACGCCGTCGGGTCATTCCTCGAACACGAGGAGCGACCCGTTACGGTCTCTGCATTCCACAGCGCCGGTCTCGCCCTGTTCGGCCCGGTTCTCACCGAGCTGGGCACCGGTTCGCGTGTCTCTCTCGCTGACGCCGACGTCGCGCAAGACAAGTTCACCGGCCTCACCGCGGACTACGACCTCGTCATCGCACACCGCCTCGCGCACGACCCCACATGGCCGACCGGACGTCTCGTCGTGACACCGCTTCTCGTCGAACCACTCGAGATCGCCCTGCACGCCGCCCACCCCCTGGCTGCGCATCCCAGCATCAGGCCTGAGCAGTTGCGGGATCAGCGTTGGATCTCCACCCACGAGGGGTTCCCCCTCACCGGTGTGCTCGCCCACCTAGGAGCCGTGATCGGTCAAGCCCCCCAGGTCGATCACCGCATCAACGAGTTCTCCGTCGCCGCCGAAGTCGTCCGCACCGGTGCAGCGATCGCCGTGATGCCACGGACGACTGCCGCCCCACTGGCGATCAACGGCATGGTCCTACGCCCGGTCACCGGCGTCTCACTCGTCCGCCACGTCGACGTACTCGCCCGCCCAGACGCCATAGCGCACGCCCCCGTCCGCAGGGTCCTCGCGGCACTACAAGAAGTCGCCGCCGCCGCCACGCGAAGAGCGAGCGCGCCATAGCCTCTCGCACCGTCGGGCGCAGGATGGCTTGCGATTCAGGGCGGCCTGAGCGGTCACCTGTCCGACCACGAACAAAGGCCTCGAAAGCCGCATGATTACGCGGCTTTCGGGGCCCTGTTCGGTGACAGCGACTTGTGGAGATGGGGGGAATCGAACCCCCGTCCATCGCTGAGATATCGCGTCTTCTCCGGGCGCAGTCTGTGCAGACGTTCTGCTCGGCTCCGACCTTTGTCACAGACACCTAAGTCGACGAGCCCAGCCTGGGAAGAGTCCCGAGCGGCGTCCAGACGCCACCGCTCAGCAAGTCCCCTAGATGACGCCAGGATCCGTAGCGGGAACACCTACGGTCTGACGGAGTTCAGGCTCGCTTAGGCAGCGAGGGCGAACTCAGTGCGCTTGGTTTCGGCACTTATTGGTTTACAGGGAGCGTTTACGAGATAACCCTGTATCCTCGGCCCGCTTCTCGCGAATTCACAGGCGATGTCGAAACCGATCATCCCCGTGATCCTCCGTGTGGAGGGGCCACTGTCACGCTGTGGAGTTGTATCTTCCGGAGGCCGAAGCATCCGGCCTCACAGACTACAACGGATGCGGGGCCCATGCCATTCCCGGAGTACCCGTATGCTCGCGGCATGAGCGAGGTCATCGTCACCGTCCGGGGAGAGCAGGAGCGACGCGTCACGCCGGAGCACGCCGTGGTGCAGCTGGCGGTGCGGGCAGACGGACCCGAACGGGGCCCGGTGATCGAGCGGGTCACGGCCCTCGCCGAACCGCTGCGGGACGACCTGGTCGCCCACCAGCGCTCCGGCGAGGTCGTGGAGTGGTCGAGCGGCCGGGTGTCCGTATGGTCGGAGCGGCCGTGGAACACCGAGGGGCGGCAGCTGCCTCCCGTCCATCACGCGTCGATCGACGTCACCGCGACGTTCCGCGACTTCGTCGCCCTGTCGTGGTGGATCGGCGAAGTGGCCGAGACGGATGCGGTGCAGGTGACCGATGTCCGCTGGGACCTCTCCCCCGCCACCCGTGCCGAGGTCGAGCGTGAGGTCGCCGCCGAGGCCGTGCAGGTCGCGGTGGAGCGCGCCCGCGCCTATGCCGGTGCGCTGGGTCTGGAGTCGGTGTCGCCGCTGGAGATGGCCGACGCGGGACTCTTGCTGCCGCATCCCGACCGCGGTGGTCCCCAGATGATGCGCGCGATGGCGGCGGAGTCCTCCGGTCCCGGCGTCGCGCTCCAGCCTGCCGACATCGTGGTCAGCGCCGCCGTCGAGGCGCGTTTCCTCGCCCGCTGAGGATCAGTCGCCGAGGCGGTTGCGGGAGCGCATGGCACGTTCGGCCTCGCGCTTGTCCTCGCGCTCGCGGATCGTCTGACGCTTCTCGAACTCGCGCTTACCCTTGGCCACGGCGATCTCGACCTTCGCGCGACCGTCGGAGAAGTACAGCCGCAGCGGGACGAGGGTGTAGCCGCCCGCCGACACCGCGTGCGAGATCTTGATGATCTCGTCCTTGTGCAGCAGCAGCTTGCGGGTGCGCTTCGTGGCGTGGTTGGTCCAGTGGCCCTGCGAGTACTCCGGGATGTGAACGGCGTCGAGGAACGCCTGACCGCCGTCGATGTACGCGTAGCCGTCGGTGAGGTTGGCGCGACCCTGCCGCAGCGACTTCACCTCGGTGCCGGTGAGGACGAGGCCGGCCTCGTAGGTCTTCTCGATGGCATAGTCGTGGCGGGCGCGACGGTTCGTCGCGATCACCTTCTCGCCTTTTTCGCGGGGCATGTCCCACCTCCCTCAACATCGGGGCACACGCAGCCGTTCAGTCTACAAGGCGCGCGGCCGACTGCGCTGCGCACGGGTCGCTCGAAGCTACGTGCGCAGCCAGCGGCGGATGGCGAAGCCCGCCGACAGCGCAGCCAGCACGACGCCGATCAGCACGATCACCGGCACCACGAGAGCGACATCCTGCGGACCGACCCACGTCGTGACGAACGTGATCCGGTTGCGCAGGTAGTCGCCGACGCCGAAGGTGACGATCGCCCACACCGCCGTACTCGCCAGCGCCGATCCGATGAGAGCCGCCAGGACTCCCTCGAGGATGAACGGTGTCTGGATGAACCGGTTGGATGCGCCGACCAGCCGCATGATGCCGATCTCCCGTCGCCGGGCGAACGCCGACAGCCGGATGGTGGTGCCGATCAGCAGCACGGCCGCGATGAGCATGAGCGCCGCGATGCCGACCGCGATATAGGTCGCGATCGTGAGGGCGTCGAAGAGCGGTTCGAGGTACTGCATCTGGTCCTGCACCTCTTCGACGCCTTCCATCCCGCCGAAGGCCTCGGCGATCACCTCCGACTGGCCCTGGTCCTTGAGGTTGATGAAGAAGCTGGCGTTGATCTGGTCGGGAGTGAGGATGTCGGCGTAGTCCTCGCCGAGCTGCTCGAGCGCGTCTTCGTACGCCTCGTCGCTGGTGACGAAGCGATAGTCGCGGATCAGCGGCGCCAGGGCGTCGCCGTCGAGCCCGGCGCGCACCTGCTCGACCTGCTCCTCGGTGGCCAGCCCGTTCACGCACGTGTCGGAGTCGGACACGCTCGTGCACATGTGGACGGCGACCTGGGCGCGGTCGACCCAGAAGTCGCGCATCTGGGCGATCTGCATCTGCATCAGGATCGCGGCGCCGACGAAGGTCAGCGACACGAAGGTGACCAGGACGACCGAGATCACCATGGACGCGTTGCGGCGCAGGCCCGAGAAGGCCTCCGACAGGATGAGGCCGAATCTCACGAGGTGGGCCCCACTTCATCCTTGCGGTCGTCCAGGCCCAGCCGGTCGGCCAGGCCCAGTTCGTCGATGTCGACCTGCGGCAGGTCGACCGCGACGGGGCGCGTATGGGTCGACACGGCCTCATCCCCGGGGGCGGGAGCCTGCTCCGTCATCACGGGGGCGGATGCGGCGGCCACGGGTGCGGCCTCTCGCTGTGTCTCGGGGGCGCTCTCCGCGGGACGGACCTGCGGGGCGGCGGTGGCGCGGGGTGCCTCGGGCGCCGGCGGCCACACGGATGCCGGCTCTTCGGTGCGCCCGAACTCGTAAGACGTCTCGTGCGTGACGGCGCCCTCTGGCGCGGCGACGGGGCCCAGGGCGTCGGCGACGGCGGGGGCCAGTTCGTCGGCGGCAGCATCCAGGGCGGCGCCGGCGGCGGGGGCGACCTGGGCGACCTCGCGCTGCACCTCGAGCACTGCGGTGAGGGCGGCCACCGCGGCGGCTCCCTTCTCAACCTCGGGGGTCAGGCGCGGCAGCCCGGAGGTGTCGCCGTATCCGCCGTGACGTTCGTCGCGCATCATCTGCCCGTTCTGCAGTTCGATGACACGGCGCTGCATCTGGTCGACGAAGGCGGCCTCGTGCGTGGCCATCACGACGGTCGTGCCGCCGGCGTTGATGCGGGCCAGCAGCTGCATGATATCGATGGAGGTACCAGGGTCGAGGTTTCCGGTCGGCTCGTCGGCCAGGAGCACCTGGGGGCGGTTCACGAGGGCGCGCGCGATCGCGACGCGCTGCTGCTCCCCGCCGGAGAGCTCGTGCGGCAGGCGCTTCTCCTTGCCGCTGAGGCCCACGAGGTTGAGCACCTCGGGCACGGCCTGCTGGATGAAGCCGCGGGAGGCGCCCGTCACCTGGAGAGTGAAGGCGACGTTCTGGAACACCGTCTTGGTGGGCAGCAGGCGGAAGTCCTGGAACACCGCACCGACGTGACGGCGGAAGTAGGGCACCTTGCGGTTGGACAGGGTCCGCAGGTCGCGGCCCAGCACGACGACGCGGCCGCTGCTGGGAGTCTCTTCGCGCAGGATCAGGCGCAGGCACGACGACTTGCCGGACCCGGAGGCGCCGACGAGGAAAACGAACTCCCCGCGCTGCACCTCGAAGTCCACCGAATCAAGGGCGGGTTTGGAGGTGCCGCGATACTTCTTGCTGACGTTTTCGAACCGGATCATGGCGCATCGAGCCTAAGCTCCGGTCGCGCGACACCCTGCAGTGACGCGCCGCCCGCACCGATGCCGCGGGCTCAGTCGTCGTCTTTGCGCTTGCGCCAGCGGATGCCGGCGGCGATGAGACCGTCGAGGTCGCCGTCGAAGACGGAGGCGGGGTTGCCCACCTCGTAGCCGGTGCGGAGGTCTTTCACGAGCTGCTGGCCGTACAGGAAGTAGGAGCGCATCTGGTCGCCCCAGCTCGCCGTGATGGTGCCGGCGAGTTCCTTCTTCTTCGCCGCCTCCTCCTCGCGCTTGAGCAGGAGCAGGCGGGTCTGCAGCACGCGCATGGCGGCCGCGCGGTTCTGGATCTGCGACTTCTCGTTCTGCATCGACACGACGATGCCGGTCGGAAGGTGCGTGAGGCGCACGGCGGAGTCGGTGGTGTTGACCGACTGGCCTCCGGGGCCGGACGAGCGGAACACGTCCACGCGCAGGTCGCCCTCGGGGATCTCCACCTCGACGGCCTCCTCCATGACGGGGATGACCTCGACGGCGGCGAAGCTCGTCTGGCGCTTGTCGGCAGAGCCGAACGGGCTGATGCGGGCGAGGCGGTGCGTGCCGGCCTCGACCGACAGCGTGCCGTACGCGTACGGCGCGTCGATCTCGAACGTGGCGGACTTGATTCCCGCGCCCTCGGCGTAGGAGGTGTCCATGACCTTCACGGGGTACTTGTGGCGCTCGGCCCAGCGCAGATACATGCGCATGAGCATCTCCGCGAAGTCAGTGGCGTCGTCGCCGCCGGCGCCCGAGCGGATCGTGACGACGGCCGAGCGGTCGTCGTACTCGCCGTCCAGAAGCGTCTGCACTTCCAGCTGGCCGATGACGTCCTCGAGCTCGGCGAGCTCGCGACGCGCCTCCTCGGCGGTGTCTTCGTCGTCCATCTCGTTGGCGAGCTCCACGAGCACGTCGAGGTCGTCGAGGCGCTGCTCGATCTCGGTGATGCGACGCAGCTCGGTCTGACGGTGGCTGAGGGCGCTGGTGACTTTCTGCGCCTTGTCGACGTCGTCCCACAGATCGGGAGCGCCGGCCTCCTCGCTCAGGCGGGCGATCTCGGCGGTGAGCGCCTCGACGTCCACAACGGCCTTGATGTCGCCGAACGTGGAGCGCAGGGCCTGGATGTCGGCGGAGAGATCGAATTCGAGCATGGCAGTTCAGCCTACCGCCGCCGGGGCTCCGCCCCGCCGCGGACGGTCCTGCGTCGCACGGGCGGCAGTGGCCGCGGTTATCCACAGATCCGAGATCATTCGAACAAATGTCCGAGGGTCCTGCGAGAATCGAGGCATGTCCAGCCCCACCGCCGCCATCGCCGAGGCCCTCTCAGCACTGGATGCCGCGTGGGGAGACGCACCCGACACCAGCGCACTCCCGGATGCGACCGTCAAGCTCATCAACGAGCGTGTCGCCGACCTCCGCCGCCGCGTCGACGGGCTGCACGCACGCGTGGCGGCGGAGGTGGCTGCGCGGTCGCGTCCGGAGCTGGGCACCGAGGGATTGGCACGGAAGAACGGATTCCGGACGCCTGCGAAGCTGATCGCGGAGGCGACCGGCGGCCACACCGCGGACGCGGTGCGGCTGATCCAGGTGGGTCAGGCGACCGCTCCGCGCATGTCACTGTCGGGCGAGATCCTCCCGGCGAAGCATCCGCACATCGCCGCTGCACTCGACGCCGGCAGCATCAGCGTGACCGCGGCCGGCGCGATCACGACCATGCTGGATCGGGTGTCGCTGCGCCTCGACGAGGCAACCCGCGACCATGCCGAGAAGACCCTCGCGCGAAAGGCTCCACTCCTCACCTACGACGAGCTCCTTGCGGTACTGCGCCGCGCGGAGGCGCATCTGGATCCCGACGGCCTCGAACCGCGGGTCACCGAGCAGCACGGCGAGCGGTCCCTGAAGATCGCGCAAGACGCGGCCGGAATGACGGTCCTCACGGCGCGGCTCGACCCGGAGTCGGCCGCGCCCGTCGTAGCCGCGATCGAGGCCATCGTCACCCACCAGCTTCGGACGTCGCGCGGTCACAACGCAGTGCCACCGACGACCGGGAACGGCGGCGATGACGTGACGGACCCTTCCGACGGAGCGGACGACGCGGACGCCGGCCGGTCCTGGCGTCGCACGGGCGCAGCCGTCGAAGAATCGCGCTCGCTCACACAGATGCGTGCCGATGCGCTGGCGGCGATCTGCCGTCATGCCATCGGCTGTGATCGTGACGCACTCCCGTCCTCGGCCGTGACCGTGGTGGTGCGGATGACGCTCGACGATGTGCGAGGCGGCGCAGGTGTCGCCACCATCGACGGGATGGAGGCGCCCATCGACGCCGGAAGCGCACGGCGGATGTCCGCTGCTGCCGACATCATCCCCTGCGTGCTCGGCACCGACAGCGAAGTCCTGGACTGGGGTCGGGCCAAGCGCCATTTCACGTCCGCGCAGCGGCTCATCCTCGTCGAGCGCGATGGCGGGTGCTCGTCGTGCCATCTGCCACCTGCCTTCACCGAGGCGCACCACATCCAGTGGTGGGAGCGGGATTCCGGGCCCACCGACCTCGATAACGCGATCCTGCTGTGCACGTCCTGCCACCATCGCGTGCACGCCGACGGGTGGGAGATCCGCATCGACACCCCGCCGGGGGCGCCACCCAGCGCAGGCACGGTCTGGTTCATTCCTCCCCCGCACGTCGACCCGACCCGGACGCCCCGACTCGGCGGTCGACGTCGGTTCGATCCCCTCGCATGGGGTCTGACAGCCTGACGTGGTGCCTCTCGGCGCCCCGCCTGCGGCAAGCGCAGCGAGCCGACGGGCGGTGCCGCGCCGGGGCCTGGCTAGGGTGGAATCGATGACGGATTCGCCGCGGCACGTGCTCGGGCGCTTCGCCCCGATGATCTACGGGCCGACGCTCCTGTTCGCGCTCGGCGAGGGCGCGGTGCTGCCCCTCATCCCCGTGATCGCGAACAACCTGGGTGCCGACGTGGCCGTGGCTGCTCTGGTGGCCTCCGCCCTGGTCGTGGGGCAGTTGTGCGGCAACATCCCCGCCGGATGGGTCGTCGCCCGGTACGGCGAGCGTCCGGCGATGGTGGGGGCCGGTCTCCTCGCCCTGGGCGCGATCGTGGCCCTGGCCCTCGCCCCCAACCTGGCGCTGTTCGCCGCCTCGGTGTTCCTCATCGGATTCTGCGCGGCCGCCTTCGGCCTCGCCCGCCACTCGTTCATGACCACGCGCGTGCCGCTGGTGTTTCGCGCCCGGGCACTGTCGCTCCTGGGCGGCACCTTCCGGCTGGGGATGTTCCTCGGCCCGTTCGTCTCGGCGGCGCTGCTGGCGATCTTCGCCGACGAGCATGTGGCCATCTGGTTCTTCGGGGTGACGCTCCTCGGCGCTGTCCTGCTCGTCCTGTTCGGACGCGACCCCGAGGAGGCTCTGGTCGCGGAGGAGCGCGCGGCGCGGGCAAATGCCCGGGATGCCGCGGCCGAAGACAGCGGCGAGGCGGTCACCGGTTCGATCCCCACTCTCGAACGCGCGGGCGTCTTCCGCACGATGTGGCGGTTCCGCGGGGTCCTCGGGCGACTGGGCCTGGCCGCCGCATCCCTGTCCGCCGTCCGTTCCGCTCGGCAGGTGGTGCTGCCGCTGTGGGGCGTCTCCATCGGCCTGGACGCGCAGACCATCGCGCTCGTGGTCGGAGTCTCGGGCGCCATCGACTTCGCGCTCTTCTACGCCAGCGGTCAGGTGATGGACCGCTTCGGCCGGCTGTGGGCAGCCCTGCCTGCGATGCTGCTGATGGGCGCCGGGTTCCTCGCCCTCTCGCTCACTCACGACACCGCGGACCCGGGCCTGTGGTTCGGGATGTTCGCCGCCGTGCTGGGCGTGGGCAACGGCCTCTCCAGCGGACTGCTGCTCACCCTCGGCGCCGACTCCGCCCCACAGGACGACCCGGCACCGTTCCTCGGTTCGTGGCGCACGCTCACCGACGCGGGCGGCGCGGCGGCTCCGCTGCTGGTCTCGGCCGTGACCGCCGTACTGTCACTGCCGATCGCGATCGCCCTGGTCGGCGCGATCGGGTTGCTGGGCGCGGCCGGGTTCGTGCGGTGGGTGCCCCGCTACGTCCCGCGCATCCCCTGACCGCGCACCCCTGACCACGGTCACCGCAGCGCGTTGCGGCTCGTCGCCGTCGCCGACAGGGCGACCCCGTCGGGCACGAAGATCGTGATGACCGGCGGATGCCACGTCCCGGTCACCGTCACGCGCGCCGAGAGCCCGTCCGCCGCCGTCGCCGACACGAGCGCCGCACCCTCCCCCACCGCATCGACCATCTCCTGCGCCGCCGTGCGGACGAGGCCATCCGTCAGAGCGGTGCGCGGCTGGCCCGACTCCACGACGAGGGTGAAACCGTCCGCGGCGGCGAGCGCGGAGGCATCGGCGAGCGCGTCCAGTCGCTTCTGCGCGAGGTAGAGCGACGTCGCGTTCACGCACACAAGCACCAGCACGAGGGCGAAGACGGCGTAGCCGATCGTGAGCAGGAGGACGCTCCCCCGGTCGTCGGCGAGCGGTCGGGCCGGCCTCATCCGTCTCTCCAGAACCGGGAGACCTTCTGCGCCGACGAGGCCTCGAGCGGGATACTCGCCAGCCGGTCGAGGCCCAGCACCGGCGGCACGAACGGCAGCTGCACCTCGGTGCGCACCGTGACGACGACCGTCGCGCCGGCCTCGGGGCATGCCGAGCCCGCGTCGCGGCAAGACACGTCGATCTCCACCCTCTCGGCGTCCAGGCCGTACTCCGACACGATCGTCGCCAGGATGCCGGATGCCCGGGCGTCGGCGGCATCCGCGCCCTTGGCCGTGGCCACCGCCCGCGCGATGTGACGTGCGCCGGATTCGGCGCCGAGGCTCTGACTCTGGATCATCCCCAGCGCGATCACGAGGTAGACCACCGGCACGAGCAGCAGGAGTCCGACGAAGATGAACTCCACGGCCGCCGATCCGGTGTCGTCGGCGGCGCGTGCCCTGAGCTCAGTCCAGGGATTCCAGCGGCGCATGAGCGGTCACCTCCAGCGCCCGCTCCACTCCCAGCAGTCCGAGCAGCGGCAGCGTGGTGCGCACGGTCACCCGTACCGCCGGGGCACCCGCATCCGCCGACTCCGCCACCGTGATGTCGCCGGCGTAGGCCTCACCGACGGCACGCGCCACCAACTCGCGCGTGCGCTCGGCGCCCTGGGCCAGGGTCGTGTCGGCGAGGGCGGCGTGGAACGCTCCTTCGACGGCCGCGTCGTGGGCCACATTGCGCACGTACACCCCCAGCGCGAGCTGGATCACCGCGAGCGTCAGGAGGGTCAGGAGCGCGCCGACCAGGACGAACTCGACCGGAGAGGAGCCGGCGTCGTCGGCCAGGGCTCGCCGAACCCGGTGCCCGAGCGACTCCCCGTGCATGGACGTGCCCTACAGGCCCGATACGCGCGCGATGGCCTGCTCGAACAGCTGCGCGAGCGCCGGGCCGGCCAGCGCCCAGATCACCACGACCAGCCCGGCGGTCATGAGCGTGATCAGCACCCAGCCGGGTACGTCGCCGCGCTCGTCCGCTACGGCATCGCCCCACGCCGTGCGCAGACGCTGCATCCCGCGATGGATCCGTTGCATGCGAACCCTCCTTCCCGGCGTCAGCCGATTCCCAGTCGAAGCAGAAAGATCCCCGGAAAGACGGCGTAGAGAACGCTCAGGGGCAGAATCAAAAACACCAGCGGGATGAGCATCAGGATCTCCTTGCGGCCCGCCTGCTCGATCAGCGCGCGCTTGGCGCCTTCCCGCGCATCGGTGGCCTGAGCCTGCAGCACGTGTGCGAGCGGCGCGCCGCGCTCCAGCGCAGCCACCACCTGGTCGAGCGCACGGGAGAGCGCGGGAACCTCCAGCCGCCGGCCCAGCGCGGTGAGCGCGTCGGGAAGGGGCTCCCCGGTGCCGACGGCCAGGAGGGCGCGGCGGATCTCTCCGGTGAGCTCGCCCGACCCGATCTCGCCCACACGCCGCAGCGAGTCGAGGATCCCCTCCCCCGCCGACAGGCACAGCGCGAGGAAGTCCAGCACTGTGGGGAGCTCCTCCTCGACCCGCTGCGTCCGGCCGCGGGCGGCCCACGTCAAGCGCGCGTCGTACAGCACGACCGCGGCGGCGGCGAGGACCGGCGCCACGATGACGGCGGGCGGCGCGAGGCGTCCGGCGAGGGCGAGGGCGACGATGAGCAGCCCTCCCGCCGCGAGTCCGGCGAGCGCCCACGCGAGCTGACGCGCACGGAAAGCGCCAGCATCCATTCGCCATCCGGACTGGCTCAGTCGCCGGTCCAGGGAGTCCGACCCGCCGACGGCTCCTGTCGCCCGCGCCACGGCCCCACGGGTGGCCTCGCGGATCGTCGGCACAGGTGAGAGCGCCGGGCCGAGTCCGAGTGGGTCGGTCACGTCCCGGATGTACGGGGCGACGCGCCGGGCCAGACTCGGTGCGCTGACCCGCGGGGCGAGCGAGACGAGGAGGCAGACACCGATGCCGAGCGTCGTGCCCAGGATGATCGCGATCGCCGATTCGGTGAGGAAGCCCGGGCTCATCCGAACCACCTCCGGGGCTCGGGGAGGCGCCCGATCCGCACCATCAACCGGAACGCGATCACTGAGACGAGGCCGCCCGCGAGGATGAGGCCCACGCCCTCCGGGCTCGCATACGCCGAGGCCCCCTCTGGCCGCAGCGCCAGGAGGACGAGGATCACCCACGGCGCGACGACCCCGAGCACCGCCGCGCCCCGGATCCACGACTGGCGCGCCTCGACCTCTCCACGGAGGAGTGCATCGGCGCGCACCGAAGTCGCCAGCGCCCTCAGCACCGTGGGCAACTCGGTGCCGCCGACCTGCCGTGCCATCCGCAGCGTCTCGATGATGCGGTCGGCAACAGGGTCGGCCAGCGCCGTCTTCAGACGCCGGATGCTGGAATCGAAGTGCCCGGACGCGTGCACGTCCACCGCGAAAGCCGCGAAGGCGGAGCGCAGCGGCGGCGGACCCGCCGTGGCGAGACTGGAGACCGCGTCGGGCAGCGACATCCCCGCCCGCACCGAGGCGATGAGCAGATCGCACACGTCGGGCCACAGCGTGCGGCGCGAGCGGAGCAGACGCACCCGGCGCGCCCGCAGCCACACGAACGGCGCCGTGGCCCCGGCAGCGGCGACGACGACGGCGAAAGCGGGCACCGAGGTGACCAGCCATGCGACCGCCGCGGCGATGAGCGCGCACGCCGCCGCAAGGATGAGCACCACGCGCGGCCGCACGCCGCCGAAGCCGGCGGATTCGAGGAGTCGCGAGACCGCTCCCGACGAAACGGGCTTCTCCGCGCGGCTCGACGTGGGCGGCCACAGCCACGGAGAGGCCGTCAGCAGCACTCCGCCGGCGAGCAGGGCGCCCAGCAGGAGGGTCACCGCCTGCTCCCGGGAACGACGCGACGCACCTCCGGCGCATCGCCGAGGATCCGTCCGGTCGGCTCCACGATCTCCGCGACCCTCCGCGCGCCGGCTGCATCGCGCTCGCAGTGCACGACGAGGTCGACCGAGCGCGCGACGGCTGCCGTCACGAACGTCGCATCGATGTTGCGCCCTGCCAGCAGCGGCAGGGCGGCGAGCTTCACGAGCGCCTCCGGAGCGGAGTTCGCGTGGATCGTCGCCGCGCACGGCACTCCGGTGTTCAACGCGAGCACGAGGTCGAGCGCCTCGGCGTCGCGCACCTCCCCCACCACCAGCCGGTCGGGGCGCATTCGCAGCGCCTCCTTCACGAGGCGGCGGAGCGTCACCTCGCCCGTGCCTTCCAGACTCGGCTGCCGCCCCTGCATCGCCACGAGATCGGGGGCCTCGACGCCGAGCTCGAACGTCTCCTCGACGGTGACGATGCGCTGGGTGGGCGCGGCTGCGGCGACGAGTGCGCCCAGCAGCGTGGTCTTGCCCGCGTGCGTGGCACCGGAGACGAGGATGCTGCGGCCCGCGCGCATCGCGTCGGCCAGCAACTCGGCCGTCTCCCGGTCGAGCGATCCGGCGGTGACCAGGTGCGCGAGGTCGCGGTACGCCGGCGAGAACTTCCGGATGTTCACCGCCCAGTGCCGGCGCGTGATGTCGGGGATCGCCACGTGCAGCCGCGATCCGTCCGGGAGTGAGGCGTCGACGAACGGCTGACTGAGGTCGACCCGGCGCCCCGTGGTGTGCAGCATCCGTTCCACCAGGTCGTGCACGATCGCATCGGTGAGACTCAGCGGGACCCGCTCGGCCCGCCCGCCGCGCGCCACGAACACGCGATCGGGGGCGTTCAGCCACACCTCTTCGATCGTGGGATCGTCCAGATACGGCTGCAACGGTCCGAATCCCGACAACTGCGCGAGGACGTCACGCACGCACCCGGCTTCGTCGTCCACCGGCTCCAGACCGCGGGCCAAGGCATAGTCGTTGTGACGGCGCACTTCGCTCGCGGTGATGCGGGCGGCAAGCTCCGGCTCCCGCGTGGGATCGGCCTGTTCTGCACGGAGCCGCTCGCGCACCCGCTCGGCGACCACCGCAGTGGCCGAACCGGGGGACGCGTAAGCGAGGCTCACGCGGGCATCCTCGCAAAACCCCCGTCGACCCGCGGAAGTTCTCCACACCCGGCGCGTCAGGCGATGGCGGCCGTTCGTGGATCGGTGATGCCAGGGAGTTCGCACAACTTGGCGTCCGAGGTGAGATCGGCCAGGGCGTCCCGGAGGTTGCGGATCCGTTCGTGCACCTCGCGCTCGATCCGCTCGCCGAGCTCCACCCAATCGGACACCTCTGCCCGGCCCGAGGCCGGAAGCGTGGCGAGCAGATCGCGGATTTCGGCGACCGACAGCCCGACACGCTGACACACCCGGATCATGCGCACGCGGCACGGCGCGTCTTCATCGAAGCGGCGCTGGTTACCGTGCGTCCGGTGGCCCGAGATCAAGCCGTGCGTCTCATAGAACCGCACCGCGGACGCCGCCACACCGGCCGCGGCCGCGACCTGCCCCACCGTCATGCCGTCTTGCACAGCCTGGATGCTCGTCACGTCGGTCACCGCCTTGACCTCAACCAATGTTGAGGTCTTAGCGTACCGAGGCATGAACAGATTCGCCCCGACCATGCGGGATTCCCGCGCCACTTCAGCATTCATCAGTTGCTGGAACCTCCGAGACCGACAGCATCAGCTCGACGCCGCCGAAGCGGCACTCGCGACCATGCCGGCGGCGCCCGGCCTGGTGCGATTCTCCATTCTCCGCGGACTGGAGGACGACACCCTCCTGGTCCTCGCGCAGTGGACCGATGCCGACGCGCGCGACGGCTACCTCGCCGACACCCACATCCCCCGCGACACCGTCGACGCGCGCGTCCCCGGCATCCAACGGCTCTGGCGCGTGACCGCGACACCGCATCGCGTCGTATCCGGCCCCGCCATCGCTCAGGAGCCCGGCTGCTTCGTCCTCATCCGGCAACCGCTCACCGCCGCGGAGCCGGAGGAACAGAGAACCTGGATCCACGCCGAGATCGCCGCCCTCACCGCAACCGCCTCTCAAGGAGTGATCGCAACGACCTTCTATGCCACCGACGACGGTTCACCCGCACTCGCCCTCGCAGAGTGGACCAGCGAGGAAGCCCACCGGACCGCGACGAGCGCCCGGGCGATCGCTCCGTCGGACGTCACCGAACCGCGGGAGGGCGGATCCGATCCCCTGGACCCGCCCACCGGCCGCCGCTACGCGTTCATCGGCGCCGTGGGAGCAGAGCGGTGAGCGCCGCCGGCATCGCGCAGACCAGCGCGGATGACACGGCTGTGCGGCCGCGCATCGCTCTGCTGGTCGGCAGCATCCGCCGTGGACGCAAGGGCTGTTCGGTCGCCCGCTGGGCCCAGGATCATGCCCGCAACCGACAGGACGCCGACTACGTCCTCGTCGATCTGGCCGCGATCGATCTGCCGCGCTTCGATGCGGAGACCCCGCCCAGCTTCGGCGGATACCGCGATGAGCAGACGCAGCGCTGGTCGCACCTGATCGCCGGCTTCGACGCATTCGTGTTCGTCACCCCGGAGTACAACCGCTCCATCCCCGCTGCGCTCAAGGACGCCATCGACCACCTCTACGCCGAGTGGCGGGACAAGGCGGCGGGGTTCATCGGGTACGGGGTCGTGGGCGGCGTTCGCGCGGTCGAGCACCTCCGCCTCATCTGCGGGGAGCTCCACCTCGCCGACGTCAGCACGAGCGTCGCCATCGACCTCGCCGACATCACGCGTGAGGGAGTTGACCCGGCGGGCGGCTATGAGGCGGAGCTCGACGTCATGCTCGACGAGCTCCTGTCGTGGGCGAGGGCGCTGCGGCCTCTCCGCGGCGACCGCCTCGCGGCGAGCGCAGCGTGAGGACGCCAACCCGCGCCGCAGAGGCGGACGTGAGAAGCCGCTCTATTCCGGCGTTCCGACGCGGTAGCGCAGGTGCACCACTCCTTCCCCCTCCTGGGTCGCGACCAAGCGCAGCTCCTGTGTTCCCGCGTCCGAGTCGTCGAAGAGTCGTCTGCCGTGTCCGAGGAGAACGGGAACGAGGTGGATCACGAGTTCGTCAATGAGCCCCGCGCGAAGGAGCGCCTGTGCCGCCGAGGCGCCGTGCAGCATCACGTCCCGACCGTCGGCGGCGGCCCGCGCTTCCCTGACAGCGGTGTCGAGGTCCGTCACATAGCGGGCGTGTCCGGGTGCCGGTTCGGCGGGCGGTGTCCGGGTGATGACGAAGATCGGCACCCCGTTGTGGTGGTCTCCGCCCCACTGACCGGCGAGGTCGAACGTTCGACGCCCCGTGAGCACAGCGCCGGTCTCCATCATCTCGTCGAATATCTCCGCATTCACCCGCGAGGAGGGTCGGTATGAACCGGGGCTGAGTCCGCCATCGGCAAGCCACTGGTGCAACTGCTCGCCACCGATTCCGAGTCCGCGTCCCGCTTCATCGCCCGGCGCCGCGATGAACCCGTCGAGCGACATCGACATGTACAGAACGACCTTGCTCATCTTTCCCCTATCGAACGCCATCAACGCTGCGTTGCCGGGCGCGCGCCGACGACAACCGGAGAAGGTGAAGGAGCGCCACCACCGCCGCGGTGAGCGCCGCGGTGACCCACGGGTCATACCCCTCGCCGGCGGCCGGCGACAGCGCCCACGCGAGATTGGATGAGGCCTGGCAGATGACCGCCCACCACACGGATCCCCCGGCCACGGTCAGCCGCACCAGGAGGAGCATCAGCACGACCGTGAACACGCACTGACCGACGATCCAGGATGCTGCGTGCCCGGCCTGCACCAAGGGGATGACATGCCACACCGCCCACACCACCCCCAGGAACAGGCCGCTGCGCAACTCTCCGGTGTTCGCACGGAGCCGAGGCAACAGGAAAGCGGTCCAGCCGACCTGCTCAGCGAACGCGCTGACCAGGAACACCACGGCGAGCCCGAGCGCCGCCGTTCCCGGCGCCTCGAACCCGGCCCCGCGTCCTGTGACGACGGCGGAGACGATCAGCACGACCGGCATCGCCACGATCGAGATCGCGCCCGTGAACACACCGCGCGGCCGGGCGGCCAGCTGAGCGCCCAGCTGCCGCAGAGACCTCGTCCGCGCCGCCACGACCACCGCGGCGATCGCCGGGCAGACGAACATCAGCGCCGCCGCCGGCACATTCGCCCGCGTCACGGACGACAGACTGCCGATCAGCGGGCCCACCACGTAGAACACCGCACTGGCGGCCAAGAGGATCGTCAGGAACCAGGCGATGTCGACGATCTCGCGCCGTACCGGCCGGGTGAGGCGGTTCGCAGCGCGCCGGAGGAGTCGCACGGCCCGAGCGTAGAACCGGCGGACCCGCGCGGGAAGCCCCGATGACACTCCTTCTTCCGCGCGGACGCACCCGCCGCAGGACGGAGAGCGACGGCGGGATGCCCGATCGGGCAGCGAGATCACCCCTCCGGGTGTCCGATACTCCCCGCGCGGCAGCTGCCGCCCTGAGAGGCTGTGGACGGAGTGTGAGCGATGGCCGGACGCGTGAGGCAGCGGAATGGATCCGCGAGTCCGCTGCGTGCGAACTCCTCGGCCGTCGCGATGCTGCTCTCCTGCGCAGTGGCAGCTCCCCTCCTCGCCGGTTGCGGCCTGGGCATCCCCCTCGGCGGCGGGCTGCCCACGGGAGCGACGAGTTCCACCAGCTCAGCGAGTGCCCCACCTCCGCTCGAGCCCGAGCCGGCGCCGGTGGAACCGCCCGCGCCGGCGGCACCCGCCGTTCCCCCCGTCACTGCGCCCCCGGATGCGGCCGCGGAGATCTGCGCCACTGCGCGGCTCGCGTTCGCCAGTCCCACCGTCGATGACGCGGAGGATGAGATCTTCGCGATCAGGCAGCGAAACCTCGAGAGGGCGGAGTCCGATGCGCTGTTCTGGCACGTCTGGCAGCTCGCCGATGCCTGGGACGGGTATGCGGCGCTCCGCGACACCCCCGAGCTGACGGACGGCGCGGTCGTGGTCCGAGCTGCTCTCGAGAACCTGCTCGCCGAATGTGAGGCGCTCGCCTACTGATCGCGATCCGCCTCGAAACGGCCGCCGTCGCGAGGTCGCCGAGGGGATACGGCCAGTGCGGCGCCGATGTAGCCGAGCAGGGCGCCGAACCATACGAAGAGAGCGCCGTAGCTGGGCCCGGGGTATCCGCCCGCGATGGCGGCCGAGATCACCAGTCCCGCCGTGAGCAGAGCGATCAGGACCGCCGACTCCCGCATCAGAGTGCGTGCGCGCCTGCGGAGACCGACCAGCATCAGAACGGCGAGGATCAGCACGACGATCCGCGCGAGCGGCTCGATGAGGCGCTGCCATTGAAGGACGCCGTCGGGGTCGCTGAACACATCTCGGATGGCCTGCGTCGTCAGGAGGGCGGTCGCGCTCCCCTGGATCCACGGCATGAACGATCCCAGGACGACGAACAGGAAGCCGAAGAGAACGAGGACGATGCGCACCGCCGGCCGCCAGTCCGGAGTGCTCTGCACGAGGGTGGCGCTCACGGTGATCTCCCGCCACCCATCACGAGCCGTGAAGAGCAGCTGGCGAGTCATCGATCCGGCCGCCCGGGGGCGTGGCGCCCGCACCGCGACGCCCACGGTCGCCGTCGCCTGTGCCGGGACGACGACTTCGTCCGGATCGAACCGGAGCAGCACGGCCCGGTCATCCGACTCGCCGGCCAACCAGATGTGCAGCGGTTCTACCGCATCGTTGTTGTCGACGAAGAGCTGGAGGCTGCAGCGCTGTTCGCCGGCATCGAGCCTGATCTCTGCCGGATCGACCCGCAGAGCGACCGAGGCAGGGTGCGACGGCGCGACCGGCAGGAGACATGCCGCGCAGAAGCGGTCAGAAGAGTCCAGCTCCGCGTGGCAGAACTCGCATTCCTGCGCCGCCATCGCCGTGTCCTCACACTCGACACCACACTCGAGACCGGATCGTATCGCGCGCCGTTTTCGCCGGTGGGCACTGTGCCCTTTTGGGCAGGGATCGCGACTCCATACAGCGATAGATTGGCCGCGCGAAGGCGATGACGTCATGGATCCGTTGCACTCGGCCGCCGCACCGGTCGGCACCTCTCGCGGTCCGTCCCTCAGCGCGGCGGAACCGCCGGCTCACCGCGTGGTCGTGGCGGACGCGATCCGTGCGGTCACCTTCCTCCTCGCCGTGACGCTCGGTGCCATCGCATTCCAGCCCCTCGTCGACGCGCCGGGGCTGCAGGCCTCCGCCGGCCTGCCCGGGACGGGGTACGTGGTGCCCGCGGCCGCCGGGGTGTCGTGCGACTGGACATGCCACCGCGAGAGGAAGCCCTCCTCGCCCGAGCCGGGCACCGACTTCGCCGCTCCATACGGCACGCCGGTGGCATCAGCGGACGCGGGGACGGTGATCAGCGTGAAGTCCGACCCCTCCACCGCCACCGGCCGGCTCATCGCCATCCGACTCGACGACGGATACACCGTCCGATACCTGCACCTCTCCGAATCCCTGGTGGACCCGGGGCAGCGGGTGACGCGCGGGCAGATCATCGCGGTGTCCGGTGCCAGCGGCGGCGGGCGTGACTGGCACTACGGGCCGCACGTGCACGTGACACTGTGGCAGGGCGCGGAGTGGTCAGGGCCCACCGTCGATTTCGAGCGTTACGTCGGGAAGTGAGCGCCGCCCGCACGCTCGGCCGGAGGCAGTCCCTGATGCCCATTGGGGCACGACTCGGGATCGTTGCGGAGCGCACGTTCTAGCATTCGGCTATGGAGGCGGTCGAGGAGTCGAACGGCGTGCTGATCTGCGGCAACTGCGGCACCAAGAACCCGCTGACCGCACAGTTCTGCTCCCACTGCGACTCGTACCTCGGATGGGATCGGGGCCAGGCGACCCTCGACGGCGCACCCCTCGCCGGGGCCGCTCCGCTGGTGGTGGAGGAAGCGCCGATGGCCGGGGCCCGCGTGGACGCGCCCGCCGACGCCGACAGCGCGATCACTGCTCCGCAGGACGCGGCCGCGCCCCCTCCGGCGCCTCCCCCGCCGCCGCCCGGACCAGCCCCGCCGACCGTGCCGCCCCCCACCGCCGGCACCGGCGATGCGCGCGCCCCGACCGAGGAGGCGGCACCGACGGCCCCCACGCAACGGGTACCCGACCCGCCGGCGCCCCCGAAGGCGCTCCCACCCGAAATCGCGAC
The DNA here is from genome assembly GCF_004564355.1 of Microbacterium wangchenii. Classification (NCBI taxonomy): domain Bacteria; kingdom Bacillati; phylum Actinomycetota; class Actinomycetes; order Micrococcales; family Microbacteriaceae; genus Microbacterium; species Microbacterium wangchenii. Next base: position 2,303,631 of record NZ_CP038266.1, read on the forward strand.
ACCGACGATCGCGATCGAGATCACGCCGGGATCGACGACGACCGCGGCCCTCGAGATACGGAATCCTTCACCGATCGTCGACGGCTACGTCCTCACCCCGCTGAACGCGCCGCCGTGGCTGCTGGTCACTCAGGAGGACGCCCATCTCATGCCGGGGGAAGGCCGCATCATCACCGTGACGTTCGGCACGAGACCGGGCGGGATGATCATCGCGCAGCGACTGCAGGTGACGCTGGTCCTCCGCTCCGAGGCGAGTCCCGAGGCCCGCACCGAGGTCGAGGTAGCGATCACCGTCCCTCCGCAAGGGCCCCCTGCCTCGATGGAGGTGACCCCGACGCTGCTGCGGCTCGTCGACATCGCCCTGGGATCGTTCCAGATCCGCCTAGACAACCGCCTCGCGAACTACCCGCAGCGCTTCGCCCTGCATGGCCGCGACCCCGAGAAGGTGGTGCAGTTCTCCTTCTCCCCCGCGGTGGTCGAGGTAGGACCCGGCCAGCTCGTGGAGGCGGAGGGCATGTTCACGGTCCCGGCCATCGACGCGGGCACGGAAATCAGCCGGCAGCTCACCATCAGCGCGGCCAACGACGCCGCCGAACTCACCGCGCTCGTGACGCTCCTGCAGCGGACCTCTCCCGCGCCCGAATTCGTCCCGGTGGAGGTCGAGCTCGCGCCGAGCCATCTCACGGCGGTCGACACCGACACGGTGGACTTCGACGTCCGCATCGACAACCGCAAGGGCAATGCGCCCGCGTCCCTCGAGCTGCACGGCCAGGACCCGGAGGACCGTGCGCGGTTCGCGTTCACCCCGGCGCGTGTCACCGTGCCCGAAGGCACGGAGACCGTCGTGAGGGCGAGGATCCGCTCCTCTCTGCCGGAGGAGGGCGAGACCGTCGACCGACCCTTCTCGGTGATCGCATCGCACGGCCCGCACGACGTCGAAGCCACCGGCACGCTGGAGCTGACATCGACGCCCTCTCCGCTTCGGACCGCCGAGCTGCGCATGGAGCCGGCCGTCCTCAATGTCGGCGGCTCCCAGCACGGCGTCTTCCGGCTGCTCGTCGACAACCGACGCGGCGTCCGCCCGCTCGCCGTCGCCTGGTCGGGGCAGTCCTCCGACGGTACGGTGAACTTCCGGTTCCTCCCGCCGAGCACGACCGTCATGCCGCAATCGACCGGAACGGTCCGCGTCGAGGTGGAAAGCCCCGGTCCCCCGCCGTCGCAGTCGAAGGTCTCCCAATTGCGGATCACCGCCGCCGACGGGCAGGGGATGATCGAGACGTCGGCGACCCTCGTGCAGTCCGCCAACGACCGGCGACCGCTCGCCAAGCTCCTCTTCGTCATCATCGGCGCGCTGCTCATGGTGATCGGCGCGTTCATGCCCTGGGTGGATGGCGACGACTACGCCCAGCTCGCTGACATCATCGTGAACCGCAACGTGTCCGAGGTCGAGACCGCGGTCGCGGTGGCCGCCCACCTCGCGATCGTGCTGCTGGTCGTCGCGATCCTCTTCGGTTTGTCCGGCAAGTCCGGCAGCCTCATGCGCCGCTCCGCGGTGGTCGCCTTCCTGACCTCCGCCGGCTTCGCCGTGTACGCGTTCGTGGTGGATGACTTCGTGGTGCTCCTGGTCGGGCTTTTCGTCGTGTGGGTGGGCGCCGTGCTGGTGTACATCGGCGGGATCTTCGCCCGCCCGCGCCGCTGACTCCGCTGACGGGAGGGACGCTGTCGCGCGGGTGACGACGAGGACACAATGGGGGTTGTGGAGGCCAGGCTTCACGAGGGGTTCGAGGCAGCGCGGGCTGGGTCCGCGTCGCCCCCCGGACCGGTGCGCACTCCACCCGGCGGCAAGGTCGATGTGATCCGGCCCCGACTGCTGCGCCGCCTGGAGGCTCCGCGGGTGCTGTTGATCGCCGGCCGCGGTGCGGGGAAGACCACGCTGCTGCGTCAGCTCACCGAGATGCACGCCGACCACGACCGCATCACCGTCCTGGCTCTCGGTCCCCCGCACCGCCGTCCGGCCGTCCTCGAGGACGCGCTCGGGGCCGTCCTGGCCGGACGACCGGACACCATCGCGCTGGACAACGCCGAGCACGTCGTCGCGGGACCGGCCGCCGCCGTCCTCACGCGGCTGCTCGCCGCGCCCGAAGGGTTCCCCCGGATCGTGGTGGCGAGCGGCATCGCACCGGACTTCGCGCTCGCGCGCGCCGAGTTCACCGCGGTCTCCCTCGTGGAGGAGTGCGAGCTCGTGCTGCGCCTGGACGAACTCATGGCGCTCATCCGGCACGAGCTCGGTGTGCGCGTCGCACCCGACACAGCCGCGGGAATCCTTGATGCGACCGGTGGATGGCCGGCAACCGTGCGGCGGCTCCTGCTGCACGTTCAGTGCCAGGGTCCGGCGCGCACCGACGGCGACCTCCTGGACGCACTGGCCGATCCCGGCTGGCGCGAACCGCTGTCCTCCGGAGCCGGGGGTGCCGGCCAGGCGTGGCGGCTGCCGAATCCCCCGCCGCGAGCGGACCCCGGCGCCGCCGCGGCGCTGCTCCCGCCGCGGGTGTTCCGCGCGGTCCAGCCACTCGCGGGCGGCGACGTCGTCGGCGCCACCCGTCTGCTCGATGCCCTCGTCCGATGCCCCGCCGATTCATGGGACGCGTGGGCGGCGCGGCTCGCGCTGCTCATCATCCGCGCTCCCCTGCTCGGGACCACTGCCACCGCCGACGCGCTGTTCCGGCTCGAGCGCGACGCCGCAGCGCGGGGCCTGACACGGTTGGCACGGCTGGTACGCGGAACCCTCGGCGCAGCCGCCGCGCTGCCCTCCGCCGACGCCGCCCTCCGGGACACCATCGCCGCCTGCGCGGCGGACGGCGACGCCGTCGGAGAGGCGATCCTGGAGGCTCTGGCCCTGCTGTGGCAGCTGCGGTCCGGCGTGGTGCCGCGCGAACGGGACGCGGTGCTCGATCTCGCGACGCGGTTCGACGCGCTCGGCTGCCCGGACGTCGCGGGATGGATCACCGCCGCGCTCGTCCTGGCGGGGATCGAGGGCGCCCACCTCGCGCCGCCCGAGCTCGATGGGAGGCGGATCGCGGCGTTCCAGGATCAGATGAGCCGCGGCGCGCGAGATCTCCTCGCCGCGGCCGAAAGCGAGGACGGCGATCGCTCCGGCCGGCTGCGCGCGTCCGCGCTGCGCATCGGCGTCCCTCGCCTCCCCGCCGCCCTGCGCCCTATCGAGCGCGCACCACGCCCGCGCGGCGCCGAGTCCGTGCTCCATTCGGCCGACGCGCCGGTCGTGCTGACGTGCTTCGGCTCGTTCCACCTGCGCATCGGGGGAAGGGATGTCGATGTCTCCAGCGTCCGCCCGCAGGCGCGCACTTTGCTGCGACTGCTCGCCCTGAGCGCCGGCGGGCCGGTGCACCGCGAGTGGATCGCCGAGATCATCTGGCCCGACCTGCCGTTGGACTCGGCGGTGCACGCCCTGCACGTGAGCGTGTCGAGCCTGCGACGCGCGTTGAACGCCTACGGGCATGGGACGGGCGGAAGACTCGTCGAGCGGCGCGGCAATGCGTACGCGCTGCGACTGGACCGCTTCGACCACTGCGATCTCGTGTCCTTCGATTCCCGTCTGACCGCCGCCACCGACGCCCGCGCCCGCGGGGACATCGACACGGCGGTGCGGCAGCTGGATGGTGCGGTGGAGCTGTACCTCGGCGACGTGCTGCCCGAGGACGGCCCGGCGGACTGGGTCGTCGGCACCCGAGAGCGGTATCGCGCCCGCGCCGCCGAGGCGGCCGCGGCCCTCGCGCTGCTGGAGCTGCGCCGTGCCGACACCTCCGCGGCGCTGCACGCGGCGGAGCGTGCGGTGGAGATCGACCCGTGGACGGACGCCGCGTGGCGCGCGCTCACGACCGTGCACCGATCCGCCGACGACCTCATCGCCCTCGCGCGCACCGAGGAGCGGTACCGCCGCATGCTCCACTCGCTCGGCGTGCGCTGAGCGCTCTGTCGTCAGCCGGAGACGGGCACCAGCTCGACCTCGAGATCGAAGAGCAGGTGGGCCGGCACCGACGCGGCAGCCGCACGGGCCAGGCGGGCGCGGTCCGCTTCCTCGAGCGGCACCGTGCTGGCCACCACGATCCGCACCCGCTGCTCTGGCGCGGCAGGATCCGGCACCGTTCCGATCCACACCCCGCCCCCGTCGGTGACGGTCACCTCAGCGGCCGGTCCGGCCGCGAGGGACACGGCATGCCGGATACCGGTGGCGGTGCCCCGAAGCCGGTGCAGCGTCGCAGCCTCGGCGATGAAGCGCCGCCGCTGCTCCAGCGGCCAGTTCTGGTCGAGCTCGACGTCGACCCATCCCGCCAGCCATTCCAGGAAGTCCGCCGGGGCGGAGAAGGGGTCGATATACGCCGGCAGGCTGTCCAGCACCGCGTACACCGGCGCCACCGTCGCGTCGAAGGCCGGCAGGAAGCGCTGCAGGAAGTCGTCGTCCTGCAGGATCCCGGGCAGCCGGTCGAGAAGGGGCGCCGGTGTGCCGAGGCCGGGGATGACACCGCGCATGTCACACCCCGGCGGTCACGCGGACCCGGTGTTCATACGAGAACGGGACCGACTCGGCGCCCCATTCCAGCCGCTGCGTCGGCTCGCCACGGGTCCCCTTGTCCGGATCAGCGGGGAACAGCAGCACCTCGTCGACGAGTTCGGTTCCGGTCAGGTTGTGCAGCACCGCGTGGAGTTCGCCGGCCGACAGCGGCCGGCCGAAGGGCCAGCCCGTGCCGTCGGCGCCGCCGGTGAGCGGATCGAGATAGCGGTACAGCGCCTGCAGCGCTGCCGTCCGCAGGCTCGCGACGGCCACCCGAGGACGGGCGGCGAGACTCGCCACGACCGTCACTCCGCGGTAGTCCGGTGTGCGGAGCAGGACTCGGGCACCGGCGGAGCGGCGTGGCTCCAGCTCGTCGCGGATCTGGGTCAGCAGCTCGGCGGACGGCTGCAGATCGGCCAGCTCCCGCCGGCCGTCCTCGCCGATGGCCACCCGAGGGACCACGAGCACGCGCACCTCGCCGGAGGCGCCGCTCTCGGACGCGGGGATGCAGTGCACCCGCGCGACGCCCGGCGTCGACCGTCGCACGAGCTGCTCGTAGTCCTCCGGAGTCACGGCGCGGTCGCGGGTGCGCAGGATCAACGGCCCGCGGACCTTCGCCTCCTCGACGGTCTCGCCGTCGGCTCCCCCCGTCGCAGCAGCGCGGTTCTCGCAGCGGCCCACGAACGGGATGCCGCTGCGGACGACCACGAGGGATCCGGCCGAGAGGTTCCCGACGAGGCCGCCGCCGATGCGATAGCGCCGCACCACCAGCGGCGCACCCTTGGGCGGGACGGCCCCGAAGGCCCGCAGGCTGCCGTCGGGCTCGCGGACGGCGGGCGGGAAGCGCACGGTTCCGCTGCTGCGATCGACGGTGATGCGCCGCTCGCCGGCATCGAGCCCGGCGAATGTGTCGGTCTCACGCCAGGACTCCCACCCCGCGCCGGCGCCCACCTCGACGATGAACTCCGTGCCGTCCGCGACGACCGGGTGAGCCGCCAGCGGGAACTGCTGACCGGGCACCCCCTCGGACAGTCCGAGGACCTCGTCGGCCACGGTGGTGGCGTGCACGGCGGGGGCGACCGCGCCCACCGCGTCTGCCGACGCAGACCGCACCACGGGTGATGCGCTGTACGTCGGCGCTCCCGAATCGGCCTCGATCAGGCGGCACCGCAGCCATCCGGCCCGCACTCCGCCCAGCGTCGCCGCCGCATGGCTGCGCGGCACCACGAGGAGCACCTCGCCGGCCTGGTTCAAGCCGCCGGTGCCGTCCGAGACCACGTCGCACGCTGTCCAGTCCGAGCCCGTGTATGCCTCCCAGCGCAGCGTGGGCGCGAGCGGGTCGACGCCGACGCCGCGCACGGCGCAGTCGAGGGTCAGCCGCACCGCCATCGCCCCGGCCGCGTCGTTCAGCCCGAACAGCAGCCCGTCGCCGACGGCGGGATTCGGAGAGAATGCGTCCAGCCGGCCGTCGCCCAACCGCGACGCCGACCGCACCGCGGGCTCCGCGTCAGCCGGCTGCGAGCCGATATGGGTGAGGCGGCGGGGCCGGACGCTGGTCGCGTCGGTCGTCGTGAACACGACTGCCGGCCGGTCCTCCGTCCGTCGCGTGGCCGCCTCGGTACCACCGGGGATCGTGACGTCGTGCGGTCGCGGCGCGGTGAGCCAGAAGACGATGTCGGTCGTGGCCGCGGCGGGAGGATGCGGCGACACTCCCAGCAGGTTCAGGAACTCGACGTACAGGCGGTCCGGCACCCGGTTGAGGCGGTAGAGGAGCTCATCGACCATCTGTGCGAACGCCTCGAGCAGCGTCACTCCGGGATCGGACACGTTGTGGTCGGTCCACTCCGGGCAGGAGACGGCGATGAAGCGCTTGGCATCGTCCACGAGGTCCTGGAAGCGGCGATCATCCAGACGCGGTGCGGGAAGGGTCATGACGCCGTCCTTTCATGCTGGGGGATGACATAGAACGGGAACACGAGGTTGCGTGGGTCGTTCGTACCGCGGATCTCATAACGGACGTCGATGAGCAGTACCCCCTCGGTGCTGCGCTCGAGCGAGACCGCCACGCCGACGACGTCGATGCGCGGCTCCCAGAACCCCAGCGCGTCGCGGACCGCGTTGCCGATGGCGCCGGCCGTCGTCGCATCCGCGGGCGCGAACACATACTCGTGCACAGCGCAGCCGAACTCGGGTCGCATGGGCCGCTCCCCGGGGGCGGTCGCCAGGATCAGACGGATGCTCTCCTCGATTTTCCGATCGCCCTCTGACAGGGCGATGCGCCCGGTCGGATCGGTGCGTACGGGGAACGACCAGCCCCACCCGACGAACTCCTGCGCCATGACCGCTCCCGCCATCAATTGATTAGGACGGTCGCGCCGCGCACGGTGGTCACGCCGTCGGAGGTCACCGTGGTGGCACCGGCGCCGGCGAGCGTCAGCTGCGCGCCGGTGATGTCGGCGGACGCCGTCGCCGCAACCTCCAGGGTGGCACCCTTCACAGACAGCGCACCGGTGGCCTCGATCGCCACCGACGCCCCACGGATGGACACGGCGCCGGACGAGGTCGAGACCGCGACATCCTGTTTCGCGGTGATGGTGATGGGGCCTTCCGCGAGCAGCGCGATGCCCCGCTCGGCGGTCTGGGTCAGCGTCAGCTTCTGCGTGCCGTCGGATGTGGACAGCTCGACGCGCTCGTCGCCCGGCGCTTCCACGAACTCCAGGCGCATGCCCGTCCGCGAGGTGAACGACCGCCGCTCGATGCGGCCGCCCGACGCCACGTGCGTGTTCCACCCGCCGTGGGGCAGGTCGTGGCCGTTGTACAGGTTGCCGAGCACCACCGGACGGTCGAAGCGACCCGAGTCGAAGGCGACGAGCACCTCGTCCCCCACCTCCGGCAGCAGTGCCCATCCTCGTCCGTCGCCGGCGCCCGGCTGCACCGTCCGGGCCCATCCGCTCACGTAGTCGTCGGATCGGGTGGGGAACGAGAGCCGCACCCGCCCGCGCTGCTCCGGGTCGGCGGTGTCGGTCACCACGGCCTGCAGCACTCCGGGCAGGGGCGCATCGGCGGGCGCGGGCGATGCGGACACCAATCCGAACAGCGAGCGGTCGGAGGCGTTGCTGACGACGACCGTGGTGGTGTAGCCGAGCCGGGAATCGAAGTCGTGCACAGACTCGGTCGCCGTGTAGCGCCCGTCGAACGGCGCGCCGAACCCGGTCAGCGCGATCGCGGTGCCGCATCGGATGACCGGGTTCCCGAGGATGTGCGCCTCGACCTCGGCGAACCCGCCCGCGATGCGGTCGGCGAGGGCAGCCGCCAGCAGGTCCTGGTCTGCGGGGGTGCCGCTTCCGTTTCCGCTGAGGTACGGCGAGCCGCCGAAGCCGTCGGCAAGCCGCGCCGGGTCGGCGTCGGGCAGTTCCGCGCTCCGCGTGCGGGCTGCCGCGGTGGACACGACGGCTGCCTTGGACTCGGCATCCCACCCGCGGACTTGCACTTCGGGCACCTGCTCCGCGCTGGTCACCGTGGCGCGCAGGTAGAGGGTGTTGACGCCGTACTGCAGCACGACCGGATCGTCGCGGGCGCCCTCGGCGCCGTCGGGGGCGTCGCCCGCGTCCGGGGGTGGACCGAAGTCGAGCTTCCCCTCCCTGACGTCGAACACGCAGCCTGCTGCATCCGCCAGCCGCCGCAGGAAGACCCAGTCGCTCACGCCGTCCTGCGCGACATGTTCCAGCACGGCGGTCGGCGCCGAGATCGTCCCGGGCGACAGGCCCGCGCGGCGGACGACGATCGCAACGATGTCGGCCACGGTGGTGTCGAGATAGGCGGCGACGTGGCGGTTGCGCAGCAACCGGTGCGACCGATCCGCACCGCGGACGCGGGTGCGCAGCGATCCGCCGATGTCCTCGCGTTCGAGGGCCGTGACCTCGGCGGTCAGCAGCGGCTCCGGCGGTTGAGGACCGTTCGCCGAGGCGATCAGCCGCACGACCGAACCGATGCGCAGCGACGCCTTCTGCAGCAGGGTGCCGTCGCTGTCGACGAAGTCGAGCTCGAATGCGTCCGGGAGACCCGAGGCGTCGGTGATGCGCCCCCGCTCCAGGAGCCCCGCGAGCTCGGCAGGGAGCGGCGTTCCGTCGACCTCGACGGTCAGCAGGCTCGTGTAGGCCTCAGTGTGCACGGAGCACCTCGCGCAGGGTTCTGCCGCGCGTCGCCGCGCGGGCCATCTCGGTCGCCGACGGCAGGAGCAGGACGGTGCCGGGGCGCAGCCGAAGCGGATCGTCGATGCCGTTGGCCTCGGCGACCTCTCGCCACAGCTCGGCGTTGCCGTACTCGCGGTAGGCCAGGAGCGGCAGCGAATCGCCCTCGCGCACGACATGTGAGCGGCGGGGGGCGATCCCGCCGGACGTCGGGTTCTGCTTGCGCTTGGGGTTGGCGAACTCCTCGAGCGCGACCGTGCAGACAGCGCGGAGGGGCCGACCGTCCGGGGAGAACAGCGTGTACCGGGCCGAGACCGACGTCACGTAGCCGACGAAGCCGCTGAGCGTCCCCCACATGAAGCGCACCCACGGGGCGGAGGGCTTGCCACCGGTCTTGGATCGCGCCGTGGGCAGGCACGTCTCGAACAGACGCTCCACGCTCTTCACCACGAACTCGTCCTGCGCTTTGCTGGCGTCCAGGTACATCTCGACCGTCAGCTTCTGCGCATCCGGCCCCAGGTACGTCACCGGGCCGGCTGCGCCCGAGTTGTTCTGATTCTTCTTCTCCCACTTCGCCGTCTTGGCCATCGTGAGCTCGCGGGGGTTGAACTGGAAGTCGATGGCGAACTTGAACGGCCCGAGCTTGCCCGGCTCGGGGCCCGGTTCGTGCACGTCGATCCGCGCGTGCTCGAGCTTGGAGGTGTCGGAGGACGTCGAAGTCAGCGGCATGGCCTGCTCCTAGTACTTCGAATTCGTGTCGGTGAAGCCGTGATGCGCGATCTCCAGCGTCTCGGTGACGACCTTGGGCTGATCGGGGGCGAACGAGGGTCCCGTCCACCGGACGGGCACGACGTCAACGAGGGACCAGGCGGCGATGGCGTCGCCGGACGCCGTCATCGCGCGGATGGTGCCGGCGCTGCGCGTGAAGCCGGTCGTGACGCTCAGCAGCCACTGCAGTACCTTCTCGGACTCGGGTCCGAGCGGCCGGCTCAGCTTGACGTTGGGGTACTTCAGGCGGGTCGGGAACTGCCAGACGAAGCTGTTGTTGCCGCCCTCTTCCCGCGACTCCAGCACCACCTCGACGCCCAGACCCTCGCACCCGGTGAAGGCGCCGAGCTCGGCGTCGTCCAGTTCCACGACGTAGCGGACGCTGACCGCCGTCTCCACATCGAGGGCCATCTCGTCACACTCCGTCGATTCGGACGCCGCGGCGCTCGCGGTCGGTCAGCAGTTCAGCCCGCAACCGACGCACCATCGCGGGGTACAGCGCAGCGGCGAGCGCGTCGACCTCCTCCGGACGCGTCGGCACGGCCGCCGGCGCGGCCGGTGCGGGCACCGCGCCCGCCATGACGGACGCTGCGAGTCCGGGGTTCGGAGCCGGGGCGGCCTCCGGGGCGGGCGCCGACGCGGCATCGGCCTCACCCTCGCGAAGTTGCTGCACGCTCGGGTGCCACCCGGCTCCCGAGAACGCCTCGCTGGTGGACGGGACCCGGGGATCGCCGACGCGAGCGGAGCGGGTCGCGAGCCGCTGCACGAGCGCCGTCGCGTGGGTCGGAGCGCCCACGGGGATCGGGTCCGGCGGCTGCGGCGCGGTGGCCGGGCGCGCGGGCACCAGGGCGGCGCGCTGAATGTGGAGCGCGGCGGCCCCCGGGGCTTCGGGCGGCTGCTCCGGAGGGAGGGGCGCAACGAGAACCGGGGGGCGGAATCCCACAGCGGCGGACCCCGGCGCAGTGCTCTCGGGCCCGCGCGTCGAGAGCTGCACCGCTGGTCGAACGACTGCCGGTGCCCGAACCCGGGGCGCTCGCCCCACCGCCGTCGCGCCCGACCGGGGCAGCGATTCGGTCCTGACGGTGCGCTGCAGGACGGAAGGGGCGGGGGACGCCTGCAGCAAAGGCTGCACGTCCGCCTGGCTCGTCGCCGGCGTGACATCGACCTCGATCGCCTCGGCCGGTGTCGCGCTGCCCGCGGCGGAGACGTCCGCCGCCCCTTCCCACCGACTCGCGGGCGTCGCCTCCGCCACGGCAGGGGAACCCGATCGCGATGGGTCGCCGTCCGCGTGCCGGCTTGCGACCGGCGCGGCCGGAAGGGGTTCGGCGGGGAGGCCGACGGAATCGGTGGTGGACGCGCGCGGATCCCGTGTTGCCGGCACGTCCGCGGAGCGGCCGACGACAGTGCGCCGCTGGATGAGCAGAGGCTCCAGGGCGTCTGCGGTGGGCGGGGCGGCCGATGGTGAGGTGTCCGGCGTCGCGGTGATCGACGGCGGCGGTCCCCCGTCCTGCACGCCTCGCGGACGCGTCGAGGGGAATCTGCCGGCCGCGGTCGGGATCCTCGCCACCACACGCGGCTCGGGTCCGCGGGACGCACCCGAGCGGGATACGGCGGGAAGATCGTGGCCGGAGACGGCCCTCGGCGGGATGGACCCCGCAGGCGGGAGCAGCTCTGCATCGCGGGTCGTCGGCGACGGGCGTGACGCGGTACCGCCATCGGCTGCGGCACCGCCATCAGCTGCGGCATCGTCCTCAGCATCGACCTCGACGCCCGCGTCGCCAGCGGCATCGACCGCGAGCCGGCGGGACACGACAGGGGCGGGCCCAGCCCTCCCCGCCGACGCGCGAGGCTGCTGCCCCGGGGAGGAATCGGCGGCGGGCACCTGCGTCACCGTCGTCGCTTGCGGAGGGGAGGACGGCTCCGCGCTGCCCTCCCCGGCGTCGGAGACGGCGTCGAGACCGGGCTCGGAGGACGCGGCCTCGCGCTGGGCGACGGCAGGCACCGGTTTCCGAGCGGGCCCGCTCGTGTCCCCCGCGGTGCGGCGGAGAGCGAGATCCGAGAAACCGGAGGAAGCGGCTGGGCTCCCGGCGACGGGGTCCAGGTCGATGGTGCCCCCCGGCGCATCGCCGGTGCCGTGCACCGCCGTGCCGCCCAGAAAGGACGGATCGGTCCTGAGCGGCAGCGACGGCAGGAAGTCGGCGGCGAGCACGCCGGGCGAGCCATCCGCGATCGTGGTCTGCACCGGCGGGAAGAACGCCCATCCGGCCGGCTCCGGCGGGGCTCCGGCGGGAACGGCGGGCGCGGCCGTGCGCGCCGTGCGCTGCCACGGCCAGCGCACGGCTCAGTCCCCCTCGCTCATACGCCGGTTGATCTTCGCGATCTCGGCGACGTAACGCTGCCGCTGGGGGTGCTCGAGGTCGAGGATGTCGTTCAAGGACCAGTGGAAGTGGTAGGCGACGTACGCGACCTCCTCGTGGATACGGCCGGCCGCGTACGTCATGATTCCCCCAGGCGCCCACCCGCGAGGTCGGCGGTGAACCGGTGATCGCACTCCGGGCAGGTGATGGCGATCCGCGTCGTGCCTTCCGCGTTGATCTGCCGGTAGAAGGCCTGCAGGAACGCGACATCCGACGCGAACATGTTCTCCACGACCGTGCCGTCGATGGTGGCGAGGGCGCCGAGGGAGGTGATGACGCGGCCCAGCAGCACGACCGTCGTGTACGCAGGATTCTCCTGCACGCGGGCGTCGTAGAGCGGAAGCAGCTCGTCACGTGCGGTCGCGAGCCGCATGACGCCGGAGCGATGCACCCGGCCCGCCGAGTCGAGGTACCCGCGGGGCAGCTCGAACGGGAACTCGGTGCGCATGGCCGTGTCATCCGAGGCCGCCGGGGCAGTCGAGGGTGCCGTGGCGAGGACGCGCTGCATCACGCCACGCTCGATTCGTCGTAGCAGACGGTGAACTTCTCCGTCGCCTGCTCGGTCGCGCCGGCCTTGAGGCTGTTCAGCTCGACGCTCTGCACCCAGCAGTTGACGAAGTTGTAGGTCTTGATGGTCTCGCCCTTGTAGTCCAGCAACGCCACCGATGCGGTCTTGCGGGCGCCGGCGACATCCCCCTCCATCACGACCTTCAGCCAGTCGGTCACTGTCTTGGAGTCGGTGAGGCCCCGCGTGACGGTGAACTGCCCGGCCTTGGGACGCCCGATGAGCTGGCGGACGATGTACTTGCCGTCCTTGGTCTGCTGCTTCAGCTCGATCTTGTCGACCTCGGTCTTCAGACCGGAGACCTCGACGACCTTGGGGATCTCGATGCCGTCGATGGTCACGGTGAACGCATTGGCGGGCGATGAGTCGAACGGATCCATTGCCATGATTCCTCCTCGATGCGGGTTCGGTCACTCGGTGACGATGCTGGTGCCACCGGAGAACTGCGACAGCTCGAATACGACGAACTCCGCCGGTTTGACCGGCGCGACGCCGATCTGGCAGATGACCTGTCCGGCGTCGACGATTTCGGGCGGGTTGGTCTCTTCGTCGCACTTGACGAAGAAGGCCTCCTCCGGCGTCCGGCCGAAGAGCGCGCCCTTGCGCCACTCGTTCAGCAGGAAGCTGGAGATCGACCGGCGCAGCTTGCCCCACAGCGCGGCGTCGTTCGGCTCGAAGACGGCGAATTGCGTGGCGCCGAGGATCGACTTCTCCAGATAGTTGAACAGGCGCCGGACGTTCACGTACCGCCAAGCGGCGTCGCTGGAGAGGGTGCGCGCTCCCCAGACGCGGATCCCCTGGCCCGGGAACTTCCGGATCGCGTTGATCCCCACGGGGTTCAGCAGTTCCTGCTCGATGCGTGTGAGCTGCGTCTCCACGGCGACGACGCCGCGGATGATCTCGTTGGCAGGCGCCTTGTGCACGCCCCGGTCGTTGTCGTTGCGCGCCCACACCCCGGCGATGTGGCCGGAAGGCGGGACGAACTGATTCGTCCCCGACATCGGGTCCAGCACCTTGATCCAGGGGTAGTAGAGCGTGGCGTACTTCGAGTCGTGGGCCGCGTCCGCCCGCCACGTCGTGATCCCTTGGGCGCTCAACCCCGGTGGCGGATCGAGGATCGCGAGGCGGTCGCCCATGAGCTCGCAGTGTGCGACCATCGCCGATTGCACGGCCTGCACCGTCTCGAGGTCGATCGCGCCCTGCTGATACGCCGCCATCAGGTCGGGCACGGCGACCATCGTCACCTCCTCGATCTCCTGGAGGCCGCCGAATCCGGTGCGGTCGGCGGGATCGCCGATGTAGTCGGCAGCGCGCAGCCGGTCCACGGCGAGCGGCTGCGGCTCGGGCTCGGGCACCGCCAGATCGAACGTCCCGGTCGCAGGCTTCAGTGCCGCGCCCTGGGCGACTTCGGTCACCGTGACGAGCTTGGACTCGCTCGACACCTTCGTGACGATGTAATTCTCGGTTCCGGGCTTCGTGGAGACGTTCTCCCAGACCTCCGGCGCACGCCCCTCCAGGATGACCGAAACCATGAATTCGTCTTCGGCGGGCGCTTCACCCCCGGCCGGGCTCACCTCCACCTTGACCGGCTTGGCGTTGGCGGCGGCGCTCTTGGCCGTGATCGCATAGCCGCCGATGGTCACCGTCGGTGCGGCATTCACGGACTTCGCGTCCTTCTCCTTCTTGCTCTCCCGCCCGGGGCCCTGCTCCGACGTTCCGATCCGGACGATGTAGCAGTTTCCGCCCCCGTTCAGGAAATAGCCGTACACCGCGTATGCGAGGTAGGCGCCCGCGTACAGCCCGCCGAACGTGTCCACGTACTGCGTCCAGTTCGACACGAGTGTCGGCTGGTTCTGTGGGCCGTCCGGCGCCACACCCACGAAGGCGGCGACGGCGGTGCCGACACCTTCGATCGGCCGCGTCGCCGCATCGACCTCGTGCACGTAGACACCGGGAGATAGATAGGTGGGCATCTCCGACTCCTTCACTCAGACACATCCGTGCCCTCAGTGTTCGACGGCAGGTGCCCAGGGTGAGAGTCCGTCGGGCCGGGCGTGCGGGTACCGGCCCGTGCGCGAAAGGGCAGGGTGGCGAATCAGCGCGTCCCGGGCGCAAAGTTCACGCCCTGGTCATTGAGCTGATGGCGGACGACAAACCCCTCGACGACGTCTGCGGGCCAAATGGAACCCTGCTTGCGCAAGGCCTCGAGATACTGCTGATTCTGGGGCGCGTCGGTCAGGACGAGGTTTCGCCCTGACTTCGCCAGCCACGGGTTATCGGATAGCCGGATCTTGTGCTCGAGGTTGAACGGCTCGAACGCTTCCGAGCCGTCGGCCCTGACCACCTTGATGCGCAACGTGCCCCGAGGACCAGCCTGCGCGTCGCCCGCGGCGACAAGCTGGTTCTCGATCGCCCTAAGTTGGGGATCCGCCCGCAACTGCGGCATGACCTTTTTCTGAAGGTTGCTGTAGTCCTTTCCAGCGAGGTCGCGAGCTTCGCGGATGATGTCGTTGCCTCGCGTCCGTTGATTGGGTGTCAGGGTCGGCGCGTCACCCACCTCCGTCCGCAGATCGTCGAACTGTTTCGAGAGCTCGGCCAACCTGGCACGGCCAGGTGTGCTGCGTTCGCGAGCGATCGTCCGGGTGACGACGTCGGGGAGGCGCTTGTTCGCGGTCGCCTCATACCGTGCGACGAGTTCTGGGTTGGCCACCCGGACGTTTCGAGTCTGAGGCGTGTGGGTCTCCGGCGCCGCGGGGGCTCCGGCCTTGCCTGCGACCGCGTGACCGATGAGTCCGGCGATGCCACCAACGATCAGGTTCACCACGACATTCCGCAGGAGTTGTTCCATCGTCGCTTGTCCACGTAGGACGCGCACGCCGTCGGTAATCGCCCCTTGCACCATGCCGCCCGCGGAACCTGAGACCACAGAGCCGACCGCCTTCACGAGTGTCTCCTCCGCGACGTCGGTGAACAAGCCGTTAGCGACAAGAGATTTCGACAGAGCCGGAGCGAGGTAGGGTCCGAGCTTCGCGGCAACCGCGCCGCCGACTGCACCGGCCCCTGCGCCCACCACGGTGTCAATCGCGACGTTCTTAGCGTCTTTCCAGCCGACTTCATCACCGGTCACGACCTTGCCACCGACCGCAGCAGCACTCGACAGGAGGGCCGTCCCGCCGCCCATGATCGCGCTACTGGAGACGAGACCCAAGCCGAGCCCGCCGGCCGCGACGGGCGCAGCAAGAACCGCGCCGCCGGCAATCGCGAAGATCATGAAGCACACCGTTGAGGTGAGCTCCAAAGCGAGCACGGTGGTCTCCGCCGTGCCGATCTGGCGAGCGCGGTAATCAACGATGGCGGTGTGCGCGGCCTCGACTCTTTCCTGCGCCATTCGCGTGGCAGTCTCGGTCGCGGCGAGATCGTCCCCAGGCAGGGCGGCTCGCACGGCGGCCAGCGCGTTCTCGCCCGCGGCGATGAGCGGCTCTACCTCATCGAGGTTGATTCCCGTCCGCGCTGCCTCAAGGAACCATGCCACGATCCGCTGATCGGAGTTCAGTTTCTTCATGTCGGCGTAGAGGCCGGAAGCTGTTGACATCCGGGATTCCATCGGGCGCAGCACGCGCAGTCGGAACGTCCCTTTCAGGCCGGTCAAGAACGGCTTCCACTGGCTCTCCACAATCGCGTACTGCTGACCCTGATAAGTCAAGACATGTAACTTCTCTTCGCAAACCGCGGTCTCCGGCGGCGCAGCGGGACTGGCGTTGCGATCCTCGTCTACGGTCGGAGCGCATACAGCGGCGGCTGTGGCATCTTCTCGCTGCACCACGGAGCGCATGACTGTCGACATCGCGGCACGGTTTCCGCCCGACCGCTGCATCGTCAGTAGGGTGGACGGCGTTATCGCGGCCCCGTGCCACCTGCGGCTCAAAGCCGGAGCCGTCGCCCTCCGAACGCCGACTCCCGGCGTAGACGGTGAGGCGAGTTCCTGGGGCGTAGCGCGTGCTGTCAACATGACTGTTGGACCTCCGGGTGGAGACGGAAGCGGTCTTCCTCATTGGAGCAGGGTCTGTACCGGCTCCTCAGCCGAGAGTTCTTCCGGTTCCTCCCCAGGGTCATCCTCACGCTGCGCCACCGGCTCGGCGCAACAAGAATCTCGTTGCACCTGCGGCTCAGCCACCGCCGGACCGCTCAGAACGCGTGCGGCGTTTTCGACCGCGTCGCGCTCGAAGCGGTCATCAGGGCTGCTCACATTGATTCCGCCCTCCGCAGGCGTGCCCTCGACGGGTCCTTCACGCTGCTGCATCACGTGCGTCAGCTCGTGGGCCAATGTGGTTCTGCCCTCCGGCGAGCCGGGATCGTAGGCGTCACGCTGGAAAACGAGGTGTGGGCCCACGGTGTACGCGCGCGCCCCCACGGATCGAGCGGATTCGGACGCGTCAGTGTCCGTATGCACACGTACGTCCCCGAAGTCCGCGCCCATCCGCGACTCCATGTCGGCCCGGACGGCGCCCTGCAGGGTCTCTCCGCCCGACGAGATTGCGTCGAGCACCGGCGAACGCTCTTCTTCGATAACGCTGGAGGTGGCGGCGTTTCCCACCTCGCGCTGCAGGCGCAGGACCCCGGCTGCGTCCAGGACCGGGAGGTCTCGACTGCTGCGCCCGAAAGGCTGGCGCTCGTTCATCCGGGAGTTGCTGGCGACGCGGCGTGCGCTGATCTGCTCCGCAACCAGAAGGTCGACTGTCGGCACGACTCTCCTCCTTGTAGCTCCTTTCCGTCTGCTTACGCCACTCGGCGCGCGTTGTCTGCATCGAATGGGCACACGCGCGAGCATCCCACGGTGCCCCATCGAGCAGGCCTGCGCCCAGGATCGAACACCGCCTCATTCCTCCCTACTCACCGCGCGATGAGGGTCCAGTACTTGCCGAACTCGCGTTCGGCGGTGAGACGACCGAGCTTGCGGTATTCGCGCTGCACCGCCGTGATGACGTGCTCCATCGTCAGGACGCCCCCCGCGCCGGCCGCGAAATACGCCGCCGTCACGGCGGCTGCCCGGATCGCGCCGCCAGCCAGTTCGAACGCGCCCCCGAGGAACTGCAGGTCCAGGTCGTCGTCCCGCGGTATCCGCACCCCTAGGCACCGGTCCCACAGAACGGCGCGGTGCGCGGCATCCGGAAGCGGGAAGTCCACGACGACGTCGAGTCTGCGCGTGAAGGCCTCATCGATGTTCGCGCGGAGGTTGGTCGCGAGCAGCGCCAGGCCGTTGAAGCTCTCCATCCGCTGCAGCAGGAACGCGCTCTCGACGTTCGCATACCGGTCGTGCGCATCCTTCACCTCGGATCGCTTGCCGAAGATCGCGTCTGCCTCGTCGAACAAGAGCACCGCGTTCACGTCCGCGGCCGCGGCGAAGATCTTGTCGAGGTTCTTCTCGGTCTCGCCGATGTACTTGTCCACCACCGTCGCCAGATCGACGACGAACAGGTCGAGTCCGAGCTCCCCCGCGACGACCTCGGCCGACATGGTCTTGCCCGTTCCGGAATCGCCCGCCAGGAGAGCGACCACGCCATGCCCGCGGCCGCCGCCGGGGCGCATGGTCCATTCGCCGAGGACGCGCTCCCGGAAGCGGGCGCGCAGTTCGATCTCGTGCAGCGCGTTGAGCACCGCGGGGGGCAGGACGAGATCGGTCCAGCGCACCGCCGGCTCAACACGACGGGCCAGGCGGTCCAGAGCGGATCCGTTTCCGGCGCGGGCTCCGGCACCCAGGTGATCCGCGGTGACCGTGCCCGTCGGCGTCAGCGCCGCCTGCGTGCGTGCTGCGGCGGCGGCGCGGGCCACCTGCTCCGGCTTGAGCCGGAACTGCTCTGTGGCTCCCGCCACATCCACGCCGAACGCGGCGGGCCCCAGCGCCCCCTGCCACAGCGCGACCCGTTCGTCGATCGTGCTGGGAGGCACCTGCACGAGTGCCGGCAGCTGCTGCGTCCACGACGCGTCCCACGCGCCCTCACCGATCAGGATGGTCGGCCGGGACACGGCGTCCACCGCCGCGACGAGAGCCGGCTCGATGCCACCGACGACCGGCCCGGCCACGAGACCACATCCGCGCAGCCGGACTTCGCGCACCGCCGCACGCGCGAGCTGCACGGAGTCCGGGGCGCTTCGGAGCTTCTCGAGGTCCAGAACGAGACTGTCGCTGCCCACCGTCGACAGCGCGCGCACCGCCACGGACGTGCCGGATCCGGTGCTGGAGTCCCGCAGATACACGGAGCGGATGCCAGCACGCAGCGCCCGCACGATCTGCGCGGGATCACCCCACTCGGCCGCCAGCGGCTCAGCCAGCACGCCCGCCAGCGGCAGGTCGATCGTGTCGTCGCCGAGCAGGTGTCCGACGACACGATCGGGGACGCGGAGCATGCGCGCCGGCAGGGCTCGATCCGGCTCGTCGAGCGTGAGAAGGCCCCCGGCGAGGAGCGGGCCATGCAGCAGTCGTCCCCGATCGGCGACCAGGATCAGGGACGCGCCGCACAGCTCCAATGCCAGCCCGACCGTTGGGCGGCGCTGTGTGACGTCGTCGTTGAGGTACCCGAAGAAGCGCTCGAAACGTGGGTCCACGTCGGCGGCGAGCGCCACCAGAAGGAGTTCCACGTCGAGCGGCGAGAGTGCGAACTCCCGTGCCAGCTCGCGCAGCCGGGACGGGTGACCGGCCGCTTCGGCCAGATCGGCCTCCCGCTCGCTCGCGAGGAATGCCGCCGACGCATCGGGCTGCAGCGGCGGGCGGCGCTCGGTGTCCAGCAGGCGATCCACCATCTCGTCGCTGAGGTACAACCCCCGGAAGGGGTCGTCCGGCTGCGGATCGTCCGCGCGCCGCGCCGCCACGAGCCTTCGGATGCGCTCCTCCACCGCCGCGACGCGGCCCAGGAGATGCGCGGCGCTGGGGTCGCGGCGCATGTCAGCGTCGCCCGTCTCGAGGACGCGGGGCCCGGGGCGTCCGCGGGATGTCGGCAGACCGTGCTGGGTCCGGAGCCGCCGCTCGGAACAGCCGTTCCTCAACCGCGTCCGGCATGTTCTGGAACGTCGCTCCCACACCCTCGGTCACCGGCGCCCCCGCGGTCCGGGACACACCTGGGAGCACCGGTGCGAGGACCACGAGGTCCAGTGACGGCTTCAGCTCCCCACCGAGGGAGGACCACACATCGGCGAACGCACGGTCCTCCGGGGGCGGCAGCCCCACCGTGATCTGCACGGGCTGGCCGGTGTCGGCGAGACCACCCACGCGGAATTCGTCCGGCAGCGCGTCGAATCGCAGGAAGCATTGCAGGAGCTGATCCAGCAGCCGGTGCTCGTCATCGGGCCGCTGCGTCCATGCGGTCACGAGGTAGGAAAGCTTGAAATAGCGCGGCGCCGGGGTCCGTCCCACCACGATGCCGCGCGGATCCCGCCGTTCCAGGAACCCGTTCTCACGGCGGCGCGTGTCCTCCCGGATGTCGTAGAGGTACAGATCCACGGTCGGCGCGTTCCGGCGCGCGGCCCAGTCGGTCGTCGGCGCGTCGAGCACGACGTCCACGTCCGGGTCGGAGATCGCGTCGGTGCGCACGATCGCCCGGATGGCGTCATCCACCTCCCCGATCACGCGCCCACGCGCGACGTTCCGGTCGCATGGCGGATCATGCGCGCCTCCCCTCCTCGCCTCCATGGTCGCCACAGCGCGGTCGTGCGTGCGCGGAATGCGGGCACGGCGGCGGGCACTGTGCGGTGCCCTCTCGGGCAGCGCGATGCGCGGTGATCAGATGAGTCCTTCCCGCAGGGCGTAAGCGACCGCGTGCGACCGGTTGCGCAACTGCAACCGCGTCGTCACGTCGTGCAGGATGTTCTTCACCGTCCGTTCGGAGTACGACAGGCGCAGCGCGATCTGCGCGGTGCCCAGGCCCTCGGCGACCAGGCGAAGGACCTCCACCTCGCGTGCGGACAGGCCGTTGAAGGCGATCCCGCGCGGATCGAGGACGGTGCGCTGAAGCCTGCCGATCTGCTCGAGGAGGCGGCCCAGCATGTCTGGTGGGACAGCGCCCTCACCTGCGGCGGCGGAGCGGATCGCCGATACCAGCCGCTCCGGCGTGGCTTCGACGCGCCGGACGATCCCCACCACGCCCACTTCGATCGCGCGGACCAGACCCTGATCATCGAGGCTGGCAGGGATCAAGATGACCTTGGCGTCACCGTTGCGGCGCAGGAAGCGCAGGGTGTTCAGCGACTCCTCGTCCACGGCATCCACGAGCACCAGCACCACCTCAGGGTCCTCGTCCTCACGCGGAGAAACGACGCGGACCTCGGGACGGGGACGGAGCTGGCTGGACAGGCCAGCCTCCGAAATAGGGTCACGGGCGAAGACCCGGACCGCGATACGTGACATCATGTCCTCCTCCTCGGGGGTCGGCGAGCTGCCGGGCCCAGCCTGCTCCCCCGCACTCTTCGTGCACTCAACACCGGCTCAACGGGCACGCTGATTGCCCCCACCGCCGCACCGGCGATCCGGCCCCTTCCCTTCGGCCGGAGTATCGTCGCCGTACCGGAGGGCTATGCCCGGCCGGCGTTGCTCCCCCGCGAGAAAGGAGCCGGATCGTGCCCACCGGGCCTGCCCTGCGCGTCGGTGACATGGCCGCTTGCCCGCTGTCGGAGGGCGTCACGGTGCACATCGGCGGTCCCATCACGCCGGCGGCGGGCGTCCCCGCAGTCCTCATCGGCGGCATGCCGGCCGCGGTCGCGGCCGGCACCCCCGGCGGAATCGTGTGCGCCTCGCCCGCCCCGAACGGGCTGGCGACCGGCAGCGCGACGGTCCTCATCGGCGGGCGTCCGGCGGCGCGACTGGGCGATATGTCGATTCACGGGATCCCGGTGGGCCCCGGACCCGGGTGCACGACCGTGATCATCGGCGGCTGACGCGCTCCTGGCCCCTGAGCCGAATTCACCGGCGGTCGGTCGCTCCGGAGTCAGCGAGGATGACCTCCACCTGGCGTACGGTGCCGGTGCCACGGAACACGAACCTGGCCCCGCACGGGGGCGGCCCATCCACGCGCGGCGCGCTGAGCGGGCGGAGCTGCTCCGCCCAGGTGAAGGCGACGTGCCGGTAGGGGCGTGATGCGACGACGAGCCCGTGTTCGTCGAGCAGGTCGACGTCGAAGTCGATCGCCCCGGGCCCGTCGGCGGTCACGGTGACCATCGACACCGGCGCGGCCTCCGCGAAGCGAATGGTCAGGGCGTCACCCGGGGCGACCGCGACCGGGATGGCTGCCCGGTCATCGACCAGTGCTTCCAGCCCTGCAGACGTCCCGTCGGCGCGCGCGGGGTGCGCGAGGTCCTGGACCGGCTGCGAGAAGCCGTGCAGTGTGCGGGAGGAGATGGGGCGAGAGTGTCGGGCCCACCCCGTCGGGATGGACGACAGCTCGAAGTCGATGCGGCAGCCGCGTTGCAGGACGTCGTGACCGATGCTGATGTCGTGCCACTCCCTCCCGTCGACGCGGACGGAGGAGATGAACGAATCATCGGGGTCACCGCGGACGATCCGGATCTCGACCTCGTTGCCCCCGAAGGGACGCAGCACAGCGCGGCGCACGGACGGCGGCACCAGCACGTACGTGCCCGTGGCGGGGACCAAGGGGTACAGGCCGAGCGATGCGAACAGATACCAGGCGCTCATCTCGCCGTTGTCCTCATCGCCGGGGTACCCCTGGCCGAAGTCGGATCCGACGAAGAGCCGGTCCAGGCATTCCTTGACGAGCCGATGGGCGTCGTCGTGCCTGCCTGCGAACATGTACATGAAAGGGATGTGGTGCGCGGGCTGGTTCGACATCGCCAGCAGCCCCATCCTGGTGTCGCGTGCCTCGAGCATCTCATGGATGACCCTGCCGTAGTGGCCCACATTGGTTTCGCTGGCCGGTTCCGGGATCTCACGCAGTTCATCGAGGCGCGCGCCGAACGCTCCTTCCCCACCGTGTAGTTCGACGAGCCCGGCGCCGTCGTGCGGTGCGGTGAACGCGGTGCCCCAGGCATGGGTCTCGGTGTAGTCGATGCCCCATTCGAGGGCGTCGAAGGGCGTGCGCCAGCCCCCGTTGATGTCGCGCCCGATGAAGAATCCCCGCTCGCGGTCGAACACGCGCTGGTAGCCGAGGGAGCGCCGCGCGAAGTACTCGCGTTCGACGGCGAGTTCCTCTCGGCGCGGCGGGGAGTGTTCGGCACCGTGCAGCCGGTCGGCGAGGACGGCGATGCCCCAGTCGTTCAGCGCGTTGTCCAGCGACCAGGAGAGCCCCTCGTGGGTGGACGTCGGCGTCCATCCCAGGTACCGCGATTCCCGCAGCCCCTTGCGCCCGACCGCGGGGTCGGTCGCAGGCACCGTCGCCCCCTTCACCGCGGCGGCGTACCCGCCCGCCAGGTCGAGCCCGGGCAGATCCTTCGCGGCGAGGTCGGCGAACACGAGGTCAAAGGTGGTCCCCGTCATGCAGTCCTCGGCGGCGGGAGCACTCCACCTCGGGGTCCAGCCGGCGACGCGAGCGTGGTTCACGAAGCCGTTCGCGAGTGCGACCGACGCCCCAGGATGCAGGAGCGCCACAAGCGGCCATGCCGTGCGGTAGGTGTCCCAGAAGCCGTTGTTGACGGCGAGCGCACCGTGCTCGATCCGGCCGCGGTGGGAGGGCGAGCCGAACGCGAAGCCGCCGTCGGAGACGGGCTCGGAGTACCAGTTGGGGTATAGGAATGCACGATACAAGCCGCCGTAGAGGCTCGCCCGCTGCTGCTCGCTGCGCGCGTCGACGTCGAGAAGCCTCATGATCCGCGACCACTCTTCCCGCGCCGCGTGCTTGCGGTCGGCGAAGCGCACGCTCGGTCGTGCGTTCTCGCGGGCCTGGGCGGGGCTGACGGTGGACAGACCGACGACCGCCTCCACGACCTGCGCCCCATCGGCGAGGCGGAGGTGACCGCGCACGGTGTCGCCATGCTGCCGCACGTCGCTGCTGTGCACGTGCGAGAAAGCGCAGTGCACGAAGTAGGCGGGCTTGGCAGCGAAAGGGTGGAGGTGCACGTCGAGTTCGTGGCCGTCGGCGGTCGAGGACTGCGACAGCAGCGTGGCATCCCCGAGATGGTCGACGATGATCGACCCTTCCCCGCCGTCGAAGCTGAACCGCGCCGCGATCGCGAACTGGTCGGGGACGATCTCGGCGATGATTCCGCCGTCCAGTGCCACCTCATAAAGGTGCGGGCGCGCTTTCTCATCGCGATGCTCGAAGCCGAGTGCGCGCTGCGTGCGGTCCAGGGCCGGCTCGCGCAGCGGGCTGGGCATGAGCTGGAAGACGCCGTGGTCGCCCATCCACGGGCTGGCGATGTGCGAGGTCGCGAAGGCCTGTACCGCGGGCCTGCCGTCGTGAGCGCGGTTGTGCGCCGCCCAGGAGTACGGCCAGTCGCTCGCGGACGCGTCGGTCATGGGCACAGCGAAGACGCCACCGTGCGGGAGCCCGACCAGTGGCGCGGTGTTGCCACGGGAGAACGTCGGGGTGGAGTGGCTGCCGCGTCTCGTGTCGACCGTGTCCAGGTCGTCGACGGGCTCGCGCACGGGCACGAGGCCCACCTCGTCCAGGTACGCCCGCACCGATGCGCCGGCGCCTGTGCCCAGGGACGCGGTGACACGGCGGATGACGCGCCCCACGGCAGGCTCGAGCGACACCCGCCGGAGGTTCCACTGATCGGGCCAGAGCTTGCGGGCCGCCCCCTGTGCGTGCGCGGTGATGCCGTCACCGTATTGATCCACCGCCCCCATCCGGGACAGCTGCGCTCCGTCGGTGAACTCCACATCGACCGACACCGCCGTCGCCTGCCACCGGTCGTGAGGCGCATCGCCGGCGACCGGCAGCACGATCCAGACCAGTTCGGTGTCCGGTTGCACCTGCTGCCCGACGAGCTCGGTGGCGGCGATGACGGTGACCGCACCTGCCTCGGCGTCGAGGAGCAGGGGGCGCCGGGCCGAGTACCCTGCCCTCGCCCGCCCGGTCAGCGATGTGGGCCCGGGATCGGTTCCGGTCATCGGGATCAACCGCGGCGGCCGGTGACGATCTCACGGATGCGCGCGGCGGCGAACTTCGGCTCCCTGTCCGCCGTCAGCAGGCCGTTCGTCTCCTGCAGCGTGTCGGTGAGCTGCGTGTAGCAGAACCCCGCGAGCACTCCGCTGGCGTGGACCCCGGCGAAGATCGCGCCCATCCGTTCGGCGAGGTCGTCCGGCGACGATGCGGTGGAGTACCCCCACGCGCCCGCCTGCTGCGACGTGTCATACGAGACTCCACCGAATTCGGTCAGCATCACGGGCTTGTCGTCGACGTCGCCGGCGAGGACCAGGCGGCGCCCCGCGGGCCCGAGGGTTCCGAGCATCCGATCGATTGCCGGTCGATCCGCGTAACGGGCGGCGATGACGTCGGCCTGCCACTCGTAGTCGTGGATGGCGATGATGTCGGTGTCGACCTGCTCCCAGCCGTCGTTGCTCACGACGGGCCGGGTCGGGTCGATCGCCCGGGTCAGGGCGGCGATACTGCGGGCGAACTCGACCATCTGCGGGTCGTGCCGTATCTCCTGCACGCCCCAGCTCTCGTTGAGCGGAACCCACGCGACGATCGAGGGATGGGAGTAATCGCGTTCGAGCGCCGCGATCCACTCGCTGATCGTGCGCTGAACTGCGGTCGGCCCGAACGCGAATGCCGCGGGCGCCTCCCCCCAGACGACGAGACCGAGACGGTCGGCCCAGTAGAGGAAGCGAGGATCCTCGAACTTCTGGTGGATGCGGGCAGCGTTGAACCCGAGCTCCTTGATGAGCTCCACCTCTCGGCGCAGCGCATCGGCGCCCGGCGCGGCGAGGTGCGACTGCGGCCAGTACCCCTGGCTGAGCACCGAGCGCAGGTAGTACGGGCTGCCGTTGAGCAAGAACCTGCCACGGTCGACTTCCACACTGCGCAGCCCGAGGTAGGAGCTCACCTGGTCGGCGCCGGCATGGACGACGGCGTCGAGGAGGTGAGGTCGTTCCGGACTCCAGAGCAGATCGTGATAGCCCTGCCCGTTGGCGATCGCGGCAACGGGGAGAGCGACGGTGATCTCGCGCTCCGTGGCGGTCGTCGTGACCGTGGCCAGGGGTGTGCCGTCGCTGACCAGCTCGATGCTGATGGGTGTCGGCGTCGACGGACGGTCGTTCAGCACGATGCGGGCGGTGACGGTGGCGGCGGTGAAATCCGACCGCCAGTGCAGGGTCTGAACGAAGATGCTCGGGACGGATTCCAACCACACCGGCTGCCAGATTCCACTGGTGCGGTGGTAGTAGATGGCGTGCGGATCGTCCTGCCAGTCCTGCTTGCCCCGCGGCTGCGTGACGTCCCTCGGGTCGTCTTCGACGCGGACCACGAGCAGCTGAGACGCGCGGGAGTCGTCGACAGCGCTGCTGATGTCGATCCCGAACGGGGTCTGCCCGCCCTCGTGGCTGCCCACCAGCTCGCCGTTCAGCCACACCGAGCAGCGGTAATCAACCGCTCCGAACTGCAGGAGCAGCCGCCGGCCGTCCCCGTGACCGGCGGCCGCGATCTCCTGTGCCGACACCTCGCGCCGGTACCAGAAGATCCTTCGCGGCTCGGTCACTCCCACCCCGGATGCGGTGGACTCGGGGGGGAACGGCACCACGATGTCGAGATCGAACGCGGGCTCGCGATGCCAGCCGAGCCCTACACCGAGATCGTCCTCGTCGAAAGCGAACCCCCATGTCCCGCTCAGGTCGGTCCAGGATCCACGGACCAACTGCGGTCGGGGGTAGCTGCCGCCGTCTGTGCGGGCCAGGGAAACCGGCAGGACATCGTTTTGACGCATGCGACGAATCGTAGCCGCATGATGTGTAGCGCTGCAAAGACGCTCATTCGCCACCGGCGGCCGGCGGCGGGGAGCTTTCCCGCCGCACGATCGAATGGGAGGTGACGACGTGGCGTCCAGCCCCGGCGTACCCATCGATCCGCTCGGCGAGCAGGCCGAACGCGGTCGAGGCCAGCGTCGCCAGATTCGGGCTCACGGTGGTGAGGCCGGGAAAGGCGAGCGCACTGGCCCACGTGTTGTCCCACCCGGTGATGGCCAGATCTGCGGGGATCCGCAGCCCGCGTTCCTGAGCGGCACGGATCGCACCGAAGGCGACCAGGTCGTCTCGGCACACCAGCGCGTCGGCGTCCAGACCCCGGTCCAGAGCACGGCCGATGGGCAGGTGGGCGGAGGGCACGGTGCCCACGGGAGCCGCGTCGAACGCGACGAGTCGCGCCGGGTCGACGCCGAGCCCCGCCGCCTGGAGCGCCTCCTGGTAGCCGAGCAGACGCTGCCGCGAGGTCTCGCTGAGCGCGGTCTCCTCATGACCGACGAACGCGATCCGCCGGCACCCCGCGGCGATCAAGTCAGCCGTGATCTCGCGGGCCGCCGCGACGTTGTCGATCATCACATGGTCGAGGGTGAGCGGAGCCGACGCCTCCCCCAGCAGGACCAGGGGAACGTCGGTGCGAGTACGGGCGAGCTCGCGCTGCGAGATGGCGGAGGGCTGCAGGAGGATGCCGTCGACCAGGCTGGAGTCCAGGTCCGTCAGCAGTTCGCGCTCCGCCTCCAGGGAGGCCCCGGTCTCCTCGAACAGCACGCGGTACCCGGCCCGTTCGGCCACGCGCGACATCATCTGTCCCAGCTCCGCGAAGTACGGATTCGTGATCTGCATGAACGCCAGCGCGATGAACCCGGTCCTGCCGGTGGCCAGCTGCCGGGCGACCCGATTGGGGCGATAGCCGAGCTCGTCGATCGCCGTCTGGACCTTGTGGCGCATCTTCGCCGACACGTGCGGTCGGTCCCGCACGACGTTCGACACCGTCGAGACCGATACCCCCGCCTTATCCGCGACGTCCTGCAGCCGTAGCCCACGCATTCGGACTCCTCCCCTAGGTGCTGAATTCTAGCGCCCGCCTTGACAGCAGTTTGTAGCGCTCTAAACTCACCGGTGTGACGTGGTCGCGGATCCCCCGGGCCGACCTTCAAAGGAGAAGCAATGAAGTTCACGAGAGGACACGTGACGGCCGTCGCCGCAGTGACCGTCCTGGCGTTCGCGCTCTCGTCGTGCAGCGGGCAGTCCGCCGGCACCGGCGCGGAAGTGACCGTCAGCGGAGACAGCTATGACGGTCCCGATGTCGCGCTGACGGTCTGGAATCCCTTCACCGGCGCGGACGGGCCGCACTTCCAGACGATGGTGGACGAGTTCAACGAGTCGCAGGAGTCGATCACGGTCACGGCGACCTCGATGCCCGGCAGCGATCTGTACGGGAAGATCGGGACGGCGATCAGGGCCGACAAGGGACCGGATGTCGCCGTGATCCATGTCCAGAACGTGGCTTCGCAGGTCGCGCAGGGAAATCTGCTCGCGATCGACAACGTCGTCGAAGCCCTCGACCTGACCGGCGATGACTTCGCGGAGAACGTGTGGGACGCGGCTGAGTACGACGATCGCCGATACTCGATCCCGCTCGATCAGCACATGTACGGGCTCTTCATCAACAAGGAGGTTTACGCCGAGGCGGGGCTTGACCCCGTTGCACCCACCGACAAGGACGAGTTGATCGCACAGCTCGATGCGTTCAAGGCCGCCGGCATCCAGGGATTCTGGCAACCCACCTCAGACGAGTGGGGCTTCCGCACGTTCCTCTCCCAGTTCGGGGGCAGCGAGTTCAGCGAGGACGGCACCGAAGCGACGTTCAACTCCGCCGCCGGCGTCGAGGCGCTCGCCTGGCAGCGGTCCCTGATCGACGACGGGTACAGCCCGGAGAACGTGGACGACCCGTGGAAGGCCTTCCTCGCGGGCGAGAACGCGATGGGCCTGTTCGGCATCTGGCACCTCGGCGACCCTGCCCTGGCCGAGGTGGATTTCATGGCCGCGGAGGTCCCGCAGGTCGGCGACCAGCCGGGCGTCTGGGGCAGCTCGCATCAGCTCACCATCACCACGCAGGCGGAGGGTGACGAGAACAAGACGGCGGCCGCGGCGTACTTCGTGAACTATCTGTCGCAGAACTCCCTCGAGTGGGCGCACGCGAATCAGGTTCCGGCGCGCAAGAGCGTCCGCGAGAGCGCCGAGCAGGAGTTGACGCTGCTGCAGCCGTTCGCCGCGCAGATCGAGCACATCGCGTTCAACCCGCTCTACCCGGGGCTGGAGAGCTCACTGACCCCGCTGACGGACGCGATCAACGAGGTGATGACCTCGGGCGCCGACCCGCAGGAGGCGCTCGACAAAGCGGCGGAGCAGACGAACGCCATCATCAAGGACAACAGGCAGAAGTACGGCTACTGACCATGGCATCCGTCCTGCCCGTGGTGGGGGCGCGCGAGTCCGAACTCGTGAGCCCCCGACGCGGGGACACCGGCAGGTCCCCGCGCCCCATCCGACGGTTCGCCTGGTACACGCCCTGGCTGTTCCTCGCCCCGTTCCTGGTGTTCTTCGGGTTGTTCGTCGCGTTCCCCTCCGTCTTCGGGGTGTGGATCAGCCTCCACAACTACGACTACAACTTCCCGGTACAGCCCTGGGTCGGGCTGCAGAACTACATCGACCTGTTCACGCCCGGCACGCGTGATTTCGACGGATGGTGGCAGTCACTCGGCAACACGGGCCTCTTCGTGCTGATCAGCGTGGTTCCGCTGGTCGTTCTGCCGCTCCTGGTCGCCCTCGCACTGAACCGGAGGTTCCGGGGGCGCACGGTCTATCGCGCGATCTTCTTCGCCCCGTACGTGCTCTCAGTGTCGGTGATCGGACTTCTCTGGCGGTACCTGCTGGACGCTCAGTTCGGCCCCGTGAACGCGATTCTCAAGGCGCTGGGATTGCCGGCGGTGTCGTGGTTGCAGACACAGCCCGGGGCGTGGGTGTCGATCCTCGTCGCCACGGTGTGGTGGACGCTCGGTTTCAACACGATCGTCTTCCTTGCGGGGCTGCAGAACATCCCCGCGGACCAGTACGAAGCGGCAGCGCTGGACGGAGCCAACTCCCGGCAGGTCTTCCGCTTCATCACGCTCCCCGGCCTCCGCACGGTCACGGCGCTCATCATCGTCCTGACCGTCCTGGCATCGGCGAACCTGTTCGGACAGCCCTACATCATGACCCTCGGCGGTCCATCGAACTCGACGCGCACCGCGATCATGTACATCGCCGAGTCCGGACTCACTCAGTCGCGTATGGGGGTCGCATCCGCGATGGGCTACCTCCTCGGAATCATCCTGGTGGTCGTCAGCATGATCAATTTCTGGCTCACCTCGGGCCGCGGAAGGAAAGACTCGTGAGATCCACGCCGCGCCTCGCGAACGTCGTGTCCTATATCGGTCTGACCCTTCTCGCGCTCGCCATCGTGCTGCCGCTGCTGTCGTTGCTGTCGGCATCGTTCAAATCGCCGTTCGAAGTCCAGACCAACGCGTCGCTGATCCCGGAAGACCCCACCTTCGCGGCGTACCTGCCCCTGCTGTCCTTCGACGGGCCGACACCGGTGCTGCGATGGTTCATGAACAGCGTGATCGTCTCCACGACGTCGGCAGTGCTCTCCGTCGTGTTCGCCGCACTGGCCGCCTTCGCCCTCACCCGAATGCGGTTCCGCGGGCGCGGGCTCGTCTTCGGCGTCCTGGTCGCCACCCTCTTCGTTCCCGGCTTCGTCTTCCTGATCCCCAACTTCGTCACCGTCGACCGTCTCGGACTGCTCGACTCGCTGCCGGCGCTCATCCTGCCGTCCCTCGGCGGGGCGTTCGGGGTGATCTTCCTCAGCGGGTTCTTCGCCGGCCTGCCCAAGGAGCTGGAGGAGGCGGCATCCATCGACGGAGCCAACCAGTGGCGCATCTTCATCTCGGTGATGCTGCCGCAGGCGCAGGGCGCTCTGTCCACCCTGCTCGTCCTGAGCTTCCTCGGCGCGTGGAATGATCTCCTCTGGCCGACGTACGTGATCTTCGACACCAACAACCTGACCCTCACCGCCGGCCTCCCGCTGCTGCAGTCCGCGCATCTGGGGAACCTGCCCGCAGCCATGGCCGGATCCGTCATCTCCGCGGTCCCCGTGCTGGTCGTCTTCGTCCTCGCCCAGCGGAAGATCGTGGAGAGCGTCGCCAACGTGGGACTGAAGGGGTAACCACCCGGTTCGACGGTCGGGTTATCCCCCCTGTGGGTGTCACAGGGCTCGCCTAGACTGAACCCACTCGCGGGAGTGGTGGAATTGGCAGACACGCAGGATTTAGGTTCCTGTGCCTCCGGGCGTGTGGGTTCAAGTCCCACCTTCCGCACGGGGACGCTCTGTACCCGCCCTCTCCGCCGACCGAACGACGGGACATTCCGTGATCACGCACGCCGCGCTCATCCCCTGGCTCGACCCAGAGACGATCATCACGGCCGCAGGGCCGTGGGCGCTGCTGGTGGTGTGCCTCATCATCTTCGCCGAGACCGGACTGCTGGTCGGATTCCTCCTCCCCGGCGACACACTCCTGATCATGGCGGGGCTGCTCTCGCACCCCTCGGCGGTCGCGCCCCACGGTGTCTTCGGCATCAACGTGTGGTTCGTGGGGCTCCTGATCGGCCTTGCCGCCTTCGTCGGTGGTGAGGTCGGCTACCTGATCGGACACAAGGCCGGCCCGGCGATCTTCGAACGCAAGGAATCCGGACTGTTCAGCGTCAAGAACGTCGAGCGCACGAACGCCTTCTTCGAGCGGTTCGGCGGGCTCACCGTCATCCTCGCCCGCTTCGTCCCGATCGTGCGCACCTTCGCGCCGATCGCGGCGGGGGTGGGCACATGAACAAGTGGAAGTACACCCTCTACAACCTCATCGGCGCGCTCATCTGGGGTTTCGGGCTGACGGTGCTCGGCTACGGCATCGGACTGATCCCCGGTGTGGGCGATTTCGTCGCGGAGTACATCGACGTCATCCTGCTCGTCGCCGTCGTCGGCACGGTCGGGTTCGTCGCGTTCCACTACTTCCGCGAGCGCGCCGCCGCCAAGCGGGCCCCGCACGGCGGCGATCCCGAGACGGATGCCGCCGAGGCGCGCTCCCTCGCCCTCGACACCGACACGTTCGAGCAGCCGCACTCCCCCGACGCCCGAAGGGCTGAGCGTCAGGAGGCCTTCGCGGTCTTCTTCTTCGCCGGAGTCTTAGCCGTCGAGCTCTTCGACGCCGAGTTCTTCGACGCCGAGCTCTTGGACGTCGAGGACTTCGACGCGGGCTTGCTCTTGGCCGTCGACGTCTTGCCGGAGGACGCGGACGAATCGGATGCGGCCGAGCCCGACTTCTTCGACGCCGACTCCCCCTTGCCGTCCCGAGCCGCCCGGCTGCGCTCCACGCTCGCGCGCAGGGCCTCCATGAGGTCGATGACCTCGCCGCCGGAGTCCGCTTCCTCCTCCTCGCCGAAGGTGGCGGCAGTGTCCAGCGCGTCGCCCTGCTCGAGCTTGGCGTCGATGAGGGTGCGCAGCTCGGCCTGGTACTCGTCGGTGAACTCCTCCGCGTCGAAGTCCTTCGCGAAGCTGTCCACCAGCGCCGCCGACATCTCCAGTTCCTTCGACGAGATCCGCACGGATTCACCCAGCGATGGAAGGCGGCTTCGCGCACCTCGTCGGCCACAGGAGGGTCTGCAGCACGAGCACGTCGCCGCGCACGCGCAGCGCGGCCAGGCGCGTCTTCTGCCGCAGCGAGAACCGCACGATCGCGGTGCGGTCGGTCTCCTCCAGCGTGCGGCGCAGCAGCACGTACGCCTTGGGCGAGGCGGAGTCGGGCTCGAGGTAATAGGCCCGGTCGAGCGTGAGCGGATCGACCTGGTCGCTCGGCACGAACTCGACCACATCGATCTCGCGGCTGCGCTCGGAGGGCAGGGAGTCCAGATCCTCCTTCGTGAGCACGACCGTCCGCTCGCCGTCGTCGTAGGCGCGGTCGATGTCGGAGTACGGCACGACCTCGCCGTCGACCTCGCAGATGCGCTGATAGCGGATGCGTCCACCGTCTTTGTTGTGCACCTGATGCAGCGGCACGTCATGGTCCTCGGTCGCGGAGTACACCTTGACCGGCACGTTCACGAGCCCGAAGGTCAGCGCACCTTTCCAGATCGCCCTCATCCCACCAGTGAACACCTGTCACAGCAATCCCCGAAACCCCTTGCATCCGCGCCGCTACGGTGGTGCCATGGCGGCGGGTGAACAGACGGTGCGCATCGAGGGCCGGCGACTGCGCATCACCAACCTCGACAAGGTGCTCTACCCCGACACCGGCACCACCAAGGGCGAGGTCATCGCTTACTACACCCGCATCGCCCCCGTGCTCATCCCGCATGTGACGGGTCGACCGGTCACGCGAAAGCGCTGGCCCGATGGCGTCGGCACAGCGGATGACCCCGGCATGTCGTTCTTCGCCAAGGACCTGGAGGCCGGTGCGCCGTCGTGGGTGCAGCGCCGCCCCATCCCGCACTCCTCCGGACCCAAGGACTACCCGCTCGTGGGAGATGTGCCCACCCTCGTCTACCTCGCCCAGGTCGCCAGCCTCGAGCTCCACGTGCCGCAATGGCGGTTCGCCCCCGACGGCGAGCGCGGAAACCCCGACCGCCTCGTGCTCGACCTCGACCCCGGCCCCGGTGTGGGCCTCGCCGAGTGCGCCGAAGTGGCGCGACAGGCGCGCGCGATCCTCTCCGACATGGGCATGGAGCCCTACCCCGTCACCAGCGGCAGCAAGGGCATCCACCTGTACGCGCCGCTCCCCGGCGAGCAGTCCAGTGATGCCATCACGGCGTTCGCGAAGGAGCTGGCCCGCGCGATCGAGGCCGACTCCCCCGACCTCGTCGTCAGTCAGATGGCCAAGTCGGCCCGCCCGGGCAAGGTGTTCATCGACTGGAGCCAGAACAACGGCGCCAAGACGACCATCGCGCCCTTCTCGCTGCGCGGACGCGCCCACCCCACCGTCGCGGCGCCTCGCACGTGGGAGGAGCTCGACGACCCGGAGCTGCGTCACCTCCTGTTCTCCGAGGTGCTGGAGCGGGTGGAGGCCTCCGGCGACCCGATGGCCGCGCTGGGGTTCACCGCCGGCGCGCGCGCGACGGAAGACGGCCCGCTGGGTCAGTACATCGCCAAGCGCACCGCCGGCGCCACACCCGAGCCGGTGCCCGCGAACCCCGCC
Organism: Microbacterium wangchenii; assembly: GCF_004564355.1. NCBI lineage: Bacteria > Bacillati > Actinomycetota > Actinomycetes > Micrococcales > Microbacteriaceae > Microbacterium > Microbacterium wangchenii. Next base: position 2,337,324 of record NZ_CP038266.1, read on the forward strand.
GGCGCCGCCGCATCCGAGGGCCTGCCGCGCTTCGTCATCCAGGAGCACCATGCCACCCGGCTGCACTGGGATCTGCGCCTGGAGCGCGACGGGGTGCTGGCCAGCTGGGCCGTCCCGAAAGGCGTGCCCTCCACCACCGCGCGCAACAACCTGGCGGTCCAGACCGAAGACCATCCCATGGAGTACGCGACGTTCGCCGGCACGATCCCGGCAGGTCAGTACGGCGCGGGCTCCATGACGATCTGGGACGAGGGCCGGTACGAGCTGGAGAAGTGGCGCGACGACGAGGTGATCTTCACCCTCGAGGGGCGCCCGGGAGGTCCGCTCGGGCGCGTGCGCCTCGCCCTCATCCGCACCGACGGGAGCGGTGAGAAGTCGACGTGGCTCCTGCACCGCATGAAGACGGATGCGGCGGGCCATCCGCAGGCCGACGGGGCGCCCGTCGTCCCCACCGATGCCGACGACGCCGCGCCTGCACCCGACCACCACGCGCCCGCGCCGGCAGCGGAGGAGGACGCCGATCCGTCCGCCGTCGACGCGGACGACGCCGGCCCGTCCCTCTCCGACCCCGCCGACGCCGCCCTCTCCGGCCCCGCCCACGCCGGCGCCAGGATCCCGCCGCGCGCCGAGCTGCGCCCGATGCTCGCCACGACCGCGACGCCGGGGATCGCGCGCCAGGCGGCGCGGCGCTGGTCGGGCGAGGACGACGCGTGGGTGGAGGCGAAGTGGGACGGCATCCGCGCGATCGGAGTGTGGGACGGGCAGCGGTTGCACCTGCGCGCCCGCAGCGGCAACGACGTCACCGCGAAATACCCCGAGCTGACGACCGTCGACCTGGGGCTGGGCCCCGAACCGGCGGTCCTGGACGGCGAGATCGTCGCCCTGGACGGGCAGGGGCGGCCGAGTTTCCCGCTCCTGCAGACCCGGATGAACCTGGAGAAGCCGCGCGAGATCGCGCGCGAAACACCGCGCACCCCGGTGAAGCTCTTCCTCTTCGACGTTCTCGCGCTCGGCGGACGCGACCTGGCGCCCCGCCCGCTTCGCGAGCGTCGCCGCGCGTTGGAGAAGCTTGCGACCGCGGCATCCGGGCCGCTCGTACTCCCTCCCGTATTCGACGACGTCGATGCGGCACTCGCGGCCAGTCGCAGTCTCGGCCTGGAGGGCATCGTCGTGAAAGACCCCGCGTCGCCGTACCGCCGCGGGGAGCGCACGGAGCAGTGGCTCAAGGTCAAGCTCACGCGCACGCAGGAGGTCGTCATCGGCGGCGTCCGTCCGGGCAAAGGCGGGCGCAGCGGCACGATCGGTTCGCTTCTGCTGGGGGTGCCCGGCGACGACGGATTGCACTACGCCGGCCGCGTCGGGTCGGGCTTCAGCGAGGCCACGCTCGCGCAGCTGGAGGCTCGGCTGACTCCGCTGCGCACCGACGAGAACCCGTTCGTCGACGTCCCGCGCCCCGACGCCAGCGACGCACTGTGGGTGCGGCCCGACCTGGTGGGCGAGGTGGAGTTCGCCGAGTTCACCCCGGGCGGCATCCTGCGTCACGCCCGCTGGCGGGGCCTGCGGCCCGACAAGACCCCGGATGAGGTGGTCAGGGAGTCGTGAGCCTCACGCGTGGCGCGCGTCGTCGTGCTCGACGTGCCCGGCCGGCTCGAGCTGGAACGTGGAGTGCGCGACGTCGAAGTGGTCCGACAGGCAGCCCTGCAATGACGACAGGACGCGTCCGGACCCTTGGCTGCGCAGGCAGTCCTCGTCGACGACGACGTGCGCACTGAATACGGGTGCACCCCGCGTGAGCTGCCACACGTGCACGTCATGCACTCCGACGACGCCGGGGGTGCCGAGGATGTGGTCGCGGATCTCCTGCACGTGCATGCCCTCGGGCGTGGACTCCCACAGCACCGATCCGACTTCGCGGAGCAGCCCCACCGCACGGGGGACGATCATGGCGGCGATCAGCAGCGAGGCCACGGCATCCGCCGGCGCCCATCCGGTCACCACGATCACGATGGCCGCGACGATGACGGCCGCCGAGCCGAGCAGGTCTCCGAGCACCTCGAGGTAGGCGCCGCGCACGTTGATGCTGTGCCGCTGCGCGCTGCTGAGCAGCCACATCGAGACGGCGTTGGCGATGAGCCCCGCCACCGCGACGGCGAGCATGAGGCCGCCCACGATCTCGGCCTCGCCCGGATCGACGAGCCGCAGGATCGCCTCGATCGCGACCCACGCCGACAGGGCGAGCAGGATCACCCCGTTGACGAGGGCACCGAACACCTCCGCGCGGCGGTAGCCGAAGGTGCGCCGGTCGTTCGCCGGCCGGGCGGCGAGCGTGCTGGCCACGAGGGCGATCACGAGCGCTGCGGCGTCGGTGAACATGTGGGCGGCGTCGGCGAGCAGGGCGAGCGAGCCGGACAGGGCGGCGCCGACGATCTGCACGACCATGACGACGGTCGTGATCGCGAGCGAGATCGCCAGCAGGCGGCGATTGCTCGCCCCGCGGATCCCGGGCGCGTGATCGTGCATGCTCCCAGGCTAGAACGGGGGCGCGGGCCGCGCGCCGCTTTCGCCCAGTCGGGAACGAGAACGATTCTCGGTCGCGGTCAGATGCGCTCCAGCAGCGGCACGAGCGCCGCGAAGGCCCGCGCACGGTGCGACACCGCGTTCTTCTCCGCGGCCGACCACTCCCCGACCGTGCGCTCGGCGCCGGGCTCCTGCCCGTCCGGGATGAAGATGGGGTCGTAGCCGAATCCCCCCTCGCCGGATGCCGCCGTGGCAAGACGCCCGGACCACCGGCCCTCGACGGTGTCTTCGCCGCCCCCGGGCCGCACGAGCGCGATCGTGGAGACGAAGTGCGCCGTGCGGTGCGGGTCGGCGACGTCGGAGAGCTGGTCGAGCAGGAGCGTCAGGTTGGCCGCGGCATCCTTCGCGTGCCCCGCCCAGTACGCCGAGAAGACGCCGGGCGAGCCGCCCAGCACGTCCACGCACAGGCCGGAGTCATCCGCAAGCGCCGGGAGCCCCGTGTGGGCGGCTGCGGCACGCGCCTTGATGAGCGCGTTCTGCGCAAAGGTCACGCCGTCTTCGACGGGCTCCGGCCCGTCGTAGCCGATGACTTCGAGGTCGGGGCGCACGGCGGTGACGATGGCCCGGAACTCCTCCACCTTGTGGGCGTTGTGCGTGGCGAGGACGACCTGTCCGGCCATCGCTCAGCCCGCCAGGGCGGCGGCCTGGGCGTCACGCAGGCCGGCGCATCCGGCCACGCCCAGCTCGAGCAGCCGGTCGAGCTCGCGCTTGTCGAACGGCGCTCCCTCCGCGGTGCCCTGCACCTCGACGAAGAGCCCGCGCCCGGTGACCACGACGTTCATGTCGGTCTCGGCACGCACGTCCTCCACGTACGCGAGGTCGAGCATCGGGGTGCCGTCGATGATGCCCACCGACACGGCGGCGACGGAGTCGTGCAGCACTTCGGAGCGCTGGGCGATGAACTTGCGCTCCTTGCCCCACGCGATCGCGTCCGCCAGCGCGACGTACGCGCCGGTGATCGCGGCGGTGCGGGTGCCACCGTCGGCCTGCAGCACGTCGCAGTCCAGCACGATCGTGTTCTCACCGAGCGCCTTGGTGTCCACGACGGCGCGGAGAGCGCGTCCGATCAGGCGCGAGATCTCGTGCGTGCGTCCCCCGACGCGGCCCTTGATGCTCTCGCGGTCGTTGCGGTCGTTCGTCGCACGCGGAAGCATCGCATATTCGGCGGTGACCCATCCCTTGCCCTTGCCGGTGAGCCAGCGCGGCACGCCGTTCGTGAACGAGGCGGTGCACAGCACGCGCGTTCCGCCGAAGCTGATGAGCGCGGAGCCCTCGGCGTGGCTGGACCAGTTCCGCTCGATCGTGACGGGACGCAGCTGGTCGACGGCGCGGCCGTCTGCGCGGGTGATGTCGGTCATGGGATGCCTTTCATTCGGGTGTCTCCCTCTTCTGCGGGCGTTCGGGTCGATCTCCCGCAGCGGAGGGAAGGGTGCGCCTCAGCGCGGAATCTCGATCGCGCCGGTCTGCACGAGTTGCACGTCGCGCACCTCGCGGCCCATCAGGCGGTGCGCGAGGCGGACGAAGTCGTCGACCGAGGCTCCGGTCGCCTCGTACACGTGGGATGCCACGGCGTCCGCTCCGGCGAGCAGGTCGCGGCCCACCAGCTGGCGATAGACGTCCTTGGCGGTCTCGGTGTCGCTGGAGACCAGGCTCACGTCCGGACCCATGACGTAGCTGATCGCCCCCTCCAGGAACGGGTAGTGCGTGCAGCCGAGCACGAGCGTGTCCACGCCGGCGTGGCGCAGCGGCGCGAGGTACTCCTCGGCGACGGCCAGCACTTCGGGTGAATCGGTGACGCCGGCTTCGACGAACTCCACGAAGCGCGGGCAGGCCTGGGCGAACACGGTGAGACGCTCGTTGACCTCGAGCATGTCCTGGTAGGCGCCGGATGAGATCGTGCCCTCCGTGCCGATGACGCCGATGCGGCCGTTGCGCGTGGTCGACATCGCCGTCCGCACGGCGGGGCCGATCACTTCCACCACGGGCACGTCGTAGCGCTCGCGTGCGTCGCGCAGCATCGCCGACGACGCCGTGTTGCACGCGATGACGAGCATCTTCACGCCCTGCTCGACGAGGGAATCCAGCACCTCGAGGGAGTACCGGCGCACGTCGGCGATGGGCTTGGGCCCGTACGGGGAGCGCGCGGTGTCACCCACGTAGAGGAGGGATTCGCGGGGCAGCAGGGCCGAGACCGCACGTGCGACGGTGAGTCCACCGACCCCCGAGTCGAAGATCCCGATGGGCGCGTTATCCACGAGAAACCACCCTACCCGCGTGCGCCTGGGCGCCGGATCCGTGGATAGGGTGACGGCATGACCGCGAGCTCCGCCCTGCACACCGACCGGTACGAGCTGACGATGCTGGACGCCGCCCTGCGCGACGGCACCGCGCAGCGCCGGTGCGTCTTCGAGGTGTTCGGCCGGCGCCTTCCCGGTGCCCGCCGCTTCGGCGTGGTGGCCGGCACCGGCCGCCTCCTCACGCTGCTCCGCGACTTCCGCTTCGGCGACGACGAACTGCGGTTCCTCCGCGACGAGAAGATCGTCGATGCCGAGACGCTCGACTATCTCGCCGGTTACCGCTTCACCGGCACGCTGACCGGATACCGCGAAGGGGAGCTGTACTTCCCGGGCTCGCCGATCCTCACCGTGGAGGGCACGTTCGCGGAAGCGGTCGTGCTGGAGACGCTCGTCCTGTCGGTGCTCAACCACGACTCGGCCATCGCGTCGGCGGCGGCCCGCATGAGCGTGGCGGCCGGCGACCGCCCCCTCGCCGAGATGGGCTCCCGCCGCGCGGGTGAGGACTCCGCGATCGCCGCGGCGCGCGCCGCGTACATCGCCGGGTTCAACGCCACGAGCAACCTCGCCGCCGGCCGGCGGTGGGGCATCCCCACGATGGGGACGGCAGCCCACGCGTGGACGCTCCTGCACGACACCGAGGAGGACGCCTTCCGCTCGCAGATCGAGGCGCTCGGCACCGACACGACGCTGCTCGTGGACACCTTCGACATCCGCACCGGCGTGGAGACCGCCGTGCGCGTGGCCGGCACGGGCCTCGGCGGAGTCCGCATCGATTCCGGGGATCTGCCCACCGTCGCCGCCGACGTGCGCGCGCAGCTGGATTCCCTCGGCGCCACCGGCACCCGCATCACCGTCACGAGCGACCTGGACGAGTTCGCGATCGCCGCCCTCGCCGCCTCGCCCGTGGACTCCTACGGGGTCGGTACGTCGGTCGTCACCGGCTCAGGAAGCCCCACCGCCGGCATGGTCTTCAAGCTCGTCGCCCGCCAGGACGACGCCGGCGCGTGGATCGGCGTCGCGAAGGCCTCCACCGACAAGGCCTCGCGCGGGGGCCGGAAGGCCGCCTTCCGCACGCGGGAGGACGGCGTGGCCACGAGCGAACTCGTCGTCGTGTCCGACGGATACGAAGAGCTCGACGACGCCGCGGCTCACCCCGACGCCCGCGCCCTTCAGGTTCCGCTGGTCGTCCGGGGCGACATCGACGCGAGCGCCGAAGGCCCGGCCGGCGTCGCTGCGGCGCGCGCGCATCACCTGCGAGTGCGGGAGGAGCTGCCGGTGCGCGCGCTGGCGCTCAGCCGCTCCGATCCGGCGCTGCCGACGGTGTTCACCGAGGCGGCCGAGGTGACCGGTCAGGTCTGAAGCGACTCGTAGATCTCTTTGCACGTCGGGCAGACGGGGAACTTCTCCGGATCGCGGCCCGGCGTCCACTTCTTGCCGCACAACGCGCGCACCGGCTTGCCGGTGAGGGCGGACTCGAGGATCTTGTCCTTCTTGACGTAGTGCGAGAACCGCTCGTGGTCGCCCGGCTCGACGCTCTCTTCGCGGATGAGCTCTTCGAGCTCGCGGTCGAGGGTGGCGACTCCGCCCGGATCGGGCTGGTCCAGTGGCGTGCTCATGATATGCCAGTGTAGCGGCGCGCACGCGGGGTCGGTCAGGAGGCCTCCGCGAACTCCATGATGCGATCGCCCCGCCGCTCGAAGACGACGGCCCCGATCGCGACGCCCACGACCAGGACGAGCGCTCCCGTCACCAGCCCGCCCCACAGTGCAGCGGTGGCGTAGGAGAGGTCGCCTGTGACGGCGAGCCAGGCCCACCACAGCGCAGGCGCGCTCAGCACGATGGCACCGATCATCACAAGCGCCTGCGACATGGCGCCACGCGAATCCGTGCGCTGAGGCTGCTGGAACGGGCTGTCGCCGGGGTGGGAGACGGCGTACGGGGCTGCGGCGGACGCGATGCTGGACAGCCCCAGACCCGACAGGAACAGCGATGCGCTCACGCCGGCCAGCGCGGGCAGCACCGCCCACCGCCCGTGCAGCGCTGAGGCGACCGACACGGCGATCGACAGCAGCGGCAGCGCGATCAGCACGATCGGCACGAGCCGGCCGAGCCGGTCGGCGCGACCGCGCATGCCGCTGGCCAGGTGCATCCACACCGCGGTGGAGTCGTACGCGACGTCGTTGTGCGGCAGCCATCCGAAGAACAGGGCCATGATCGGCACGGGCACGAGAGCGGCGATCGGCAACGGCACGCCGGCGATCAGGAGGGGCACGACGGTGAGCACCGCCGCCACCGGCACGACCAGGATGTTCACGCGGTAGCGCCGGTCGCGCAGCCAGTACACGAGGCTGCGGGCCGCGACCGCGCCGCCCGGGGTGCCCGGCGCCACGGCGAACCAGCCCAGTCCCCCACGCTCGCGCACCGCGGCGGGGCGTTCCACGTGAGAGAGCATCCGCTGCACGAGCGCGACCCACAGGGCAGCCAGGGCCACCACCGTGGTGACCGCGATCGCCAGCAGCGCTGCGACTGCGCCTCCGGAGGCGGACGGCAGCGCCCACGCGGCTCCGAGGGGCGTCAGGGCGAACGCGTCGGCCGCCCCCCGCAGCTCGACGGGCACCGCGGCGCCCCACTCGAGGGATGCGAGGAACACTCCCACCGGGACGATCACCACGAGAACGGCGACGAGGAAGACGCCGGTCAGCTCTCTCGAGCGTCGTTCGCGCACCACGAGCGCGGCGACGGCTTCGCCGACGCGGGCAAGGAGGGTGCAGGTGAGCACGGCGAGCACGACGGATGCCGCGCCCAGCGCGAGCGAGGCGCCGTGAGAGTCCCACATCACCGCCGCGCACGCCGCCAGGGCGAGCACGACGGCGATGGGGACGCTGATCAGACCCGCGACGACCAGTCCCGCCGACAGGGGCCCCGGCGGCAGACCGAGCACCGCGAAACGCCGCGGGTCCAGGGGGTCGGCGGCGCCGAGCACGAGGGGTGCCACCGCGAAGCCGAGCGTGATCGCCGATCCGCCCAGCACCGTCACGACGCGCGCCTCCGCGGGGGTCGCGTCGCCGAGGCTCAGGATCGCGACGCATGCGACGGCCGTCGCGGCTGCCAGGAGGACCAGGCCCACGCTCAGTCGGATCACGTCACGGCGCTCGCCTCGCAGGAGGCCGAGCATCGAGGCCAGCCTCAGTCGGAGAAGGCGTGCAACCACTCCAGGCCCTCCACATCGCCCGCTCCGCCGGCCAGCTCGAGGAAGCGCTCCTGAAGGGTGCCGGCACCGCGCACCTCGTCAATCGTGCCCTCGGCGAGCACCTGGCCGGCCACGAGCACCGCGACGCGGCTGCAGACGCGCTCGACCAGCTCCATGCCGTGGCTGGAGAGGATCACGGTGCCGCCATGGGCGACGTAGGCCGAGAGGATGTCGAGGATGACCGCGCTGGAGACGGGATCCACCGATTCGAACGGCTCGTCCAGCACCAGCAGGCGCGGCGAGTGGATCATGGCCCCGGCCAGCATGACCTTCTTGGTCATGCCGGTGGAGTAGTCCGACACCGACCGCCCGAGCGCGTCGACGAGGTCGAACGCGCGCGCGAGGTCGACGATCCTGCTCTCCACGACCGCCGAGGGCAGGCCCCGCAGCACACCGTAGTAATACAGCAACTGCCGGCCGGTCAGACGGTCGAACGTGCGCAGCCGATCGGGCAGGACGCCCATGGCACGCTTGGCCTGCGTCGAACGAGTGCGCGCGTCGATGCCGTTGACGGTGATCGCGCCCTCGTCGGGGCGCAGGAGACCGGCGATCATCGACAGGGTCGTCGTCTTGCCCGCCCCGTTGGGCCCGACGATCCCGTAGAACGACCCGGCCGGAACGGTGAGGTCGATCCGGTAGACGGCCCGCGTGCCGCCGAAGGTCTTCGTCACGCCCTCAAGGGCGAGTGCGGGCACGGCGGCGTCGGCGCCGGTCTCCGGGGCGGGGTCCAGGGTGACCAGCAGGGTCTCCGACGCGTCCGTGTCGACGGCGGGCTCGCCCGGCACATCCGCGGTCAGAACCTGAGTCGGCGCGGGTTCTGACGCCGCCGGCGTCTCGGGCTCGGTCTCCCGGTCGGCCACGAGCTGTTCGAGCTCCACGACCGGATCGGGCTCCGGCTCGGCGACGGCAGGCTCGGCGACGGCAACCGGCGCGGGCTCGGCGACGGCGACCGGCTCCGGATCGAGGACCGCGTCCGGCTCCGGCTCCGATACGACGGCCACGGGCTCGGGCTCCACGGCGGCAGGCTCGGGCTCCACGGCGGGGGGCTCGGGCGCGGGGGCGACCGACGGGATGTCGGCCGCCGGCACGGACGGGACCGGCGGCAGTGGCGGACGCGGCGGGATGACCAGCCCATCCGGCACTGCCGGCGGTCCAGGTAGCGGGGGCGGCGGGCCCGGCAGCGGCGGGGGCGGACCGGGCAACGGCGGCGGGACCGCGCCGACCTTCGCACCCACCCCGCCGTCGACGACGGCGCGGGCGGCGGTGGAGCGCGGTCTGCTCGCAGCGGGCTTCTGCGCAGGCTTCTCCGCCGTGACCTTCTTCGCCGCCGGCTGCTGGGCTGCGGGCTTCTTGGCCGCGGCTTTCTTGGCCGCAGGAGCCTTGCCTGCAGGTTTCTTCACCGCCGGCTTCTTCGCGGCGGGCTTCTTGTCTGCAGCGGGCTTCGCGGCACTCGGCTTGGTCGCCGCCGTGGGGCTGATCGGCTGCTCCTCCGCGCCCGCGGCGGCAGGGGTCTCCGCTCTCTCCCGAGGCTCGGCGACCACCGCGACGGGGGGTGTCACGGCGGGGAACGGCGCGTTCTTCGAAGCCACCTCCGTGTCGATTTCCCCATCGACGTCCGGGGGCGAATCGTCAGGCAGCGGCAGCGAAGCTGTCATCGTCCCAAACTAGCAAGTCGAACCGACAGAGAGGCCTGGTGTTACCTGAGACCCGGGACTACACCATGCATCACGAATCGGCAACGGGTCGCGGTTATGATGTCTCTCTTCAGGCTTCCTCGCTACCATGAGGGGCGCACAACGGAGTGGCATTCCGGTTAACCGGACATGAACCAACCCCAGGAGCAACAGTGTCCCCTCAGATCGTCATCCTCGCCGCCGGCCTCGGTTCGCGGCTGGGCCGAAGCCTCCCCAAGCCCCTCACCGAGCTGGGTGACGGCCGCAGCATCATGCAGCAGCAGCACGACAACATCCACGCGGCCTTCGGCCCCGGCGCCCGCATCCTCACCGTCGTGGGTTACCGCGCCGAGACCATCGTCGACGCGTTCCCCGAGGCGGACTACGTCTACAACGAGCGCTACGACCAGACCAACACGTCCAAGAGCCTTCTGCGCGCCCTCGCCCAGACCGGAAAGGGCGGGGTGCTGTGGATGAACGGCGACGTCGTCTTCGACCCCCGCATCCTCGGGCGGGCGCTGCCCCTGATCGAGCGCGACCAGTCCTTCGTGACCGTCAACACGGCCAAGGTCAGCGACGAAGAGGTCAAGTACACCGTCGGCCCCGACGGCTTCATCAAGGAGCTGTCGAAGACCGTCGTCGGCGGCATCGGCGAAGCCGTGGGCATCAACTTCATCTCCGGACGCGACAAGAAGTCGTTCCAGCGTCAGCTCGCCCGCGTGGGTGACCAGGACTACTTCGAGCGCGGCCTGGAACTGGCCATCGCCGAAGACGGCCTGCGACTGGAGCCGATGGACATCTCCGACCTCTACGCCGTCGAGGTGGACTTCGCCGAAGACCTCGAGCGCGCGAACCTCTTCGTCTGAGCGCCCTGAGCACTCCCGCCACGACGTCGATCGGATCGCCCGGATGAGCGAGAAGGTGCACCGCATCCACTCGCTCCCGCAGGACGCGCCGTGGTCGGGCGGGCTCCCGCCCGTCGGCTCCGACGAGCACCCCCGCACCATCCGCGCGCTCGACCGCGTGCTGGCCATCCAGCGGCCCGTCGTGCTCGCGCACCTGCGGAGCATCCGGTTGCGTCATCCGAGCGCCACCCCCGCCGAGCTGGTGCGGATCCTCGAGCGTCGCTACCTCGCCGGAGTGACCGCGGGCGGCGCTGCAGTGGGCGCCACGGCCGTCGTCCCGGGAGTGGGCACAGGCGTCACCCTCGCCCTCAGCGGCGCGGAGACGGTGGGGTTCGTCGAAGCCACGACGCTGTTCGCCCAGTCGGTCGCCGAGGTGCACGGCATCGCCGTGTCCGATCCTGATCGCGCCCGCGCCCTCGTGCTCACGATGATGCTCGGCAAGGAGGGCGTCGATCTCCTCGCCCAGTTCGCCGGCGAAGTCACCGGCCGCGGGACCTCACGCGCGGGGTACTGGGGCGAGATGGTCACCAAGACGCTCCCTCGGGCTGCGGTCGGCCCCGTCGTCGACCGGCTCAAGTCCGTGTTCGTGCGGCAGTTCGCCGCGCGCGCAGGCGCCTCCTGGGTGGGCAAGGCCCTGCCTTTCGGGGTCGGCGCGGCCGTGGGCGGTGCGGGCAACAACATCCTCGGGCGGCGGGTGCTCGTCGGGTCCCGTCGCGCCTTCGGTGCGCCGCCGGTCCAGTGGCCGGCCGAACTGGAGCCTCGCCCCGGGGCGCGGCGCGCCGAAGCCGCCGCGGTCGTCGGTGCCCAGCGAGTCGGCGGGGCAGTCGCGGGCGTGGCCGGCAGTGCGGCCCGAGGCATCGCCTCGGCGGGCCGGTCGGTGGGCGGCGCCACGCGCCGCGCCGGCGGGGCCGCACGTCGCGCGCTGCCCGGACGCACCTCCCGCAGCACTGCGGACGCGGATGATGCGCCCGTCGAGGGCCCCGCAGGGATCGACGACTCCCCCGACGGCGGCGAACGATAGCTCCGCCATGGACAGCACACTGACGTGCCTGGGCGAATGGATGCCCCGCCAGCGGTGGTACGCCAACAAGGGCGCGGCGCCGGATCTGCGACTGGTCGCGGAGTGGGACCTCGGCGGCTCCCCGGACGCGCGGGTGCAGGTGCTGCTGGTGTGCGACAGCAGCGGAGGACGCCCCTCGCTCTACCAGATTCCGGTGGTGTGGCGATCCGAGGCCTCCCCCGCGGAGATCGGGCGCCCTCACGGCGCGGTGCTCGTGGACGGTACCGCCGACGCCGCCTTCCACGCCGTCCTCTACGCACTGGTCACGCGCGGTGGACGCTTCGGCGGCGCGGACGGACCGCTGTACGGGGAGCCATCGCCGCGGCATGTCCGCGGGTCGCACCATCCGCTCCCGGCCACCGTGCTCGAGGGCGAGCAATCCAACACCTCCCTCATCTTCCGCGGCGCCGGCCGCGCGCACCCGGTGATCTGCAAGGTCTTCCGGCAGGTGCACGCCGGGCTCAACCCCGACATCGAGCTGCAATCCGCTCTCTCCGAAGCCGGCGCCCGCTCGGTGCCGCCGGTGGTCGGTGCGGTGTCGGCCATGTGGCGCGCACCCGGCGACGAAGGCCACCTGGTGGCCGGGTCCCTCGCGTTCGCCCAGGAGTTCTTCCCGGGCGTGCAGGACGCGTGGCGCGTGGCGCTGCGGGCTGCCGAACAGGGCGCCGACTTCTCCGGACCGGCCGAGCGGCTCGGCGTGGCGGTCGCGGAGACCCACGCCGCCCTGGCCCGACTGTTCCCCACCCGCCCCGCCACCGCTGCAGACCTGGACAGGACGGCCGCACGCTGGCGGGCGCGGCTCCACGCCGCGCTGGAGGCCGTCCCTGAGCTCGAGGCCTTCGTCCCGGCGGTGGAGGGCACCTTCGCGCGCGCCCTCGCCGCGCCGTGGCCGCGGCTGCAACGGGTGCACGGCGATCTGCATCTCGGCCAGGTCATCGACGTGCCGGGGCGCGGATGGGTGCTGCTGGATTTCGAAGGCGAACCGCTGCGACCCATGTCCGAGCGGCACGCACCGGATTTCGCGGTGCGCGACGTCGCCGGGATGCTCCGCTCCTTCGCCTACGCCGCCGACTCCGTGCCGGCAGGATCCACGGGCGACCCGCACGCCTGGGCCGCCACGGCGCGCGCGGCGTTCCTGCGCGGGTACGCCGCATCCGGCGCGGCCGAGACGACGGACCCGCGCGTGCTGAGCGCGTTCGAGGTCGACAAAGCGCTCTACGAGACGGTGTACGAAGCCCGGAACCGCCCCGACTGGGTGCGCATACCGCTGGCCGCGGTGGAACGGATCGCCGCCGGCTGATCAGTCGTCGACGTCGGCTTCTTCGTCGCCGTCCCGGATGTCGTCCTGGGCCCCGGGGCGCGAGTGCCAGTGCTCCCACCGCTCCATGAGCGTCTCCACCGCCGCTTCGAACCGCGCCGACGCCGCCCCCGGCGTGGTGTCGCCGAAGTAGTACCGGACCCACTGCTGAAGACGAGCGACCGATTCCGGGTCGCGGAGCACGCGCTCGGCCCGCGCGACGATGTCAGGCGCCTCCGCCGCATCCAGCCACTCGCAGGCGGAGAGGTAGCCGTGGGTGTCCACGATCGCCTCCGGGTCGGTGGGGCGCGTGATCAGAAGGGGCTTGTCGGCGGCGAGACGGTCGTAGACCATCGCCGAGATGTCCACGACAGCGAGGTCGGCCGCAGCCAACTGCCAGCCCAGCTGCGGGCCGTCGTCGTACACGTGCTGGGCTGCCGGATCGGCCGTGTTCGCCGCGGCGAGGGCGGCGATGATGCGCTGGTTCGCCCGGCCGTACTCGGGATCCACGACCCCCGAGCGGGGGTGCGGACGGTAGATGACGCGGTGGCGCCCGCTGGCCAGCAGCGCGGAGACGAGCGCCTCGCCGTGGGTGCGGATCGATCCGTAGTGCGCCGAGGGGCGGTCGCCCTCCCACGTCGGCGCGTACAGCACGACCGTGCGGTCATCGGGCGAATAGGGCAGGACGCCGGAGTAGTGATCGGCCTGCGGGCGGCCGATCGAGAACGTGCGCGCGTCGAGGTCGTAGTCCCACAGCACCCGCGCCAGGCGATCGCGTGCGGCGTCGCCGGCGACGAACGCATAGTCGTACGCCTTGAACTGGTTGGTCGTCATGTACATCTTGTCGGACTCGCCGTGGTTGATGAACACGTGCCAGCGCCGGCCGTACCGGAACATCTGGAAGTTGCGGGTGTTCTGGTTCACGTAGAGCACGACGCGGATGTCCTGCCCGGCCACGAACTGCTCCAGGTCGCGCACCGAGGGCACGTAGGCCACCGGCAGGGCGCCGTCGGCCAGCAGCGCCCGCGTGCCGAACGCCGACCGGGCGAGCACGACCACGGGCCACCGCTGCGCGAGAGCGGCGAGCGGTTTGTACCACTGCCGCATCTGGTACATGTTCACCGCGCCATCGGCGAAGTACACCGCCACGCGGTAATGCTGGGGCGGATGCGGCGGCTGCGACTGGATCGCGCCGCGCACGGCTTTCACGGCTGCGCGGTTGGACAAGCCCTTGCGGAACAGGCCCCACGCGAGCTTGGCGTCGCCGATCAATCGCATCCTTCCAGCGTACCCACCGGCCCCACCATGACATGATCGTCGGATGCATGTCGCCGCGCCCGGACGCCGGGACGCCCCCGTGCCCGAGGAGGGATCCGGCGTCACCTTCGTCATGCCGGTCCTCAACGAGGAGCGGTACCTGCGTCGCGCCGTCGAGACCGTGCTGGCCCAGGACGTCCCCGGCCCGGTCGAGCTCGTCCTGGCCCTGGGCCCGTCCTCCGACGGCACGGACCGCATCGCGCGCGACCTCGCCGCGGAGGACCCCCGCATCCTGCTCGTGGACAACCCCGCCGCCGATATCCCGGTGGGCTTGAACCGCGCCATCCGCGCCGGTCGCTATCCCACGATCGTGCGCGTGGACGCCCACTCGGAGATCTCGCCCGACTACACCCGCCGTGCCCTCGCCACCCTCGCGCGCGTGCGGGCGGCCAACGTCGGCGGCGTCATGCACGCCGAAGGGCGGACCCCCTTCCAGCGCGCGGTCGCGCGGGCCTACAACTCGCCCATCGGCCTGGGCGGGGGCGCGTACCACGGCGGGACGGTGGAGGGCCCGGCCGAATCGGCGTACCTCGGGGTCATGCGACGCGCAGTCCTGGAGGAAGTCGGCCTGTTCGACGAATCCATCCGCCGCGGCGAGGACTGGGAGCTGAACCTGCGGATCCGCCGCGCCGGATACCGGGTGTGGTTCGATCCCGAGCTGTCCGTCGTGTACTGGCCGCGGGAGAGCTGGACGCGCCTGGTGCGGCAGTTCCGTGCCACCGGCGCATGGCGCGGCGAGCTGGTCCGGCGGTACGGGCGGGGCAACTCGCTGCGCTTCTTCGCTCCCCCCGCACTTGTGGTCGCCGTGGGCGTGAGCATTGCCGTGGGCCTGCTCCAGGTCACGCGCGTGGTCAGCGGTGTCTGGACGCTCATCGCCTCGATCGTGCACCTGCCGGTGGCCGTGTACGCGGCACTGATCGGGGCGGTCGCCGCCGGTCCCGGCGGAGGGAAGGGCTGGCGCGACAAGCTGTGGACGCTCGCGGTGCTGCCCACGATGCACCTGTCGTGGGGAGCCGGTTTTCTGGCGGGCCTGCTGCGGGGCGCGCACGACACGGTCGACACCTCACGGCTGGGCGACCGGAACACCCCGCTTCCCTGATCCCGGCTACTCCGGGCCGCGCACGAACCCCTGATCCAGGATCCGCGCCACCACGCGCTCGGCGGCCGATCCGTCGTCGCGCGCGTTGA
The DNA here is from genome assembly GCF_004564355.1 of Microbacterium wangchenii. NCBI lineage: Bacteria > Bacillati > Actinomycetota > Actinomycetes > Micrococcales > Microbacteriaceae > Microbacterium > Microbacterium wangchenii. The sequence goes on from NZ_CP038266.1 coordinate 2,352,888, forward strand.
ACGTGCGCCGCCACCTCTCATACCGGTCGGCGTAGTCGGCGGGGTCGCCGTCGCGCAGGGCGGACACGAGGTCGGCCTGCGTCCGGACGACCGGGCCGGGGACGGCGTCTTCGAGGGTGAAGTAGAACCCGCGCAGTTCTCCCCGGTAGTGCTCCATGTCGGGCACGAGGAAGTACATCGGCTTGCCCGTGACCGAGAAGTCGAACATCACGGAGGAGTAGTCGGTGATGAGCGCGTCGACGGCCGTCAGCAGCAGCGAGGTGTCGGGGAAGCCGGTGACGTCGATCACCTGCGCGCCCACGGCGTCGCGCCCGGGCTGCAGCGTGCGCGAGTGCCCGCGCACGAGCACCACGGCGCCGGCCTGCTCGGCCAGAGCCGCGGGGTCGAGGAAATCGACGATCTCCTCCCGGTCGTCACGCCACGTGGGCGCGTACAGCAGGACGCGCGCATCCGGGGCGATCCCCAGCGCGCGGCGCGTGGCCGCGCCGTCGTCGGTGACCAGGACGTCGTTGCGGGGATACCCCTCGACCCAGATCGGCCGCCGGAAGAAGGCGTACGCCTTGCGCAGAATGCCCGCGGCGTACGGATTCTGAGCGAGCAGCACGTTCCAGCGGCGCGACTCCCGGAGAACCGCGAGCGCGCGGCGCGGATCGAACCCGGGCCGGTGCAGGGCGAGCCGCTTGACCGGCGTGCCGTGCCACGTCTGCAGCACGACCTGCCCGGGGCGCCGCGCGAATCGCCGCCGCATCCAGTCGTTGATGACGAGCAGGCGCGACGCGCCGCGTGCGCGCCACCATTCCGGCGTGCCCTCCACGACCGGCACGGCACCGTCGGGCACGTGCACGGAGAGATCCACGACGCTCCAGTACCGCGTGACGGCGGGAGCGCGGCGAGCGAGCTCGCGATCGATCGCGAGCGGATTGCAGCCGGCGTTGCGCCCGTAGAAGCTCTCGAAGAACACCGCGTTCTCCAAGTCCCCTCCCCCGGCGGCGTAGCGGCGCTCGAGCGCTTCCTGTCCTTCGCCGGAGTCGTACGCCGGATTCACCGGCGGACCGATCCGCACGTGCTCGCCGTCCCACGACGCCCGCAGCGTCCGCAGGAGGGTGACCGGCACGGCGTCGGCCGGCAGGCCCGTGTCGGTCGCCTCGCCCGGCTCGATCACGAGCGAATAATCGCCGGTGGGCAGGGGCAGCTCGGGGCCGCCCCATCGTGCGGCCTGCAGCGCGATGCTCGCGCGCCACGTGCGCCCCCGTCCACTCATCCGGCCCTCGGCGCGCGCGCGGCGGCCCACGAGAGCCACGGCGTGCGGGCGCGGCCCGGTGCCGGAAAGCTCCAGCGTCGCGACTCCGTCGTCGCGGACGAGGAAACGCACATCGGTCATGAGACTCCTCTCGGCGCGCCGAGAGCGGCGCGGATGGCGCGGTACACCCGTTCGGTGTTGCGCCCGTCACGGTAGGCGTGCATGTGTTCGCTCAGAGCGAACGAGCGGGCCGTGCGCTCGTCGGGATCGCGCAGCACGGCCTCCAGTTGCGCGCAGGCCTGCGTCCACGACGCCGCCCAGTCCTCTCCCGCGACGTCCGTGTAACGGCCGTACATGCCGCGACGGGCGCGGTACTCCGCCAGATCGGGGGCCAGGAACACCACCGGCAGCGGCACGAGGCCCGCGTCGAAGACGAGTGAGGAGTAGTCGGTGATGAGCACGTCCATTCCCGGAAGCAGCGGTGTCACGTCGGCCACGAGGTCGGACCCGAGGCTCCGCACGCGGTCCGTTCCCACCGGCGGGCGGTACTCCCCCGCACCCAGGGGGTGCGAGCGCACCAGCAGCACGGCGTCGCTGCGTTCGAGCACCTCGAGAAGCGTGCGCCATTCCTCCGGGGAGGGAACGGCGGGATCGGGCGCGCCGTCGCGCCACGTGGGCGCGTACAACACCACGCGCGTGTCGTCGGGGAGCGGACCGGCGACCCGGTCGATCGCGGCGCGCGCGCGGCGACGGCGTTCGTCCGCCGTGCCCCGCGACAGCACGTCCACGCGCGGCTCCCCGGTGACCGGGACGCGCTCGGCGGGGAGGCCGAACGCCGACTCCAGGCGCCCCCGCACGAGGTGGGACGCGGCGGGCAGGACGCGGATGCGCCGCGTGGCTCCGGCATACATCCGCCGCAGCATCCCGCGCACGATCCGGGAGTCGGGCAGGATGCCGCTGCGCAGCGTCTCGGCCGAATCCAGGCCGATGCGCTTGAGCGGGATGCCGTGCCACAACTGGACGAGAACCGCGCCGGCCACCGCATAGCGGTTGACGTCGCCGAAACCGTGCGTGACGACCACGACGCGCGCGCGGGCGGTGCGCCAGAAGCCGCGCAGACCCGTCTTGCGCACGTGCGGGATACCGCGGCGCCCGGCCTCGCGCGCCTCCTCCGCGGTCCCGGTGAGCCACACCGCCCGTTCACCACGGGCGGTGGCCTCCTCCCACAGCGCGAGCGCGCCGTCGGCGATGCCCACGGCGCATCCGAAGACCCACTGGTCGCGCGAGCGCGGGATGAGCCGGGTGAGGAGCCCTCCGGCGGCGTACAGCGGGATGCTGAGGAGCTTCCGCGCATTCCCCGCGCCGAACGAGAAGGACGCCACCCCGCGAGCCTATCGCGGGGTGGCGTCCGTTCCGTTGCGCTTACGCGCCGAGCTCTCCCAGTGTCACGTCGGCGGTGCGGGTCTCCCCGTCGCGCACGTACGTGAGGGTCGCGTCGGCTCCGGCGGCGAGGGCACGCACCTGCGCCGTGAGGTCGATCGACGTCGTGATGGGCTTGCCGTCCACGGCCGTGACGATGTCACCCTCCTGCAGCCCCGCCTCGTCGGCGGCGCCGCCGGGGGTCACCTCCGCGATGTAGGCACCGGCGATCTCGGTGCCCTCCACTGCCGAGGCGGGCTGAACAGTGGCGCCCAGCAGGCCGTGCGTGGCCGAGCCGGTCTCGATGATCTCGTCGGCGACGCGCTCGGCGATGTCGGACGGGATCGCGAAGCCGACCCCGATGTTGCCGGCCTGGCCGGACGCGCCGCCGGCCGAGGCGATCGCGACGTTGATGCCGATGAGGCGTCCCTCGGAGTCCACGAGCGCGCCACCGGAGTTGCCGGGGTTGATGGCCGCGTCGGTCTGGATGACGGCGATGCTGATGGTCTCGTTCGACCCGGTCTGCTGCTGGCCCTGCCCGAAGTCGAAGAAGAACGGGCCTTCCTGGCCGGGCGCGGGCTCCCCGCCGTCTTCGCTCTCCGCGTCGTCGGGCACGGCGGCCGAGGCGACCGAGATGGAACGCTCGAGGGCGCTGATGATTCCGGTGGTCACGGTGTTCGACAACCCCAGGGGCGCGCCCACCGCGACGGCCACGTCGCCGACGTTGAGCTTGTCGGAGTCGGCGAACTCGATCGGCGTGAGGCCCTCGGCGTCCTGCAGCTGGATGACGGCGAGGTCGTAGATCGGGTCCACTCCGACGATCTCGGCGTCGTACACGCGGCCATCGGACGTCGTGGCGGTGATGACCGGGTCGGCGGACTGCCCGTCGAGGGTCACGACGTGCGTGTTGGTGACGACGTGACCCTCGTCGTCCAGGATGACGCCGGAGCCGGTGCCGCCGCCGTCACCGCTGGTCGCGCTGATGGTCACGACGCTCGGGACCACCTTCGCCGCGATGGCGGTGGTCAAGGTGGCGTCGTCGGGGTCGTTGATCGTGATGGACTCGGGTCCGGCGACGGGCGTCGATTCGGACTCGCCGCCCCACAGGGCAGCGCCCGCGTAGCCGCCGCCGAGACCTGCCGCGCCGCCGACGAGGGCCGCCGCCACGATGAGCCCGACGACCTTGCCCGCGCCGGACTTCTTCCGCGGCTCCTCCGGCGCGTCCGGGGACAGCGGCGTGGTGGGCTGGGTGGTCTGAGCGGCGGGCCGGCCTGCGTAGGGGGGCTGCGGCGCGCCGTAAACCTGCGGGGGACGGGCGTAGGGGCCCTGGGGGTTCTGCGCCGTGGGCGCGGTCCATCCGGCCGGTGCCTGCGGGGCGGCCTGCGGCGGGACGGGGCCCGGGTGCGGCGGTGCAGCCGGGACGTTCTCTTCGGGACGGTTGCCCTGGTTCTCGCTCATGGGATGCTCCTTCTGCCAAGCACTTTCAGCGTGGCTCCGGTTGCTGTGGTTTTCCTATGCCGCGACCGGGATCAGACTATGCGACTAGCGTGAGGCGGATGCGAGAGATTCCGGGCGCCTGGCGGCGAGCCGCCGAAGGCGCCGGCCTGCGGACACCGGACGGAACGACCGTCCCCACCATCTTCGCCGAGATGAGCGCGCTGGCGGCGCAAACCGGGGCAATCAACCTGGGACAGGGCTTCCCCGACGAGGACGGTCCTGCCCAGATCCTCGAGGCCGCCCGCGAGGCGATCGCCCGGGGCGTCAATCAGTACCCTCCGGGGCGCGGCTTCCCGGATCTGCGCCTCGCGATCGCGGAGCACCAGCAGCGGTTCTACGGCCTGCGCCCCGACCCCGAGCGCGACGTGCTCGTCACCGCCGGCGCGACCGAGGCGCTCGCGGCCACGCTCCTCGGCCTCGTGGACGGCCCCGGCGACGAGGTCGTGGTCTTCGAGCCGTTCTATGACTCCTACGCCGCGTGCGTCGCCCTCGCGGGCGCCCGGCTGGTCCCGGTGCCCTTGCGGTGGCCGGATTTCCAGCCCGACCTCGACGAACTCGCGGCGGCGGTGACCGATCGCACGCGCGTCATCCTGGTCAACGATCCGCACAACCCGACCGGATCGGTCTTCTCGCGCGAGGTCCTCGAGCGCATCGTCGAACTCGCCGAGCGCCACGACGCCGTGATCGTGACCGACGAGGTGTACGAGCATCTCGTCTTCTCCGGCCCGCACGTGCCCATCGCGACGCTTCCGGGCGCGTGGGAGCGGACGGTGTCGATCTCTTCGGCGGGCAAGACGTTCTCCGTCACGGGCTGGAAGATCGGATGGGTCACCGGTCCCGCCCCGCTGGTGTCCGCGGTGCTGGCGGTCAAGCAGTTCCTGACCTACGTCAACGGCAGTCCCTTCCAGCCCGCCATCGCCACGGGGCTGCGCCTGTCGGACGACTTCTTCCGGGGCATCGCGCAGTCCCTGCGCGCCAAGCGGGATCTGCTGGGAGACGGACTGCGCGCGGCCGGTTTCGGCGTGACCGAGCCCGCCGGGTCGTACTTCACGGTGGCCGACGCCGAGCCCGTGGGAGCAGCGGATGCGGCGGAGTTCTGTCGCACGCTGCCGGAACGGGCGGGCGTGGTGGCCGTCCCGCTGCCGGCTTTCGCCACCGCGCCGCATCGCGACCGCTACCGCACGCTCGTGCGCTTCGCGGCGTGCAAGCGCGTGGAGGTGCTCCAGGACGCCGCATCCCAGCTGGCGGCGCTGCGCGCGTGACGGCGAGCGTCAGACCGGCACGACGCGGAACCGCCGCAGCTTCAGCGCCGGATTGACACGGCGCACGCGCCCGATCGCGTCGCGGTCGAGATGCGCGACGGCGACATCCGTGCCCGTCCCCACGCCGGCGATCACGACGCCCTGCGGGTCGACCACGAGGGAGTTGCCCACCCCGAGCGGCGGCGGGTGATCGGCGGCGGCCACGAAGAAGGTGTTCTCGATCGCCCGCGCCTGCAGGAGCGTGCGCCAGTGATGCTCCTTCAGCGGGCCGCGCACCCAATCGGCGGCCGTGAGCACCACGTCGGCGCCGGCGTCGGCGAGCACGCGGGAGACCTCGGGGAATCGCAGGTCGTAGCAGGTCATGAGGGCGAACCTCATCCCGTCCACGACGAACGTCTCCGGGTCGGTGATCTCCCCCGGCTGCACCCAGTCCGATTCCCGCTGCCCGAAGGCGTCGTACAGGTGCAGTTTGCGGTAGGTGGCCAGCACGCCGGTGCCGTCGACGGCCACGACGGTGTTGCGCACACGTGCGCCGTCATCCGCCCGCTCCAGGAGCCCGGCCGCGATGGTGAGGCCGTGGGTCCGGGCCAGCCCGACGAGGGCCGAGACGAACGGTCCGTCCACGGTCTCGGCGTTGTCGGCGAGGGAGGCGTCGAAGGGATCGATGAAGTAGCTGGAGTACTCGGGGAAGAGCACCACACGCGCCCCGCGCGCGGCCGCACGCCCCGCGAGGGTGCCGATGGCCTCCAGGTTCGACGCGACGGATGCGGCGGGGGCGAACTGTGCGACGGCGAGGCCGATCGATTCTGCACTCATGCGTCTCCTCCCGTGTGCCGGACGCGGATGGTCACGGGCATCACCACCCACAGTACGAGGATGAGCGCCGCCAGCGAACCCGCAGCCACCGCGGCGAGGGGCCACCCCACCACCACGTCGAAGACGAACGCCACGACGCCGGCCAGCAGGAGCGACACCGTCAGCAGCGCCGACAGCAGCGCCACGTGCCCGTACCGCACGACGGAACCCTTCGCGCGCTGGCGGAAGAGCACGCGATGCAGGGCGACGGGGGCGAGGGCGACGATGGCGCTGACCGCCGAGATGACCACGAGCGCCAGGTAGAACGCGCGCTGCCCGTCGTCCAGGTCGGCGAAGGCGGGCTGGAAGGCGAGGGCCAGCAGGAACCCGGTCAGGATCTGCGTGCCCGTCTGCAGGACGCGCAGCTCCTGCAGCACCTCGTTCCAATTGCGGTCGGCGCGCTCGGCGGCCGTCTCGTCACGACCGTCGGAGGTGTCGTTACGCGGCTGCGCCGGGTCGGTGTGCATTCGGGCATCTTGGCGAGGCGCCCGGATGATGGCAACCCCCTGGCTGGCGTGAAGTGGTCGTCGGGGCGTGCTAAGCTGAATCTCGTGCCGCGGGGTGGAGCAGTTCGGTAGCTCGCTGGGCTCATAACCCAGAGGTCGCAGGTTCAAATCCTGTCCCCGCAACGAAAAAGAGAAAAGGCGCCCCGCACGGGGCGCCTTTTCTCGTTCCAGGATGATCCACCGCCGACGCGGCTCAGCGCGGGTCGACCGCCTCGGCCAGTTCGCCCAGGAACCGGGCGATCACGCCGAGCTCCTCGTCGGTGTACTCCTCCGCGACGGCGGTCATCGAGGCCAGGTGCGCTCCGAAATGCGTGAAGAACTCGCGCCTCGTGCGGTCGGTCAGCACCACCACGCGCGCACGCCGGTCGTGCGGATGCGGACGACGCTCGAGGTGCCCCGTCGCCGACAGCCGATCGAGCAGCTTCGTGGTGGACGCCGTCGAGATGCGCAGATGGCGCGCGACGTCGTGCGGACTCACCGTCTCCCCGCGCTGCTCCCGGACGATCAGCATCCGGAGGGCGGCCAGGTCGGTGTTGTTCATGTCCATGTCGCCCTTCATGCCGCTGTGCATGCGGTCCATGGCGTCGCTGAACGCACGCACGGCGAACAGCGTCTCGGTGATCGACTCCCGTCTTGTGCCGGGGGCCGAAGCGGCGTATGACATGTGGACACCTCCTCCCTCACCTATGTATAGTCGACCACAATCGCTAGCTAAACTAGCAAATAGGAGGCGCTAATGATCGAGACCGAGTACGTCGTCCTTCTCGATGATGACGGCCGCGAGATCGGAACGGCGCCCAAGAGCAGCGTGCACGGTACGGATACCGCCCTTCATCTGGCATTCTCCTGTCATGTGGTCAACGACGCGGGGCAGGTTCTCGTGACCCGCCGGGCCCTGGGCAAGACCGCATGGCCGGGAGTGTGGAGCAACTCGTTCTGCGGACACCCCCGTCCTGCTGAGCCCGTGATCTCCGCGGTCCGGCGGCGGGCGTCGCATGAACTGGGGCTGACGCTGGACGACATCGAACTCGCCCTCCCGCTCTTCCGCTACCGGGCGACCGACGCGAACGGCATCGTCGAGCACGAGATCTGCCCGGTGTACACCGCGCGTACGACGGACGACCCCGAACTCAACCCGCTCGAGGTCGTCGATGCCGAATGGGTCGACCCCGCCGATCTGGCCACCGCTCTGAGTGCCACGCCGTGGGCCTTCAGCCCGTGGCTGGTGCTGCAGGCCGAGCAGCTGCGCCTGTTCGGTGCGCCACGTGAACGGCGCCGCGCCTCATGATCACCCTCGCCTCGGCCCCGGCCACGCGTGAGGCGATCGACACGGCCATCGATGCGGCGCTGCAGCGTCTGCGGACCCGTATGACGCCGATGAACGGCTCGGCAGACGCGCTGGGCGCTGCCATCCAGCGCGCCGCCGGCGGGGGCAAGCGCTTCCGCCCGACGCTCGTGGTGGCCGCGTACGAGACCCTGGGTGCTCGTCGCGATCCGTCGGCGGTGTACTCCGTGGCGGCGGCGTTCGAGCTGCTGCACTCCGCGTTCGTCGTCCACGACGACGTCATCGACCACGACACGCACCGTCGCGGCGTGCTGAACATCGGCGGCGAGTTCCGCGAGCGCGCGCGCGTGCGAGGGGCGGATGCGTCGGGGGCCGCGCTGCTCGGTGACGCCGCCGGCATCCTGGCCGGCGATCTCCTCCTGCACGAGGCCGTCCGCCTCGTCGCCCTCGCCGACGTCGCCCCCGACGTGCGAGCCGATCTCCTGGCCCTGCTGGAGGACGCCGTGGTCATCTCGGCCGTCGGGGAGCTCGCCGACGTGGAGAACGCCGTCGTCTCGGACTCCGTCGTCGCCGCCGAGGCCATCCTGCTGGCCACCGCCAACAAGACGGCGGTCTATTCGTTCTCGGCCCCACTGGAGGCCGGTGCCGTCCTGGCCGGCGCGCGGCCGGAAGTCCGCCTCGCCCTCCGCTCCTTCGGTCACCGCCTGGGTCTGGCCTACCAGCTCGTGGACGACCTCATCGGCGCCTTCGGGCCGGCCGAGCTCGCCGGCAAGGCCGCCGGCGGCGACCTCCGCGAGGCCAAGCGCACACCGCTGATCGCGCTGGCCCGCGAGAGCGAGCAGTGGCCGCAGGTCAGCGATGCGCTGGCCCAGGCCCACACCGGCCCCGTGGCCGTCCGCGCCGCGCAGCGAGCCCTCGCGGCATCCGGTGCGCGACAGCGCATGGAGCTCCTCGTCGGCGAGACCCTCGACGAGGCGTGCGGACTCGTGGACGGCTCCGTCCTGCCCGAGGCGGGCCGCGTGATGCTGCTCGACCTCGTCGAGGCCGTCCGGGAGCGCGTCCCGTGAGCCACGCCCCCACCGGTCTCGCCCTCTACGACCGCACCGCGCAGGATGCCGCCGCCGCCGTCATCGCCGGCTACTCGACGTCGTTCGCCCTGGCGTGCCGCCTGCTCGGCTCCCGCCCGCGGCCGCACGTGCGCAACGTGTACGCGCTCGTGCGGGTGGCCGACGAGGTGGTCGACGGCCCCGCCGCCGACGCGGGTCTCAGCCCGGCGAGCGAGCGCGAGGTGCTCGACGGCCTCGAACGGGAGACCCTGGCGGCCATCGAGCGCGGCTTCAGCGCGAATCTCGTCGTCCATGCCTTCGCCCGCACCGCCCGCGAGTGCGGGATCGGAGCGGACCTGGTCGCGCCCTTCTTCGCGTCGATGCGCACCGACATCGACACCACGGCGCACGACGCGGGGTCGCACGACGCCTACGTGTACGGCTCCGCGGAGGTCGTCGGCCTGATGTGCCTGCAGGTGTTCCTCAACGCCGGCTCCGCCCGCCCCTCCCCCGCACCCGGCGAGCTCGTGGACGGCGCCCGGCGCCTGGGAGCGGCGTTCCAGGACGTCAACTTCCTGCGCGACCTCGACGACGATGCCGGCAGGCTCGGGCGCGACTACCTCGCGGGTGCGGCCGCCGGCGCGCGACGCGTCGCCGTGCTCGACCGCATCGACGCCGACCTCGCCGCGGCGGCCGCCGTGATCCCTCGCCTGCCGAGCGATTGCCGCCGGGCGGTGAGCGCCGCTCACGACCTCTTCGCCGAGCTGTCGCGGCGCCTCCGCCGGTCTCCGGAGGGCGCCGGGCGGGTCCGCGTCCCCGACGCCGTGAAGGCCGCCCTCGCACTGCGGGCCGCCGCGACGGCACGGCCCAGGGAGGTCCGCCGATGACCCGCACCGTGATCGTGGGCGGCGGCATCGCGGGCCTGGCCACCGCGGCGCTGCTCGCCGCTGAAGGCCATGACGTCACCGTCTGCGAGGAGCTGAACGAGGTCGGCGGCCGGGCCGGGTCGTGGGAGCGCGACGGCTTCCGCTTCGACACCGGCCCCAGCTGGTACCTCATGCCCGAGGTGTTCGACCACTTCTTCGCGCTGCTGGGCACGAGCGCGGCCGAGCAGCTGGACCTCGTGCCGCTGAAGCCCGCCTACCGCGTGTTCGGCCCGCAGGGCACCGACCCGCTGGATGTGGTCTCGGGCCGCGCGGAGGCCACGGCCCTGTTCGAGTCGATCGAGCCGGGGGCCGGTGCACGGCTAGACACCTACCTCGAGTCCGCCGCCGACGCGTACGAGCTCTCCGTGACGCGCTTCCTCTACGACCCGTACACGACGACCGCAGGCCTGCGGGATCCCGCTCTGCTGCGCCGTCTCCCGCGGCTGCTGCCGCTGCTCACCCGCACGCTGGCCGACCACGTCGAGGCGCGCTTCACCGACACGCGCCTGCGGCAGATCCTCGAGTACCCCGCGGTGTTCCTGGGCGGATCGCCCTACGGCGTGCCGAGCCTGTACCACCTGATGAGCCACCTGGACATGAACGACGGCGTCCTGTACCCGCGCGGGGGCTTCACGGAGGTGATCGCCGCGATCGCACGGCTCGCCCGCGAGCGCGGAGCCGACGTGCGCACCGGCGCCCCCGTCGAGGAGATCCTCGTCTCCGACGGGGCGACCCGCGGCGTGCGGCTGCGCGGCGGCGAGATCGTCCCGGCCGACGTGGTGGTCTCCACCGCCGATCTACACCACACCGAGACGCAGCTGCTGACGCAGGCCTCGGACCGCACGTATCCGGAGAAGTGGTGGGAGCGGCGCACCCCGAGTCCGGGCGCCCTGCTCGTGCTGCTCGGGGTGCGCGGGGGCCTGCCGCAGCTCGCCCACCACTCGCTGCTGTTCGCCCCGAAGTGGCGGGAGAACTTCGAGTCGATCTTCGGCCCGGATGCGCGCATCCCCTCGCCGGCGTCGCTGTACGTGTGCCGACCCAGCGCGACCGATGACACCGTGGCGCCGGAGGGGTACGAGAACGTGTTCGTGCTCGTCCCGATGCCCGCCGACCCGAGCCTCGGACGCGGCGGCGTGGACGGTGCCGGCGACGCCGCGATCGAAGCCGCCGCCGACGAGGTCATCGGCCAGATCGCGCAGTGGTGCGACATCCCCGATCTCGCCGATCGCATCGTCGTACGCCGCACGATCGCGCCCGGCGACTTCGCCGCCGACCTGCACTCGTGGCGCGGCAACGCCCTGGGACTCGCGCACACGCTGCGCCAGAGCGCCGTGTTCCGCCCGCGCAACGCGTCCCGGCGCGTGCGCGACCTCTACTACGCGGGCACGTCCGCGCTGCCGGGCATCGGCCTGCCGATGTGCCTCATCTCCGCCGAGCTCGTCCTGAAGCGGCTCCGCGGCGACGCCTCACCGGGGCCGGTCGCCGAGCCCGCGCGCGCGGCGGTGTGACGTGCCGGGAGCGTATCTCCTCGCCATCGTGCTGTCCGCCGCCGGCATCCTCGTCCTCGACGTGCGGCTGCGCCTGATCGGACCCCGCGCACCCGCGGCTACTCTGGCTGCCGTGGGCATCGGCACGCTCTTCTTCCTCGTGTGGGATGCCGCCGGCATCCTCACCGGAGTGTTCGTCAAGGGTGGCAGCGATCTGCTGCTGGGAGTCGACCTCGCGCCGCATCTGCCGCTGGAGGAGCCGGTCTTCCTCGCGTTCCTCTGCTATCTCGCCCTGGTCGCGTGGGCCGGTGGCGAGCGGATACTGAGCCGCCGGGAGGTGCCGCCGTGACCTATCCCCTCCTGGTCCTCCCGTTCGTTCTCGTCACCGCCGTGGTCACGGCGCTGTCGGCGCGGCGTCCGCGCTTCGCGGCGCGCATGGCGGCCTCGGGCGTGGCCGCGGTGGTGCTCCTGGCGCTGACGGCGGTGTTCGACAACGTCATGATCGCGCTGGATCTGTTCACCTATCCGCCCGAGCACCTGTCGGGGCTGCGCATCGGCCTCGCTCCGGTGGAGGACTTCGCCTATCCGCTGTGCGCCGCGTTCGGCGTGCCGGCGGTGTTCGCGCTGCTGCGCCGGACGGAACCGGCGACATGAGCGCGGGGTCCCTGTCGGCCGCCCGCGTGAGCCGGGAGCTGCTGATCTCCTCCCGCCCGGTGAGCTGGATCAACACCGCCTACCCCTTCGCGGCTGCATACCTGTTGACCACCCAGCGCATCGACGCGGCGCTGATCGTGGGGACGATCTTCTTCCTCGTGCCCTACAACCTCGCGATGTACGGCATCAACGACGTGTTCGACTACGAGTCCGACCTGCGCAATCCCCGCAAGGGGGGCACGCACGGCGCGGTGCTGGATCGCCGGATGCATCGGATCACGCTGTGGGCGGCGGCGGTGTCGTGCCTGCCCTTCCTCGGAGTCCTCGTCGCGCTGGGAGACCCGCTGTCCTGGCTCGTCCTGGCGGCGAGTCTGTTCTTCGTCGTGTTCTACTCCGCGCCACCGCTGCGGCTGAAGGAGCGGCCCTTCGCAGACTCCGTCACCAGCAGCATCCACTTCTTCTCCCCCGCCGTATACGGCCTCGTGCTGGCGGGGGCGACGTGGACGTGGCAGCTGGCGGCCATCATCGTGGCGTTCGCCCTGTGGGGCGTGGCCTCCCACGCGTTCGGGGCCGTGCAGGACGTGGCCGCCGACCGCGCCGCGGGCATCTCGTCGATCGCCACGGCACGGGGAGCCCGGTGGACGGTGTGGTTCGCGCTGGCGTGCTACGCGCTGGCGGGTCTGACGATGCTGCCGACGACATGGCCCGGGCCGCTGGCGGCACTCCTCGTGCTGCCCTACCTCATCGTCGTGTGGCCCTACCGCACGGTGACGGACGACACCGCCGAGCGGGCGACCACCGGATGGCGCCGCTTCCTGTGGGTGAATCAGCTGGCCGGATTCGGAGCCACCCTGCTGCTCATCTGGTGGTCGATGATCCGTCCCACCGCCTGAGCCACGCCGGCCGTGGCCTGATCGGGCTGCTGCAGGTTCTGACGGATCAGAACCCGCCGCAGCCGGACCTCACTCCTCGCCCTGCGACTCCTCGAGCGCGAGCAGACGCTCGACGGCGGCGGTCAGGCGGGCGTCGGCCTCGCCGAAGGCGGCGAAGTCGCCGGCCTGCAGTGCGGCCTGGCGTTCGGTGAGCGCCGTGCGGGCCTCTTCGAGAGCGGCCTGGTACTCGTCGACCGGGACCGTGGGGGTCTCCGGCTCCTCGCCGGTCTCCTCACCGGGTTCGGTCGGGGCCTGGTCGGGCTCGGTCGGGATGACCTCGCCGTCGCCGGTGTCGGCACCGGAGTCGCCGCCGAAGAGGACGTCGAGCGCTTCGCTGAGCGTCTCCTCGAACGCGATCTGGTCGCCGAAGGCCACCAGCACGCGCCGCAGCTGCGGCAGCTGCGTGCCACCGGAGGACTGCACGAACACCGGCTGGACATACAGCAGCCCGCCGCCGACCGGGAGGGTCAGCAGGTTCCCGTTGAGCACCTCGGACTGACCCTGCTGCAGGATGTTGATCTGCGAGGACACCGCCGTGTCGGAGTCGAAGGTGTTCTGCACCTGTCCGGGTCCGGGGACGGTCGTGGCGGAGTCGATGACGAGCATCCGCAGCTTCCCGTATCCCTCGCCCTTGACGCCCTCCTCGGAGCCGGCGCTGGAATCCACGGCGAGGTAGCCCGTGAGCACGTTGCGGCTCGCCCCCTGGGAGGACGGGATGAACGTCGTGAACATGGAGTACGACGGCTCCTCCTGACCGGGCATCTGCATCGTCAGGTAGTACGGCGGCTGGAGGCGGTCGCCATCCTGCGGGTCATCCGGCGTCGCCCACGCGTTGTCGCGCTGGTAGAACGACCGCGCGTCGTCGACGTGGTACACCCCGAGCATGGCCCGCTGCACCTTGAACAGGTCGGTCGGGTAGCGCACGTGGGCCATGAGGTCGGCCGACATCTCGCTGTACGGCTTCAGCGTCGTCGGGTACACGTTCTGCCACGACTGCAGCACCGGATCCTCGTCGTCCCACGCGTACAGGGTCACACTGCCGTCGTACGCGTCGACGGTGGCCTTGACGGAGTTGCGGATGTAGTTGATCTCATCCAGCGCGTAGCGCGGCGCCACGTTGTTCGAATCGGCGATGGCCTGCGACAGGCTCACCCCCGAGGAGTACGGGTAGTTCGCGCTCGTGGTGTAGCCGTCGATGACCCACTTGATCCGGCCGTCCACGACCGTCGGGTACGGGTCGCTGTCCAGCGTGAGGTACGGCGCCACCTTCGCCACGCGCTCGCGCGGGTCGCGGTCGTACAGGATCTGGGAGTCCTCGTTGACGTAGTCGGAGAAGAGGATCTGCTCGGACTGGAACTTCAGCGCGTAGATGAGGCGGTTGAAGACGCTGCCGATGCTCGGACCGCCCTCGCCCTCGAACGTCGTGCGGGTGTCGCTGTCGCCGTCGCTGCCGATCGGGTAGTCCAGCTCGATGGGGTCGGTGCCCTCGGGTGCCCCGACGATCGAGTACTCGGGCGAGTACTCGCCGAAGTACACGCGCGGCTGGAAGTCGCCGCGCTCGGTCAGGAAGCCGCTGGCGGGGATCGCCTGCTCGAGGAACACAGGGTCGCCGTCGGTCGTGCGCTCGTTGCCGGCCGCGGCCACCAGGCCGTAGCCGTGGGTGTACACGAGCGTGGTGTTCTGCCACGAGGCGGCGTCGGAGAGCTGCTCCATGTTGAGCTCGCGCACCGCGACGATGGTGTCCTGCGACTGACCGTCGATCTCGTAGCGGTCGACGTCCAGGACGTCGGGGAACTGGTAGTAGGCGCGGTACTGCTCGAGCTGGCGCACGGTGGGGCCGATGATCGCGGGGTCCATGATGCGGATCTGCGTCGTCGTGGCGGCATCCTCGCGGAGCTGCCCGGCCTCGGCGGTCGTCTCAGCGGTGAAGTTCTGCTTCTCCAGCTCGTTGATGCCGTAGGCCTGCTTGGTCATGTCGATGTTGCGCTGATAGAACTCGCTCTCCAGCGCCAGCTGGTTCGGCCGCACCTGGAAGGTGTTGACCACCCACGGGTAGCCGGCCCCCAGCACGATGGCCGAGACGACCAGCAGGGCCGTCGCGATGAGCGGGTAGCGCCAGCGGCCGATGATGGCGGTGACGAAGAAGAGCACCGCCACGAGCACCGCGATGATCGCGAGGATCGTCTGCCCGGGGATGGTGGCGTTCACGCCGGTGTAGCCGGGGCCGGTGATGCGGTCGCCGGCCTCGACGAGCGTGCGATACCGGTCGAGGTACAGGCTCGCGCCCTGCAGGAGCACGTAGAGGCCCGCGAGGACGGCGAGCTGGATGCGGGCGGACTTGGAGATCCGCAGCTCCCGCTGCCCCACGCGCACCGACCCGTACAGGTACGACACGAGTGCGGTGACCAGGAGGCAGACGAGCACCACGGCGGAGGCGAATCCCAGCGCCGCGCCGTAGAAGGGCAGGGCGAACAGGTAGAACCCGGTGTCCATGCCGAACTGCGGGTCCACGACGTCGGTGGCCACGCCGTTGAACCACAGCCACGTGGTCTCCCACTGCGCGGATGCGGCGAATCCGGCGAAGAAGCCGAAGAAGATGGGGATGCCCCACATCGCCAGGCGCCGCAGCGGCTCGACGACCTCCTGGTAGCGGTCCAGCTGCGAGCTCAGACGCGCGTACACCGGGCGCAGACGGTACGCGAGCTGGATGGCGCCCCACACCGGCACGGCCATGGCGAGGAAGCCGACGACGAACATCACCACGCGGGCGATCCACTGCGTGGTCAGCACCCCGCTGAACCCGAGCTGCGCGAACCACAGCCAGTCGGCGTACAGGCTCGCGAAGACGAAGAAACCCACCACGAGTGCCGCGATGATCGCGAGGCTGATCGCGATGATGCGGCGGGATCGGTTGGGAGTGGCCGGCTTCGGTGTCGAGGTCGTGGTCACCCCTCCATCCTAGGCGGCTGGCCCTGCGGGTTCGCCGTGCGTCACGGCGGCCCCCGACCACGTGCGCGAAGGGGGTCGCGGGTCTCAGCGGCTGCAGCTGGGCAGCGCGCTGAGATCGGCGTCGGTGCGGATGGCTTCCAGCACGTCGAGGGCATCATCCAGATCGGCGACGGCGAACACCTCCACGCCCGACGGGATGTGACCGACCACCTCGTCGCAGTTGCCCTCCGGCGCGAGGAAGTACTCCGCGCCCGCGTCGCGCGCGCCGTACAGCTTCTGCCGGATGCCACCGATCCGTCCGACCTCGCCGGCGGCGTCGATGGTCCCGGTGCCGGCGATGCGCTCGCCACCGGTGAGGTCGCCCGGAGTCAGCACGTCCATGATCCCCAGCGCGAACATCATCCCGGCGCTGGGTCCTCCGACATCGTCGAGCTGGATGGTGACGTCGACGGGAAGGTCGAACTCCGCCATCAGCTGCACGCCGATGAGCCACGTCGTCTCACCCTCGGACTCGACCTCGCGGGGGGTGACCGTGACCTCCCTGCGCTGCCCGTCCCGCTCGACCACGAGCGTGACGGCGTCTCCCTCGCCGGCCACGACGGCGTCGCGCACCTGCTGGGCATCGGCGGCGGGGGCCTCGTCGACGGTGAGGATGACATCCCCCGCCTCCAGGAGACCCTCGGCGGCGGAGTCGTCGGTGAGCGAGTGGACCGCGATGCGAGAGGTCACCTCGTACCCCAGCTCGGACAGTGCTGCGGCGGCGGCCTCCTGCTGCGAGTCCACCATGAGGGCGGCGTTCTGCTCGTTGCGCTGCTCGGTGGTCTGCCCCGGCGGGAAGACCGCCTCCAGGGGGAGCACCGCACGGGACGGGTCGAACCACGCCACGGCGAGCTCGAACCACGACGGGCGGCGCTCGGGATTCCCGACCACCTGGACCGTCAGCAGGTCCAGCGCCCCCTCGGGCGGGTAGGTCTCGGCGTCCTCGACGGAGATCAGCGGCACCTCTTCGCCGTCGGCGGTCTTCACCGTGCCGAGGGTGTTGTACACGGGGCCGGGCTGCTGGATGACGTAGGCGGTGGGCAGGAACGTGATCACCAGGAGTACGACGAGGGCGATGACCAGTGCCCACAGCCCGGCGACGGTTCCTCGGCTGAACCGGGGTCGCGTGCGCGGCACGATCGTGGTGTCCTGGTCGAACAGCGCCACGGGGAACCTTTCTTCGCCTGGTCGTTCGCGACCGGCGTAAGGAAGCGCGGGGGCAGCCGGGGAGTGCGAGTGATGCGTGCGACTAGCGTAGATCGCCAGGAGTAGACCCGGCTGAAAGGCGGCTGAAGTGGCGGACGACGACCGCAGTCCCGAGGAGGAGTTCCAGGAGCTCCTGCGCAAGCTTCTGGCCGGAGAGGGCGGCGGGATCGACCCGGAGCAGCTGTCGCGCCTGTCGGGCATGCCCATCGACCCCGCGACGATGCAGACGATGATGCGCCACCTGCAGGGCGCCTTCGCCTCCGGCGACGAGGGCATCTCGTGGGACCTGGCCAAGCGGCAGGCCCTGCACATCGCCAATCAGAGCAGCCTGGCCATCACGTCGGGCCAGCGCACCGACCTCGATGCCGCATTCGCCCTCGCCGCCCTGTGGCTGAGCGAGGCCACGACGATCTCGGAGCTGCCCGCCCCGCCGCGGGTTCTCACGCGCGGCGCATGGGTGGAGGCGACCCTGCCGGTGTGGCAGGAGCTCGCCGAGCCGGTGGCCACCAGCATCGCCGACGCGCTGACCAGCGCGCTGAGCTCGCAGGCGCCCGACGACATGCAGGAGCTCATCGCCGGCGCCGGACGCCTCATGCGCACGGTGGGCGGATCGCTCTTCGCGACCCAGCTCGGCCACGTCGTGGGCCGCCTCTCCACCGAGGTGGTCAGCGGCGGCGATGTCGGCATCCCCGTCATGCCCGACGGCGACGCGGCGATCCTGCCGCAGAACTTCGCCGATTTCGGACGGGATCTGGAGATCCCCGACGATCAGCTGGCCCTGTACCTCGCGACGCGCGAGCTCGCCCATGCCCGCCTGTTCCGCCACGCGCGGTGGCTGCGACTGCACGTCATCTCGCAGGTGCGTGATTTCGCCGCCGGCATCCACGTCGACACCGACGCCTTGGAGGACCTGGCCGGCCGGTTCGACCCCTCCGAGCCGGAGGAGCTGCGTCGCGCGCTGGAGAGCGGCGCGCTGCTGCCGGCGCGCTCGGAGGAGCAGACGGCCGCCCTGACCCGGCTGGAGAACCTCCTGGCGACCATCGAGGGCTGGGTGGATGTCGTCACGGCCGAGGCCACGACACGACTTCCCTCCGCCGACCGGATCGCGGAGGCCGTGCGCCGCCGCCGCGCCGTGGGCGGGCCGGCCGAGCAGGCGCTCGGATCGCTCGTGGGCCTGGAGCTGCGCCCCCGGCGCATGCGGGAGGCGGCGGCGATGTGGCAGGCCGTGACCGACGCCGTGGGCTCAGCCGCGCGGGACGCCCTGTGGGACTACCCCGACCTCATGCCCAGCGCCGACGACATCGACGACCCGGCCGCACTGGTCGCCCGCGTGTCGGCGCAGGCGCGGGGCGAAGCGCCGCAGCACGACGAACTCGACGACGCCCTCGCCCAGCTGCTGGCCGAGGAGGCGCAGGGGGGCACGTCGGAGGACACCGCCGCTCCCGACGCCGGCGACGCCGGCTCCGGTGACACCGACCCCGGCGAGCCGGATGCGGAGGGGCCCCGCCCCGTCTGATCTCTCCTCCCCAGGCGTGCACCCGCCCGCCGGCCGCGGGCGGGTGTGGACAGCCCGACGAGAGCGCGGGGTGCGACGAGCACAATCGGGGGATGCTGCGCTTGAACCCCGCTCATCCCCCCTTGTGGCGCGATGCCACCACCCTGCAGTTCGGTGTCGACGACGTCGCACGGCTGGAGGAGCCGCAGCCGTGGGAGGAGGTCCTGCTGGCGGACCTGGCCCGCGGCGTCCCCGAATCCGCCCTCCCGGGGCTGCTGAAGACGCGTCGGATCGGCCGCGCCGAGGCGGAGGCGTTCTTCGCGGAGCTCCAGCCGGTGCTCGAGCGCACCGCGCCTGAGGCGCGCATCGTGCTGCAGACCACGGACGACCTCGACCCGGGGCTGCGGGCGACGGTGGCCGACGCCCTCACCCGCAGAGGTGCGCACGTACGGGAAGCCCACTGGTCGCCGTTCGCCGCCACCGTCGTCCCTGCGGGGTGGACGGCCGTCCTGCTGGCGGCACACCTGGTCGAACCGCGGCGGGCGGCCGCCCTCGTCTCCGCCGACGCCCGCCATGCTCCGCTGGTGTTCGACGGCGCCGGCGCCACCGTGGGCCCTGTCGTCGAGCCCGGCGTGACGGCGTGTCTGGCGTGCGACGCGGCGCACGCCCGCGACGCCGACCCGGCATGGCCGGTCGTGGCCAGTCAGCTGGTGGGGCGCCCGTGCATCGTCGATGCCGATCTCGCGGTGGAGGCGGCGCGCGCGGCGGCGCAGCTGATCACCGCCCCGACGACCACTCCCGCGCGGTCCGTGCGTCTGCGCGCGGACGCACCGAACCGCGTGTGGCGGGTGCATCCCCCGCACGAAGACTGCGCGTGCCGATTTCCTGCAGGAACCGCGACGGATTCCGCGCCGACCGCCCGCGTCCGCGCGACCAGCTCACCGACAGGGTTCGCCCGGCCCGCGTGATGCCGACGTAGGCCAGGCGCCGCTCTTCGTCGATGTCCTCGAAGCTCGTGGCGTAGGAGATCGGCAGCAGCCCCTCGCTCAGGCCGACCAGATGCACGTGGTCCCACTCCAGGCCCTTCGCCGCGTGCAGCGTGGCGAGGGTGACGGTGCGCGTGGTCGGCTCGTGCTGGTCCTTCGCGCGCGCGACCAGGCCGTCCGTGAAGGCGCGCAGGCTGGTTCCCGGCTCGGCGTTCTCCGCGAGCCGCAGGAGCGCGGCGCGCGCTTCCCACGACTCCCGGAGCGCGCCGCCGGCCGGCGGCGGCTCGTCCGTGAGC
Source organism: Microbacterium wangchenii (assembly GCF_004564355.1). Classification (NCBI taxonomy): domain Bacteria; kingdom Bacillati; phylum Actinomycetota; class Actinomycetes; order Micrococcales; family Microbacteriaceae; genus Microbacterium; species Microbacterium wangchenii. The sequence goes on from NZ_CP038266.1 coordinate 2,372,968, forward strand.
CCCAGCGAGCGCAGGATGTCACGCACCGTGGTGACGAAGTCGGTCTCGATGGGTGCGACCGAGGCGGCCCGCAGGGCGAGGACCGCCTGGCGGACCTCGGGCTGATCGAAGAAGCGCCGGCCGCCGAGCACCGTCGTGGCGACGCCGGCAGCAGCCAGCGCGGCCAGGAGCGGCGCGGACTGCGCATGCGAGCGGTACAGCACCGCGATCGCGGAGGGCTCCACGCCGCCGGCGATGGCGTCGGCGATCGAACGTGCCACCGCCGCGGCCTCCGCCTCGTCGTCGTCGAACGCGCGGACCACCGGCGTCGGCGCAGCTCCGCCGGGGCGGGCGGGGACGAGTTCCAGGGCGCCCGGGCGGCCCCGCATGAGGGCGTTGGCCACCTCCAGCACCGGCGCGGCAGATCGGTAGTTCGTCTCCAGCCGGAACAGCTGGGCGTCTTCGTGGGTGCGCGGGAAATCCAGCAGGTAGCGGGCGTCGGCGCCGGCGAACGAGTAGATCGTCTGACTCGCGTCCCCCACGACGCACAGGTCGCGCCGATCCCCCAGCCACAGCTGCAGGAGGCGGTACTGCAGCGGCGAGACGTCCTGGAACTCGTCGACGGTGAAGTGGCGGTACTGCTCGCGCACCTCCTGCGTGACGCGCGGTTCGGCTTCCAGCATCCCCGCGCACGTGAGCAGGACGTCTTCGAAGTCCATCTGGCGGCGCTCGTCCTTGAGCTTCTCGTACGCGCGCTGCAGATCGGCCACCTGCTGCACGTCGAGACGGCCGATCGGGGTGGGGCGTGCCGCCACGAAGGCGTCGACGCTGCGCATCGTGATCTTGCGCCATTCGATGGCGCTGGCCACATCCCGAAGGGTCGGGGTGTCCGGCGCCAGCCCGATGCCGTCTGCCGCGTGGGCGAGGAGCTTGACCTTGTTGCTGACGAGGTTCGGCGCCCCGTCGCCGGTGAGAGAGGGCCAGAAGTAGTTCAGCTGCGCCAGGGCCGCGGCGTGGAACGTCCGGGCCGCGACGCCGTCGATCCCCAGCGCCCGCAGCCGCCCGCGCATCTCGCCCGCGGCCTTCGCGGTGAACGTCACCGCCATCACGCGACCGGGCGAGTACGCCCCGGTGTCCACGCCGTGCGCGACGCGGTGCGTGATGACGCGCGTCTTGCCGGTACCGGCGCCGGCGAGCACGCACACCGGGCCGCGGAGGGCGGATGCGGCGGCCCGCTGGTGTTCGTCGAGGTTGTCCAGTGCGCTCACGGTGTGCCGTCGTGCCATTCACGGATCAGGCGGGAGGCGATGGAGGCCGGGCCCGGCAGCTGGAGGGCGCCGCGCCCGGCCAGCGCGTCACCGATCTCGGACCGCGTGAACCACCGCACCGCGACGATCTCCTCACCGTCGGCCCGGGCGATCTCGGGCGCGGTGGCCACCGCCGTGAACCCGAGCATCAGCGAGCGCGGGTAGGGCCAGCCCTGAGAGCCGCGGTACCGGAGCGCGCCGACGGTGACGCCGGCCTCCTCGCGCACCTCGCGCACGACGGCGTCCTCGAGCGACTCCCCTGCCTCGGCGAAGCCGGCGAAGCACGAGTAACGGTCGGCGCCCCACAGCGCGTTGGAGCCGAGCAGCAGCAGATCGGGGTCGTCCGCGCGCGTGACGGCGACGATGACGGCCGGGTCGGTGCGGGGGAAGTGCTCGCGCCCGCAGTGCGGGCAGCGCCGCGCCCACCCGGCGTGCTGGAGCTCGGTGCGCGTGCCGCACGCCGGGCAGAACGGGGCATCCACGAGCCACCGTCCGAGCGCGATGGCGGGCATGAGCACCGCCGTGTCGTCGGCGGGGAGGTCGCCGCCGATCGACCGCAGCGCCCCCCATCCGCCGGGAGCATCGACGGGGTCATCGCGGTCGGGTGGGAAGGCGGCCGCCAGGACCGCGGCGCCGTCGGGCCGGCGGCCCAGGAACGCCCACACGGCGTCTTGCGGCACGTCCGCGACCGCGACCGCGGTCAGGCCGCCGTCGGGGGCGAGCGGGGCGGCGTCGCCGCGCACGACGAGCACTCTCGTGCGCGGATCGCGCTGCGCGAGGGCGATCAGGTCGTCGGTCATGCGTTCGGTGGGCGATCTGTCGACCGGGCCGAAACGCGGAGAAGACGTGACGGGAACCGTCATCGAGTACCTCTCTCACAGGCGTGGCGCGGGGTCGGGGCGGCGGGCCCGGCCTACCCTGGGCGCATGGCACGCTCACCACTCACTCTAGCCGCGTCGGCGACGGCGGCCCTGCCGCGCATCGCCGTGGTGGGAGCCGGTCCCCTCACGGAGCACGCGGCGGGTCGTTTCGACGCCGCCTTCGTGCGCTTGGAGGACGGGCGCGACGCGGTCGTCCGCATGCCTGCCGGCGAGGATTCCGCGGCCGACCTGGCGGCAGAGTCCCGCGCGCTCGTCGCCCTCACCCCCGGCGTGCGCGCTCTGCTGCCCTTCCGCGCGCCGGAGGTCCTCGGCGAATGCGGTTCGGGTGCCGCCCGCGTCCTGGTGGTGGACTTCCTTCCCGGCTACCGGGTCGACCCCGCGCACTTGCCGAAGGGGCGCGGCATCGCCACGGCCGTGGGCGCCGCCCTCGCCGCCGTGCACGCGCTGCCGCCCTCGATCGTGCGGACCGATGGCCTGCCGGTGCGCACTCCCGAGCAGGTGCGCGACGACGTGGTGCGACTCCTCGACCGCGTGGAGGGGACGCGACGGGCACCCGACGTGCTCGCCGAGCGCTGGCGCCGGGCGGTCGAATCCGACGAGCTGTGGCGTTTCGAGTCGGCCGTCGTCCTCGGCGGCGCGACGTCGTCCACCTTCCTGCTCGCCGACGACGGCGATGACGTCCGCGTCGTGGGCGCACTGGAGTGGGCCGGCCTGAGCGTGGGAGATCCCGCCACCGACCTGCGGTGGCTCGCCTCGGCACCGGAAGCGGCAGACGCCGTGCTGTCCGGCTACACCGCCGACGCCGCCCGTGCGCCCGACGCGCTGCTGCGCGAACGCGCCCGCCTGTACGCCGAGCTGGAGTTCGCCCGGTGGCTCGTGCACGGCGTCGACACCGGCGACGACACGGTCGTCGACGACGCCGTCGCCCTCCTGGATGCACTCGCCGACGGCGTGCGCGGGGATCGGATCGTGCCGGATGCGCCGGTCGATCTGGAGAGCGCGATGGCGTTCGTGGAGCGCATGCCGGAGCCGGGCACCGTCGCGGCGGACACCTCGATGCAGACGGACACGTACGACCCCGAGATGCTCTCGCTGTTCATCGCCACCGAACGCGACCGCACCGACAGCCCGCCCGACTCCGCCGACTCCCCCGACTTCGGTCTCGACGGTCTGCGCCACCCGGAGGAGACCGCGACGGCTCCGATCGACATCACCGGGTGGGCGCACCGCTCAGACGACGGCTCGCCGGTCCCCGCCGACACCGGATCCCCCGCGGGGCCCGACGCATCCGACCAGGACGGCCCGCTCGAGGAGGAAGCGGCCCGCGCATCGCGCGCGGCGCTGCGGTGGTGGGGACGCGACGGCTCGACGCGTCTCAGTTCCGGAGGATGAGGCCGTCGGCGACGTAGAACAGCGCCACGTCGATCCGCTCCCGAGGCACCCCGTGCCGCTGCGCGTACGCCTCGCGGTACAGCTCCAGCTGCAGCATCCGCTCGCGTCGCTCCGCGTCGGTGACGGGCGGACGCCCCGTCTTCCAGTCCACGATCTCGATCCGCTCGCCGCGGCGGTACACCGCGTCGAGCTTGCAGATCACGATGTGCGGACGGCCGTCCAGGTCGGTCGCGACGTAGTCGATCTCGGTCTCGACCTCCAGAGGTCGCAGCGGCGCCCACTCCGACCGCTCGAAGTTCTCCTGCAGGACGGCCAGGTCGGCCGCGTCGGCGGGGAGCGCGTCGGAGACGTCGTCATCCCACAGCCCGTCGTCCCACAGAGCGTCGTCGAGGCCGCCGCCCGCACCCACGAGGCCTGAGCGGCGCTCGACCCACGCGTGGAACAGCGTGCCCAGGCGCGTCTGGCGATAGGGCCGCTCGGGCATGGGCCGATCCAGCGCCTCCACAGCGCCGGCGTAGTCGGCGACGTAGTCCTTGTAGCGGGATGCCGGGATGCGCACCGGCGCGGTGCGCTGCAGCGGTCGCATCCGCTCCGCGCGCTCGGCCAGCAGCAGCCCGGCCTCCTCATCCGGCTCGGGGAGGGGCTCCCTGCGGGCACGTTCCACCTCCGCCGCGGCCGCGGCCACCGCGGGCCGGCGCACCCCGAGCGGGTCCATCGGCCAGTGCAGCAGCCGCCGCTCGTCGCCGTACGGGTTGTCGCCGGGGTCATCCTCGGGCAGCTCGATCCCCAGGGCCTCCACCACCTCGGTGAGGAAGGGGCTGCGCGTGCGCGGCCGCTTGGTGCCCGCCCAGCTGGAGCCGGAGAGCAGCAGGGAATCGCGGGCGCGCGTGATGGCGACGTATGCCAGGCGCCGGTCCTCGTTGAGCTGCCGTCTGCGGTTGGCCGCCACGTAGTCGTCGATCGCCGCTTTGAGCTCCTGCTGGGTCGCGGCCGAGCGCCACGCCAGTTCGGGCAGCCACGGCGCGTCTCCGCGGAAGGCGGTGGGCAGCACGCCGAAGCCGAGCCATCCGGCGGTGTCGCGCGGCAGCGAGGGGAGTTCGTCGGTGACCAACCGCACCACCGCGACGGCGTCCCACTCCAGCCCCTTCGAGCCGTGGATCGTGAGCAGCTGGACCACGTCGTCCTCGGGGGGCTCGGTGCGCGGGGCGAACTCGTCCAGCTTCTCGGCATGATCCAGCCACGCCAGCAGGTTGGGCACCGAACCGGACTCGTCGGCGGCGAGGAAACCGGAGATCTCGTCCACGAACGCCCGCAGCTGCGCGGAGGCGATGCGGGCCGGCCCCCGCGTCTCGTTGGCGGCGAGTTCGACGTCCAGGCGCAGCTCGAGCTCGATGAGGCGCACGAGTTCGGGGATCGGGGCGCCGATCGCGCGCCGGAGGCCCGCGAGCACCGCGCCGGCCTCCCGCAGGCGGGCCCGCGCGGCAGGGGTGAACTCCGCCAGCCACCCGTGGTCGTCCCGCTGGCGCGCGACGAAGTCGAGTGCGTCGACGAGCGAGGCCCGGTCGGCACCGGGGATCGAGCGCAGCCGTTCGGTCACGACGGCATCCAGCGGCTGCAGCGCGGCATCGGAGGTGGCCAGGCGGCGGGCCAGCAGCGCGAGGCGGCGCAGGTCGGCCAGGCCGATCGCCCACCGCGGACCCGACAGCAGCCGAAGGAGCGACGACCCCGCGTCGGGGTCGCTCAGCACCCGCAGCGCGGCCACCACGTCGACGACCTCGGGCGTGGTGAGCAGCCCGCCCAGCCCCAGGATGCGGTGTGGGATGCCGCGACGCCCGAGTGCGTCGCCGAAGCGCACCATGTGCTTCTTGCTGCGGAACAGCACGGCTCCCGTCGTGGGCGAGCCCTCCGCCGCGCGCGCGGCGCGGACGCCGACGAACCACTCCGCGACGCGGTCGGCTTCCGCGTCGAGGTCCCGCTCGAATACCGCCGTGATCTGCCCGGCGGGGGCTCCCGGGCGGGAGCGGAGCTCTTCGACGTCGACCGCGGCGCCGCGCGCGAGCGGCTGGAGCACCGCGTTGGCCGCTGTCAGCACGCGCGAGCTGTTGCGCCAGCTGGTCAGCAGCGAGAAGCGCAGGCAGTCGCCGCCGAAGGCCGCGGGGAAGCCGGCCAGGTTGCCCGCGCTCGCCCCGCGCCACGCGTAGATGGCCTGGTGCGGGTCGCCCACCGCCATGACGCCGGTGCCGGCGAACAGCGCGGAGAGGAGGTCGGTCTGCACGACCGAGGTGTCCTGGTACTCGTCCAGCAGCACGACGCGGAAGCGGGCGCGCACCTCGTCGACGACGGCGGGATGACCGCGCACGATCTGCAGGGCCCCCGCGACCTGGTCGGCGAAGTCCATGACCCCGAGCCGCTCCTTCTCGCGCGCGTACTCCCGCGCCAGTTCGGCGAGCATCCCCAGCGCGTCGACACGGCCGACGGCGGTCTCGACGGGCTTGAGCACCCCCGTGCCCTTGCGGGCGGAGGGAAGCTGCAGCACGGAGGCGAACCGGGCGGGGAAGGCGGCGAGCGCGGCGAGGTCGACGAGGTTGTCCACGCCGTCGCGGGCGATCCGCAGGGCCGCGTCGATGATCGTGCGCGGCGCCTCCGGACGCTGCTCGAGGCGGGGATCGTCGGAGGCGAACACGACGCGGCGCATCAGCAGCCACGCGGCGGATTCGGACAGGATCGCCGCTTCGGCGTCGCGGCCGATGCGCAGGCCGTGCTCGCGCACCAGTGCGTCGGCGAAGCTGTTGTAGGTCGCCACCGTGGGACGGTGCAGCAGCTCGTCGCCGTCCCCCTCGGCAGGCCGGGCCCCCGCGCGCTGGGCGAGGCCGTCGAGGATCGCGGCGCGCTCCGCGTCGGCGCGCGCGCCCTCGCCGAGGTCCGCCAGCGGCGCCAGCTCTCCCGCGCGGTGCAGTTCGGGCAGGAGCGGGAGCAGGCCCCGACGCTCGTACTCGCTCAAGCGGTGCAGGCGCCGGCCGATGCGCTCGGCGAGCTCGCCGGCGGCCTTGCGGGTGAAGGTCAGTCCGAGCACCTCGTCGCGGCGGACCAGTCCGTTGGCCACGAGCCACACGACGCGTCCGGCCATCGTCTCGGTCTTCCCGCTGCCGGCGCCGGCGACCACGAGGGCCGGCTCCAGCGGCGCCTCGATGACGGCGGCCTGCTCGGGCGTGGGCGCGAACTGCCCCAGGGCGGCCGCGATCGTCGCGGCCGGGATCACGCCGCTCACGACGCGCTCACCGCTGCGATCGTGTGGATGCGGCACACCCCGTACGCGTACTCGTCGCGGCAGTGCTCCTCGTACGCGGCCGCGAAGCTCGTGCCGCGCATGACGTCGACGGCATCGGCCACGCGCGCGACGAACGCGGCCCGCTGATCGTCGTCGAAGGGGGGCTGGCGGGGCGTGACGTAGTCCGCCGTCGCGGCAGTGGGCCGCAGCACCAGCAGCTTGGCCCCGCCCGACGGCATGCCGGCGACGGCGTCGATCGCCCCGGCCGCATGGGCGAGCTGGTACGCCGCGAGCTGGGGGTTCTCGGCCACCTTCGCGTCGGTCTGCGGCTCGCTCTTGCCGGTCTTCAGATCGACGATCACCACCGAACCGTCGGGGGCGAGCTCCACGCGGTCGATGTCGCCGCTGAGCACGGCGCCGTGCGCGCCGGCGTCTTCCAGCGGGATGGGCACTTCGAAGTGCCGCTCGGCGCCGAGGAGGCGGCCGCCGTCGGCGGCGAACCGCGCGAGGTACAGCGCGAGGCGGCGGACGAGGTCGCGCGCCCGCGTGCGCTCGGCACGCTCGCGCCACGCCGCTTCGAACTCCAGTTCGCCCCAGCGCGCCTCCACCGCCGCCCACAGCGCCTCCTCGTCCGGCGACTCGGCGGTCTCCAGCGCCGCGTGCAGGACCGTCCCGATGCCGGCGGTCATACCCTGGCGGTCTCCGCCCAGGTCGGAGATGACCCAGTCGAGCTGACACTCCTCCAGCGCGTGCAGCCGCGAGGGCGACACCCGCACGGGCTCGCGGTCGAGGTCGCGCAGCGGCGCGGTGGAGGTGGGCGGCAGCATCCCGTACCACGACTCCGGGGCGGCTCCGGCGACCTCCGCACCGGCGAGCACGGCGAGCTGTCCCGCCGCCGCCCGTCGCTGTGCGGCGGTGGACCGTGCTGAGGTCAGCGTGCGCCGGTGCTGGGCGACGAGGCCTCGCAGCGACAGCGGATGCTCCGCCAGCGAGCCGGCCGGCTCAGGGGCCGGCAGCATCTCGAAGAACACGCTGGGACCCTGGTCGTCGTCGTCCACGGCCGTGACCACGAGGCGCCTGTTCGCGCGGGAGACGGCGCGGGCGAACAGGCGCAGCTCGTCGTGCATCGCCTGTCGCCGGCGGTCGAGGATGCCCGCCGTGGGCGCATCGGGGCGCAGCACCGCATCCGCGAGCCGCCAGGTCTGCAGGAGCCCGCCGCGCACGCGCGTGTTGGGCCAGATCCCGTCCTGCACCCCGGCCACGATCACGGTGTCGAACGATCGCGCCGCGGCGGCTGCGGGAGTGAGGACGTGCACGGCGTCGGCCCGCTCGACGTCGTCGAGGCGGTCTTCGGCGACGTCGCTGTCGCGCACGGCCCGAACGAACGTGGCGGCCGGTTCGCCCGGCTGACGCTCGCCGAAGCGCTTCGCGGCCTGGAAGAGTGCGACGACCGCATCCAGGTCGCGGTTGGCCTGATCGGCGACGGGCCCGTTTCCCCGGGCGGCTTCGCGCCACGCCCGCTGCAGTCCGCTGCGCTCCCACACGGTCCACAGCAGCTCGTGGGCGGTGGCGTGCTCGTCCGCCTGCGCGCGCACGGCCGCAAGCGTCAGCCCCAGGCGGGCGGCCCGTCGCGCCTCGCGCGTGTCGAGCGCTTCGAGTTCGAGTGGATGCCGCAGGCCCGAGACCAGCAGGTCGCCCGCCGTGCGCTCTCCGCCGTCGGCGATCTCGGCCGAGCGCAGCAGCATCCGCAGCCGCCGCACTTCGATGGGGTCCAGTCCGCCGCACACGCCCAGCAGCGCGTCGGTGAGGGCCGGCGCGGTCCACTCCTGCGGGTCCTGCACGGCCAGTTCGACCACTGCGAGCAGGTCCCGCACGGGGCGCTGCGCGCCGAGGGGGCGGCCGGGGCCGCTCGCCCGCGCCGGCACCTCGCGCGCGGCGAGCTCGGTCTCCAGCGCGGAGACCTGCCGGGAGTCGTGGGCGATGACCGCGCACTCCCGCCACGGCACGCCGTCCAGGACGTGCCGCTCGCGCAGGAGCCGGGCGATGGCGTCGAGCTCCTCGCCGGGTGAGCGCAGCAGGTAGGTGCGCACCGAGCCGTCCGGGGCCGCCCCCTCGGGCGCCCGGCGGTGCGCGACCACGCCGGCCGCGCCGATGCGCGCGGTGACCGAGCGGACCAGGTCGACCTGCGCACGGGTGCCGCGGTGCACCGTGCCGAGCACCTCGACCCTGCCGAGCACGTGCGCCAGGCGCGCGAAATTCTCCGGTGTGGCACCGCGGAAGGCCCCCGAACCCACGTCGGGGTCTCCCCACGCGACGACGCCGATCCCGCGGGCGCGGCACGCCTCGAGAAGTTCGACGCCTCCGGCGGTGAGCTCCTGGGCATCGTCCACGAGGATGCAGCGCAACCCCGCGAACCGGCCGAGGACGGCGGCCGGGGCGGTGCGCACGATGCCGATGGCCTCGCGCACGAGACCCGCCGCATCGCGGTACGCGCCGCGCATGTCGGAGCGGACGCGGTGGTACTCGCGGGCGAAGGAGGCCAGTGCGGCCCACGCCGGAACGTCGCAGCGCGCCGCGAGCGCGTCGAGGTCGTCCGGCTGGATCCCGAGCGTCGTGCACTCGGCCAGGAAAGCCCGCACGTCGCTGCGGAAGCCCCGCGTCCCGCGGATGCCCGCCCCCAGGTCGTCGGGCCAGCGGCGCAGTCCGGCGGCTTCGTCCTCGGCATCGCCGGCGAGGAGGTCCTGGATGATCTGGTCCTCGTCGCGGCCGGTGAGCAGCTGCGGCGGTTCGCCACCGGCGTGCACCTCGGCCCCGCGGACGAGGTGGTAGGCGAAGGAGGCCACCGAGCGCGCCATCGGACCGGCCGTCGCGCGGCCCACGGCAAGACCCAGCGGATCGCGCAGGGCGGTCGCGCTCGGACGCGTCGGGGTGAGCACGAGCAGGTCGTCCGGGTCCAGTCCTGCGGCCACGAGGGCACGCACCCGCGCCACCAGCGACGCGGTCTTGCCGGATCCCGGCGCGCCGGCCACGACGGCGGATGCGTCCGCCGGCAGTGCCGTCACCGTGCGCTGCGACTCGTCCAGGGCGGCATCCGCAACGAACGTCTCGCCCCGAACCATGCCGCTACGCTACCTCCGGTTTCCGACATCGTTCGCCCAGAGCGTTGCGCCGCCGGTCGGGGAGGCCGGAGGGCTGTCGTAGAGTCTTTCGTGGTGCCGGACCGTCCCCGGCAGGAAGGCAGTTCCCGTGGAGATCCGTATCGGAATCGCGAACACCGGCCGCGAACTCACCTTCGAGACCAACGAGTCGCCGGAGGTCGTGAAGAAGGCCGTCGCCGACGCGCTGGACGCCTCCGCGACGCACGTGACCTTCACCGACAGCAAGGGCAACGCCTACCTCGTCCCCACCGCCGGGCTCGCGTTCGTGGAGATCGGCACGGAGGACACCCGCCGCGTCGGCTTCGTCGCCTGATCCCGTGCAGATCCTCCTCGGCATCCTCGTCGCTGCCGTGATCGGCGTGGCGGCGCACTTCGCGCTGCCGCGGCGGCTCACCCGCGGTGTCGCGCTGGCTCCGCTGATCGCGGCGGCCTCCGGCGCAGTGGCCTGGACAGGGCTGACGTGGGCGGGCCTGGGTCCGGAGGATCCGCTCATCTGGGTCGCGGCGCTGGCTGTCCCGGCACTCGTGACCGTGCCCGTGGTCACGGTGCTGTCGGCTGCACGCGTGCGCAGCGACACCGCCGAGCGCGAGCGGCTGCGCCTGCGCTGACGCGCTCCCCCGCCGGTCTCAGGCCGCCAGGCCCATCGCGTCCATCCGTCGCGCGTGACCGCGCATGAGGTCGGTGAAGACCGGTTCGACCTTGGCCTCGTCCGCCGCATCCAGTGCGCGCGTGCGCAGCGCCGAGCGCGCCACCAGGAGCGTGTCGCCCACCAGGCGGCGACCCCACAGCGCCAGCAGCGACGCCCACTCCTGGTCGCTCGCGATCGTCTGCTGCGTGATCTCGACGATCGCCTGACGATCGTCGTCGGCGCGCAGGATGCGCGCGACACGGCGTCCGGTGTCGCCGTAGCTGGCCGAGAGCGCGAGGTAGAAGTCGTCCAGCATTCCGGCGGTGATGTGCACCGAGAGCATCGTCTCCTGCGGGCGCAGGCCGTGCGTGGCACGGCGGAACGCGTCCAGCTGCTCACGGAAGGGGAGCATGAGCGCCGTGGGGTCGTCGCCGCGTTCCCGGATGAGGGCCACGAGCTCCTCGTGCTTGCGCAGCGCGGCGCCGGCGGCCCGGGAGAGCGATTCCTTCTGCGCCAGTTCGGGCGTGGAGGCGATCAGCTCGCTGAGCGTCTCGAAGAACCCCAGCTGCAGGTAGGCCGCCTGGCCGAGGTAGGTGTCGACGTCGGGCGCGAGCTCCTCGAAGTCCACGCGCGTGGCATCCCCCAGATCGCCGCGGGACCGCAGAGTCAGGGGGCGCCCTTCGGGCCGGTTACGACGACGGAACCACTCGAACACGGGGTACAGCCTAGGCGTGACCGGGGTGGAGCCGCGGGACCGGTATCCTGGAAGTGCCCCGGCATCGGATCGGGGCCCCGCGCCTGTGGCTGAGGAAGGGCGTGGACCCCTCGACACAAGGCGGCACTCGTCCGCCGGACAGGCATCTATCGTGACGACTTTCGCCGAGCTCGGCGTGGACCAGGACATCGTCGACGCACTCGCGTCGAAGGGCATCATCGATGCCTTCCCCATCCAGGAGCAGACCATTCCGCTGGGCCTGCCCGGCCAGGACATCATCGGTCAGGCCAAGACCGGAACCGGCAAGACCTTCGGCTTCGGCATCCCCGTCGTCCAGCGTCTGGGCCTGGATCCCGAGCACGGCGTGAAGGCGCTCATCGTGGTGCCCACGCGCGAGCTCGCGGTGCAGGTGTACGAAGACATGGACATGCTCACCCAGAACCGCTCGACCAGCGTCGTGGCGATCTACGGCGGCAAGGCGTACGAGGGCCAGATCGAGCAGCTCAAGGCCGGCGCCCAGATCGTCGTCGGCACCCCCGGGCGCCTCATCGACCTGTCCAACCAGCGGCTCCTCGACCTCTCGCACGCGACCGAGGTCGTGCTGGACGAGGCCGACAAGATGCTCGATCTCGGGTTCCTCCCCGACATCGAGAAGATCTTCACCAAGCTCCCCACCGTCCGGCACACGCAGCTGTTCTCCGCGACCATGCCCGGGCCGATCGTCGCGCTGGCGCGGCGGTTCATGTCCAACCCCATCCACATCCGCGCCAACGACCCCGACGAGGGCCTGACGCAGGCCAACATCGAGCACCTCGTCTACCGCGCGCACTCGCTCGACAAGGACGAGATCATCGCCCGCATCCTGCAGGCCGAGGGTCGCGGCAAGACCGTCATCTTCACGCGCACCAAGCGCGCCGCGCAGAAGCTCGTCGACGAGCTGGGCGACCGCGGCTTCAACGCCGCCGCCGTGCACGGCGACATGAGCCAGGAGTCGCGCGAGCGCTCCATGGCCGCCTTCAAGGCCGGCAAGCGCGATGTGCTCATCGCCACCGATGTCGCCGCCCGCGGCATCGACGTCGACGACGTCACCCACGTCATCAACCACACCATCCCCGACGACGAGAAGGCGTACCTGCACCGCGTGGGGCGCACCGGCCGTGCCGGCAAGACCGGCATCGCGGTGACCTTCGTCGACTGGGACGACCTGCATAAGTGGGCTCTCATCAACCGCGCGCTCGAGTTCGGCCAGCCCGACCCGGTGGAGACGTACTCGTCCAGCCCCCACCTCTACGCGGCCCTCGGCATCCCCGAGGGCACCAAGGGTCGCCTCGTCACCGCGCCCAAGGCGTCGGCGGAGAAGAAGACGACCGAACGCCGCCCCGCCGACAAGCCCGCCGAGGGCTCCTCGGACGCGCCGCGTCGGCGTCGGCGGCGCCGGACCGCCGGGGAGGAAGGCGCGCCCGCCGAGTCCTCCGCCGACCGTTCGCCCGGAGGCGGCGGCACGCACGACGGCGGCGGCAAGGAGCACCACGACGGCAACTCGGCGCCTCGCCGGCGTCGTCGGCGCCGGGGCGGCTCACGCGCCGACGGCGCTCCCGCGGCCTGACCCACTCCGCCGTCGGGGACTGCTACGGGAAGACCGGAGCACTCCCCGAGCCGGCGGCGAGGATGCGCTCCACCATGTCGTCGGAGGTCGTGTTCTCGCCCGGCTCGTTGGGCTTTCCCAGCCCGTGGTAGTCGCTGGAGCCCGTGACGATCAGGTCGCGCTCTTCCGCGATCCGGCGCAGGGTGCGCGTGGGGGCAGGGAGGTTCTCCCTGTGACCGAGCTCGAATCCGGCCAGTCCCGCCGAGAGCATCTCGTCCAGCAGCCCTGAGGGCAGGAGACCCGCTCGCGCGGCGGGGTGGGCCATGATGGGCACGCCGCCGGCGTCGGCGATCAGTCGCACGGCGGTCACCGGGTCGGGCGCGTACAGTGCGACGTAGTACTCCCCGCCCGGGCTGAGGATGCCCCGGAACGCCTCCGCCCGGTCTCGCACGACACCCCGCGCGATCAGCGCGTCGGCGATGTGCGGCCGTCCCACCGTGGCGCCGTCGGTCGTCTGGGCCAGGATGTCGTCCCAGCCGAGGTCGTAGTCGCGCGAGATGCGGTCGGCCATCACCTGGGCGCGCTCGAGGCGGGAGGAGCGGATGCGATCGGTCATCGCACGCAGGCCGGGGTCGTCGGGATCGATGAGATAGGCCAGCAGATGGACGCTGCGCCACTGATGCCGGGCCGACAGCTCCATCCCCGGCACGAAGGTCATCCCGAGGGAGGTCGCTGCGTCCGCGGCCTCCGCCCATCCGGAGGTCGTGTCGTGGTCGGTCAGGGCCGCGGTGCGCAAGCCGTGCCGGTGGGCGGCGGCCACCACGAGAGCGGGCGGCTCGGTGCCGTCGGAGTGGATGGAGTGAAGGTGGAGGTCGGTCGGGCCTTCGAACCTGCGCGCGTGCTCCACGCTTCGAGCGTAGCGCGGGAGTATCGCCCGACGGGGTGTCGCATCCGCCCACCTCCCAGACTGCTGCCATAGAGTTCCCGACGTGCGTCGCATCCTGGGTCTCCTCGGAGCTGCGGTGTGCATCGTGGGTGCCGCCGTGCTCACGTGGCCGCAGTTCTTCCACCTGGAGCGCATGCTCCCCGTCGCCCAGGTGATCGCGTTCCGCGGGCCCATCGCGGTCGTCTTCGGCGCCCTCGCCCTCGTCTTCCTGCTGCTGGCCCTCGCCCGCCCGATGCGCGTGTTCGCGCTGACCCTCGCCCTCGTCCTCGGCGCCGCCGCCGTCGTCAACGGAGGCATCCTGGCCGGGCGCGGGCTCGGCAACGACGCAATGCCGGAGAAGACGGAGACCAGCATCCGGGTCCTCACCTGGAACACCGCAGGGTCGGCGACCACCGCAGACACGATCGCCCAGATCGCCGTCGCGATGCGCGCCGACATCGTGACGCTGCCGGAGACGACCATCCAGACCGGCGAGCAGGTCGCGGTGACGATGCGCGAGCTCGGGGCGCCGATGTGGGCCCATCACGCCGCGTACGGTGAATACGGTGTGGACGGGTGGGATGCCACGTCCACGACCATGCTCATCTCCCCCGAGCTGGGCGACTACTCCGTCATCGCCTCCTCGCAGGATGGGACGAGCAACACCTCCACGGTGCCCAGCGCCGTGGCCATGCCCGTGGACGGTCAGGGGCCCACCGTCGTGGCCGCGCACGCGGTCGCCCCCCGCGGGGAGTACATGCAGGCGTGGCGCGATGACCTGCAGTGGCTGGCCGATCAGTGCGCGAGCGGCAACGTGATCCTCGCCGGCGACTTCAACGCCACCCTGGATCACATGCAGGGGATGGGCGTGGACGGCGGCGTGCTGGGGCGGTGCGGAGCGACCACCGTGGAGACCGGCAACGGGGCGGTGGGCACATGGCCGACCGCGATGCCGGCCCTGCTCGGCGCGCCCATCGACCACATCCTCGCCACCCCGGACTGGACCGCCACCGGCTCCGCCGTGCTGACCTCGCTGGACGGGCAGGGCGGCGACCACCGGCCGCTGGTCGTGCAGTTGGAGCCATCCGGGAACTGAATCCGGCGACGTCGGTGAGAGACTGGGAGTCATGGACACGACAGGCGAGAGCGACACGATGACTCCGGCGGATGCGACGGAATCGACCACGACGAACCGCCGTCAGCCTTTCCCCCGCGGCTTCCTCGACACCATCTCCACCGGCTGGGCCGACCGCCCCGAGATCATCCCGCCCCGACGGGAGGCCGCCACGTGGGCCGTCGCTCGCCGCGACGCGGTGTCGCGCGCCTTCCCGGGACGACGCGTCGTCGTGCCCGCCGGGAGCCTCAAGCAGCGCAGCAACGACACCGATTACCCCTTCCGCGCCCACTCCGCCTTCGCGCACCTGACCGGGTGGGGGTCGGACGCCGAGCCCGACTCCGTGCTGGTGCTCGATCCGACGGGCCGGGCCGGTCACGAGGCCACGCTGTACTTCCGCGAGCGGGCCGACCGCACCTCGGCGGAGTTCTACAGCGACGCCTCCATCGGCGAATTCTGGATCGGGCCCCGTCCCGCTCTGGCGGGCGTGGCCGCCGAACTCGGCCTCGCCACCGCCCACATCGACAGCCTCGACCGGCAGGACGGGGACCTCGTCGTCGACGAGGACGCCGACCTCACGCGGTTCGTGTCGGAACTGCGCCTGATCAAGGACGAGTTCGAGATCGCGCAGATGCGTCACGCCGTCGAGGTCACGGCGCGCGGCTTCGACGACATCGTCGCCGACCTCCCCCGCATCATCGCGCACCCGCGCGGCGAGCGGCTCGTGGAGGGTGTGTTCCACACGCGCGCCCGCGCCGACGGCAACACCGAGGGCTACGACACGATCGCCGCCTCGGGCCCGCACGCGTGCTACCTGCACTGGACCCGCAACGACGGCCCCGTGCACCCCGGCGACCTCATCCTGGTGGACGCCGGCGTGGAGATCGACACCCTCTACACCGCCGACATCACCCGCACGATCCCGGTGAACGGCCGGTTCTCCCCCATCCAGCGCAAGATCTACGAGACCGTGCGCGAGGCCGCCGACGCCGCCTTCGCCGCGGCGCGCCCCGGCGTGAAGTTCCGCAGCGTGCACGAGGCGGCCATGACCGTGATCGCGCAGCGCGTGGCCGAATGGGGACTGCTCCCCGTGACCGCCGAGGAGGCGCTGGATGCCGATGCCGGCGGTCAGCACCGCCGCTACATGGTGCACGGCACGAGCCATCACCTCGGCCTCGACGTGCACGACTGCGCCCAGGCGCGGCGGGAGATGTACTACGACGGGATCCTCGAACCCGGCATGGTGTTCACCATCGAGCCGGGGCTGTACTTCCAGGCCGACGACCTGACCGTTCCCGAGGAGTACCGCGGCATCGGCGTGCGGATCGAGGACGACGTCCTGATGACCGCCGACGGTGCGGTGAACCTCTCCGCGGCCCTTCCGCGCACCGCGGACGAGGTCGAGGCCTGGGTCGCACGCGCCCGCTGACCTGCGGCCTGCGTCCGTCAGGCGCGCTCGCGGAGGAAGCCGGCGACCAGCGGCGCGAGGTCCGCGCCCAGGCGCGCGGGGTCGCGCGGGCGTCCTGCTCCCTCGAAGGAGTGCGCCGCGCCGTCGATCCACACCAGCCGCGCATCCTGGCACGTGGCCACCGCCTGCTCGAGCTGCTCGTGCGGGTCGACGAAGGGGTCGCGTGTCCCCGAGACGAACAGCTGCGGCTGCGGCACGTCGGGCAGGTGCGCGACGCGGGCCTTGGCCGGATCGCCGGGCGGATGCAGCGGATAGCCGAGGTAGACGAGGCCGGCGGGGTCGATGACGCCCTCGGCGGCCGCCATCGACGCCATGCGCCCGCCGTACGACTTCCCCGCGGCCCAGACCGGGCCCGGCGCTGCGCGCTCGGCGAGCCAGGCCAGCACGGCGTGCCACGTCGCGACGGCGTGCGCGGCCGGTCCCGGCATCCGCCGCCCCGCCTCGCGGTACGGGAAGTCGAACAGGAGCGTCGCGACCCCGGCCCGCTGCATCCCGTCGGCGAATCCGGTGAGGAAGGGATGCGTGCGGCCGGCGCCGGCACCGTGGGCGATGGCGATCGTCGCCCACGCCGAGGGCGGGCGGACGGAGTCGGCGGAGATGGTGACGGTCCCCGCCGGAAGCTCGACGGGGATGCGGGCAGCCCCCGCCGCGGCGGTCACCCCTCGGTGCGCTCGCCGTACCGCGGCGGCTCCGGCGGGGTCCGCCCCGGCTCCTGGGCGCCCGGCGCGGCATCGGAAGGCGGTGCGGCGGGCGGGCCCGCCACGGGCGGACCCACCGGATCCGGCAGGCGCTCGCCGTAGCGCGGCGGCTCGCCACCGGCGGCGGGCGGGGGCGGCGGGGGCGCGGCTACGGTCGCTGCCGCACCGAGGGTCTGGCGCGCCTTGGCCAGGCTCGCCGGCACGATGCACACCTCATACCGGTCGGCGGTCACCTGCATGACCGAGGCGAAGTCGCGGCGGCGACGCACGATCGAGTACGTCACCAGGCTGAACAGCATCCCGATCGCCACACCGACCAGCAGCACTCCGAGGAAGACGGAGATCTGCACGGTGGGCGTGCCCAGGACGAAGATGAACGAGAACAGCAGGCCCAGCAGCAGGCCGTTGAGCGCACCGGAGCGGGCTGCCGTGGCGTAGCCGAGCCGGCCGGTGACCCGCTCGATCGAGCGCAGCCCCTGACCGACGATCGCGATGTCGCGTGCCGGGATCTCCGCGGCGATGAGAGTCGACACGGCCTTCTGGGCGGCCTCGTACGTGGGGTAGGACGCCAGCGTCTCTCCGACCGCCTCGCGGCCGGCCGGAACGCGTCCACCGAGCATGCTCATCGCTCTATCTTGTCACGCGCGCATCCGGGCACCCCCTGTCGCAGGACGCCCCGGGGCTACGCTGTTAGCGTGAGCACGCAGAGGGTTTTCGTCGCACGGCTGGCCGGCTGCGCGGTCTTCGACCCGGCCGGTGACCGGCTGGGCAAGGTGCGCGATGTCGTGGTCATCTATCGCGCCGCCGATCCGCCTCGCGTGGTGGGTCTGGTCGTGGAGATCCCCGGCCGGCGCCATGTGTTCCTCTCCATCGGCCGGGTCACCTCCATCGCCAGCGGTCAGGTCATCACGACCGGCCTGATCAATGTGCGCCGGTTCCAGCAGCGCGGCGGCGAGGTGCGCGTCCTCGCCGAGCTGGTCGGCCGGCGCGTGTACCTCAACGACGGCTCGGGCACCGCCGTCATCGAAGACGTCGCGATCGAACGCAGCCGACTGGGCGACTGGGACGTCGGCCAGCTGTTCCTGCGCCGCCCCAAGACCAGCGCCTCCCCCTTCGCCAAGGGCCCGACGACGTTCGCGACGTGGAGCGAAGTGCGCGAGCAGCAGACGGCAGGGCAGGCCCAGTCGGCCGAGCAGCTGGTGGCCACCTACGCCGACCTCAAGCCCGCCGACCTCGCCAACACCCTGCTGGACCTACCGGAGGAGCGTCTCCTCGACGTCGCCGAGGAGCTCCCCGACGAGCGGCTCGCCGACGCACTGGAGGAGATGCCCGAAGACGAGCAGGTGCGCATCCTCGAGCGCCTGGGCGACGAGCGGGCCGCCGACATCCTCGACGCCATGGAGCCCGACGACGCCGCAGACCTCCTCGGCCAGCTCCCGGAGAAGCGCCTGCAGCAGCTGCTGGAGCTCATGGAGCCCGAAGAGGCCGACGACGTCCGTGCGCTGCTGAAGTACGGCCCCGACACCGCGGGCGGTCTCATGACGCCCGAACCCATCGTGCTCTCCGCCGACTCCACCGTCGCCGAGGCACTGGCCCTCATCCGCCGGCACGAGCTGCACCCCGCCCTCGCCGCATCCGTTTTCGTCACGCTGCCGCCGTACGAGACCCCCACGGGGCGGCTGCTGGGGACCGTCCACTTCCAGCGGATGCTGCGCTACCCGCCGCACGAGCGGCTGGGGGCGATCATCGACGACACGCTGGAACCGGTGCCGGCGTCCGCGTCGGCCGCCGAGGTGGCACGCCTGCTGGCCAGCTACGACCTCGTCTCGCTCCCGGTGGTGGATCCGGCGCACCGGCTGGTCGGCGCCGTCAGCGTCGACGACATGCTCGACTACCTCCTGCCGGAGGACTGGCGCTCGCACGACGGCGATGATCCGAGAACCCGGACCGCCACCCGTCCCCAGCCCGCGAACGCGGGCATCCCCACGACCACCCCGAGGAGGCGCTGATGGCCCGCTCCCCACGGCAATCCGCCGCCCTCGACGCGCCCCTCGGCCGCGGTGGCGTGCTGCCGCCGCGCACCCCGCGCCCCTCCCGCGATCGCTTCGGCCGGTTCTCCGAGTCGTTCGCGCGGGCGATGGGCACGTCCGCGTTCCTCCTCGGCATGACCGCGTTCGTCGTGGTGTGGCTGGTGTGGAACACCACCGCCCCGCGCGAGTGGCAGTTCGACCCGTCGTCGATGAACTTCACCCTGCTCACCCTGATCCTCTCGCTGCAGGCCTCCTACGCCGCCCCGCTGATCCTCCTCGCCCAGAACCGGCAGGATGACCGCGACCGCGTGCAGATCGAGCAGGACCGGCAGCGCGCCGAGCGCAACCTCGCCGACACGGAGTACCTCGCACGCGAGATCGTGGCGCTGCGGATGGCGGTGCACGACATGACGCAGGACACCCTCACCAAGGACACGCTGCGCGCCGAGCTGCGCTCGCTGCTGAAGGAGCTCGATCACCCCGAGCGCGAGGCGACCGCGCAGTGACCGACGCCGCGCAGACCGACGCGGTGCGTTCGGCGGTGTCCGCCGTGGGCGATCCCGAACTGCGCCGTCCCCTCGGCGAGCTCGACATGGTGCGCGCCGTCGCGGTGGAGGGCGACGTCGCCCACGTGGAGATCGCCCTCACGATCGTGGGGTGCCCCGCCGCCGACCGCATCGAGCGCGACGTGCGCGCCGCGGCGGCGATGGTGCCGGGGATCGCCGCGGTCGACCTCACGATCGGCGTCATGACGCCCGAGCAGCGCCGCGCCCTGACCGAGCGGCTGCGTGGCGGGCGGCCCGCGCGCACGATGCCGTTCGGACCAGATTCGCTCACGCGTGTGATCGCGGTCACCAGCGGCAAGGGCGGCGTGGGGAAATCCACCGTGACGGCGAACCTCGCCGTCGCCCTCGCTGGCCGTGGGCTTCGGGTGGGGCTCGTCGACGCCGATGTGCACGGCTTCTCCATCCCGGGCCTGCTCGGTCTCGTCGACGCCGACGGACTGCCGCCGGCACCCACGCGGCTGGACGACCTGATGCTCCCCCCTGTCGCGTACGACGTGAAGGTCATCTCGATCGGCATGTTCCTGCGGCGCCCGGGCGATTCGGCGGCCGGGGCGGTGGCGTGGCGGGGACCGATGCTGCACCGAACCGTCCAACAGTTCCTCACCGAGGTGTACTTCGGTGACCTCGACATCCTGCTGCTGGACATGCCACCGGGCACCGGTGACGTTGCGATCTCGGTCGGCCAGCTGCTCCCGCACGCCGATGTCCTCGTGGTCACGACTCCCCAGGCCGCGGCATCCGATGTCGCCGTGCGCAGCGGTCTGGTCGCCCGCCAGACCGGCCAGCGCCTCATCGGTGTCGTGGAGAACATGGCCGCCATGACCCTCCCCGACGGCTCGACGCTCGACCTCTTCGGCGCCGGCGGCGGCGAGCAGGTCGCCCGCGCGCTCTCGGACGACTCCGGCGGCGATGTGCCGCTCCTGGCCTCCGTCCCGCTGAGCCCGGCCCTGCGCACGGGCGGGGACGTCGGTGTTCCGGTCGTCATCGCGCATCCGGCCGATCCGGCTGCCCAGGCCATCGACGCGCTGGCCGCCTCGGTCGCCACCGGCGGTCGCGGGCTCGCGGGTCGCTCCCTCCCCTTCACGCCGCGCTGACCGTCGCGGGCGTGCGGCGCCGGCGAGCGGCCCGCGCCGGCCCGGCGGTCGTCGCGCGCCCGAACTCCGCAAGAACACGCCGGATACCGGCCGAACAGCGGGTGGAACCGGTTGCGGCCGCCAAACTTGAGGAGTTCGGGTCGGGCTCACGCTCCCCCGCGCCGCTGTTGTGCCGGGCTGCCGCGCGGGCGGGGTCGGGCTCACGCTCCCCCGCGCCGCTGTTGTGCCGGGCTGCCGCGCGGGCGGGGGCGGGCGGGCAGGCCGCATCGTCGCGATCGCGGGCGCGCTGCGAACAGGGGCGGCGCCGGCGGATGCCCAAACTCCGCAAGAACACGCCGGATACCGGCCGAACAGCGGGCGGAACCGGTTGCGGCCGCCGAACTTGAGGAGTTCGGGCGGGACGCCCACCTGAGGCGCGTGTTGACGTCGCACGCGGGCGAGGGCGACGCGGGTCAGGCGGCTCCGGGTCAGGTGGCTTCGGAGTCGAACGGCGGCGCTTCGCCGGCGCGGAACGCCGGGGGCGAGGGCGGCGGCGCGGCGGCGGATGCGGCGACCCCGGCGACGGCGGCGGTGCGCACCGTGGCCACCGGCGCGTCCTCCAGCAGCGCCTCGCGGATGATGCGCCGCGGGTCGTACTGGCGGGGGTCGAGCTTGCGCCAGTCGACCTCGTCGAACTCCGGGCCCATCTCCTCCCGCATGCGGGAACGGGCGCCCTGGGCCATGTCACGGGCACGCACGGCCAAGCGGGCGAGGTTCTCGGCATACCGGGGCAGACGCTCCGGCCCGATGAGCATCGCTGCGATCAGGCCGATCAGCAGCAGCTTCTCGATCGTGAGCCCGAAGAACATGTCTTCAGGTTACCCGCCGCGCCTCGGCGATCGGCGGGACGTCGCCGCGTAGTCTGTCCGAGGAGGTCGGCATGAGCGGAACAGAGGCGAATCAGCGGTTCGTTCTCGAGGCGACGGTGGAGCCCGAGCACATCGCGCGGGCGCGCGCGCACGCTCTGGAACTGGGCGCCGACCCGATCAGCCCGCCCATCGGCGCGCAGATCGCGGTCCTGGCCGCAGCCTCCCGCGCCCTGAACATCGTGGAGATCGGCACCGGTGGCGGTGTCTCGGGCCTGTGGCTGCTGCACGGTTCGCCGCGCGCGACCCTCACGACCATCGACAGCGAGCCCGAGCACCTCGGCGCCGCGCGCGCGGCGTTCGCCGAGGCACGCATCCCGGCCGCGCGGGCGCGCTTCATCACCGGGCGCGCCTCCGACGTCCTCCCCCGGATGAACGAGGCGTCCTACGACATCGTCTTCGTCGACGCCGAGCCGGAGGGCGTCATCGAGTACGTCGAGCACGGGCTGCGCCTCATCCGTGCGGGCGGGACGGTGCTGGTGCCGCGTGTCCTGGCCGGTGGCGCCGTGGCCGACCCCGTGCGCCGCGACCCCGTCACGACGGCCTATCGGTCCCTCATCCAGGAGACCCAGTCCTCCCCGGCCGTCATCGGTGCGCTGTCCACCTCGGCCGAGGGCCTGCTGCAGCTCACCTCGATCACCGAGGGCCGCTGACGCGAGAACGGCCGGCCCCCGAAGGGACCGACCGTTCTGCTGCCGTGGAGGCGCCGGGCGTCACGCGCCGACGACACCGCCCAGCACGTCGTAGAGTTCTTTGGCTTCGGCGTCGTTGACCGAAACGACGAGACGGCCCCCGCCCTCGAGCGGGACACGGACGATGATGAGGCGCCCCTCCTTCACAGCCTCCATCGGTCCGTCACCGGTTCTCGGCTTCATGGCTGCCATTGCGGGCTCCCTTTCGTCATAGGTCGCTCCTAGTTTATCGTGCTAGCCGTCTGTGGTGGCACGTTGTCCCCGGGCGCGGCGACCTCAGGGGATCTGCCAGTACGTGTTGCCGAGGGCGTACATGTTGTAGATCCACCACCACTGGCCCACCAGGCCCGCCACCAGGACGCCGATCCGCCACGCCGGGGAGCGGGGAGCGGCGAGGGCGCCCACCAGAGGGGCGAGGGGGAACAGGAGGCGGAAGATGCTCGACTGCGGGAAGAACACCGCCACCAGGTACACGAGGTAGGCGGCCGACCATAGCCGCACCTCCACCCCGAGTCGCCGCACGTGCGGCTCGAACAGCAGGGCGGCGGCGACCGCGGCCACCAGCACGCCGAGCGCGATGTACCCGGCGATCGCGTCGAGCCCCCACGCCTGGAACCAGAATGCGGCGGCGGCGGGGAATCCTTCGAACGGCACGAAGACCCCGGATGCATCGGGGATCCAGTTGCGCCGCCACGCCAGCTCGGTCGCGAGGTAGGCGCCGGGGTCGCCGGTGATGATCGCCGCGACCCCCTGCCACGCGAACCCCACCCCGGTGGCGAGGGCCCCGAGGGCGACGATGTGGACGATCTCCGACACCGGCAGCGGCTCTGCACGGCGGCGGATCCAGCGCCAGATGCCGAACAGTCCGAGGAACAGCGCGAAGGCGAGGATGCCGGGACGTGTGAAGCCCATCACCGGCACGAGCGCGTACAGCCACCCGTAGCGTCGCCGGACGACGCACGTGAGGGCCAGCAGCAGGAGGAACACGAACAGCGCCTCGGCGTACGCGATCTGGAAGAGCGCGCCCAGCGGCCCCGCCGCGAAGAACGCGACGGCCCAGATGGATGCGGCCGGCCCCAGTCGCGGGTGCAGGAGCCGGTGCAGCGCCCAGCAGGCGCCGTAGCCGGCGAGCAGCGAGATGACCACGGCCCCCGCACCCCAGGAGCCGAGCAGTGCGCCCAGGCCCGCCGCGAGGTAGGCGTACAGGGGCATGAACGCCCACGCGTTCTCGGCCACGGCGCCGGATTCCGTCAGCGGCAGGTCGGCGGGGTACCCGTTGACGGCGGCGAACCAGTACCACTGCCCGTCCCAGCCGAGAGCCAGATCGGCGATCGTGGCATCAGGACCGAACCGCGACCCCGGGCCCGACAGCGCGGCGGCGAGGACGAAGAACGCCGTCGTGACCACTCGCGCGGCGAGGTAGACGACGGCGACGACCGCCGCGTCCGGCAGCCGGCGCCCCCGCGTCAGGGGGCGCTCAGCCACGCCCGCAGACCGCGTTCGACCGACACGATCTGCGCCAGCGGCACGCGCTCCTCGTCGTGGTGGGCCAGGTGCGGGTCGCCCGGTCCGTAGTTCACCGCGGGCACGCCCATCGCCGAGAAGCGCGCGACATCCGTCCACCCGTACTTGGGCCTGGGCTCGGCGCCGACGGCCGCGACGAATTCCTGCGCGAGCGGCGCGTCCAGGCCGGGGCGGGCACCGGGGGCGAGGTCGACCACCTCGACCTCGAAGCCGGCGAACACATCGTGCACGTGCTGCGTGGCCTCCTCGGCGGTGCGGCTGGGGGCGAAGCGGTAGTTCACCTCCACCTCGCACGCGTCGGGGATGACGTTGCCCGCGACGCCGCCGGAGATCCGCACGGCGTTGAGCCCTTCGCGGTACACCAGGCCCTCCACCTCGACATCGCGGGGGCGGTACTCCGCGAGGCGCGCGAGGATCGGAGCGGCGCGATGGATGGCGTTCTCCCCGACCCACGCGCGGGCACTGTGCGCTCGGACGCCGGTCGTGCGCACGAGGGCGCGCAGATTGCCGTTGCATCCGCCTTCGACCTCGCCGTTGGAGGGCTCCCCCAGGATCGCGAAGTCGCCGGCGAACAGCTCCGGTCGCGTCCGCGAGAGGCGGGTGAGGCCGTTCAGGTCCGCGTCGACCTCCTCGTGGTCGTACCACATCCAGGTGATGTCGACCCGGGGAGCGACGAGTTCGGCGGCCAAGCGCAGCTGCACCGCGACGCCCGCCTTCATGTCGACCGTGCCACGCCCCCACAGGTACGCCTCACCGTCGACGTCGATGTCGCGCGTGGGCAGGTTGTCGTGAATCGGCACCGTGTCGATGTGGCCGGCGATGACCACCCGCTGGGCGCGGCCGAGATCCGTGCGCGCGATGATCGTGTCACCCTCGCGCAGCACCTCCAGGTGCGGCAGGGCGCGGACGGCGGCCTCGATGGCGTCGGCGAGCGGGGTCTCCTCCCCCGACACGCTGGGGATGTCGCAGATCACGCGGGTCAGGTCGACGGAGGATGCGGTGAGGTCGAGGTCGGGCACTCCCCGATCCTACCGAGGCGGATCGGCGCGGCCGAGGGCGGGCGGTACCGTGGAGGGATGAGCGATGAGCGGTGGATGTGGGGTGTCGGGCTCGCCACGGTGTCCGGCGACGGCACGGTGCTGGACACGTGGTATCCGGAGCCGGCCCTGGGCCGCCTGCCGATGGGGTTCAACCCGGCCATGCCGCCCGCCGGGCTGGAGCAGTTCGCCGTTGACGACGCGCGCCGCGCGGTGTCGGTCGAGGTCGTGACGCGGGAGATCGACCTGGATGCGCCGCCCACCTCGACTTCGGACGCATACCTCCGGCTGCACGCGCTGTCGCACCGTCTGGTGCGCCCCAACGAGGTGAACCTCGACGGCATCTTCGCGCATCTCCCGAACGTGGCGTGGACGACTGCGGGCCCGATGCATCCCGACGACGCGACGCGGCTGCGCCCGATCCTCCTGCGCGAGGGCGTGCAGGTGCAGGGCCTGGACAAGTTCCCGCGCCTGCTGGACTACGTCACGCCGCCGGGCGTCCGCATCGCGGATGCGTCGCGCGTGCGGCTGGGCGCCTACCTCTCCCCGGGCACGACCGTCATGCACGAGGGCTTCGTCAACTTCAACGCCGGGACCCTGGGCGCCTCGATGGTCGAGGGGCGCATCTCGCAGGGCGTCGTCGTCGGGGACGGCAGCGACATCGGGGGCGGCGCCTCGGTCATGGGAACCCTCTCCGGCGGCGGGACGCACCGCGTGTCGATCGGTGCGCGGACGCTCCTCGGCGCGAACGCGGGCATCGGCATCTCGCTCGGCGACGACTGCGTCGTGGAGGCCGGGCTGTACGTGACCGCCGGGACCAAGATCCGCCTCGCGGGTGAGGCCCCCCGGCCCGACGGGACGCACCCCGTCGTGAAGGGCGCGGAGCTCTCCGGCCGGCCGGGCCTGCTCTTCCGCCGCAACTCCCTCACCGGCGCGGTCGAGGCGGTCCGGCGCGAGGGCGTCGGCGTGGTGCTCAACGACGCACTGCACGCCTGAGCGTCAGAACACCAGGTAGAGGGTGAAGCTCCAGAGGCAGATGACGGCGAGCATCCCCAGGCTGTAGAGGATCGACGCGCGCAGGATCTCGCTCTCCCTCCCCGACAGCCCCACCGCCCCGGCGGCGATCGCGATGGACTGGGGCGAGATCACCTTGCCGGTGTTGCCACCCGCCGTGTTCCCGGCGACGGTGAGCGCCGGATCGGCGCCGATCCCCTCCGCGGTGACCACCTGCAGCGGCGCGAAGAGTGTGTTGTTGTTGACGACGGAGCCGGTGAGGAACACCCCGATCCAGCCGATGATGGGTGCCAGCAGTGGTACGACGGGGCCGAGTGCGGCCAGCGCCGACCC
Organism: Microbacterium wangchenii; assembly: GCF_004564355.1. NCBI lineage: Bacteria > Bacillati > Actinomycetota > Actinomycetes > Micrococcales > Microbacteriaceae > Microbacterium > Microbacterium wangchenii. Next base: position 2,399,281 of record NZ_CP038266.1, read on the forward strand.
CATGGAGCTCGACCCGCCGGAGTAGTTCGCGATGTTCGCGAGCGCCAGGATGAGCGCGATCAGCACGAGCGCCTGCCACAGGGTGCGCAGCGTCCCCCCGAGCTCGCGGAACAGCACCTTCGCGTCGATGTTCGGTGTCGTCAGCGCCGACACGATCACCGCCAGGAGGATCGCCGTGCCGGTGGCGTTCAGCGGCGTGAAGTCCCACGTGGCGGTCACCGGATCGCCCGCGGCGTTGGCGATCTCCCCGGTGAGCCCGGGGATCGCGAAGGGGAAGACGGCACCGGCGAGCGGGCCGCCGGCCGAGAACAGACCCTTGAACGCCGGGAGGCTCCAGATGAGGACGAACGCGGTGAGGATGTAGAAGGGGCTCCACGCGACCGCGATCGCCCGGACGCCGTGCCGCTCGATCACGGGCGCCGCGCCGCCGTCCTCGCGGAAGTGGCTGCGGGGCTGCCACACCCGTCCGAGCGCGAACAGGGCCACCATCGCCCCCAGACCCGCGCCGATGTCGGCCAGCTCCGGGCCGAGGAACCACAGCACGCCGCCCTGGATGCCGTTGAAGACGATCGTCACGGTGAGGGTCGCCGGCAGCGTCTCCTTCAGGCCTCGCCATCCGTCCAGGATCATCACGAGCAGGAACGGGATCAGGATCGTCAACGGCTGGAGGATCACGACCATCGACCGCGACAGGATCGTGAGGTCGATGCCGGTGACCTGCGACGCCACGATCACCGGGATGCCGATGGCGCCGTACGCGCCGGCTGCGGCGTTGGCGACGAGGCAGATCATGGCCGCCTTGACCGGGCGGAAACCCAGCTGCACGAGCAGGGCGGCGCAGATGGCGATGGGCACGCCGAACCCGGCGGCGCCTTCGAGGAAGGCCCCGAAGGCGAAGCTGATGAGGAGCACCTGGATGCGCTGGTCGGGCGATATCCCGCCGATCGACGAGCGGATGACATCGAACCTGCCACTGGCGACGGCGAGACGGTACAGCCACACCGCCATGACGATGATGTAGGCGATCGGCCAGATCGCCGTGAGCACACCGATCAGACCCGCACCGGCCACGGCCGATCCCGGCATCCCGAACGCCCAGAGGGCGACGACGATCTCAGCGACCAGCGCGATGACCGCGGCGATGATGCCCTTGAGCTTGAGCACCACGAGGCAGAACAGGAACAGCAGGATCGGGATCGCCGCCACGAGCGCCGACAGCCACAAACTCCCGAGAGGGTCGGTCGTCTGCTCCCACATCGCCGCCTCCGCTCGTGCGGATTCGTCCCGCGGTCCACAAAGTACCCGGGGCGGCGGCCGGGGTCACCCCCTGGCGGTGCCGGCGGGACGAACGACCCGGATCAGACCCCGGGGTACTGGCGCTCGGTGGCCCCGGTGTACAGCTGCTGCGGGCGCCCGATCTTCGTCTGCGCGTCGCCCTGCATCTCGCGCCAGTGCGCGAGCCAGCCCGGAAGACGGCCGATGGCGAAGAGCACCGTGAACATGCGGGTCGGGAAGCCCATCGCCTTGTAGATGACGCCCGTGTAGAAGTCCACGTTCGGGTAGAGGCGACGTTCCTTGAAGTAGTCGTCGCTGAGGGCGATCTCCTCGAGCTCCTTCGCCAGGTCCAGCAGCGGGTCGCTCACGCCGAGGGCTTCGAGCACCTCGTCGGCCGACTCCTTGACGAGCTTGGCGCGGGGGTCGTAGTTCTTGTAGACCCGGTGGCCGAAGCCCATGAGCTTGACCCCGTCCTCCTTGTTCTTCACCCGCTCCACGAACCGCTCGACACTCTCGCCGGAATCGCGGATGCGTCCGAGCATGTCGAGCACGGCCTCGTTCGCGCCGCCGTGCAGCGGCCCGTAGAGCGCGTTGATGCCGGCCGAGATGGAGGAGAACTGGTTGGCCCCCGTCGACCCGACCAGCCGCACCGTGGAGGTGGACGCGTTCTGCTCGTGGTCTTCGTGCAGGATGAGCAGCCGCTCCAGGGCGCGCGACATCACCGCGTTGACGTCGTAGTCCTCGCTGAGCACTCCGAAGTTGAGCTTGAGGAAGTTGTCCACGAAGCCGAGGGAGTTGTCGGGGTACAGGAAAGCCTGCCCGACGCTCTTCTTGTGCGCGTAGGCGGCGATCACCGGGAGCTTGGCCAGCATCCGCACGGTGTTCAGCTCGACGTGCTCGGGGTTGTGGGGGTCGGACTCGTTCTCGTAGTACGTCGAGAGGGCCGCCGTGGCCGCCGAGAGCACCGACATCGGGTGCGCGGTGTGCGGGAGGGCGGAGAAGAAGCGCTTGAGGTCTTCGTGCAGCAGCGTGTGACGGCGGATGCGCTCGTCGAAGGCGGACAGTTCGTCGGCGGTGGGCAGCTCGCCGTAGATCAGCAGCCACGCCACCTCGAGGTACGTGCTGTTCTTGGCCAGCTGCTCGATCGGATAGCCGCGGTAGCGGAGGATCCCCTGGTCGCCGTCGATGAAGGTGATCGCCGACTTCGTGGCCGCGGTGTTGACGAAGCCGTAGTCCAGCGTCGTGTGGCCGGTCTGCCGCATGAAGGTCGAGATGTCGACACTCGGCGTGCCGTCGGTGCCGTTCAGCACCGGGAATTCAGCCGTCCGATCACCCACCGTGAAGGTGGCCTTCTGATCCTGGTTTCCCGCGTCGCTCACTGCGCCTCCTTGCGATTTCTGGTCGCGCCCATCAGGTCGCCCCGGAGGCGGGTCGGTGCTCGCCGGGTCGGCACGGACGACGCGGAAGGTCACCTCATCCCCGTGCTCGTACAGCCTAATGTGCCCGCGCGGGTACTGCGGACACGGCCAAAGGAACGGCCGTCCTGATGGCTCGGGTCGCCAACGCCTACCGTCCGCGGAGGCGCTCGGCGGCGGCAGCGACGCGCTCGTCCGACGCCGTGAGCGAGATCCGGACGTGCTGCGGGAAGTGCGGACCGTAGAAGTGCCCCGGTCCGGCGAGGATCCCCAGTTCCGCCAGGCCGTCCATGCTCACCCACGCGTCGCGGCCCTCGGTGGCCCACAGGTAGAGGCCGCCCTCGCTCGCATCGATGCGGAAGCCCGCGTCCTCGAGAGCGGGCTTGAGCAGCATCCGCCGCGCCCGGTACCGCTCTTTCTGCTCCTGCACGTGCCGGTCGTCGGAGAGAGCGGCCGTCATGGCGGCTTGCACGGGCGCCGGCGGCATGAGCCCGAGGTGGCGCCGCGCGGTCAGCAGCCGGTCGACGAGGGCCGGATCTCCCGCGACGAACGCGGCGCGGTACCCGGCGAGGTTCGACTGCTTGCTCAGCGAATAGACCGACAGCAGCCCGGTGAGATCTCCACCGGTCACGCGCGGGTCCAGGACGCTCGGGACGGGCTGATCCTGCCACGGCCCCTCCCAGCCCAGTTCGGCGTAGCACTCGTCCGAGGCCAGCACGATCCCGCGCTCCCGCGCCGCGTCTGCGGCACGGCGGAGGGCGGGGACGTCCAGCACGCGGCCGTCGGGGTTGCCCGGCGAGTTGAGCCACACCAGCCGCGTGGCCGCCGGCCACTCGTCCGGGTCGTCGGCGGCGACGGGGGCGGCTCCCACCACGCGGGCCCCGACGTCGTACGTCGGATAGGCGGCGCGCGGGTGCACGACGACATCCCCCGGGCCGAGATCCAGCAGCAGGGGCAGCAGGGCCACGAGCTCTTTCGACCCCACGGTGGGGATGACGTGCGCCGCCGTGAGGGCGGGCACCGCCCTGCGGCGCTCGTACCATGCAGCGATCGCGTCACGCAGGGCAGCGGTGCCCGAGGTGAGCGGGTAGGAGTGGGCGTCGGTGGCGCGGGCCAGCGCGGCCGCGACGACGTCGGGAGTGGGGTCGACGGGCGAGCCGATCGACAGATCCACGATGCCGCCGGGGTGGCGACGCGCCTTCTCGGCGTACGGGGCGACGGCGTCCCACGGGTAGTCCGCCAGTTCGGCGACCCCCATCAGCGGGGGCTCACTCGCCCTGCGGCGGCAGCGCCGAGATGACGGGGTGATCCTTGTGGATGACCCCCACCTTCGCCGCACCGCCGGGCGAGCCGATGTCGTCGAAGAACTCCACGTTCGCCTTGTAGTAGTCCGACCACTCCTCGGGGAGATCGTCCTCGTAGTAGATCGCCTCGACGGGGCAGACCGGCTCGCACGCACCGCAGTCGACGCATTCGTCCGGGTGGATGTAGAGCGAGCGTTCGCCCTCGTAGATGCAATCCACGGGGCACTCGTCGATGCACGCACGGTCTTTGACATCCACGCACGGGAGGGCGATCACATACGTCACGCATCCAGTCTACGTGGGCTCGCGGGGGCCGGCGGCCCCGAGGCGCGGAGGTGCGAGAGGTCGGGCCAGGCGACCACGATCGCGACCAGGACCGGCACCGCAAGCGTCCACGTGAGCGGGATCCACTCCGTCGCCGGGGACGCGGGGGCCACGATCGCCGATCCGCCGGGTCCGACGTTGCTGAACAGCAGGGTGGCCGCCACGACGCCCAGGCCCCCGGCCAGCGCGGTCCACCGATCCCCCGTCAAGGTGCGGAAGGCGACCAGCAGCGCGCCCGTGCCCACGATCGCCAGCACGAGTCCCAGCGGCAGGCCGGCGACGGTGTAGGCGTGCGCGACGGTCGCCGCGGTGCCGTACACGGCGCCGATGACCAGCGACAGGGTCCAGGTCAGGACGCGTGCTGCCAGCACGGGGAACGCCGGGGAGGTCACCGCGACAGTCTAGGCGCCGCGATCATGCCGCCCATCCCCACAGCCGCAGCAGCGCCGCCGTGACGGCGGCGGCCACGACGACGACCAGGAACGGCGCGCGCACCGCGAGCAGGCCGCCGGCCACGAGCACCGCCGGGATGCGCGCATCCACGACGACGGCCTGACCGGCTCCGAGGGTCTGCACCGCCACGAGCGCCGCGAGCAGCGCCACGGTGAGCAGGTCGGCGATGCGGGCGGGGCGCGGCGCCTCCACCCAGCGGGCGGGCAGGAGGTATCCGACCGCCTTCAGCGCGACACAGATCACGGAGGCCAGGAGGACGGCGTTCCACAGGGTCACGGGAGCCCCTCTCGCTCGGGCACGTCCGGCGGCTCGGGCGCCGGACGCTCGGATCGCCCCAGCCAGTTGAACCAGCCGACCACCACCGCCACCGCTGCCGCGACGATGACGGGCAGACCCGGCATGAGGCCCGGGGTGAGGACCGCGGCGAGAACGGCGGCCGCCGCCCCCACCGCCAGCGCCTGCCGTCCGCGCAGCCGCGGCCACAGCAGCGCGAGGAACGCCGCGGCTGCCGCCGCATCCAGCCCGTACTGGCGCGGGTCGCCGAGCACGTCGCCCAGCAGCGCCCCAAGGAGCGTGGAGATGTTCCAGCCGATGTAGATGCCGATGCCGGTGACCCAGAAACCCCGCGTGCGTGCGCGAGGGTCGGTCTGCGCCAGCGACACCGCGGTGGACTCGTCGATCGTGAACTGGGCGGCGCCCGCGCGGCGCCAGAAGCCCGGTCCGATCACCGGCGACATGCGCATGGCGTAAGCGGCGTTGCGCACCCCGAGGAGCGCCGAGGAGGCGATGGCCGCGGGCGCGGCGGCCACTCCCCCCGCGCCCACGACGCCGACGAAGGCGAATTGCGATCCGCCCGTGAACATCAGCGCGCTCAGGACGCACGTCTGCCACACGTCCAGGCCGGATGCGACGGCCAGGGCGCCGAAGGACACTCCGTACGCGCTCGTGGCCAGCGCCACCGCGAGGCCCTGCCGCGTCGCCCTGCGCTGTTCGTCGGCGGGTTCGGGCGCTGCACTCACTCGTGGGAGCCTACCGAGGACCGGCGACGTCGGCGCACCGTCCGCCGCCGCTCCGCTCTCGGCCTCGCCGCACGTGCGGGATCAGACGTTGGCATCCTGGCGCTTGAGCCGCGCCGTGGCACGGCCGCGCTCGGTCGCATCCAGCACGACCTTGCGGATGCGGACCTTCTCCGGGGTGACCTCCACGCACTCGTCCTCGCGGGCGAACTCCAGGCTCTCCTCGAGCGACAGCTGACGCGGCGGGGTCATCGACTCGAACGTGTCGGAGGTGGACTGACGCATGTTCGTCAGCTTCTTCTCCTTGGTGATGTTCACGTCCATGTCGTCGTTGCGCGAGTTCTCACCGATGACCATGCCCTCGTAGACCTCTTCGGTCGGCTGCACGAAGAACGACATGCGCTCCTGCAGGGCGATGATCGCGAACGGGGTGACCACGCCGGAGCGGTCGGCCACGATGGAGCCGTTCTGGCGCGTCACGATCTGGCCGGCCCAGGGCTCGTAGCCGTGAGAGATCGCGTTGGCGATGCCGGTGCCGCGAGTGGTGGTGAGGAACTCGGTGCGGAAGCCGATGAGTCCGCGCGAGGGCACCACGAACTCCATCCGCACCCAGCCGGTGCCGTGGTTGGTCATGGACTCCATGCGACCCTTGCGGCTGGCCAGCAGCTGCGTGATCGCACCGAGGTACTCCTCGGGAGCATCGACGGTGAGGTGCTCGAACGGCTCGTACGTCTTGCCGTCGATCTTCTTGGTGACCACCTGCGGCTTGCCGACGGTGAGCTCGAAGCCTTCGCGGCGCATGTTCTCGACGAGGATGGCCAGCGCCAGCTCGCCGCGGCCCTGCACCTCCCACGCATCCGGCCGGCCGATGTCGACGACCTTGAGGGAGACGTTGCCGATCAGCTCACGGTCGAGGCGGTCCTTCACGAGGCGCGCGGTGAGCTTGTGCCCCTTGACCTTGCCGGCCAGCGGCGAGGTGTTGGTGCCGATCGTCATGGAGATGGCCGGCTCGTCGACGTGGATCTGCGGCAGCGGACGCACGTCCTCGGGGTCGGCGATCGTCTCGCCGATCGTGATGTCGGGGAACCCGGCGATCGCGACGATGTCACCGGGCCCGGCGCTCTCGGCCGGGTACCGCTCGAGCGCACGGGTCTTGAGCAGCTCCGTGATGCGGGCGTTGCTGGTGGTGCCGTCGGCGCGCACCCAGGCGACCGTCTGGCCCTTCTTCAGCGTGCCGTTGAACACGCGCAGCAGCGCCAGGCGCCCGAGGAACGGGCTGGAGTCGAGGTTCGTGACCCACGCCTGCAGCGGCGCCTCGTCGTCGTACGACGGGGCCGGCACGTGCTCGAGGATCGCCTCGAACAGCGGCTCGAGGTCGTCGTTGTCGGGCAGCGAGCCGTTGTCGGGCCGGTTGCGGGATGCGGCGCCGGCACGCCCGGAGGCGTACACGACCGGCACGTCCAGCAGCGCGTCCACGTCGAGGTCGGGGACGTCGTCGGAGAGGTCGGAGGCCAGACCCAGCAGGAGGTCGTGGCTCTCGGCCTCCACCTCCGCGATGCGGGCGTCCGGGCGGTCGGTCTTGTTCACCAGGAGGATGACGGGCAGCTTCGCCTCGAGGGCCTTGCGCAGCACGAACCGCGTCTGGGGCAGCGGCCCCTCCGACGCATCCACCAGCAGCACGACGCCGTCGACCATCGACAGGCCGCGCTCGACCTCGCCGCCGAAGTCGGCGTGGCCGGGGGTGTCGATGACGTTGATGGTCACCGGGACGTCGGTGTGGGCGCCGTTGTAGGTGATCGCCGTGTTCTTGGCGAGGATCGTGATGCCCTTCTCACGCTCCAGGTCGTTGGAGTCCATGGCGCGCTCCTCCATGTGCTCGTGCGAGCCGAAGGAGCCCGTCTGGCGCAGCATGGCGTCAACGAGCGTCGTCTTGCCGTGGTCGACGTGAGCGACGATCGCGACGTTGCGCAGATCGGAACGGAGGGCATGCGCCATGAAGGAATCCTTGAAAGTCGGGGTGCGCCCGGAATCGGGCCGACCCATTCTACCGGGACGGCGCTGCGAACCGGCTGCACCCGGAGATCAGGAGGCTTCGCCCTCGGCCAGGAGCAGCTGGTGACGCAGGTCGCGACGGGCCGCCTGCACCTCCGGATCGGGCACCGGGATGGCCGCGATGAGCCGCTGCGTGTACGGCTCCTTGGGGGCACGCAGGATCTCATCGCGCGTGCCCTGCTCCGCGATCCGCCCGCGGTGCAGCACCACGATGCGGTCGGCGAGGGCGTCCACGACGGCGAGGTCGTGGCTGATGAACAGGCACGCGAACCGGTATTCGCGCTGCAGTTCGCTCAGCAGCTCGAGAACCCGCGCCTGCACGGAGACATCCAGCGCGCTCGTGGGCTCGTCGGCCACGAGCAGACGCGGCTTCAGCGCCAGGGCGCGGGCGATGCCCACGCGCTGCTTCTGACCGCCCGACAGCTCGTGCGGGTAGCGGTTGCGATAGTTGCGCGGAAGCCGCACCTCATCCAGGAGCGCTTCGACACGGCGATCGAGGTCCTTGCCCTTGGCCTCGCCGGCGAGCATGATCGGCTCGCCGATGCTCTCCCCGATCGGCATGCGCGGGTTCAGTGACGACGACGGGTCCTGGAACACGATGCCGACCTTGCGCCGCAGGGACGACACGACCTTGCGCGAGCCGGAGCTGATGTCGATCCCGTCGACGACGAGGCGGCCCTCGGCGATCGGCTGCAGACCGATCGCGGCGCGGCCGATCGTCGACTTGCCGGAGCCGGATTCGCCGACGAGCCCGACGATCTCCCCCTCCGCGATCCCGAGCGTCACATCGTCCACCGCGCGGAACGCCGCCACGCGGCGGCGCTTGCCGTACTCGACCGACACGTGGTCCAGCTCCAGGACGGGCTGGGCGATGACGGGCGCTTCGGCGGCGGCGGCGATCGCCTCCGCGTCGACACCGGCCTCGACCTCCTCCACGACGTGCGCGAGGCTCTCCACGACATCCACGGCGCCGTGCTCGGCGGACTTCTCCCCCAGCCGCGGCACGGCGGCGAGCAGTTCGCGCGTGTACTCCTGCTGGGGGTCGCTGAGGACCTGCCGGACATCTCCCTGCTCGACGATGTCGCCGTCCTTCATGACGACGATCCAGTCGGCCAGGTCGGCCACCACGCCCATGTCGTGGGTGATGAGGAGGATCGCCGAATCCAGGCGGTCGCGCAGGTCGCGCAGCAGGTCGAGGATCTCCGCCTGCACCGTGACATCCAGCGCCGTCGTGGGTTCGTCCGCGATCAGCAGCGCCGGGTCCAGGCTGATGGACTGCGCGATCATGGCCCGCTGCCGCTGTCCGCCGGAGAGCTGGTGCGGGTAGGACGCGAAGGCCTTCTGCGGATCGGGCAGCCCCACCAACCCGAGCAGTTCGAGGGCACGCGCCTCGGCCTCGGCGGGGCTCTTGCTGGTGTGGGCGCGGATGGCCTCGACGACCTGGAAGCCGACCGTGAGCACGGGGTTCAGCGCCGTCATCGGCTCCTGGAAGATCGCGGCGACCTCCGTGCCGCGCAGCTGGCGCAGCGCGCGCGGGTTCAGTCCCAGGATCTCGCGGCCGTTCACCTTGATGCTGCCGCGGACGCGGCTGTTGCGGGGCAGCAGCCCGAGGATCGACATGGAGCTGGCGCTCTTGCCCGACCCCGACTCCCCCACGACGGCGACCACCTGGCCGCGCTGGATCGAGTAGGTCAGGTTCTTGGCGGCGGGAACCCAGACGTCGTCGACGGCGAAGTCGACGCTGACGTCGGTCATCTCCAGCGCCGGGGTCGCCGGCTGTGCGGTCGAGGTCATGAGAGGGTCCTTCCCGTCCCGCGCGGCGGGAGCGAGACGTCGGGGGATGGGAGAATGAACGGATGCCACGCATCGTGTTCCGCTCGAGGTTCAATCAGGTGCTGAGCATCGTCGCGTGGGTCGCGCTGGGGGCGGTGGCCCTGGGCACCCTGCTGACGCCCGGCGCCTTCACGGCCGCACCCGGCATCGTGCTGGGCGCCGTCAGCGGCGCAGCCCTCGTGTGGGCGCTGCTGTGGTCGCCGTACGTGGCGGTCGACGACGAGGCCGCCGAGGTCGCGAACGTGCTGATGGAGTACCGCGTCCCGTGGGCCGCGCTCATCCACGTCGACACCCGCTACGCCCTCGTGCTGCACACCCCGCAGCGTCGCATCAGCGCCACCGCGGCACCGGCGCCCGGCGCCATGACCTCCGTCCGCGCCGCGCGCGCCCATCGGCGCTCCGAAGCGCCCGCCCAGCCGGGCGTGCGTCCGGGCGAGCTGCCCACGACCGACTCCGGACGGGCGGCGGAACTGGTCCGCGATCGCTGGCACCACCTGCGCGACACCGGCCGCATTGAATCCGGTGTGGCCGACCGCATCCCGCTGCAGGCGCGCCCGCGGCTCACGGCGATCGTCGCGATTGTCCTGGGTGTGACCGGGCTGGTGGGCGCGATCCTCCTGGCGTGATCTGAGCGACGGGGTCATGGCGATGGCGGAGTCGAGGACGAGGGCGCCGTCGCCACCGACGACGTCGCCGGAGCGTCGGAGTCCTTCGCGGCCGGCTCCTTCGTCCGCCGCAGCGAGAACCGCTTCTGGCGCGGGTCGAACGCGTCACGCAGCCCGTCTCCGACGAAGTTGACCAGCAGCGCCAGCAGCACGATGAACGTCGCCGGCCACCAGAACAGCCACGGCCGCGTCTGGAAGGCGGACTGGTTGTCGGAGATGATCAGGCCCAGCGACACGTCCGGCGGCTGCACGCCCAGGCGGAGGAAGCTCAGCGCCGTCTCCAGGAGGATCGCGGCCGCTGCCAGCAGGGTCGCCGCGACGATCACGACGCCGATGGCGTTGGGGAGGATGTGCTTGAAGATGATGCGCGCATCGCTGGCCCCGGCCACGCGCGCGGCCTCGACGAACTCGCGCTCGCGCAGGCTCAGGAATTCCGCCCGCACCAGGCGCGCGATCGTGGTCCAGGAGATCAGCGCGAGGAAGAACGCCAGCGGCCACACCCCCAGCCCGCCAGTCGCCCGGCCCACGACGGCACCGATGACGATGATCGGGATGACGATGACGACGTCGGTGATGCGCATCAGGATCGCGTCCACGATGCCGCGGTAGTAGCCGGCGATCGCGCCGACGACCGTGCCGATGACGGTGCCGACGATGCTGATGACGAACATCACGACGATCGAGTTCTGGATGCCGCGCATCGTCATCGCGAAGTAGTCGATGCCGATCCGGTCCTGCCCGAAGGGGTGCTCGCCGAAGGAGATGCCGGAGCCGCCCAGCCACTGCGGGATGAGCGAGAGCGTGGGCGCCCCGCCGTCGAGCTGGGGGTTGAGGGAGGTGTAGTTGTGCTTCCACCATCCGGGGATGGGCCCGAGGCCGACGGCCGAGACGGAGAAGACGGCGATCAGGAGGAACAGGATGCCGGAGACGACGGCGACCTTGTTCCCGAGGAAGCGCCGGAGGATGAGGCGCCCCTGACTGACGCCGACGGTGTGCTCCTCCTCCGGGGAGGGCGGTGCCGGGGTCAGTGCCGGTTCGGGCATCATCTGGGTCATCGGGTGACCTCCGCAGGTCGGGGGACGGCGATCATGCGACGACCCGAACGCGGGGATCGAGCACGGCGTACGCGAGATCGGCGAGGAAGTTGAAGACGATCGCGGTGATGGCGATCACGAGGAAGTACCCCATGACGGGGTTCACATCGACACGTTCGATGGAGGCGACGAACAGCGACCCCATGCCGCTGATGGCGAAGACGCGCTCGGTGATGACCGCGCCGCCGAGCAGGGTCCCGACGTCGGTGGCGATGAGGGTGACGATGGGGATGAGCATGTTCCGCAGCGCGTGACGCATGACGACGGTGCGCTCGGAGACGCCCTTGGCGCGTGCGGTGCGGATGTAGTCCTGGTTCATCACGTCGAGCATCCCCGCGCGGGCGTAGCGGGTGTAGCTGGCGAAGGAGATCAGCAGCAGCGCGATCGTGGGCAGGAGCAGGTGGGTGAACGAGTCGATCCCCGACAGCCACACGTCGCCGGAGAAACCCGGGGTGCTCGCGCCGACGGTCGCGATCGGCCGGCCGTTGATCCGGGGGTTGTCCATGTACACCGGCCAGGCCTGCATGAAGCGGTCCAGCACGACGAATCCCGAGGAGATGACCGCGACGATAGCTCCCACGCGTGCCGCCAGGCCGCGATCGGTTCCGCCGAGGAGGAACCCCGACGCGATGCCGACGGCGAGGGCGACCAGCCCCAGGATCACGAGCGTGCCGAAGCTGGAGACGTCGAACAGTCCCTGCAGCGCGAAGTAGCAGATGTACGCGATCGCACCGTTCAGGCCCGCCACGAGGAGCGCGCGCCGGTTCTCCAGACCCGTCAGGAGGGCCGTGGTCAGGATGACGGTCCCGCCGATGATGAGCAGGAGGCCGATCGGACCGAGCCCGGGCTGGCGGAACCAGTCCGTGACGTCGAAGTACACCAGCAGTGCCGCCGTGGCGGCGCCGGAGATCCCCGCGACGGCGAGCCGACGGCGCATCGGGCCGCCGATCATGGCCTGCCACACGATCGCGCTGACGACGGTGACCACGGCGATCAGCCAGATCGGGATCGTCGTCTCGGACTGGAGGAAGTTGTTGAAGCCGATGGCCAGGAACTCCTTGAGGAGCACGGCCACGAGGAAGGCGGGGAGGGAGTAGAGGAAGAAGCTCAGCAGCGTGACGCCGAAGTCGAACCCGCTGTACTGGCGCAGAGCGGTGACGACGCCGACGGCCACACCCAGGACGATCGCGACGAAGAAGGCGATGGTCACCAGCTGCAGCGTCGAGGTCATCGCCATGGGAAGGATGGCGGTGACCTCCGCGTTGGAGATCGTGGTGCCCAGGTCGCAGGTGCCCACGAACGGCACGAGACACTGCGCGGCACCCCCGAGCCACAGGAAGTAGCGCAGCACCGGCGGCACGTCGAGGTCGAGTGCGGCGATGCGGGCGGCGATGAGCTGCTCGCGGTTGGGGGCGTTGCTGCCTTCGAGGTCCTGGAGCGGGTTGCCGGCGTTCGCGGACAGCACGTACATGAGGAACGAGGCTGCCAGCAGCACCAGGATCGAGACGGCGATGCGCCTGAGGACGAATCCGACCATCGCGTTGTCACTTCTTTCGATCGGGCCGAGTCACGCGTTGTGCGCGCTTCGGACAGGATAGTCGCGCTCGTGGCACGAACGTGCGGGGCGCCGGAGCCCGTGGACTCCGGCGCCCCGTGGGCGCGTGTGCGCCCGGGTGTCACCTAGCGGGGATCAGCCGGCGAGGGTCCACTCCTGCGCGTTCCAGACGATGCCGGTCTGGCCACCGAAGTACTCGATGCCTTCGACCGTGCCGTTGTCTGCGAACAGACCCGGCGACTGGAAGAGGGGCAGACCGTAGAAGTCGGCGGCGGTGGCCGCGTCGATCTCGATCTTGATCTCCGACAGGCGGTCCTCGTCGAGGGTCACCTGGCTCTCGTCCACGAGCGCGTCGACCTCGGGGTTGGAGTAGAAGTTGTAGTTTCCACCACCGTTGGTCTTGAAGATCTGCGGCAGGGCGGCGTTACCGGCACCCGGCGAGACCCATCCGAAGATCGACGCGTCGTAGCTGCCGCTGCCCAGGAGCGCGCTCCAGTCGGGCGAGCCGGCGTCCTCGATGATGAAGCCCGCCTCCTGAGCCGACTGCTGGATGGCCCGGAAGCTGTCCACGCGGTTGGGGTTGTTGGTGTTGTACAGGATGCGGACCGTCGGGGTCGCACCGGCGAGGAGCGCCTTGGCGCCCTCGATGTCGGGCTCGGTGAACTGGTCGTATCCGCTCGCGGACACGGCCTCACCGTACTCGGCGTCGGTGGGCAGGAAGATCTGCGAGTTCAGCACGCCGGCCTCGGGGTTCACCGGGGTGACCATCGACTCGAGGATCTGCTGACGCGGGATCGTCTTGAGGAACGCCTCGCGAACGGCCGGGTCGGCGAAGACACCGGTGAAGTTTAGGTCGAGGTGGTCGTACGCGAGCTGGTCGCCCGGGATGACCGTGGCGTTGGCGTTTTCGAGCGCCGTCAGCGTGTCGGCCGAGGGCTGCGGCTGGATCGCGTTGACCTCGCCGTTCTGAAGAGCCGTGACCTGTGCGTTGGCGTCGCCGATGAAGCGGACGATGAGCTGGTCGTACGCCGGCGACATGTCGCCCTTGTACTCGGGGTTCTTCTCCAGCGTGATGCTGGACTCCGGGACGAAGTCGGTCACGATGAACGGACCGCTCGCGACGAGGAGGCTCTCATCCTCGGGCATCGCGGTGACGTCGTAGCCGGTGTTCCAGAACTCGGCGGCCGCCTGCAGCGTCGGGTTCGGCGCGACGGGGGCCTCCGGGTTGCCCTCGGGGAGGGTGTTGATGAGCTCGATGAACTCCTCGAGCGACACGCCGGCCTTCTCGGCGATCACGTGCGCGGGCTTGCCGATCGGGTTGACCAGCTCCCAGTCCACGAACGGCGTCTCGTAGGTCAGCGTCATCGACATGTTGTCTTCGCTGATCTCGGGGAACGAGGTGGTGTCCAGACCCGCCGTGCTGCCGGCGAGGGTGAAGTACTGCGTGCCGCCGTTGGTCGAGTCGCCCGTGGCGGGGTCGATGATCGCGTCGTCGAACCATCCGGAGTCGATGACCCAGTTCACGAGCATGTCATCGGCGGTGATGGGCTCGCCGTCGCTCCAGGTGAGGCCCTCGTTGAGGGTGTACTCGACCGTCAGCGGGTCGTCGGAGATCTTCTCGAAGGTGCCGAAGTCCTCGTTGGGCAGGACGGAGTAGTCGGAGTCGAGGCGCTGGAAGCCACCGAGTCCGAGATCTCCGCTGACGCCGGTGAGGTACCCGATCATGCCGTTGGTGTCGAGGTTGGCGTCGGGGGTGTCGCCGTTGAACGACGTGAACGCGTTCGTCGTGGCGATCGTGATGGTGCCGCCGTCGGACGCGGTCTCCTCGTCCGTCCCACCGCTGGTGGTGCAGCCGGCGAGCGCGAGAGCCGCCACTGCGACACCTGCCCCTGCCGTCAAGGCGCGCTTGCGCCATGTCATTCCTGACACATTTCCTCCTGTGCAAAGGGTGATGCGCCCGCCCAGGCAGCGATGCCCATTCCGGGGGGCGCGGATAGGGAAACGATAAGGACGGGTGCAGGGTTGGTCAAAACTCCTGTGGAAAACGTTACAGACCCTTAATTCGCGAGGAACGAAGTGTGGCAATCTGACAAGGTGCGGATGTCCGACCCGCGGATCGCCGCGACTTTCCCCCCGCCGCTGCCGGTCTCCGCGCGCGCAGACCGTGTGAGGCTGTGCTGGGAGGTCGGCCTCGTCCTCGCGGTGAGCGTGGGCCAGTCGGCGCTGTACTCGGTGCTGTCCCTCATCCGCGCGTCGCTTCGCACGACCCCGATCGGCCAGCAGCAGACGCAGCTGAACCCCGCTCGCGACGCCGAGGCGCTGTGGGATGTGCTGTACCGGTTCCTCGACATCGCCTTCTCCCTCGCGATCGTCGGACTCGTGATCTACCTCCTGTGGGAGCCGGGTCGCAGCGCCCTGCAGCGCATCGGCCTGGACTTCCGCCGGTTCGGGGGCGACCTCGGCCGGGCCGCGGTGCTCATGGCGGTCATCGGCGTCCCCGGGCTCGCGCTGTACGCCGCATCCCGCCTGCTGGGGCTGAACGTCGCCGTCGTCGCCTCCCCACTGGACTCGGCGTGGTGGGTCGTGCCCCTGCTGGTGCTCTCGGCGCTGCGGGCGGGGCTGACCGAGGAGATCATCTTCCTCGGCTACCTCTTCGACCGGCTCCGACGACTGGGGTGGTCGTGGTGGGGCATCATCCTCACCACCGCCGCCCTGCGCGGCGCGTACCACGCATACCAGGGCGTCGGCGCGATCGTCGGGAACTTCGCGATGGGCCTCGTCTTCGGGTGGTGCTACCGCCGGTGGGGCCGCGTGATGCCGCTCGTGATCGCCCACACCCTGATCGACATCGTCGCGTTCGTCGGCTATCCGCTGGCCGCCGCCCTGTGGCCCGCCGTCTTCGCCCCGCCCTCCCCCTGACCCTCCCCCGCCGTCCCGCCCGCCCGCCCGCACCATCCGCGCGGCCTGCGGCCACACCATCCGCGAGACTGCACGCCACCGGCGAGACAGCGGCTTTATGTCGCGGTCTCGCCGGTGCGGTGCAGTGTCGCGGGGACGCGAGGCGTCGCGGCCCGGCCTGCACAGGGCGCGCCGTGGGGGCGGCTGTCCACAGAACGTCGGCGCGGCGGCAGGGAAGGCGGGCCGGAGCAGAGGGTGGCCGGATGACAGACGTGATGCCGCTCCTGACGAGCCCGATCCCCCTCATCCACGCGCGGGATGCTCCGCACACGACGCGAGCCGTGCGGGCCGGCGAGCTCGTGCCGGTGCTGCGCGGCGTGTATGCGCCCGCGGCGGATTGGGCGCGCTTGGCTCCGTGGGAGCGGCACCTCGCACGCGTCCACGCGCTGGTGCTGCTGCGGCCGGACGATCCGGCGTGCCTGGAGTCGGCGGCGGCGCTGCACGGCCTGCCGATCTTCGGCGATCCGGGAACCGTCCATGTGATCGCATCCGCCGACGCGACCTCGCGGCTCATCGGCGGGGTGCAGACGCACACGACGCGGGATGCCCGGGAGATCGGCACCGTGGGCGGCGCGCTCCTGACCGGACTGGTCGACACGGTGATCGACATCGCGCGCGTGCGCCATCCGGCGATCGCCCTCGCCACGGCGGATGCGGCCCTGCGCCGAGACCCGTCGCTCACCGTGGAGGCGCTGGTGGCGGCGAATGAATCCCGCTCGTCCACGCGCGGCCGGCGCCATGCACGCTGGGCGCTGCACCGGGCGTCTGCCCTGCCGGAGTCTCCGTTGGAGTCCATCGACCGGGCGGTGATCGAGTGGCTGGGATTCCCCGAGCCGGAACTGCAGGTGCACATCGGCGATGACCGCGTCGACAAGTGGTGGGCCGACCGCGCCGTGGCCGGTGAGAGCGATGGCGACCTCAAGTACGACGGCCGGTTCGGCGACCCGCTCACCGCGTTGCGGGAGCGGCACCGGCGGGACGCGCGGCTGTTCCGCCACGGTGCCCGCGCGGTACCGCACTGGGGCTGGTCGGAGGCGCTGGCCGCCGATCCGCTCGACTCGCTCCTCCGCTCGGCGGGGCTGCGCAGCATCCGTCCCCGCGAGCACGCGCCGCTGTTCTCCCTTCAGCGCGCCCTGTCCCGCCCCCGTTGACCCCGCCCCGTGGACCCCGCTCGCCCGCGAGACTGCGCGCCACCGGCCAGACCGCGACATTATGTCGAGGTCTCGTCGGGTGCGTGCAGTCTCGCGGTAGGGGCGGTAGGGGCCGGGGCCGGGCGGGGTCAGGCGAAGGCCTCGGGTGGGGGGCAGGCGCACACGAGGTTGCGGTCGCCGTAGGCCTGGTCGACGCGGCGTACGGGGGGCCAGTACTTCGTCCGGACGAGGGACCGCACGGGGTAGACCGCCTGCTCGCGGGAATACGGATGCGTCCACTCGCCGCTCACGACCGACTCGGCCGTGTGCGGGGCATTGGTCAGCGGATTGTCGTCGGCGGGCCAGTCCCCCGCCGCCACCGCGTGCGCCTCCGTGTGGATCGCGATCATCGCCTCGACGAACCGGTCGAGCTCACCGAGGTCCTCCGACTCGGTCGGCTCGACCATGAGCGTCCCGGCGACGGGGAACGACATCGTGGGCGCGTGGAAGCCGTAGTCGATGAGCCGCTTGGCGACGTCGTCGACCGTGACGCCGGTCTCCTCCCGCAGCGGACGCAGGTCGAGGATGCACTCGTGCGCGACGAGCCCACCCTCCCCCGCGTACAGCACGGGGTAGTGCTCGCGCAGGCGCGCGGCGATGTAGTTCGCGGCGAGGACGGCGGATGCGGTGGCCTCCCGCAGCCCGTCGGCTCCCATCATCCGCACGTACGCCCACGAGATCGGCAGGATGCCCGCCGACCCGTGCGGAGCGGCAGACACCGGCCCGCCGTCGAAGACGCCCCCCGCATGGTCGGCGCGCTGGGAGAAGGGATGCGACGGCAGGTGCGGCGCGAGGTGCGCCTTGGCCGCGACGGGCCCGACGCCGGGCCCGCCTCCCCCGTGCGGGATCGCGAACGTCTTGTGCAGGTTCAGGTGCGACACGTCGCCGCCGAGATCGCCGAACCGCGCGTAACCGAGCAGGGCGTTGAGGTTCGCGCCGTCGACGTACACCTGGCCGCCGGCGTCGTGCACGGCCTGCGTGATCTCCAGCACGTCGTGCTCGTAGACGCCGTGCGTGGACGGGTAGGTGATCATGAGCGCCGAAAGCTCGTCGGCGTGCGCGGCGATCTTCGCGCGCAGATCGTCGACGTCGACGTTGCCGGCCTCGTCGCACGCCACCACGACGACGCGCATGCCGGCCAGCACGGCGGATGCGGCGTTGGTGCCGTGCGCGGAGGACGGGATGAGGCATACGACGCGGTCGAGGTCGCCGTTGGCGCGGTGGTACCCGCGGATGGCGAGGAGCCCGGCGAGCTCGCCCTGGGATCCGGCGTTGGGCTGCAGCGACACCGCGTCATAGCCCGTGACCTCGGCCAGCCACCGCTCGAGCTGCTCGATGAGCGCGAGGTATCCCCGCACGTCGTCCTCCGGCGCGAACGGGTGGACGCGGGAGAACTCGGGCCACGACACCGCCGCCATCTCGGTGGCCGAGTTCAGCTTCATCGTGCACGAGCCGAGCGGGATCATCCCGCGATCCAGCGCATAGTCGCGGTCGGCGAGCTGCTTCAGGTAGCGCATCATCGCCGTCTCGCTGCGATGGGCGGAGAACACCGGATGCGTGAGGTAGGCGTCCTCGCGACGCAGCCCGTCGGGCACGGCCCGCACCGGATCGGCCGTGGCGTAGTCCAGGCGCCGGTCGCCGGTCTCGGGCAGCCCGAACGCGGCGGCGACGGCGGCGAGATCTGCGGCGGTGGTCGTCTCGTCGACCGAGACCCCGACGGTGGTGTCGTCGACCCACAGCAGCTGGTAGCCGCGGTCGCGGGCCCGGCGCACGACGTCTCCGGCGCGTCCGGGCACGGAGACCCGGATCGTGTCGAAGAACGCGTCCGAGGCCAGCGCGAAGTCGTACCCGCGCAGGGCGTCGGCGAGGGACTCGGCCTTGCGGGCGACGTCGGTCGCGATCGCGCGGATCCCCTCGGCGCCGTGATAGACGGCGTACATCGCCGCCATGACGGCCAGCAGCACCTGGGCGGTGCAGATGTTGGACGTGGCCTTCTCGCGGCGGATGTGCTGCTCGCGCGTCTGCAGCGACAGGCGGTAGGCGGGGTGGCCCGCGGCATCCTGCGACACTCCGACCAGGCGCCCCGGGAGCTGCCGCTCCAGCCCTGCGCGGACGGCGAGGTAGCCGGCGTGCGGACCGCCGAAACCCAGCGGCACGCCGAAACGCTGCGTCGTGCCCACCGCGACGTCGGCGCCCAGCGACCCCGGTGAGCGCAGCAGGGCGAGCGCGAGCAGATCCGCGGCCACCACGACGAGCCCGCCCTGTCCGTGCACCTCCTCGATGACCGCCGACGGATCCCACACGCGCCCCGAGGCACCCGGGTACTGGATGAAGGCCCCGAACGCCTCGACGGGAGCGTCGCCGGCCCCCGCGAAGCCCACTTCGCGCAGCTCGATCCCGACCGCCGCAGCGCGATGACGAAGCAGCGCCTTCGTCTGCGGCAGCGCGTCGGCGTCCACGAGGAAGACGTTCGAAGCCGATCGCGTGGCACGCCGCACCAGCAGCATCCCCTCCACGACGGCGGTGGCCTCATCCAGCATCGACGCGTTCGCCGTGGCGAGGCCGGTGAGGTCGGCGACCATCGTCTGGAAGTTGATGAGCGCCTCCAGGCGCCCCTGCGAGATCTCCGGCTGGTAGGGCGTGTAGGCGGTGTACCACGACGGGTTCTCCAGCACGTTGCGCGCGATCACCGACGGCGTGAGGGTGTCGTAGTACCCGAGCCCGATCATGGGCCGCGCGGTGCGGTTCTGCGCCGCCAGCTCGCGCAGTTCGGCGAGCGCTTCGGCCTCGCTCGCGGCGGCGGGGATGTCGCTCGTGGGGCGCTCGTGCACCTGGATGCCGGCGGGCACGGCGGTGCGCAGGAGGTCGTCGACGCTGTCGTAGCCGAGCACATCGAGCATGCGGCGCTGGGCGGTGGCGTCGGTGCCGATGTGCCGATCGGCGAAGCGCGCGACGCCGGAGGTTGCGCCGTTCACGCGTCGCCGCCGGTGAGCGCGACATAGGCGGCGCGGTCGAGCGTGCCGGCAGGCTCCGATTCGACCCGGATCTTCACGAGCCATCCCCGTCCGTACGGGTCGCTGTTGACGATCGAGGGGTCCTCGACGACGGCATCGTTGACGGCGACGACCGATCCGGTCAAGGGTGCGTAGAGCTCTCCGACCGACTTCGTCGACTCGATCTCGCCGCACACCTCCCCGGCGCGCACGGCGGAGTCGGCGGCCGGGAGGTCGACGAACACGACGTCGCCGAGCTGGTCGGCGGCGTAATCGGTGATCCCCACGGTGGCGATGTCGCCGTCCACGGCGATCCACTCGTGCTCGGCGGTGTACATGAGGGCGTCGAGATCGGTCATTGCTTCCTCCGGTAGAACGGCAGTGCGGTCACGGTGGCGGGGATGCGGGTCCCCCGGACATCGAGGGTGAGTTCGGTGCCGGATGCGGCGACCGGCGGGGCGACGAAGGCCATCGCGATGGGGTGCCCGAGGGTCGGGCTGAGGGCGCCGCTGGTCACTTCCCCCACCCGGGTATCGCCGTCGTACACGGCGTAGCCGGCGCGTCCGGCGCGGCGGCCCTCGCTGACGAGCCCGACGAGAACCGGAGCATCCGGATCCGGGGCGGCGCCCTTGCCCACGAAATCGGCCTTGTCAGCGGCGACCACCCGGCCGAGCCCGGCCTGGGCCGGATGGATGCTGCGCCCGAGCTCGTGCCCGTACAGCGGCATGCCCGCCTCCAGTCGCAGGGTGTCGCGGGCGGCGAGGCCCGCGGGCACGAGGCCCACCGACTCCCCCGCGGCCAGCAGCGCGTCCCAGAGGCCGGCGGCGCCGGCGGCGGGCAGGAGGAGCTCGAAACCGTCCTCGCCGGTGTAGCCGGTGCGGGCGATGAAGAGGTCGGCGTCGCGCCACCGGGCAGCGCGTCCGGCGTAGGAGGGCAGGTCGGCGAGCTCCCACGGGAGCCGGGGTTCCCCCGCCCGCCGCGCCGGCTCGGTGAGGTCGAGGTCGGGGAGCGCCGCGAGGATGTCGCAGGCGCGCGGTCCCTGCACGGCGATCAGGGCGGTCTGGTCGGTCAGGTCTTCGACGTGCGGAGCTTCCGCGCCGGGAATGCCCGCCCACGTGCCGTCGACGGGGCCGTCGAGGAACGGCAGGATGCGGGGCCACGCCGCTTGCGCGTCGGCGAACGCGCCCGCCACCGCGTCCCGGTTGCCCGCGTTGGCGATGACGAGGAAGTACTCCTCCCCGGTGCGGTAGACGATCACGTCGTCGACGATGCCGCCGTCCTCGGCGAGGACGAGCGAGTACTTGGCCTTCCCGATCGGCACCGCCGAGATCCGTCCCGCCAGCACATAGTCGAGGAAGTCCGCGGCCCGGCCGCCGTGCACCCAGAACTCGGCCATGTGCGAGATGTCGAACAGGCCGGCCGATTGCCGTACGGCGTGGTGCTCGGCGAGGTCGGAGCTGTAGCGGACGGGCATGAGCCAGCCACCGAAATCCGTGAAGGACGCACCCAGCGCTTCGTGGCGGTCGTGCAGCGGAGTCGTGCGGGGGCCTGGCATGAGTTCTCCCGTTCGCGTGCGGGTAGACACCCGATGGTGTCTGGGAACTCCCCCTCTGTCGTAGGCCTGAGAGTTTCGTCGCCTCATCCAGCGGATGCGGCGGCTTTCACCGTCGGCGGACCGGGGCGGTGCATCCCGATCGCTTTCCAGAGTGGCCTGACCCGCGCGGTACGCGGACCTGAGAGATTGGCGGGGAGGCTTGCTCCTTCGGTGCCCGGTGACCGGGGCTCTCCCGCGAGGGTCGTGGCCGATGTTCGATTGTCAGCCGGAGCCGGCGGCCGCCCGGAGGCGGGACGCGCGGCCAGCATAGCGCGCACGGTCGTCGGGCGACATGGAGGCGCCGGCCCAGGTGGGACCTCGGGACTCGCCGCTCCCGGTGACCACCACGTCAGCCCGGCGTCATGGCCGGAGCCGTGACGGGCGCGCCGCCTCAGCGCCGGCAGGAGCCGGAGGGGACAGCCGCGTCGAACGCGTCGAGCTGGGCGAGCACGGGGTTCAGCTCCGCCGGCGTCATCGCGTAGCCGAGGTCCTCACCGACGTCGGAGCGGGCGAAGACGACACCTGCCACGCGGCCGTCGGGAGTGAGCACGGGACCCCCGGAGTTGCCGGGCTGCACGGTCGCGGCCAGCGCGTAGATCTCGCGCAGCGCGGCGGAGGAGTCGGAGATGTCGGGAACGGCCACGGTGCCCACCGACACCACCTGCGCCGCGCCGGAGGTGAACGGCCCGCCGTGCGGGTAGCCCTGCACGACCGCGGCGTCGCCGACGGCCAGGGTGGGGGCCACGGTGAGGGGCTCGGCGCCGAGATCGTCCACGGCCACGACGGCCAGATCGTCGATGGGGTCGAAGTACACGACACGTCCATCGCGCGCCGCCTCGCCGGGCAGCTCCACCACCGGCTGGGTCACGCCCGCCACCACGTGCGCGTTGGTCACGACGAGGTCGGGCGAGACGGCGAAGCCTGTGCCGCTGGCGGTGATGCCGCATGCGTACGCGACGCCGGTGATCTTGGCCACCGACTGCGCGGCGCGGGTCAGAGACGGGTCATCCAGGGCGACGTCGGGGGCCTCCGGTGTGACGACCGGCTCGAGGAGCCGGCCCAGGGTGGGCAGCCCCTCGTCGAACACCGATCCGCGCAGCTGCGCCAGCGCGGCGCGTACGGGGGCGGGGGTGCCGGCATCGATCGTGCGCAGCACTGCGGAGGACGCCAGCGCGCTGGAGACGACGGGGGTTCCGGTGGAGACGAGCGCCCCGCCAACGAACGAGATCGCCAGCACCGCCGCCACGAGGTTCACCGCGGCGCCCAGGAGCCGCTCGGGGATGCGCAGGCGCATGCGGTCGACGCCGCGCCGCAGCATCCGTCCCACCGCCGATCCGATCGCCGCGCCCGCCAGCAGGAGGAAGATGCCGGCGCCGGCCACCGCGAGCGTGCGCCATCCGGCCACGGGCACCCAGCGCCCCACGACCGGCATGAGCCAGTACGCGGCGAGGGCGCCGACGGCCAGGCCCGCGAACAGCCCGACGCTGGCGAGCAGCCCGCGGCGCAGTCCCACGACGACCGCGATCACGAGCAGCACGATCAGCAGGACGTCCACGAGCAGCACGGGTTCACGCTAGGGCGACACCCTGGGAGACCCCCGACGACGACGACGCTCGGTCCGCATCCGAGGGCCCGCGTCGGTCG
Source organism: Microbacterium wangchenii (assembly GCF_004564355.1). Lineage (NCBI taxonomy): Bacteria > Bacillati > Actinomycetota > Actinomycetes > Micrococcales > Microbacteriaceae > Microbacterium > Microbacterium wangchenii. The sequence continues at coordinate 2,422,646 of NZ_CP038266.1, forward strand.
ACGCAACGGGGGCCGAGCGCGACCGTCGCAGTGCGACGCGCTGGCGGCATCGGTGGCGGCGGTACGATCGGGCGCGTGAGCGCGATCACCGTCATCGTGCCGGGGCACGACGTCCAGTCCTACGCCCAGGAGGCGCTGGACTCCCTCGTCGCGCAGACCCGCACCGACTGGACCGCGGTCCTCGTCGACGACGCCTCCACGGATGCCACGGGCGAGCTCTTCGCCGCGGCGGCCGCCGCCGACCCGCGCTTCCGTGTCGTGCGGCACGACACCCGTCGCGGCCTCGCCGCCGCGCGCAACACCGGCCTCGACCTCGTCGACACGCCCCTCCTCGGCTTCCTCGACGCCGACGATCGGCTGCGTCCGCACGCCCTGGAGCGGCTCATCGGCGCGCTGGATGAATCCGGGAGCGACTTCGCCGTCGGGGCGTACGTCCGCTTGCGTCCCGACGGGGTCGGCGGGTATGCCGCGGGCGCCGTGCAGCCGTGGGTGGCGGCGGCGACGACCCCGGCGCGCACCGCGACGACGCTCGCCGAGCACCCCGGTGCATCCGCCAACATCGTGGCGTGGTCGAAGGTGACCCGCACGGAGTTCTGGCACCGGGCGGGTCTGCGCTTCCCCGACGGGCGCCTGTATGAGGACCAGGTGGTCGCGCAGCAGATGTACGCCCGTGCCCGCGCGTTCGACGTCGTGCCCGACGTGGTCGTGGAGTGGCGCGAGCGCGCCGACGGCACCTCGATCACCCAGGGCCGGCACGCCCTCCCCGTGCTGCAGGAGTACCTCGCGGCCATGCGCGGCGGGATCGACGTGCTCGAGGCCGCGGGGATGCACGCGGCCGTGCAGCATCGCGTGCGCCTGATCCTCGCGATGGACGTTCCTCCGCTCGTGCAGATCGCCCGCACGCACCGCGACGACGCCTACCGGCGTGCGCTGGGGGCGTTCGTCCGCGACATCCACGCGCTGTCGGCCCCGTCCGCCCCGCCGCCGCCTCCGGTCGCCGCCGCCCTGCTCTGGTAGCCCGCTTCGCCGACAGTGCACCGTCCCGGCGAACCCGCACCATATCCGGTGCACTCTCGCCGGGAGGGTGCACTTTCGCCGTCACGCGGCGCGGGCGGTGATCCTTCCCATGAGCATCACGGCGTGCCGCCGGCTCAGGATTCGCGCCAGCGCCGCCGCAGCCCGGTTGCGCCGCCCCGAGATGACACTGGGCTCCGGCGCTCCGGCATCCAGCGCCCGCATCGCCGCCCGGACGACCTCCTGAGGCGTCTGACGCTGCGCTCCCCCGTCGGCGGCATCGTTGCCGAGCACCTCGAAGAACTCCGTCTGCGTCGCTCCGGGCGACAGCGCGAAAACCTGCAGACCGCTACCGCGATATTCGAACCAGAGCGCCTCGGTGAAGTGCAGCACGAACGCCTTGCTGGCCGCATAGACGGCCATCCGGGGGCCGGGCAGGTAGGCGGCCATGCTGGCGACATTGATCAGGAAACCACGGCCGCGCCCGCGCATGTCCTCGATGAAGGTGCGGCTGATATCGACCACGGCGGAGATGTTCAGCGCGATCTCATCCTGCAGTCTCACACCGTCTTCGTCGTGGAACGGACCCTCCGTGCCGAAGCCGGCGTTGTTGATGACGCTCGTGACCGTGATGCTCCGCGCTGCCAGCACGTCGCGGAGCTGCGCGCCGGCCTGCGGACGACTGAGGTCGGCCTGAAGGGGCGTCACGCGCACGCCGTGGGCCGTCGTGAGTTCCGCCGCGAGAGCTTCCAGGCGGTCTCCGCGCCGAGCCACCAGGACGAGGTCGGCGCCGCGCGCGGCGAGCCGGCGGGCGAATTCGGCGCCGATGCCGGAGCTGGCGCCCGTGATCAGCACGCGCTCGGTGCGATAGTCGACAGCGCTCATGGCCCTCCGATCGTGGATATGTCCTGACAGTCAATGCGTTTATGGCAGCGTCTGTCAAGAATGTCTCTCCACGTCACGTGATTAGGATGGCGACATGCCTGAATCCGCGGTCAAGAGCCTCCGAGAGCGGGCCCGCGACGGTGCGCGCGAGCACATCGCGACCGAAGCGATGCGTCTGTTCCTCGAGCAGGGATTCGACGCGACGACGATCGACCAGATCGCGGCGGCCGCGGGCATATCGCCGCGCTCGTTCTTCCGCTACTTCTCCACGAAGGAGGACGTCGTCCTGGGCGGACTGTCGTCGCAGGGCGAGGCGATCCGCGATGCGCTGGAATCCCGCCCTGCGGAGGAAGGTCCATGGGAGGCACTGCGCGCAGCACTGCTGACGCTGCGTCCCCTCGGCCGCACGCGTGAGGAGCAACTGGCCATCGGGCGGATGATCCACGAGACGCCGTCGCTGCGCGCCCGCAGCATCGAGAAGCACCTCGGCTGGCAACGCCTGTTCGTTCCCGACGTCAAGCGGCGACTCGGCATCCCCTCGCAGGACCACGACGATCCTCGCGCCCACGCCATCGTCGCCTGCGTACTCACGTGCCTCGATGTCGTGGGCGAGTTCTGGACTCGCGGTGACGGCCGAGAGGACATCGCCGACCTCTGGGACCGCGCCGTCTCCGCAGTGCGCAGCTGACCACGCGTTACGCCCAGAGTGCCTCACCCCGGCGAATCCGCACCACATCCGGTGCACTCTCGCCGGGGTGGTGCACTTCCGCGGCACGGCGGCGCGGCGGGCGGGTCAGGACTCGGCGGCGGATTCCTCGGTGAGGATGCGGCTGGCTGCGAGCTGCTCGGCGGCCAGGCTCGCATACAGCCCCTCGCGCGCGAGCAGTTCGGCGTGCGTGCCCGACTCCACGATGCGGCCGGCGTCCACGACGTGGATGACGTCGGCTCCGATCACGGTGGACAGCCGATGCGCGATCGTGAGGGTCGTGCGGCCGCGCGCGGCGGCATCCAGCGCCTCCTGCACGATGCGCTCGGACACGGTGTCCAGCGCACTGGTGGCCTCGTCCAGCAGGAGCACGGGCGGGTCCTTCAGCAGCACGCGGGCGATCGCGATGCGCTGCTTCTCCCCGCCGGACAGGCGATACCCCCGCTCGCCCACGATCGTGTCGTAGCCGCGCTCGAAGCCGGCGATGACGTGATGGATGTTCGCCGCCCGGCAGGCTTCCTCCAGCTGCGCGTCGGTGGCGTCGGGCTTGGCGTAGCGGAGGTTGTCGCGGATCGTGGCGTGGAAGAGATACGTCTCCTGCGACACGATGCCGATCTCATCGATGATCGACGCCTGCTGGAGCCGCCGCACATCCGCGCCGGCGAACAGCACGGATCCCTCTGATGCCTCGTACAACCGCGGCGTGAGGTACAGGATCGTCGTCTTCCCCGCCCCGGAAGGCCCGACGAAGGCGACGTGCGAGCCGGGCTCGGCGACGAACGAGACGCCGTGGAGGGTCGCACGGGTCTCCGCCGAGGCATCCGGGTAGCGGAACACGACGTCGCGGAACTCGATGCGTCCGAGCGGACCGGGGGCGTCCGCGACGGCGATGGCGTCGGGCGCGTCGCGGATCGCCGGCACCAGGTCGAGGTACTCGAAGATGCGGGCGAACAGGGCCGCGGAGGTCTGCAGGTCGAGCGAGACGCGCATGAGGCCCATGAGCGGCATGAGCAGCCGGGCCTGCACGGTCGTGAACGCCACGATCGTGCCGGCGGTGATGGTGTCGACACCGCCGGTCACGAGGTATCCCGCGACCAGGTAGATGAGCGCCGGAACGCTGGACACGATCACCTGCACGACGGCGAAGAACCCCTGGCCGCTCATCGCGCGCCGCACCTGCAGGCGCACCTGATTGACGTTCTCGGTGGCGAACCGCTCCGACTCCGTGCGCTGGCGGTTGAACGACTTGGACAGCAGGATGCCCGACACGCTGAGGGTCTCCTGCGTGATGGAGGTCAGCTCGCTCAGCGACTCCTGGGTCTCCCCCGCGATGCGCGCCCGCACCTGCCCGACGCGCCGCTGCACGAGGATCAGCACCGGCATCATCACGACCGCGATGATCGTGAGCCGCCAGTCGATGAGGATCATCGCCACGAGAGAGGCCACCACCGTGACCGCGTTGCCCAGGATGCTGGTGACGGTGTTGGTCAGCACGCCCGACACCCCGCCGACATCGTTCTGCAGGCGCGACTGGATGACGCCGGTCTTGGTGCGCGTGAAAAAGCCCAGCTCCATCGCCTGCAAGTGGTCGAACAGGCGCACGCGCAGGTCGCCGGTGACGCGGTTTCCGACGGTGGAGGTCAGCCACGTCTGGACGACCCCGAGAACGGCCGAGAGCAGGAACAGCCCGATCATGATCGCCACGAGGCGCAGCAGCAGCGCAAGGTCAGGCGATCCGCCATCGACGGGGAAGAGTGCGTCGTCGAAGATCCGTTGCACCAACAGCGGGGGGATGACCGCGACCGCGGCGCCGGCGATGACGAGGATCGCCGTCACGATGATGCGCCCCCGGTACGGGCGGAAGAGCTCCACCACGCGCCTGCCCAGGTGCGCGACGCGCGGCGCCTGCGCGTTCAGACGACGCTGGGCCTGGATGTCGACCCCGCGGAACGCGGCGCCGCCGCCACCAGCGCCCCGGCCACCCATACTCATGCGAGCCAGCCTATGTCGGTGCGCCCGGGCCCCGGGCTAGGGTGGCAGGTCGGGGCCGGACGCCGGGACGCGCACGCACGCGGCCCGATGGGGGAATACCACGTCGGAGGCCACCGTTATCGTCGCTTGCCACCGCCGGGGCTGGCGACCTGGCTTTCCCCAAGAACTCTCGAGGAGCACCCGTGGCCGCCACTGACACCGACAGCATCCGCCTTCCGGCGCCGCCCGCGGAGATCACCCCGCAAGAGAGCCGCGTCATCTGGCTCCTGCTCGTGGCGGCGTTCGTCGCGATCCTCAACGAGACGACGATGGGCGTGGCGATCCCGAGCCTCATCGTCGACCTCGGCATCACCGCTGTTGCGGCGCAGTGGCTGACGACGGCTTTCATGCTCACGATGGCGGTGGTCATCCCCATCACGGGGTTCCTCCTGCAGCGATTCACCACGCGGCAGGTGTTCATCGCGGCGATGACGCTGTTCTCGCTGGGGACGCTCGCCGCCTTCCTCTCCCCCGGCTTCCCCGCGCTCGTTGCAGCACGCGTCATCCAGGCGTCGGGCACGGCGATCATGATGCCCCTGCTGATGACGACGCTCATGACGATCGTGCCGGCGCACCAGCGCGGCCGGATGATGGGCCGCGTCAGCATCGTGATGGCCCTCGCTCCCGCCATCGGACCCACCATGTCGGGCATCATCCTGGACACCCTGGGCTGGCACTGGAACTTCGGCATCATGCTGCCGATCGCCCTGGTCGCGCTGTTCGTGGGCGCACGGTGGATCACGAACCTCGGCGAGACGCGCAAGGCGCCGATCGACGTGCCCTCCGTGATCCTGTCGGCGTTCGGGTTCGGCGGCCTCGTCTTCGGCCTGAGCCAGATCGGCGGGGGCGGGCATTCCGGACCGGGTGCGGCAGCGGCGGATGCGATGTCCACGACGACCCTCGTGGTCTCCCTCGTCATCGGTGCCGTCGGTCTCGCCCTGTTCGTGTGGCGCCAGCTGGTCAAGCAGCGCTCGGACTCCGCGCTGCTGGATCTGCGGGTCTTCCGCTCGACGAACTTCTCGCTCTCGGTGGCGCACCTGGGCATCATGTCGATGGCCTTCTTCGGGGCGATCACCCTCCTGCCGCTGTATCTGCAGGACGTACGGGGGGTCTCGGCGCTGGAGACGGGATTGATCATCCTGCCCGGTTCGCTCGCGATGGGCTTCGCCGGCCCGCTGATCGGCCGCGTCTACGACCGGTGGGGCACCCGCGTGCTCCTGATCCCCGGTTCCATCATCACGAGCGGGATGCTGTGGATGTACACCACGGTCGGGGCGACCACCCCGATCTGGCTGATCGTCGTGCTGCAGTCGATCCTGTCGCTGGGTCTGGCGATGTCGTTCACCCCGCTGTTCACGGCGTCGCTGGCCTCACTCCAGCCGCGGTTCTACTCCTACGGCTCCGCCGTGGTGGGCACCGTGCAGCAGGTGGCCGGCGCGGCCGGGATCGCGTTGCTGATCACGGTCATGTCCTCGGCAAGCGCCGCCTCGGGAGCCGCCGGCACGGTCGACGAGCAGGGCACCCAGACGGCGTACCTGATCGCCGCGCTGCTGTCGCTGCCGACGATCCTCGGCGCCTTCCTCATCCGCAAGCCGGCCGACGATCCCGCTGCGCCGCGCGGCGACGCTCCGATCGCGCACTGACTCCGAGGTAGCGCGGTCGCGTCGCAGCCGCAACCCCCGGCGGCGGCTCGGCCGTTCTTCCTAGCGTGGAGACACCGAACGAACACGTGAGGAGAGCATCATGACCGAAGACCTCAACGGCAAGCGCGTCGCCTTCCTGCTGACCGACGGCTTCGAGGACAGTGAACTGACCTCGCCCTGGGAGGCCGTGACCGGCGCCGGCGCGACGGCCGTCCTCGTGTCGCCGGCCGATGGCAGCGTCACGGGCAAGAACGGCCACGAGCAGTCCGTCGACCTCGCCTCCGGCGCAGCGGATGCGGCGGAGTTCGACGCGCTCGTCCTCCCCGGTGGCGTCGTGAACGCCGATCACCTCCGCATGGACACGGCGTCGGTGGGCTTCGCCCGCGACTTCTTCGCCCAGCACAAGCCGGTGGGCGTCATCTGCCACGGCGCGTGGATCCTCGCCGACGCCGACGTTCTGCACGACCGGACGCTCACCAGCTATCCGAGCCTGCAGACCGATCTGCGCAACGCCGGCGCCACGTGGGTCGACGAAGAGGTGGTGGTGGATGCCGGCCTGGTCTCCAGCCGCACCCCGGACGACCTGCCCGCCTTCAACGACAAGCTCGTGGAGGAGATCGCCGAGGGCGAACACTCCGGGCAGACGACCTGACGATTCCGGGCCCGTCGGTCCCGCGGGGGGCGTAGCCTTCCCCCGTGGGATCGACGGAACCTGTCGGTCAGCCGCTGCCGGGGCCGCAGCCGCTGACGGACGAACAGTGGCAGCGCATCGTCCTCTTCGGCACGCCTGAGGAGGTGGCAGCCGGCGACTACCTCTTCCGCTCGGGCGAACGCGACTACGACCTGATCCTCGTCGACACGGCGGAGGTCGAGCTTGTGCGCGACAGCCTGTGGTGGCTGGACGAGTCGGTGCTCGCCGTGAACGGCGCGCGCACGTTCGCCGGCGAGCTCGGGCTGCTCAACGGCCAGGGGGCGTTCCTGTCGGCACGGGCATCCAGGGCGGGACGTGTGTACCGGGTTCCGCGCGCCGGGCTGCGCAAGGTCATGAGCGAAGACGACGAACTGTGCGACCTGCTGCTGCGCACCCTGTGGCAGCGGCGCGAAGCGCTGCGGAAGGGCCCCGCGGCCCTGACCCTGAAGTTCGTCGGGTCCCCGGCGTCGAAGGACTTCGAGTCCCTGCGCCGCTTCGCCGAGCGGCTGGACCTCGTGCACACCGCCTTCGAGATCGAGCCCGGTGACCCGTACGCCTTCGAACACCACGACGTGGCCCCGGAAGACCTGCCGATCGCGTTCATCCAGGGCGAGCCGATCCTGCGCGCGACGCCAGGCCTGGTGGCAGACCGCCTCGGGCTCAGCTACAGCGGCGACTCCGATGAGGTCGTCGATCTCGTCGTGATCGGCGGCGGCCCGGCCGGCCTCGCCGCCGCCATCTACGGCGCATCCGAGGGCCTCAGCACGGTCCTGCTGGACGCGGTCGCCCCCGGCGGGCAGGCCGCCGCGACGTCGCGCATCGAGAACTTCCTCGGCTTCCCGTTCGGTGTCAGCGGCGGAGAGCTCATCGGTCAGGCGTCCCTGCAGGCACTGAAGTTCGGCGTGCGGGTGTACGCGCCGTGCGAAGCGGCGCGACTGCGCTCGAGCGAGGACGGCCTGGAGGTCACGCTGACCGACGGCCGTGTCATCCACGCCCGCACTGCCATCGTCACCTCCGGCGCCGCCTACCGGCGCCTCCCCCTGGCTCGCTGGGACGAATTCGAGGGGGCTGGGATCTACTACGCCGCGACGCAGTTCGAGCTTCGCCATGTCGTCGATTCGCCCGTCGTGGTCGTCGGCGGCGCGAACTCCGCGGGCCAGGCGGCGCTGTACCTCTCCTCGCACGGCTCGCCGGTGCGCCTGGTCGTACGCGGGGACGACCTCGGCCGGCGCATGTCGGCATATCTGGTCGACCGTCTGCAGGAGGACCCGGCGATCGAGGTGCTCACAGGGGCCAACATCACCGCCCTGGAAGGCGACGGCTCACTCGAGCGCGTGCGCATCGACGCCGCCGGCGAGGTGGATGCCCGCGGACTGTTCTGCTTCATCGGCGCCGACCCGGCCACCGGATGGCTCGACGAGCTCGACCGCGACGCGGGCGGGTTCCTGCGCACGGGCACCGACATCCCCGAGGAGCGCCTGGACGGCCCATGGATGCGCCTGGGCCGCGAGCCGCTCCCGTTCGAAACGTCGGTGCCCCGCGTTTTCGCCGCCGGGGATGTGCGTCGCGGCTCGATGAAGCGGGTGGCCGCCGCCGTCGGCGAAGGCTCCAGCGCCGTCGCGTCGGTGCACCGCGCTCTGGCCGGCTGACCCCCAGGCGGGCCTCAGACCGGCTGGGGCACCCCGCCGGTCTGACACTGCGGGCAGTACTGGGCCGCCCCCTTGGAGCCAGGCACGTCCGCCACCTCGCCCCCGCACTGCGGGCACGGCTCACCGGTGCGGCCGTGCACCCGCATCGATGCCACCTTCTCGGCCTTCTGCCGGTCGGGGGGCACGCCGCGGCGGTCGGCGAAGGCCTCGCCGAGCACCGAACGGATGGCGTCGTACAGGCGCCCGCGGTCATCCGGGGTGAGATCGGCCGCGTGCGCGAGCGGAGAGATCCGCGCGGTGAACAGGATCTCGTCGGAGTAGGCGTTGCCGATGCCTGCGAGACTCTCCTGCTCCTGCAGCAGCGCCTTGACCTGTTTGCGCCGCGTTCCCAGAACGCGCTCGAGGTCGGCGCGCGACCAGTCCTCTGCCGTCGGGTCGGGCCCGAGCTTGGCGATCGCGGGCACGTCGGCGGGTTCATCGACGACCGACAGCCCGAGCGAGAGCCACTGTCCCGCATCCGTCAGCGCCAGGACACCGCGGCCGGGGAAGTCGAGCGTGGCGATGACGGGAGGCGCCTCGGCGGTGGGATCGGCCGGCGCGCCGGAGCCGGCGGCCCACGTCGCCCAGCCGGCGCGGCCGAAGCTGATCACCAGTACCGGGCCGTCGGTGAGCAGGGCGATGTGCTTGCCGTATCGGCGGACCTCGGCGACGACGTGGCCGCTCACCTGCGTGAGCGGGCGGTCACGGGTCTTCAGCGCCCGGAACTCCGCGAGGTCGGTGTCGCCGACCTGCGCGCCGCGCAGGGTGTCGCGGAGGAATGCGGCGAGCGCATCGACCTCGGGGGATTCGGGCACGGCGTGGTCCTCCGACTCGGTCGGGGATCGCGCTGCGCCCTCGACGATGGATGCTGCCCCGATGCTACGGACTGGCCGCCTTCCGACGCCACCGCCCGCCGCGAGTCGGGGCGGGCCGCGCAGTGCCACTCGCGCGGGGGATGCGGCGGCCGCGATCGCTTGCGACACTGCTGACATGACGCACATGGGCGCGGCGACGTCGGGCCTCGGGCGCGTGCGCCCGGACGTGCTCGGCAGCCTGGCGCTCGGGGTGTTCCTGCTCCCGGTCACCGTGGCGGCGGTCGTGCAGGCCTCGGACGAGCCGTGGGTGTGGACGGAGCCCGCGACGATCGCGCTCTTCGCGGGGCTGCATGCGACGTCGCTCTTGTGGTCGCGCCGCACCCGCTCCGCCCTGGTCGCCGGCTCGGCCATCATGCTCGCCTTGGCATTCCTCCCGCTGGATGCCACGACCACCGCAGCGATGCTGCCCTCGAGCCTGGCGTACCTCCTGATCGTGTTCGGCGCGGCACGCGATCCGGACGCGGCCCTGGGCAGGGCGGGGCTGGCACTGGGAGTGGCCGGCGCCCTCCTGATCGTGGCGGCGCATCGTGTCGTTGTGTCGGCCGGCCCGCTGCACGACGATCTCCTCGTCGACCTGCTCGCCTTCGCCGGCCTGACCGCCGCGGTGGTGGCGGTGTGGGCGGTGGGGCGTCTCATGCGGGCCCGCGACGAACGCGCGAGCGAGCGTGCGGCCGAGCACGTGCGGGACGCGATCGCCGCTGAGCGGCGCAGCATCTCACGCGACCTGCACGACATCGTGGCCCACTCGATGACGGTGATGGTCGCTCAGGCCGAGGCCGGCATCGTCGCCGGCCGACACGATCCGGCCGCCTCGACGCAGGCGCTCACCCGGATCGCCGACGCGGGACGGGAGTCCATGCGCGACATGCGCGCGCTGCTGAACGTCCTGGGCGAGGGCGGCGATGCCGCCGCGTTGAGCCCCTCCCCCGCCATCGACGATCTGACCGCCCTCGTCGACGGTGCCGCCGGCCCCGGACGGGCCATCTCGCTGATCGAGACGGGGCACCGGGGCCGGCTCGCGCGCGACGCGGAACTGGCCGTGCACCGGACCGTGCAGGAGGCTCTCACCAATGTCGTACGGCATGTGCGCCCGCCCGTGCGCGTGCAGGTCGCCCTCCGCTGGTCGCCCGCAGACCTCACCCTCGAGATCGCCGATGACGGCGGCAGCGGGCCTCTCGAACCGAACCGCACCGGGAGCGGACGCGGGCTCATCGGCATGCGCGAGCGGGTCACGCGAGCAGGCGGCACGCTGGAGATCGATCGCTCGCCGGCGTGGAGGGTGCGGGCACGGTTCCCCACGATGCCGGTGGCGGGATGACCGTACGCGTCCTCGTCGTCGACGACCAGGAACTCATCCGCACCTCGCTGGCGACCGTGCTGGGCGATGATCCGCGGATCGAGGTCGTGGGTCTGGCGGCCGACGGGATGCAGGCGGTGGAGGCGTGCCGGCAGCACCCGGCGGATGTCGTCGTGATGGATGTGCGGATGCCGCGGATGAACGGCATCGACGCCACGCGCGCCATCCTGCAGGTCAGCCCGCGCACGAGCGTCCTCATCCTCACGACGTTCGACCTCGACGAGTACGTGTTCGCGGCCATCCGCGCCGGTGCGTCAGGTTTCCTGACCAAGGACTCTCCGGGCCGGGAGATCGTCGAGGCGGTGTGCCGCGTGGCCGACGGCGACGCCGTGGTGGCCCCTCGTGCGGCGCGGTCGCTGCTGTCGTACGTGCGCACCGGCCCTGGTGACCCGTCCGGGGCCGAGGCAGCGCTGGGCGCACTGTCACCCCGTGAGCGGGAGGTCGTGGCTCTGCTGGCGGCGGGCGCCTCCAACGACGCGATCGGCGCGCGGCTTTATCTGACCACCAACACGGTGAAGACCCACGTGAAGTCGATCCTCGCCAAGCTCGGGCTCCCCGACCGCATCCATGTCGTCATCTGGGCCTACGAGCACGGAGTCGCCGGGCGCTGACGATCACCCGTGGGGGTGAGCGGTGCCGCCCCCGCGGGCGAGGCGCCACGGCGCACGACGGAGGACCCTCGTGGGCATGGACACGTCTTCTCCTCCCCGCGCGGCGACGCGGCCCTCCATCGCCCTCACCGCCGCCATGTTCACGGTGAGTGCTGTGCTGGGCGCGCAAGCCCTGGCCTGGATCGCCTTCCCAGCGGCCAGCCCCTTCCGCGTCGATTCCTCCGCGCCGATCGCCGCGGCACTGGGCCCGTCGGCCGCTGCCGGTCTCGAGCTCGCCCTGGGAGCAGCCGGCATGGCCCTGGCCGCACTGCACCTCGCCCCGCCCGTGCGCGGCGGCAGGGTCCTCGCGGTCGTGGCCGCCGTGCTCACGATCAGCGCCGGCTTCGGGTTCCTCGGGTTCACCAGCCTGGCCTTCGCCGGATACGCCCTCGTCGGGATTGTCCCCCTCGCCGTGCTCACCGCCCTGATCCTGCTCGCCCGGCGCCATCCGTGGGCGGCGACCGGGATCGCCGTCGTGATCGTCGCACTGGCGATGGTGGGTCAGGCATCGGGGCTCTTCCCCATCGGCGATGTCGCCGTCCGGTTCGCCTCGGCACTGAAGGACGGGGGCATCGAAGCCGGCTCCGCCCTCTCGGCGATCGCCTTCACGGGGGTGTGGATGCTGGCCGCCACGCGCGGGTGGGGAGACGGCCCGCTCGCGCGCGCGGTCCTGCGCCGGCGCGTCCCGCTCACGATCGCCGCCGCCGCCTGCGCGCTCCCCTACGTGTTCTCACGTCTGAGCTGGCTCACGCCGTGGCCGCTGCTGGGTTCACCGGCCTCCTTCCCCGCGGATGAGAGGGCGGGTGTGTTGGTCATGGGGCTGGCCCTGGGCACCGCCATGGCCCTGGGCGGCATCCTGACCCTCGGTCTCATCCTCCCCTGGGGCGAGCGGTTCCCGAGGTGGATGGGGCCGCTCGGGGGCGCGCCGATCCCTGTGCCCCTCGCTGTGACGCCGGCGCTCGTGGTGGCCGCGCTGTTCACCTTCGGCGGGGTCGGACTGGCCGTCGATTCGCTGGGCGGCATCGCACCGCTGGGTGAGGCCAGTTGGACGATCGCCCTCGTCCTGCCGTTCTGGCTGTGGGGTCCGCTGCTGGGCCTGGCGACGTGGGGCTACGCACTGCACCGCAGGGCGGCGGCGGGTTAGCAGGACGCTCGGGTCACCGCAATCCCGAACGCGATCGGCCCGCGCCTTTTCTAGATTCGATGCGAGGGAAGGAGCTCCGATGGATCTGGTGGAACGACTGGCAGAGGTGGCGGCGGCGCGCGGTGTCACGATCGCGGTGGCCGAGTCGCTCAGCTGCGGTGCGCTCAGCTCGGCGATCGGTCGTGGGCAGGGCGCTTCGGAGTGGTTCGCAGGGGGCGTCGTGGCATATCAGGTGTCGTCCAAGCACACCGCGCTGGGCGTGGACGCAGACATCGATCCGTGCTCCGCCGCGTGCGCGACGCAGATGGCCCGGGGAGTCCGGCAGCTGCTGGAAGCCGACCTGGCCGTCTCCATCACGGGCGTCGGCGGCCCCGATCCCGAGGACGGCCACGAGCCCGGAACCGTCTACATCGGAGTGTCCGACCCCGATGGCACGGATGCCGGCCTGCACCGATTCGACGGCGACCCCGCAGCGGTCATCGCGCAGAGCGTGGATGCCGCGCTCCACGTGCTGCTCGACCGCGCCGGAGCGCTCGCCGGCCAGCGCTAGGCTGAGCCGATGGACGCCCGCACCCTGGCCGACGGGGCCGTGCTGCGGCCGGCCCGACCGGGCGACGAAGCCGGCATCCTCGCCTGCATCGTGGCCCTCGCGGTCTACGAACGCGAGCCGGATGCGGTGGAGAACACCGTCGGGGCACTTCGGGAGTCGCTGTTCGGCGCCGATCCGCGCGTGTTCGCGCACGTGGTGGAGCGCGAGGGCGACATCGTGGGCATCGCGGTGTGGTTCCTGACGTACTCCACGTGGACGGGGCGCCACGGCATCTGGCTGGAAGACCTGTTCGTCGACCCCGACCGGCGCGGGGCGGGATACGGCAGTGCCCTGCTGGCCTCCCTGGCGGCGCTGTGCATCGAGCGCGGGTACTCCCGCCTGGAGTGGACCGTGCTGGATTGGAACGCCCCCTCGATCGCGTTCTATCGCGCCCTGGGCGCGGCACCGATGGAGGAGTGGACCACGCAGCGCGTGACCGGCGAAGCCCTCGCCGCCCTGGCCGCCCGCTGACCGCCGCACGCTGACCGTACCGGCACGTCAGCGACGCGGGGTCCACCCCGTCGGCAGGGGGCCTCCCGCACCATCCGCCCGGTCGCGGTCGGCGCGCGCCGACCAGCCCTGCGCGGCTCCCTCGGTCGCGAAGCCTCCGCGGGCGACTCGGAATCCGACGTCGTCATGACGCACGCGAGGCGGCCCGCCGCGCCTGGTGCCCGCGCGCACGCTCCACGCGTCGTCGGCGAAACCGCCCCCGCGGAAGACGCGGTAATCGTCGTAGCGTGCGGGGTCGAGAAGATCCCAGCACCACTCCCACACATTGCCCAGCATGTCGAAGAGGCCGTTGAGGTTCGGCAGCTTGAGCCCCACGTCCTGCGGAGTGCTCACTCCGTCTGCGCTCGTCCAGGCGATCTCGGCGAGCGGCCCGTAGTGCGGGCCGGTCGAGCCGGCCCGGCACGCGTACTCCCACTCCGCCTCCGTCGGCAGGCGGTACCCGTCCGCATCCACGTGCCACGTCACGTCTTCACCGTCGAACGTGTAGGCCGGGTCCAAGCCCTCCCACTCGGACGCGGCGTTGCAGAAGCGGATGGCTCGCAACCAGCTGACCTCGACCGCGGGCCGGTGCGGATGCGGCGCCGGCTCGCCGATCGCCTGCCCCAGCTGCTCCTGCGTGACCGGGAACGCACCGATCTCGAACGGTTCCAGCTCAACGTCCCATCGGACACGGCGCCGCGCGTCGTGCAGTTGCACACTGCCCGCGGGGATGCGCGCCATCTCGAGGTCAGCCACCGAGGCAGTCTCGCACGACGACGGGGCTGTGCGGATCGCACAGCCCCGTCGTCACGTTCTCAGCGGACCCTGGCCCGCGTGACCTCAGTCGATCACCGCGTGCGCGCGCCGCGGCGAGTCGCGAAGACATAGATCGCGAGCACGATGATCGCGCCGATGATCGAGCCGATGATGCCGGCCGGCTGCAGGAAGCCGCCGGCGGGGTCGGCGCCGAAGATCAGGAAGCCGAGGAAACCTCCCACGAACGACCCGACGATTCCGAGGACGATGGTCATCACGATGCTCATGCTCTGCTTGCCGGGGATCACGGCACGAGCGATGAAGCCGGCGATGAGGCCGACCAGGATGAGGCCGAGGATGGTCCAGAGCATTGGTTTTCTCTCTTTCGTCGGTGGGCGCCGGCCGGTGTGCGCGGCACCCGCGGTGACCGCTCCAGCTAACCGGATGCTGACTCTTCGTCACGAATCGGGCCTGCGCTCTTGTCATCGCGTCCGTCGCGGAATAAGATTCGCGTCCGCGGGAAGGCCCGAAGCCGATCGACCATCATCATCCTGACGGCGGATGCGGATCGGTCTGAGGGCCGACGCCCCGTCGGCGGAAGCTTCGTAGCGTCGAAGACATGACCCATGCCATCGCCACCGCATCCTCTCCCCGCCGCGAGCTCTCGCCGCTGACTGCGGGTCTCCTCGCCATCGCGGGGAACGTGCTCGTGGTGGGCGTCATCCTCGTCGCAGGCCTCCTCACCCTCGCGGGCGCCGCCGTCGTGTTCGGTTCTGCGCTCATGGATCTCGTCTGAGCTGTTCCCACAACGCCGCCGCGCCGCTGTCAACCCCTCACCGCTGCGCCATGCGGCGGACGTACCGTGTCAGCCCCTACCCAAGAGAGGATCGGGACAATGGTCTCTGCACGCGACATCATGTCGCCGAACGCCCAGTGCGTCGGCGAGAAGGACACCCTCGTCGACGCGGCACGGTTGATGGCGGGCCTGGACGTCGGCGCCCTCCCCATCTGCGGGGAGGACGAACGTCTCAAAGGCATGCTGACCGACCGCGACATCGTCGTGAAGTGCATCGCCCAGGGCGGCGATCCGGCACGGACGACCGCCGGTTCCCTCGCGGAGGGTCCGGTGATCACGGCCCGTGCCGAAGACGCCATCGAGGCGGTGCTGGAGCTCATGCAGGAGCAGGTGCGCCGCATCCCCGTCATCGACGACCACCGCCTGGTCGGCATCATCAGCCAGGCCGACATCGCCCAGACGATGTCGTCGGAGGCGACCGGCGCGACGGTGGAGGAGATCTCCGCCGACCTGCCGTGACCACCCGGGATGTGCACACCCGCGCCGTGGACGGCGCGTGGCGCGTGGTCGTGGAGGGGAGCCCGGGGCACAGCCGCACCTTCCCCACCCGCATGGAGGCGCTGCACGCCGGCCAGGTGCTGGCCATGGTGCTGCACAGCCGCCATCTCATCGACGATACGGAAAGAAGCGAAAGGGCAGGATGAGCGCAGATCAGGCGACGGTCTCGGACGTCATCGTGGAGCGTCTTCGGGCGTGGGGCGTGGAGCGGGTCTACGGGTACAGCGGCGACGGGATCAACGGCGTCATGGACGCGCTGCGCCGCGCGGATCCGAAGATCGCCTTCGTGCAGGCCCGGCACGAGGAGAACGCCGCCTTCATGGCCGTCGGGGAGGCGAAGTTCGCCGGGCGCGTCGGCGTGGTCATGTCCACGCAGGGTCCGGGGGCGGTGCACCTGCTGAACGGCCTGTACGACGCCAAACTCGACCACGTCCCCGTCGTGGCGATCGTCGGACAGCAGCGACGCAGCGCCCTGGGCTCCGGGTACATGCAGGAGATCGACCTGCGAGCACTCATGGGCGACGTGGCGAGCGCGTTCCTCGGCGAGGCGTCCGATCCCGCCCAGATCCCCATGCTGGTGGACCGCGCGTTCCGCAGCGCACTGGCCCGGCGCGCGCCCGCCGTCGTCATCGTTCCGCATGACGTGCAGGTCGCCCCGGCCGATCCGCCGCGACACGCTCATGGCGTGGTGCACACCTCGGCCGTTTTCGAAAGCGGATCGGTTGCGGCCACCGACGACCAGCTCCAACGCGCCGTCGACGTCCTGGCCGGCGCGGAGCGCCCAGTGATCCTCGCCGGGGCGGGAGCGCGGGGCTGCCGGGACGTCCTCTCCCGCCTGGCCGAGCGGATGGGGGCGGCCATCGTGACCAGTCTGCGCGGCAAGACCTTCGTCGACGAGGCCCACCCGCTGTGCGCGGGGACGCTCGGCCACCTGGGCACCACCGCGAGCGCGGATGTGCTGGAGGCCTGCGACGCGCTGCTCATCGTCGGGGCGAACGATCCCTGGACGGAGTACTACCCGGCCCCCGGGCAGGCCAGGGCTGTCCAGATCGACATCGATCCCGCCCAGATCGGCAACCGCTACCCGGTGGAGGTGCCGGTGGTCTCCGATGCTCACCACGCCCTCGTGCACCTGCTCGCCCGCATCCCGCAGGCGCAGGATGCGTCGTGGGGCGAGCGCGTCCGCGACCGCGTCGCCCGGTGGCACCGCATCGCCGCGCGCCGCGCCGAGGTGCCCATGCGCGGCGTCAATCCCGAGCACGCCGTGCGGGCGCTTCGACCGCACGTCGCCTCCGGGATGCGGGTGGCGCTGGACGTCGGGAGTGTCGTTTACGCCTACGCGCGCCAGCTCGTCGTGCCCTCCGATGTCGACGTGCACCTCTCCTCGACTCTCGCGAGCATGGGATGCGGCGTGCCCTACGGCCTCGCTGCCAAGCTCAGCGACCCCGCCCGACCGGTGCTGGTGCTCGCCGGCGACGGCGGCATGCAGATGACCGGGCTCAACGAGATGCTCACGGTCGCGGCGCGGTGGCGCGACTGGCGCGACCCGCGATTCGTCGTGGCCGTGCTGGACAACCGCGACCTCGCCGAGGTCAGCTGGGAGCAGCGCGAGATGGAATCGGCGCCGAGGTTCCGCGAGAGCCAGGAGCTGCCGGCGGTGGACTATGCCGCCTATGCCCGGCTGCTGGGGCTGGACGGGGTCACCGCGGGCTCACCGGATGAGGTCGAGGAGGCGTGGACCCGGGCGTTCGCCGCCGAGCGTCCATGCGTGGTGCACCTGCGGACAGATCCCGCTGCCCCACTCGTACCCCCCTCGCAGGTGGACGTCGCGCAGCTGTGGGAGACACTGCGCGCGGAGGCCGACGCCGGCGGCGAGCACGGCCGTGCCGCCGTCGAACTGCTGGACGCCTACCTCGCCATCGACGAGGAGGAGCGCTAGGTCTGCCGGCTCATTCCGGCTCGTACCCGATCAGCCACGTCAGGCCGTATCGATCCCGCACGGTTCCGTCGCTGGCGCCCCACGGGCGCGCCTGAAGAGGGTCCACCACGGTTCCCCCCTCCGACAGCGCCGCGAACCACCCCTCGAGGGTGCCCGCCGGAGCCGCGCCCAGCAGTGACAGCAGCATCCCCTGCACGGCCACCGTCGGCTCGCCCTGCGCCGCATCCGCGGCGAACAGGTCGACCGGGCCCGCCAGGATCCCGTGCGCGATCGCTTCGCCGGGTCCATCGTCCCGGCCGAAGTCGGCGAAGGTGTGCAGGCTGAGCTCGCCGCCGAACACGCCGCGGTAGAACCGCAGCGCGTCGGCGGCGACGCCGGGGAAGAAGACGTAGGGCGCCGGGGCGGTCATGCCGGCACGTTAGTGCCCCGACCGCTACGGCCGCTCGAGTCCGACGCGATCGACCTTGCGGTGATAGCGCATGCCCGCCATACCGCCGAGGATCGCGCCCGCCAGCGTCACGATCGCCGCGCCCACGGCCGTCAGGATGCCGGTCGCCGTCGCTGACTCGGGCGTGACCGGGATGCGCGGGAAGCCGTCGAGGTTCGCCAGGATGTCCCACTGGCTGCCCGCGATGGCCGACACGACGGCCACGACCACGGCGATCACGATCGCCCACAGCCACACGGCGAGGCCCTGCTTGGCTCCGCTGAACCGAGCCATCCGGCCGGCGACGTATCCGCCGGCGAAGTAGGCGATGAACAGCACCACGGCCAGGACGATGGCGCTGCCGATGCCGACCGCATCGCTGTTCTCGGCCGCGGCGTCGGCCGCCTCCTCCACCGACGTCCCGGAACCGACCCCGATGGCCGCTCCGACCGCGGCGACCAGCGCCGCGAGAAGGACCGCGGCCCCCATCGCAGTGAGCCAGCCGAAGAACGCGGCGCCGAACTTGAAACCACCGAAACGCTCCTTCTCGCGAGCGAGAACGTCGCGGTGGAGCGTGTCATGCTGCGCGTCCGCCACGACCCGGGGCTCATCTCGGGGGTCCGAGCCTCGGGGTGGCACGGCATCCCGGCGATCTGCGTTGTCTGCACTCATGGGCCGAAGGTAGGTCCGGCCGCCCCCTCACTGCACACGGTTGCCCTCGGGGCCGGACCCGCGTAACCTGCCCCGGCCCGCGCGCTCCCCTGTCACTCGGCCTTGAGCAGCTCACTCACCCGGTAGGGGATCACTTCACGCAGGAAGAGGCTCGTCGACGTCCGCAGGATACCCGGGCACAGGCGGATGACCTCCGCCACGCGGTACAGGTCGTCCGGGCTCTTCGCGACCACCCGCAGCAGCAGGTCCGTATCACCGGCGGGCGCGAAGCACTCGAGCACCTCGGGCACCCCGCGCAGCGCCTCGATGGCGTCGGCGATCGAATGCTGGTCGAGTTCGACGCGGATGGATGCGGCCACACCTCGCCCCAGCGCGGCCGGTCGCACGCGGGCGCTGTGCGGTCGGAGCACACCGGAGGACGCGAGACGCTCCAGCCGCGCGTGCACGGTGCCGCGCGCCAAGGAGAGCCGCTGTGCCAGGAGTGCGACGGGGAGGCGGGGGTCGTCGTCGAGGGCGAGCAGGATCCGCCGGTCGGTCTCGTCCAGGCCGTTCATACTGTCCAATCCTCTTCTTCGTGCGCGGAGACAACTGATCAGATCGACTAGTCGATCGCGGCGCTATTGCACTGATTGCGCGGTGGGTGTTGTGATCATTGCACACACGAGCGCACGCCGCCACGAGCAGCGAGCGTCGGGATCGGCGAGCACACCCCGCTCCGCGACCCCTTCGTGAAAGGGCTCGCGCTCCACCGGCGCTCTGCCCGGCCCGTACCGGAGAAGCGCCCCCGCGGGGGCGCTTCTCCCGTCTGCGCAGTGCGGGGCCCGCGACACCACGACGACGCGGACGCGCGCATTTTAGGGGACCGTTCCTTCTGTTCCGGGAGGGGCTTGCACAGCGGGACTGCGGGCACTGGAGTGGTGCGATGACCAAAGACATCGCACCGCCCGCGCCGGGTGCGAAGGTGGGACTGAAGCGTGCTGTCGGCACGCCGCTCCTCTTCGCCTTCATCGTCGGCGACACGCTTGGAGCGGGCATCTACACCCTCGTCGGGACGATGGCCGACGATGTGGGTGGTGTCATCTGGCTGCCGCTGCTGATCGCGCTCGTGGTGGCGCTGCTGACGGCGGGGACGTACGCCGAGCTCATCACGAAGTACCCGCACGCCGGCGGCGCCGCCCGTTACGTCGATCGCGCGTTCAACGTCCCCTATCTGTCGTTCCTCGTGGGCTTCCTCATGATGGCTTCGGGCATCACGACGGCAGCCGCCCTCGCGAACGCGTTCGCCGGCGACTATCTCGGCGCGCTCATCGACGTCCCCCAGATCCCGACGGCGATCGTCTTCATCATCCTGCTGACGCTGATCAACCTCCGCGGCGTGCGGGAATCGCTGGCAGCCAACCTGGTCGCCTCCGTCATCGAGGTGACCGGACTGGTCATCGTGATCGTCATCGCGGCCATCGTGCTGGGCAGCGGAAGCGGCGAGCCGGCGCGCATCTTCGAGTTCGCCCCCGACGTGCCGCCGCTGCAGGGGGCCTTCGCCGCATCCATCGTCGCGTTCTTCTCCTTCCTCGGCTTCGAAGCGGCCGCGAACATGGCCGAGGAGGTCAAGAACCCGTCGAAGGCCTACCCTCGCGCGCTGTTCGGCGCCATCATCACGGCGGCCGTGGTCTACCTGCTCATCGCCATCGGCGCAGTCATCGTGCTGCCGCCGGCGGACCTGGCCGAGTCGACCGGCCCGCTCCTGGACGTCGTGGCCGCCAGCGGCCTGGGCGTGCCGAACTGGCTGTTCGGACTCATCGCCCTGGTCGCCATCGCCAATGGTGCGCTGCTGTTCATGGTCATGGCCAGCCGCGTGAGCTACGGGCTGGCCACGGCGGGCCTTCTCCCCCGCATGTTCGAGCGCGTGCTGCCCAAGCGCCGCACTCCGTGGGTGTCGATCCTCGCCGTGGCCGGTGCCACCATCCTGCTGAGCCTCATCGGCGATGTCGCGACCCTGGCCGAGACGACCGTGCTGCTCCTGCTGCTGGTGTTCCTCTCGGCCAACGTCAGCGTCCTGGTGCTGAAGAAGAAGGATCCCGTCGACCATCCGCACTTCACGGTGCCGCGGATCGTGCCGATCCTGGCGATCATCGCCAGCATCGTGCTGCTGACGCAGCAGTCGTGGACGGTGTGGCTGGGAGCCCTGGCCTACATCGCGGTCGGCTCGGCCCTCTTCCTCGTCGCCCGTTACACGCGCAAGCGCGGCGACGACCGCGCCAGCGCGCGCGAGGACGCCGCGACCGCTCCCGGCGCCGCCGCATCCGATCCGGAGTGACCCCGGCGCGGCGCCGCCGCATGCGCAGAACTCAGGAGAAACGCCGCCGGCGCGCCGCCCGGGCGCACCCGGACGACCGATCTTCCTGAGTTCTGCGCATGTGCGTGTGGCGACCTCAGCACTGACCGATCGGAGGTGCGGCGTCAAGGGGCATCGCGTCGAACACGGCGGGGTGCACCCTCGAACCATGACATCGAACGGGAACCCCCTCGAGGCTTCGGAGGCCGACGACGCCGAGGTGGTCGAGCACATCGCCGAGGACGTGCGCGACGAGATCCGTCATGGGCACGTGGAGGATGATGTGACGCACGTGCTGGCGGAGCGGCTGGACGAAGCCGGCGTGCACCTGCGCCCGGAGAAGATCGAAGACCTCGCCGAGGACATCGAGACCGACGCCTCGATCTGATCAGCTCTCGGCTGGAGGCGGATGGTGCATGAACTCGATCCGGATCCCGTCGTCGTCTTCCACGAACGAGGCGTAGTAGCGCTCCGAGAAGCGCGGGTACACCTTGGGATCGCGCACTGCTGACCAGCCGGCGGCGAGGGCGACCGCGTGCAGGCGGTCGACCTCATCCCGGGAGTCGACGGCGAACGCGAGATGCTGCCATCCCACGCGGCCGTGCCGGTGCGGCCCGGTGCCTTCCTCTCGTGCGGGGAAGAGGATCAGCTCGGTCTCCCCCTCCCGGTACCACGACACCGAGCCGTCGGCGTCGTAGCGCGTGCAGCCGAGCGCCTGCAGCACGGGGTCGAACTGCGCGATCCCGCGCGAGAGGTCTTCGACGGTGATGCCGAGATGGTCCAGAAGGGGCATGCACCGATTATCACGATGCCCTCCGACGCCGGAAAGGGCCGGATGCCGTCAGGCGGACTTCGCCGGACCGCCTCCGCCGCGCGGGCGCAGGACCGCGGCAGCCGCCTTCATCGACGCCGGCCACGCGACCATCGTCAGGGCGAACGCGATCGGCCACGCGATGAGGAACTGCAGCGGCCACGCGGCCAGCCACTCGAGGGAGAACCCCGCGAAGATCAGGCCCATGATGCCCGACATGCAGGCGGCCATGATGAAGGTCATGAAGACCTGAGAGAGAAAGATGTGCTTCTTGCTCATCGTCCGTTCCTTTGTCCGGGACGACGAAGCCGACGGGGGTCGCGGCGCCACCGTCCACATCGTTGATGGATCAGGCGCCACGGGTTCGCGCGGATGCGCGACGTCATCTCAGGAGGACCGAGGGCTGGAATAACCACACCAGCCTGAATCTTTCTGGCCTCCCGATTCTATCGCGACGACCGCGCCGGCCGATGTCACGCAGGCAGCCGCTGTCTCAATGATCCGGCCGGAGGAACGGCCGGGGCGCACGGGTGCGCCGCAGCGGGATGTACGTGCGCCACACACTCACGTAGCCGTAGCCGGAGTACCACACGAGCCCACCGAACAGCGCGAGACCGACCACGACGCCCACGCCCAGCGCCCAGCCGACCGATCCCCCGCCCACCGTGACCAGGGCGCCGGCGAACAGCCCCAGGACGCAGCCCTCGACGGCGAACAGCAGCATGGACGAGCTCCCGATCAGCACGCTCGGTCCCCGGCGGCGGAGGAACGAATAGGTCTGCTTCATCCCGTCCTGGTCGTCTGCGCTCGCAGCCAGGAGATACTTCTGCACCGCCGGATCGAGGTCGACATACGCACCGCGGAGCCGGTTCATCGCGACGACGTACATCATGTCCTCCTCGGCGACGTTCATCACGCGCACCACCGTCATGAACCCGATGAGGCACAGGAAGGCAAGGATCGCCAGCATCGCGGTCGCGAATCCGCCCGCGAATTCGGAGGCCTGCCGCAGGAGCCCGATCGTGACGAGCCCCGCCGACACGAGCGTGAGGAAGATCGTGATGCGCGTGAGCACCTCGCTCTGCGCCGTGCCGCGCGCGGCCAGCAGCCCCCAGTGCTCGGTGGCGAGGATCTGTGCTCGGCGGCTGAGCACGGCGTCGGATTCGGGCGGCGTGTCATCGGAAGGCGATGCCTCGCTCATGCCGACATTGTGCACCTCCCGACGGCCACGGGACAGGGAGCAGCGACCCCGGGACGCATGCAGCGCAGCTGCCGCGACGGCGGCAGCGCGTGGGGTCCCGTCAGACCCCGGCTAGCCTGGGATGAGCCCGCACGGCGGGCGAGGGAAGGCGCACAGTGAACATCACCTCACTCCGACGGTTCGTCGCCGTCGCGGAGGAACTGCACTTCCCGCGCGCGGCCGAACAGCTGGGCATCCCGCTCGCCGCCCTCTACTCCACGATCGAGAAGCTGGAGGAGGAGGTCGGCCAGCCCCTCTTCGCCCGCGGCAAGGGGAAGACGCAGCTCACCAAGGCCGGCACCCTTCTGCTGGCCGAGGCGACCGAGCGCATCGCGGCGGCGCCACCGCCGGCGGCCAAGCCCGTCGCTCCGGCCGGAGGCAAGGCCAAGGCGTCCAAGGGCCGGGGTCGCGCCCCGGTCGTGAAGGGTCAGCCGAAGCCGTTCAAGAAGCGGCAGGGGCGCTGAAGCGCCGCATCCCCGTCTACGCCTCGGTGACGCGTCCGTCCTCGACCCGCCAGTGCCGGTCGGTGTGCACCGTCGCCAGCATCCGCCGGTCATGGGTGACCAGCAGCAGCGTTCCCTCGTAGGACTCCAGCGCCTGCTCGAGCTGCTCGATGGCGGGGAGGTCGAGGTGGTTGGTGGGTTCGTCCAGGACCAGGACGTTGACCCCGCGCGCCTGGAGCAGCGCGAGGGATGCGCGCGTGCGCTCGCCCGGTGACAGCTCGTCGACCGGACGGTTCACGTGGTCGGCCTTGAGCCCGAACTTGGCCAGCAGCGTGCGCACCTCACCGGATGCCATCTCCGGGACGAGCGACTCGAACGCCGCGGCCAGGGGCTGGGAGCCGGCCAGCAGGGAGCGGGCCTGGTCGATCTCGCCGATCTGCACGCTCGCGCCGAGGCTCGCCGTTCCCTCGTCGGGCGCTTGCCTGCCCAGGAGCACGCGCAGGAGCGTCGACTTGCCGGCGCCGTTGGGTCCGGTGATACCGATGCGCTCCCCCGCGTTGACCTGCAGCGACACGGGGCCCAGCGTGAAGTCCCCCTGCCGCACGACCGCGCCGCCGAGGGCCGACACCACGGAGCTGGAACGGGGCGCCGCACCGATCGTGAACTCCAGCTGCCATTCCTTGCGGGGCTCCTCGACCTCGTCCAGGCGCGCGATACGGCTCTCCATCTGCCGCACCTTCTGGGCCTGCTTCTCGCTGGACTCGGTCGCGGCCCTGCGCCGGATCTTGTCGTTGTCCGGAGCCTTCCGCATCGCGTTGCGCACACCCTGGCTCGACCATTCGCGCTGGGTGCGCGCCCGTGAGACGAGATCGGCCTTCTTCTCCGCGAACTCGTCGTACTTCTCCCGCGCGTGCCGCCGGAGGGTCGCGCGCTCCTCCAGGTAGGCGTCGTAGCCGCCGCCGAAGACGCGGTTGGCGCTCTGCGCGAGGTCGAGCTCCAGCACGCGCGTCACGCACCGGGCGAGGAACTCGCGGTCATGGCTGACGAGCACCACCCCGCCCCGCAGTCCCCGCACGAATGACTCGAGGCGCTCGAGCCCGTCCAGGTCGAGATCGTTGGTGGGCTCGTCCAGCAGCACGATGTCGAAGCGCGAGAGCAGCAGCGCGGCGAGGCCGACGCGGGCCGCCTGGCCGCCCGAGAGCGAGGTCATGAGGGCGTTCTCCGGCGCACCGCCGAGGTCCAGGCCCAGGTCGGCGAGCACGACGGGCAGTCGCTCGTCCAGGTCTGCGGCACCGCTGGCAAGCCAGCGCTCCAGGGCGCTGGAGTACGCATCGGAAGGATCGACGCCGGGCTCAGCCAGAGACGGATTGCCGAGCGCTGCGGCTGCGGCATCCATGTCTCTCGTCGCCTCCGCGCACCCCGTCCTGCGGGCGATGTAGGCGGAGACCGTCTCCCCGGGTACGCGCTCGTGCTCCTGCGGCAGCCAGCCCACGAAGGCGTCGGCCGGCGTGAGCGAGACGGTGCCGGCCTGCGGCTCGTCGATGCCCGCGAGCAGTCGCAGCAGCGTGGACTTGCCGGCGCCGTTCGCACCGACGACTCCGACGACATCCCCGGGTGCCACGGTCAGGTCGAGGGAGTCGAAGAGCGTGCGGTGGCCGTACCCGCCGGCAAGGTTCGAGGCGACGAGTGTTGCGGTCATCCTTCGATCCTGTCACCCGCACGCCCGTGCAGCCGTCCGCGGCACCCCTACGAATCCCACGTCGGGGCGGTGGCTCGCCGACGGGGAATGGGCTGACCGGGCCGCAGCTCCCGCAAACCCACCCACGCGCCCGCGTTCAACCCGACGACCAGGACGGTGAGCGCGACGAGATTGAAGACGCTCCCCGCGACGCTCCATCCGGACGCCTCGGGCTGCAGCATCACGAGCACCGCTGCGGCTGCCCGGTCGATCACGAGAGCCGCGGTGGGCACGCCGACCACGACCCACAGGTCAGGCGACCGGCGAACGGTGAGCCACAGGATCCAGAAGACGGCGGCGCCGAGCATCAGCATCGACGTGAGCAGGAGCGGGAGGGCGGGGACCGCTCCGAGGACCTCACCGCCCCCGCGCCGCGAGAGCAGGGTGACCCCGACCCGTCCGGCGCTCAACGAAGCCGCGGCGACGGCGACATTCGCGGCCGCGTACGCCAGCCCCACGCCACCCAGCCAGCCGATCAGCACGCGGGGGGCGAAGACGCGCACGTTCGCGGAGAGCCACCGCCGCGCCGTACGCATCGCCCCATTGTGTCAAAGCGGCGCCCGGCGGCGCGCCCGACGCTCAGCGGCGGTGGCGGATGCCGACGCTGAAGTAGGCCAGCGGCCCGATCCAGTTCACCAGGATGGCGGGGATCCATGCCTGCTTGGGCCCGCGCACCTCGTCGGCGTCGCGGAACGCGAGATCCCAGAACGCCAGGAACGCGAACGCCACCTGCACGACGCCCAGGGCTCCGACGCCGATCTTCGCTCCGGTGGACAGCCGGGTGTGTGTCTTGGTCATCGTGCGCCTTCCCGTCGTGGGTTCTTCCATCCTGCCCCCTGAACGCGGGATACGCACTCCTGCCCGAAACACGGTCCGGCGCAGCCCTCACTCCTCCGCTGCGGCGGCCTTCTCCTGACGCACGCGCACGACGCGCGAGATGGAGAGGAGGGCGAGCCCGGCGACCACGAGGGTCCAGGCCGACACCCATCCTTGGGCCACCGTCGCTCCGGTGGTGGCGAGCACGCCGAGGCTGGTCGCGTTCAACTGGTACATGGTGGATCTCCTTTCGGTGCGGATGTCCGTCAGGCGGACGAGACGGCTGCCGGGGCCGGCGTCACGTGGTTCCACGCCGTGTCCCGGTGAAGCACGCTGAGGATCGCGGCGTGGACGAAGGCCGTCTGGAGGGCGATGTCGTATCCGATCTCGGGGAGCACCGCTGCGGCCACCCATCGGCCCTCTGCCCCGACGGGCCACACCGTCACAAGGCGTTCGACCACGAAGATGCATCATCCGATGACGAGCCAGAACGGCCGCACTGTGAAGGTGCCGCTGGTCAGCGCCAGGCCGGTGAGGGCGAGCAGCAGCGCGATCGTGATGATGCCGGTGCCGATCATCAGCTGCTGTCCGATGTAGCGGAGGGTGACACGCGTCACGCCGTATTCGCGGAGGTTGTCCAGCATCCCCTTGTACCAGCGCACCCGCTGACGGTGCAGGTCGCCCCACGTCGGCATGAGCTCGGTGGTGCACGTGCACGCGGCCGGTGCCGTCATCATTTAGCCACAGGATTTGAGGGCGAGGGTCAGCTCCGAGTCCTCGATGATGGCCGACCGGTCGTACACGTCACCGGCGGTGCCGGGGATGTCGGATCCGCGGTGGGCGGCGACGTCCCGCAGAGCGCTGTATCGGAACACCGACGCCGTGCCCGTCACGACGCTGACGCGGTGGGTCGATTCGATCTGGGTCCGGTAACGGATGTACTCGTTCGCCTGGAACTGCTGGAGGAGGCCCGACGGCTTCTCTCCGACGAACAGCCCGCTGACGGCACCCATCCGCGGATCACGCGCGACCTCACGCAGCGCCGTCTCGATGAAACGGGGCGACAGCCGCGTGTCGGCATCGACGACCATCACGAACCGGGGCGGTGCCGCCTCGAGCCGGGCCAGCGCCTGGTTGAGCGCGCCCGCCTTGCGGTGGGTGTTCCCCACGGTGCACATCACCTCCGCACCCAGGTCCTCGGCGACCGAGGCGGTGCCGTCGTCACAGTTGTCGGCCACGACGATGACGCGCTCGGGAGCGGCCGTCTGCCGTTGGAGGGCCCGCAGGGTGGGGCCGAGGGCGTCTTCCTCATTGTGCGCGGGGATGAGCACCGTGAGGACGTTGCCGGCGACCCTCGCAACCATCCCACACGCCTCCTGTTCTGAGACTGATCCGCGTCTTTCGCGACATAGATCTCAACGCAGCGAGGGAGGCGGCTTCGTGGTGGGAGCACCTGATGGAGTACCGGGAGGGGCACGCACCAGCACTGCCGCGCGGGAGATGAGCACCGGGTGCGGGCGCGGTGTGCACGGCACGCGGATTCGACGGATGCGGCGGAGCCGCGGCCGGTCAGAGGAGCGAGGCGAGCTCGTCGCGAGAGGTGATGCCGAGCTTGCGGAAGATGCGGTAGACGTGGTTGTCGACGGTGCGCTCGCTCACCACGAGCCGTCGGGACACCTCCCGGTTGCTGAGTCCCTCGACGATGAGACGCGCCACCTCGAGTTCGCGCGCCGTCAGCTGGGCCTCGGGGGCGAGCACGTCCGGTG
The DNA here is from genome assembly GCF_004564355.1 of Microbacterium wangchenii. Classification (NCBI taxonomy): domain Bacteria; kingdom Bacillati; phylum Actinomycetota; class Actinomycetes; order Micrococcales; family Microbacteriaceae; genus Microbacterium; species Microbacterium wangchenii. The sequence continues at coordinate 2,450,702 of NZ_CP038266.1, forward strand.
CGAGCAGCCGCAGGTCATCGCCGTAGTCACGGACGAGCCGGCGCAGGTCGGCCGACGCCGACGCGGCCGCCTCGGCGTCGCCGGCCTCCCGGAGAAGCTCGATCGCCCGGGCGCGGGCGCGGGTGGCGTGCAGGACGAGGCCGCGGGAGCGGAGCAGGTCGGCGCTGCGCAGAAGACCGCGCGGGGAGCGGGCCGCGGCACTCTCCAGATATTCCGCGATGGCCGGCAGGATCAGACCTTGGCCTGCCCTGGCCACCTGGATCAGGCGTGCGGCCCGCTCGTCGTCGACGTGGAGATCGATGAGCCAGGCACCGTCGAAGGCCGCGGCCAGGAAGTGCCCCTCGTCGATGAGGGTCTCCACCCGCCGCCACGCACGCTGGGTCGCGGCAGCGGCCGGCTGCCCCTCGGCGACGGCGAGCGCCGCGGACGCCGGTTCGGCCGCCGTCAGGGGGAACGGCCCGCCGGCGGCGCCCTCCAGCTGGGCGATCATCGAACGTGCGCTGCGGTGGTTCCGCTCCAGAAGCGACAGCAGGGTGGCCAGCGTCAGCAGCCCGGCACGAGAGGCCGGTCGCAGCGGCGCGGGAGCGTTGATGGCGAAGAGCCCGGTGAGCTGGGCGCGCAGGCTCGACAGCCGGCCCTGCAGGAGCAGCCCCAGCCCCAGGACATACCCGTGCGGCTCGATCAGGGCGCGGTCGAGCGTCCCTCGTGCGATGTCGAGCTGACGGGCCGCCCGACCGATCGCCCCGTCGATGTCTCCGGCGCACAGCTGACCGAGGGGAACGAGCGCGTCGGGGTCGTACCGGGTCGGATCGGTGGGTGACACACCGGAGAACTCGGCGGCGGCATCGTCCACCCGCCCGCCGGCGAGGAGGATCTCCCCGCGCACCATGCGGATCACATCGACAGCGGTCAGCGCGGGCAGCCCGAGCGCGTCGCCCTCCCCCGTCGCCGCTGCCGGTCCCGGTTCGGGCAGGGCGGGCAGTACTGCGGCCTGCCCGGCCCCGGCGATCAGTCCGATGTGCTGCCCGATCGCGGCGAGGACCGCACCCGCGCGTGGCACCGCCTGCTCGGCGCGAGCGAGCACGGCCGCGCCGGCACCGACATCGCCCGCCACGAGCGCGCGATACATCGCCTCCCACCCGGCCAGACGCACCATGTCGAGTTCGGACGGGTGCGCGCGTGCGGCGGCGAGAACCCTCTCGATCTCGTCGGGCGGCGCCGCGTGGTCGAGCAGGGCGTGCACGTACAGCACGGCCGTGGCATCCGTCGGATCGGTCTCCCACTCGGTGCGGCAGCGCGCGACGCGCGCGGCGGTGTTCTCGCGCAGCACTCGCCCGAGGATGGCGGCGGCTTCCGGGGACGACGACCAGCGCAGGGGCCTGCGGACGAGCGGGCGGGCAGGCAGGTCGTGCGGCCCGGGGGCGCTTCGCCGCAGAGCCGCGGCGGCGACCTCCGCCGCACGTCGGCGCCGCACCCCGTGCGGGTCGTGCCGGAGGTGGTCCTCCAGCAGCGGCGGGAACAGCGCACCCAGCATGCGGTCCTCCTCCTGGACGAAGCGGAACAGTCCGCGATCGTCCAGGCTGGTCGCGACATGCCACGGCACCACGTCGCGGACCGACTCGACATCGGTCGGCCCGGCCTCGGCGAGCACGCGCAGCGCGTCCTTCTCCTCGTCGGTGAGCCCCTGGGTCAGGCGTCCGACGACGACGGCCAGCGCCGGGGTCCACAGGTCCTCACCGGCCGACCAGGAGGAACCGTCGAAGACCAGCCTCCCCTCGCGGCGTGCCTCGACGGCGATCGAGCGCGCGATGCCGGGCAGGCCGCCCGACAGGGCGTAGATGCGCCCCGCCGCATCCGTCTGCACATCCCCGCCGAGGGCATCCGCGACGAGATGATGCACATCCTCGAACGGGAGCGTGGGCAGCCACAGCGCCGTCGTCTCCACGCGGCCCGTGAGCACGTCCAGCGCAGACGCCCCGGGAAAGGGGGGCCGGACCGTGGCGACCGCGGTGATGTCATGCTGCGAGAGCGCGGCGGCGATGACACCAGCGGAGGTCTCATCGAGCAGGTCGGCATCCTCCAGGAGCAGCAGTGCGGGCCCTGTCGCCGCCCGCGCCGACAGCGCCTGGACGGTCGCGGCGAGCCCCGCCAAGGGCCCGGCACCCGGAATCGTGGATGCGGCGATGCCGGCGAGTGCGAGGGACTCCAGCGGGCGTCCCCGCGCGCCGGGCACCTCGATGACGCTCCACTCGCGGCGCTCGAATCGTTCGCGGACCCGGGCGAGCAGCCACCGGCGCCCCGACCCGGGAAGACCCACGGCCACGACGGAGGCGCGGGATTGGACGGCCTCGCTGACACTGTCGGTCACGGCCGAGCGGAGGTCTGGGCGCGCCATCACCCCACTATGCGGGTGAGAACGCCCCGGGCATAAGGGTCGCGCACGTCCCGGTCACGGCTTCCGGACGGTGCACAGGCTCCGGGGTCGGTGTGGGGGAACGGTCAGTCCCAGGCGAGGTAGTCCTCGATCTGCATGCCGATCTCCCCCGGGTGCGTCATCGGGAACAGGTAGCCGCCCCCGTCGATGCGCGCCGCGCTGGCCCGGTCGGCGGCGGATGCCTGCAGCCGATCGCCGTTCGCCGGCACGGTGACGCGGTCGTCTGTGCCCTGCAGGATCAGCACCGGCAGGCTCGGGGCCAGCGGCACCCACTCCTCCTCCGCGGTGGCGGCCAGGGCCGCCGTCTGCATCGGCTCGACGGCGTTCGCGCGCGCGCGGGAGAAGACGTTCCACGCCCACGTCGGATCGACGCCGCCGCCGGCCAGAACGGGCATGGCCTCCAGGGGCGCCGCATCCGTGAACGCGGCCTGCAGCGCCTCGGCGACGTCGGCGGCCACCGGCTCGCCGCCCTCCACACCCAGCAGGAGGATCCCCTCGGTGCGGTCGGGGTGATCCAGCGCGACCGTGCGGGCGACCGCGCCGCCGAACGCGTGCCCGCCGATCCACGCGGAGTCCAGGCTCAGCTGATCGAGTACGTCGACGACGTCCTGCGCCAGGTCGTGCATCGTGACCGCGGCATCCGATACCGGCGTGCGGGAGCCGATCCGCACGATGCGGAAGCCTTCTTCGACCAGGACGTGGGCGAGCGTGCCGAGGTAGGAAATGTTCAGCCCCCGGCCGGGCAGCAGCACCACCGCCGGCCCCTCGCCCTCGTCGACGAAGGGGATGGCGCGGCCATCGGGTTCGAAGGTCTGGGGCGTCGCGAGCGTCATGCTTCCATTCTCCCGGATCGCGGAGCACGCGCCGGCACTGGACGCCCTTGCGCAGGCACGCGGCGCCACTAGCGTGCAGGTATGACGTGGCCGGACTTCTGGAGCACGACGTTTCCCGCGTACCTGGGCGCCCTGGGTTCCATCGCCGCCAGCGCGGTCGCCGTGGCCGCGTTCGTCCGAGATATCCGGACGCGCGCGGGCCTGCGGGAGGTGGCAGGGGCGGCCACCTCGACGATCGAGGTACCGCGGGCCGGAGGGTCCCCCGCTTCCGACGGAGGACCCACCGTATGGCCGGTGCGCGGTCGCTCCGGCGACGATCCTGGGGACGACCCGCGCCTGGAGCTCACGGTCCGGGGCGGGCAGGGCGTCCTGCGCAACCTCGGAGCGGAGACGGTCTCCGTCATCGGAGTGCACGTGCCCTCCGGCGGGAAGACGTTGACGTTCTCGGCCGCGCTCCCCGCGGGCGTCGGGCCGGGGGAAGACCTCGGCTTCACCCTCCGCGACCAGCTCGCCGGTCCGGCCGTCACCGCGCTCCTGGTGGAGTGGACGGATGCCGCCGGCACGACTCGCGTCAGCCGCTTCTACGCCTGAACCCGTCCGGCCGTGGCACGCCGGCCCGGCTCAGGCATGCTCGACCGGCAGCCACAGGTCGCACGTGGCGGTGCGGAAGTCCGGCGCCCGCTCGAGCACGGCGACGAGGGAGGGTCCCGGTCGCAGCCGCCACGGGTTCGAGGGGAACCACTCGGTGGCCGTCGCGGCCCACGCTGCCTGCAGCGCGGCGGGGTGCTCGCCGGAGGTCCGGAAGACCGCCCACTCCCCCGCTTCCACGTCGATCGCGTCGAGGTCATCAGGGACGGCGGTCCCCGCCTCGACGGCGACGCCGTGCAGATAGGTGAACTCGCTGCCCTCTTCGTGATCCGGGTCGACGTCAGCGCTCACCTGCAGGAGTCCGGCCGGCTCGGTGCTGCTCAACAGCTTCAGCCGCTGGTGCTCGGCCGTGGGCAGCGACGCGATGTGCTCCTGGATGGCGGAATTGACCCCCTCGTATTGAAGCGGCACACGCGCGGCGTGGCCGACGAGGCGGAAAGCGGGGCGTTGGAGGATGCGGGTGTCCATGGGCGTAGTCCCTTCGACGGTCAGGCGGAACCTGAGTTGCGGTTGGCTGCGAAGGGGACCGCCGTCGCGACGGACGTCCCCGTGGCTCACGCCGTGCACCGCACGGAATGCGCGACCGAATGCCTCGGTCGATCCGTATCCGTAGCGGACGGCGATGGCCAGGAGATCCTCCGCACCGATGACGTCGGCGGCCGCGACGGTCATCCGTCGACGGCGGACGTACTCCGAGACCGGCATTCCGGCCAGCGACGCGAACATCCGCCGCGCATGGTAGCCGGTGGTCCCCAGTTGCCGCGCAAGCGCGTCGACGTCGAGCTCGTCGTCAAGGTGTGCTTCCACCTCGTCGACCAGACGGTTGAGGACTTCGATCACGGTGGCTCCCTTCCCGATCAAGGTTCGTCGCCCACGGATCCGCGTGCCCGACAGTTCACGTCCGATTCGATCGGGCGAGCGGGCTCAGGCCGTCGGAATCCACACGGCACGACCCTGGCACACGTCGTCGATGCGGGCGATGACATCCTCGACCCGGTCCGCGGGGACCTCGAACGCCATCTCGACGTCCGCCCCGTGGCGCACGTCCGCCAGGTCTGCGTCGTGGACGGCGAGCTCACGGCGCAGCACCCCCTCGAACGCGTATGGCACCCGCAGGCGGAGCGTCTGCGTGCGGATGAGGGGCACGCGCTCGGCGCCGAGGAGGGCCTGAGCCACCGCATCCGTGTAGGCGCGCACGAGTCCGCCGGCACCCAGTTTCACTCCGCCGAAATAGCGCACGACAGTGGCGAGCACACCCTCCAGCTCCTGATGCCGCAGCACGTCGAGCATGGGGCGTCCCGCGGTGCCGCCGGGCTCGCCGTCATCGTTCGCGGCGGAGTGCCCGCCGGCCATCAGCGCCCAGCAGACGTGCCGGGCGTCCGGATGCTGTGCACGCAGCTCGCCGACCCTCGCGACCGCGTCCTCTCGGCCGGCGACGGGCTCGACGCATCCGAGGAACCTGCTCTTCTTGATGAGCAGTTCGCTGTGGACGGGAGCGGCAAGAGTGAACGGCATCGGCAGCTCCACGATAGGTGCGCCCGCGGCGGTCCGCGTGGAACCGGGTCAGACGCCCGGTCGGATCGTCAGCTCCGGGATCTGCGCGTCACGCGGGAGGTCGAGCACGGTGAGCATGCTCGTGACCACCGACTCCGGATCGATGAACACCGAGGGGTCGTAGGGCCTGCCCTCCTGCTCATGCACCCGCTCCTGCATCGCCGTCGCCGTGCGCCCGGGGAAGACCGATGACACCCGCACCCCGTGCGGGGCCTCCTCCGCCCGCAGGGAATCGGCGAGCGCCTTGAGCCCGTGCTTGGATGCCGCGTAGGCGGCCCAGTCGGGAGCCGCGCGCAGGCCGGCCCCCGAGTTGACGAACAGGATCTGGCCCCGCGCCGCCCGCACGGCGGGGAGCAGAAGCCGGGTCAGCTCCGCCGGCCCGACGAGGTTGACGTTCAGCTGCGATGTCCACAGTGCGACGGGCATCTCGGCCACCGGTCCGAGATCCACCACGCCGGCGACGTGGATGACGGAGTCCAGCCGCGCGGGGAGCTCCTGTCGCGCCAGCGCTGCCGCGAGGTCGGCCGGAGCCGCGAGATCGGCGACGACGGTCCGTGCGCCCGGGAACCGCTGCTCGAGGTCCGCGGCGCGAGCCGCGCTGCGCGCGAGGAGCACGAGGTCGTCGCCGCGGGCGCGCAGACGCGTCGCGAGCGCGGACCCGATGCCGGAACCGGCGCCGGTGAGGAGATGCACACTCATGAAGCCATCGTGGCACGCTCACCCGTCGGCGGCTCCGGCGGCGAGCGCCACAGCGTGGGATCGGCTGCGCGCGCCGAGCTTGGACAACACGTTGGACACGTGCGTCTTGACCGTCGCCAGCGAAATGCCGAGCTCGTCGGCGATCTGCGAGTTCGAGCGGCCGGCTCGCATCGCCTCGAGCACCTCGCACTCCCGGGCGGTGAGCATGCTCAGCCGATCGGCGCCCGGGGCCGGAACGTCGTCGCCTCGCGGGATCAGGGCCAGCGCCCGTCGCGTGACCCGGGGATCGAGCACACCCTCCCCCGCCGCGACGCGTCGCACCGCGTCGATGAGGGTCGCGGCATCCGCCGTCTTCAGCAGGAAACCGGCGGCGCCGGCGCGGAGGGCTCCGGCCACGAGCTCGTCCTCGTCGAAGCTCGTGAGCACGAGCACGTGCGCCCATCCCGCGTCCACGATCTCCCGCGTCGCCGACACGCCGTCCGTCCCCGGCATCCGCAGGTCCATGAGTACGACATCCGGCCGCAGGGCGGCGGCGTTGCGGACGGCGACCGCACCGTCGGCGGCCTCGCCGACGACGACGACTCCGTGGGCTTCCAGCATGATCCGCAGAGCCTCGCGGATGGCGCCGTGATCGTCTGCGAGGAGGACGCGGGGCTGGCCGCCGGTCATGCCGGCACCTGGGTCGGCAACGTGGCCCGCACCGACCATCCGTCGCCGTCGGGTCCCGCCTCCAACCGGCCGCCCAGGGCCCGCGCCCGCTCACGCAGCAGCTCCAGCCCCCATCCGTTTCCCTGAATGGGCGGGGTGGTCACGGCAGCGCCGCCTCGCGAGTCCACTCGCACGTGCACATCCCCCTCGCTCCCCGCGCTCAGCACGACATCGACGTCCGCACCGGCGGCATGACGCGCACAGTTCGCCAGTGACTCCTGGACGATGCGCGTCACGGCGTGATCGACCGGTGACGGGATCCCCTGCGGTAACGAGTCGTCGACGGTCACCCTCAGTCCGCGCCGACGGGCCTCCGTCACGAGGGCGGGCAGTGCGTCCCGGCCCCGGGCGGCGACGTCACCCTCGCCGTTGCGCAGGACGGCGATCATGGATCGCAGCGCCTCGTGCGCCTGAAGGCTGGAGTCGCGCACCGCGCGCAGCGCCGCGCGATCGGAGTCGGGTGAGCCGTCGACCGAGAGCGCCGCCTCGGCGCGGATCGCGATCGCCGACACGTCTCCCGCCACGACATCGTGCAGCTCGCGCGCCATCTGCTCGCGCTCCCGGCGCACCATCTCGCCGCGTTCGCGCAGGCCCTGCCTGGCAGCTTCGTCGGCACGTTCACGATGCAGCGCGACGAGTTCGTGAGCCTGTGCGACCGACGTCGCGTACCAGTAGTCCATGCCGGCGAGCGCGCCGAGCTGCAGTCCGATCAGGATGCCGACCCGGACGTCGTCCACCCGCGTCAGCGACGCCGCCGTCATCCCCGCCACCGCGACGGCGATGCCCACCAGGATGCCGCGTCGGCGAGACGGCGAGGCGGCCACCGTGGCTGCGTAGAGGAGATCGAGCACGACGATGAGGGTCACCACGCCACCGACCGTCAGCAGATCGATCAGGAACAGCACGAGGGCGACGCCGAGAAGCGCCAGCGGCGCCCGCGAGCGGAACGCCACCAGCGCGCAGGCGGGAAGCCCCGTGAGCAGCGACCACCACGGCGAGACGGGTTCGGGAAGCACCGAGAACAGGCTCCACAGCCCGACGAATCCGAGCGCGGCCGCCGCGAGAGTGAACGCGGCGTAGGCCAGCGGCTCCGCCACGGCACGGTGCGCCCGCACCCATGCGATGACGGGTGCCCAGGTACCGGCAGGGCTCTCGCTCACCCTCTCATGCAACCATGTCGGCCCCGCCGGCGATATCCGTCGAAAGGACGACCGGGTGCGGCCACTGCTTCGCCCTTCCGCCCGATCCGCTCCCGCGCCGCAGCGGCCAGCGTGGGAACATGGACATCGTCTCGGACGCGCCTCTTGCGATCACGCTCACCGTGCTCGCGCTCGTGGACGGGCTCAGCATCGGAACGCTGCTCATCCCCGTGTTCCTTCTGCTCGCTCCCGGCCGCGTGCGCGGCGACCGGGTGCTCCTCTACCTCGTCACGATCGCGGTCTTCTACCTGGCCGCGGGCGTCCTCTTCACGCTCGGCCTGGTGAACCTCGTCGACGTCGCGCACGACGTCCTGTCCTCATCGGCAGGGCAAGTGGTCCAGCTGGTCGTGGGCGGCGGACTCCTGGTGACCGCGATCGTCATGGGCGGAGGAGGGCCGAAGAAGACCGCCGCCGCCGCGGCCCGGGCCGACAGCAGTGAGCGATCCGGGGAGGTGTCATCCCCCTCGTCCGGCGGCACCGCCACGGCGACCGTGAAGAGCGCACGACTCGCCCGCTGGCGGGACCGGCTGCTCTCCCGCGACGCGTCGCCGGGGGCCGTGATGGCCGTCGCCGTCGGCGCCGGGGTCATCGAGATCGCCACGATGCTGCCCTACCTCGTGGCGATGGGGATGCTGGCCGAAGCGCCGCTCGCCATGCCCGTGCGGTTCGCCTCGCTGGCGGGCTATTGCGCCGTGATGGTGCTGCCCGCCCTCGTGCTGTTGGCGCTGCGGATCATCGCCGCTCCGCTGGTCGAGCGTCCGCTGGCACGCCTGGCCGCATGGATGGAGCGCACCGGCCGCGAGAACACGGCCTGGATCGTCGGCATCGTGGGATTCTTCATCGCGCGCGCCGCGGCGAACGAGCTCGGTCTGTTCGACGGGCTGGCGCAGCTGGGTTGAGCCGCACGGACGTCGAAGGCCCGGCGCCGCACACCGGACACGGTGCTGCGTTGCGGGACCGGCGGCGGTCCGCCGGCGTCTGCGGAGCGTAGGGTCGTGGCATGGCGGATACGCGCAGCGCGCCGGTCGGCCGGCCGAGGGAATTCGACGTGGACGCGGCCATCGACCAGGCGCTCCTGGTCTTCTGGCAGCGCGGATACGAGGGTGCGAGCCTCGCCACGCTGACCGAGGCGATGGGCATCAGCAAACCCAGCATGTATGCGGCGTTCGGCAAGAAGGACGAGCTGTTCCGCCTCGTCCTCGAGCGCTACGTCGAGGGGCCTGCCTCCTACACCGCGCGGGCGCTGGAGGAGCCGACCGCGCGGGAAGTCGCCGAGGCGATGCTCCGAGGTGCCGTGCGCACCACCACGATGCCGGATGGGTTCGGCGGATGCCTGACCGTGCAGGGTGCGCTCACCTCCAGCGAGGGATCGGCCGCTGCCTTCGACCTCCTCGTGCGCTGGCGCAACGACGCAGGACGGCAGCTGGAGGAGCGTTTCCGTCGCGCGGCCGCCGAGGGCGACCTTCCTCGCTCCGCCGACCCCGCTCAGCTGTCCCGGTACATCATGACCGTGGGATTCGGGATCGCCGTGCAGGCTGCCGACGGCGTCGCCCGCGCAGACCTCGACGAGGTGGCGAGCGTCGCACTCCAGGCCTGGCCGCACTGACGCGCGACGCGCAGGCAATTCTTTACCGCTCGGAATAGAACTCCGTGTACGACGTTCCACCCGTGGACGCTCCGGCGTCTGCGCGGGCACATCCGGCTGCGCGCATCACGCACCACGGCACACAAGGACGACTATGACGATCACCCTGATCACCGGCGCCAACCGAGGGATCGGTTACGAGACAGCACGACAGCTCCGCGAGCGCGGGCACGAGGTCTACCTCGGTGCGCGGGACATTGACCGGGGCCGGCGCGCGGCGGAGACCATCGGCGCACGGTTTGTGGAGCTCGACGTCACGGACGACGCATCCGTCGCCGGGGCGGTCGCGACCATCGAGGCGACGGAGGGTCGTCTGGATGTGCTCGTCAACAACGCGGGCGTCCTCGATCTGGGCGACGTCGACGGTCCGAGAGCGCTGCGCTCGTTCGACATCAACGCGGTGGGACTGATTCGCGTCACCGAGGCCGCCCTCCCCCTTCTGCGGCGTTCCGAGCGACCTACGGTCGTCAATGTCACGAGCAGCATGGGATCGTTCTGGGCGGTGACCAACCCCGAGCGCGTCGAGCACGGACTGCCCAACGCCCTGTACGCCGCATCCAAGGCCGCGGCCAACATGCTCACGGTGCAGTATGCGAAGGCACACCCCGGCGTCGGCTTCACCGCGATCGAGCCGGGTTTCACCGACACCGAGATGACCGCGTCCCTCGGCGGCGGACGTCCGGCGGCTGAGAGCGCCGCCGTGATCGTCGGCCTGGCCACGCGCGAACGCGGCCCGAGCGGCACCTTCCACGACGAGCGGGGACTGCTCGCCTGGTGACCTGCGCCGTCCCGCCCTGCTACGCGGGGCGGGACGCGGAACCGCCGCGCCTGCGCAGCAGGAGCGACCCGAGCAGCCACGTCGACAACGCCGTCGTGAGCCACACGATCAGCGGCCCGAAGAACCACGCCGACAGGTCGGAGATACCCAGTCGGGGAGGACGCTACTCCACCGTGCGGCGGTCGGGGAGACTGCGGTGAAGGACGGGCTCGTCCGGCGCGGGTTTACCCTCCCGCAGCGCCCGCAGGCCCAGCCACGCCGAGAGAGTGACCCCTCCCACGAGGATGATCATCAGCAGCGCGTTGAAGACGCCCCCGGCGATACCCCATCCGGACACGTCGGGCTGGCCGGCGAGGAGCACGACGCCTGCGCCACTGTCGATCGCGACGGCCACGGTGGGCAGGCCGGCGACGAACCACCCCGGACCGTGTCCGCGGATGAGCAGCCACGCGACCCACACGAGGGCTGTCACAACCAGCACGAGCGCCGTGACGAAGAGAGGAAATGCCGGGACATCCCCCAGTGGCGACTTGTCGCCGACACCGCGACTCATCAGGTTCAGGCGCACCCGGTCGCGCTCGAGCGCCGAGGCGGCCCGCACCAGTCGCGACACGGCGATGTACAACCCCCAGCCGCCCACCCAGGCGACCACGAGACGGGGCACCCAGACCACCTTGTTCGCGAGAATCCATCTGCGCACGCGCTGCATCGACGCCCCCTCCAACCACAGCCGATCACGACCCTATCCCCCTCCCACCGAAGCCCCGGGCAGCGGGTGACCGGCGCTCGGACGAGACGGCGGATCTCGAGCCGGTACCGTCTACGTTGTGCCGGCGCATCCGCGTGCCCCCGCACCACCTCCCCCTGAAAGGCAGACCGCCGAGCCGTGTACTCGCTCCTCCTCGCGATCATCTACGTCGCCTTCGTCAGCCTCGGCCTCCCCGATTCGCTCATCGGTGCCGGCTGGCCCGTGATGCACCGGGATCTCGATGTTCCCGTGGCCTTCGCCGGCATCGTGACGATGATCATCGCCGGCGGCACGATCCTCTCCAGCCTCGCCTCCGAGCGGGTCACCCGCCGGTTCGGGGCCGGTCTCGTCACAGCGGTCAGTGTCGGGCTGACGGCGGCAGCCCTTGTCGGATTCTCCGTCTCTGGCTCGTTCTGGATGCTGTGTCTGTGGGCGATCCCCTTCGGGCTCGGAGCCGGTGCCGTCGATGCTGCGCTGAACAACTACGTCGCCCTGCACTACGCCGCGCGGCACATGAATTGGCTGCACAGCTTCTGGGGCCTGGGCGCATCGATCAGCCCGTTCATCATGAGCTACGCGCTGACCGCCGAGCTGGGGTGGTCCAGCGCCTACCTCATCGTCGGTCTCATCCAGGCGGCCCTGACGTTCGTGCTGCTCATCAGCCTCCCGCTGTGGGGGAAGGTCAACCAGATCAGCCCCGACGACCACACGGTCGAGCCGTCGGGCAAGGGCAGTGCGCACGTGCCGCTGGCGCGGGCGCTCCGCATCCCCGGGGTCGTGTCGATCCTGGTCGCGTTCTTCGCCTACTGCGCGCTGGAGACGACCGTGATCCTGTGGGCGTCGACCTGGCTGGTCACCGACCGGGGAGTCGCCGCGGCGACGGCGGCCGCGTTCGCGTCGCTGTTCCTCCTGGGCATCACCGCGGGGCGGTTCCTGGCCGGTTTCTTCGCCGATCGGGTGGGTGATCGTCAGCTGATCCGCGGCGGCTTCGCGACGGTGGGGGTCGGTGTCGTGCTGCTGGCGCTCCCCGTGCAGACCGACGCCCTCGCCCTCACCGGCCTCGTGCTCGCGGGGCTCGGCTGCGCCCCGATCTACCCCGCGATCATCCACTCCACGCCGGTCAACTTCGGCCGGCGCAACTCGCAGGCCATCATCGGCATCCAGATGGCCGCGGCGTACACCGGCTCCACGTTCGCCCCGCCCCTCTTCGGCGCGCTCTCCGCGTGGACCGGCATGTGGGTCTTCCCGCTGTTCCTCGGCGCGCTCGTGGTGCTGGGGCTGCTCATGTCGGAGCGGCTCAACCGGCTCGTCGCCCGGCGCGGACGGGTCGAGCAGCCCGCGCGGACGCCCTGAGCGTCGCCGTCTCAGCCGCCGGAGGTCCATCCCTCCGCGTGCAGCCGCTCGAAGCCGTCGAGCAGGATGTCCAGCGCGAAGGCGAACTCCGCGTCGTCGTCGCAAGCCTCCCCCGCATGCGGGGCGGTGGTCGCCATCCGCACGATGGCCGGGTAGGAGGCGGCGAACCCGGTCATCGCCCGCGCGCGCTCGGCAGGATCGTCCGGGACCGCGGGCGTGGGCAGCACGTCCCGCGTGATCCCCCACATCCGGGTGCTCAGCGCGTGCATCGCGTGGTGCACGAGGTCAGGCGACAGTCCCCCCTCGAACATGATCGCGATCAGGGAGTCCATGTAAGCCAGAACCGTGGGGCTCGCGTTCGTCCGCGTCTCGATGGCCGTCTGAGCCCACGGGTGGGCGGCCATCACGGCTCGGGCCGACCGGATGCGGGCGCGCAACGCGTCCTTCCACCCGAGCCCCGGCGCCGGAACCTCGATGCTCAGCACGAGGCGGTCGAGCATGCCGTCGATCAGCTGTTCCCGGTTCGCGACGTGCTTGTACAGCGCCATGGCGGTGACCCCGAGCGCGTCGGCCAGTTTCCGCATGCTGGTGGCCTCGAGGCCGGCCTCGTCGGCGAGCGCGATGGCGGCATCCAGAACGCGCTCCCGATCGAGAGCGTGGCGCGGCGCTGGAGTTGACACGTATACAGCGTATACCTAAGGTGATCTCACGCCGGTATACGGCGTATACCTTCCTAGATCGGCACATCATGACCAGAAGCCTTCCCACCTACTACGCCCGCACCGCCGGCATTCTGTATCTGACCACGCACGTCACCTCGGTCACCGCGGTCGCCGCCTACGCGGCGGGCGGCATCGCCCTGGGGGTGACCCTCGAACTGGTGCTGGCCGCGGGATGCCTGGGCACCGGCATCCTGCTGTGGCTGCTGCTGCGCGACGTCGGCCAGGCTCGTGCTGCCGCCTTCGCCGGGCTGCGCGCACTGGAAGCCGCCGTCATCGCGGCCGGCACGCTGCCGATGCTCGTGCTGCTGTGGACGGCACCGAGCCCGCCGCTGGGCGAGACTCTGGTCGCACTGCACACCGCGGCATTCCTGGTCGGTCAGGGCCTGGTCATCAGCGTGAACACGATCATCCTGGGCTGGCTGCTCTTCGACGCGCGCGTCGTGCCGCGCACCCTCGCCGTGCTCGGCATACTCGGCGGCACGGTCGTGCTCGCCAGCAACGCGGCGCAGCTGTTCGGGGTGATCCCGCAAGGCGGCATGGTCGCCGGATTGTGCGCCGTACCGGTGTTCGCGTTCGAGATCTGGTTCGCGATCCACCTCATCGTGGTGGGTCTGCGTGCCCGGGTCGCGTCTCCTCCTGCGTCCGCGCGGACGGCGTCGCCCGCGTGAGGACGAGGACCGCCCCACCGGCATGAGGACCCTGGGTGCGCGGCCCCTCCGACCACGCGGCGTTCCTAGGCTGGTGAGGTGATCGATACGGCGCCCGACCCCCGGGCCTGCCCCACGTGCGGCGATCCGCTGCGTTTCGAGATCCTCGACGAGGAGCGCTTCCTCGTCGCGTGGTCGTGCCTGAACTGCGGTCTCGTGCGCGCGACCGAACCCTCGTGACGGTCGAGCGCACCGCCTCATCCACATTGATCGGGCGTGTGGGTCTTCCCGTTCTTCCTCGGTGGCCCTCGTGGTGCTCGGCCTGCTCATATCGGAGCGGCTCAACCGGCTGGTCGTCGCACGACCCGGCCGAGTCGGCCAGCCGGCCCGCTGACACCCCGGGCGTCCACCGCGCGCGGCGGCCGAGCGGCCGCCGCGCGCAGGGCTCAGTCGGCCACGGATCGGATGATCTCCGCGACGCGCTTCTCCGTGACAGCGTCGACGGTCTCGAAGTACCACGCGGCCGGCATGAGGTTCCCGTCGACGCCACCCGCAGGCCGGAAGTCCGCCTTCTCGGTGATCGCGAGATTGAGCCGTTCGTCGTTACGCAGGGTCACGAGCGCGGGTGTGCTCGCCGACTTCGCGTAGGCGGGCATCCCGTACCAGATCCGCGGCTTCAGATCTGGGGCGGCAGCCATGACGATGTCGTGCACCTGCTGCATGACCGAACGTCTCGGCTCGTCCATGTGGGAGATCTTCTCGATCACCTGTGCGAGGTTCTTTTCGTCCTTCGACGACATGCCATGTCCTTTCGCCAGCCGATGTCACGCATCGGCGAATGAAGTCGGCGCACTCATGCGCCGCAACCCCATCCGGACATGTCCTGAACCGCTCAGGCCTCTCCGCGATGATTCACGTGGTCGTCACGTGGAAGCGTGTCGGTGGCCGTGCCACCGCAGTCAGATTAGCGGATCATCCGCCGGCTCCGGGAGAGGCGATTTCCCCAGCGAGGAGCCGCACCGGAGGACGCGTCGTTCAGCCCACGACCGCGTCCCACATGACGACGACGGCGGCGACGAGAGGGAGAAGCACCAGCGCCCACAGGGCGGGAACCGCGCCGCGCTCGGCGAGGCTGACCGATCCGGGATAGCGGCGATGGGCTTGGAGCGGAGTGAGAGGAGTGGCGACGACCTCCGGCGAGAGACCCCCGGCCGCAAGCTGCCGGACGAGCTCGGCATCGCGCGGCGTGAACCCGGCGACCGTGCGCCCGTGCGAGCGAAGCACCACCCGCTGCGGCGGCGTGGATGCGACGCGAGTCGGCAGGAGCAGGGAGCGCAGCACCACGACCTCATCGATATCCGTCATCGGCACCGTCCGGCTCCGGCCCACCGCGGGGCGGATCGAGAGCCCTTCGCTCGTGACGGCGGCGTCCGCGAATCGCGAGAAGAGGGCGGAGCCCACGCCCAGCGCGAGGAGAGCGACGGCGCCGATCACTGCGGGCAGGACGGTCTCGGGCGCCCACGGCCCGGAAACCTCCCACGCGACGAGCAGCCACACGACGCAAGCCGCGGCCACAGCCAGTGCGACGACGAGGAACACCCGTACGCCCGTCACGGCGCCAGGCCGTCCGATGGTCATCACACGAACATCGTGCCGCATCCCACGGGTACCGCCTGCCAACCGGCGGAAGCTCGCCACTACTCGACCAGCGTCCGCGCGAACTCGACCTCAGCCGTCTCGTCGCTCACCGCGAGGCCAGAGTCGGCGCGGAGAAATCGAACGATCCGCGCGCTCACCTCGCTATTCGAGCGCCTCGATCGCGTCAGCCAGCTCTTCGACGCCGTGGCGCCCGTCGAGCTCGATGGTTGCGCCACGACGGAGCAATGGTTCGACCTCCGTCGCATATCGGCGGATCTCCGTCTGCTGCTCGGCCGTACGCCCATAGGGATTGTTCGTCCGCGTAGCCACGCGCTCGATCAGCACATTCACCGGCGCGCTCAGCAGCACCACGTGATCGAACCGGTCGTAGAACCGCCCCTGGTTCTCGACCGTCCCCGATACCACGACGTCGTCGCAACGCTCCAGGAGGTCGCTCATACGACGTTCGTCCCACAGTCCGCCCGGCAATTCCCATCCGTCGTCGTTGGTGTCCACCGTGAGGCGTCCTCGCCGCGCCAACTCGGCGAGCAACGTCGACTTCCCGGCGCCCGACATACCGGTGACGAGGATGCGTGTCATGCGCGCCAGCATAGGGATCGTTGCCGGAGGAACAAGGCCATTCAGTTGTTGAAGCGGAACTCCACGACGTCGCCGTCCTTCATGACGTAATCCTTGCCCTCCAGGCGCGCCTTGCCCTTCGCGCGCGCCTCGAGCACCGAGCCGGCCTCGATGAGGTCGTCGAAGGAGATGACCTCGGCCTTGATGAAGCCCTTCTCGAAGTCGGTGTGGATGACACCGGCCGCCTGCGGAGCCTTCCAGCCCTTGCCGATCGTCCAGGCACGCGCTTCCTTGGGGCCGGCGGTGAGGTAGGTCTGGAGGCCGAGGGTGTCGAAGCCGATCCGTGCGAGCTGGTCGAGACCCGACTCCTCCTGGCCGGTCGAGGCGAGCAGCTCCGCGGCATCCTCGGGGTCGAGGTCGATGAGCTCCGACTCGATCTTGGCGTCCAGGAACACCGCCTGCGCGGGCGCGACCAGGGCGGCGAGCTCGGCCTTGCGCGCCTCATCCGTCAACACCGCCTCATCCACGTTGAAGACGAAGATGAACGGCTTGGCCGTCAGCAGCCCCAGTTCCTTGATCGGCGTGATGTCGATGCCCGACGCCGACAGGAGCTGTCCCTTCTGCAGGGCCTCCTCAGCGGCACGCGCGGTCTCCAGGACGGACGGGTCGAGCTTGCGGCCCTTCACTTCCTTCTCGTACCGGGTGATCGCCTTCTCCAGCGTCTGGAGGTCGGCCAACTGCAGCTCGGCGTTGATCGTCTCCATGTCGCTGGCGGGGTTCACGGCGCCCTCGACGTGGACGACGTCATCGTCGGCGAATCCGCGCACGACCTGCGCAATGGCATCCGCCTCGCGGATGTTCGCGAGGAACTGGTTGCCCAGCCCCTCCCCCTCACTCGCACCGCGGACGATGCCGGCGATGTCGACGAACGACACCACGGCGGGCACGATCCGCTCCGACCCGAACACCTCGGCGAGCTTCTCGAGCCGCGGGTCGGGGAGATTCACCACACCGATGTTCGGCTCGATCGTCGCGAAGGGGTAGTTCGCCGCGAGCACCTGATTCTTGGTCAGGGCGTTGAACAGGGTCGACTTGCCGACATTCGGGAGACCGACGATTCCGATGGTGAGAGCCACGGGAGTCCAGTCTACGTGGGCGGATGCGGCGACCCCGCGTCCGGCTCCTTCCCCGCCCTCAGCGCCGAGACACCACGATTCGTCCGAGACACCCGGCGACGCATGGTGTTTCGGACGGGATGTGGCGTCTCGACGGCCGGCCGGGCGGTGGGGAGGCCGGAAGGGCGCGGGCGGGGCGGGGGCTCAGGGGCGGATGCTGCGGAAGGCACGGGTGACGTAGGGAAGGTTGACCACGGCGTCGCCGACGGCTCCGACCTCATCGCACACCGCCGCAAGCCCCTGCTCGATCCGGGCGCGCTCGGCCGGCTCGGCGGTGAGGACGTAGCTGCGGGAGCGGGCCATGGCGAACAGGTCGTCGCGGGTCATGGGGCGCGTCCACCGCCACGTGCGGTCTTCCAGCCCGTCGAACGGCGCCGCGACGGCGGGCCCCCCGCCCGCCATCATCTCCTCCGCGTGGCTGCCGTGCATCGCTTCGGTCATGCGCCGCACCCACGGGGTGCGTTCGTCGCGGACGTTCCACACGAGGCCCAGCACTCCCCCGGCCCGCAGCACGCGGGCCGCCTCCGCCGAGGCGGCGGGCACGTCCACCCAGTGCCACGCCTGACCCAGGAGCACCGCATCCACCGCCGCATCCGGCAGCGGCAGGGACTCGGCGCGTCCGACGAACGTGGGAACGCCGGCGACGTTGGCACGGAGATTCTCGAGCATGCCGGCGTCGGGATCTATCGCCACGACCTCCGCCCCGTGCTCGACGATGGCGCGGGTGAGTTTGCCGGTTCCCGCTCCCACGTCGGCCACGCGCAGGGAGCGCCCCGCGCCGCGGACGGGCTGCAGCATCCACGCCACCGCCTCCGCGGGATAGGACGGGCGCCCGGCCTCGTAGGTGTCGGCTGCGGCTCCGAACGACGTGGACATCTCTTCGCGGCTGGCCATTCCCCGACCCTACGCCGCGCAGAACTCAGGACGAACGGGTTGCGGAGGGCACCGGGACCCCTACGCCGCGAGCCCTCGACACGCCCGGCGATACCGTCGCCCCCGGCGCGCCTGACGGGCGCGGAGGACAGCGACGGAGAACCTGGGACCGTGGCACTGGATTTCACCGCGATCGACTTCGAGACGGCGAACTCCAGCAATGCCTCTGCGTGCGCGGTGGGAATGGCCCGCGTGCGCGACGGCCAGGTCGTGGCGACGGCGGGATGGCTCATCCGCCCGCCGGCCGGGCACGACGTGTTCTACGACTTCAACATCGGCATCCACGGCATCCGCCCGGAAGACGTCGCGAACGCCCCGGGATGGAGCGCGCAGCTGGATCGCCTCACCGCGTTCGCGGGCTCGGACGTCCTGGTGGCGCACAACGCCGGCTTCGACATGGCGGTGCTGCGTCGCGCGTGCGAGGCCACCGGCGACGTGTGCCCGCCCTACCGCTACCTGTGCAGCCTTCAGGTCGCCCGGCGTACGTACGAACTCCCCTCCTACCGGCTGCCGCTCGTGGCCACCACGGCCGGCTTCGCCGACTTCGCCCACCACGACGCCCTCGCGGATGCGCTGGCCTGTGCGCACATCGTCATCGACGCCGCCCGCCGCGTCGCCGCCGATGACCTGACCGCCCTCGCCGAGACGACCGGCGTGCGCCTGTCCGCCATCCCCGCCGCGCCCGCCATCCCCGCCGCGCCCGCCATCCCCGCTGCGCCCGCCATCCCGTCCGCCACGGCCCCCGCCGCGGAGGCGATGCTCGCCGTCGCGTGAGGCGATGTCGGCGGCTCCCCGCACAATGAGCGGTATGGACGCACTCGCACTCCCCCTCGTCGCGATCGCCTGCGTGCTCGTGGGCGCCCTGGCGGGGTTCGCCGTCGGCACGGCGCGTGCCGCGGCGCGCGGGATCGGCGAGCGCGCAGAACTGACCGCCCGCCTGGCCGCGAGCGACGCGGCGCGCGCGGGCGTCCAGGCGCAGCTGGACCACCAGCAGCTGCTGTACCGCGAGCTGGCGGGGCAGACCCGGGCCGAGCAGGCCGCACGCGAGGAGCGCGAACGGCGGGAGCAGACGGTGCTGCGGGCCCTCGAGCCGGTGCGCGAGACCCTCGGCACGATGCAGCGCAAGGTGGAGGAGCTCGAGCGCGACCGCGGCAGTCAGTTCGCCACGCTCAGCGAGCAGCTGCGGCGCGCCCACGAGGCCGACGAGTCGCTGCGGGCCACGACCGAATCGCTCGCGTCGGCGCTGCGCTCGGGCAGCACGCGCGGCGTGTGGGGTGAGACCCAGCTGCGGCGAGTGGTGGAGGCGGCGGGGCTGCTCCGCTACGTCGACTTCGACACGCAGGCGACTATCACGACCGTCTCCGGCGGCACGGCCAGGCCCGACCTCGTCGTGCGCCTTCCGGGTGGGAAGGCCCTCGCCGTCGACGCGAAGGTGCCCCTTGATGCCTTCCTCGAAGCCAGCGCGATCCCGCTGACCGCCGACGGCGCGGAGGGTGCGCGGCGGAAGGTCCTGCTCGACAAGCACGTGCGCGCCGTCCGCGCCCACGTGGAGGCCCTCGCGAAGAAGACGTACTGGGCCGGGTTGCCCTCGAGCCCCGAGTTCGTGGTGTGCTTCATCCCCAGCGAGTCGCTCCTGGCCGCCGCGCTCGAAGAAGATCCCGTACTGCTGGACTTCGCCTTCTCCAAGCGCGTGGCACTGGCCTCACCGGTGAACCTGTGGGCCGTGCTGAAGACCGTGGCCTACACGTGGACGCAGCAGGACGTCACCGAGGAAGCCCGGGCGCTGTTCGCCCTGGGCAGTGAGCTGTATGAGCGCATCGGCACGCTCGCCGGGCACGCGGACGATCTGCGCCGTGCAATCGAGCGCACCGTCGACAGCTACAACCGCTTCGCCGGGTCGCTGGAGACGCGCGTGCTCGCCAGCGCACGGCGTTTCCCGGGCATCGACGACACGAAGCTGGATGCGGTGGCCCCCCGCCCACCCGTCGAACGGGCCGTCCGGCGCTGGAGCGCACCAGAGCTCGTCAGCCCCGAACCCACCGACGCTGTTCTGGCCGCGGACCTGGGCGACGTGCGCGAGCGCATCGACCTGGAGCGCATCGAGCTCGATACGAAGGAGTGAGAGCCCCCTCGAGTCAACGCTCAGGCGCCGCCGGGGACGAAACTCAGCAGCGTGATGACGGCGCCGGAGACGAGCACGAAGGCGCCCACCATCCACCAGGCACTGATCTGCTGGCCCTCTTCGCGCCGGACACGGAAGAGCACGTCGGGGCGACGTGCGGGGTCGACGGCGTTGGCGATGACGGCCTGGGCGCCGGTCTTCGGCGCGGACGTGCTCGTCTGGGCGGACATCTGGCGTACCCCTCGATGATCGGTTCTGAGAACAGCATCCCCATCGACACCACTCACGATTTTGCCAGACGAACCTGGGAAGCGTTCGTCACGACTCGGTCACGGCGCCGATGTGCTGCGGAATTCGCAGTGATCACCGGGGCCTTCGACTCCCTTCCGCGTCCGCGAGTCACGTCGTAGCGGTGGCGCGCTCGGTTCGTCCGGCGACGCCCGCGTTGGCGGCAGCGGTGCCAGGCGTCAGCACCGTCCCCGTCCGCCGCGTTCGGATCGCCACGACGATGACGGCGCCGATCACGAGCGGGATCGGCAAGAGCGCACTCGGATCCACCGCCGCGGCGGACCGGTCCGTCGCAGCGGCCGGGTCGACGTGGAGTGCCGCGTCGATGACGAACTGCGTGGCGTTGAACACCGCGTGGAGCACGACGGCGATCTCCAGCCCGCCCGTGCGCCACGTGATCCACGCGGTGCCGACCGCGAAGACCAGGTACCAGACGTTCAGCAGTCCGCTCGTGGAGAAGTGGACCAGGGCGAAGAGCACGCTCGAGACGATGATGGCGAGGATGAGTCCGGCGCGGGGGCTGCGCGTCCAGCCGCCCACGACGCGGAGGATCAGACCACGGAAGCCGTATTCCTCGCCCGCCGCCTGGAACGGCGTCAGGACGAGTGCCGTCGCGACGAGAAGAAGAGTGTCGTGATATCCCCAGCCGGTCTGCGGCAACGGCGTCCAGTAGTACACGATCTGGAACACGCCGACCACGGGCAGGAGGACGACGAGGGCGCGACCGAGGATGTCGAATCGGAAGCGGGACAGCACCGACGAGAGCGACCCGCCGCGCACCCCGTAGAGCCACCGCTGGATCAGCATGCTCCACGGGATGAGGAGGGCCACCGAGAACGCGCCGGCGGCGTGGACGAGCGGGGTGTACCCCGCCCTCGCGTCCGTGCCGATGCCGCTGTCGATGAGGGCGGCGACGATCACGAGCGCGAAGATGAAGAACTGCATGCCGCCGAGGAGGAGAGCGATCGCGAGGATCCCTCGCCCGATACGGCGTTTCCGTTCGCGAGCCCGCGGTGGTACTCGACAGCCGTCGTTTCCATGCTCATCGGAGCAACCTTTCTGCCAGCGTCGCGTCTCTCGCGCACCCGGGTGCCCACCCGTCCCGCCAGTGAAGACCGTGTCCTCGGCACAGGGTCAACCTCCGCGCGCACGGAGCTCGAAATCACGACGGGGTTCAGCAGCGGCACTCGTGCGTCCGGTCGCGATGTCGGAGGTATATGCGAGGCTCAATGCATGCCCAGCACAGCCATTCGCGAAAATAGAAACGATAGCGTGGAACTCGCCCGGATCGTGGATGGGCTGTGCGCGAACCAGGAAGCCGTCGCCGCACTGGAAGCGGAGGCCGTCCTGCACTTCGCGGCGGGCATGCGCATCGCCCTCGACCGGATGGCCACCCGGCCGCGGCCGCAGCAGACGCGCGAGATGGAGCTGCGAGCCGTCGCCGCCGAGATCGGCCTGGCCCTGCGGCTGAACGATCGCACCGTACAGCGACGCATGGGGGATGCGCTGGAGTTGACGGAGAAGTTCCCCGCCACCGTCGACGGCCTTTCGGCGGGGCGGATCACCCTGCGGCACGCGATGGCCATCTGCGACGCCGGTGCCGTTCTCGAGGGTCCGAGCGAGCGGGCTGCCTTCGAGACCGTCGTGCTCGACCGCGCGGAGCGGGAAACGGCCGCGCGTACGAGGGCGTTCGCCGTGGCGCTGGCCGAGCGGATGCGGCCGGAGTCCGTCACAGTGCGCTTCCAGCGCGCGGTCCAGACGCGCAGAGTCACGGTCGCCGAGATCGACGACGGGATGGCCGAGGTCCGCGCCATCCTCCCGGCCGCGGAGGCGTTCGCGGTGCATGACCGCTTGACCAGGCAGGCCCGAGCCATCCGCGCGATCGCCACGGAGCCGGACGGGCACACCTCTTCATCGCCGTCCGAAGAGAGCGCGACGGTGCGCGACACCCGCACGCTCGACCAGATCCGCGCCGATCTCTTCTGCGACATGCTGCTGACGGGCCAGCCGGCCATCGATCCGGCGAAAGACACCCTCCCCGGTGGGCTGGGTGCCATCCGCGCGGAGATCCAGGTGACCGTCCCGGTTCTCACGGCCGCCGGCCAGGACGACCGGGGGGCCAGCATCGAAGGCAAGGCGCCCATCGACGCCGACACGGCCCGGCGCCTGATGGCCGGATGCCCCGGGTGGGATCGGATCCTCACGCATCCGGTGACCGGCATGGTTCTCGCTGTCGATCGCTACCGCGCCGGGGCCACCATGGAACGCTTCCTCGCCGCCCGCGACGTGCACTGCCGCTTCCCGGGGTGTCGCCAGCCTGCGCGCTTGTGCGACCACGACCACAACCTCGACTGGGCTCTGGGCGGAACGACCGACGTCTGCAACATGGCGTGCCTGTGCCGACGGCATCACACCCTCAAGACCGAGACGGAGTGGACGGCCGAGCAGCTGCCCGACGGGTCGATCCGCTGGACCTCACCGCTTCAGCGCGACTATGTCGATGAGCCGACCCCGCGCGTGGTGTTCCGCAGCGACGGCGACCCGCCGCCCTTCTGAGATCTCAGGCGGTCACAGCCACTTCGAGGTGAGGTGCTCCGAGGTGACGCGCCGCAGCGTGCCGGAGGCGCTGCGCAGCACGACGCTCTCGGTGTAGACCCAGTCGCCGTCGCGTCGCACGCCCGCCACGAGCTGGCCGTCGGTGACGCCGGTGGCCACGAAGATCGTGTTCTTGCCCTTCACCAGGTCATCGGCCTCGTAGACGTGGTCGTCGAACTTCAAGCCGGCGTCGATGCCCTTCTGCTTCTCGTCGTCGCTCTGCGGGCGCAGGCGGCCCTGGATGTGGCCGCCCAGCGCCTTGATGGCGCACGCGGTCACGATGCCCTCGGGGCTGCCGCCGATGCCGACGCACATGTCGGTGCGGGCGTTGTGGCGTGCCGCGTTGATGCCGCCGGCCACGTCGCCGTCGCTCATGAGGCGGGTACCGGCACCGGCCTCGCGGATCTCCCGGATCAGCTGCTCGTGGCGGGGACGGTTCAGCACCGATACGACGATCTCGTCCACGGGCTTGCCCAGCGCGGCGGCCAGGCGGTGGATGTTCTCGCCGATGGGCAGCCGGATGTCGACGACCCCGACGCCGGCGGGGCCGGTGACGAGCTTGTCCATGTAGAACACCGTCGAGGCATCCAGCATCGTCCCCGCGTCCGAGACCGCGATGACCGACAGGGCGTTCTGGCGGCCGGCGGCCGTGAGCGACGTGCCGTCGATGGGGTCCACGGCCACGTCGCACTGCGGCCCGCGCCCGTTGCCGACCCGCTCGCCGTTGTAGAGCATGGGGGCGGAGTCCTTCTCGCCCTCCCCGATGACGATCGTGCCGTCGAAGTTGACGGTCGAGAAGAACGCCCGCATGGCGTCGACGGCCGCGCCGTCGGCGGCTTCCTTGTCGCCGCGTCCGATGAACGGGACCGCGCGGATGGCGGCCGC
Source organism: Microbacterium wangchenii (assembly GCF_004564355.1). Taxonomy (NCBI): domain Bacteria; kingdom Bacillati; phylum Actinomycetota; class Actinomycetes; order Micrococcales; family Microbacteriaceae; genus Microbacterium; species Microbacterium wangchenii. The sequence continues at coordinate 2,474,885 of NZ_CP038266.1, forward strand.
CTCCGTCGCGCGCACCAGCTCGAGTGCGAGGTTGCGGTCGGGATGCAGGGGGCTCATGTCGGCCGTCAGACTCACCATGGGGTCAGCCTATCCAGCAGGCTGTCACGAACCGCGCGAATCACTGCGGTTCCGACGTGAAGGATTCGCGTTTCTTTACGGCTGGGAAGAAGCGCAGGTCCCGGATGGTGCCGCCGGGACTCTCGGGCGACCGTGGCCCTTCGCTAGAGTGACCGAGAACCCCACTCCACGACAGAGGAGCCCCCATGCCCGTCGCAACGCCCGACCAGTACGCCGAGATGCTCGACCGCGCCAAGGCCGGCAGCTTCGCGTACCCCGCCATCAACGTCTCCAGCTCGCAGACCATCAACGCGGTGCTGCAGGGCCTCACCGAGGCGGGTTCGGACGGCATCCTGCAGGTCACCACGGGCGGGGCCGACTACTTCGCCGGCCACACCGTCAAGGGCCGCGCCACCGGTGCCATCGCGTTCGCGAAGTTCGTCACCGAGGTCGCCAAGAACTACCCGATCACCGTCGCCCTGCACACCGACCACTGCCCGAAGGACGCACTCCCCGGCTTCGTCCTGCCGCTGCTGGAAGCCTCCGAGGAGGAGGTCAAGGCCGGCCGCAACCCGATCTTCCAGTCCCACATGTGGGACGGCTCGGCGGTGCCCCTGGACGAGAACATCCAGATCGCCCAAGAGCTCCTCCCCCGCATGAAGGCGATCAACGCGATCCTCGAGATCGAGGTCGGCGTCGTCGGCGGCGAGGAGGACGGCGTTCAGCACGAAGGATCCAACGAGGCCCTGTACACCACCGTCGCCGACGTCACCAAGGCCGTCGAGGCGCTCGGACTCGGCGAGAACGGCCGCTACATCTCCGCGCTGACCTTCGGCAACGTGCACGGCGTCTACAAGCCGGGCAACGTCAAGCTCCGCCCCGAGCTCCTCGGCGAGATCCAGGAGGGCATCGCGCAGCGCTTCGGCACCGGCCCGAAGCCCCTCGACCTCGTCTTCCACGGCGGCAGCGGCTCCACCGACGAGGAGATCGCCCTCGCCGTGCGCAACGGCGTGGTGAAGATGAACATCGACACCGACACGCAGTACGCCTTCACGCGCTCGATCGCCGGCTACATGTTCAGCAACTACGACGGCGTGCTGAAGGTCGACGGCGAGGTCGGCAACAAGAAGCAGTACGACCCGCGCGCGTGGGGCAAGGTCGCCGAGTCGGCGATGGCCGCGCGCGTCGTCGAAGCCACGCAGCAGCTGGGCTCGCACGGCAAGTCGCTCGGCGCGTAATCGCCGCACCTCGGACGCCCCGGCCGATCGGTCGGGGCATCCGGCGTTTCACTCGGGGGCGCGGAAGACGTCGCGGATGCTGGGGGCGCCTTCGGGCACCGAGAGCACCTCGATCGGGTCACCGGCGCGGATGGCGCCGACCCGGCGCACCCGCAGGTACGGGCCCAGGCGGCGCTCCTGCGCGAAACGGCGCACCCATCCCCGCGCCTCGGCCCCGCCCACCCACCGGGCGAACGTCGCGCACGGCGTGCGCGGCATCGTGACCTCGACCTCCACGGTCTCGCCGATGCGCCACACCTCGCCGATGCGGGCGGCGTTGACGTCGAGCCCCTCGACCCGCAGGTTCTCGCCGAACCATCCGGGCGGCAGCTCGCGGCCGAGCTGCTCCTCCCAGAATCGCGCGTCCTCCTGCGCGTAGGCGTACACCGCCTTGTCGAGCCCGCCGTGGTGCTTCCGGCTGGCCTGCACGTCGCCGCGCAGGCCGTACCGACCTGCGTGCACCGCGCCGCGCACGGGACGCTTGTCGATGCCGGTCACCCCGACGAAGCCAGAGTCGGGGCGGAGCTGGTGGACGACGCACACGGCGAGGACGCGGGGCATCCCGCGATGTTATGGCACCGAGGGGCTCATCCGCCGGTGGAGAGCCGTTCCACGAATCCGGTGAAGGCGGGGTCTCCCGACAGCGGCACCGTCAGCAGGGCGGAGACGACCAGGACCGTGACGATCGCCCCGACCAGCGGGATCCAGAAGGCGACGCGCCTGCGCCGCAGGCGCCGCCACGACAGCAGCGCCGTCACGACCCAGCCCAGGATGAGTACGGTGCCGGCGATCGGGCCCCACACCCGGGCGGCGTCGAAGTTCGTGAACGACTCGTTCACGCCCAGCAGTCCGAGGTAGTCGTCCGCGAAGGTGGCGAAGCCGAAGAGCCGCGGTGCGGTGGTGAGCACATTGAACAGCCCGTACACCAGCAGGCCGATCGTGACGATGCGGTCGGCGAGGCGCCACCCGGTCAGCTGCCCGGCGGAGGCCGTCACCGGCGTCGGTGCCGCCTTGGGCGCGGGGTGCACGCCTGCCACGAGCGCGTCGGTCGTGTCGGGGCGGGCGATGCGGGCACGCTGCTCCTCGGGAGTGGCGTACTCGCCGTACTGCGGAACCGGGCGAGGGTCCGGATCGCTCACGACCGCGCCCGTCCGCCGAGGGCCCGCGCGTCGCGGCGGCCGGCCGCATCCGAGCGCAGCTCCTTCGGCAGCGAGAACATGAGGTCCTCCTCGGCGGTGCGCACCTCTTCGACGTCGCGGTACCCCGCGCCGGCGAGCTCGGCGAGCACTTCGTCCACGAGAACCTCGGGCACGGATGCGCCGCTGGTGACGCCGACCGTCTCGACACCGTCGAGCCACTCCTGCTGCACCTCGTCGACGTAGTCGACGCGGTAGGCCGCCTTGGCTCCGTGCTCGAGCGCCACCTCGACCAGCCGCACGCTGTTGGAGGAGTTCGCCGAACCCACCACGATGACGAGGTCGGCGTTCTTGGCGACCTTCTTGATCGCCACCTGACGGTTCTGCGTGGCGTAGCAGATGTCATCCGAGGGCGGGTCCTGCAGCTGCGGGAAACGGGCGCGGAGGCGGCGCACCGTCTCCATCGTCTCGTCCACCGAGAGCGTCGTCTGCGACAGCCACACGACCTTCGAGGGGTCGCGCACCTCCACGGTGTCGGCCTCCTCCGGCGAGTTCACGATCGTGACGTGGTCGGGCGCCTCCCCCGCGGTGCCCTCGACCTCCTCATGGCCGAGATGCCCGATCAGCAGGATCTCGTGGTCGTCGCGGGCGAACCGCACGGCCTCGCGGTGCACCTTGGTCACCAGCGGGCACGTCGCGTCGATGGCCTGCAGGCCGCGATCGGCGGCGGCGGAGACGACCGCCGGCGAGACGCCGTGCGCGCTGAAGACCACGTGCGCCCCGGGCGGGACCTCGTCGACCTCTTCGACGAACACCGCGCCCTTGGCCTCGAGCTCGGTGACGACGTGGATGTTGTGGACGATCTGCTTGCGCACGTACACGGGCGATCCGAAGCGCTCCAGCGCCTTCTCCACCGCGATCACGGCACGATCCACACCCGCGCAGTATCCACGGGGTGCGGCCAGCAGCACCTTCTTGCGTCCGTCGACCGGGATATCCTGGAGCCGCCCGCGACGCCCCGGGATGCGGGGGACGGGAAGCGAAACGACAGGGGTGCTCACCCTTCGAGTCTACGAGGACCCCCTGGACGACGGCCCAATACCGGCCGATCCGCCGATACCTGCGAGAAGCGATGACCACGTTCCAGCCCGAAACCGTTCCGGGGCAGCCCCCGCCGCCCGATTCCGTGCCACCGCGGGACTCCACCGTGCACGCTCCGACCTCGGTCGCGCGCCTGAACGACACCATCCGCGGGTTCGTCGACCGCTGGGGCTCGGTGTGGGTCGAGGGCGAGATCACCTCCTGGAACCTGCGCGGGGGCAACGTCTTCGGGCGGATGAAGGACCTCACCACCGACGCCACGATCTCCTTCCGCGTGTGGTCGAGCACGGCGCAGCGCCTCCCGAAGGACTTCGCCACCGGCGACCACGTCGTCGCGTGCGTCAAGGCGGACTACTTCCCCCGCTCGGGCGACTTCAGCTTCGCCGTCTCCGCCATGCGCCACGTGGGCCTGGGCGACCAGCTCGAACGCCTCGAGCAGCTGCGCACGAAACTGCGGGCCGAGGGGCTCTTCGACGCCTCGCGCAAGAAGCGGCTGCCGTTCCTCCCCGGCCTCATCGGGCTCATCACGGGCGAGAACTCCGACGCCGAGAAGGACGTGCACCGCAATGCCGAACTGCGCTGGCCGCACGTGCGCATCCGCACCAAGCACGCCGCCGTGCAGGGCGACCGGTGCGTCCCGGAGACGATCGCAGCGCTGAAAGCGCTGGATGCCGACCCCGAGGTCGCCGTCATCGTGATCGCCCGCGGTGGCGGCGATCCGCAGACGCTCCTGGGGTTCAGCGACGAACGGCTCCTGCGCGCGGTGGCCGCCGCGTCCACGCCGGTGGTCAGCGCGATCGGGCACGAGAACGACCACCCGCTGCTGGATGACGTCGCAGACCTGCGCGCGTCGACGCCGACCGACGCGGCGAAGCGCGTCGTTCCGGATGTCAGCGAGCAGCGCGCCCTCGTCGCGCAGCTGCGCGCGCGCCTGAGCAGCCGCCTCTCCCAGCGCGTGACGCATGACATCGCGCAGCTGGAGCAGCTGCGCTCACGTCCGGTGCTGCGCACCCCCGACGCCCTGTTGACCGGACGCGCGCAGGAGACGTGGATGCTGGTCAACCGCGGCCGCGACATCCTCGAGCGCCGCGTGGCCGCCGACGACCGGCGGACGAGGGAGCTGCGCGCGTCGCTGCGGGCGCTCTCCCCCCTGGCGACGCTGTCGCGCGGCTACGCCATCGCGCATCTGCGCGACGGGGTCATCGTGCGCGACGCGACACAGGCCCCGGCAGGCGCCGACGTGCTCGTGACCGTGGCGCAGGGCTCGTTCGCCGCCCGCTCCGAAGGCCCCGTGGAGGAGTCCCCCGCGGCGGCGACGCAGGACGGGGACAACTAGGATGGAAGGCATGACCGCGTCGCAATCCGGCCCCGCCGAAGTCGCGGCTCTGTCGTTCGAGCAGGCCCGCGACGAGCTCGTCCGCGTCGTCGCCGAACTCGAGCAGGGCGCTCCCACCCTCGAGGAATCCCTCACGCTGTGGGAGCGCGGTGAAGCCCTCGCGGCGCGCTGCGAGGAGTGGCTGCTGGGGGCAAAGCGCCGACTCGACGCGGCGCGCGCCGACGCTTCGGAGTCGTGATGGCCCGCGTCGTGGCGGAGCTCGGTCGTCCCGAGACTCCGGATGAGACCGCCGCCCGCAAGGCCGCGTCCTCCCAGGCGTACCGCTCCAGCAAGACCTTCCGCAATCTCCTGGTCGCCCTCGGGGTGATCCTGGCCGTGGTCGCCGTGGTGATCTTCGGCGTGCCCCGTGGCGAGATCCCCGAGCCGCCCCCCATCGACGTCACGGCCGAAGCCGCCGCGCTCAGTGAGACGCTGCAGCGCCCCGTGCTCGACCCCGACCTGCCCGAGGGCTGGCGCGTGAACGCGGCATCCCTGGAGGGTGGCAGCGTGGACGCCTGGACGGTCGTGACCGTCCCCGCCCGCACCGCCGGCTTCCTCCGCGTGTCGCAGGGCTTCGACGCCGACGAGTCGTGGCCGCTCGAGCTCCTCGCCGGCACCCGCCCCGACGGCACCCTGACGATCGACGGCATCGTGTGGGACGAGTACCACGTGTCCGACCCCTCGCGGGCCGGCAACGTGTCGTACGCGCTGGGCACGCAGGCCGGAGCCGATCGCATCCTCGTCTACGGCTCGTCCTCCCCCGAAGCTGCGGCCTCCCTCGCCGAGGCGCTCGCGCCTCAGATCACCGACCTGCGAGCGACCCCGTGACCGCCCCCGCCGCCACACCCCGCGGGGTGTGGGATGAGATGCGGCAGGGCAACGCCCGCTTCGTCGCGGGCGAACCCCGCCATCCCCGGCAGGACGTCGAACGTCGCCACGAGCTGGCGGGCGGGCAGCGTCCACGCGCGGCCCTGTTCGGATGCTCCGACTCGCGCCTCGCGGCGGAGATCATCTTCGACGAGGGCCTGGGCGACCTGTTCGTCGTGCGCAACGCCGGCCAGATCATCTCCGACTCGGTCGTGGGCAGCCTGGAGTACGCCGTCGCGGTGCTGGAGGTGCCGCTCATCGTCGTGCTCGCCCACGATGCGTGCGGCGCCGTGGGCGCGGCGATCGAGAGCGTGCAGCCCGACGCCCCGCTGCTGCCCCCGCTCATCTGGCGTCAGATCGCCTCGATCGTGCCCGCCGTCCGGCGCGTGCAGCGCGCCGACCCCGCCGCGGCCGCCGGCGCGATCGACCCGGAACAGGTCGGTCGCGTGCACCTGCGCGACACCGTGACGCAGCTGCTGCACGCATCCGAACTGATCAGCGAGGCCGTCGCCGAGGGGCGCCTGGCCGTCGTCGGCGCGAACTACCGACTCGCCGAGGGCACCGCCGCCCCCGTCGTGATCGTTGGCGACGCGGGCGACCCGCTGCCCTGACCATCCAGACCACCATCGGCAACAGGAGGACGACGACGTGACCGAGACCGAGTACCGCATCGAGCACGACACCATGGGCGAGGTGCGCGTTCCCAAGGACGCGCTGTACGCCGCGCAGACCCAGCGCGCGGTGGAGAACTTCCCCATCTCCGGTGACGCGCTCGATCCGGCGCAGATCGTGGCGCTGGCGCGCATCAAGAAGGCCGCGGCGCTGGCGAACAAGGAGCTCGGCACCCTCGACGGCGCCGTCGCCGACGCGATCGCGCGCGCCGCCGACCGCATCATCGCCGGCGAGCACGCCGACCAGTTCCCCATCGACGTCTACCAGACCGGCAGCGGCACGTCGTCGAACATGAACATGAACGAGGTGCTCGCCACCCTCGCCACGCGCGACCTCGGCTCCCCCGTGCACCCCAACGACCACGTCAATGCGTCGCAGTCCTCCAACGACGTGTTCCCCACGTCGGTGCACATCGCCGCGACGCAGGCGCTCATCGACGACCTCATCCCCGCGCTGGACCACCTCGCCGTCGCCTTCGAGGAGAAGTCCGAGGCGTGGAAGGACGTCGTGAAGTCCGGCCGCACGCACCTGATGGATGCAACGCCCGTCACCCTCGGCCAGGAGTTCGGCGGGTACGCGCGCCAGATGCGCCTGGGCATCGAGCGCGTCCAGGCCGTCCTGCCCCGCGTCGCGGAGGTCCCCCTCGGCGGCACGGCCGTGGGCACCGGCATCAACACGCCCGCCGGGTTCCCGCAGAAGGTCATCCAGCTCATCGTGGATGAGACGGAGCTGCCGATCACCGAGGCGAAGGACCACTTCGAGGCCCAGGCCAACCGCGACGGCCTGGTCGAGGCATCCGGCGCCCTGCGCACGATCGCGGTGTCGCTGACGAAGATCAACAACGACCTGCGCTGGATGGGGTCTGGCCCGAACACCGGCCTGGCCGAACTGCACATCCCCGACCTGCAGCCGGGGTCGTCGATCATGCCGGGCAAGGTCAACCCGGTCGTCCCCGAGGCCACCCTCATGGTGTGCGCGCGCGTGATCGGCAACGACGCCACGATCGCGTGGGCCGGGGCATCCGGATCGTTCGAGCTGAACGTGGCCATCCCGGTCATGGGCACGGCGCTGCTGGAGTCGATCCGCCTGCTCGCCAACACCATGCGCGTGCTGGCCGACAAGACGATCGACGGCCTGCAGGCCAACGTCGAGCGCGCCGCCGCCTACGCGGGCATGTCGCCCTCCATCGTGACCCCGCTGAACAAGCTCATCGGGTACGAAGCGGCCGCCAAGATCGCCAAGCACTCCGTCGCCAAGGGCATCACGGTGCGCGAAGCCGTCGTCGAGCTCGGGTACATCGAGCGCGGCGAGCTGACCGAGGAGGCGCTGGACGCCAAGCTCGATCTGCTCTCCATGACGCACCCCGGGTGAGCCACGCCCCGCACGTACCGGGTTCGGCCCCGGCGCGCGCGATAATCAGACGATGAACCGCCCGCCGAGAACGGTCTCGGCGCGCGCACGGATCCTGGGGGCTGTCCTCGCCGTCGCGTGCGCCGGGCTCGTCGTGGTGGGCGGGATCACGTTCTGGGTGCAGCAGGACACCGTGCTGCGGACGGCCGATGGGCAGTTGCGCACGTTCGCCGCGAGCGTCGCGACGGAGCCGATGCCCGACCGCGCAGCCGTCATCGACGTCGTGCACAGCATCGTCCCCGACCGCACCGACGGCACGATCGCTGTGGCCGACGGCGAGGTGATCGCCGCCGCACCCAGCGCGACGGGCCTGCACCTGGCCGACGACGAGGAGTTCGTGCGGGCGCTGTCCGCGTCCTCGCCCACGGCCGCCGAGTACGGGACGGTGAACGGCGACCACGGCACGCTGCGCTACGTCGCCCTGCCCGTCGACGGCGCCGTCATCGCCCACGCCGTGCTGCTGGATGCCCGCATGCAGCTCGTGATCACCGGCGTCCTCACCTACACCGTGACGGGGCTCGGGATGCTGCTGGCCATCGGCGTGGTCGGGTGGTTCGTGATCGGGCGGCTGCTCCTGCCGCTGCGCGACCTCCGCGCCACCGCCGACGCCGTCACGATCGGTGACTTCGGCGCGCGCCTGCCCGCCGACGGCAACGACGAGATCTCCGACCTCACCCGCACCGTCAACTCCATGCTCGACCGGATCGAGGTCTCCGTCGACGTGCAGCGCCAGCTGCTGGATGATGTCCGGCATGAACTGAAGACCCCCATCACGATCGTGCGCGGGCATCTGGAGACGATGGATGTCACGGATCCGGTGGATGTCGCGACCACGCGCGAGATCGGCATGTCCGAGCTGGACCGCATGACCCGCCTCGTCGACGACATCGATCTGCTGGCAGCTGTCGAGGACGGCGCGCTGACGATGAACATGATCGATGTCGACGCCCTCACGGCACGCGTGGGAGAACTGGTGGCGGTCATCCCCGGCCATTCGTGGAGTGTCGAGTCCCGCGGGTACGGTCGCGTCGAGGGCGACTACGACCGCCTGCTCCAAGCGTGGCTGCAGCTGGCCGACAACGCCGCGAAGTACACCCCCGAGGGCACGCCGGTGGAGATCGGCAGTTCCGTCGACGACGCCGGCGCGCATCTGTGGGTGCGCGACCACGGCCCCGGCATCCCGCCCGCATCCCGCCACCGCATCTTCCGCCGCTTCGACCGCGCCGAAGGGCGCCGCACCGTCGGCGGCTCGGGGCTCGGACTCGCCATCGTGGACGCGATCGTGAAAGGCCACGACGGCCACTGCTCGGTCACCGAGACCCCCGGCGGCGGCGCCACCTTCACCATCCACATCCCGCCCGGACGCGGGCGGGCACCGGCCGACCTGCCGGCGCCCGTGCGCGCCGGTGACGTGGTCCAGCAGCGAGAGGCCTCCGGATGACGCTCATCCTCATCGCCGAAGACGAGACCCGCATCTCGGCCTTCATCAGCCGCGGACTCGAGTCCGCCGGCTACCGCACCCGCGTGGTCGAGGACGGGGGCGACGCACTCGAAGCCGCGCTGTCGGGCGAGGTCGACCTCATGCTCCTGGACATCGGGCTGCCCACCATGGACGGGTTCGAGGTGCTGCGCGACCTGCGCGGCCAGGGGTCCACGCTCCCCGTCATCATCCTCACCGCCCGCTCCAGCACGCGCGACACCGTGGACGGCCTGGACGCGGGCGCCAACGACTACGTCGCGAAGCCGTTCAAGTTCGACGAGCTGCTCGCCCGGGTCCGATCCCGCCTGCGCGAGACCGTGCAGACCGGCACGATCGCGGTCGTCCACGGCGACGTGTCGCTCGATGTGCTCACGCGACGGGCCACCGTGGCGGGCCGGGAGATCGATCTGAGCGCGCGGGAGTTCGCGTTGGCGGAGCAGTTCCTCCGCCACCCGGGACAGGTGCTCAGCCGCGAACAGCTGCTCAGCCGCGTGTGGGGCCTGGACTTCGACCCCGGATCCAACGTGGTCGACGTCTACGTCCGCTACCTGCGCGGCAAGTTCGGGCACGAGTGCATCACGACGGTGCGAGGTGCAGGCTACCGCTGGGAGTGAGCCGCCCTCGCGCCAAAGAGAGAGCCCCCGGCGCTGGGGGACGCCGAGGGCTATGGGAGAGCCGGAGTCGGGGGGAACTCCGGATGTATCGACCGCGCTACCCGAATAAGCGCGGTGACCTTTTCTCCACGACGGGCCCTGATCGGTCCCGTGCTTCTCTATTGGGGGGTATCCGCCGCGGGGGCGGTGCGAGGTCTCCCTCGCTGCATCCATCATGGGGCAGATTCGTGAGAGAAGGCGGAACCGGGGGTGAGAGTGCTCTCATCTACGCGGTTCCGCCTCGCCTCACGACAGCTCGCCCGCCTCCAGCAGGTCGGTGACCAGGGCGGCGATCGCCGAGCGCTCCGACCGCGTCAGCGTGACGTGCCCGAACAGGGCGTGGCCCTTGAGCGTCTCGATGACCGACGCGATGCCGTCGTGCCGGCCCACACGCAGGTTGTCGCGCTGACCGACGTCGTGGGTGAGGATGACGCGGGAGTTCTGCCCGACGCGGCTGAGGACGGTGAGGAGGACGTTGCGCTCCAGCGACTGGGCCTCGTCGACGATCACGAACGCATCGTGCAGTGAGCGGCCGCGGATGTGCGTGAGGGGCAGCACCTCGAGGAGGCCGCGTGCCAGCACCTCCTCCAGCACGTTCGGCGAGACGACCGAGCCGAGCGTGTCGAAGACCGCCTGCCCCCACGGATTCATCTTCTCCGCGGCGTCTCCGGGGAGGTATCCGAGTTCCTGCCCGCCGACGGCGAACAGCGGACGGAAGACGATGATCTTGCGCTGCTGCTGGCGTTCGAGCACCGACTCCAGGCCCGCGCACAGGGCGAGGGCCGACTTCCCGGTTCCCGCCCGGCCGCCGAGGGAGACGATGCCCACGTCCGGGTCCAGCAGAAGGTCGATCGCGATGCGCTGCTCGGCCGAGCGGCCGTGCAGGCCGAACACCTCCCGGTCGCCCCGGACGAGCCGGTAGGCACCGTCCCCCGTGACGCGCCCGAGGGCCGAGCCCCGCTCGGAGTGGATGATGAGGCCCGTGTTCACCGGCAGCCCCACGACGTCGTCGCTGGCGGCGACCTCGGACTCGTAGAGGTCGCTCATGTCGTCGCCGCCCACGTTCAGGTCGGCGATGCCGGTCCATCCCGAGTCGACTGCCTGCTCGGCGAGGTACTCCTCGGCGTGCAGGCCCAGCGACGCGGCCTTGACCCGCATCGGGAGGTCTTTGGAGACGACCGTGACCTCACTGCCGTCCTGCGCGAGGTGCATCGCGACGGCGAGGATGCGGGTGTCGTTGTCGCCCAGCCGCATGCCCGAGGGCAGCACCGTGGGGTCGGTGTTGTTCAGCTCGACCCGCAGCGTGCCGCCGTCACCGACGGGCACGGGGAAATCCAGCCGGCCGTGCTCGACGCGCAGGCCGTCCAGGTGGCGCAGGGCCTGACGGGCGAAGTAGCCCAGCTCGGGGTCGTGCCGTTTGCTCTCCAGCTCGGTGACGACCACGACGGGGATCACGACGGAATGCTCGGCGAAGCGGAAGAACGCCCGCGGATCGCTCAGGAGGACGGAGGTGTCCAGCACGTACGTCCGGAGGTCCTGCTCCGCGGTCTCGTCGGTGAACTCCCGGCTCTGCTGCTGCGGTGCTCGTGCGGTCACAACCCACTCCCCACCCGGGTGTGTCACCCGGCAGTCACGAGTCGACCAGGGTAGCGAGTCGCGATCCGGAAGGCCGACCCGACCGGACTCCGTGCCCGGTGCGATCACCGTACGACCGGCGTGCGGGCGGCGAGGTGCGCGACACGCCCCCGCCGGTGTCGGGCACGGGAATTCTCCGTGTCATCCGCCGTAGCGGCGGTCGCGATCGGCGTAGTCGCGGATGGCGCGGAGGAAGTCGACCTCGCGCAGGTCGGGGCCCAGCGCCTCGACGAAGTAGAACTCGCTGTGGGCGCTCTGCCACAGCAGGAAGTCGCTCAGGCGCTGCTCGCCCGACGTGCGGATGACGAGGTCGGGGTCGGCTTGACCGCCGGTGTAGAGGTGCTCGCCGATCTGCTCGGGGGTCAGGCTGGCCGCCAGTTCCTCCAGCGACCCGCCCTCGCGGTCGTGCTGGGCGATGATGCTGCGCACCGCGTCGACGATCTCGCTGCGACCGCCGTAGCCGACGGCCAGGTTCACGTGCAGCCCGGTGTGCTCGCGGGTGCGCTCCTGCGCGTCGGCGAGCACTCGCGCCAGGTCGGGCGGCAGGAGGTCGGCGCGGCCCACGTGCTGCACGCGCCAATCGGACTCGCGCGAGAGCTCGTCGGCGAGCTCGGCGATGATGTCGATCAGGTCGGCCAGTTCCCGGGACTCGCGCTTGCGGAGGTTGTCGGTGGACAGAAGGTACAGCGACACGACCTCGATGCCGAGGTCGTCGCACCAGCGCAGGAACTCGCGCATCTTGGCCGCGCCGGCCCGGTGGCCGTGTGCGGCGGTCTCGTAACCCAGCTGACGCGCCCACCGCCGATTGCCGTCGATCATCATCGCCACGTGGTGCGGCACCGTCTCCGGGTGCAGGCGCCGGCGGAGGCGGTTGATGTAGAGCCGATACAGCGGCCCTCTGCCCTGATTGCCGCCGCCACCGCTCACGCGTCTACGCTACCCCCCCACCCCCGTGTGTTCCCCGTCCGGCATACAGCGACCTTTAGGCTGGAGAGGTGACCCGACGCACCCCCGACCCCCACCTGGAATCCGAGGGCGCCCACGTTCCCGAGCTGCCGCTGATCGAGGCCGGAGCCGTCGGCGCGCAGAGCGACGTCAAGCCCACGTGGCGCGGCTGGATCCACGCCGCGACGTTCCCGATCGCCGTCGTGGCGGGCGTCGTGCTGATCAGCCTCGCGCAGGGCGCACCGGCGAAGTGGGCCTCTGCGGTGTTCATGGTCACCTCGATGATGCTGTTCGGCAGCTCCGCGTTGTATCACCGCTTCAACTGGAAGCCCCGTACGCTGGCCGTGCTCAAACGCATCGACCACGCCAACATCATGCTCCTGATCGCGGGCACCTACACGCCGCTGGCCGTGCTGGCCCTGCCGACGCAGAAGACGATCATCCTGCTGTCGGTCGTGTGGGGAGGGGCGATCGTCGGCATCCTCTTCCGCGTGTTCTGGCTGCATGCGCCCCGGTGGTTGTACGTCGCGCTGTACCTGGCCCTCGGCTGGGCGGCGGTGATGTACCTGTTCGACCTGTTCGATGCCAACGCGACGATGATGACGCTCGTCCTGATCGGCGGACTGCTCTACACCGCCGGCGCGGTCGTCTACGCGCTCAAGCGCCCCAACCCGTGGCCCGGCCACTTCGGGTTCCACGAGATCTTCCACGTGTGCACCGTCTTGGCGTTCCTGTGCCACTGGGCGGCGAGCCTGCTCATCGCGATGCATCCGGCGTACCACGCCGGCTGAGGACGCTAACGCCGCGCGGGATCGGCGTCCGGGTCGATGTCCTCGTCGTCGGTGTCGGTGGCGCGCGTGGATGCGCGTGCCTGCTCCTCGGCGTCGAGTTCGGCCCGCACGTCCTCGCGGTAGCCGCTGCGGCGGATGCGGCGGAGCATGTCGACGACGAGCAGCACGACGGCCAGGGTGAGTACGGCGATCACGCCGAACCCCCACGGACCGGGGGTGACGAGCTCGGCCGGCGGCGCCTGGGGCGTAGGCGACGGAGTGGCGGCGGCGGCCATGAGCAGGTCGTACATTGGTCCTCGTTCCGCGCCGGAGCGCATAGCCTGGAAAGACCAGCCTAGAACGACCCGAGGAACGATGACCACGCAGCAGCTGCTCGACGAGCGATACGGCCGGCGGCGATCTCGGACCCGGCGCGTGGTGGGCTGGGTGATCGTCGGGGTGATCGCCGCGGCGCTCGTAATCGCACTCGGCTGGAGCACCGTCGCGCGCACGCTCAACGCCGTCGACGTCGTCGGCACCGGTTACGACGTCGCCGACGAGCGCACCGTCACGGTCGAGTTCCAGATCACCGCTCCCCCCGGCGCGGCCGTGGCATGCGCCCTGGAGGCCCAGGACGAGGAGCACGGAGTGGTGGGCTGGCGGATCGTGGAGTACCCCGCGGCCGAGGCGCATGAGCGCGCGTTCACCGAGACCATCCCCACGGTCGCCCTGGCCACCACGGGTTTGGTGAACAGCTGCTGGGTCCCGTAGCATATCCTGATACGACGCCCCGGCCTGAGCCGGGGCGTTTCGATATCCCGGGCCCGGTTCGTACCGGGCCACCCGAACGAAGGAGAGCGACGTGTCCAGCGACGCACAGGTGACGTTCCTCACCCAGGAGGCATACGATCGGCTCGCCGCCGAGCTCGAGCACCTCTCCACCACCGGGCGCGAGGAGATCGCCAAGCGCATCGAGTCCGCCCGCGAAGAGGGCGACCTCAAGGAGAACGGCGGCTACCACGCCGCCAAGGACGAGCAGGGCAAGCAGGAGGCGCGCATCCGCACGCTCCAGCAGCTGCTGAAGAACGCCAAGGTGGGAGTGGCTCCCCAGAGCACGGGCGTCGTGGAACCGGGCACCGTGGTGACGGCGCTCGTCGCCGGCGGTGAAGAGGTCTTCCTCCTGGGCAACCGCGAGATCGCCGTCGACTCCGAGCTCGACGTCTACAGCGAGGCCTCCCCGCTGGGCGCTGCGATCATCGGCATGCGCGAAGGCGACAAGGGCTCGTACACCGCACCGAACGGCCGGGAGATCCCGGTCGAGGTGGTCAAGGTGGAGACCTACTCGGGTCAGTGATCGGCCCCGGCCGGGAACGGGTCAGTCGGCGACGATCGTCGACTGGAACCCGGCGGCCTCCAGCGTGGCGATCACGACGGCCTGGTGGTCGGCGCCCCGCGTCTCGACGCTCAGCTGCAGGATCACTTCGCTGATCTGAAGGCCCTGGCCGTGCCGCGTGTGCAGCACCTCGATGACATTGGCGCCCGCCTGCGCGAGGAGCTCCGCCACGCGCGCGAGCTGGCCCGGACGATCGGGGAGCGGGATGCGCAGCGTCATGTACCGCCCGGAGGCGGCCAACCCGTGCGCCACGACGCGCTGCAGCAGCAGCGGGTCGATGTTGCCACCGGAGAGGACCGTCACCGTGGGGCCGGTGGGGCGGACCTTGCCCGCGAGGATGGCGGCCACCCCCGCCGCACCGGCGGGCTCGACGACCTGCTTGGCGCGCTCGAGCAGGACCAGGAGGGCGCGCGCGATGTCGTCCTCGGTGACTGTGACGACCTCGTCGACGTACTCCTGGACCAGCGCGAAGGTCAGGTCGCCCGGACGCGCCACCGCGATGCCGTCGGCGATCGTCGGGCGCGTCTCCACCACGAGCGGACGGCCCGCCTGGAGGGAGGACGGGTAGGCGGCGGAGTTCTCCGCCTGCACGCCGACGACGCGGACGGTGCGTCCCACCGCGGCCGCGCGCAGCTTGACGGCGGCGGCGACACCGGCGGCCAGTCCCCCGCCGCCGATCCCGATCACGACGGTGGCGAGGTCGGGCAGCTCCTCGAAGAGCTCCAGGCCGAGCGTGCCCTGACCCAGGACGATGTCGGGGTGGTCGAAGGGGTGGATGAGCACGGCGCCCGTGCGCTCGGCATGTTCGGCGGCCAGGCGCAGGGGCGTCTCGACGGTGGCGCCCTCCAGGATGACCTCGGCGCCGTACCCGCGCGTGGCCAGCAGCTTGGGAACGGGGACACCGAGCGGCATGAAGATCGTGGCGGGGATCCCCAGCTGCTGCGCGGCCAGCGCCACACCCTGGGCGTGGTTGCCCGCCGAGGCCGCCACGACGCCGCGTGCGCGCTCCTCGGCGGTCAGGCGCGACAGGCGATACGTGGCGCCGCGGATCTTGAACGAGCCGGTGCGCTGCAGGTTCTCCAGCTTCAGGTGCACCGGGACCCCCAGCACCTCGCTGAGGTGCTGGGACTCGTCCAGCGGCGTGCGCGCGATGATGCCGTCGAGGACGGCCGCGGCATCCTCGAAGCCGGCCAGGGTGGGAGCGGTCACGGCGGGAGATGCGGATACGGTCATGCGGTGTTCCCTCGTCGACGCGGCACGGTACTCCAGATGAGATCGGCGGAAGCCGGTGGCCGACCGCTCTCCCACGATCGTGAGCTCAGGTAGACGGCCACGACGTTGACGAACGCGGCCAGGGGCACCGCGAACAGCGCGCCGGGGATGCCGCCGACCATCGCTCCGCCGGCGACGACCAGCACGACGGCGAGCGGGTGGACCTTGACCGCCGAGCCCATGAGCAGCGGCTGCAGCACGTGGCTCTCCAGCTGCTGCACTCCCAGCACGACCACGAGCATCCAGAACGCGATCCACGGCCCGTTGTACACCAGCGCGATGAACACGGCGACGGCCCCGGTGACGATCGCGCCGACGAACGGCACGAAGGCGCCCAGGAAGACCAGCACGCCGATGGGGATCGCCAGCGGCACGCCGAGCAGGAACGCACCCAGGCCGATGCCCACCGCGTCGATCGAGGCGACCAGCAACTGCGTGCGCGCGTAGTTGACCACCGTCACCCAGCCCGCGCGTCCGGCTCCGTCCACGGCCGGTCGCGCCTTCCGCGGGAACAGCCGCGTGGTCCAGCGCCAGATCCCGCCGCCGTCGGCGAGGAGGCACAGGAGGATGAACAGGGTCAGCAGGAGCCCCGTCACGACGTGTCCGACGGTGGTGCCGATCGCGAGCGCACCCGACCACAGCAGTTCCGCCTGCTCCTCGAGGAAGACGACGGCCTGGTTCAGGCCGTCATCGATCTGCGTGGCGGTCAGATGCAGCGGTCCCTGAATGAGGTACTGGCGCAGCTGTTCTGTGGCTTCCACCGTGCGGTCGCGCACGTCGCCCCACTGCCGCGTGATCTGCCAGACCGCCAGCCACAGCAGGCCCGTCACGATCGCGAGGGTCGAGATCACCGAGACGACGATGGCCAGCCAGCGCGGCCACCGGTGCCGCAGCATCCACGAGAAGGCCGGCCACAGCAGCGCCGACACCAGGATCGCGATGAGCAGGGGGATGATGAGCAGCTTCAACTGGATGACGAGCCAGACGGTCACGCCGGCCGCCGCGGCCAGGACGAGCAGGCGCCATGCGTAGGCGGTTGCCACTCGGAGGCCGCGGGGGACGGTGTCTCCGCTTTCGGGATCCGCGGTGACGGCGGGCCCCGGGGGGCGGCGGAAGGCACCGAAGAACGAACCGCGTGCGTCGGGTCCGGAGCCGGTCATCCCGCCAGTCTAGGCGTCGCGTGCAGCCGCGGTGATGTCCGTGGCCGTGGTTAGGCTGGGGCGGGTGAGACCGACCTTGAGCGCCGCGGAAGCCCGTCGTGTCGCGGTGTCGGCACAGGGTTTCGGGCGTCCCCCGGCGGGCGCTCCCGGCACCCGCGCGCTCTCGGCAGCGGTGCGGCGGATGGGCACGCTGCAGATCGATTCGGTGAACGTCTTCGCGCGTTCGCACTACATGCCGCTGTTCTCGCGCCTGGGCCCGTACGACACCGACGCCCTCGACCGGCTGCTGTTCGCCCGCCGCGCGCCGTACGTGGAGTACTGGGCGCATGTCGCGTCGTTCATCCCCGCCGGGGACTGGTCGCTGTTCGACTTCCGCATGCGGGAGTTCCGGGAGAAATACGCTTCCGCGCCCGACTCCTGGGCGCGCACGCACGCCGACACGGTCGCGTGGGTGCGGGCGGAGCTCGCCGCCCGCGGGCCGCTGCGCCCGGCCGAGCTCGAAGGCGGCCTCGCCCGCGGCCGGGTCGGCTCCTGGTGGGAGTGGAGCGACGTCAAGCACGCCCTGGAATACCTCTGGCTCTTCGGTGACGTCGCGATCGCCGGGCGTCGCGGCTTCGAACGTCGCTACGCGCTGGCCGAGCACGTGATCCCCGCCGACGTGCTCGCCGCCCCGGTGCCCCGCGGCGACGCGGTGCGGGAGCTGGTGCGGCGCGCGGCACGGGCGTACGGCGTCGCGACAGCGGCCGACCTCGCCGACTACTGGCGCATCCGCGACCGTCCCGCTGTGCTCGCCGCGGTGCGCGATCTCGTCGACGCCGGCGAGCTCACCCCCGTCACCGTGCAGGGATGGACGTCCGGGGGCCGGCCCGCGCCGGCCTGGATGCACCGGGATGCGGTGGTGCCGCGTCGGGTGGATGCGGCAGCGGTGCTCACGCCCTTCGATCCGCTGGTGTGGTTCCGGGAGCGCGCCGAGCGGCTCTTCGGATTCGCCTACCGCATCGAGATCTACACGCCCGCCCCCCGCCGCCGTTACGGGTACTACTCCCTCCCGGTGCTGGTGGGCGACGACGTCGTGGGACGCGTGGATCTGAAGGCCGACCGTGCGCGCAGCACGCTGCTGGTCCAGTCGGCGTGGTGGGAGCCGGGCCGCCCGGCCGACGCGCCCGGGCGCCTCGCCGAGGTGCTCGAGGCCGCGGCGCGCTGGCAAGGGCTGGCGGACGTGTCGATCTCGCGCTGGGGTGACGCCGTGGAAGACCTCGCGGCTGCTCTCCCCCGGGCGGGCCGGCACGACCGCGCCGACGCCGAACCGGTCGCCCTCGCGTCAGAGGAACCGGGATGAGGCGCCGCACCGCCGTGATCGGCGGCATCGCCGCCGCCCTCCTGATCGCCGCGGGGGCGGTGGCGTGGGTGGCCACGCGGCCCGTCGGCGCGGAGAGCACCGCTCTCGCCTTCCTGCGGGCGCTGGAATCCGGCGATGCCGACGCTGTGGCGGACCTGATCGTGCCGGCGGACCCCGAGCCTGCCGACGCATTCGCCGCCGCCTCGTCCTACCCCCAGCGGCTGCGCATCGACCAGCTCACCGAGACCGGATCGCACGCCGCCGTGCGGGCCACGGCCGTCTTCGACGGCGCCGAGCGGGAGATCTCCTTCGGACTGCGCCTCGTCGATGGCCGGTGGCGCGTAGCCGACGACGCCCTCGCCGCGGTGGAGGTCAGCACGACCGTCGGCGACGCTGTCGCGGTGGGCGACGTGCTCGTCCCTGCGGGCACGGTGTCGCTGCTTCCTGCCGTGTACGAGTTCTCCGCGGTCCCGCGCGGACTCGTCGACGGCTCGGTGACCGCCGCGGTCTCCACCGACCGGACGACGGATGTGCAGGTGGAGGCGTCGCTGTCGCCCGAGGCGGTGCCGCGCCTGCAGGAGCAGCTCGACGCCTACGCGCGGGAGTGCACGAGCGGTGGCGCGGCGGTTCCCGAAGCCTGTGGCCTGCGGATCCCGTGGGCCGCGGATCTGGCCTCGGCATCCGCGTTCGCGTACCGCGTCGAACGGTTCCCCGTCCTCGCCCTGTCCCCCGATGTGCGCACGTTCACCGCATCCGGAGGGATCGTCGTCGCGACGGTGACCGGGGTGGACCGCACAGGTGCGGAGGCCTCGTTCACCTACCGCGACGACGCGTGGACGCTGCGCGGAGACGTCGTCGTCACCGGTGAGGACATCGTCCTCGCCGTGCGCTGACGCGTCAGAACTGAACGCGCGGCGGCTCGGAGATGGGCGCGCCGTCGACGACCTCGAAGAACTCGCGCTCGGTGAAGCCGAGGTTGCGGGCGAAGAGGTTGTTCGGGAACACCTTGATCTTGGTGTTCAGCTCCCGCACTCCGCCGTTGTAGAAGCGGCGCGAGGCCTGGATCTTGTCCTCGGTGTCGACGACCGCCTGCTGCAGCTGCAGGAAGTTCTGACTCGCCTGCAGCTGCGGGTACGCCTCCGCGACGGCGAAGATCGACTTCAGCGCCTGCTGCATGTGGCCTTCAGCGATGCCTGCTTCGGCCGGTCCGCCCGCCGAGAGCGTCTCCGCACGCGCACGCGTGACGTTCTCGAAGACCGCCTTCTCGTGTCCGGCGTAGCCCTTGACGGTCTCGATGAGGTTGGGAAGCAGGTCGGCGCGCCGTTTGAGCTGCACCGTGATGTCGCTCCATGCCTCGTCGACGCGCACGTTCAGCTGTACCAGCGAGTTGTACGTCGCCCACAGGTAGATGCCGGCGATGACGATGATCGCGACCACGATCAGGACAGGGATGAGAACTTCCCACATGTCCGAGTCTCCGTTCGATGAGTGCACTCATCCTAACGGGGCGATCGCGGCGTTCTGTGCACTGTCTGCATCTCCCAGTTCTTACCCACCCAGAACCCGGTCGAGGTAGCCGTTCGCGAACACGCGGCCAGGGTCCAGGCGGTCGCGCACGGCCGCGAAATCGTCGAAGCGCGGGTAGCGCGCGCGCAGGGCGTCGGCGTCCAGCCCGTGCTCCTTCCCCCAGTGCGGCCGGCCGCCGTGCGCCGTCATGAGCTCCTCAACCGCCTCGAAGTACTCCGTGGGGTCTTCGCGCCAGTACCGGTGCACGGCGAAATACGCGCTGTCGCGTTCGTACGCGGTGGAGAGCCATCGATCATCGGCGGCGGCGACGCGCACCTCCACCGGGAACGAGATCCGCCACCCGCGATCGGCGATGAGGTCCCGCAGGTCGCGCATCACGGCCACGAGCCGTTCGGCCGGGACGGCGTACTCCATCTCGCGGAACCGCACCGAGCGATCCTGCGTGAACACGCGCGCGGAGTGGTCGGTGTACGTGCGGTTGCCGAACGTGCGTCCGGCCAGCCGGGAGACCGGAGGGATGACCGCGGGAACGACCGCGCCGGCCGCGCACGCGACGCGGTAGACGCCATTGGCCATGAGGGACTCGTCCACGAAGCGGCGCACGCGCGGAAGCGGGCGGCGCACTGCTCGCTCGGGCAGGCGCGTATTCGTCTTGGTGACCGCCACGTCGGTGCCGGGGAACCAGTAGAACTCGAAATGGTCGGCACCCGTGTGCGCTGCGATGCCGGCGAGGGTCTCGGCGAGCGGTTCGGGCCGCTCGACCGCTTCCAGGAGGAAGGCCGGTACGCACTGCAGCGTCACCTCCACGATCACCCCGAGAGCGCCCAGACCGAGCGCGAGGGCGGGAAGCAGCTCCGGGTCGTTGTCTTCGTCGACGGTGAGAAGCGCGCCGTCGCCGGCGACGAGGGTCACCCCCACGACCTGTGCGGAGAGCCCGGCGAAGCGAGCGCCGGTGCCGTGCGTGCCGGTGGAGATCGCGCCCGCGACCGTCTGCCGGTCGATGTCGCCGAGGTTCTGCATCGCCAGGCCGTACGGCGCGAGCAGGCGCGGCATCTCCCACAGCCGCGTGCCAGCCCGGACGGTCACGCGGGCTCGCTCGGTGTCGACGGCGACGAGCCCGCGGAGATCCGACAGGTCCACCAGCACGTCGTGCGGCACCGCGATCCCGGAGAAGCTGTGGCCCGCCCCCACGGCCTTCAGGCGCAGCGATCGGGAGGCCGCGGCGGTCACCGCGCGGCGCACGGCGGGGACGTCGGCGGGATACTCCACGCGCGCCGGGCGGGCGGAATGGGTGCGCGCCCAGTTGCGCCACGTGCCTCCGGGCCGGGTCACAGGAAACTCCGTCCCTCGCCGCGGTAGGTCGGCAGCTCGCCCACCGTCCGGCCGTTCTCCACGAGATGGTAGCGGTCGACGCGTTCGGCGAGCTCGCCGCTCTTGGCGTGACGGAACCACACCCGCTCGCCCAGCCGCAGCGGCCGTGCCGCCCGTCCGCGCAGCGGCGTCTGCACCTCGCCGGCTCCCTCGCGCGGGAGCATCCGCAGGCCCGCGGGCCAGACCGGCGTCGGCTGTCGTGACCCCGACGGCGGACCCGAAGCGATCCACCCGCCGCCGAGCACGGTGACCACGTCGGGCAGCGGTTTGCGCACGACCTCGAGCCCGAACGCGGCGGCCGGCGCGGGCGTGAAGGCGCGGTACCCGTCGAAGAGGTGACCGGCGAGCAGTCCGCTGCCGGCGGTGAGCTCGGTGACCGCCGCCTCGGCGGCGGTGCGCTCGAGCGAACCGGTCCCGCCGCCGTTGACGAACTCGAGGTCGGCGAGCTCCCGCACACCGTCCACGACGGCCGCCCGGCGCTCGGCCAGCTCGACGGCCGAACGCTGCTGCATCCACCGGATCACCGGGTCGCCCACTCCGGTGGCGTCGCCTCGCCCCGCCACCTGTGCCTCGTACATCATGAGACCCACCAGACGGAACCCGGGGCGGGCAGCCACGCGGCGGGCCAGGCCGGCGGCCTCACCCGGGTCGTGGACGGGTGAGCGCCGCACGCCGATGTGCCCGAGGACACCGGCCCGCCACGACGCGTCGACATCGATCGCGACCCGGATCTCCGGGCGCGATCCGGGAGCGGCGACGGCATCGACCAGGTCCAGCTGGGCGGGATCGTCGATCATGAGCGTGATGCGCGCGGCGGCGCGGTCGTCCGCGACCAGTGCCGCCAGCGCCTTCCGGTCGACGCTCGGATACCCCAGCACGATGTCGTCGTGGTCGCGCGCGAGCCACAGTGCCTCGGGGAGCGTGAAGGCCAGGATGCCGCGGTACCCGGGCAGGGCGAGCACCGCGTCCAGCACCCCGCGCACGCGCACCGACTTGCTCGCCACCCGGATCGGCACTCCGCCGGCGCGCACGAGCAGGTCGGCGGCGTTGTAGCGGAGCGCCTCGAGCGAGAGGACGGCGACCGGTCCCGACAACTCCTCCGTCGCCGCGTCGAGGGCACGCCAGTGCGCGGGTCCGCCCTCGGGAGAGGCGGGGCCCGAGAGGAGATCGATCGTCATGGGGCGCACCCTCGCACACGCATGGGGTCAGCCTACGAGACCGGTCAGGCCACGGCGGGCAGGGCGACGGTGAACGTCGCGCCCGAACCGGGGCGCCCCTCCGCCCGCACGGAACCGCCGTGCAGCTCGGCGATCCGCGCGACCGACGCCAGTCCCAGGCCCGTCCCGGAGAACTCCTCCTGGGAGTGCAGCCGCGCGAGCGGCCGGAACAGCCGCTCGGCGTCTTCCGGGGCGAAGCCGTCGCCGTCGTCGCTGATCGCGAACGTCATCGTGCCCTCGCCGGCACTCACCGCGGTGACCGCGATGCGGGCGGCCGCCTTGCGTGCGGTGAACTTGACGGCGTTGCCCAGGAGGTTCTCCAGCAGCGAGTGCAGCAGCACGGGATCAGCCCATGCCTGCAGGTGCTCGTCGACGTCGATCCGCAGGTCGCGGTGGGGATGGCGGCGGCGCAGGTCGTCGGCGATCGTCCGAGCCATCCCGGTGAGGTCGCAGCGCTCCGGCTGGAGCGGCTGCCCCGTGATGCGGTAGATCGACAGCATCCGCTCGATCTGAGCCGACATCCGCTCCCCCGCCCGCAGGATGGCGGCGGCGTACTCGGCGGCATCGACGGCGTCGGCGCCCTCGGAGACGAGTTCGGCGTAGCCGGTGACCACCCCGAGCGAGCCCCGCAGGTCGTGCACGAGCGTGTGCATGGCGGCGTCGAGGTCGTCGGCGCGTGCCGCGAACCGATCGCGCTCGGCACTGCGGCGCCCGATCGCCCCGCGCAGCTCGAGATTCTCCACCGCCACGGCAGCGGTGTCGGCCAGGACCTCCAGCCGTCGCAGGACCTCGGGGTCGGGGTGGGTCTGCTCCGCCCAGTACGCTCCCAGCGCGCCGATCGGATCGGCCGAGCGCACGGGCGCCATCGCGAGGCTGGCGACGAAGGTCGGGCGATACGCATCGTGGGGGACGCGGTCATCCGAATAGATGTCGGGGATGACGACGGTCTCGCGGTGCAGCATCGCCCAGCCGCTGACACAGGAGGTCAGGGGGAACCGGTGCCCCTTCCACAGCGGGGCGATCGCGTTCTCCTCGGCGTAGAAGCACTCCCCGTCCTCCCGGAAGACGAAGGTCGCGCCATCCGCCCCGGTCAGCTCGCGCACCGCTTCGGCCACGATCTCGGTGATCTCCGACAGCCGCAGGGCGGTGGAGAGTCGCTCGACGGTGCGCGTGAGCGCATCCGGGCCGACGACGGGCGCCGTTGTGGTCACGCTCATTGATGTCCCCCCACGGAACGGACACGGGTATCCGCCGCGCCAGCTTATCCCCTACGCTGTGCCGCAGAAGCTGTCTCCGCGCCCCGATCCGGGAGGTCCGCATGGCTGTGTTCTCGCGAGGATTCGGCGCCCGGCGCCGCGAATCGGCGCCGGATCTGCCGCCGGGGCAGTACCTCACCGAGGACTTCCCCGTCCTCTCAGCAGGGCCCACCCCGCGCATCCCCACCGACGAGTGGTCCTTCACGATCCGCAACGAGCACGGAGCGGCCCGCACGTGGACGTGGGACGAGTTCCTGGCCCTGCCCATCGAGGAGGTCGCCACCGACATCCACTGCGTGACGCGCTGGTCCAAGCTCGGCACATCCTGGCGCGGGGTGTCCTTGGACACGCTCCTGGCCGAGGTCGAGACGGAGTACGAGTATGCGATGGCGCATTCGTACGGGGGCTACACGACCAACGTGCCGCTGGAGGATCTCACCGATGGCAAGGCGTGGGTCGCGTTCGAGTTCGACGGCGCTCCGCTGGATCCCGAGCACGGCGGCCCTGCCCGCCTGCTGGTCCCTCACCTGTACTTCTGGAAGAGCGCGAAGTGGGTGCGCGGTCTCACGATGCAGAACCACGACGACCCCGGGTTCTGGGAGCAGAACGGCTACCACCTCCACGGCGATCCGTGGCGCGAGGAACGCTACTGGTGATCGTCGGGGGCTGGTCACCGGCCCAGGTGGCGCACGTGGAGAACGCGACGCCCACCGCGCGGATCCTCCGACTGCGGGTGCCGGGCTGGCCGGGGAACCTCCCGGGGCAGCACCTGGATCTGCGCCTGACGGCCGAGGACGGCTATCAGGCGGTGCGGTCGTACTCGATCGCGTCCTCCGGGCCCGGCGAGGAGGTCGAGCTCGGTGTGGACGAGGTCGCGGACGGGGAGGTGTCGCCCTATCTCGTCCACGACGTGCGCCCCGGTGACGAGCTGGAGGTGAAGGGGCCCCTCGGCGGGTTCTTCGTGTGGCACGCCGACGATCCCTCACCCGTGCAGCTGATCGCGGGCGGCTCCGGGATCGTGCCCCTCTTGGCGATGGC
This sequence comes from Microbacterium wangchenii, assembly GCF_004564355.1. Classification (NCBI taxonomy): domain Bacteria; kingdom Bacillati; phylum Actinomycetota; class Actinomycetes; order Micrococcales; family Microbacteriaceae; genus Microbacterium; species Microbacterium wangchenii. The sequence goes on from NZ_CP038266.1 coordinate 2,499,836, forward strand.
CCGCGCCCGGGCCGCTTCGGCGTCCACGGCACCGTTCCGCCTCCTGTATTCGGTGCGCTCAGCCGATGACGCGATGTTCCGCGCAGAGGTGGAGCGGCTGGATGCGGCGGGCGTGGCGCTCACGTGGGTCTACACGCGCAGCGCCCCTGTGGGGTGGGGAGGGCGGGTGGGCCGCGTCACGGCCGCGGATCTGCGCACCGCCACGGCCCCGGTCGAGGAGACGCCCGCGGTGTTCGTGTGCGGGCCGACCGGGTTCGTCGAAGCCGTCGCATCCGCCCTCGTCCAGCTCGGTCACGACCCGGCCCGCGTGCGGACCGAACGATTCGGAGGTGCATGATGGTCGGATCCGATCCCCCCGGACCCGTGCGCGTGGTGGACGGCAATGCTCTGGCCGGAATGCTCGCCGGCGCCCTGGCCGTGGACGCGACGGCGCTGCCGCTGACCTGCGGGCATTGCGGTTCGCGGTTCGTGCTGGCTCAGACGGTCGTCGAACGGGAGCCCGCGTCCGCGCTCGTGCGGTGCCGATCGTGCACGCACACGCTCCTGACCCTCACCGAGGAGCCGGACGAGCTCGTCGTGCGGATGGGCGCCGTGGAGATGCGCTTCCCCCGTTAGCCCGGCTCCGGCTCCGCCGACCGTGCCGCCCACGTTCGCGGGGCGGTGCGACGGTACCCCCGGTGGGACTCGAACCCACACTGAAGCGATTTTAAGTCGCCTGCCTCTGCCATTGGGCTACGGGGGCCGGTGCCTCCGTTCCCACCGTAGCGGTCAGCCCTGCGCGGCGACCTTCTCGCTCGCGGCGGACTTCGCGGCGGGCTTCTTCTCCTCGACGGCCGGGGCCTGCGCCGGACGCGGACGCGCGGCGAACTCCTCGAACACACGACGCGGGGTCTGCACGGCTTCGAGGTTGACGATGTCGCGGCCGAGCCAGAGGTTGTTCCACCAGCCCCACAGGACGCGCCACTTGCGCTCCCACGTCGGCATCGCCAGGCCGTGGTAGCCGCGGTGGGCGATCCACGCCAGGAAGCCCTTGATCGCGATCTTGCCCGACTGGAACACGCCGTTGTACAGGCCCAGGCCCGCGACGGCACCGAGGTTCTTGTGGAAGTACTCCTTGGGCTCCTCGCCGCGCAGCACGGCGGTGATGTTCTTCGCGAGCAGCTTGCCCTGACGCACCGCGTGCTGGGCGTTGGGGACGCAGTATCCGCCCACTCCCCCGCCGGTCAGGTCGGGGACGGCGGAGACGTCGCCGGCCGCCCATGCGCCGTGGACGATCTCCTCGGCGGTGCCCACGCGCAGGTCGGGGCGCGTGCGGATGCGTCCGCGCTCCTCGACGGGCAGGTCTCCGCCGCGCACGACGGTGGGGTTGGCCATGACGCCGGCCGTCCACACGATGATGTCGGTGGGGATCGTCTCACCCGAGGACAGCTCGACGTTGCCGCCGACGGCGCCGGTGACCTGCGTGTCCAGGTGCACGTAGGCGCCGCGCTTGGCGAGGTCCTTGAGCACCCACTCGCTCGTCTTCAGCGACACCTCGGGCATGATCCGGCCCATGGCCTCGATGAGGTGGAAGTGCGTCTCGTCGAAGGAGAGCTGCGGGTACCGCTTCAGGAGCGAGGAGGCGAAGGAGCGCAGTTCGGCGAACGCCTCGATGCCCGCGAACCCGCCACCGACGACCACGACCGTCAGCAGACGCTCGCGTGCGGGGCCGGGAGGAAGCACGGCCGCCTTGTCGAAGTTCGACAGCAGCAGGTCGCGCACGGCGACGGCCTCTTCGATGGTCTTCAGGCCGATGGCGTTCTCGGCGATGCCCGGGATGGGGAAGGTTCGCGAGACGGCACCGGCGGTCACGACGATCTGGTCGTACTCCTGCTGCCACGGCTCGCCCGCGATCGGGGTGATCGTGGCCACCTTGTGGGCGTGGTCGATCCCGGTCACCTTCGCCGCGATGACGGTGGTCCGCCGCAGGTGGCGGCGCAGGGCCACCACCGCGTGCCGCGGCTCGATCGAGCCGGCGGCGACCTCGGGAAGGAACGGCTGGTAGGTCATGTACGGCAGCGGGTCGACGATCGTGACCTCTGCTTCGCCGCGTCGGAGCTGCTTCTCGAGCTTCCACGCGGTGTAGAAGCCTGCGTAGCCGCCACCGACGATGAGGATTCTGGGCACGGTGCTGGTCACGGTGGAAGGGACTCCTAGGTGGGTGGACGGCTCGGCGTGCGAGACTCGCGTGCCAATCGGATGCGCCGGGCAGCAGCGGTGAGGCCGAGCACGACCATTATAGACGCGATGGTGCCTGCGGCGAGCGGCAGGCTGCCGTACCGCAGGGACTCCTCGGTCGGCAGGAGCGGATTGGGCGGCTCCGTGGCCGCCTCCGCGGCCGCCAGCGGGGGCACCTCGACGGGTCCGCTCGTGGGCTGCGGCACCGGATCCGCATCGGCGCGCCGGTAGAGCCGGATCCACTCGGCAAGGTCACCCATGGGGTTCGCCGACACCGGCGGAACCGGTGCGCTGACGGCGGCGGCGGCGTTGACGAGGCCGTATCCGTACAGCAGATCGGGGCGCGAGGTGGCCCCGGCGGCCGGGGTCGCAGTGCTGATGATGCGGTTGAGTACGTTGTTCGCATCCATCCCCGGGTGGGCGGAGCGCACGAGGGCCACGATGCCGGCGACGATGGGCGCGGCGCCGCTGGTGCCGTTCCACTGCACGAGCGTGCCGTCGGCCGAGACGCCCATGAGCCGTTCACTGGGCGCGGAGACCCCGATCGTGATGCCCTGCGTGGATGCGTCGACGCTGGCGGTGCCGGAGGGATCGACGCCGCCGACGGTGAGCACGCCGGGGATGGTCGCCGGGGCGCCCACGCGCGTCGTACCGCTGCCGCGGTTTCCCGCCGCGACCACGATGACGACGTCGTTGTCGAATGCGTACGAGAACGCCTCATCCCACGACGGGTCCCAGTCCAGGGTGTTGGTGGTGAGCGACATGTTGATGACCTGGGCGCCGTTGTCCACCGACCAGCGGATCGCCTGCGCGATCTGGTCGCGCACGGGCACCTCGCGCCCGGAGATGTCGATGGACACCGACAGGATCTCCGCCTCGGGCGCCACGCCGATCATGCCGCGCCCCTCGCCGGTGCCGCGCGCCCCCGCGAGGGAGGCGACCCAGCTGCCGTGGTTGGCGTTCATCCCGCCGATGGGTGTGCGGCCGTCGGGGCTGCCCAGTTCCGACACATCCGTGCCGTCCACGACACCGGCGAACTCGACGGGGTCGCGGCCGACCCCCGTGTCGATCACAGCGATGCGGATACCGGCCCCGCGCGTGGTCTGCCAGGCGTCACGCACACCGTACTGGTCGAGCCAGTACTCCCCCGCCCGTACCGGATCGGTCGGGTCCTCGGGCACGACGGCCGCCCCGGTCAGGCTGCCGGCGACGGCCAGCGCGGCGGCGGCGGCCCACAGGCGTCTCATCCCGATGCCCCGGGATTCGCGCACGTGCAGCGCTGCAGCGACCAGCCGGCGCGTTCGAGGGCCCGGTCTCCGATGGGGTTCACGCCCGGCCCCGCGGCCAGGGCGTGGCCGGCGAGGGCGTGCAGGCACTTCACGCGCGTGGGCATGCCCCCCGCCGAGATCCCGGCGATCTCGGCGGGCTCCCCATAGGCGGCCCGGTCGCGCAGGTAGGACTCGTGGGCCCGCTGATAGGCGGCCCGCAGCTCCTCGTCCTCGTCGAGCTCCGCCGCGAACTCACGCATGACGTGATCGGCCTCCAGCACCGACATCGCCGCGGTCGCGCCGGGGTGGCTGAGGTAGTAGAAGGTGGGGAACGGCGAGCCGTCCGTCAGGCGCGGCGCCGTGGCCACGACGACGGGGTTGCCGCACACGCAGCGCGCCGCGATGCCGACGACGTCGCGGGCGGGCCGGCCGAGCTGTTCGTGCAGGACCGCGAGGTCGGCGTCGCTGGCGGGCGGCAGGGTCGGCGTGCTCATCCTCGCCAGATTATCGCGAGCGACTGCGAAGGCGCTGGAGACGGTCGTACGACGTCACGGAGCCGGTGGCGCCGGGACGCCGATCGTCGGCGCGGCAGTGCGGGCGAGACCGGCGGTGGCCACCGAGCGCACCAGCTGCGACATCCAGTCGGTGCGTGTCACGGCGACGTCGTCGGTGACTTTGTCCTCCTCCTGCGGCACCGCCGCGGCGGGCAGGTCGTTGTCGACGAGGTACACGACTTCGCCCGGGCGCACGTAATACAGCCGCTCGCGCGCCTGGGTCGTGATGTACGCGGGATCGGTCCACCGCTCGCGCTGGGCCTCGAGGTCGGCGACCTCCTTCTCGCTGAGGGCGACCGCCTCCTGTAGCGCAGCGATCTGCTGCCGCTGATCCAGGTAGGTGCCCACCGTCGGCGCCAGCACGAAGGCTGCCAGCACGACGAGCCCGAGCATGATGACCATGAACCCGGACAGGCGGATGCCGCCGAGCCATCCGCGGACGTCGACGCGGTCGCGTCCGGACGTGCGAGAGGGGGAGGCCGGTCCTGTGGGCACGGCCTCCCCCTCTCGTCGTGGCTTCGTGTCGCTTACGCGGTGTAGCGCGGGAAGGCCGAGCGGCCCGCGAACTCCGCCGCGTCGCCCAGCTCCTCTTCGATGCGCAGAAGCTGATTGTATTTCGCGACCCGCTCGCTGCGCGCGGGCGCGCCGCTCTTGATCTGCCCCGAGTTCACTGCGACGGCCAGGTCGGCGATCGTGGTGTCCTCGGTCTCGCCGGAGCGGTGCGACAGCATCGTGGCGTAGCCCGAGCGGTGAGCCAGGTCGATCGCGTCCAGGGTCTCGGAGAGGGTGCCGATCTGGTTCACCTTGACCAGGAGCGAGTTGGCGGCGCCGCGGGCGATGCCGTCGGCCAGGCGCTGCGGGTTCGTGACGAACAGGTCGTCGCCCACCAGCTGCACGCGCTTGCCGAGCTTCTCCGTCAGTGCGGTCCAGTTCTCCCAGTCGTCCTCGGCGAGGGCGTCCTCGATCGTGACGATCGGGAAGGCGTCGACGAGCTCGATGTAGTAGTCGGTCAGCTGGTCGGCAGTCCAGTCGCGGTTGTCGAGGCGGTACACGCCGTCGGTGAAGAACTCGGTGGCGGCGACATCCAGCCCCAGGGCGATCTCGCTGCCCGGGGTGAAGCCGGCCTTCTCGATCGCGCGGACGAGGAACTCCAGGCCCTCGCGGTTGCTGGGCAGGTCGGGGGCGAAACCGCCCTCATCGCCGAGGCCCGTGGCGTAGCCGGCGGCCTTCAGCTCGCCCTTGAGGACGTGGTAGACCTCCGCACCCCAGCGCAGCGACTCCGCGAAGCTCGACGCGCCGATCGGAGCGAGGAAGAACTCCTGCATGTCGATGCCGTTGTCGGCGTGCTCGCCGCCGTTGATGACGTTGAACAGGGGAACGGGCAGGAGGTGCGCGTTGGGTCCGCCCAGGTAGCGGAACAGCGGCAGGTCGGCGCTGTCGGCGGCCGCTTTGGCCACCGCCAGGCTCACGCCGAGGATCGCGTTCGCGCCGGCGCGCGACTTGTTCTCGGTGCCGTCGGTCTCGATGAGGATCTCGTCGACGATGCGCTGCTCGCTCGCCTCCACGCCCTCGATCGCGGGGCCGAGCTCGTCGATGACGGCGGCGACGGCCTTCAGCACGCCCTTCCCGCCGTAGCGGCTCTTGTCTCCGTCGCGCAGCTCGTAGGCCTCGAAGGCGCCGGTGGATGCGCCGGACGGGACGGCCGCGCGCTGGACGATGCCGTCGTCCAGCAGCACCTCCACCTCGACGGTCGGGTTTCCGCGCGAGTCCAAGATCTCGCGCGCGTTGACAGCCTCGATAAGTGCCACGAAGGACTCCCTAGGTTCTGGGGGTGAGGTTTCAGCGGAGCATCGTCGGTCCGGGTCGAGTCTAGTGATCCACCGGTGGCGGCACAGGGCCGTCAGCCCGCCGCATCCGTCACGATCGCCAGCGCGACGCCGTCCCAGCCCTTGCGATCGAGGGTCTGCAGGGCCGTCGCGTCGAAGCGGGGATCCGACCCGAGCATCTCCAGCCCGCGCTGCGTGCCCGTCACCTGGGAGTTCCGGCTGTGCGGATCGGCGACCTCACCGGATCGGCCGATGTTGTCGACGACGACGACCGTTCCCGGCCGCCCGAGCCGTGCCGCCCAGTCGAGGTAGACCGTGTTGGACTCCTTGTCCGCGTCGATGAAGACGAGGTCGAAGGGCTCCTCGCCCGCCAGGTTCGGCAGCACATCGGCCGCGCGCCCCTCCCGCACCTCGACCCGATCGGCCACACCCGCCCGCTGGAGATTTCCCCGCGCGATGGCGGCTTTGCGCGGTTCGGCTTCGATCGAGACGACCCGCCCGCCGTCGGGGAGGGCGCGCGCGAGCCAGATCGTGGAGTAGCCGCCGAGGGTGCCGATCTCCAGCACGCGGCGGGCGCCGCTGATCCGCGCCAGCAGGTGCAGGAACTTGCCGTTCAGCGGGGCCACCTCGATGGCGGGCAGGCCCGCCTCCTCCTGCGCGGCGATGGCCGCTTCCAGGTCGGGGTCGTGCCCGACGAGGGTGTCGGAGAGGTAGGCGTCGACACGGTTCCAGGCCTCGGGGGTGGGTGCGGTCATCCCCCCACACTTCCCATGCCGCCGCGCGCGGTCAAGCCTGCGTGCGCTCGACGACGGCCTGCAGCAGGGCCGCGCCCGTCTCGGCGTCGTCGACCGTGACCACGAACTGCTTCCCGTCGCGCTTGGTAACCTGGATCGCCTCGCCGGCCCGCGTGACGATGCCGAACCGGCCCGGTGTCCAGCGCCACCCCCACCCGCCGAACTCTCCGACGGGGTTGACGAAGACGACCTCGGCGTCGCGGATGTCGTGCGGGGCGACGCGCCAGCGCGGCAGCCCGACGACGGTGCGCACGGTGAGGCCGGTATCGTCGACGACCACGCGGTGGACGAGGCCTCCGCCCACCACAAGGGTCAGGGCGAGGCCGAGGGCGAGCGAGATCCACCCGGAGCCCTCGCCGGTCGCCACGAGCCATGCGCCGATCCCGAGGACCAGCAGGGCGGCGGCGACCAGCACCACGCTCGGGGCGAGTGAGGTCGTGGCGGTGCGCACCCACACGGCGCTCTCGTCCGCTCCGAGGGGCAGCGGCTCGACGGGATCGGACGGAACGTCCTCACGCGCGGCGGCGGGCTGCGCGAACCACCCCGCGAGCCCCGCGACGACCCCGGCGGCAAGCCCCGCGAGCAACGGGGCACCCACCATCGGCACGTCGGGCTCCGCCGCGGTCGCCTGCGTGATGACGAGCGCCGTCGGCAGCACGCTCAGGAACGTCACCGTGCCGAGGACGAGCGCGCCCAGGAAGCGGGTCTGACCGCCCACGCCACCCGTGCGCGCGTGGGCGCGCCGGGCCGCGCGTTCGCTCGCGAGCGCCGTAACGCCCAGAAGCACGGAGAGTCCGGCGCCCATCGCGAGAGTCAGGACGGGGAACGACCATGCCGGCCCGAATCCGTCGGCTTCGCCGGTCATGCTCCAGTGGATCGCGACGGTCTCCGGCAGCGACGGCAGCAGCGCCGTCTGGACGATCGCGGCGATCGCCGACATCACGACGGGCACCACGATGCCCACGAGGATGAAGCGGCGACGGGCCTGGTCCGGGCGGCGGATCATGAGGCGTTCCTCTCGTTCGGCTCGCTCGTTTCCGTCCGGGCTCGTGCCACCGTGGGGTGCGGGGCAAGCTCCTTCACGAGGGCGGCGAGCGTGTCGGCCCCGATCCCTTCGGCGGCGGCGCGGGCGACGAGGTCGGCGAGGTCGGCACGCAGGTCGGCGAGCCGCACTGCGGCCGGCGTGATGACCGCACCCCGACCGCGCCGCAGCTCGATGAGCCCCTCGTCTCTCAGGTCCTGGTAGGCGTGCAGCACGGTGTGCAGATTTACGCCGAGAGAATGAGCCACCTCTTTCGCGGACGGCAGCCGCTCGCCCGCGTGGCCGCGCCCGGCCGCGATCTCGCCGCGCACGGACGCCGCGATCTGCGCGAACAGCGGCGTGCCGGCGTGCGGGTCGATCCGGATGAGCATGGCCCAATTCTAATAGGAATAGAACAAGCGCGTTTCGCGATCCGCGACGGGGCACGACGTCAACCGCGGGCCGGTGGCGTGCGCGTGCGCCGATACGTCGACGGGGTCAGCCCGAGGACCGTGCGGAAGTCGCGCGCGAGGTGGGCCTGATCGGCGTACCCGGCGTCGGCGGCGACCAGCGCCAGCGGCACGGTCGGGTCCTCCCGGATGCGCGCGGCGGCCTCCTGCAGGCGCCGGCGCCGGATGATCGCCGCCGGCGGCAGCCCCACCGTCCGGTGCGCGAGCCGCTGCACCGTCCGCACCGAGACCCGCAGGCGCCGGGCCGCGTCCTCCACCCGCACGACCGCGGGATCGGAGGAGAGCAGATCGACCATGTCGTTGGCCAGCTCCCGCTCGCCCTCGACGGGGCCGACCCGGTCGGCGACCCACGCGGCCATGACGGCGCACGCGGCCGGAACATCCGGCATGGCTGCGCCCACCGCACGCACGAGGCCCGGTTCGTCCAGTCGACGCGAGTCGTCCACGAGGGCGCTCGGCGCGTCGGTGAGCACGGCGAGCGCGGCCGGGCGCAGCAGCGCGCCCACGGCCCATCCGCGTCCCTGCAGCACCCGCTCCCCCACCCGCGTGGTGGCACCCCACAGGCGCGCCTCTCCGTCCTGGACCACGAGGTTCGCCGCCGGGTACGCGAGGATCGGCTGGCGGGAGACCACCCCGGCGGGCAGATCCCACTGCGGCACCCAGAACCACGACACCGCCCCGACCGCGTCCCCCGGCGCCACGCGGTCCAGTCGCGGAAGACGCTCGGGGAAGAGCACACCACGGGTGCGGTCGGCCATGCCGACACGGTAGCGACCCGCCCCGACACGTGAGGTGTCGCGAATATGCAAGACCGCGTGCCCGCGTCCGGCGCACGATGGCGGCATGACCACGACAGACACCCGCGGCGTCACCGGCGCCCACACCACCGACGGCCGTCCGAACGCCGCCACGAGCCTCACGCCGTTCCTCGTCGTCCCCCGGGCCAAGGACGCGCTGGAGTTCTACCGCGACGTCTTCGGCGCCCGCATCACCGACGTCACCGAGTTCGACGGCGTCGTCGTGCACGCCGGCCTCGACTTCGGCATGGGTCTGCTGCAGCTCGGAGAGCCCTCACCGCAGTACGGCACGGTGCCCCCGCCCGGCGGCGACGCCGCGTGCTACTCGATGGGCGTGTACGTCGCCGACGTCGACACGGTGGTCGCGCGGGCGGCAGCGGCGGGGGCTGCGGTGCGCGAGGAGCCCTCGACGTTCGTCTCCGGAGACCGGTTCGCCAGCATCCGCGATCCGTTCGGCGTGCGCTGGTCGGTCATGAGCCGCGTGGAGGACCTCACCGAGGAGGAGAGCGCCCGCCGCGTCGCCGAGTGGGCGGCGTCCGGCGGGGCGGAGTGAGCGCGGCTCACGACAGCGGGCGGATCTCCAGGTCGCCGACCGTGGCGCCGGGCGAGACCGTGGCGAAGGCGGCATAACCGTCCGCGGCGGCGCGCTCGAGCAGCGCCTTGAGGTTCTTCGTCCGCTGCTCCAGCCGCACGCGGCGGCCATCGGCGACGAGCGCGGCTTTGAGCGCGACCAGTTCGGCAGGGGCGACGTCACGGTCGTGCACGAGCACGACGGCGGCGGATGCGGCGTCCTCGCGCTCGGCGACGAGGTCGACGATGCGCTCGAACCCGATCGAGAAGCCCACGGCGGGCACGTCCTGGCCGAGGAACCGGCCGATCATGCCGTCGTAACGGCCGCCGCCTCCCAGCGAGTACGACACCGACGGGTGGGCGAGCTCGAAGATCGTGCCGGTGTAGTAGCCCATGCCGCGCACGAGGAACGGATCGAACTGCAGCGGCACGTCGGCGTCCGCTCGCGCGGCCCCGACGGCATCGCCGAGGGCGACAAGCCACGCGACGACGTCGTCGGGCGCTCCCTCGGGGAGCGCCGCGCGGATCTGCCGCTCGCCGTACGGGTGGTGCTCCAGCGTCCGCGGGCGCTCCAGGAACGCCGCGAACGCGTCGACGGCGGAGGGTGTCGCGCCGCGCTCGCGCAGTTCGCCGGCGACCCCGGCTGCGCCGATCTTGTCGAGCTTGTCGATCGTGATGAGCACGCCCGGGCGCTCCTGGGCGGTGAACCCGAAGCTCCCCAGCATCCACTCCAGCGCCCGGCGGTCGTTGATGCGGATCGTGCCGCCGGTCAGGCCCAGGGCGTCGAGGGTGTCCAGGCTCGCGACCAGCAGTTCGGCCTCGGCCCGGCCGCCGGCGTCGCCGATGATGTCGATGTCGCACTGCATGAACTGCCGGTACCGGCCCTTCTGCGGGCGCTCGGCGCGCCACACCGGGGCGATCTGGACGGCGCGGAAGACCGTCGGCAGCTCGGCGCGATGACTGGCGTAGAACCGCGCCAGCGGCACGGTGAGGTCGTAGCGGAGCCCCAGGTCGGTGAGGGCGGCGGGGTCGTCGGCGGCCGCGCGGATGGCGTCGGCGTCGAGCCCGCGCTTGAGCACGTTGAAGGCGAGCTTCTCGTTGTCGCCGCCGATGCCCGAGTGCAGGCGCGCGTACTCCTCGAGCACGGGCGTCTCGATCTCGTCGAACCCGTGGGCGCGGTAGCGCTCGCGGATGACGGCGAGCACGCGCTCGCGGCGGGCCTTGTCGGCGGGCAGGAAGTCGCGCATGCCGCGCGGTGGGGTGACGGAGGGCACGGACCTCATTCTTCCAGGTCGCGTCGCGCCTGTTCGGCCACGCGGACGTCGGCCGTCAGCATCCGGAGCCGTTCGCGCAGCGCACGCTCCGCGTCCCATCCCTGCGCGCGGGCGAGCGCGACGAGCCCCAGCAGCGCGTCGCCCAGCTCGGCTTCGCTCGCCGGGTGAGACACCACATCCTGTCCGAGACCCCCGGCATCGCGCGGTGTATCAGCCGAAGAGTGGTGTCTCACGGGGTCGACGCCCACCTGGGCGGCCTTGCCGAGGAGCTTCTGCGCGAGCGCGAGCGAGGGCATGTGCGACGACACCCCGTCCAGCACGCTCGTGCGCTCGCGCTTCTCCGCCGCCTTTGCGGCGTTCCAGTGCACGAGCACCTCCTCGGGCGTGGTCGCCACCGCGTCGCCGAAGACGTGCGGATGCCGCCGCACCATCTTCTCCGTCAGCCCGCGCGCCACGTCGTCGATGCCGAAGGGATGCGCCGCATCCCGCGACGCGATCTCGGCGTGGAACAGCACCTGCCACAACAGGTCGCCGAGCTCTTCACGCAACTCGTCGGGGGATCCGGACTCCACCGCGTCGATCACCTCCGCACTCTCCTCCACGAGGTACGGCACGAGGGCGCGGTGATCGATCCACTGGGTCCAGACGCAGCGGTCGCGCACGGCCCGCATCGTGTCGGCCGCCTCGCGCAGCGGGTCTACGGCTGCGCCGCGGGCGTGGTCTTCCGGTAGTGCCATGCCCGCCACGATACGAGCATCACGGCCAGGACGAGCGAGGTGAGCGAACCGGCCAGCACTCCGAGGGTCGCCTGGTCGCGGAGGGCGGGCTGATCGGCGAAAGCGAGCTCGGCCAGCAGGAGGGAGACGGTGAAGCCGATGCCGCCGAGCGCCCCCACCGCGAGGAGGTCGGCCAGCGGAAGCCGCGCCGTACCGGCGCCGGCCGTGCGCTGCGCGATCCATCCGAACAGCGCGATACCGACGGGCTTTCCCACCACGAGGCCGGCGAACACCCCCCAGAACGCCGGCGAGAGCTCGGTCAGCGGCACGGCGGGGATCACCACGAGCGCCGCGGTGAAGGCGAACAGCGGCAGGACCAGCGCGTTGACCCACGGCTCCAGCGCATGCCGCGTCCGCCGCGCAGGGCCCTGCGACATCGCCAGGCCCAGCGCGACGCCCGCGATCGTGGCGTGCACGCCGGAGCGCGACACGAGCACCCACGTCATCAGCGCCAGGACGACCAGCACGACCGAGACCATGACGTGCCGGGGTCCCCCCAGCTGACGGCTGAGCACGCCGAAGACGACGACGAGAGCGAGGGCGGCCAGCAGGCTCACGGCGTCGATGCCCGTGGTGAACAGCACCGCGATCAGCACGATCCCCACGATGTCGTCGAGGATCGCCAGCGCCAGGAGGAACACGCGCACGGAGGAGGGCAGGCCGCGACCCACCACGGCGAGGACCCCCAGCGCGAAGGCGATGTCGGTGGCCGTCGGCACGGGCCATCCGGGCGCGGACGGCCCGCCCCCGGCGATGCCGAGGAAGATGCCGATCGGAAGGAGCACGCCACCGGCGGCGGCGATCGCCGGCTGCAGCGCCTTGCGGGCGGAGTTCAGCTGACCGCGCGTGAGCTCGACCTGCAGCTCCACCGCGACGGCGAAGAAGAACAGCGCCAGCAGCCCGTCGGCGATCCAGTGCTCGACCGACAGGGTGAACACGCCCGGCAGCCCGACCTCGAGGTGCAGGACGTCCCGCATCCCGGGACCCAGCGGCGAGTTCGCCACCGCGAGCCCCGCCGCGGCAGCGCCCAGCAGCATCGCGGCGGGCAGGCGAGCGGAGCGCAGGACGGACATGGCACCTCCGGATGAGGCGGATCCCGGTGCGGCGACCGGGGCCCCCGCCCGCCAGAGCCACAGCCTACGTCGCCGCCCGCGCCAGGACACGGGTCCCGGGCGGGTAGCGTTGGCGGGTGCAAGAACTGACCCCCACGGAAGCCATCGACCTCGTCGGCCGCTTCGAGGCCGGCCAGGAACTCCCCGAGGAGATGCGCGCCGACGTGCGCGTGCTCGGCTCGCTCCTGGGACGCGTCCTACGGGAGAGCGGGTCGCCGGGGCTGTTCGAGGACGTCGAACGGCTGCGCACCGCGACGATCCAGGCGTACACCGACGAGACCCCCGAGGCGTTCGCCCGGGCGGCGCGCATCGCCGACGGATTCTCGGTGGCACGCGCCGACGAGGTGGCGCGTGCGTTCACGTGCTACTTCCACCTCGTGAACCTCGCCGAAGAGCACCAGCGCGTGCGCATCCTCCGCGAGCGCGACGGTCGCGCCGGTTCGGCGGATGCGGCGGACTCGATCGCCACCGCGTTCGCCCGCCTGTCGGAGGAGGTGGGCGAAGACGCCGCCCGAGAGCGCCTGCGCGGCCTGCGGTTCCACCCCGTCTTCACCGCCCACCCCACCGAGGCCCGCCGTCGTGCGGTGTCGGCGAGCATCCGCCGCCTGTCGGAGCTGCTCGACGGCTACGACACCGCCGCCGAGGACGGGACCGCCCGCCGCCGCGCCGAGCGTCGCATGCTGGAGGAGATCGACGTGCTGTGGCGCACGGCTCCCCTGCGTGCGGAGAAGCCCTCGCCCACCGACGAGGTGCGATCGGTCATGGGCGTCTTCGACGAGACGCTCTACACCGCCGTCCCGCACGTGTACCGCCGCGTCGACGACACCCTGCAGGGCGATGACGCCGGGGCACGCGCGCCGATCGTGCGCCCCTTCGTCCGCCTGGGCTCGTGGGTGGGCGGCGACCGCGACGGCAACCCGTTCGTCACAGCGTCCGTCACCCGCAAGGCGGCCGCGATCGCGAGCGAGCACGTGCTGCGGGGGCTGGAGCGCACGGCGCTGCGGGTGGGGCGCGGACTCACGCTGGATGCCGCATCCACGCCGCCCAGCGACGCGCTCGTGGCGCTGTGGCAGCGGTTGCGCGCCGGTGACGAGGAGGCTGCCGCCGACATCGCGCAGCGGTCGCCGAACGAGCCGCACCGCCGCATCATGCTCCTCCTGGCACGCCGGATCGCGGCCACCCGCACGCGCGACGCCGATCTCGCCTACCGCGACCCCGAGCATCTGCTGGCCGACCTCCGCACCGTGCAGGAGTCGCTGGTCGCCGCGGGAGCCGCGCGCCAGGCGTACGGGCACCTGCAGCAGCTGGTGTGGCAGGTGGAGACGTTCGGCTTCCACCTCGCCGAGCTGGAGGTGCGTCAGCACTCCGCCGTGCACGCGCGCGTCCTCGCGCGCCTGGACGCCGGGGACACCGACGACGAGACCGAAGAGGTGCTCGACACCTTCCGCGCGATCGCGTACATCCAGGAGCGCTTCGGCCCCAAGGCGGCGGGGCGCTACATCGTGTCGTTCACCCGCTCTGCCGACGATCTCGCCGCCGTGCACCGCCTGGCCCGGCACGCCGTGGGCGAGAACGGCACGCCGCCCGTGCTCGATGTCATCCCCCTGTTCGAGACCTTCGCCGACCTGCGGGCGGCCCCCGGCATCCTCGCCGAGATCGTCGGCCACCCCGCCTTCGCCGCGCGCCTGGAGCAGACCGGGCGGCGCCTGGAGGTCATGCTGGGGTACTCCGACTCGTCGAAGGACGTCGGCCCCGTCGCGGCCAACCTCGCCCTGTACGAGGCGCAGGCCGAGATCGGCGAATGGGCCCAGCGCACCGGCATCGAGCTGACGCTCTTCCATGGGCGCGGCGGGGCGCTCGGGCGCGGCGGCGGTCCGGCGAACTCCGCCATCCTCGCCCAGCCGCCGCACTCGGTCGAGGGGCGGTTCAAGCTCACCGAGCAGGGCGAGGTCATCTTCGCGCGTTACGGCGACCCGGCCATCGCGATGCGCCACATCGACCAGGTCGCCGCCGCGGTGCTCATGGCCTCCGCTCCGTCGAACGAATCCCGCAACCGCGCGGCGGCCGAGCGGTACGCCGACATCGCGCGCACGATGGATGCGGCATCCCGCGAGCGCTTCTTCGCCCTCGTGAAGGCGCCCGGGTTCGCGCCGTGGTTCGCGCGCGTGACCCCGATGGAGGAGATCGGCCAGCTCGCGCTCGGCTCCCGGCCTGCGCGGCGCGGCCTGTCGGTGGAGTCGCTGGAGGACCTCCGCGCCATCCCGTGGGTGTTCGCGTGGACGCAGGCGCGCATCAACCTCGCCGGATGGTTCGGCCTGGGCACCGCCCTGGAGGCCGTCGGCGACGAGGAGCGCCTGCGCGAGGCGTACCAGGAGTGGCCGCTCCTGCGCACGCTGATCGACAACGTCGCCATGAGCCTGGCCAAGGCCGACGCCCGCATCGCGCGGCGCTACCTCGACCTGGACGACCGCGCCGACCTGGCCGACCTCGTGATGGCCGAGATGACCCTCACGCGGTCGTGGGTGATCCGGGTGACCGGCGGCGACGAGCTGCTGGCCACCAAGCCGGTCCTCCAGCGCGCCGTGAAGATGCGCAGCCCCTACGTCGATGCCCTGTCGCTGCTGCAGCTGCGTGCCCTGCGGGCGCTGCGCGATCCGGACGCTCCCCGCGACCCGGAGCAGGAGCGCCTGCTGCTCCTGTCGGTCAGCGGTGTGGCCGCGGGCCTGCAGAACACCGGCTGACCCGCGCCCGGGCCGCCGAGAGTGCATCGACTCGGCCAGAGTGCACCGGATCTGGTGCACTCTCGCGGGCTTGGTGCACTTTCGGCGTCAGGAGGCGGCGGCGGACTCGGCGGGGACGGGCTCGGGGAAGAGCTGGTCGAGCAGCTGCGCCGTCCACGCGATGAGCGCGGCATCCGAATCCGCCGCCGGAAGCGGTACGACAAGGGCCTCGCCACCGGCGACGACCTTGGCCTTGGGGTGCAGACGCTGCAGGCGCACGCGCATCGAGTCGGGGAGGTTCGCCGGTGCCAGGCGCAGGTTCGGGCCCATCGCCACGACATCCGTGAGACCGGCACGCGCGGCGCGACGGCGCAGGCGCGCCACCGCGATGAGGCCTTCCACTTCGCGCGGCGGTTCGCCGTAGCGGTCGCGCAGTTCGTCGACGACCGCGTCGATCGCGTCGTCCTTGGCGGTGGCGGATGCCGCGGCCGAGAGCTTCTGGTAGGCCTCAAGGCGCAGCCGCTCGCTGTCGATGTACGTCTCCGGCAGGCGCGCATCCACCGGAAGCTCCAGGCGCAGCTCGGTGGGTCCTTCGGTGTCCTCGCCGCGGAAGGTCGACACCGCCTCGCCGATCATGCGCAGGTACAGGTCGAAGCCCACTCCGGCGATGTGCCCGGCCTGCTCCGCGCCGAGCAGGTTTCCCGCGCCACGCAGCTCGAGGTCTTTCAGGGCCACCTGCATGCCGCTGCCCAGGTCGTTGTTGACCGCGATCGTCTCCAGGCGGTCGGCGGCGGTCTCCGACAGCGGCTTGGTGTCGTCGTAGAGGAAGTACGCGTAGGCGCGCTCCCGTGCGCGGCCCACGCGCCCGCGCAGCTGGTGCAGCTGCGACAGGCCGTACTTGTCGGCGCGATCGATGATGATCGTGTTCGCATTGGAGATGTCTAGCCCCGTCTCCACGATCGTCGTGCACACCAGCACGTCGGCCCGGCGCTCCCAGAAATCATCCACGACGTGCTCGAGCGCGTTCTCGCCCATCTGGCCGTGGGCGACGGCGATGCGGGCCTCGGGCACGAGTTCGGCGAGGTCGGCGGCGACCCGCTGGATCGACTTCACGCGGTTGTGCACGTAGAACACCTGGCCCTCGCGCAGCAGCTCCCGGCGGATGGCGGCGGCGATCTGCTTGTCGTTGCGCGGGCCCACGTACGACAGGATCGGGTGCCGGTCCTCAGGCGGGGTCTGCAGCGTGGACATCTCGCGGATGCCGGTGACGGCCATCTCGAGCGTCCGCGGAATGGGCGTGGCGCTCATCGCGAGGATGTCGACGTTCTTCTTGAGCTTCTTCAGCGCGTCCTTGTGCTCGACGCCGAACCGCTGCTCCTCGTCGATGATGAGAAGACCCAGGTCTTTGAACACGACCTTCTCGGTGAGGATGCGGTGCGTTCCGATCACCATGTCGATCGTGCCGTCGGTGAGACCGGCGAGGATCTCGCGGGCGTCCTTGTCGCTCTGGAACCGGGAGAGGGCGCGCACCTTGACGGGGAATCCGGCGAAGCGCTCAGTGAATGTCTCGGTGTGCTGTTTGACCAGCAGCGTGGTGGGGACGAGCATCGCCACCTGCTTGCCGTCCTGGATCGCCTTGAACGCCGCGCGCACGGCGACCTCGGTCTTCCCGAATCCCACGTCGCCCGACAGCAGCCGGTCCATCGGGATGGGCTTTTCCATGTCGGCTTTGATCTCGTCGATCGTCTGCAGCTGGTCCGGCGTCTCGGCGAAGGGGAACGCCTCTTCCAGCTCCCGCTGCCACGGGGTGTCGGGGCCGAACGCGTGGCCCTTGGATGCCATGCGCGCCGAATAGAGCTTCACCAGTTCGACGGCGATGTCGCGCACCGCCTTGCGCGCGCGGCCCTTGGCCTGCGCCCAGTCGCTGCCGCCCATCTTCGACAGGGTCGGGGCCTCGCCGCCGACATAGCGCGAGAGGAGGTCGAGCTGATCGGTGGGGACGAACAGCTTGTCGCCCGGGTACCCGCGCTTGGAGGGGGCGTATTCCAGCACGACGTATTCGCGCGTGGTCTTGACGGGGTTGCGCCCACCGCTGGACACCTCGCGCTGAGCGAGTTCGACGAAGCGGCCGATGCCGTGAGTGGCATGCACCACGAAGTCGCCCGGCTTCAGCTGCAGCGGGTCGACGACGTTGCGGCGCCGGGAGGCGAGCTTCTTCACCACGCGGGCGTCGCTTCCGATCGTGCGCCCGTAGAACTCCGACTCGGTGAGCACGGCGAACCGCACCTCGGGCAACTGGAATCCGCGTTCCAGCGGCGCCGCGACCACGTGCACGACGCCGGGCTCGGGCGCGTGCAGCACGTCATCCACGCGCCGGGCGGCGATCCCGCGCTCGGAGAGCACGTCGCGCGCGCGGTCGACCAGGCCGGCGCCGGATGCGGCGACCACGACGCTCCATCCCTCGGCGACGAGCTCGCCCACGTGAGTCGTGGCGCCCTCGACGTTGCCGTGGAAGGACGGCACCGCCTCACCGCGGATGCGGACCGTGGTGTCGTCGGTGTCGAGCCCTTCGGCGAAGGCATCCGCCGCGCCGGAGTCGAACGCCGACAGCGTCCACCACACGTCTCCGCGCTCGCGGGCGGCGTCGCGCAGCTGCCCCAGCGTCAGGAAGTCGCCGGCGCCCAGGTCGATCGGCGCGCGCGCCCCCGCCGTCGCCGCCGACCACGCCGCCTCCAGGAACTCCCGGTTGGTCTCGCCCAGGGTCTGCGCCCGGGCCGTGGCGCGCTCGGGGTCGACGAGGGCGACCGCGGCCTGACCGGGCAGGAAGTCCACCAGCGGCACCAGGGCGTCGACCAGGACCGGCATGAGCGACTCCATGCCGTCGGTCGGGATGCCCTCGCTCATGCGCTCGAGCATCGTGGCCAGTCCCGGCAACTCGTCCTTCAGGGCCTCGGCCCGCTCCCGCACGTCGGCGGTCAGGAGCAGTTCGCGGCTGGGGATGAGGGTGACGCTGGGAACGGCGCCGGGAAGGGAACGCTGGTCGGCCACGGAGAACGCGCGGATCTCGTCCACTTCGTCGCCGAAGAAATCCACCCGCAGCGGGTGGTCGGCGTTCGGGGGGAACACGTCGAGGATGCCACCGCGCACGGCGAACTCGCCCCGGCGGGAGACCATGTCGACACGGTGGTAGGCCAGTTCGACCAGCCGCACCACGACGGCCTCGAGGTCGTGGCCCCGGCCCCCGACGGTCAGCTCGATCGCCTCGACGTCCCCCAGGCCCGCCGCCAGCGGCTGCAGCGCGCTGCGCACCGACGCGGTCACCACGAGCGGGGCCGCACCATCCCACGCCGCGATGCGGCGGAGGACGTCGATGCGCCGCCCGACCGTCTCGGGGCTCGGGCTCAGCCGCTCGTGCGGGAGCGTCTCCCACGCGGGGAAGTGCAGCACCTCGGCGCCGGGCAGAACGGCGGCGAGCGCCGGCCCGAGCGACTCCGCCCGTCGCCCCGTGGGGGCCACGACGAGAAGGCACCCCGGTCTGCCGTTCTCCCGGCGGCGCTCGACCAGCCCGGCGAGAACCGGCACATCGAGGCCGTCGACGAGGGAGAGGTCGAGGTCGGACACCGCCGCCGAGGCAGCGTCACGGAACGACTCCGCCTGCTCGAGGGCGCGAACGATTCCGGGGACTGTCACCGAAAGATTCTACGGCCCGCCCCGACATCCGGCGGTGCGGTCGATGGCCGCGACGGGCCACCCCTAGACTGACCGCGACATTGACCCGTGACAAAAGGAGCACTCATGAGCAACACCTCACCCGACCCCGCCAATCAGCCCACGCCGCCGCCTGCCTATCCGGCGCCGTCGGCACCCGCCGGCGGGTACGCACCCGCGGCCGGGCAGCCCACCGGCAAGGAGAAGGGCCCGGCGCGCCTCGGGATCATCGCCTTCGCCGCCTCGCTGGCCGGTGCCGTCATCGGCTCGATCATCGCCTTCATCGCCGGTATGCAGTTCGGCGGTCTCGTCGCCTACACCGACAGTTCGGGGAACTTCTCCGGTGCGGTCCCGCCCGAGGCGGAGCAGATCGCCGTCACGTCGGTCGTGCTCGCCGTCGTCGCCTTCGTTGTGTGGGGCGCCCTCGCCCTGTGGGGCTTCATCCAGGGCATCATCGCGGCCGTGAAGAACCGCGGACGCGTGTGGGGCATCGTCGCCATCGTTCTCGCCGTCATCGGCGTCGGGGCTGTCTCGATGTTCTACGGCATCGGCGCCGCGGCAGGCGCCGCGCCCTACCTGGCGTGATCGCCGGCGGTTCCACGCGTCGCGCTCAGCGGGGCGCGTGGAACCGCTGCTGCGCGGCCAGCAGTCCCTCGTCCACGACGAGCTCCACCGCATCCGCGGCATCCACGATCAGATTGGGCAGCGTCGCCCGCTCACCCGCACCGAAGGGTTCGAGCACCCAGTCGGCCGGATCCTGGCGACCCGGCGGCCGCCCGATGCCCACGCGCACGCGCACGAACTCCGGCGTGCCCAGGGCCTTCGCCACATCCCGCACCCCGTTGTGGCCCCCGGCACCCCCGCCGATCTTGAGCTTGAGGGTGTCGAAGGGGATGTCGAGTTCGTCGTGCACCACGACGATGTGGTCGGCATCGATCCCGTAGTACTTCGCGAGATTGGCCACCGGGCCGCCCGAGACGTTCATGAAGCTGAGCGGCTTGGCCAGCACGAGCTTGGCCCCGCCCGGTCGCAGCCACGACTCGGCCACAGCGGCGTGGGCCTTGTGGGAGGTGAACCGCTCGCCGCGGCGACGCGCGAGCTCGTCCAACACCATCTGCCCCACGTTGTGCCGCGTGCTCTCGTACCGGGGACCTGGGTTGCCCAGGCCCACGATCAACCATGTCTCAGCCATCGACATCATCCTCCCGGATCCCCGCACAGACGCCGAAGGGGCGCACGAGGCGCCCCTTCGGGAAGATCGGACCGGTCACTCGGACTCGGCGGCCTCCTCGGACTGCTCCTCGGCCACTGCGGCATCGGCCTCGGCGATCTCGTCCTCGGCGGCGAGCGTCGCGGACGGGACCGACACGCCGACGATCAGCGTCTCCGGGTCGGCGATCAGCACGGAGCCGGCCGGCAGGGTCAGGTCGGCGGCGGTGATGTGCGTGCCGTCCTCCAGGCCCTCGACGCTGACCTCGATCGACTCGGGCAGGTGGGTGGCCTCGGCCTCGATGAGGATCGTCGTGGCGTCGAGGTTCGCGATGGTGCCGGGGGCCGACTCACCGGTGACGATGATCGGGACGTCGACGGACACCTTCTCACCCTTCTTCACCACGAGAAGGTCCATGTGCTCGATGATCTGGTGCACAGGGTCCTTCTGCACGTCCTTGACGAGGGCGTACTGGCTCGTACCGGCCACGTCCAGGTCGAGCAGCGCGTTGGCGCGGCGGATGAGCAGCGACACCTGGTGGCCGGGAAGGGCGAGGTGGATGGGGTCAGCGCCGTGGCCGTACAGCACGGCCGGGATCTTCCCGGTGGCGCGCAGGCGGCGGGCGTGGCCCTTGCCGAAGTTCTCACGCAGCTCGGCGTGGACCTTGTTGTCTTCCGACATGTTGGATTCTCCTTGCGGGCACACGGGCCCGATGTGGGGTCTGGTTTCGACTCGAACGCGAGCGCGTGAGGAAAGCCGTGAGCCTGCTTCACCGCGTCGATCACGGACGCGTCGCCCTGGGCGGACGCATCCCTCGCCGAAGTATGTGTCTCCAGCCTACCAGCGGCCCCGATACGATGAGGACGCAGCCGATATACGGAGGACCCATGCCCGCGGAATTCTTCTCGCACCTGATGCTGTGGATCGTCGGCGGCATCGCCGCAGTCGGTCTCCTCGGCACCATCGGGGCGTTCTGGTCGCTCGGCCGCTCCGGCTACCGCAACGACTGACCCCCGCCGCGCAGCCCCCGAGCTCCGGGGGCTGCGCCGATTCCGCCCCCGAAGACCAGGAGCCCGCGTGTCCGCAAGCGATCCCGCCCAGACTCAGCTGTCCACCGATCAGGATCAGGCACCGGACGAGGCCACCACCGAGCACGAGGGCGCACCCGCGCCCGAAGACGTCCCCCGCCCCACGACCGAGGCGGGTAGCGACGCCCCCGCCGACGGCAGCGGGACCGCCAACATCGGCGTCGTCGGCCTCGCGGTGATGGGGTCCAATCTCGCCCGCAACCTCGCCAGCCGCGAAGGCAATACCGTCGCGGTGCTCAACCGTTCCCGCTCCAAGACGGACGAACTGGTCGCCGCCCACCCGGAAGCCGGATTCGTCCCCGCGTTCTCGTACGAGGAGTTCGCCGGGTCGCTGCAGCGCCCGCGCACCGCGGTCATCATGGTCAAGGCCGGTGGCGCGACGGACGCGGTCATCGAAGAGCTCGTGCGCGTGTTCGAACCCGGCGACATCATCGTCGACGGCGGCAACGCGCTGTTCACCGACACCATCCGACGCGAGAAGGCGGTGCGCGAGACGGGGATCAACTTCGTCGGCATGGGCGTCTCCGGCGGTGAGGAGGGCGCGCTGAACGGCCCGTCGCTCATGCCGGGCGGGTCGGACGAGTCCTGGGCCACGCTGGGCCCCATCCTGCGCTCGATCGCCGCGGTCGCCGACGGCGAACCGTGCGTGACGCACGTCGGCCACGACGGCGCCGGGCACTTCGTGAAGATGGTGCACAACGGCATCGAGTACGCCGACATGCAGCTGATCGCCGAGGCGTACGACCTCATCCGCCGCGGCACCGGCAAGAGCCCCGCCGAGATCGCGGATGTGTTCGCCGAGTGGAACCGCGGTGAACTCGAGTCGTACCTCATCGAGATCACCGCGGAAGTGCTGCGGCAGGTGGACGCCGGAACCGGCCGCCCGCTCGTGGACCTCATCGTCGATCAGGCCGGGGCCAAGGGCACCGGCGCGTGGACCGTGCAGACGGCGCTGAGCCTGGGCGTACCGGTCTCCGGGATCGCCGAGGCCACCTTCGCCCGGTCGCTGTCCAGCCACCCCGAGCAGCGCGAGGTCTCCCGCGAACTGCCGGGACCCGCGGAGGACTCGCGCGACGCGCTGCGCGTGGACGACGTGGACGCCTTCATCGAGAAGATCCGCCTCGCCCTGTACGCATCCAAGATCGTCGCGTACTCGCAGGGCTTCGACGAGATCCGCGCGGGGGCGGCCGAGTACGGGTGGAACATCGACCTCGGCCGGATCGCGGCCATCTGGCGCGGCGGGTGCATCATCCGGGCGCAGTTCCTCAACCGCATCACCGAGGCCTACGCCGCCACGCCGGAGCTGCCGGTGCTGCTGACGGCCCCTTACTTCGTGGACGCGCTCACGCGGGCGCAGTCGGCCTGGCGTGACGTCGTGGCCACCTCCGCGCGCGCGGGCATCCCGGCGCCGGCCTTCTCGTCGTCGCTGGCGTATTACGACGGGCTGCGCGCCGAGCGCCTGCCGGCCGCGCTCATCCAGGGACAGCGCGATTTCTTCGGCGCGCACACCTACAAGCGCATCGACAAGCCGGGCACCTTCCACACGCTGTGGTCGGGCGACCGCACCGAGATCGAGGCCGAAGACACGCACTGACCGCTCATCATGACGTGCCGTCCGCGATCGCGGGCGGCACGTTGTGGTTACGGCGGAACAGATTGCCCGGGTCCCACGTCCGCTTGATCGCCGCGAGGCGCGACCAGACCGGCTCCGGGTACATCCGGCGGGCCCACTCCGGATCGGTCGAGACGCTGAAGTTGGCGTACCGCGCCAGTCCGTGCGCCTCGATGCCGGCCCACTCCCGCTCGGCGGCGGCGACGCCCTCCGCATCCAGCAGTCCCGGCACGTCGAAGGCCCCGGCCATCGCGAACCACGTGGCCGACCGGGCCGGGAAGGGAGTGTCCCCGGCGGGCACGTCGCCGTACGCACCCCCCAGCGAACGCAGCAGCACGACCGCCGCCGGCCGCGTGGCGCGGAACGTCACGAGCGCGTCGATGACGTCGTCGCCGAGCTCGGGCAGCAGCGTGTTGCCGCCGATGAAACCGGGCGGGGGCTGGTCGGGATCGTACCCGGGCATCTCCATGAGCACGTCGGGGTAGGCGCGCACCTCGATCTCCTCCGCGACCACGCCGGGCACCGCCAGCACCGGCTCCAGGAAGGCACGCGTGGCCGCGACGTCGGTGTCGATCCCGCACAGCGTGATCGTCGCGCCCGCGGGGGCGTTGGGGTCCATCGCCGGCACGTCCATGTACGTCACGGTGAACCCGCGCGCCGCGTCGCGCATCAGATCGCGCAGCACCCGCAGGGTCGCGCCCGCGTCGCCGGAGATCCGCAGCACCGCGAACACGATGTCCCGCAGCGGGTGGGCGAGGAAGTCGAACCGCGTGACGACGCCGACGTTGCCTCCGCCGCCGCGCAGGGCCCAGAACAGGTCGGGATGCTCCGTGGCCGAGGCCTCCACGACCTCGCCCGAGGCGGTCACCACCTGCGCGCCGACGAGCTGGTCGGCCGCGAGCCCCCACGCCCGCACCATCCAGCCGACCCCGCCGCCCAGCGTCAGTCCTGCCACGCCCACCGAGGCGGTGTCGCCCGAGCTGAGACCGAGCCCCTCCCCCGCCAGGGCCCGGGCGACCTCGCCCCACGTGGCTCCCCCGCCCACCGACACCCGGCCGGTGGCGGCGTCGGCGCGGATGTCGCGGAGGGCCGCGAGGTCGATGAGGACGCCACCGGGGACGCTCCCCCACGCGCTGTGCCCGCCGCCGCGCACACCGACGGGGAGGTTGTGCGCGGCGGCGTAGGCCACCCCTGCACGGACGTCTTCGACGTCGGCGGCCCGCACGATGAGGTCGGGCTCGCCGATACCCGAGTGGAACAGCCGCGCCCGATCCCAATCGGGATCGCCGGGTCGCACGAGCGCGCCGCTCACGCGCGCCGAGAGTTCTGTCGTGTTCATGCGCCACACGGTAGACCCGGGCGCCGACACAGGGAAGAACGGCAGGTCTAGGGTCGTCGTGTGAGCTCTCGACGCATCCTCTTCCTGGGCGGTTCCGGTGTCATCAGCACGTCGTGCGTGCACGCCGCCGTCGCGGCGGGTCACGACGTGACCGTCCTCAACCGCGGCCGGAGCCCGCGAACGCTGCCCCCGGAAGTGCGGGAGCTGGTCGCCGACGTCCGCGACGCCGAGGCGGTGAGCGCAGCGCTGGCGGGCGCTGAGTTCGACGTCGTCGCCGATTTCCTGTCGTTCGTGCCCGCGCACGTGCAGACGGCGCTCGAGGTCGCCGGCGAACGTGCCGGGCAGTACATCTTCATCAGCTCCGCTTCGGCGTACCAGAAGCCGCCCACGCGCGTGCCCGTGACCGAATCCACGCCGCTGCGCAATCCGTTCTGGCAGTACTCCCGCGACAAGATCGCGTGCGAGGACCTCCTCATCGCGGCCTACCGCGACCGGGGCCTCCCTGTCACGATCGTGCGCCCGTCCCACACGTACGACGACACGCTGCTGCCCACGATGGCGGGATGGACCGACGTGGCGCGCCTGCGCGCCGGCAAGCCCGTCGTGGTCCACGGCGACGGCACGACGCAGTGGACGCTGACCCACAGCGACGACTTCGCCGTCGCCTTCACCGGGCTCCTCGGCAACCCCGCCGCGATCGGCGAAGCGTTCACGCTCACCGGAACGCACGCGCCCACGTGGAACCAGATCTACACGTGGCTCGCCGACGCGGCCGGCGTGGCCGATCCGCAGCTCGTGCACATCGCCAGCGAGACGATCGCCGCGTGGGACCCCGACCTCGGGCCCGGTCTCCTCGGCGACAAGGCCCATTCCATGGTGTTCGACAACGCCAAGGTGTCGGCCCTGGTGCCGGAATTCCGGACGACGATCCCCTTCGACGAGGGCGCACGGCGCATCCTGGCCTGGTTCGAGTCTCACCCCGAGCGGCAGCAGATCGACGAACGCCGGGATGCGATGTTCGACCGGATGATCGCGCACGCGCGCTCCGCAGGCGCCTGATCGGGCCCGCCTCACGGCGCTCACAGCCTGCACATAACCGGGACCATAGGAATGTCATAGTTCAAGGCGCACAATGGCCTCATGAACGCGGCTGCCACCCCCACCGCCCTGACCCGACCCGACGGCACTCCGCTGCGCGTTCTCGTCGTCGATGACGAGCAGATGCTCACCGACCTTCTTTCGATGGCGCTGCGCATGGAGGGCTGGGACGTGCGGACGGCCTCGTCCGGGCTGCAGGCCCTGCAGGCCGCCCGCGACTTCGCGCCCGATGCCATGGTGCTGGACATCATGATGCCCGACCTCGACGGCATGTCGGTGCTGCAGCGCCTGCGCCACTCGGGCAACGACGTGCCGGTGCTGTTCCTGACCGCCAAGGATGCCGTGGCCGATCGCGTCGCCGGCCTCACCGCCGGCGGCGACGACTACGTCACCAAGCCGTTCAGCCTTGAGGAGGTCGTGGCCCGGCTGCGCGGGCTCATGCGACGCGCCGGGACGGCGACCGCGGGAGACGCCGAGCCGATCCTGCGCGTGGCCGATCTGTCGCTGAACGAGGACAGCCATGAGGTCTTCCGCGGCGACGACGAGATCGAGCTCACCGCGACCGAGTTCGAGCTGCTGCGCTATCTCATGCGCAACCAGCGGCGAGTGGTGTCCAAGGCGCAGATCCTCGACCGCGTGTGGAACTACGACTTCGGCGGTCGCTCCAGCGTCGTCGAGCTCTACATCTCCTACCTGCGCAAGAAGATCGACCAGGGGCGCGAACCCCTCATCCACACTGTGCGCGGCGTCGGCTACATGATCAAAGCGCCGCAGTGACGGGGCCCCGGAACCGCCTCCCGAGCTACCACACCTGGAGCCTGCAGGCGCGGTTGATGACCGCGATCATCGGGATGGTCGCGGTCATCCTCGCGATCATCGCGCTGTCCACGGCCGCGATCCTCGGCCAGGTGCTGCAGGAGAACCTCGACACGAACGTGCGCAAGGCCGCGGAGGACGTGCGGCTGAACCCGCAGAGCACGGCCCAGGAAGTGCTGACCACCGGCCGCTTCGGCGACGGCACGCTGCTGGTC
Organism: Microbacterium wangchenii; assembly: GCF_004564355.1. Classification (NCBI taxonomy): domain Bacteria; kingdom Bacillati; phylum Actinomycetota; class Actinomycetes; order Micrococcales; family Microbacteriaceae; genus Microbacterium; species Microbacterium wangchenii. The sequence goes on from NZ_CP038266.1 coordinate 2,526,321, forward strand.
ACGCGGACAGCGGGCGGCGGCACCACCGGCGCGTACGTCGACGACGGCACCGTTCGCGTGCTGGACCGGTCGCAGATCTCCGACATCCTCGAGTCGGTGGGCGGGGCCACGTCCTACACCGTCGAGCTGGCCGCCCTGGGCGACTACCGGGTGGCCACGTTGGAGGGCCGCCAGGTGCTCGCGATCATCGGCCTGCCGCTGACGGAGATCACCGGCACGCTGTCGCAGATCCTCGCGACCGTCGTCATCGTCACCACCGGCGGCCTGCTGCTGCTCTCGGCGATCATCGCCGTCGTCATCCGGATCGGGCTCGGCCCGCTGCGCGCCGTCGCCGACACCGCCACGCGTGTGGCGAAGGTGCGCATGGACTCCGGCGACGTGTCGATCACCGAACGGGTGCCGGCCGATCAGGCGGACGAGAGCACCGAGATCGGGCAGGTCGGCGCAGCCTTGAACACCCTGCTCGACCACGTGGATGCCTCGCTCACGGCCCGCCAGCGCAACGAGGAGCTGATGCGCAGCTTCGTCGCCGACGCGAGCCACGAACTGCGCACGCCCCTCACCTCCATCCGCGGGTACTCGGAACTGTCCCTGCGCGACCCGTCGCTGACCCCCGGCATCCAGGCGGCGCTGGAGCGGATCCAGGCGCAATCACTGCGGATGACCGCGCTCGTGGAGGACCTGCTGCTGCTGGCCCGACTGGACGAGGGAACCGAGCTGGTCTACGACGAGGTCGACCTCACCCGGCTCGCCATCGAAGCCGTCGAGGACGCCCGTCCGGCGGGGCCCGCCCACCGCTGGGTGCTGGACGTCGACGACGAACCCGTCACGCTGGCCGGCGACGCCGCGCGCCTTCGCCAGGTCGCCGACAACCTGCTGGCCAATGCGCGCACGCACACGCCCGCCGGCACGGTCGTGACGGTATCGGTGCGCCGGGAGGGCGAGGAGGGCGTGCTCAGCGTGCACGACGACGGGCCCGGTGTCGATCCGGCCGTGGCCGACCGGCTGTTCGAGCGGTTCTCGCGCGGCGACGTGTCCCGCGCACGTCAGACCGGCGGCACCGGCTTGGGGCTGTCGATCGCGCGGGCGATCGTTGCGGCGCACGACGGCACCATCGGCGTTCGCAGCACGCCGGGCGACACCACCTTCGAGGTGCGCCTGCCGTTGCGGCACGCCGGCTCCGCGTGAGGGCTCAGTACCCCGAGAACGCGTCGGTCGTGAGCGAGCGGGCACGCTCCAGCGCCGGTGCCAGATCGGCCAGCAGTGCCGGCGGGCCGGAGATGTAGGCGTGGCGCGCGGTGATGTCGGGCACCATCCGCAGGAGCCCGTCCGCGTCCACCCGCACGCCGCGGCCGGCCCAGCGCCAGTGCGCCGGCAGGTCGGCGGGCGCGTCGCGCGAGTACACCACCACCGGGATCCCGGAGCGCTCGATCTCATCGCGATACGCCAGCTCCGAAGCATCCGAGACGACGTAGACGAGCACGATGTCACGGTCCTGCTCGGTGGTCACGACGTGGCGCAGCTGCGACACGAACGGCGTCACCCCGATCCCGGCGGCCACCAGCAGCAGCGGCGCCGTGGTCCGGGTGGGCAGAAGGAAATCGCCCCACACGCCCGTCACCGGGAGGGTGGCACCGGGCGGCACAGCGGCGAGGGCCCGCTTGTAGCTGGATTTGGAGCCCTCCTTGAAGGCGATCCGCACGACGGGCATCTCCTCCGGGGCGGAGGCGATGGAGAACTCCCGCCGTGTGCCGCGCGCATCCGGGCGCCGGTGCGGCACTGCCAGTTCGAGGTACTGCCCCGGCCGGAAGGCGAAGGGACGCCGGGTGCGGAAGGTCAGCTCGCGCACCGTCGGTGTCACCTCCCGCCGTCCTTCCAGGACGAGCCGGACGGCCGCGCGCCACGTGAAGGCGAACGCGAGGAGGTTGCCCGCCAGGAGGGCGAACTCCTGCCCGAGCGTGATCGCCCCCACATCGATCGGCCAGCCCGCGAGCACGCCGACGAGCGCCGCGACGGCGAACTGCTGCCAGCGGCGCGGGGGCATCGTGAGCGGTTCGGACAGCATGAAGGCGCCCAGGAACAGGTACGGCGACGACAGCGCCACTTGCGTGAGGATGGCGAGCGCGTCCACCTCGACACCGGCGGCGGAATCCAGGGCCACCGCCCGCAAGAACGCCACCCCCACCGCGATGACCCAGAACCCCGCGACCATGCGCAGCTTCTCGGTGCGCCACAGCACCGCCACCCCCAGCACGAGCACCGGGACGGCCATCGCGGGAGTCCCCACCCACCATGCCGAGGCGCCCAGCGCCGGCACGGCGACGCCGACGAGGGTGAGCGCCGCCGCGCCCACCGCGGCGGGGTTGAAGACGTGGCGCCCGCGCCAGGCGAGCACGTATTTCGACAGGGAGGCCACGGCACCGGCTCCCGCGATGCCGGCCAGGCCCGCGGGATCCACCGTCGGGAACAGCACGAACAGCAGGATCGCGGCGGTGATGAGGGAGGATTCCACCCGCAGCGGCACCCGCAGCATCCGGTGCAGCGCGAGGTCGACGACGACGCAGACGGCGCCGAGCACGATCGCGGTGACGATGAGCTCGAGCGGGCCGGGGCCCACCAGGCCCACGAGGGAGAGCACGACGGCGATGGCGGCGAGGGCGGCCAGCGACAGCAGCACGAGGCGGTAGCTGGAGAGGCGGCCGAGGACGCCGAACACGCGCGTCCACCCCGCGGTCAGTGCACCGATCACGAGAACAACTCTGCCGTACATCCGGGCGACCACTCCACGCGGCCGTCGGTGCGCATCCGCACCCACTGCGCGCCCCACGCGGCGGCCAGCTCCGGCCCGCCCTCGAAGAACAGGGCGGTGGCCAGCGCGTCGGCGTGCAGTGCGGTGCCGGCGACCGCCCACGTGGCGGCGTAGGCGCGCACGGGCGCTCCGGTCCGGGCGTCCAGGACGTGATGGAGCCCCTGCCCCCACGCGCGCCGGGTGACGCCGGAGGCGCACAGGGCGGCGTCGGCGACCTCGATCACGCCGATCGCGCGACGGGGGTCGAACGGATGCTCCAACCCGATGCGGTGCGCGGCGCCGCGGACGGCGAGGTCGCCGGACGCATCCACGAGCACGTCGGCCGCGCCGGATTCCTGCACGGCGGCCAGCACGAGGTCGACGAGGCGCCCCTTCCCCACGGCGCCCACGTCGATCATCGCCGGAGCATCGAGGGCGAGCCGGCCGTCCTCCCACGTCAGGCTGCGGCGCCAGTCGGCCGGAGCGGGCACCGGGCTTGCGGCGGCGGACAGGCGGTATCCCGCGCCGTAGCCGAGACGCGCGAGCGCGTCGCCGACGAGCGGGTTGACGCCCCCGCCGGTGGCGGTGTCCAGTGCGGTGTAGACCTCGAGCATCGCCGGAGCATCGGGCGGAAGGGGCACCGTGCCGCCCGAGCCGGCCAGGACGCTCACGAGGGAGTCGGGGCGGAAGCGCGACCAGGTCCGGTCGAACGCATCCACGATCCCCTCGACCCGCGAGCGCACCTCGGGCGGAAGCGGCTCAGCGGTCTCCACCGACCAGAGCGTGCCGATCGCGTCGAACGTCCAGACCGCGCGCGGTGCCGGCCGCATCGGCTCAGGCCGCGGCCTCTGCCTTGATGGTCTCGAGGGCGTCGTTGAATCCGCCGCTGGTGAGCGAGGAGCCCGCCACTCGGCTCACCGAGATCTCGTCGATGTCGCGGCCGACGACCTCATCCGAGATGCCGCCGATGAAGCGCCCCTGGTACTGCACCGACTGCGGCGCCTGCGGGTCACCGACCACCTCCACGGCGGTGATGACGTCATCGGCCAGGGTGATCGTGACCTCGATGGTCTCGGTCGTCTCGGGGGTGCGATACGAGCCCTCGGCCGTGTAGGTGCCGTCGGTGTAGGCGATGTCCTCCGACGGCGCGCCGGCCTGCGCGCCGGAACTGGCGCAACCGGACAGGCCGGCCAGGCCCACGACCCCGGCGAGGGCAGCACCGACACGGACGGGGCGGGGTGGAGCGCTGGGGTGGAGCATGGGGTTCTCCTTCACGCGGGGGTCAGGCCTCGCCGCCGAACATGCTGGTGACCGAGCCGTCTTCGAAGACCTCGCGGATCGCGCGCGCCAGCAGCGGCGCGATGGACAGCACGGTGAGGCCCTCGAACCGTTCGTCGGCGGGGATCGGCACCGTGTCGGTGACCACGACCTGGTCGATCGCGACGTCCTGCAGCCGCTCGATGGCGGGCGGGCTGAAGATCGCGTGGGTGGCGGCGACGATGACCTTGCGCGCGCCGGCCTCCTTCAGCGCCTGCGCCGCCTTGACGATCGTGCCGCCGGTGTCGATCATGTCGTCCACCAGCAGGCACGTGCGGCCGGAGACCTCACCGACGATCTCGTGCACCGTGACCTGGTTCGCGACCTTCGGATCGCGCCGCTTGTGGATGATCGCCAGCGGCGCGCCCAGGCTGTCCGACCACGTGTCGGCCACGCGCACGCGGCCCATATCGGGCGAGACGACCGTGAGCGTCTCGCGGTCCTCTTCGCTCAGGTGCTCACGGAAGTACTCCAGCAGCACCGGCTTGGCGAAGAGGTGGTCCACGGGTCCGTCGAAGAAGCCCTGGATCTGCGCGGCGTGCAGATCGACGCTCATGATGCGGTCGGCGCCGGCGGTGGTGAGCAGGTCGGTGATCAGGCGCGCGCTGATCGGCTCGCGGCCGCGGCCCTTCTTGTCCTGCCGGGAGTACGGGAAGTACGGCGCCACGACGGTGATGCGCTTGGCCGACGCGCGCTTGAGGGCGTCCAGCATGATGAGCAGCTCCATGAGCCACTCGTTGACCGGCGGGCCGAAGGACTGGATGACGAAGACGTCGCATCCGCGGATGGACACCTCGAAGCGCGTGTAGATCTCCCCCGACGCGAAGGTGCGGTGCTCGGTGGGGGCGAGCTCCGTGCCGAGCTGCGCGGCGACCTGGGCCGCCAGCTCGCGGTGGGAGCGACCGGCGGCGACGACGAGACGCTTCTTCGTCTTGGCCACCAGGCCGGGGGCGATGCCGTTGACCCGATCGAGATCAACCGTGTTCTTCTTGCGACCCATCGCCAGCTTCCTGTGCAGCCCGGGCGTGAGCTGCGGCGGATGCCGCGCCCGTGCCCGGTCGGTTCTTTTCGACCCACCCCTCGACGTTGCGCTGGGGGGCCACGCTCAGTGCCAGGGCGCCGGGGGGAACGTTCTTGCGGATCACCGCGCCGGCCCCGGTCTTGGCACCTGCTTCGATCCTAACCGGCGCCACGAACACGTTGTGCGAGCCGGTGTGCACCTCGTCGCCGATCTCGGTGCGGTGCTTGGTCAGATCGTCGTAGTTCGCCGTGATCGCACCGGCACCCAGGTTCACGCCGCGCCCGATGGTGGTGTCGCCGATGTAGGACAGGTGCGGCACCTTGCTGCCCTCCCCGATCGAGGAGTTCTTCGTCTCGACGAAGGTGCCGATCTTGCCGCCCTCGGCCAGCGTGGTGTTGGGGCGGAGGAACGCGAACGGGCCGACGTTCGTGCGCGCGCCGATGACGGCGAGGGTCGCGTCGGTGCGCCGGACGACGGCGTCCTCCCCCACTTCGCAGTCCACCAGGCTCGTGTCCGGCCCCACCGTGGCGCCGGCGGCGATGGTCGTTGCGCCCAGGATGTGCGTGTTGGGCAGGACCGTCACATCCGGAGCGAGGGTGGCGTCCACGTCGATCCACGTCGTGGCCGGATCCTGCACGCTCACGCCCTCCAGCTGCCAGCGACGGACCGTCCGGGCGTTGAGGATGCGCGCCGCCTCGGCCAGCTGCACGCGATCGTTCACGCCGAGCGCCGCGGTGGCATCGGGGGCGAGGGCGGCGGCCACCAGCAGCCGGGAGTCGCGCAGCAGTCCCACGACGTCGGTCAGGTAGCGCTCGCCCTGCGCGTTCGCCGTGCCCACGAGGTCGAGGTGGCTGCGCAGCGCGGGGGCCTGGAAGACGTAGACGCCGACGTTGATCTCCGCCACGGCGGCCTCGTCGTCGCTGGCGTCCTTCTGCTCGACGATGCGCTGCACGTCGCCGTGGGAGTCGCGGATGATGCGGCCGTAGCCGGTGGGGTCGTCCACGCGCGCGCTGAGGATGGTCGCCGCCGCCCCCGACGCCCGGTGGGTGGCGAGGAGGTCGGCGAGGGTGGAGGTCTCCAGCAGCGGCACGTCGCCGCTGAGCACGAGGACGTCGCCGGCGAAGTCGCCGAGGTCGTCCAGCGCCACCTGCACGGCCCGGCCGGTGCCGGGGATCTCGTCCTGGTCGACGACGTGCACGCCGGGGGCGAGGTCGTTGACGGTCTCCACGACGCGGTCGCGGTCATGGCGGACGACCACCTCGATCCGCACGGGATCCAGGGCAGCAGCGGTGTCCAGCACGTGCCCCACGAGCGGCCGCCCGCCGAGGGGATGGAGCACCTTGGGCAGGCGCGAGCGCATGCGCGTGCCTTGACCGGCGGCGAGGATCACGATGGCCAGATCATTCGTCATGCTCCGCCGCCAGGATTCGAACCTGAACCTCACAGCTCCAAAGGCTGTCGTGCTGCCGTTACACCACAGCGGACCGCCGCCGCGTGATGCGAGGGCGCCTTCCAGTCTGCCATCCCCCGCGCCGGGAGATCGGCCCGGTGCTGGCCATAATGGGACGGTGAGCCAGGAGAGCGACGAGGTCGACCGCATCGTCGATGCGTGGATCCGGCAGCGACCCGACCTGGACTTCTCTCCGCTGGAGGTCCTCTCCCGCGTCGACCGGCTCTCCCGCCACCTCGACCGCGCCCGCAAGGAGGCCTTCCGCCGCAGCGAGCTCGAACCGTGGGAGTGGGACGTGCTCTCGGCCCTGCGGCGCGCAGGCGAGCCATTCCAGCTGAGCCCCAAGCAGCTCCTGCAGCAGACCCTCGTCTCCAGCGGCACGATGACCAACCGCATCGACCGCCTGGTCGGCCGCCGCCTCGTGCGCCGCGAGGCCGACCCCGCCGATGGCCGCAGCGTCCTGGTGACCCTGACCCCGGACGGACGAACCCGCGTGGATGCCGCGATCACGCGCCTCGTGGATGCCGAGGCGATCCTGCTCGACAGCCTCTCCCGCAGCGACCGCGAGCGCCTGGCCAACCTGCTGCGCAAGCTCAGCCTCGGCTTCGACGCCTGACCCGACCCCGCCCCGGCCACGCCCGAGGCCGCCCGTTCTGGGGGGGGATCAGCCGAGCGCTTCGCCCAGCTCGTACCAGCGGGTCTCGAGATCGTCGCGCTCCGCCTCCATCGCCGCGATGCGCTGCATCTCGGCGGCCAGGCCCGCGTAGTCGGCCTGATCGTGCTCGGCCAGCGCCATGCGGGCGGAGCCGATGTCCTTCTCCAGCTTGCCGATGCGCCGCTCGAGGGCGGCGACCTCCTTCTGCGCGGCACGCAGGTCGGCGCCGGAGAGTCCAGGGGCGGCCGCGACGGGGCCGGCGGCCGATCGCGCGGCGGTATCGGGCTGCGTCCGGCGCAGCCGCAGGTACTCCTCCACGCCGCCGGGCAGGTGACGGAGGTGCCCATCGAAGATCGCGTACTGCTGATCGGTCACCCGCTCCAGGAAGTACCGGTCGTGCGAGACCACGAGAAGCGTGCCCGGCCACGAGTCCAGGAGGTCCTCCATCGCGGCGAGCATGTCGGTGTCGAGGTCGTTGGTCGGCTCGTCCAGGATCAGCACGTTCGGCTGGTCCAGGAGGATCATGAGCAGCTGCAGGCGGCGCTTCTGGCCTCCGGAGAGATCTCGGACCGGGGTGGACAGCTGCGCGCTGGAGAATCCGAGGCGCTCCAGCAGCTGTCCGGGCGTGAGCTCCTGCGCCTTGGACCCGGCGCCGAACGTGTAGCTGGTGCGCAGGCCCGCGACAACGACCCGCACGGGATCGTCGAGGTGATCCTCCAGCTCGTCCAGGCGCTGCGTGAGGGTCGCCACGCGCACGGTCTTGCCGCGCTTGACCCGCCCGGCCGTCGGATGCACCGTGCCGTCGATGAGCCCCAGGAGGGTGGATTTTCCCGCGCCGTTGACGCCGAGGATGCCGGTGCGCTCCCCCGGCGCGATGCGCCACTCGACCCCGCGCAGCACCTCTCGGTCGTCGTACGCGACCGAGACATCGAGCAGGTCGACGACGTCCTTGCCCAGGCGCGAGACGGCGAGGGACTGCAGCGCGACGGGGTCGCGGATCTCCGGCACGTCCGCGATGAGCGCGTTGGCCGCGTCGATGCGGAACTTCGGCTTCGCCGTCCGCGCCGGAGCGCCGCGGCGCAGCCACGCGAGCTCCTTGCGGGCGAGGTTCTGGCGACGCGCCTCGATGGAGGCGGCCTGGCGGTCGCGTTCGACCCGCTGCAGGATGTAGGCGGCATATCCGCCTTCGAAGGCCTCGACGATGCGGTCGTGCACCTCCCACGTGACGGTGCAGACCTCATCGAGGAACCACCGGTCGTGCGTGACGACCAGGAGGCCTCCCGACCCCGCCGGCCAGCGCCGCTTGAGGTGCTCGGCGAGCCACGTGATGCCCTCGACGTCGAGGTGGTTCGTCGGCTCGTCCAGGAACAGCACGTCCCAGTCGCCGACGAGCAGACGCGCCAGCGCGACGCGCCGGCGCTGGCCGCCCGAGAGGGTGCCCAGGGGCGCATCCCACGCCAGGTCGGTCAGCAGGCCCGCGATGACATCGCGCACGCGGGGGTCGCCCGCCCACTCGTGATCGGCGAGGTCGCCGACGACCGCGTGTCCCACGGTGTCGTCGTCGTCGAGGACGTCGGCCTGATCCAGCACGCCGATGCGCACCCCGCCCCGTACCGTCACACGGCCGGAGTCGGGTTGCGCGCGCCCGGCCAGCATCGCCAGCAGGCTGGATTTGCCGTCGCCGTTGCGACCCACGATCCCGATGCGGTCGCCTTCGTTCACGCCGAGTGAGACGGAGTCGAAGACGACGGTGGTGGGGTATTCCAGGTGCAGGGCTTCGGCCCCGAGAAGATGCGCCATGTCCCTCCCAGCCTAGGCGGGCGGGCGTAGCGTGGCCTCCATGAGGCGAACCCGCGTGCGATCCGGCGCGATCGCGTCGGTCGGATACGACCCTGCGACCGCCGTCCTGGAGATCGAGTTCACCAGCGGCGACGTCTACGAGTACTTCGCCGTGCCGCCCTCCGCGCACCGCGGGCTGGTCGAGGCCGAGAGCATCGGCCGGCACTTCCTCGCGCACATCCGCGACGTGTACCCCGACCGGCGCGTGCGGTGAGTGCGGGGCGGGCCGTCGCCGGCCCGCCCCGACGGGTCAGTTCAGGCCGTTCTCCTCCAGCCACGCCTCGGCGATGTCTTCGGAGGACTCCTGGTCGACGGTGCTCTGCACGTTGAGCGCCACGAGTGCCTCGGGGGTCAGAGCGGCGCTGACGGCGTTGAGCACGTCGGCGATCTCGTCGGAGACATCGGCCTGCACGAGCGGCACGACGTTGGAGGCGAGGATCAGGTTCTCCGGGTCCTCCAGCGCGACGATCTCCTCGGTCTCGAACGCGGGGTCGGCGGTGTAGATGTCAGCGATGTTGACCGTGCCAGCCAGCAGGTCCTCGAGCGTGGTGGGGCCGGTCGCGGAGAAGGCCACGTCCACGCCGTAGACCTCCTTCGCCCCTGCCGGTCCGTACGGACGCTCCTCGAACTCCGGTGCCGCGCCGATCGTGAGGGGGACGTCCACCTCCGCCAGGTCGGCGATGGTCGTCAGGCCGTACTGTTCCGCGAACTCGGTCGTGACGGTGTAGGTGTCCTGATCGCTCGCCGGGGCGTACTCGAGGACCGTGAGCCCCTCGGGCAGGGCCTCCTGCAGTGCGGCGTACACCTCATCCGGCGCGGTCGCCGTCGCCGAAGGGTCGAAGTACTCCAGCAGGTTGCCGGTGTACTCCGGGAACACGGTGATGTCGCCGTCCTCGATGGCCGGCATGTACGCGTCGCGCTGGCCGATGTTGAATTGGCGTTCGACGTCGAATCCGGCGTCTTCGAGGGCCTGCGCGTAGATCTCCGCGATGATCTCGTTGGAGTAGTACTCCTGCGAACCGACGACGATGGTGGTGTCGTCGTTCTCGCGGCTGCTCTCCCCACCGGCGGGATTGTCGTCTTCGAGCGGGTTGCTCGATGCGCATCCCGCCAGGAGGAGGGTGCTGACGGTGCCGGCGGCGAGGAGGGCGCCGAGGCGCGAGTGCTTCGCTGTGGACATGGTGTTTCTCTCTCTGTGGGGGTTTTTCAGGATGCCGGAACCGGCCGCGCAGGGGAACCGCCCACCACGGAGCGGGCTGTGACGGTACGCTGTCCGGCCGGGACGACGGCGCGCTGCAGCAGTCCGAGTGCCAGATCGAGCGCGAGCGCCAGGAGGGCCACGAGCAGCGCCGCCCCGAGCACCTGGTCGAACCGCTGGAGCGGGATGCCCTGGATGATCGGATAGCCCAGGCCGCCGAGGTTCACGTAGGCGGCGATCGTGACGGTGGCCACCACCTGCAGCACCGCCGAGCGCAGTCCGCCCACGAGCAGCGGCAGGCCCAACGGCACCTCGACCCGCCACAGGATCTGCCACTCGGTCATCCCCACCGCCCGCGCCGCGTCGATGACGCGGCGGTCGATGGCCTCGAAACCCGTGAAGGCTCCGGCCAGCAGCGGCGGCACGGCCAGCAGCACGAACGTGATCACGGCCGCCTCAACGCGGTGGACGACACCCAGCAGCAGCACCAGGAGGATGAGGAGCCCGAAGGAGGGCACCGCGCGAGCCGCCCCCGACACCGCGAGAGCGATCTCGCGGCCCTTGCCGGTGTGACCGATCGCCCACCCCGCGGGCACGGCGATGACCGCGGCGAGGAGCACCGACACCGCGGTGTACCCCAGCTGCTGTCCGAACAGGGTCGGGAGCGAGTAGCTGCCGGTGAGGCGATCGGGCGAGAAGATCCACGCGAGCGCGTCGAGGAAGAGATTCATGCCGTCCTCCGAGCAGCGACCGCGGACGGGGCGGGGCGGGTCGTGGCGGTGCGCCGCGACCACGGCATGAGCAGACGGCCCGCCAGCACCAGCAGGACGTCGACGACGAGGGCGACCACGACGACGGCGACGATCCCGGCGAACACTTCGCTGAGGATGCGCCGCCCCAGGCCGTTGGTGAAGAGGTAGCCGAGGTTGGTGACCCCCACCAGCGCGCCGACTGTGGCCAGGGAGATCGTGGACACCGCCGCGACACGGAGGCCGGCCAGCACGACCGGCCCCGCCAAGGGGAACTCCACGCCCCAGAACCGCCGGAACGCTCCGAATCCGACGGCGGTGGCGGATGCGCGCACCGCGGCGTCGACGGAGTCGAGACCGTCGGCCACCGAGCGCACCAGGATCGCCACGGCGTAGATCGTCAGCGCCACCAGCAGGTTCAGCTCGCTGGTCGCGCGGTATCCGAACAGCGCGGGCAGGAGGATGAGCAGCGCGAGCGAGGGGATCGTGTACAGCAGGCCCGTGATGCTGATGATCCCGCCGCGCAGCAGGCGGAAGCGGAAGGCGAGCCAGCCGAGGGGCACCGACAGGATGAACCCGGCCGCGATCGCGACGACGCTCTGCCGCAGGTGCACCAGGGTCAGCTCGCCGATCAGGTCGAGGTTGTTCCAGACCCAGGTCACCCCGGCGACTCCTCCACGAGCGACCCCTGCGTGCGGCCGTCGCCGTCGACGACGATCGTGCCGGTCGGGGTGCGCTGCAGCCGCAGGGCCCGCTTCCCCCGCTCGGCGCCGATGAAGTCGGCGACGAATCCGGCTGTCGGGTCGGCGAGGATCTCCTCCGGCGTCCCCTGCTGCGCGATGCGGGCGCCCTTCTCCAGCAGCACCACCTGGTCGCCGAGGAGGAAGGCCTCATCCACGTCGTGCGTGACGAACACGATCGTCTTGCCGATCTCCCGCTGCAGGCGCAGCAGCTCCTGCTGCAACTCGGCGCGGACGATGGGATCCACCGCCCCGAAAGGCTCGTCCATGAGCAGGATGTTCGGATCGGCGGCGAGCCCGCGGGCAACGCCCACGCGCTGCTGCTGTCCGCCGGAGAGCTGGCCGGGATACCGGTCGGCCATGGCGCGGTCCAGTCCGACGGTGTCCATCAGCTCCAGCGCCCGGGCGCGGGCCTCGGCTCGCTTCACGCCCTCCAGCACCGGCACGGTCGCGATGTTCTCCGCCACGGTGAAGTGGGGCAGGAGGCCGGAGTTCTGCATGACGTAGCCGATCTGGCGCCGCAGGCGCACCGGCTCGCGTCCGGCGACGTCCTCCTCGTCGATCGAGACGGTGCCCGAGGTCGGGTCGACCATGCGGTTGATCATGCGCAGCAGGGTCGTCTTGCCGCATCCCGACGAGCCGACCAGCACCGTGGTGCGGCGCGAGGGGAGAACGAGACTGAAGTCCTCCACGGCGTGCGTGCCGTCGGGGAAGACCTTCGACACGTGCGAGAACTCGATCATGAGAGGCGAGGCGTCATTCGACGACCTCGACCTCCTTCCAGAAGGCGACATAGCCGGAGAAGTCTTTGCCGACGCGTTCGATCGCGGTCGGGTAGGGGTCGGGGTAGGCCCATGCCCGGTCGGTGAGTTCACGATCCCCCGCCGCCACGGTGTAGTACTGGCAGGCGCCCTTCCACGGACACGTGTACGGGGTGGGGCTGTCGGAGAGGACGCCGGCGCGGACGCTGTCCGGCGGGAAGTACCAATTGCCCTCGATCGAGATGAGGTCCTGCCGGTCGGCTTCGGCGATCACCGTGCCGTCGAGCACTGCTTTCATGTCTTCCTCCTGCACAGGGCGCCGTCGCCGGCGGTGGGATGGGCGTCACGCTACCCGAGGTCTCCGACGTGGCGCGTGACGCACTCTCGTGTTGTCAGCGCCGCGCGGGCACGGTAAATTCCCGCCGCTCAGATGAGGCGCGCCCCTGGCACCGGACCGTGCACGTGCATCGCGTGCAGGCCGGCCCCCGACAGGCTCACGCGCAGATCCAGCGCGGCGGCCTCGTCGGGTGCCAGGAAAGCCAGGGTGGGGCCGGAGCCGGACACGATGCCCGCCAGCGCTCCGCTGCGCTCCCCCGTCTCCAGCACGGCGGCCAGGTCGGGGCGCAGGTGCAGCGCAGGCGCCTGCAGGTCGTTGCGCAACGAGGCGGCCAGCATGCCCGCATCTCCCTGGCGCAGCGCGTGCAGCACGCCGGGGTCCACCGCCGGGCGGCGCGGCGCCCGCCCGATGTCGGCGAGGTGGCGCTCGCGATGCGCGTCCAGCTCCCGGTACACCACCGGGGTGGACATCCCCTCGTCACTCGGAACCAGCACCCAGTCGAAGCGACCCCTGGCCAGGGCGGAGCTCACCTCGTCGCCGCGTCCGGTTCCCACCGCGGTGCCGCCCAGCAGGGCGAAGGGCACGTCGGCGCCCAGGCGCGCGGCCAGGCGCAGCAGCTCGGCGGTGGAGAGCCCGGTCTCCCACAGCGCGTCGCATGCGACCAGGGCGGCCGCCGCATCCGCCGATCCGCCGCCCATGCCGCCGGCCACCGGCACCGACTTGCGGATCTCCAGGTGCACACCCTCCCGCACTCCGGTGGCGTGCGCGAGGAGGCGCGCCGCGCGGACGGCGAGATTGCGGTCGTCGGTGGGAACCTCGTCCAGGTCGATGGCGCCGGAGACCGCGACGGTGATGCCGTCGGCGGGGCTGGCCCACAGCTCCTCGTAGATCGACACGGCCTGGTAGGCCGTGGCGACCTCGTGGTATCCGTCGTCCTGGACGTCGCCGACTTCGAGGAAGACGTTGATCTTCCCGGGCGCGCGGACGTGGACGGCGTCGCTGGGGGTGGCCAGGCTCACCGGGCCGATTCCGCCCAGCGATCGAGATCGATCGTGTCGGCCAGCGCGTCGATGCGCTCCAGCTCTTCGGTGTCGAATGCCGGCCCGTTCACGGCGGCGAGGTTGTCGTCCAGCTGCTCGACGCGGGAGGCGCCGATCAGCGCGGAGGCCACGGTCGGCTCCCGCAGCACCCACTGGATCGACATCTGCGCGAGCGTCTGACCGCGCTCCTTGGCGATCAGGTTGAGCCCGCGCAGCGCCGAGACCGCCGCGTGCGGGAGGGGCGCGTCCGGGAGGGAGGAGCGGCGCTGGGCGCGCTGGGCACGGCCGTCGCCGAGGTACTTGTCGGTGAGGACCCCCTGGGCAAGGGGGGTGAAGGCGATCGCCCCCATCCCCTCCTGCGCGAGGACGCCGGTCAGTCCGTCCTCGACCCAGCGGTTCACGATCGAGTACGACGGCTGATGGATGATCAGCGGCGTCCCGAGCGACCGAGCCACCGCCGCCGCCACGGCGGTCTGCTTCTCGTCGTACTGGGAGATCCCGACGTACCGGGCCTTCCCCTGGCGCACGAGCGTGTCCAGTGCCCCGATCGTCTCCTCGATGGGGGTGACGGGGTCTGGACGGTGCGAGTAGAAGATGTCGACGTAGTCCAGGCCCATGCGGCGCAGCGACTGCTCGGCGCTGGCGAGGATGTACTTGCGCGATCCGAGGTCGCCGTACGGGCCCGGCCACATGTCCCACCCGGCCTTGGACGACACGATCAGCTCGTCGCGGTACGGGTGCAGATCTTCGCGCATCGCCCGGCCGAAGTTCGTCTCGGCGGAGCCGTAGGGCGGGCCGTAATTGTTCGCCAGATCGAAGTGCGTGACCCCCCGATCGAAGGCGTGCCGCAGCAGCTCGCGCTGGCGGTCGAAGGGGATGTTGTCGCCGAAGTTCCACCACAATCCGAGGGACACCGGCGGGAGGTACACTCCAGACGTACCCACCTGTCGGTAGTCGGTCGTCGCATAGCGATCCCCGGCAGCGGCGTAGGGGCGATGGAGGTCGGAGACGTCCGGGCGGAAGCGCGGTCGGTCGGTCACCCTCCGACCCTAGCGCGCACCCCCGGAACGAACGACCCCTCGGTGAAACCCGGTCGTAACGGGACTGATCTACCGTGGGCCCACTCCGCGTCCGCGGAGGAGCCCGCCCCTGAATGTTCTCGGAAGGAGAGCCCAGTGCGTCGATTCGTTCCCCTCCCCACTGAAATCGATCCGTGGCGGGCTCTGCTCGCCCGCGAGGACGTTCGCCTCCTCGACGGCGTGCTCCACCTCGTCACCGACGAGGTATCCCCCGCCGAGGCGCTGTCGCAGGACCTCCTCGACGTCGCCGACGCCCTGGAGGCGGCCGGGATCGACGTGCTCCTGGTCCGCGACAGCAACCGGCGCCCCAAGCTCGTCGCGGACGCCCGCACGGCTCCGGCGGCACTGGCGGCGCTGCGATCCGCGCGCCCCGGCGAGCCCTTCTACCTCAAGGGCCGCGGGGCCGACCCGGTGCCGATGCACGGAGTGGTCGTGGAAGCCGACGCCCTCGCCTCGTACGCGGTGTTCCGGCCGCGCACGAGCACCAACGGCGCCTACCGTTACGGCTCCTCGCTTGCTCCGCGGCTGGAGTTCTGGCGGTTCGGCGACACCCTCGTGGAGGCGCCCCGCCCCACCGTCCTCACCCGGCGCGTGACGCCGCGCGAAGACGTCGCTTTCGTGCGCACCGAGCGCTACGGCCGCTCGTGGCGGACGCTGGCCGGCATGTTCGACCCGCACCCCGACGAGGTCCGCGTCGACATCGACATGGTCTTCTCGTGGGTGGACGGATCGTCGACGGAGTTCCAGCGTCAGCGCGCCGCCCAGATGGACGGCTACGTCGTGGGCGACGGCGACGACTCGCCCGCCCGGTTCCGCCAGATCGACGAACTGCGCTACGCACTGCGCAGCGTCCACATGTACGCGCCGTGGGTGCGACGGATCTTCATCGCGACCGACTCCCCGCGGCCTGCCTGGCTCGCCGAGCACCCGAACGTGACCCTCGTGCGCAGCGAGGAGTTCTTCGCCGACACCGCCGTGCTGCCCACGCACAACTCCCACGCCGTCGAGGCGCAGCTGCACCGCATCGAGGGGCTGGCAGAGCACTTCCTCTACAGCAACGACGACATGTTCTTCGGCCGCCCCGTGACCCCGGAGCTGTTCTTCAGCGCCGGGGGCGTCAGCCGTTTCGTGGAGAGCGGCGTGCGCATCGGCACGGGCGCGCCGCATCCGGGGCGATCAGGGCACGACAACGGCCTGCGGGTGAACCGTGCGCTGCTGCAGGAGCGTTTCGGGCGTGTGATCACGCACGACCTGGAGCACTGCGCCGTACCGATGCGGCGCTCGGTCGCCGCTGAGCTGGAGCGCGAGTTCGCCGCGGACTATGCCCGCACCGCGGCCAACCGCTTCCGCGCCGCCACCGACATCTCCGTCACCAACAGCCTGTACCACTACTACGCGCTGCTGACGGGGCGGGCCGTGGTCACGCGCGAGCCGCGCGTGCAGTACGTGCAGACCACGCAGCTGGACTCCCTGCGCACCATGGAGCGGCTCGTCACGCGACGCGACACCGACATGTTCTGCCTCAACGACGGCAGCGTGCCCGAGATCCCGGAGGAGATGCGGGTGCGCGCCCTGCGCTCGTGCCTGGAGCGGGCCTTCCCGGTGCGCGCGCCGTGGGAGCACCCCGACGTCAGCGCAGGACCGGCAGCGGAGCGGTCGGCGGCGCTGTCCGGCTGAGGTCGGCCGAGGAGGTGGGCACTTCGATGCCCGCCTCGCGCAGGCGCACCGCGGAGGCGGCGGCGTCGACGTACTGCAGCGGCGGCGCATCCACCAGCGGCACGACCGAGTGCACGATCGTGTGGTCGTACACGTGGATGAGGTTGAACCCCTGTGCCGCGTCGTGCGGACGCGTGCCGCCCACCGGCACGGTCAGATCCTGCGTGTAGCACGTGGCCGACGCGACCGACACGGGGATGCCGGCGAAGGTGGCGAACGTGGAGTAGTGCAGGTGGCCGCCGATGATGGCGCGCACGTCGGTGCCCCGCAGCACGCGTGCCAGCCGCGCCTGGTCGCGCAGCTCCACGGTCGCGGCGAGGTCCAGCACGCTGGGCACCGGAGGATGGTGCAGCGCCAGGATCGTGCCGTGCGGGGCGGGGGTGGCGAGCACGTCGGCCAGCCACCGCAGTTGCGCGTCGGAGACCTCCCCGTGGTGGGAGCCGGGCACCGTGGTGTCCAGCGTGACGATCCGCAGTCCGTCCACCTCGTCCACACGGTCCACGGGGGCGGTCGGGTCCGATTCGTCGCCCGGCATCAGCTGCGCCCGGAAGGCCGTGCGGTCATCGTGGTTGCCCATCACCCAGATGACCTTCGCGCCCAGGCGTGCGGCGAGCGGTTCGACCAGCTCCCGCACCCGCGCGTACGCCTCGCCCTCGCCGTGATCGGCCAGGTCGCCGGTGAACACCAGCGCGTCGGGGCGGACCCCGGAGGCTTCGATCGCCGTGAGCGCCCGGGCGAGGGAGGCCTCGCTGTCGATCGCGTCGTACAGACGTGATCCGAGGGCACGCACGTGCGTGTCACTGAGATGGAGCAGGATGCGTTCGGCTTTCGGGTACTCGGCGTACCGCATGACTCCCCTTCGCGCCGGCGGGTGCGGCGATCTGGTGTTCGGCTCTTGCGTTCCGCGTCAAATGTTACCGGCATGTTTCGGGAGCGGGCCGGTAACGGGCGGGGAACGCGCCGTGAACGCGTCAGGAAGCGCCGCTGGCCGCCATCGCGCGCGCGACGCGGAGGAAGTCGTCGATCGACAGCTCCTCCCCGCGCGCCGTCGGCGCCACCCCGGCGCTCTCCAGCACCGCGGATGCGGCCGCCGACGAGCCCCCCAGCACCGCGGCGAGGGCCTGCCGCAGCATCTTGCGGCGCTGCTGGAACGCCGCATCCACGATCGCGAAGGTGCGGCGACGCTCCTCCTCGGTGCCGCGCGGCCGGGCGTCGCGGGAGAAGGCCACCAGCACCGAGTCGACGTTCGGCACCGGCCAGAAGACGTGACGCGACACCGTTCCGGCCAGCCGCCACGGTCCGTACCAGGCCGCCTTGGCGCTGGGCGAGCCGTACACCTTCGATCCGGGCGGGGCGGCCAGGCGCTCCCCCACCTCGGCCTGCACCATGACGACCCCCCGCGTGAGAGCCGGGAACGTCTCCAGGAAGTGCAGCAGCACCGGCACCGAGACGTTGTACGGCAGATTGGCCACGAGCACGTCCGGTTCGCCGGGGAGCTCGGTGATGCGCAGGGCGTCGGCGCACACGACGGTGAGCGCCCCGTCGGTCACGCCGTGCTCGCGTGCCGTGGCCGGCAGGCGCTCGGCGAGACGGGAGTCGATCTCCACGGCCACGACCTCCGCACCCTGCTCGAGCACCGCGAGGGTCAGCGATCCGAGGCCCGGGCCGATCTCCACGACCCGATCCTGCGGCGTGAGGGCGGCCACCTGCACGATCTTGCGGACGGTGTTGGCGTCGACGACGAAGTTCTGGCCCAGCTTCTTGGTGGGAACGACGTCCAGGTCCGCGGCGAGGCGGCGGATCTCGGTCGCGCCGAGGAGGGAGATGGGCATCCCTTCACTGTAGCCAGCCGCCGATGCAAGGCCTCATCCGCGACGAGGGCGCGAGGTATACGGTGGCCCCCATGAGCAAAACCGGCACCATCCCGGCAGACGCCTTCTCGATGCGCAGCCCCTTCGGGCGCCGCGCGGTGGGACTGTCCGTGGCCGCCGCCGTGGGCGGGTTCCTGTTCGGATTCGACTCCTCGGTCATCAACGGCGCCGTGGACTCCATCGAGGGCAACTTCGGGCTTTCCGACTTCCTCACCGGGCTCGTCGTCGCCGTCGCGCTGCTGGGCTGTGTGGCGGGCGCGATCCTCGCCGGCGCACTGTCCGATCGCTTCGGGCGGCTGAAGGTCATGATGCTCGGCGCGGTGCTGTTCCTGGTCTCCTCCGTCGGGTCGGGACTGACTTTCAGCGTCCCCGATCTCATCGTGTGGCGCGTCATCGGTGGCCTGGGCATCGGCATCGCCTCGGTCGTCGCGCCCGCCTACATCGCCGAGATCGCGCCGCGGCAGATCCGCGGCAGCCTCGCGTCGCTGCAGCAGCTGGCGATCACGCTCGGCATCTTCGCGGCGCTCCTCTCCGACGCCCTGTTGGCGAACGCCGCCGGCGGCGCATCGCAGCAGTTGTGGCTGGGCATGGAGGCGTGGCGATGGATGTTCCTCGTCGGCGTCGTGCCGGCGGCGGTGTACGGCATCCTGGCGTTCCTGGTGCCGGAGTCACCGCGCTATCTCATCGCGAAGGGCCGCTTCGACGAGGCGAAGGAGATCTTCTCCCGCCTGGTGCCACCGGCCGACCTCGACAAGACGATGAACGAGCTCACGCATGCGATCGAGTCCGACCGCGCCAATTCGGGCGTGAGTCTGCGCGGCAAGTCGCTGGGCCTGCAGCCGATCGTGTGGATCGGCATCATCCTCTCGGTGTTCCAGCAGTTCGTCGGGATCAACGTGATCTTCTACTACTCCACGACGCTGTGGAAGGCGGTCGGGTTCGACGAGAGCAACGCGCTGCTGGTGAGCGTCATCACGTCGGTGACGAACGTGCTGGTGACCCTCATCGCGATCTGGCTCGTCGACCGCGTGGGACGCAAGCCGATCCTGATGACCGGCTCGGTCATCATGACCCTGTCGCTGGGCACGATGGCCCTGGCCTTCTCGTTCGCAGAGGGGTCGGGCGAGGACGTCTCCCTGCCGGGCGCGTGGGGGCCCATCGCGCTGGTGGCGGCGAACCTGTTCGTCGTCGGATTCGGCGCCTCCTGGGGCCCGCTCGTGTGGGTGCTGCTGGGCGAGATCTTCCCCAGCCGCATCCGCGGCAAGGCGCTGGGCGTGGCCGCCGCCGCGCAGTGGCTGGCGAACTTCGCGATCACCGTGTCGTTCCCGCCGATGTCGGGCTGGTCGCTGCCGCTCACCTACGGCATGTACGCCTTCTTCGCGGCGCTGTCGTTCCTGTACGTGTGGTGGAAGATCCCCGAGACCAAGGGCATGGAACTCGAGCAGACCGAGACCCTGTTCGTGCAGAAGCCCAAGCCCGCGAAGGGCTGAGCCGCGAGCCGGCCCCACCCCTGGTCCGCGAGACTGCAGCGCACCGGCGAGACCGCGACATAATGCCGCGGTCTCGCCGGTGGCGTGCAGTGTCGCGGAGAGGACGCCGGCGGGCCGGGACGGCCGGATGCTAGAGCAGGGTCCCGCCGGAGACCTCGATGCGTTCGGCCGTCATCCAGCGCAGCTCGCTGGCGGCGAGGGCCGCGATGGCATCGGCGATCTCATCGGGCCGGCCCACGCGACCGAGCGCGGTGTGGGCCGCCAGGCTGCTGCGCAGTTCGGGGTCGTCCCGCATGGCGCCGCCGTTGAAGTCGGTGGCCGTCGGGCCGGGGGCGATGCTGTTGATGCGGATGCCGCGGGGTCCGAGCTCCACGGCCAGGCTCCGGGTGAGAGCCTCCACCGCCGTCTTCGACGCCGCGTAGAGCGAGGTTCCGGGGCTGACGTGGCGGGTGAGGGAGGTGGATACGTTGATGATGCGACCGCCCTCGCCGATGTGGGGTGCCAGTGCCTGGATGAGGAAGAACGTGCCGCGCAGGTTCGTTCCGATGACGGCGTCGAAATCCGCCACGGTGGCGTCTTCGAGTCGGCCGAACAGCCCGATCCCGGCGTTGTTCACCAGCACGTCGATGCCGGAACGCCCCCACCGTTCGTCGATATCGCGCCGCAGCGAGGCCGTGAAATCGGCGAAGGAAGCGACATCCGCCAGGTCGAGACGCGCAGCGATGGCCTCGCCGCTCTCGGCGCGGATGTCCTCCACGGCGCCGGATGCCTCGTCGGCATCGCCCCGGTAGGTGAGGACCACGGCGAGCCCCCGCTGAGCGAGGGCGCGGGCGGTTGCTCGGCCGAGGCCCCGGTTGCCCCCGGTGACGACGGCGATTCGAGGGAGGTTCTCGGTCATTCGGAGTCGCCTTCCGGGAACTCCACGCTGACGAGCGGACTCCCTTGCATCCATTCGTCGAGCGATGCGACCGGCTGCGGGATGCCGGCCGGGTTCCAGGGCTGGTTGAGGTCGGCGATGATCGCGGTGAACACGGCCTCCCGTCGGGCGGGATCGAGCACCGGAGTGCCCACTGCCGGCAGATCAGCCCGCACCCCGTTCTTGAGATGGAACACGAAGGCGGGGTTCGCCACGATGTTCGCGTACCAGCTGCGGCGCGCCGGCGTGGTGGAGAGGTAGATGCGCCCGCCGACCCGGTAGAACCACACCTCGATGCGCCGCGGCCTGCCGGTGCGCGCGCCGGTCGTGGTGATGTCGATCGTGCGCTCGCGAGCGCCTGAAGCCGGGGTGATCGCCAGGGCCCGTTCGATTCGAGGTTCCATCCTGCTCCTAAGTAAGTATCGCTTTACTTATACACTAGACGCGGGATGGGGTCGCGGCAAGCGGCGGCACGGAAGGAAGGAGTGGTCATGGGGCAGCGGGACGCGAGCGCGACTCGCGCGCGGATCCTCTCGGCCGCGGTGGCGGAGTTCGCAGCCCATGGCTACTCGGGCGGCAGGGTCGAGCGCATCGCGAAGGAAGCCGAGAGCAATGTGCGCATGATCTACGCGTACTTCGGCAACAAGAGCGGGCTCTTCGACGCGGCGCTGTCGGACGCGATCGTGCGGATGGCGGAGGAGGTGCCCCCTCAGCCGTCCGATCTGCCGGGGTGGGTGGGCGACCTCTTCGATTTCCATCAGCGTCGCCCCGAGGTGCTGCGCATCTGCCTCTGGGCTCAGCTCGAGAGGCCTGACGCCGCCTCAGAGCCGCTCGAGACCTACCTCGCGAAGGTCGAGTCCGTGCAGCCGCAGGCGCCGACGGCCATCGGCGCGGTGAATCTCCTCGTCATCATCTACGCCGTCGCGCAGGCCTGGCAGCTCGCGCCGATCGGCCTCCTGGCGGCCGACGCGCACGCCGACACCGACACGAGGCGCGCCGCCGCGGTCGAAGCGGTCACCCGCATCCTCGCCTGACCCCGCCCCCGGTCCGCGAGACTGCAGCCCACCGGCGAGACCGCGACATAATGCCGCGGTCTCGCCGGTGGCGTGCAGTCTCGCGGACGGAGGGAGCCCGGATCAGTCGAACGAGCCGTAGACCGCGGTGGTGGTCGCGGCCAGCTGCGCGCAGAACTCGTCGAGGTCGACGCCCATCTCGGCTGCCATGAAGCGCACCGTGACCGGGATCAGGTACGGGGCGTTGGGGCGCCCGCGCAGCGGCGTGGGCGTGAGGAACGGAGCATCCGTCTCCACCAGGATGCGATCGCGCGGCGTCACCGCGAGGGCGTCACGCAGGTTCTGTGCATTCTTGAACGTCACGTTGCCGGCGAAGGAGAGGTAGTACCCGCGCTCGGCGGCGATGCGCGCCATCGCCTCGTCGCCGGAGAAGCAGTGGAACACCGTGCGCTCCGGCGCACCCACGCGCTCCAGCGTCTCCAGCACCGCGTCGTGGGCGTCGCGATCGTGGATCTGCATCGCGATCCCGTGCTTCTTCGCCAGCGCGATGTGCGCCTCGAACGAGCGGAACTGCGCCGGGAGCCCCGCCTCGTCGGTGCGGAAGAAGTCCAGCCCCGTCTCGCCGATCGCCCGGACGCGCGGCTGCGCGGCCAGCTCGTCGATGACGGCGATCGCCGCGTCCAGCTCCCCCGCCTCCGCATATGCCGGCGCCTCGTTCGGGTGGATCGCGACGGCGGCGAGCACACGGGGGTGGGATGCGGCGGCCCACGCCGACCACCGCGACGACGCCACATCGCCCCCTGCCTGCACGACCCCGTGCACGCCGACGGCGACGGCGCGCTCGAGCTGTTCGTCCAGGGAGAGCCCGGCCTCGCCGTCTTCGATCTCGAGGTGCGCGTGGTTGTCGTACACCGCGACCGGGAGTGCGTCGGGGGGCTCGGGGTAGCTCACCTCGCGCGTCCCCTTCTCGCGCTGGCGGACGTACTGCGAGGGGTCGGCGGGCAGAGGCGGGCGGGACGCGGACATCGGCGGGGTCAGGCGGTCTGCTCGACGCGCGGGAACAGCGGCGCCAGGCCGTTGACCGACGTGCCCGGGCGCAGGACGCCCCATCCGCCGGCCTCGCGCAGCGGCTGGTCCTGGAGACGTCCAAGCGTCTCGGCCGCGCCGAGGGCGATCCACAGCTTCTCCGTCGCCTCCGGCATCACCGGCGACAGCAGCACCGCGAGGGCGCGCAGGCCCTCCGCCGCGGTGTAGAGCACCGTACCCAGGCGCGTGCGCTGTGCGTCGTCCTTCGCGAGGGCCCACGGCTCGTTCTCGGTGATGTAGCCGTTCAGCTCCGTCACGATCGTCCAGATGGCGTGGATGGCCTCGTCGATGCGGAACCGCTCCATCGCCGCGTCCGCGGCGGCCGCGGCATCGGCCACGACGGCCTGGATGCGGCGGTCGGCCTCGGTGTACTCCCCCGGCGGCGGGACGATGCCCTCGTAGTACCGCTCGATCATCGCCACGGTGCGCGAGGCGAGGTTGCCGAAGCCGTTGGCGAGCTCGGCCTGGTAGCGGGCGGAGAGGTCCTCCCACGAGAACGATCCGTCCTGCCCGAACGCGATGGCCGAGAGGAAGTAGAACCGGTAGGCGTCGGAGCCGAACACGTCGGTGATCTCGGTGGGCGCGATGCCGGTGAGCTTGGACTTCGACATCTTCTCGCCCCCCACGAGCAGCCAGCCGTGCGCGAAGACGCCGCGCGGCACCTCCAGGCCCGCCGCCATCAGCATCGCGGGCCAGATCACGGCGTGGAAGCGCAGGATGTCCTTGCCCACGACGTGGTACGCCGGCCAGCGCCGGGCGAACTGCTCCGGATCGGTGCCGTAGCCCACCGCGGTGGCGTAGTTCAGCAGCGCGTCGACCCACACGTAGATGACGTGCGAATCGTCCCACGGCACCCGGATGCCCCAGTCGAACGTCGAGCGCGAGATCGAGAGGTCCTTCAGGCCGTTCTTGACGAAGGAGATCACTTCGTTGCGCGCCGAGTCCGGGCGCAGGAAGTCGGGCTCGTTCTTGTACAGCTCGAGCAGCTTGTCCTGGAACTCGCTGAGCTTGAAGAAGTAGTTCTTCTCCTGCAGCAGCTCCAGCGGCTTGGAGTGGATCACGCAGACCTTCAGGCCCTCGAAGGCTCCCGTGCCGTCGACGATCTCCGACTCCGGCTTGAACTCCTCGCAACCGACGCAGTACAGCGCCTCGTACTCCCCGGCGTAGATGTACCCGGCGTCGTAGAGCGTCTGGAAGAACACCTGCACGTTGCGCTCGTGGCGCTCCTGGGTGGTGCGGATGAAGTCGTCGTTGGCGACGTCGAGGGTCTCCAGCAGCGGGAACCACGACTCGCTCACGAGCTTGTCGACCCACTGCTGCGGCGTCACGCCGTTCGCGGCGGCCGCGCGCAGCATCTTCTGGCCGTGCTCGTCGGTGCCGGTGAGCATCCACGTGTCGTCGCCGCTCTGCCGGTGCCAGCGCGCGAGGGTGTCCACGGCCACGGTCGTGTATCCGTGGCCGATGTGGGGCACGTCGCTCGGGTAGTAGATCGGCGTCGTGATGTAGAAGGATCGGCCGGTGCTCACCTGAGGATTCTACGGGGGCCGGTGCGCGCGATCGGCCGTGTGACGCCGGCGCTACGTGCGGGAGGTCAGCGCGGCCTGGTACAGCTCGCGGGAGGAGTGGCCGGTGTGGGCGGCGACTTCGGATGCGGCATCCTTCAGCCGCGCGCCGGCGCTCTTGAGCTCGAGCACCTGCGCGACGGCGTCGGGGAACGACGTCTCCCTCGGCGCGGCGCCGCCGACCACGAGTGCGATCTCGCCGCGCACGCCGCCCCGTGCCCATTCGGCGAGCTCGCCGAGGGGCCCGCGGACGACCTCTTCGTGCAGCTTCGTCAGCTCGCGGCACACCGCGGCGGGGCGATCCGCGCCGAACGCGGCCGCGAGGTCGTCGAGCGTGGCGGCCAGGCGCGAGGGCGCCTCGAAGAACACCAGCGTGCGCGGCTCGGAGGCGAGCGCGGCCAGTGCGGCGCGCCGCTCGCCGGGTTTGCGCGGCGGGAAGCCTTCGAAGGCGAATCGGTCGGTGGGAAGGCCCGACACGGCGAGGGCCATCAGCACGGCGCTCGGGCCGGGGAGGGCGGTCACGGTGACCCCGGCACGGGCCGCCGCCGACACCAGGCCGTACCCGGGGTCGCTCACGGTCGGCATGCCGGCGTCGCTGAGGACGAGCACGTCGCGGTCGCGCGCGAGGGCGACGAGGTCGTCGGCGCGCTCCTTCTCGTTGTGGTCGTGCAGCGCGATCAGGCGCGGCCGGTTCTCCACTCCGAGGGCGGCGAGCAGCCGCTGGGTCGTGCGGGTGTCCTCCGCGGCGATCACCTCGACGGAGGACAGCGCCTCGATGAGGCGCCGGGACGCATCGCCGAGATTGCCGATCGGCGTCGCACCCAGGATGATCACGGCCCCAGCTTAGGCTGGGCGCGTGACGTCGACCGCCGAGCATCCGCCGCCCGCAGCGGTCTCGACGCGGCTGGAGCGGTGGCGCGCCCGGGTGCACGCCGACCCCGCCCGATCGCGGCTGTACGCGTGGCTCGCGCCGCTGCTCGTGACGCTCCTGGCCGGCGTGCTTCGGTTCGCAGGGCTGGGGCATCCGGAGTCGATCGTCTTCGACGAGACGTATTACGTGAAGGACTCCTGGAGCCAGTGGGTGCTCGGCTATCCGGCGACCTGGCCCGCGGACGCGGACGCGAGGTTCGTCGCCGGCGAGACCGACATCTTCACCGCCACCGGCAGCTACGTCGTGCACCCGCCGCTGGGCCGCATCCTCATCGGCGCGGGCATGGCACTGTTCGGCCCGGACTCCT